>NZ_GL538175.1 GCF_000165735.1 Megasphaera micronuciformis F0359
GTACGCTATTGCGTACGCCCTCTTTGTATGTATGAAAAAGTATCGTTAGGCTATGGTATAATAATTAGTAGTGAGGAGTAGCCACGATTTTCTTGGCTGATCGCATTCATCAGGGGGGAAGTTCATTGTCTATATACGGGGAGTATTATCCTACGCTGAAATATATACAAGATTATTTGATTAAGCAGATTGAATTATATGCCGATACGACGAGAGAAGAAACGGGAGAGGCTGCCTTTGAACATCTGATTACGCGTATTAAGTCTGAAGACAGTATGCGTGAAAAGTGTGAGCGTAAGGGCATAGAACCGTCGCCTCAGGCGGTTTTACAGTCAATACACGATGCTATCGGCATTCGGGTTGTCTGCCGTTTTGTTGACGATGTGTATGAGACGGTTCGTGCTTTATGGCGAATACCTTTTTGTCGAATTAAGGAAGAAAAGGATTATATCAAAGACGTAAAGCCTAACGGGTACCGGAGCTATCACCTTATCCTGGAGATTACCTTGCCTGATCAAGGTGACGGTGCCTATATTTCCGGCACCTATTATGCGGAAATACAGCTACGCACGATTGCCATGGATTCATGGGCCAGTTTGGAGCATCAATTGAAATATAAGAAACAAATATCAGATCCGGAAATGATCAGCCGTGAATTAAAGCGGTGTGCCGATGAATTGGCTTCATGTGATTTGACGATGCAGACGATTCGAAACTTAATCAGACATGAATAGGGAGTACATATGAGATTATTATTAGCTGAAGATGAAAAGGAATTATCTACAGCCGTAGCCACTATTTTAAATGCGTCGGGTTATGAGACGGATATCGTATCCGACGGCGTACAGGCTGTTGAGGCAGCGGAAAGAAACAGTTACGATTGTATGGTATTTGATATTATGATGCCCGGAAAAGACGGAATTACGGCTCTTTCGGAAATCAGAGAAAAAGGAGATGTAACGCCGGTGATTATGTTAACCGCCAAGTCTGAGGTGGATGACCGCATTACGGGACTTGACGCGGGGGCAGATGATTATTTAACCAAGCCTTTTGCCGTAAAAGAATTATTGGCTCGTATTCGTTCTGTTACGAGGCGTAACGGGGAGACTTTTACACCCCATCTACTGACCTTCGCAAACTTGGAGTTTAATACGGAAACTCAAGAAGTGAAGGGGGAGAATACCATTCGTTTATCGTCAAAAGAAGGAAAGTTATTGCGTTACTTCCTTTTAAACCCGGAAAAAGAACTTACGACGGAGACCGTATTTACGCATGTATGGAACGATGCCGAGGAAGAAACGACGAGTATTGTCTGGGTATATATATCGTATCTAAGGCAAAAGCTTGATTCCGTACAAGCTCAGGTAGAGATTACGGGCGAGGAAGGCGGAACTTTTCGTTTGACTGTGAAGGAGTAACTTATGAACATGATTCGTCGCTTACGGCGTAATTTTATTCTTATTGCTTCGGCTGCCGTCGTACTGCTTGTCTGTATTGTTCTGGTAACAGTAAACGCTACCAATTATAAGCGCACTATGAGCGATATAAATAGTGATTTACAGTATATTACGGCTCACGGCGGTATGTTACCCAAGAAGGCGGCGCCGACTGAAAGCGGTTGGTTCGGCGGGAATGAAAGGGAGAATAATAGGGATGAATTTTCTTATCAGACTCGTTACTTAACCGTTTTGGCCGATAAAGACGGGAATGTCAAAGATATAAATATGAAGAATACGGCGTCTTTTACAAAGGAAGAAGCCGTCCAGTATGCTCAAACTTCCGTTTCAACGGGACAGGATGAAGGTGTTTTTGAAAAGAGCGGGGCCGTGTATGCATACTTAATCACTGTTGACGGCGAAGATAATCATTTCATCGTTATTATGGATTGTACTCGCGAATTTGCGGCTCTTCATTCCTTGTGGCGCTATTCATGCGTTTTGGGTTTGGCATGTATCATTGCTTATGCCGTGTTAATAGCGGTCTTATCCAAGTGGATTATTCAACCTTTTGAAGCCAATATGGAGAATCAAAAGCGCTTTATTACCAATGCGGGTCACGAGTTGAAGACGCCTATCGCCATTATTTCGGCCAATGCGGAAGCTATTGAGTTGATTAACGGGAAGAGTCAGTGGACAGACAGTATTTTGAAGCAAGTCAGGCGCCAGACCGAGCTGATTAATGCACTGGTAACCATGTCGCGCATTGAAGAATACGGTCGAGACGAGTCCAGAAAAAGTGAGATTGATTTAACGGAAACGGTAGGTGCCGTTGCGGAGTCGTTTAAAACGGTAGCCAAAGAACAAGGAAAGACTGTGCGGGCCGATATTGAAGAACATGTGAAGTTGGTGACAGATAGACACGCTTTTCATGAATTGACCAATATACTTGTCGACAATGCCGTCAAGTATTGTGATGACGGCGGAACGGTGCTTGTCAGCCTGAAAGGAAAGCGCAGAAGACGTAATAAGTTTACGCTTACTGTAGCCAATGATTATAAAGAAGGTAAGGGTCAAGACTATAGTCGATTCTTTGAGCGTTTTTATCGTGGCGACGAGTCACATAACAGCAGTAAGTCCGGGTTCGGGATCGGCCTGGCCATGGCGGCGGAATTTGTAGAGGCCATGAAAGGGGATATTAAGGTTTCGTGGCGTAACGGTGTTATTTATTTTACTGTTACCGGGTAGATATAAAAAAAGCAGGAAATCGTAAGATTTCCTGCTTTTCGTGTATACCGTCGCTTATTTCGAGTACAATTCGACGATAAGTGTTTCGTTGATTTCTAAAGGTAATTCACTGCGTTCGGGCATGCGAGTCAATGTGCCTTCGAAAGCGTCGAAGTTCTTTTCAATGTACGGAAGATCAAAGGTCTTAACTTCCTGGAAGGACTTCTTATACATTTCGTTGTTACGCGAACCTTCTTTTAATGTAATCGTGCTGCCCACCTTGACCTGAGCCGAAGGAATGTCAACACGTTTACCGTCGACAAGAATGTGTCCGTGGTTTACCATCTGGCGAGCCTGACGGATGGAGTTTGCGAAGCCTATGCGATATACAAGGTTATCCAAACGGCATTCCAGCAATTTGAGCATATTTTCGCCCGTAACGCCTTCCTGCTTCTTCGCTTTATCGTAATAGCGGACAAACTGACGTTCGAGCAAGTTGTAGTATGCTCGTAACTTCTGTTTTTCCAATAATTGTGTGCCGTATTCAGACATTTTTTTCTGTCTTTGATCTTTCTTCACACGTTTTAATGCCTTAGGATGGCCGTAAACGTTTACACCGAAACGGCGGCACTGTTTAAAACGTGCTTCTCTCCTCGTTGCCATTAGTTACATCACCTCATTAGAATAAAATAATATAGAATTACATCTGTAAATTTTACTATACAAAGTCGGTTAAGTCAATGCCGGGTATTATGGACAAGAGAACGTCCCTTTTGTATACTTTATCGTAAGTGCGGAAAGGAGTATGAATATGAAAAATGTGTATATTATCGCTTGCGGCGGCACCATAGCCGGCCGTGCCGATTCGGCATCGAATCTGACAGGCTATACGGCAGGGGCCGTGCATATAAACGAACTGTTGTCTGCCGTTCCCGAATTGGATAAAGTAGCACGAGTGCATGGCGAGCAGCTGTGCAATCTGGATAGTTCCGATATGACAGAAGCTCTATGGGTAAAACTGGCTAAAACCGTTGAAGGTATTGCAGCACGTGATGATGTAGACGGTATCGTCATCACACACGGTACGGACACGCTGGAAGAAACTGCCTACTTTTTAAATCTTACGGTTCATACGCATAAGCCCGTTATTATAACGGGGGCCATGCGCCCCGCCACGGCACTCAGTGCCGACGGACCGTTAAACCTGTGGGAAGCCGTGCAGGTAGCGGCTACACCTGGAGCCGGTCAGTACGGGGTACTCATTGTCATGAACGGTACGATTTGCAGCGCACGTTTCGGATATAAGACGGATACGACTCATGTTCAGGCTTTTCACGGAAGACAGATGGGTGTCGTCGGCTTTGTGCAAAACGGCATACCTTATTTTTATCAGGCTCCTTTACGCTGCCATACATTCCAATCTAAGTTTGATATTCCTGCTGAGACCTTGCCTCACGTAGCGATTATTTATTGTCACGTAGGGATGACGGAAAAAACGGTCAGAGCTCTTATACAAGATTTGTCGGGAATTATTTTGGTCGGTTTGGGACACGGTAAGAATCCGAACTACATTGAAAGCGTATTAAAAGAAGCGGCATCTACAGGTGTGAAAATCGTGCGCACATCGAGAGTTCTCGGCGGCATTGTTTCCGAAGGAGGCGGGCAAGGCTTTATTTGCGGTGACTCACTCATGCCGCAACAGGCGAAAATCCTCTTGCAGCTATCCTTGGATAAGGGAGAAACGGAGGAAGAAATACAGCATAATTTCCGTATATATTAGAGCCTGTCGTTGTTCTTACAGTCTGCCTATGCTAAAATAAATAAGATAACTACGTTTTTCTTATTACAGATGGGAGCGTTGAATATGAATTATCGAAATATAGCGGTAGCAGCCTTGTGTGCAGTTACCTTAAGCGGAGCTGCTTTTGCAGCTGAAACGACGACATCCAAAGGATTAACGGATATTAATGACTATTGGGGTAAAACGGCTGTCGAGTCGTTTTACAGTCGCCAGTATATCAGTGGTATCGACGGAAAATTTCACCCTAATGACGACATTACCCGTGAAGGGGTAGCCTCGATTATAGACAAGATGATCGGCGGCGAAACGACGGCCACCGTTGATTTTAAAGATGTTAAGGGACGCTGGTCCGAAAAAGCGGTTGCTTCTATGGTAGATAAGCAGATTATGAAGGGGTACGGGGACGACTCCTTTAAGCCTGAAAAAGATGTAACCCGTCAGGAATTTGCCGTTATTGCCTATAACTACTTGAACTATAAGGGGGCACCGGCAGAAACTTCGGCTGTGGAATATAAAGATGCTAAAGACATTGCTCCGTGGGCAAAGAAAGCTGTCGATATGTTGAATGCACTGGGGGTCATGAAAGGATCGGACGGTCTGTTTTTACCGAATAAGAACATTACTCGCGGTGAAGCGGTAAATGTATTGTATCGCCTTCAGGCGGAACCGGTAGTATCCAAGAATCAGGGAGCCGAATTACAGAAGGTTGTCTTGTCCGATATTACCAAAGTGTACGGGTCCGTTAAAAAGTTTGCCGATGACGGTAACTTGTATTGGAACGGAAACACCTTGTATGTGACGGCAAAGACAGCGGCTAATCGCAATAAATTGGAAGACTCCTTTAAAGCTGACAGCCGCATTGCGGAAAGTAGTGTCGTTGTAGTCAATAATAAATACAGCTTTAATGAATATAAGAAAATTCAGGAAGACGCTTTGAAGCTGTATGAAAAGACAGAAAAGGCTGAAGGTACCGCCGCTGTCGATTATTTGAACGAACAGGTAGTGTTGAAGGTGCCCAGCGTGTCTAAGGAAACAAAAAAAGCTCTTGAAAAAGCCTTCGGTGCAAAAGTGCGTACACGCATCGTATAAACGGGGGCAGGCGGAGGAACGAAATGATAAACTCTAAACGGTTGGCCGCATTGTGCGGAGTCTTCTTCTTAACTTCGGTTGTGACGGCAGTAGCCGTTTCACCGTATACGGATATATCCGACAAAACGGATAAGGCAGCTGTTGATTATGTATACGACATACAGGGTCTTACGTTTGCACAGGGAACGGAATTTCATCCCTTGCAGCCCGTAAGTCGGCAAGAGTTCGCAGATATGCTCTATCGTTTGACGCCGTCATTGCATCCGACAGAAATGAAGACGGAAGAAGACGCCTTAGCCGTCTTGGCTCAGAACAAGATTATGCAAAAAGGAAGTGCAGAGGCGGCTTTGACACGCACGGAATACGAAGCTGTTATTAAGGCGTATATCACTTATATGCGTCAGGATACCTTGCAACAGGCCGTGCCGGAACAAACGGCGGGTAGCGATACGGTGAGTCGCTTGGAAGCGGTCCGCAGTGTATATGCGCTAATCGGTCCGGGCGGTATGTATACGGACTATGTAGCGGCTCAGCAAAAGGTTATGAAGACCTTGAATGATGAATACGGATCGATGCTTACTTTTTATGAAGACGGAGTCTTGTATCGCCAAGGCGATACCTTTGTTGTCGGACTGACGGGCCGGCCGTCTATGTCGTTGGAACGTCGTCTTAAACATGATTTGGCTGACGGGCCGAAGGTAGAGATCAAAAAAGTATCTATGTCCAGAAGTGACTACGCTTACCTTATGCGTAAGGCGGCGGCTTTGATTGTGGCCACAGTCGGTACCGATGAGTTTTCCGGCGTATTACCCGACTATGAAAATGAACAAATCATCGTCATGACAAAGCATCCGCTGTCGCAGGAGTTGTTAAATTTATTGGAAAAAGAAATCGGCACAGGTATTATCCGCAATGAAGATGCGGTTACGGCCGGTACGAGTAAGAAACCGGTTGCGGAGACCTCGACTGAACGAAGACCCGTTACGGCGGCGAACAGGAAACATCGTCCCAAGGTCGACTTCTATTCTCCGTTACTGGATCGGTCCGTGTCCGAAGCTATTACAAAATATCAGAACGATTTATACAGATAAACGGTGTTTACCATAATGTTGAAGGTCCGTCTGTTGATGAGATCTTCAACATTATTTTTTTGAAGGCGCTGAACCGAAATGTTACTCGCGAACGATATAACCGACGCCACGAACCGTTGTAATGTAAGATTCGTGACGGTCTGTGCAAAGTTTGGAACGCAAGTAGCGTATGTATACATCGACTACATTTGTCGTTCCGAAGAAGTCATATCCCCAGACGTGTTCTAAAATGCTGTGACGGGAAAGAACGATATTTTTATTATGAATTAAAAAGGTTAAGAGTGAGAACTCTTTTTTCGTCAGACTGATGCGCCGTTCTTTTATGTATACTTCGTGTGCATCTAAATCGACGAGCAAATCTTTCAAAGTTAAAGTGCGCCGAAAATTGTTGCACACGGCTTTTCCCGAATGTAGAAGGGCATGAATGCGGGCGGACAGTTCACGGCAATTAAAGGGCTTGGTCAAATAATCATTTGCTCCGTATTCGAAGGCCTTTACTTTAGTCGTAATGTCGTCACAATCGGATATAATCAAGACGGGAACGGCAGAAATTTTACGAATTTCCTTACACAAGAGCAGACCGCTAATATCGAGAAGCCGAATGTCCAGAACGATTAAATCAAACCGGTTTCCCGCCAGTTTGTTTAAGGCTGAAAGTCCCAATGTATCGGTCGTGCAGTCATAGTGCTCCGTAGCTAATTCCTGCCGTATGTAGGCTGCCGTTTTGGCATCTCCTTCAATGATAAATATCTGACGTTCTTTCATAGTAAAAGCCTCCTGTTACAATGAATTTTAGAGCTCTTTACTCAATTATAAAAAACGAATGAATATTCATAATATACAGACCTTTTTATACTCTCATAAGGTCCGTTAATACAAGACTTTATGGGGGTATTTCATAGGCACTCCTTGTTCTTCTGTGGTATAATAAATAAGTTATGTAGAGGAGGATTTTTGTATGAGAGCCATGGGTATTGATCCGGGTACGGCTATTTGCGGTTTCGGCGTCGTCGACTCTGACGGCAGTCGGTTACGGCCGGTTACATACGGGACCATTCAGACTACGCCGGACAGAAGCGATGCGGATCGCCTTGTGACAATATATGAAGGCTTACATGAGTTATATGAGAAATATAAGCCTGATATAATCGGTGTTGAGCAGCTCTTTTTTAACCGTAACGTGACGACGGCTATTACGGTCGGACAGGCACGAGGCATTATTTTGCTGACGGCGAAACAAGCGGGAATTCCTCTTCTTGAGTTCAACCCGTTACAAGTAAAACAGGGAGTTACGGGATACGGCAGAGCAACGAAAGAGCAGGTTATCGATATGACCATGCGCCTTCTCGGCATTCGGGAAAAGATTAAGCCCGACGATGCGGCTGACGGCTTGGCAATGGCTATATACGCCGTCTATTCCAGTCATTCGCAACGTTTGAATAGAAAGGTACAGCTATGATCGGATATGTTAAGGGTACGGTTGAGTGTATATTCGCTTCATCCGTTTTTATTGACGTGCACGGAGTAGGTTATCGCGTATATGCACCGGTTTCTACTCTTGCACACTTGAACGTTGGCGAAGAGAGTCTCTTGTATACATACATGAATGTGCGGGAAGATGCCATTGTCTTATACGGTTTTCTGACGCAAGATGAATACGATCTTTTTATGCTTCTCATCGGCGTTAACGGCGTGGGACCTAAGGTAGCCAACGGCATTTTGAGTGCTACCGGGACGGATTCATTCAGAGCCGCCGTGGCCAATAAGGACATCGGTTTGTTGACGAAAATGCCGGGTATCGGCAAGAAAACGGCGGAACGTATTGTCTTGGAATTGCAAGATAAGGTGGGCACACCCGTAAGTAGCGGTGAAAGTGAAAAAACGCCCGAACCTTCGCCTATAGAGGGAATAGGAGCGGAAGTAACGGCAGCCCTTGCCGGTCTTGGATATTCGGAACGGGAAATTGAGCCGATCATAGCTCGGGAAGCAAAGGAGCATGATTCGGTAGAATCGTTATTAAAAGCGTGTTTGCGTGCCTTGGGAACAGGGAGATAAATTATGGAAGAAACGCGTATTGTTGAAATGGGTGATTTACCCGGCGACTCATGGCAGTACAGCCTGCGACCCCATTATTTAAAAGAATATATAGGCCAGGAAAAGGCCAAGAGAAATCTGGAAGTCTTCATCGCAGCGGCAAAAATGCGCAAGGAAGCCTTGGACCATGTTCTTTTGTACGGACCGCCCGGCCTGGGTAAAACGACGTTGGCAGGGATTATTGCTAACGAAGCGGGCGTCGGTTTTCGCATTACGTCGGGACCGGCTATTGAGCGAGCCGGAGATTTGGCGGCATTATTGACGAATTTACAGGAACGGGATGTTTTGTTTATCGATGAAATTCACCGTCTTTCGCACAGTGTAGAAGAAGTTTTATATGCAGCCATGGAAGACTATGCTCTGGATATCGTTATCGGCAAGGGACCCAGTGCTCGCTCCGTGCGTATTGATTTACCGCCTTTTACTTTAATAGGGGCGACAACGCAAGTCGGCAGATTGGCCTCGCCTTTGCGCGATCGATTCGGGGTTATCAGTCGTCTGGAATTCTATAAGCCTGAAGAGTTGGTTCTTATTATTGAGCGGACCGCCGACATTCTCGATATGCGTATTGAACGTGATGGGGCCTTGGAAATAGCCGGCCGTTCGCGCGGGACACCGCGTATTGCCAACAGGCTGCTAAAGCGCGTTCGCGATTTTGCTCAAGTAGCCGATGCGCCGGCCATAACAAAAAACATTGCATCCGAAGCTCTGAATCGGTTGGAAGTGGATGCTTGCGGTTTGGATCGCACGGACCGTCGAGTCTTAACGGCTATTATTGAAAAATTTGACGGCGGTCCCGTCGGCCTTGATACTATTGCGGCGGCGATCAGTGAGTCGGTTGATGCGGTAGAAGACGTGTATGAACCCTTTTTAATGCAATTGGGATTTCTAAACAGAACGCCGCGCGGACGCGTAGCTACCGCTGCGGCTTACCGTCACTTGGGCCTGGCGGTACCGCAGGCGGATGAGCAAGGCAAGTTGTTTTAAGTCTTGTCACGGAATGCAGGAGGAAAAAACATGATTTCATATAAACGTTCGGTTCTTGCGGTCATGACGGCAG
This sequence comes from Megasphaera micronuciformis F0359, assembly GCF_000165735.1. Lineage (GTDB taxonomy): Bacteria > Bacillota > Negativicutes > Veillonellales > Megasphaeraceae > Megasphaera > Megasphaera micronuciformis. The sequence continues at coordinate 9,799 of NZ_GL538175.1, forward strand.
CTTTTATATGGTTAACCGCTTTTCCTGCCGGGGCTGCGGATAACGATATAGTGCGCATCGGTATTCGGGAGGGGCAGGGATCCGTGTCCGTAGCCGGTCCTTTCGGTGTCGGTGTCTATCGTAACGGCAGTCTTTGGAAAAAATACGCTGCCGGTAAGAACGTAACCGTTACATATAGTGATAAAGGGCTGACTGTTGACGGGGCAGCCTTGGGACAGCGCGTTCTTCTGCGGTCTTTAGATGCCAAAGGCGCTCTGAAAATCAGCAACGGTTATTCGTATCGGGGTGACTTGGAAGTAATTAAATCGCCTCAGAGGTGGGGGTTGACGGTAGTTAACGTCGTGCCTGTTGAAAAATATCTGTACGGTGTAGTGGGGAAGGAAATGTCTCCGTCTTGGAGCGATGAAGCCCTGAAAGCGCAGGCCGTGGCGGCTCGTACCTATGCCGTTTCCCATAAGGGGTATTTTCGCAATCGAGGCTTCGATATGACCGATGATACGAACAGTCAGACGTACGGCGGCGTAAATGCTGAAGCGCCGTCCGTACTGAGAGCCGTTAAGGCAACGCGCGGAGAAATTCTGACATACGGCGGCAAACCGATTGATGCTTTTTTCAGTGCCAATGCGGGTGGCTGGACGGAGCACAGTGAAAATGTGTGGGGCAATAAGATTCCTTACTTGAGAGGCGTATCGGACAAAGCTGATAAGATGCCCGAATATCGGTGGTCCGTCACGATTACACCTGAACGCTTGGCTGCCGATTTGGCGGCTGCGGGAAAGGGAGTTGGACAGATTAAGTCTGTCTTACTCTCCCCTTTGTCCAAACGACCTATGAGTGCTGCCGACCGCGGTATATCGGGACGTGTTTTGTCTTTTACCGTTACGGGAACGGCGGGACAGACAAAAATTACGGGAAATGCCTTTCAAGGGATACTGGGATTAAAAAGTACGCTCTTCGATTTTTATCAGGGGAACGGCAATCCGCCCGATCCGGATACGGGCAAGGTTTTGCGAAATAATGTCTTTATAGTGAAAGAAAAGACACCTCTCGTCATTTACGGCTTTGGTTGGGGGCACGGTCTGGGTATGAGCCAGTACGGGGCCTATCAAATGGCTAAAGAACACGGCTCGGATCCGACTTTTTACAGAAAAATACTCGCCCACTATTACAGCGGTACAAGTTTATCGAAGTTATATTAAGGAGTAGATTGATTTTGAAACTGTCCGACTTTTCCTATGAATTGCCTCAGGAATTGATAGCACAGCATCCGGCTGAACCCAGAGATACGGCACGTCTCATGCTTTATGACAAGAAAACAGGTGAAACGGAAAATAAGATATTTCGGCAATTGACAGACGAATTGCATCAGGGAGATGTACTGGTTTTTAACGATTCAAAGGTCATTCCCGCACGCCTGCACGGTACGCGTGTGCCTACGGGCGGTAAGGTAGAAGTCCTCTTGCTGACGCCTGTAGGAGAGGACCGTTGGGAAGTATTGGTAAAACCGGGTAAGAAAGCCCTGCCCGGATCCACCTTATCTTTCGGAGAAAGGTTGACGGGGGTTGTAGAAGATCGTACCGATTACGGCGGGCGGGTTATTCACTTTACTTATGACGGTGTTTTCGACCATATTATTGAAGAAATCGGCGAAATGCCTTTGCCGCCGTATATTCATAAAAAACCCGAAAATCCTGACGACTACCAAACTGTTTATGCTCGAGAAAAAGGGTCTGCTGCCGCTCCTACGGCGGGGCTTCACTTTACGGATGAACTGTTGGAAAAAATCAGGGACAAAGGAGTAGAAACGGTCTTTGTCACCTTACATGTAGGACTCGGCACCTTCCGTCCTGTCGAAGAAGAAAATATTGAAGACCATGTGATGCATAGTGAATACTACAGTATTACACCCGAAGCGGCGGCAGCCGTTAATCGGGCTAAGGAAGAAGGACGTCGTATTGTCGCCGTCGGCACGACCTCGGTACGGACCTTGGAAAGTGCGGCCGAAAAGGGACGACTGAAAGCCGGTGCGGGAAAGACGAATATTTTCATTTATCCCGGATATACTTTCCGGATTGTCGATGCTCTCGTGACGAACTTTCATTTGCCCGAATCGACGTTACTTATGCTTATCAGTGCCCTGTCCGACAGAGAACATATTTTAAAAGCTTATGAAACGGCAGTTCGTGAAAAGTATCGCTTTTTCAGCTTCGGCGATGCCATGTTTATACACTAGGAGGTACGCATGGTTATAGAATTCGAATTACAGGCTGAATGTGACGGGGCCAGAGCCGGTTTGTTACGTACTCCGCACGGAACTTATCAGACTCCTATGTTTATGCCCGTCGGTACGCAGGCCACGGTTAAGACGCTGACCCCTGAAGAACTGTATGACATGGGAGCTCAAGTCATTCTGAGCAATACTTATCACTTGTTTTTACGGCCCGGAGAAGATTTGGTTCATGAGGCCGGCGGGATTCATCGCTTTATGAATTGGAAGAATGCGGTTCTTACCGATAGCGGCGGTTTTCAGGTCTTTAGTCTCGGGAAGATGCGAAAGATTACGGAAGACGGTGTGACCTTCCGTTCCCATATAGACGGATCAAAGAAATTTTTGTCGCCTGAAGTATCCATGGATATCCAAATGGCCCTAGACTCGGATATTGCCATGGCCTTTGATGAATGCATTCCCTATCCCTCCGATTATGAATACACCCGTCTTTCCACTGAACGAACAAGCCGTTGGGCCAAGCGATGTCTTGATCATCATCACAGTCCTACACAGGGCTTGTTCGGTATTGTACAGGGAGGCATGTATAAGGATTTACGGAAAAAAAGCTGCGAAGATTTGGTTGCCATGGATTTTGACGGCTACGGAATCGGCGGACTCAGTGTTGGCGAATCGAAGGATATCATGTATGATATATTAGAAGGTACGACTCCGTATTTACCGCAAGATAAAGCTCGTTATTTGATGGGAGTCGGTACGCCCGATTGCCTCGTCGAAGGCGTAGCTCGCGGCGTTGATATGTTTGACTGCGTCTTTCCTACTCGTGTGGCTCGTAACGGAATGGCTATGACGGCAGAAGGGCGTGTCAATGTGCGTAACGCCAAATATGCTCGTGACTTTTCGCCCATTGAAGAAGGTTGTGGTTGCTATACATGTCGTAATTATACACGTGCCTATATCAGGCATCTCTTCAAGGCGGAAGAATTACTGGCTTATCGTTTGGTAAGCATTCATAATCTTTACTTTTTACTTGACTTCATGCGTCGCATGAGGCAGTCGATTTTTGACGGTACATTTCGCCGATTCCGAAAGGAATTTTTCGACCGATATAAAGATGCGTAATGTCCGTTGCGAATAAACAATATTTTCGGAGGTGATATACGTGGAATTTATGGAACAGATGCAGTCTTTTGCCCCCATTATTTTGATGGTAGTCATTTTTTATTTCATGTTATGGCGGCCGCAAAAAAAGCAGCAAAAACGACGTCAGGAAATGCTTAACAGCATGAAAACGGGTGCCAAGGTTATTACGATCGGCGGCATCTACGGGACGATTGTTGAATTGCATGAAGACTATGCTATGTTGCGTATTGCCGAAAAGACGGAAGTCAAAATTACCCGGCAGTCCATCAGTCAGGTTCTCGGCAAAAAAGAAGGAGAGTAGAAGGTTGCTCGTTACGGAAGAAAAGAAATGTCTTCGGAAACAAATGAACGAACTTTTACACAATCTGCCTGTCGCTGAAACGGCGGCAGGCAGCTCCGTTATTTGTAAAACGTTGGGACAGTTACCTGATTACCATAAGGCACGGCGTATTATGGCTTTTTTGAGTATGCCCGGTGAGGTCGACTTGGACTCATTTATTGAAAAAGCGTTGGCGGATGATAAGGAAGTCTACGTACCGAGATGTCTGGACAAGGGGAATATGGAAGGCGTACGTCTTTACGATTTAGGACAGACGGTTTTTGACCGCTACGGCATTCGTACGGCACTCGAGGGAGCTCCGACCTGTACTGCCGACGTACCGGACCTACTTATCATATCCGGTCTTGCCTTTGATAAAAATGGCTGCCGCTTGGGACGGGGAGCCGGGTTTTACGACCGATTTATTGCCGATGCCCGGGCGTCTCAGGTAGTGGCCGTGGCCTTTGCCGCACAAATAGTGGAACACGTTCCGACGGAAGCTCATGATCAGACCGTGTGCCGTATTGTGACGGAAAAAGAAATTATTCATGTATCGTAAAAAACCGGAGAGGGGGAGCTTTGTTGCGTCAAAAAAATATGCTTAAATTTTTCGGCGCCGTCATTATTATTATCGGCGTCTTCGTTACCTGCATTCGTCCGCTTGCCGAGTCGATTAAGCAAGGCTTGGATCTGCAAGGCGGGACTCATATCGTGCTGGAAGCCCAGGACACGCCGGATGCGCCTGTTACGGATGATTCCGTAAATCGGGCTGTGACTATCGTTGAACGGCGTATTAATGAAATGGGGTTGACTGAACCGATTGTACAAAAAGAAGGGTCGCGACGGATTATTGTCGAATTGCCCGGTGAAAAGAACCCGGAAAAGGCCATTGAAACCATCGGTAAGACGGCCGTTATGGAGTTTAAAGATGAATCGGGTACGACTCGTATGACCGGTAACGACTTGAAAAATGCCAAGGAACAGAAGGATAACAGCGGCAAAAATGTCGTTGCCATTGAGTTTACGGACGAAGGGGCTAAGAAGTTTGCCGACTTGACGGCAGCCAATGTAGGACACAAGATTTCCATTACTTTGGACGGCGACGTACTTACGGCGCCTGTCGTAAACGAAGCCATTACGGGCGGTAAGGCCGTAATTACGGGGAACAACTCGTTGGAAGAAGCGAAAAACCTGGCTATTCTCCTGCGTTCAGGTGCCCTTCCCGTACAGTTGAAGGTTCTCGAAGTTCGTACCATCGGGCCGAGCTTGGGACAAGATTCTAAGGATAAGAGTGAACGGGCCTTTGCCATCGGCATTCTTTTGATTATGCTCTTTTTGGTCGTCGTTTATCGCATGTCCGGTGTTGTGGCCAACGTAGCCTTATTGGTCTATGTGCTCATTCTTTTGGCTATTTTAAAGTATTTGGATGCGACACTGACGCTCCCGGGGATTGCCGGCATTATCCTTTCCATGGGTTTTGCCGTTGATGCGAATATCCTTATATTTGAACGATTTAAAGAAGAAGTCCTTGTCGGCAAGAGTTTGCGTACGTCCATGCATGCCGGCTTTAAGCGTGCGTTCAGCACTATTTTGGACGCGAACGTATCCGTCATGATTGCCGCCATCGTATTGATTACCATGGGTGCCGGTACGGTTAAGGGTTTTGCCGTCAACTTGGCTCTCGGTATTGTCGTCAGCATGTTTACGGCCATTGTTGTCAGCCGGTCTCTATTAACCTGGTTCATTAATACGGAACTGATTAAGTCGCCGTGGTTCTACGGGTTGAATCGCAAGTTGGATAAAGAGGATACAAAGGGGGGACAGGCATGAAATTCAGTATTGTAAAACATCGTAAATGGTGGTTCACCCTGTCGACCCTCTTGGTCGTTGCCAGCATCGTGTCCATTGTTATGAACGGCTTCAACTTCGGTATCGACTATACGGGCGGTACGATTCTGGACTTGCGTTTCGGCAAAGCCGTTACAGTCTCCGAAGTTCGCCAAGTACTGGATACGTCGGGTATGAATCTGGACAACAGTGTCATTCAGCTCACCGGTGTAACGGAAGGTGATTCGTCGCAGGACGTTATGATCCGTATGCGCAACTTGTCGAGCGATGAAACAAAGGCCTTGGCAGATAAGTTCAGCGCTCAGTTGGGAAATTCGGAAGTAAAGCGCACCGAATCGGTCGGTGCCGTCATCGGGGCGGAAGTTACGAAAAATGCCGTGACCAGCCTGGCTGTCGCCTTTATTGCTTTGGCGGCGTATATATCCTTCCGCTTTGAATATAAGATTGCCGTTTCGGCCATCGTATCGATTCTGCATGACTTGATCATGGTATTGGGCGTCTTTTCCTTCTTTCGATTGGAAATCGACGCATCCTTCCTGGCGGCTATTTTGACGGTCGTCGGCTACTCCATGAATGAAGCTGTTGTTATCTTTGACCGCGTTCGTGAAAATATTCGGACGCATAGGCGAACGGATACGTACGAATGCCTGGCCGAGGACAGTATTGCTCAGAGTATTCACCGGAGTATTTATACGCTGACAACCGTATTGTTGGCCTGCGGATCCTTGCATTTCTTCGGCGGCGAATCGACGAAGAACTTTTCGCTCGTCATGTTAATCGGCTTTATCAGCGGGGCTTATTCCTCTATTTGTGTCGATACCTCTTTATGGGTCGTTTGGAAGAGCCGCACAGACAAGCGTCGTGGCTTACATTCCGGAGAAGAAGATGTGCCGGAAGAGTCCGTAGAAGCTTAACTGTTAAATGCCTTGCCCTATCGGGCAAGGCATTTTTACGTGCGGCAATGAAAGGCACACTGTGGTATAATTAGTAAAACAACAGGAGGATGTACGATGAAAAGCGATGTAACGGCCTTCCTTTCAAGAGCCGGGGCGGTCGGTAAAGAAATGCAAAATTACGGGGCCGACATACGAAATCATTTTGAAACTCTATTTACGCATCGGCGTATGACCGTATATGAATCTCTGCCTGAAAGCCGCTCCTTTGTCGATGTGACCGTATTGGAACCGACGGAAGAGGAGCCGTTTTACTTTTTGTATACATCAGGAATGAGTCGCATGTCTATGGCCTCATATCCGGGCAGCGGCGGTGAGGAATCTTCTTTAGCCGAATTGTATTTAATGATACCCGCTAAAGAAGAGATGCGTACTGTTGGCGGGATACGTCCTTGGCCGGTCCGTCTTCTTGCCGAGTTGGGCGCCTTTCCCCATATGTACGGCATGTGGTTTTCCTACGGTTTTTATTTACCCTTGGCCAGAGACTGTGAGTACACATCGACACAGGGAACTTTTTCCGGGGCGCTTATGATTCAGTTCGACGGCGAGCTGGGAACCGTTCCTACGGCTGACGGTCATCGTATACAGCTGTTTATGCCTTTTCCCGTATATGCCGAAGAGGCGGAACTGTACGGCTCTGTAGGACCTGACGAACTGACGGAACGGATACTTCGCTATAACGGCGGTACATTTTTAATTGATTTAAAACGACCCAACGCGGGTCTTGAACGACACGTTGGGGATTTGCGGAAATGATATAATCGGCCCTTTTGATGAGACGGTCGGAATCGTTTCTCGTATTTCGGATTCAAGGAGGTATGGTTGTGGAAGATAAGCGGTGGTTACGATTGTTGCAGCCGGGGATTACGGCTATTGTAGGAGCCGGAGGGAAAACAACCGTATTGGAACGGCTCGTTGCCTACGGACACGGTGCGAATCTGCCCGTTGCGGTCAGCACAACGGCAGAGGCGGACGGAGAGCGGTTGGCGGAAATCGAGGACCTGGATATTATTTGTACGAACGATCGTGAAGAGGGCGAAGCTTTTTGCATTGAAAAAATAAACGCTCATCGGGTACCCGCTTGGTTCTCGTCCGTAAGTGAAGAGGGGATTTATAAGGGAATCGATGCGGACACTCTGGAATGGTTGCGCGTAAGACATCCGGCATGGTATTTGATCGTTGAGGCAGACGGTGCTCATCATAAATGGTTGAAGGCCCCCTTGCCTGAAGAAGCTCCTATTCCTCAGGACTGCGATACGCTTATTGGGGTCGTCAATCTGCAAATGCTCGGGTCGTCCATTACCGATGAGCGGGTAGCCGGCGCCGAACAGGCGGCTTTGATTATGAATCGTCCTACGGGGGCTATTGTTACGCCTGCCCTGTTGGCTAAGCTGTTGACGCATCCTCGCGGTCTGTTTCGTACTTCCGCTTCACGCAGAGTACTCTTTTGCAGCGGCTATAATGCCGTACAGCATCGTATGACGGAGGCTCTTTTGGATGATTTGGAAGATTTGGATTTACAAGTCATTGTCTTAGCTGACGGGTATAAAGATACATGTACTATTCGGCAATATATTTCCCAAGACTCAAGATAAAGGACTTCAAGATGTGGGTGCGTGAAAAAGTATCTCTTCGTCTTTGGAAGAATTATAACATGAGTATTCTCTATTGACATATATCTTCGTGTACGATACAATATCAGCAATTATTACTCAATTGATGAGAGGTAATATCAAATGAAGACCTTGTCCACATCGTTACGGACAGTTGAATACGGAGCAAACTTTTTTAGCTGGGGCTACTATTTTAGCGCCGGCTATTTTTGCTACAAAAAATTCAACAGTACGACAAATGACATGAGACAAGTTCGCGTCGATGAATAAATTGTATAAATTCGGGACAATTGAAAGTCGATAGTTATCGGTACCTAACGGGCAGGCTCATGAGAGCCTGCCTTTTTTATTTGATACAAGGAAAGAGCTGAAATTACGATTATGTTGTCAGTGAGGATTCTTATATATACGGGTACGGTTGCAGTCGGAAAGTTACAGACCGAGTAGAAAGCTCGGCTTTGGAGTCTTGATGCCAAAGGCCCTTTTGGTGAGAAAACCGTATAGGAGTTACTATGAGAGAAGAAGCAAAAGAATTTTTAAAAAATTTGAATATTGCCGTTATCGGCTTAGGGCTTATGGGAGGATCCTTTGCCAAACGATTGCGTGAACGGACGAAATGCCGGATTACAGCTTTTGATTGTGAGGCTGAGACGTTGAACAAAGCCCTGGCAGACGGGGTTATCGATGCCGGCTATACGGAAGGAAACGAAGAACTGAAAAAGGCGGATCTTCTTATTGTGTGTCTGTCACGAGATAATATGCTTTCCTTTTTGCGACAAAACGCCGTATATTTAAGAGAAGGACAAACGCTGACAGATATTATAGGCATAAAGGGAAACTCCGTTGAAGCGGCGAAAAATCTTTTGCCTGATGGCGTCGATTACGTACCTGCCCATCCCATGGCCGGACGGGAAGGCTGCGGATATGATATGTCCAGGGCCGATATCTTTGATTGTGCCAACTATATTATCGTACCGAATAAGCGTACAAGCCGTAAAGGCATAAAAATAGTGGAAAGCCTGGCAAAGGCTCTGGGATGTTCTCACATCCCCGTCGTAACGACTAAAGAACATGACCGGAGAATTGCTTATACGAGTTGTCTTCCCCACGTGTTGGCGACGGCCTTGGTCAACAGTCCGTCTATGGACGGGCGTATGGGCCGATTTATTGCCGGCAGCTTTAAGGATGCCACTCGTGTTGCCGATATTAATGCCGCTCTATGGGCACGCCTTCTCTTAGCCGATAAAAAAGCGCTGTTACAGGAAATAGATCGCTTTAAAGAAGCTCTGGATAAGGTAGAAGAGAGCCTTTTACAAGGTGACAAAGAAGGACTGGAAGAATTTTTAAAAGAAGCGGGAACACGAAGAAGAGAAATGATTCGTGAATACCGTAAAGGTCAACATGAATAATAAATCGTATCGGATCTGTTACGGACCGGGACCGGTGAACGCTTTTAAGCAGAAAGGCGGACTTTTCGAAGTAAACAGGTGTACGACCTGTACAAATCGTCATAAAAGGGGCACATGGCATGAATTTAGTATTGACACCGAAAAAATTGAGCGGCATTTTAGCTGTGCCGTCATCTAAAAGTGCAGGGCACAGAGAGTTGATTTGTGCGGCACTGGCAGACGGCAAAAGCTTGGTAAAAAATATAACTCCTTCCGAAGATTTGGAAGCTACGTGTCGAGTTCTTCAAGCGTTCGGTGCGACTGTTGAAACGGTGTCGCATGAAGACGGTCGCCTGACCGTTGCCGTAACGGGCGGATTAAGGCCGCAGACAGGATCACTTAGGGCAGATTGCGGCGAATCCGGTTCGACCGTGCGTTTTCTCATTCCCGTCGGCTTGTTGACGGGAATGAAGATTACCTATACTGGACGAGGTCGCCTGCCCGAGCGGCCGTTGGATCCATTTTTGAATATTTTCGACAACAAGAAAATTGCTTATACAAAGGGGAAAGATTCCTTGCCGCTCACTGTAAAAGGACGATTAAAAGGGGGTATTTACGAACTTCCTGGAAATGTTAGTTCTCAGTTTTTTACGGGGTTATTGATGGCGCTGCCCCTTTTGCCGGATGATTCGGTATTGCAAAGTACGACGGTAGTAGAGTCGGAAAGTTATATCAACATTACTTTAGACTGCCTGCGACGGCATGGTATATATGTAGAAAAAGAGCGTGACGGGTTATATCTTATTCGCGGTCGGCAAGCTTATCGTACCGGTGAATACCCGGTAGAAGGAGACTTTTCACAAGCCGCCTTTTGGCTCGTCGGCGGCATTATCGGCGATACTGTCGAATTAAAAGGCTTAAGCAATAATTCGACTCAAGGCGACAGAACTGTCGTATCCTTCATCGAGTCCATGCGCGGACGCATTGAACGAAGCGGCAGTGTGTTACGGGCCGTACCGTCTCGGACAACGGGACTGACGATTGACGTGAAAGACTGCCCGGACTTGGTGCCGGCTCTGGCTGTTCTGGGAACCTTCAGTCAGGGTATAACGAGGATTGTTAACGGGGCGAGAGTGCGGCTTAAGGAATGCGACAGGATTCACGCCATGACTCACGAGTTGAACTCCATAGGCGCAAAGGTGCGAGAAACCGGGGACGGATTGATTATTGAAGGCGTTTCTTCCCTGACAGGCGGGCGCGTACAGGCGTGGAATGACCATCGCATTGCCATGGCCTTGGCCATGGCTTCACAGAGATGTACCGGTAAATTGACTATTGAAGGGGCCGAGTGCGTACGCAAGTCCTATCCTTCTTTTTGGCAAGACTTTGCACATATGGGCGGCATAGCCGTAGAGGAGACTTAAGATGAATACAATAGGGCATAATTTAAAATTGACCGTATACGGCGAATCACACGGTAAATCTATAGGAGCCGTATTGGATGGATTGCCGTCGGGGGAATACCTTGACTGGGATGAGGTAAAAAAAGAAATGGCACGACGGGCTCCGGGAAAAAATACCTTGTCTACATCGCGGAAAGAAGGCGATGTCTTTGATGTACAGAGCGGTTATTTTAATGATGCTACGACGGGAACACCGCTGGCCGTTATGATAGAAAACACGAATACCCGGTCTGAGGATTATGACGAGTTACGACATCTCATGAGACCGGGGCATGCCGACTACACGGGCAAAGTACGCTATGACGGGTACAATGACTATCGCGGCGGCGGGCACTTTTCAGGTCGATTGACGGCCCCCTTGGTCTTTGCCGGAGCGGTAGCTTCGCAAATTTTGGCGCGACGGGGAATCTACGTGGGCTCTCATATTCTGCAGATTCATGACGTCCAGGATCGACCTTTTAATCCCGTACATGAAGAGTTAAGTCTCCTTCTTTTTTTAAAGAACATGACCTTGCCTCTTTTGGATGAAACCCGAACCGAAGCGATGGAAGAAGCGGTTGCCGTAGCCAAGAGCCGTCAGGATTCCGTCGGCGGTATTATTGAAGGCATTGTGACGGGTATGCCGGCCGGGTACGGCGATCCGCTTTTTGACTCCGTTGAAAGTCGGCTGGCACAAATGCTGTTCTCCGTTCCGGCTGTTAAGGGGATTGAATTCGGCGACGGATTTGCCCTGGCTGCCATGACGGGATCTGAAAGTAATGATTCCTTTTATTATGATAAGGACGGGACGGTCAAGACACGGACCAACCATAACGGCGGCATTAACGGCGGTATTACGAACGGTATGCCCCTTGTTTTTCGGACCGTTATTAAAGCTACGGCATCTATCGGACAGGAACAGCAGACCGTCGATACGGATTCGGGAAAGGACACGACTCTCATCATCAAAGGGCGGCACGATCCTTGTATCGTCCAACGGGCCGTATCGGTTATCGAAGCGGCTACCGCTTGGACCGTTCTCGATATATTACTGACTCGGGGAGACTTATAAGATGAGTGTACAAAAGAGAGAAAAGATCGCTTGTTTCGGGGTTCCCGGGTCATATAGCCACGAATTATACACGTTTCGTCGTCATATCCAAGGATGTCTTACCACATCAGGGAGACAAGATGACCCTGGTTATTATTACGGAACACGTACCGGGAGCCCTGTATAAGGCTTTGGGATACTTTTATCATTCAGGTATGAATATGACTCACTTAGAGTCGCGACCTATACCGGGAAAACCTTTTGAATACTCGTTTCATATTGACGTGACGGGAGACCTCGACTCGGCGGTGTGTAAAAAGGCTTTGGGAAAATTAGAGGGACAATGTAAATACTTTAACATCCTGGGAACCTACCGGGCCGCCGAGAACAGATTATGACCTTCCATCCGTTCATATTAATCTCAATGCCGGCATGTCAGACAGCCGTATATGCTGGTTACTCGGGTCGTAGGAAAGCGGAAATCCGTTCGGAACGAAATATGGGACGTTCCGTAATCTCAGCATAGTAAAAAAGACGGAGGATTTTATATCATGGAAAATCATAATATTGTTATTATCGGTATGCCCGGAAGCGGTAAGACGACATTCGGGACCGCATTGGCAGAAGCTCTGGGGCGCGATTTTTACGACGCCGATACCTATTTGGAAACCAGTGAAGGCCGAACTATCAAAGAGTTGTTTGCCGTCAGTGAAGATTGTTTTCGAGATGCGGAAACCCGTACGGCCCGTGCCTTGGGGAGTAAAAAGGGTGTCGTTATAGCCACGGGCGGCGGCGTTATTAAAAGGCGGGAAAATATTGATATTTACAAGGAAAACGGAATTATCATTTTCCTTGACCGGGCCCCGGAGGATATTGTTACCGATGTAGATGTATCGACCCGTCCCTTACTCAAAGACGGACCGTCTAGAGTCTTTGACCTGTACAGAGAGCGCATTGATACTTATCGTTCATCGGCAGACTATCGTATGGCTAATGATGAGAGTATTGAACATGTATTGGAACATTTGGAGCGTCTTGTAAAGGAACTGTTGGAAAAAAGAATCTGAAAATATTGTACTAAATCGGAACAATGTATATAATGGGTTCAGTATTTATGAAATCGGTAGTATTTTAGTTAGGGGGGAAGCCCTTTATGGGTGAAGAGTTAAATAAGGCCGTTACGGCAAAGAAAACCAAGAAGCGATGGTTTATGCTTTTTCTGCTGTTTATTTTAACAGCTATAAACTATTTGGATCGCACCAATATGGCTGTAGCGGCACCCAGTATGAGTAGTGATTTGGGGTTTGATGCGGCTACAATGGGGCTTCTTTTTTCCGCCTTTGCCTGGTCATACGGGTTGATGCAGATTCCCGGCGGCTGGCTTTTGGAATGCTTCGGGTCGCGAGTATCTTACACGGTCTCTTTGTTCTTATGGTCCGCTTTTACGGTGGCTATGGGGTTCGGCAAGAGCTTTGCGTCACTATTCGGTATTCGTCTCGCCATCGGAGCAGCCGAGGCTCCGGCCTTTCCCACGAACAGTCGTGTGGTAGCGGCTTGGTTTCCCGATAAGGAGCGGGCGACGGCCACGTCAATTTATACGGCCGGTGAATTTATCGGACTTGCTTTTTTAACACCCGTTCTTTTTTGGGTTCTGGAAAACTACGGATGGCAGGAAATCTTCTATCTCACCGGCGGCATCGGAATTATGGCTTGCTTGGGTTGGCATTATTTATATCGAGATCCTGCCGAATGCACCGATGTCAATCAAGGGGAGTTGGATTATATTCGTGAAGGTGGCGGGTTAGCGGAAAAAGCGGGAGCCACGCGCTCTATTACGCGTCGTCAAATTACGGAACTTTTCAAACATCGTCAGCTCATCGGCGTATACATAGGGCAGTTTGCCAATACAAGTACCATGTATTTCTTTTTAACCTGGTTTCCTACGTATCTTATTGTGGCGAAACAGATGCCTATGCTGAAGGCCGGTATTTATGCGGTCATTCCTTACATAGGGGCCTTGTGCGGCGTCTTGTTGGGAGGGCGTTGGTCCGATTGGATGTTACAACGCGGGGCATCTTTATCAAAGGCCAGGAAGATTCCCGTTATTTTCGGACTCCTGTGTTCCATGACCATTATGGCGGCAAACTACGTAGACTCCTTTCATGAGGTCATTGCCATTATGACTCTGGCTTTCTTCGGACAAGGGATGGCGGCCATTGTTTGGAGTACCGTCGGTGATATGGCACCCGCCGATTCAGTCGGCTTGGCCGGCGGAGTTTTCAATTTTATCGGCAATCTGGCAGGCATTATAACGCCCATTGCTATCGGCATTATAGTCCAGGCTACGGGATCCTTTGTAGGGGCTATGCTTTTCATCGGATGCGTAGCGGCTGTAGGAGTTTTTTCCTTCATCTTTATTGTCGGAGATATTCATCGCATAGAAGTAAAAGAATAATAATTTCATTATACAAAGGCGGTGCACATCATTTTGTGTACCGCCTTTGTAACTGTAAAGTAACAAGATTCTGTCAATTATTTGTTAAATGAAACTACCTGTGCCATAATAAAGAAAAGGTAGCATAGCCTGATAAGGAAAAAGGATATGCAAAACTTTGGTGAGGCGAAGTGATTATGAGCTTATTATTTTTAAGCCATTGTATTCGTAGGCTCTTGAGGTCAAGGTCTGCTGTTGTAAGCCTTGTTTGCGTAAGTATTTTATGTGCAGTTGCGGGAGCTTATACGACATACAGGAATATAGAGTACGGGCAAGCGAATAAAGAAGTAATTGACAGGGTGGCATTGGCGAATGAAGGCTTTGCCGCGGACCTTACGCGGCTGGCCTCTGATTCCTCAGCTGATGAAAACGGGTGCATTTACGACGATATGGAGGTACATCGCCGTGAACTGACGGTAGTAGTACGTGAGTACAGAGAAAGTCCGGATAGAGCGGATGATGAAGAAAAAAGTAAGAAAATAGCACAGTTTCTGAAAGCGGAAGAAGAGATATACGACCGCACCCTGCATATCGTAAAGATGTCTCCGACAGATTTTAACGTCGATAGGCAAACGGAAGAAGTGCGGTTGCAAGAATCTGTAGACAAGCTGTTAGAAACGGCTAGAGATTTGAGCGTTACGAAGGATCAGTACCGGCAAATTATCACTTTTTCGGAAGCCGTCAAGGCGTTAAAGGCTTATAAGACCCATGAAGGCAGACGACAGAATGCAGTCAAGGCGGAAGAAACGATGCAAGCCTTTGCTTCGTATATTAAAAGCAAGTCCTATTACGAGGCCTATCGGCTTTTGTCGCCGGCCGCTATGAGAAAGGTCCCCTTTACGAATTGGGTCGGTACATACGGCAACAGCCGGTACGGCTACCTGACGAAGTTACAAAGTCGACCGGACGGTAAGGATGCGGTTATTCTGACCTATGCGATAGGGCCGGATAAGGGAGAAGGAAAGAAGGACATAACGGTACGGCTCGTTCAGGTAGATACAAAGTGGCTTATTGACAGTATTGATGAAGAATAATCTACAAGGACAAAAAAAAGACGCTGCAAGCAGCGTCTTTTTTTTGTACAGCTTAATGAAGGGTTTCCAAAATCTTCTGTAAGACTGTTACTTCAATTTGGCCGGGCGCCGAAGCTTTTTTTGCCGAGCCGAAGGTTAAAGCCGAGCCGAAAACTTCACCGCTAATGCGGCTGACCGCACCGAGCTTGCCCATGGACATGGTGATAATCGGTTCATCGGGATACTGAGATTTTACCTGTTCCGTCGCGGCTAACAAGGTGAGAACATCTTTAGCCGATTGGGGCATGCAAGCCAACTTGGCTACATGAGCTCCTAGCTTTTTCATGCCTATTAAACGAGATTCGATTTCTTCCTTTGCCGGAGTCTTATCAAAGTCATGGTTACTCATGACGACGGTAACCCCCTTGGCTTTAGCGGCAGCGATGACCTTGGAGATATTGTCGGCGTTACGGAAATATTCTACGTCCACAGCATCTACAAGACCGCTTTCAATGGCTGAAAGGATCAAATCAAAGTAGTAATCTTCCGAAACCTGTGTTTCACCGCCTTCTTCCTTCGTGCGGAAGGTGAAGAGAATCGCGCTGTCGGGAAGTTCGTTGCGAACGGCCTGAAGTGCTTCGTTGACGGCTTTCAAGTCTGTTACTTCTGTCAGGAAGTCAATACGCAGTTCAACGACATCGTAGATTTTATCCTGCAAGTAGCGGCATTCCTGAACGAGTTCGTCGACGGTACGGCCGACGATGGGCACACAAATTTTGGGGATTCCGTTATCCAAGGGGATTTTTCCGATAGTTACCATATTATATACCTCCTAGGGCTTACGCCGCTTTTCTGTTTTTCATAACACTGTTATACCGCACATAAATGATGCAGGCAACGATGAATCCTGCCAAAGCGATGGCTGCATCAAGCCCCATGATGGAGTTGATACCGCTATCGGCCATATATCCTGTAATAACGGGAATGGTAAAGGAAGCAATGGAGCCGGTAGTATAGAAAATACCGGTCATAGTACCCTTGCCCTTGGGGAACATTTCCGTCATCATAACCAAACCGAGCTGCATAACGCCGCCGGCAGCGGAAAAGCCTACGACCGCCGAGAGAATCGGAGCCAGGGAAGCGGACGGATAGTAATACAGACCGCCGATAGCCAAGGTGGATATCAGAGTGTATACAACAAGAAGTGTAATGGGGCGAACGCCTTTTTTCGTAATGAAGGCGGTGAAGAAGACGCAAGCCAAAGAACCGATGGAGTAGTAGCTCATTAAGGAACGAGCTGCCAAGTCCGGCATTTGCGCCACGGCAACACCGTATTTTGTAAGCCACTGACTGATAAGATAGAAGGTAGCCTGAGAAATATAGCCGTACAGTACGAAGCAAATACCTTCAAGGTACCATTTGGATTTCGGGGCTTCTACAGGAGCTTCCGAAGCGTCGTTCTTGTCATTGTTGCCTACTTGATTCATGGCAGGGAAGCCCATTTTCAACATAATGACAAAATTCAGAGCCAAGATGACGGCAGCTACGATAAAGGACCAGCCGTACCAAGCATTCATCATGACGAGGACGCCGATGAAGAGAGGCAAGAGGAATTGCCCTGCCGAAATGAAGGCTTTCAAAAGTACTGTAACCGTGCTGGCACTTTCGGGATACGATTCGATCAGTGCCGGATACGTACCGGCATCGAGGAAGGAGTTGGCAATGCCTGCCAAAATCCCGAAGACGCAGGCAACGGCCGTTGTGGGGCTGACTAAAATGCCGAGGAAGAAGGCAATGTAGGTAATCATACCCAAGAGAACGAAGGGTTTACGACCGTATTTGTCGGATAATTTGCCCGATACGAAAAGAACGATGAGTCGGCCGATACCGAGCATGCCGATGACGCTCATGACGTCGGCTAAACTGCCCCAACGTGCAGCAAGGGCATCCATGTTTTGGGCGAGAATCAATACGCCGATGCCGTGTACGAAATAGTTGAGATACAGGCTCAGGCATAAGGGGCGATAAGAACGGGTCTGTTCCATAGTGATAAATCTCCTTTTATGTCGCGTAGCTTAGAATAAAACGTCTCTAATGAAATCAACGGGCATGTCCTTGCCGGTCCAGAGTTTGAAGGCTTCAGCACCTTGATAAAGCATCATGCCAAGACCGTTAAAGTTTTTGCAACCTACTTCGTCGGCCCAACGCATCAACTCCGTCTGACGCGGTGCATATACCGTATCCATAACTACGAGTTCCTTGTGTAAGTACGATTTGTCGGGAATGGCTACGACGCCTTCCAGCGGTTTCATGCCGCACGACGTGCCGTCAATGTAAATGTCGCTGCTGTCCAATTCGCGCTTAAGTGAAGCGTGATCAGCCAAGTCGTATAAGGTAACCTTGCATTCAGTCTGTTCGTTCAACTGAGCCACGACCTTTTCAGCTTTCGGGAAAAATTCATCCCGGCGGTTGAAGACGGCAATTTCGCGAACACCGTCGAGAGCTGCCTGAACGAGAATAGCCGTAGCGGCACCGCCGGCACCGACGATGGTCATCTTCTTGCCTACGTACTCAACGCCTTCTTCTTTCAAGGAACGCATGGCACCTGTTCCGTCCGTAATTGTGCCGGTCAGAACGCCGTTATCGTTAACGACCGTGTTGCAGGCACCGACGATTTGAGAAACGGGGGAGAGTTTGTCCAAATACTGAGTAATAGGCCCTTTGTTCGGCATGGAGACGTTCCAGCCGCGAACCTTCATGGCACGTAAGCCCTTTACCGTATCTTCCAAGGTGCTGTTGTCTACTTCAAAGCAAACATAAACATAGTCAAGTCCCAACTTTTTAAAAGCTTCATTATGCATAGTCGGTGACATGCTGTGGCGAATGGGGTAAGCGATTAAACCGATTAATTCCGTATGTCCCGTAACGCGTTCCGTAATAGCTATTTTTCCCATAATAATACCTCCCGAAAAAACAATAAAATAGTGATATATGTGTGAAAATTCACTTTGTACGGCAAAATAAATACCGTTAAAGTCGGTAATGCACAGGCCCGAGACGACCCTTATAGGGCCGTTCCGGTCTGTTTGTACGTCTTATAAATCAAAGCCGCCCATGGCATCAATGGTATTGATAATATTGCGGCCCGATTCGGTGCCGTGCATAATCTGTCCCGTTTTGCGGCTGTTGCCGATATTATCAAAGGGAATGCCGTGTTCACGGGCATAGGTTTCAAACGGATTATCCTTAGGAATAGCCGGTACGAGTCCCATGCAGATGAAGCCGTAGTCGAAGGGATATTCCTGTGTTACGCCGTCTTTTGCAGCTACGAAGGAGTGGGGATTGACCTTTTGGAGGGCCGTACCCAAGTGCATATTCACGGGGTGCTTGATTAAAAGTTCATGGAAGGTCGATTTGGAAACTACATCCAAGTCCTTGCCGAAAGCGGGCATCATTTCAATGACCGTAACATCGGCTTTACGCAAGGTGAAAAATTCCATAACGTCCAGGCCGACAGCACCGGCACCGATGATAACGACTTTCTTGCCTTCCGCATTCTTTTCGTAGAAAGGAATGTTGGACATGAAGCCTTCAACGGAACGAATATCCGAACCTTCGGCATCTGTCAGTTCACGGAGCCCTTCGATAGGCGGTAACATGGGATCGGAACCGGTAGCACTGTAAAGAATATCCGGCTTCAATTCATCAAGCAGTTCTTTCGTCGCTTCCGTATTCAAACGAATTTCCAAATTCGGCAGAGCGGCAGCTCGTTTTTCCAAATAGGCCGGGAAATCTTCGATACGTGTCTTTTCGGGGAAGCGAGCAATACGGCGAGCCATACCGCCTACTTCATTGCGTTTTTCCAAAACCGTGACCGTGCAACCTACTTCGGCGGCTGTACAAGCGGTTTCCAGGCCGGCTGTACCGGCACCGATGACGACGACATGTAAGGGACGTGTCACTTTTTGACGTTTATAAGCTTCACCGCCGATAACGGACGGGTTAATAGTACAACGCAGCGGTTTGGATTTGGCAATACGGTGATCGGCACAGCCGATGTTACAGCTGATACACTTACGAATATGATCCGTTTCGCCGAGGCGAGCTTTATTAGCCCAATCGGGATCGGCAATGAGGCCGCGACCGATGGCGATAAAATCCGTCTTGCCCTGGGCGATAATGTCATCGGCAATCTGCGGATTGCGGATATTGCCGGACAGAATTACGGGCTTGCCGAACTTTTTCTTTACGCTTTCGGATAAGTAAGCTCTCCACGCATCGGGTAAATCACATTTATCGATTTGGTATTGAATAGAGTCGTTTACGGCTGCCGATACGTTGATAATATCCACTTCCGGAACGATGTATTCAAGAAGTTGCAAGGTGTCTTCCAAGGTGTTGCCGCCTTCAATAAATTCGTCAGCGGAAATACGGAAGGAAATGGGAACCCATTTACCTACGCGGGCACGAACGGCCTCTACGACAAGACGGGCAAAGCGGGCTCTGTTTTCATACGATCCGCCGAATTCATCTGTACGCTTGTTGTACAAGGGAGAAAGGAACTGATCGAGAAGGTACGAGTGCCCCCCGTGGATTTCGACCATGTCGAAACCGGCACCGATAGCACGTTCTGCCGCATCGGCATATTTCTGAACGATATTCAGGATTTCCTGTTTTGTTAACGGACGAGGAGCCGGGTTGCCTTCTTTAGAAGGTACGGACGAAGACGAAACGGACTGTAAGCCTCCGAGACGTTCGGGGTAAGCCGAAGCACCTGCGTGGTTCAACTGGATGGAAGCGAGGGCTCCGTATTTATGAATACGTTCGGTCAATTCGAAAAGACCGGGCATAAACTGTTTCCCGTCGATACGCAACTGTTTTGTACCGTTCGTAGCAAGGGGAAAGTCGATACAGGCGTTTTCTACCGTAATCAGGGCCGTGCCGCCACGAGCCCGCAGGCCGTAGTAATCTTTCATTTCTTCCGATACTTCACCGGAGTAGGTAGCGTAGTTTGAGCCCATCGGCGGCATAACGACACGATTTCTGAAGGTTGTTCGTTTTACCGTGAAGGGTTCAAAAATATGAGGGAAATGCTTGCTCATATGATGTGAACCTCCTTACAGTCCGAAAAATAAAAGTGAAAAACAGAACAAATTGTTCTTTTCGTGATTATTATACGAGTCAGAAAGATTAACAACAATGCTTTTATTTCTTATAATTTCGTTCAAAAAAACTATTAATTATGATATGATAAACGCATAGTTTATTTTAAAAAGCGGCGAAAAATGTATGGAGTTCATAGCTTTATAAAATATAAATATAGCAAGTACCGAATCTATGCCTTTGCGGAAAAACTGATTATGTCATTTATTCGAGAAAATTAATAGTTTATTGAACAGCGTTAATAGAGAAATACTATTGATTTATTTGTAAATGAGGGGCGATACGATGAATTTAAAACAACTTGAGTATTTTTCGGTCTTAGCGGAAACAGAACATTACCGAAGGGCAGCTGAACTTCTTTATATTACGGAACCCAGCTTAAATCGTGCCATTCGAGATATGGAAAAAGAAATGGGCGTTCGGCTTTTTGAAAAAAAGGGGCGCAATATTTTCCTGACCAAGTACGGGAAGATGTTTTATCCCTATGTGACTAAATCGCTGGAAGAGTTGAATCGAGGCCTTCAGGTCATGAAAGCCTATACTCGTCCCGATAAGGGAACGATTAATCTCGGCTTTGTTTATACTATGGGATATACGATGGTTCCCGATATGATTACAAGCTTTCACGGCATGGAAGGGAATAAAGATATAGAGTTTAACTTTACACAAGGAACGACGCGTGAATTGATAAAGAGTTTAAAAGATGAACAGACGGATATGATTTTTTGCTCCTCTGTAGCCGATGAACCGGAAATTATGTTTTATCCCATTGCGGAAGAACGGCTTGTGGTGGTTGTGCCGGAAAATCATGTCCTGGCTAAAAGGGCGTCCGTGTCGCTAAAAGAAATAGAGCCGTATCCTTTTATTCACTTTCATGCAGGAAGCGGTATGCATACGACGGTAGAGACTCTGTTGGAACGGGCCGATGCTCATCCGCATGTAGTCTGCCATATAGAAGAAGACAATGCCATGGCGGGTTTTGTGGCGGCAGGCTACGGATTAGCCATTATGCCGGATTTTTATTTACTAAAGCACTATGCGGTTGAACGAATTCCTATTGCCGACAAGACGGATCGTCGCTACCTGTACATGGCTGTTCATAAGCAGCATCCTATGCTTCCCGTTGTTGAACGATTTCGAAATTTCGTACTCGTGCAAGGACAACGTGAAACTATATAAAAGTATGCATATAATGATATATAAAAAAGAATAAGAGGTAAGATGATGGGTCCCGGTCGCCTTGAGGAAGACGGCCGGGAAGGTGATATGAAATGTTATGGAATATGTTGACAGATAAAAAAATATTGGCTATAATTGGTTATGTTCTGTGAGAGATGCCGACATAGCTCAGTTGGTAGAGCAACTGACTTGTAATCAGTAGGTCGTAGGTTCGAATCCTATTGTCGGCTCCAGAATTTGTGGTGGGATTCCCGAGTGGCTAAAGGGAGCAGACTGTAAATCTGCCGGCGTCCGCCTTCGAAGGTTCGAATCCTTCTCCCACCACCATTATCGTCGCGGGGTGGAGCAGTTGGTAGCTCGTCGGGCTCATAACCCGAAGGTCGTAGGTTCAAGTCCTGCCCCCGCAACCATATTTTTTTTGCCTGAGGGCAAACAAAATTAAAGCTTTTGACGGTATTTAAGCTGTTGTAGCTCAGTCGGTAGAGCGTATCCTTGGTAAGGATAAGGTCACCGGTTCAATCCCGGTCAATAGCTCCATACTTGGCGGCTTAGCTCAGTTGGCTAGAGCATGCGGTTCATACCCGCAGTGTCCAGAGTTCGAATCTCCGAGCCGCCACCACACACAAATAACCTCGTTAATTCGGGGTTATTTCTATATGACGGAGAAGATTTCTGAAATTTTCCCATCTATGTAGAAATATATACAAACGCTTTCCTAGTGAAGGAGGAAATGTACAATGGCAAAAGAAAAATAC
>NZ_GL538176.1 GCF_000165735.1 Megasphaera micronuciformis F0359
TGTACGCCGAATAGGCATGACAAAACCCTCAGTTAAACTGGGGGTTGGAAAAATATTCTTATAGAAAAGGAAAGAACCTCCCCGTGGTACAATGATAGCGGTCTGGCAACCACATTATTGTACAAAGAGGAGGTTCCATGTCAATGAATGACGTACAAAGCTTATCACATAGCAAATGGAGATGTAAATATCACATTGTGTTTGCACCCAAGTATCGCAGACAGATTATATATAAAAAATTAAGAAGTGATATAGGGAAAATTTTACGTGACTTATGCACAAGAAAACATGTAGATATATTAGAAGCAGAATGTTGCCCGGATCATATTCATATGTTAGTAACCATACCTCCGCATATGAGTGTGTCGAGTTTTATGGGATATTTGAAGAGTAAAAGTAGCCTCATGATATTTGATAAACATGCCCATCTTAAGTACAAATATGGGAATCGACACTTCTGGTGCAGAGGCTATTACGTAGATACGGTAGGCAGGTATGAAGGTGCGATAAAAGAGTATATTCGCAACCAGTTACAAGATGATATCGCCATGGACACATTAAATTTTCAGGAATATACCGACCCGTTTACGGGTAAGCCGGTAGAATAGGCAGAAAAAAAGCCCCCGAGTAGGGGGCTGCCTGTAATAATAGAGTGGTTGTCGGACTATTTCGATACCCTCTTTAGAGGGTATCCACTAGAGAAAGACCCTTATAGGGTCAGAGCAAACCACCCGTTTAACGGGTGGTTATGATT
>NZ_GL538177.1 GCF_000165735.1 Megasphaera micronuciformis F0359
ATTCACCTTCTCTTGTCAACCTCTTTTTATCTGTTTTTCCGTTTTATACATAAAAAGTACGGAGTATACAAGATTTTGTATACCCCGTACTCTATGCTCCTCTATTCGTCGATATCTACAATCTTCGACGGATTCATAATATTGTTCGGATCGAGGGCTTTTTTAATAGCTTTAATAATATTGCGTTCCCCTTCCGGCGTATGACGTTTGAATTCTTTCAATTTCTTATACCCTACGCCGTGTTCACCCGACATCTTACCGCCCAAAGCATAGACTTCCTTAAAGAGATCGGCATGGAAGGATTCCATCTTTTCCATCCACCCTTCAGGCGACAAGCCGTCCTTATTCAAGGGCAATACGTGAATATTGCCGTCACCGATATGGGCAACCGTAACAGTGTAAAGACCGTGTTTTTCTTTTAAGGCCGGCAGCTTGGATGTAATTTCGGCAATCTTGTCCAAGGGTACAACAAAGTCTTCGGCAACAAACATAATATCGATGTCTCTCGCCGCTTCGGCAAATTGGCGGCGGCAACCCCAAATGCGTTCATCCGCCGCAATAACATCGACGGCACCGCATGCTTCACAAACATCGCCGGCCTTTTCCATCTTTCTGTCCAACTCATCTTCATCAAAAGTTTCTACCGTTACGATAACATAGCAGACCCCTTCATCTACATGGGGCAATGTAATATCGCAATAGTTTGACGAAATTTTCAATGCTTCATTATCCATGTATTCAATGCTGGTCGGTTCAATCCCCGCTTTGAGCAACTTGTTCGGCAAGGTAAAGGCTTCGTCATCAGTCTTAAAAATAGATACCAGGTCAAACTTATAGGGCGGTAAAGGACGAAGTTTCAACGTGACTTCCGTAATAATCCCCAAGGTGCCTTCAGAGCCGCAGAAAAGCTGTTCCAGACAGTAGCCGGTCGAACATTTTTGTAAGCGGCCGCCGATATCTACAATATCCCCTGTCGGGGTAACCACCTTCATGCCGTAAATTTGATTTCTCGTCGTACCGTATTTAACAGCCTTATTGCCGCCCGCATTGGTTGCCACATTACCGCCGATTTGACAGCTGTCGGCACTACACGGATCTCCGGCATATAAAAGCCCCCGTTGACGACACTGTTCCTGTATTTCACTGGTCCGAACGCCCGTCTGAACAACGGCGTACAAATTATCTTCATCCAGTTCCAGAATCTTATTCATTCTGTCGAGTTCCATAACCAACCCGTGGTGAATGGGAATAGCTCCACAGGCAACGCCCGATCCGGCGGCACGCGGCGTAATCGGAACTAGGTGTTCATTGGCAAGTTTCACAACGGCCGCTACTTGTTCCGTCGTTTCCGGGAAAACGACCACTTCCGGTGTACGGAACCAGTAGGAGTTCCCTTCTTCATCCGTTTGGAAGGTCAGAAGTTTTTCCGGGTCCGTCGTAACTCCCTTTTCTCCTAAAATACTACGCAATTTTTCAACAAATTCCGGTGTAACCTTATTGAATTTAGACATGATTTCATTCCCTCCGTTTACATTAAGCCGTTTTAATCTTACTGTCCCATGCCGCCCGCTTTAGTATCGCGACCGGCCCACACAGAAGCTATAAACGAACAACAAATAGTAGTCCATACGACACCGATGGCCCCCGGCAAGGCTGCCACGGGATCGAAGTACTGTACGGCCAGTGCTACGGCTAAGGCCGTATTCTGAACGCCGACAACAAAGGTCATGGCTTTACCCTTTTCAGCCGGCATACGCAAAAGTTTGGATACGAAAAAACCGAGTGCCAAACCGCAGAAAGTATACAATACCAGTGCCACAGCCGCTTCCAGTGCTACTGCCTGTAACAACTTGACGTTTAAGGCCACGACAACCAGCGTTACCGTAACGATGGCAAAAATAGTTGTCGCCGGCACGAGTGCCAAGATAGTATCCATATACTTCGCTGCCGCCTTACGAATGACCAGTCCGAGTACCACCGGTACAATGACAATTTTAATAATGCTCATAAACAACGCCATTCCGTCAACATTCATATACGTTCCGGCATAAAACATCAACAAGGTCGGCATGACAAGAGGTGCCAACATAGTGCTGATACTGGAAATAGTAACGGATAACGCCTTATCCCCTTTTGCCAAAAAGGTCATGACATTCGACGTCGTTCCCGTCGGCGAACAGCCCAACAGTATAAGTCCCACTGCAAGCATGGGAGACAATCCCAAAATCTTACCTAAGCCGATCCCGACCAAGGGCATACATATATATACAGTAAGAATACCGATAATAACATCCTTCGGTCGTAATATAATCAGCTTAAAGTCCTGTGGGGTCATCGAAAGTCCCATGCCGAGCATAATTAAACTCAGACAGGGAGAAATCACCACCTTGTAATCGCGAAACATGTGCGGCCACATGTAAGCGATAGCGGCCGATATGATAACCCATAAAGGTACATATTTAGCCATGAAGGCAATACACTTTTTCCAATCACCCATAGCATCCCCTCCTAATATATATTTATAAGTACATAATAATTATATCAAAGAGGCGTCCTAGTATAAATAGGAATAAACGGCTTATTTGTCATTTATATAACGATTACTTTCTTCTTGCCGTTTATGCAAAATACGCTTAAACGTTTATCTTTATACAAAAAAGGCATTTTTGCCGTAAAGCAAAAATGCCTTTTCTTACATTCTACATCAGCGTATCTTGGACCGGTTCGTCGCTTCCTTCAACAGAAATCGTATCGAGAGCGGCCACTTTATCGTTTTCTTCAAGTCGCTGAATCTTGACTCCCGACGTATTGCGTCCCTTCTTAACACCGATACTTTCAATATCCGTGCGAATGACGATGCCGTTTGAAGTAATGAGTATGAGCTCTTGCGTATTCCGAACAACTTCAACACCCACAATGACCCCGGTCTTCGGCGTAATCTTAAAGTTTTTTACGCCCTTACCGCCACGACGCTGGACCTTATAGGCATCTACGTTATTGCGCTTGCCGAAGCCTTCTTCACTGACTGTAAGCACTTGTGAATCATCGGCCAGGATGTCGGCACCGATAACCATATCGTCTTCAGCAAGAGTGATGCCGCGAACGCCGCGCGTATTTCTGCCCATGGGCCGTACATCCGTTTCTTTGAAGCAAATAGCCATGCCCTGCTTTGTGGCAAGGATGATATTCTGATCACCCTTGGTCATGCGAACCTTAGCCAGGTGGTCACCGTCCATAAGAGATATAGCAATGAGACCGTTACGGCGTACATTACTGAATTCCTGTAAGGACGTCTTCTTTACAAGGCCCCGTTCCGTCGCCATGAACAAGTTTGCCTGCGGATCGACCTGGTCAACATCAATCAACGCGTTTACTTTTTCCCCTTGTGACAGAGGCAAAAGGTTAATGGCCGCAATACCCTTGGAGTTTCGGCTGTTTGCTTCGGGAATTTCATAAGACTTCAGGCGATAGACGCGACCGAAGTTGGTAAAGAAAAGCACCGTATTATGAGCCGACGTATATAAAAGATGGTTAACCGCATCTTCATCCTTCGTCGCCATTCCCTTTATGCCGCGACCTCCTTTATTTTGTGTATGGTATACATTGGCATTAATACGTTTAATATAGCCGCGTCTGGTCAGGGTCAGCACCATACGTTCATTAGGAATGAGGTCCTCTACATTTAATTCCGACGTATCCGCTTCAATCTGTGTGCGGCGTTTATCGGCATACTTCTTCTTCGTTTCCAGAAGTTCATCTCTGATAATACCCATGAGTTTGTGTTCATCAGCCAAGACACTCCGCAAGTAATCGATTGTCTTTTCCAGTTCGGCATATTCTTCCTGAATCTTGTCGCGTTCCAAACCGGTTAAGCGACGTAAACGCATATCCAAAATGGCAATGGACTGCTTTTCGCTCAAATCGAATTTACTCATTAAGGCATTCTTGGCAATTTCATCCGTAGCCGATTCACGAATCGTCTTAATGACTTCATCTATGTGATCGAGGGCAATGAGCAACCCTTCCAAAATGTGCGCCCGCGCTAAGGCCTTATCCAGTTCAAAACGGCAACGTCTGGTAACGACGACCTTGCGATGTTCCAAATAATAAGCCAATACTTCGCGCAACGTCAGTACCCGCGGATGTCCGTCCACAAGAGCCAACATGATAACGCCGAACGTTTCTTGCAGCTGTGTATGTTTATATAATTTATTGAGAATAATATCGGGATTTACGTCGGCACGCAATTCAATGACGATCCGCATACCTTTACGGTCCGATTCGTCACGTAATGCCGTAATGCCGTCAATATCCTTATTGCGCGACAAATCGGCAATACTTTCGATAACCCGAGCCTTATTGACCTGATAGGGAATCTCCGTAATGACAATGCGATTCTTCCCTTTGGACATCGGTTCAATTTCGGCGCAAGAGCGCATCTTCACACTACCGCGACCGGTCGAATACGCTTTAAGTATGCCTTCACGACCGAGAATCTTAGCGCCCGTCGGAAAATCAGGACCCTGAATCTTTGTCATCAACTGATCCAACGTTACATCCGGATCATCAATCATCATGACAAGCCCGTCAATTACTTCCCCTAAATTATGAGGAGGTATATTTGTCGCCATACCGACGGCAATCCCTGCCGAGCCGTTTACCAGGAGGTTCGGGATTTTAGCGGGAAGTACGGTCGGTTCCTGTAAGGAGCCGTCATAGTTCGGCATGAAATCGACAGTCTCTTTGTCAATATCCGCCAGCATTTCGCCCGTAATCTTTGCCATACGTACTTCAGTGTAACGCATGGCAGCCGCCGAGTCGCCGTCTACGGAACCGAAGTTGCCATGACCGTCTACTAAGGGATAACGCGTCGAAAAATCCTGTGCCAAGCGAACGGTCGCATCATACACGGAACTGTCCCCGTGCGGATGATACTTACCTAATACTTCACCGACAATACGTGCCGACTTCTTATACGGTTTATTAGGTGTCATACCGGCTTCGTGCATAGCATACAAAATGCGACGATGAACGGGTTTTAACCCGTCTCGTACATCGGGCAACGCACGCGTAATAATAACACTCATGGCGTAGTCGATATACGAATTTTGCATTTCGTGTTCCAAGCACACGGGTAACACTTTATCAAATTGCTGTTCGTCCACAATGTCACCTCAACTAACCAAAACGTTTTCTTAAAAACAGCAGCTCATAACCGCCGTTATGAGCATATCCGTTTTATTATAGCAAATACGGTCGATTTTGAACAGGTTTACGTAGCTCGTCATTTACAAAGACTCGGCTCTGTCAAGGAAGGACCGTATAATTTCGCAAGAAGCGTGGAATTTTTCCGCTTCTTCGGGTAATAAAGGAACCTCGATGATTTCTTCAATGCCGTTTTTTCCTAAGACACAAGGTACGCCGGCTACGACATCTTTTTCCCCGTACTGACCCGTAAGAACGGTCGAACACGGCCAAATCAACTTTTGATCATGAAAAACCGCACGAATCAACATGAGCGCCGCATTGGCGATGCCAAACTCCGTACAACCCTTAAAGTCCACCTCTATATCGCCAGCCCGTTTAACGCGAGTCTGCAACTCATCCAAATCCGTATCAGCTAATTCCGGCTTGCTCTTAATTACATCCGTAAAGGGACGGCCGTTAATACGTACCGTCGACCAGGCGATAAATCCCGAATTACCGTGTTCTCCGAGACAAAACCCCTGTATGGAACGGCGGGCATACCCGGTAAGATTGCCGATAACACGAATAAGTCTGTATGTTTCCAAGCTCGTTCCCGTGCAGAAACAACGACTTGCTTCCCACTTCATAGCCCGACGAATATATTCGCAAATAATATCTGCCGGGTTGGAAATATTAATCATAATACCTTTGAAATCCACTGTCTTTAACCGGCTTACCACTTCATCAGCCATACGAATGGAATCGTCAAACATATCCAATCGAGTTTCTCCGGGTTTGCGGCTACGGCCGAAGGCCGTAACCAGTATATCCGCATCGTTCAACTCTTCATATCCGCCGGCACGAATAACCGTATCGCGACCGCAAGCCGCTCCGGTTACGGCATCGTCCAGATCGAAGGCCTGACCGACAGCCTTGTCTTTATCTATATCGATAAGGACGATGTCATCCGCTTCACCCGACTGAATTAATGCCAGTGCTACATGTGAACCTACGTGCCCTGCTCCTACAATAACGACTTTCCGAGTATCATACATCTTTTACGTCCCTCCGGTTTTATATTATTTGAAATATTCCGTACCTGCTGCAAAGATGGGTTGTACCTTATTACCGTCAATGTTTCTGAACATCGTTTCACCTGTATATCGTTCCGTATGTGCCATCTTTCCGAGAACACGACCATCGGGACTGGTAATACCTTCAACGGCAAATACCGATTGATTCGGATTAAACGTACTGTCATAAGTAGCCTTACCGTTCAAATCTACATACTGAGTAGCAATCTGGCCCTTAGCCGCCAGTTGACGAATCTGTTCGGGCGATGCGACAAAACGACCTTCACCGTGAGAGATCGCCACCGTATGTATATCACCGGCCCTTACATTGGAAAACCACGGCGACATGACGGATACTACCTTCGTATCGACCATGCGCGACAAGTGGCGACCAATGGTATTATACGTAAGCGTCGGACTGTCGGCCTTTAGAGGCTGAATATGTCCGTACGGTAACAGGCCAAGTTTAATTAAGGCCTGGAAGCCGTTGCAAACACCGAGAACCAAGCCGTCCCGCTTATACAGCAAGGACTCCAAGGCTTCCGCTAAGGCCGGGTTACGGAATAAGGTAGCAATAAACTTGCCCGACCCTTCCGGTTCGTCACCGGCACTGAAACCGCCGGGGAACATAATAATCTGCGCTTGCCCAATGCGCTTTCTCATTTCTTCAATAGAGTCTTCTAAGGCCTGCGGCGTTTCATTGCGAATAATAAAGGTATCCGTCACGGCCCCGGCCGCTTCAAAGGCATCTGCCGAATCGTATTCGCAGTTCGTTCCCGGGCAAACGGGAATAAAGACGCGAGGCTTGCCGAATGATTCGCTCCGTTTCGGGCCGTACGTTGTATAAAGAGGTAATTCGGCACTTCCATCCGCCGATTGGCTCTGCAAGGGGAAAATACGCGATAAAGTTTTTTCCCAAGCAGTCTGCAATTCTGATAAGGAAATACGCACGTCTCCTGCAACGGCTGCGGGCTCTTCAATCGTCTGAGCCACGACGGCAACGGCATTGAGCTGACTAGCCCATTGAGCCCCTTTTTCAGCATCCGTTTCCACTACAATCGCTCCATACCGAAGGGCGAACAGGTCTTCAGAGCTTACGTCCGAAGAGACTGTAAAGCCGATCCCGTTGCCGAAAGCCATTTCCGCAAGCGTGGCTGCCAACCCGCCCTTACCGACGGCACGTGCACTGTAAATATCTCCTGATACCATGTGTTCATGAATAAAGTCGCAGTGCTGACGGAATACGTCCCAATCCAAAACAGCATCTTCGCCGCGGCGAACATCAAAGAGAACAATTGCATGTCCGGCCTTTTTAAATTCGGGTGAAACAATGTGTTTTGCATTTTCCGTCGTTACGGCAAAGGATACCAGCGTCGGCGGAACCGTCAGCTGTTCAAAGGTACCGCTCATGCTGTCTTTACCGCCGATAGCCGCAATTTGCAGTTCCTTCTGAGCCGTATACGCCCCCAACAGAGCTGCCACGGGCTCACCCCAAGCACGAGCATCCGTACCGAGGCTTCTGAAAAATTCCTGCAGCGTTAAATATGCTTTTGTACGGTCGCCCCCTAAGGCCACTAACTTCGCTACAGACTGAACGACAGCATATAAAGCGCCATGGAAGGGGCTCCATGATGCCAACTCGGGATCATATCCGTGGGTGAAAACACTGGCTGTTTCCGTCTTTTGTCCCACACCTACGGGAATACGTGCAACCATACCTTCAACCGGAGTCTTTTGGTATTTTCCGCCGAAGGGCATGAGAACGGTACGGGCACCGATAGTGCTGTCAAAGCATTCCGCAAGGCCCTGTTCAGACGCTATATTCAATGAGCCCATGGTGCTTAGCCATGTGTCCTTAACATCTGTTACGACAGGTGCCGTAAAGAAATCTTCCTCTTTCGGATTTTGTACGACAGCCTGACGGTGCTGCATGACACCGTTTGTATTCAGGAATCGGCGAGATAAGTCTACGACATCCTTGTTTCGCCATTTCATAACCAGACGATTCGTACCCGTGACAGTAGCGACTACTGTTGCTTCCAAATTCTCTTCCGTCGCATAAGCCATAAACTTTTCTGCATCTTTAGCCGCAACGACAACGGCCATACGTTCCTGCGATTCGGAAATAGCCAATTCTGTTCCGTCGAGCCCCTCATACTTCTTAGGTACCGCATCCAGACAAATGTCGAGGCCGTCCGTCAACTCGCCGATAGCCACGGAAACACCGCCGGCACCGAAATCATTGCACCTTTTAATAAGAGTTGTGACTTCCCCGCGTCTGAATAAGCGCTGAATCTTTCGTTCTGTAAGAGCATTACCCTTTTGTACTTCCGCCCCGCTCGTTTCCAAGGACGTAAGCGTATGCTTCTTAGAAGAGCCCGTAGCTCCGCCCATGCCGTCACGACCGGTCTTACCGCCCAAAAGAATAACTACATCGCCGGGTTGCGGTTCTTCACGAACTACATTGGCACGCGGTGCCGCCCCTAAAACAGCCCCGATTTCCATGCGTTTGGCTACAAAACCGGGATGATAATATTCCTTAACTTCTCCCGTCGCCAACCCGATCTGATTGCCGTATGAACTGTATCCTTTGGCTGCACCCGTCGTAATCGTTCTCTGCGGCAACTTTCCGGGAATCGTATCTTTTACGGCTTGCCTGGGGTCCCCCGCACCGGTTACACGCATAGCCTGGTATACATACGCACGTCCGCTTAAAGGATCACGAATACACCCGCCCAGGCACGTAGCTGCACCGCCGAAGGGCTCAATTTCTGTCGGATGGTTGTGCGTTTCGTTCTTAAAGAGGAGGAGCCACTCTTCCTGCCTACCGTCTACATCGACAGGGACGATAATAGTGCAGGCGTTAATTTCATCCGATTCATCCAAATCCTGCAACTTTCCTGCCGCTTTCAGTTCCTTAACGGCAATGGTCGCCATATCCATTAAAGTCTGCGGTTTTTTACGTTTTAAAGCTTCTCGTGTCGTCTTATATGTTTCATAAGCACGACGAACAGGCGCCGTAAAGGTTCCGTTTTCGAAAACAATATCCGTGAGTTCCGTCATAAAGGTCGTATGGCGACAATGATCGGACCAATATGTATCGATAACACGAATTTCCGTCATTGTCGGATTACGTTTTTCTTCATTACGGAAATAGTCGCGGCAAAACAGCAAGTCTTCATAGCTCATCGCCAGGGACAAGCTGTTTCTGAGTTCCTTAAGCTCTTCATCGGACATAGTGATAAAACCGTCTATTACAGGTACGTCCGCCGGTTCTTCCCAAGCCGTTTCCAAGGTTTTCACTTCTGCTAAAGAGGCCTCTCTTGCTTCAACGGGGTTGATGCAATATTGTTTGATTATTTTCTTATCTTCATCCGTCAGGTCCCCGGTAAACACAAAAACTCGGGCTGTCCGTACAACAGCGTCGTTTTTCATAGTCAACATTTGCAAACATTGCATAGCCGAGTCGGCCCGCTGGTCATACTGCCCGGGCAAATATTCGATGGGTAGCACAAAAGCCCCGTCGGTTACGGGCAGGGTATCGTACACCGCATCCACAGGGGGTTCGGAAAAAATCATATCCTTGGCTGCCGCAAAAGCCGCATCGTCAAGACCGCTCAAATCGTAGCGATTGTACAAATGAACGTCTTTAAGTCCGTCAATCAGCAGGTTTTCTTTCAAGTCCGCATACATGCGTCTTGCTTCATGTGCGAATGCATCTTTTTTAGCAACGTATAAACGACGAATGGATTGCATCGAGTGACCTCCTCAAGTCGATAAATAATTTACTCGTATAGATTATTATACGGCTATACGTCTGTTACTGGCAAGGCAAAAGGCCATTACCTATGGACAAAATACGCCTCTATGTGTAAGATGTGTACCAATGAGAGGAGCTGTTACTATTGAAACGTGAATTACCTAAAGCCAATGAGGTGTGGCGGCATTTTAAAAATAAATTATATTTGATCGTGTCTATTGCCACCCATTCGGAAACCCGAGAGCCCTATGTCGTCTACAAAGCCTTATACGACGATTATGCAGATTATATTCGCCCTCTGGATATGTTTATGAGCGAGACGGACAAGGTCAAGTACCCTCAAGCCGAACAACACTGGCGCTTTGAAAAAGTTGCCGACGCGGCTGCTACGGACCCGTACCGCCATACGGACAGGAGGTAATTTATGCGCTCACAATTCTTTGACGGCTTCAATTTCAATGATAAGAAATATAGCCTTGTGGCTATTGAAAAGCCGAAAGAGCTTTTCAATATAAAAAGTCTCCCCTTGCGGCCTACGGTTTTTGACGAATCCTGTTTGCGCGGCTACTCGGCGGTTTATCGACTGGACGATGAAAAACGGCTTATTCTGTCACAGTTATTTACCAATAACGGCAACGATGAAGCTCCCTCGCTCTTCGGAGTAGAACCCGTTTCTTTCCATTCTCCTGCCGGAAACGTACGCTACGACTTGGAAAGACCCGTAATCTATACGGGGTCGTTCCTGATTGCCTACAAGTTTATTCACGAATTCTTTACCCCTTTCGGTTACCAACTCCCCCATGCCTTCGAAACGGTATACGAGTTAACGTTTGACAATGGCGTGTTCACCCGCGTAGAAGATCGCTCCTCAGCCGCCGCCCGCTTACGTACGGAATATGAGCCGCCTATAAACACCAAGAAAAAGTTGCAATCGAAGTTCGGCAATATATTCAAAGGAAAATCGGAAGAATTCGGGTTCGATGATGATATTATTGCCCAATATATGGATATAAGCTACGATACAAAGTATCTGTTTTAATATAACGCCTCCTACAGGGAGGCGTTATTTACATTTTCGTATATCATGCAATTCTCAGTAGCTTATATCCGGCTTCAATGGTATTATGAGAATATCTATACATAAAGGAGAGATTATAATGAGCCATACGATTAAAGACCTCGTCACCGCTTACGGTAATAAGGTGATAGATGACAGACGCTATTTGCACGCACATCCGGAACTGTCCTTTCAGGAAACCGATACGGCTCACTGGATTCGTAAACGCTTAGCCGCCGCAGGCATTCCTGTATTAGACGGGATTTCCGGCAACAGTACGGTCGGGTATCTTATCGGGTCTCAACCGGGGCCGTCTATCGGCCTGCGCGCCGACATCGATGCCTTGGGCCTTACGGAAGAAAGCGATTTCCCCTTTAAAAGCACAAAACCGGGCGTTATGCATGCCTGCGGTCATGATGCTCATACAGCAGTGCTCATGGGTGTTGCCGAAATCCTCGCCGCCCATAAAGATCTTATAAAAGGCACTGTATACTTTATTTTTCAACAAGGTGAAGAGTTCCTGCCCGGCGGCGCCTGCACCCTTGTTGAAGAAGGCATTGCCGACAAGGTGGATGCGTTTTTCGCTATTCACGTCGATGCCGAAAGACCCTTCGGATCTGTTGATGTTCTGGAAGGAACTCGCTCTGCCGCCATCGCCACTTTTGAAATTACCGTCACGGGCAAAGGCGGCCACGGCAGCACTCCCCATACAGCCAACAACCCCCTCTTACCGGCTTCCGATCTGGTAGATGCCATCAGCATGATCCCCGCTATGAAATGTGGCCCCTTAGATAATGCTACAGTCAGTGTTACCTACTTACACAGCGGCACTCACGGCGTTGCCAACGTCATTCCCGAAACAGCTGTCTTAGGCGGTGCCGTACGCGTATTGGACACGCAGTTGCGTAGCTTTGTAACAGCGGAGATAAAACGCTTGGGAGAAACGATTCCCGCGGCCTACGCGTGCAGTTCGGAGGTAACGATAGTCAACGGTTATCCGGCAGTTGTAAATGCGCCGGCTTGCGTTGCCGTCATGCAGGAATCGGCTCGTGAAATCGGTCTGGAAGTCGCTCACATCGACCCGCGGCTGGGCGGCGAAGACTTTGCTTATTACGGTATGAAAAAGCCGGCGGCCATCGCCTGGTTCGGCATGGCCGATGCAACGGGAAAGCACGCACCTACACCGCATCACAATCCGAAATTCCGCATTGATGATGAAACGGGGCTGCCGGCGGCCTTGGAATACATGCTCACCGTATATACCAAGGCTTGCGAGGCCTTCGCCGCTCATTAATGAATGCTCAAAGACAGGCAAAACGCCGACGACACATGTCGTCGGCGTTTTATATTCAGCCTTATTGGGGAGGCATAAACCCTCTTTCCATAGCCAAATAGGATTCATATCTTTCTTTTGCATCTTGTTCCGTCTTTTCAAACAGAGCTTCTGCCGAATCGGGGAAGGTCCGCAAGAGGGATGCGAATCGAGTTTCACCCATGAGGAAGTCGCGGAAGCTTTCCTTAGGCGGCTTCGAGTCGAGAATGAACGGATTCTTGCCTTCCTTCTTAAGAAGCGGGTTGTAACGCCATAAGTGCCAGTATCCGGCTTCTACAGCGCGTTTTTGTTCCAACTGGCTCTGTCCCTGGCCGATTTTCAGACCGTGGTTGATGCACGGTGCATAACCGATAATGAGGGACGGGCCGGGGTAAGCTTCCGCTTCCTGCAAGGCCTTCATAAACTGATTCTTATCGGCACCCATAGCGACCTGAGCTACATATACATAACCGTATGTCGCTTCCATGAGACCGAGATCTTTTTTCTTCGTCTTCTTGCCCGATGCTGCGAACTGTGCTACAGCTGCCGTCGGCGTTGCCTTAGAAGCCTGACCGCCCGTATTGGAATATACTTCCGTATCGAAGACAAGGACGTTAATATCTTCGTTCATAGCCAAGACATGGTCAAGACCGCCGTAACCGATATCGTAAGCCCAACCGTCTCCGCCGAAGAGCCACTGACTGCGTTTTACAAGGAACTGCTTCATCTTATAAACACGTTCCAATTCAATATGGCCGTCTTTTTCAGCTTCCAAAAGTGCCGTAACCTTTTCAGCCCGTTCGCGAGTGCCTTCGCTTACAGCCATCTTTTCTTTCCATTCAAGGAGAGCGTCTTTCAAGGCCGTACTTGCAGCTGCGGATTTCAAAGCTTCTTCTACATAAGAAGCAAGGAGTTTGCGTTCCGCTTTTTCAGCAACCAACATACCGAAACCGTATTCGGCATTGTCTTCGAAAAGGGATGTTGCCCAAGCCGGACCGTGGCCCTTTTCGTTCTTCGTATAACCGCATGTCGGTGCACTGCCGCCCCATACGGACGAACAACCGTGTGCATTGGCAATCATCATACGATCACCGTATAACTGCGTAATAACCTTACAATACGGAGTTTCGGCACAACCTGCACAAGCACCCGTAAACTCGAGCAAAGGCTGTTCAAACTGGCTGCCGATAACCGTTCCTTTATTAGCCGGATTGGGCTTATTCGGCACCTTAATAACATAATCCCAAATAACGGACTTGGGTTGTTCTTCATCGAAGGGTTTCATGGTCAGGGCCTGTTTCGGGCAAACATGCGTACAGCTGCCGCAACCGAGGCAGTCCATGACGGAAACTACAATGCTGTATTTGTAATCGCCGGCCGTCTTAATAACCTTGTTCGTATAGCCTTCCGGAGCTTTAGCCGCTTCTTCATCCGTTAACAAGAAGGGGCGAATAGCTGCATGAGGACATACAAAGGAGCACTGATTACAACCGATACATTTTTCATTATCCCAACTGGGAACGAACATAGCCACGCCGCGTTTTTCTTCGGCACATGTGCCTGTCGGCCAGTGTCCGTCTTCAAAGCCGTCGAAAATACTTACAGGCAGGTCGTCACCTTCAAGACGATTTGTCGGCAACGCAAATTTCTTATAAAATTCGGAGTGGCCGGACATATCGATTTCTTCATCAACAGCATCGGCCCAAGATGCGGGAACGTCGATTTTAACAATATTCTTAAGGCCTTCATCAATAGCCGCATAGTTCTTGTTAACGACTTCCTGTCCTTTTTTACCGTACGATTTTACGACCGCTTCTTTCAATTTTTCGATAGCTAAATCTACGGGAATAACTTCAGACAGCTTGAAGAACGCCGACTGCATAATCATGTTAATGCGCCCGCCTAACCCGATAGACTGAGCAATACCTACGCCGTCAAGGATATAGAACTGAACCTCGTTTTTGGCGATAGAGCGTTTCATAGCTGCCGGCAATTTTTCTTCCAGTTCTTCCGGTTTCCAAACTGTATTGAGAAGGAAGGTGCCGCCCTTTTTAATGCCTCTGAGCAAGTCATAGTTATATACATACGACTGTCTGTGACAAGCGATGAAGTCGGCACTGTTTACCAAATAAGGCATATTGATGGGGCTGGAGCCGAAGCGTAAGTGAGATACGGTTACACCGCCGGATTTCTTCGAATCATACGCAAAGTATGCCTGTGCATACATATCCGTGTTATCGCCGATGATCTTGATAGCACTCTTATTTGCACCGACCGTTCCGTCAGAACCGAAGCCCCAGAACTTACAAGCTTTCAACCCTTTAGCCGCCAAATTGACTTCTTCTTTACGCGGTAAGGATTTAAAGGTTACGTCGTCGACAATGCTGAGCGTAAAGTCGGTCTTCGGCTCAGCTTCTTTCAGATTATCGAATACGGCAATAACGTCTGCCGGCAAGAATTCTTTGGAAGCAATACCGTAACGACCATTGTAAATCTTCGGACGAATATCTGCACGTGCAAAGGATGCGGCTACGCTGTGATACATAGGTTCGCCGTTGGCACCCGTTTCTTTTGTACGTTCAAGAACGGCGATTTTTTTAACAGTCTTCGGCAAGGCTGCCAAGAAATGTTTTTCCGACCAGGGACGGAACATATGAACATTGATACAGCCCACTTTTTCGCCCTTTTCATTCAAATAGCGAACCGTTTCTTCAATGGTCTGAGCACCGGAACCGATAGCGATAATAACGTATTCCGCATCGGGTGCTCCCGTATAATTAAAGAGATGGTATTCACGACCGGTTATTTCGTGAATCATCTGCATATATTTTTCAGCTGTTTCGGGAACCTTGTCATAGAAACGGTTCAACGATTCTTTATGTTGCATATAAACTTCCGCCGGTTCACAGAAAGCTACCGCTTCGGGATTATCCGGATTCATCGCATGCTTGCGAAAAGCTTCAACTGCTTCCATATCGAGCATGGGGCGCAAGTCTTCATAATCAATAACTTCGATTTTCTGTAATTCATGGGATGTACGGAAACCGTCGAAGAAATTGATAATAGGTACACGACAGGAGATGGCCGTTGCATGTACGACAGCTGACAAGTCCATAACTTCCTGTACGCTCGATTCGGCCATCATACAGATACCCGTACCGCGCATAGCCATAACATCGTCATGACCGGCGAAAATGGTATAGCCGTTAGAAGCAATAGTTCTGGATGCTGCGTGGAATACGGCAGGCAGTAATTCCCCCGCCACCTTGAACATGTTGGAAAGCATGATCATCATGCCCTGAGACGACGTAAAAGTCGTCGTTAAAGCACCGGCATTTAAGGCACCGTGCAAGGTACCGGCCGCACCTTTTTCAGACTGCATTTCCTGTACGAGAACCGGTACTCCGAAGAGGTTCTTACGACCATGGGCCGCCCATTCGTCAACGTGTTCAGCCATAGGCGAAGACGGCGTAATCGGAAATATAGGTGCTACTTCCGTGAAGGCATAGGCAATGTGAGCGGCCGCCTCATTGCCGTCCATTGTCTTAAATACTTTTTCCCGACTCATTTCTTTCACTCCTTTTTTAATTTTCCGTCTATCTTTCTTTTAAAGCATAGCTACTATGCTTTATCTTGATATTATTGTAGTCTAAAACGTTTATCTTCTCAACAAAAAGCCGCCACCTTCCGGAGCGGCCGGTTTTTGAATAAAAACTCAAAAAGAGAGAAAATGCGATAACAAAGGCATTTTCTCTCTTTTTATTCGCTGGTACTAAAAAAAGTACCACATAATCTTAAGTTGTCGGTTCCCGCTTTATTTTGTCAGTCTTTCCAATGTACCGGCTATAACTTGGACAAGTTGGGCTACCGTGTCGAGTTCCACTCGTTCGTCCGCACTATGAATATCGTGAGTTTCGGGACCGACCGAAACGATGTCCAAGTCAGGATTCATAGCATAGAGGAAACCCGTTTCCAAACCGCCGTGCATAGCTTCCATTCGCGGTTCTTTACCCATTACTTCCTTATATGCATCTGCCATGAGGGCCTGCAACTTACTATTTTTACTTTCTGTCCAAGCGGGGAAGGGCTTTTCTATATGCACTTTCGTTCCCGTAGATTTTGCCATAATAGGCATGACGCGAACCAAAGCCTGCAAACGAGCGTCAGACGACGAACGGGGGAAGTACTGGAAGGCCAATACATCTTCTCGAGTCTCAATAGTACCGAGGCTGGCTGAAAGAGCCGGCAAACGCGGCAGGCGGCGATCCATTGCAAAGACGCCGCAATGGAGCAAGTTGATAACATCGACAATCGATGTCGTATCTTCTGCAGAAAGAACCGATTTCGGAAGGTCTGCCGGCGTAACTTCGAATACGGCATTCGGATCCGTTTCTCCGTAAACAAGATGAAAATCTTTTTCCGCTGCGGCCACCGTCGCCTTCACACGGTCAACGTCCTTTGCCGCTACTACTATGACTGCCAAAGCATCGGACGGAATGGCATTAGCCGCAACGCCGCCCTTATAATCGGCCAAAGCATATTTCACACCGCCTTCAGACAAGCGATACAAAATATCGGCTACAGCCTTAATGGCATTGCCGCGACCCTCGTTAATAACTTCGCCCGAATGACCGCCGGCCAAAGCGTGGGCGCGAACAGTCAAAGCCGTATCGCCCGTCAAAGCACAACGGTGCAAGTCACGCATAAACTCCATGTGACAACTTCCGGCCGATGCGACACAAATAACATGAATCGATTCGGAGTCACAGTTAATAACATATTTAGCGTCTTTTACGTGGTCTGCCGAAAGAGATAAAGCACCGGTCATGTTCGTTTCTTCGTCGACTGTAAAGATAAGACGCAACGGGCCGTGTTGAATTTTCTGTTGTATAAGATAAAGCGAAATTGCTACGGCAATCCCGTCGTCTGCGCCGAGACTCGTCCCGTCGGCACGCAAAATATTTCCTTCACGAACCAACTTAATCGGATCTTTTTGCGGATCAAAGGCTACTCCCGGCTTAGCTACGCAAACCATATCCATATGGCCTTGTAAAATAGTCAAAGGAACGTTTTCATAACCCGGCGTTGCCGGAACATCGGCAATAATATTATATATTTCGTCTTGTCGAGCCTTTACACCCAATTCGGCAAGACGGGCAACAATATAGTCACTTACTTCTTTTTCATGATGAGACGGGCGGGGATGTTTGGCAAGTCCTTCAAACTCCTTCAACACGCCCGAAATAATTTCTTGTTCTGTCATAACAGTAACCTCCTTCGCTATGGGTCAAAACTTGTATAAACCTATACTGTAATCGTCAATATTATAACATACCCATACCTTCCCGTCTTGTACTTAAACGCAACTACGGGTCTTATTACTGACTTTTTCGGCATTATTCCGTCACTGTTTCGTGACAATAAGTATTCTTCTATAGTATACTATTTAGAACCGAATTGGATTTTTATCATATTTTAATTAAGGAGGTAGAGTATATGAACTCTCAAAAAGATGTAACCGTATACCCGACCCTACCGGAACTTACCTTCCGAGGTATGTTCCTGGGTATGCTCATTACGGTTATCTTCACGGCGTCCAATGTTTACTTGGGCTTAAAAGTAGGCTTGACGTTCTCATCATCCATTCCGGCCGCCGTCATTTCTATGGCTATTCTGCGCATGTTTAAAGATTCCAATATTTTGGAAAACAACATGGTCCAGACCCAAGCTTCTGCTGCCGGTACGCTGTCAGCCATCATCTTCATTCTTCCCGGCCTTTTAATGCTGGGATACTGGCAGGGCTTCCCCTTCTGGCAAACCATGGTTCTTTGTGCTTGCGGCGGCTCGTTAGGGGTCTTATTTACCATCCCTTTACGTCGTGCCATGGTTGTAAACAGTGACCTTCCCTATCCTGAAGGCCTGGCTGCTGCGGAAATCCTGAAAATAGGCTCCGCTTCTCATGACGAAGACAAAAAAGCATCCAAAGACACGGGCATGAAAGATATCGTTAAGGGCACGTCATTAGCAGGCTTAATCAGCCTATGCGCCAACGGCTTCCATGTTCTGTCTTCCGAATTCAGCTACTGGATGTCCTTCGGCAAGGTGACGACACAGATTCCCTTGGGCTTCTCCATGGCCCTTCTCGGTGCCGGTTACTTAATCGGCATTGCCAGCGGTATCGCCATCTTGGTCGGCACTCTCCTGGCTTGGGGTGTCTTCGTTCCCTATTTAACTTCCACATTATCGCCGGCTGAAGGCCAGACGGCTGCCGCTTTTGCTAAGGCCGTATGGGCCCAAAAGGTCCGCTTTATCGGCGCCGGCACTATCGGTATTGCCGCCATCTGGACACTGATAAAACTGCTGGGGCCCGTTATCGACGGCATTAAAATGTCCATTAACGCGATTCGCGCCAACGATACGGCTGAAAAACAGGCTTTACACCATACGGATATCGATATGAGTCCCAAAGCGGTAGGTCTGGTTTTCCTGGCCATCCTGGCCGGCCTCTTCTTCACCTTCTACACCTTTGTCGCTGATGCGGCTCTGCCGGCAAGCGTAAGCATTACGTATATTGTCGTCGGTATTTTAATCGCCATTCTCATGGGCTTCTTCGTTGCCGCCGCCTGCGGTTACATGGCGGGCCTCATCGGTACCTCTGCAAGCCCCATTTCGGGCATCGGCATTCTCGGCATCATCGTTTCTTCTCTGGCCGTCCTTGCCTTAGGCAATGCTTTCAATATATTCGCTACGGCGGAAGGCGCAAAATTCGCAACGGCCCTGGCCATTTTTATTACCAGTGTCATTGTCAGCATCGCCTCTATCTCAAACGATAATCTTCAAGACTTAAAGACGGGCTATATCGTCGGCGCTACGCCCTGGAAACAACAGGTAGCCTTAATTCTCGGTTCCGTAGTCGGCGCCATCGCTATTGCGCCGGTTCTGAATCTGCTCTATCAGGCTTACGGCTTTACGGGAGCTCTGCCTCGTGAAACCATGGATCCGTCACAGGCACTCGCCGCTCCGCAGGCAGTCCTCATGACGACCATCGCACAAGGCATTTTCAGTTCCGATTTAGACTGGAACTTCATCCTCTTCGGTATCGGCGTAGGCGTCGTTGCAATTATTGTCGACATGCTTTTGCGTAAGAGCACCAAATCTCTCGCTCTCCCGCCCCTGGCTATCGGCATGGGCATTTACTTGCCTCCTACCTTGGAAGTTCCCCTGGTCATCGGTGCCGTTATCGGCTATTTCATTCACAAGCACTTGCGTAATCGCGCTCAACAACGTAACCCCGAACACGTAGAGGAAGATGTAGACGCTTGCCATCAGAGAGGCGTACTCTTCGCCTCGGGACTTATTGTCGGCGAATCTCTCATGGGCGTTATTATCGCTATGATTATCGTCTTCTCCATTACAACCGGCGGCAGTGAAGACCCGCTGGCTCTCGTAGGCAAGGATTTCGCTAATACGGCCGACTTCCTCGGATTGGGCGTATTCGTTCTTTCCATCATTTATTTCATCTATCACATCTTGTCGACGAAATTTACGCCGTCTGACAAATAATAGAAACGAATTAAAGCCGTATGGCCGAAAGGCTATACGGCTTCTCTCTGTTCTCACCTTCCGCCATATGATAAAATACACATGTAGATTCATATATTGAGGTGATTTCAATGCAAGGTCTGGCATTGTCTTTACAACAAAAACAAAAAACAACCCAGTTCCAGAAGCTTGCCACAACATTGCTAACCCTTCAAGGTCAAGACCTGGATGAATATATACGACAGCAAAGTGATGAAAACCCGCTGATTGAAGTGGCTTACCCTTCTCGCCGTCCCGATGCGGACCTGCCTATAGCCAAACTGTCGGAAACGCCGCAAGAAAAGCTGAAAAATCAGCTTTCTTTACTTTCATTACCCGTAACGATTCGAAAAATTGCCGAATTCATCATTGATTCCTTGGATGAAAAGGGGTTCTTTAAAGACGAAGACTTGCGGACGGCCGCCAGGCTCCCCTTTAGCCGTTGGGATATCGGGCGCGCAGCCATAGC
This sequence comes from Megasphaera micronuciformis F0359, assembly GCF_000165735.1. Classification (GTDB taxonomy): domain Bacteria; phylum Bacillota; class Negativicutes; order Veillonellales; family Megasphaeraceae; genus Megasphaera; species Megasphaera micronuciformis. The sequence continues at coordinate 20,440 of NZ_GL538177.1, forward strand.
CGTTCGCTCCCTCGATCCGCCGGGCGTCGGGGCGCGTTCGCTTTGCGACTCACTCATTATCCAAGCACGCCGCAAAAAAAACTGTCCGCCCCATACATTACAGCTTTTAAAAAATCACTATGACAATTTTCTGAACGGTCGCTGGCAAGTTCTTCGCAAGGAATCAGGCATAACTAACGATGAATTATCAAAGGTTATCGCTTTTTTACGTACTCTGTCGCTGGTTCCCTTGGAGCAAACGCCTCCGACGGCATTGTGGATTCGACCTGAAGGGGAACTGGTCATCGACACGGACACTGCATCCGTTCGCCCCGTATTGTTTCAGGCCTGTCCGTCCGTACGCTTCCGTTCCGACTTGTATGCGAGTTATCACAATACGGGGGATAAGCCGACACAACTCTTTTTGAGTCATGCCAAGCGTTCATATGCAACCTTACGTTCCGCCTTGGCTTATCGTTCCGATTCCATTCGACGAGTTTTGGAAGTTATTGCCACCGAGCAGCAGGAAGCCTTGCTGGCAGGTGTTCCGTTACAACCGTTAACACAGCGCGATATTGCCTTACGGACGGGACTGAGTGAAACAACGGTAAGCCGAGTCTGTAAAAATCGATACATACTTTTTCGAAACCGTACATACAAGATCCAGCATTTTCTTTCTCGTGCTTACGAAAAAGAGGTAGGTTCCAGTATTTCAGATGACGAGGTAAAACGAAAACTGCTTGCCCTGATTGATACGGAAGACCGCACCAAGCCCTATTCGGATAATGCTTTAACAAAGCTTCTTGTTGCCCAAAATATCCCCATCGCCCGTAGAACGATAACTAAACTGCGATTGCAACTGGGTATCCCCAACAGCACTATTCGAAAGGCCCATAATTCTAATTCTTAATTGCTAAAAATCTACTGTAGAAGTATAATTCAAATGTTGCAAGAATATAGTTATTATACGTAATTAACGGAGGATGATTTCGTGGGTAAATTACAGTGGAAGCGAGTTTACGACGCACCGGAAGAAAGCGACGGATACCGTATTCTTATTGATAGACTTTGGCCGAGAGGCATGAAAAAGGAAGCGGCCGAACTCTCCGACTGGGCCAAAGACATTGCTCCGTCAACGGACTTGCGCAAAAAGTACCATCACGGGGAGATTTCCTACGAAGATTTTGCCGCCGCTTACGACAAGGAATTATCCGATAATGCAAATTTACCGACCTTTGCTAAAGAAATCAAAGATCACCTTCGTGACGGTAATGTAACACTCCTTTACGCCGGGAAAGATCCGGATAAAAGTCAGATTCCTACCTTAAAAAACCATATTAATAAGCATGAACATATTAGCTGAGAAAGGGTGTATTTACTAATGAAAACACTGAAAATCGAAACGGTCATTGGTCGCGAAATCATCGACTCTCGCGGCAATCCTACTGTCGAAGCGGACGTAATTCTTTCCGACGGGACCGTCGGCACCGGCGAAGCTCCCAGCGGTGCATCTACAGGTCAGTTTGAAGCCCTGGAGTTGCGTGACGGCGACAAATCCCGTTTCGGCGGCAAAGGTGTCGACAAGGCCGTGACAAATATTAACACGATTATTCGCGAAACGCTTGTAGGTATGAACCCTTGTGACGCCTACGCCATTGACCGTGCTATGATCGCCGCTGACGGCACGACTGATAAATCCAAACTCGGTGCCAATGCTATCTTAGCCGTATCTATCGCTACTGCCAAGGCAGCCGCAACGGCCCTCGGAATCCCTTTATATCGCTATATCGGCGGCATTAGCGGGAATCGACTGCCCGTTCCGATGATGAATATTCTGAACGGCGGTGCCCATGCAGCCAATACGGTAGATGTACAGGAATTTATGATTATGCCTGCCGGCGCCCCTTCCTTCCGCGAAGGCTTGCGGTGGTGCACGGAAGTATTCCATGCCCTGGCAGCCCTGCTGAAAGAAAAGGGCCTGGCTACGTCCGTCGGCGATGAAGGCGGCTTTGCTCCCGACCTGGCAAGCGATGAAGAAGCCATTCAATACATTCTTGCCGCTGTTGAAAAAGCGGGCTATAAACCGGGTAAAGATTTCGTTCTGGCTATTGACGCCGCATCCAGCGAATGGAAGAGCGGTAAAACAGGCGAATACGTCTTGCCTAAATGCGGTAAGAAATATACATCCGAAGAATTGGTTAACCACTGGAAATCCCTAGTCGAAAAATATCCTATTTATTCCATTGAAGACGGTTTGGATGAAGAAGACTGGGACGGTTGGAAACACATGACGGAAGTACTCGGGGATAAGGTTCAACTCGTAGGCGACGACCTCTTCGTTACGAATACTCAACGTCTTTCCAAGGGCATTGCTCAAGGCAGTGCCAACTCCATCCTTATTAAACTCAACCAGATCGGCTCTCTTACGGAAACGCTTGATGCCATTAAGATGGCTCATCACGCCGGTTTCACGGCTATCGTTTCCCACCGTTCTGGCGAAACGGAAGATACCACCATTGCCGACTTGGCAGTCGCTTTGAATGCTGACCAGATTAAGACCGGCGCTCCTAACCGAAGTGAACGCGTAGCTAAATACAACCGCTTGCTTCGCATCGAAGAAGAGTTGGGCGACAGTGCCGTATATCCGGGTTTCAACGCCTTCCAACAAAAACACTAATATAAAAGTAAAGACGTATGGCTTAAGCCATACGTCTTTTTATTTGTCTGACAGTTTTTTTATCATTCTCTTGTATAAATCAACTGTTCATACGATTGAAATATTCAATGGCCTTCGGACTGAATTCAATAAACGTATTGCCGTATGAGAAGGGACCCAGTTCATACGGCTGGTATACGAGATTGATATATCCCTTGCCGCTTAAGAAGTAATTGTCCGATGCATAGTCTACATGCCATCCCTGTGGCAAGTATGTCCTTTTCCGAGTGCTCGTATAAAAGGAGAGGACCCCGTCCCGCACAGCAGTATCCAGTTGTTTGGCACTTGCAATTTTGACGTAGTTATATAAAGGAACCCGTTGGCCTGTTCTCTTATCATACACCATGCCTCTGGTTCTGTAGGATCCGTGCGCCGCCCCGGCACGATAATAGTACGTTGTCAACAAGAGAGAAACTACGTCCTTATCTTCATACGTCACTTTATAGCTTTGCGATACTTGGTAAACGTGACGATTATAGTAGGCGTCCTTGGCTTCACCTACATAAGCGGCAATATCCGTATTGATAGCAGTCTGAGCTATCGCATTTTCCGTATAAACGAGTGGATACTTCAAATCCATATTCATATCCGTTTGGCTGCCCGTCACGACTTTGGCATACGCCGGGACTGCCAAGGTGCTTAAAAGTGCTATCATACCGAGTTTCTTCCAATTCATTATCTCATCACTCCTTCTCTTTAGCCGGAACCTTTATTTCTGTCTCAGTATATCTTCCGCTTCTGTACAAACATAAGCCAACTGTCGAGATAATTTTCGCAATCTTTGTGATGAATGCACCCATACGGCGCAACCGGCTGCCAGTACGGCACTGCCGATAATATCACTCATGTAATGTACACCCGCGAAGACTCTGGACAGGCCTTGTAACAAGGCCCACCCCAAAAGACGGTTACCTCCGCTTTGCCGGCTAAGGATAAGCGAAAAGGCTGCGGCTACGGCATTTAGCGTGTGATTACTCGGAAAGGAAGCATTATCTCCGTGAGTAATACGTGCTGTTTTACCCCGAGTAAACGGCCTCGGTCTGCGCCAGATACGCCGAATGAGAAATGACACTGACGAGGCCGCAAGAACGGAAAAAATTGCCTCCACGAGGGCCTCCCGTTTTCGTATCCGTTCCTTACGAGATGCCACAAACCACGAAACAATTCCGTACAAAGGATAAATAAGAAACCCGAAACGAGCCACCCAAACAAGAAGTCTTTCATATCCCCGTACTACTACGAAAGTTATATAAATAAAGCGTAAAATACGTGACATTTTCTATACCCCGATTATTCCGTCACGGCCTTGATCAAAGCTTCTACATGCACGTCCGTTACATCTACAACAGGCACAGATATATTCATCGTCTTGAAAAGAATCGGCAATTCCGTACATCCTAATATAAGCGTATCTATATGATGACTGCCAATCATTTCTTCAACAAGGTTCGAGAAATATTTTTGTGCCGTCTCCGTTATGCTTCCCGCTTCCAATTCTTTTTCTATAAATTTATGAACCTTCAACTGATCGGCTTCTTCAGGAACAATCGCTTCAATGCCCTTATCTCTAAAAGCCTTTTTGAAAAAGTCTTCTCTCATGGTAAACAAGGTACCTAACAACAAAGGCCTCTTAAGCCCTTGTTCTGCCACATAATGAGCTGTCACGGCTACACTGCTGACCAAGGGAACATGTGATTTTTCAGACAACTTGTCAAAGACGATATGCGGCGTATTGCCCGTCATAGCGACGACTTGTGCACCGCCTGCCACCAGATTGGTAATGCCCTTGTCCAAATACGCCGTAAGACCTGCATAATCCTTTTGGCCACAATAAGACAACACTCGATGAACATCTAGGCTCTCTATAAGAAGTGGCGGAAACAGATTTTCCCGCTTATAAACTCTCTCGGTTATCTTTTTATAGTATAACAGCGTAGATTCGGGGCCGATACCGCCGATTAACCCTAATTTTTTCATAACTTCTCCTTCAAAAAAGCCAATTCCGGAACAGCCTCTGCCGACCGTTCCAGAATACCGTTCATGTAGGCAATTAAAATGCCGTAGTTAACAATCGGCCTAAGTTGACGCTTAGCTTCTTTCGCTCTATATTTCATTTCTTTTTCGTTCAGCATACACCCGCCGCAATGAATGACCAAAGAATAGGGACTCAAATCTTGCGGGAAAGTCATGCCGCTTGATGTTTCAATATGAATGTCTTTTCTCGTAAAGGTTTTAAGCCAACGCGGAATTTTCACCGTGCCGATATCTTCACATTGTCGGTGGTGTGTACATCCTTCGGCAATAAGCACCGTATCCCCGTCGGCCAATCGTTTTACGGCATTAATGCCGGTTGTAAGAGCAGGCAAGATCCCCTTGTGACGAGCCATTAACACAGAAAAAGATGTCAATTTCAAATGCTTCGGGGCAATGGCGGCCACTTCTTTAAAAACCTGACTGTCCGTAATGATAAAAACCGGTTCTTTGTTCAAAAGAGAAAGCGTTTCACCCAATCGTTTTTCATCCGTAACTACGGCTACGGCTCGAGCCTCTAAAATTTCGCGAATCGTTTGTTGTTGCGGCAAAATAAGGCGCCCCTTCGGCGCCGCCTTATCAATAGGCACGACAAGAACAACCGCATCGCCTTCATGAAGCAGATCTGAAATAATAGGTGTCTCAATATCCCTTACCCCAACCAGACTGATCAGTCGTTCCTTAAGCTTATCAATACCGGTCTTTGCGACGGTGCTGACAAAGATTTCACGGCCTGTCTCTTCCTTGTCGCAATTCAACAAATCCGCCTTGTTTCTCACAATACAATACGGGATTTTTCTCTCTTTTACAAGGGCAATCAGCTCCTTATCCGATGGCGTAAGTGGCAGGGTACCGTCCGTTACGATAACGGCTATGTCCGTCTTACGTAATACCTCTTTAGTTTTTTCTATGCGTAAGAGGCCCACCTTACCCGCATCGTCCAATCCCGGGGTATCTATTAATACGACAGGACCTAAGGGCAAAAGTTCCATAGCCTTATACACAGGATCCGTCGTCGTTCCCTTCACATCCGACACAATGGCCGTATACTGCCCCGTAACGGCATTGACCAAGCTAGATTTTCCCGCATTTCGATTACCGAAAAAACCGATGTGGATTCGCTCTCCTCTCGGCGTTTCATTCAGTCCCATAGCCGTTTCTCCTATTCATTTCCGAGCAGGCGTTGCGCCAATTGTCTATATACGATACTTATATCGGAATCCGGTTCGCCTTCTATAACCGTCATGCCTCGGTCTTCCCAAACTTGAATTTCTTTGCTTCTGGGAATATCCGCCAAAATAGGCAGATCTCTTTCGTCCGCAAAGGCTTTAACCCGCTCATACTCGTCTTCTACATTACGACGATTCAAAATAAGTCCTTTCACGCTCGCATAGCCGCGGTTTTGGAAGTTCTGTACAGCCTTATAAATATTATGAGCGGCATAAAGGGACATTTTTTCTCCCGATGTAACGATACAAACTTCTTCGGCATATCCGTCACGAATAGGGGCGGAAAAGCCGCCGCATACAACGTCTCCCAGGACATCGTACAAAACAATTTCGGGATTTATCTTTTCAAATACTTCCAATTCATCTATCAAATCGAAGGTGGCGATAATACCGCGTCCGGCGCAACCGAGCCCCGGCGTGGGACCTCCCGTTTCCATACAAAAAACATGACCGAATCCGTAGGCTCCGATGTGTTTAAAATCGGGGGCTTCCGTATACTTGCGATAATAGTCCATAACAGGCATGAGCGGCTTACCGCCCAATAAATTCATAGTCGAGTCGGCCTTCGGATCACACCCGATTTGAATAACTCTTTTTCCCATTCGAGCAAAGGCGGCAGCCAAGTTTGACGTAGTCGTCGATTTGCCGATACCGCCCTTACCGTATATAGCCAATTTTTTCATAATATACTCCCGAATTATAAATTCTTCGCCCATTCTTCAATAAATCCGCCAATAAAAAGCGGCATTTCATCCCTGTACCGACGGCCGGAATAGGCTTCATGAGGAAAAGATACGAACCGTTTCGCCTCTTTCGGTAACAGATGTGCGTAAATAGGGTCGGCTATAATTTTCTTTGCAGTCTTACAAACCTGCCGCAATTCATCTTCTACACTGATAATATCCATATCTTTCAAAAGTAAATTCGGTGCATCCGCCAAGGGACAAATAAGACGAATATTTTCTATGCCTTTTTCAACTTCTAAATAACGACGCAAAGATAAAATTCTCACAGGCTCGCCGATAAGCAGTATATCACAAGGCTCTTCGCTTTGTCGGCTCTCATTTTTCCATGCGTTGAGATCAGCCATGGCGAACTGTACCTTACGTAATGACTCTTCTCCCGTAAGTCCCGTTAAATATGTCGAGTCACCGCTCTCCAAAGCCTTTAACCACGGCTCTACGGCAGCACGTCCTGCGGGAATTCCCACTACATAAGGAATATCATACTTTTCCTTCAGGTACTGGGCTGCATAAAAACCCGTAGAAGACACGACGGCATTAACATCCCCTTCGGCGGCAAGGGACATATTTTCGAGAGAATCACCCATAGACCAGGATGAATGCACCTGAAGTCCCGCTTCTTCAATCAGCTTTTTCAGTTCCGTCGCATTACCGACAACGGAAAAATCCAGCGGTGTCAAGCCGAGTATATTGACTTTTACTGCCGGTTTTTGCGGCTTTACTCGCGGCGACTTTACAAATTCTTTTGCCAGCCGTAAGTAAGCTTCGCCGGCTCCGGGCAAATAACTGTGAATACCGTCTGTCCTGAAGGATAAAACGGGAAGGCCTGTACGTTGCCTCAAGATCCGTTCAATAGCCCGAAAATCCGTACCTATAGCATTCGGCATGGGGCTACCGCCGACGGCAATAAAGACCGGACAAGTTTCTTCGGCAGCGGCCGCCACTTCGTCAATAAGACGCATATCATTGCCCTGAATCGTGTCGATCTCACAAAGTCCCGAAATATATACCATAGACGGCGTGTCATACCAACGCGGTTCATCATGTGTACTGTACGTAGAATTACATCCCGATGCGTCATGCATAACTACAAGACCGCCCAGTTCATATAAAGCTGACGCGATGCCGAACATATCAACCGCATAAGTAGACAATATTTGTTGTGCCTGTTTCACGCCCGACACCCCCAAGCCTTGATTTGAATAAGGGACTGTACGTCCTGCTCCGTCCCTGCACCGAGTATCATCATATCCATGAGCTTCAAAAGCCCCGTATATCCGTACAAGCCGCTGTTCTCAATAAGATTTACAAAATGTTTGGTCCCCGTAAAATAGGCTGCTTTTTGCCCGACAGCCAAGACGGGACCGTGACGTTGTACCTCGTCTCTCGGTAAAAGGCGACGTTTATAATGCATAGTCGAACGTAATGACAGGCGGGGATAATGTTCTTTAAGAAAATAAAAATCGGCCTCGTCGGCCCTATCGACCGCATCCAAATAAACGGCAAAGACATCTATATCATGAGTCAGCAAAAACCGTGCCAACGACAAGGGCCGCGGCGTGGCCGAGCAGTCAACGGCTACCCCCATTCCTTTTAAAGCGTCCTTAAGCTGCCTTGCCTTATTTGCAATTTTCTTTTCATACATATCGCAATCGGGCAAAGTCGCCCCGAAACGCTTCGCTGCCGTTTCTAAAAGTGAGCGTATCTCAAAAATATCATAAGAATAGGGCAGATATACAGCGTCTCTTTCCAATCTTCGAGCCGTATCTTCCGCTGCCGGACGAGAATTTTCCAAGAAAAAAATCTCCGCCTGCGCCGCCCCCAAATCCTTATAGTCGGCATAGGTTTTACAGTCTGCAAAATCCCCGATTTCCCACCCGGCATCAACAAGCATTCGCACCAATTCCGATTCCTTGTCTACAGGATAATAGTTAACTATAAAGTTGACCTTTTTCCGTACGGGTAAAGCCGTAACGGCTCGCATCAGCTGGCGTCGACCCAACACATCGGGTGAATAGCGCCTTTGTAGCGTAGGAATCATATAACCGTCTATAAAATCGATGTCCGGAAACCTTTTTCGCAACTGTGCGTATACTAAATGTATATCAATATGCAAAAAATGTTGAATGCAACTTGTAAATCCTTCAACACACCTGGGTCGTTCGGGAAGATGTTCGACAATATGCGCAATCCCGTCTATCATCATTTCTTCCAAATTGCCTTTTATAATATTCTCGTTCGTCACCGTAACCGTTGAAAACCGTTCGGCTCCGCCTTCTATCTCATGAGCCGACAACACCACTCCGTGCAAACAACAAGCACAACAAACATAAACCTGATGGCATTGGGGAATCAAAAAAGGAGAATGGGCAATTGTCCAATGTCCGCGAGCTGGCGATGCATATTGAAGCCCTATATGAAAAGGCTTCGGATACGAAGCTTCGCCTATATCGATCTCCGCCCCGTCAGGTGCCACTCTTATAGTCGGTACCCTCGGTCTTATTTCATTTTCGTAAATCATAAAACCGACGCTCCTTTAACAAATACGGGGCAATAACTCTCCGCTCGGCGGCGGTAATATCGTTTCCGTTCCTATTTCCGTCGTCACGGTTACCGTACCGCTACGCCCATCCGTAACTTCCCCGATAATGGCGGCATCAACAGAATACGGCTGAGTATGTAACACGGCTACTGCCTGTTCTGCCGCTTCCGCCGGTACGACAAAGACCAACCGGCCTTCACAGGCAAGATATAAGGGTTCCAAGCCCAGCATGCCGCAAACCCCCTTAACGGCCGGTCGGACAGGTATGTCCTGTGCCGTCAGATGCATGCCCGTACCGCTTTGTGCCGCAATCTCATATAACACGGTGCCGACACCTCCGCGCGTAGCGTCGCGTATGACATGTATGTTTTCTGTTTGCGCCAAAACGGCGGCGACAGTCCGATTCAGGGGAGCACAATCACTGGTTATATCAGCTTCTATACCGAATGTATCTCGGGCCAATAAAATAGCACATCCGTGACGACCTATATCGCCGCTTACAATGATTTTATCGCCCGGTTGTGCCGCTGCCCCGGACAGACAAAGACCGTCACGAATCTCACCGATCCCCGTCGTCGTTATGAAGAGTTTATCTACCTGGCCCCTTCCGGCAACCTTAGTATCACCGGCTACAATATGAACGCCTGCCTCAGCTGCCGTTATCGCCATGGCTGCCACATATCGTTCCAAGTCATCAAAGGGTAATCCTTCTTCAATAACAAAGGCGCACGTAAGGTACTTCGGCACGGCACCCAGGCAAGCCAAGTCGTTAACAGTACCGCAAATGCTCAACTTACCGATATTTCCGCCGGGAAAGTCCGGCGGTGACACGATAAATCCGTCCGTCGAGACAGCCAATCTATTCGTACTAGACGGTAATACGGCCGCATCATCGGCAGTAAACAGAGGATTCCCCAAATATTTTTTAAAAATACGCTCAATCAACTCGGACGTCTTCGCACCGCCCGAACCGTGGGCCATTGTAATTGTTTCGCTCATTTATATACCTCCGTACCTGTAAAAGGCAGAACATGTACCTTCTCCCGACACCATACACGCTCCTACGGGATGTTCAGGTGTACACCCTTTACCGAATACGGGACACTCGGTAGGCATACACTTGCCTTGCAACACGTCGCCGCAACGGCAAGCCGGGTTTTCCTTGCCTGCAATATGAGGCATCGAATATTTTATACGACTGTCAAAGTCGATAAAAGACTTTTTTAATTTCATGCCCGATTGTGCAATAATACCGAGGCCTCTCCATTGCGAATCACAAGGTTCCATAAACCTATCTACAACGGCACGTCCGTTAGGGCTCCCTTCCGGTCGCACAATGCGGGGATAGCAATTAACAAAGTAAGGTCTGCCTTCTTGCGTTTTCTTGACTATAAAAGCCAAGGCCGTAATCAACTCGGCAGCCGTAAAACCGGCAACTACCCCCGACGTACCGCGCCGAGCCAAGTCTTCACAAACGGCGGTCCCGCTGACGGCATGGACGTGTCCGGGGTACAAAAAGGCGTCACAACTTCCGCGCATAGCTTCATATGCTTGAGGCATCGTTTTATTAGCCGTCAATAGAGAAAAATTCGTCAGCCCCTCCGATGCCGCCGCTGCTACGGCAATACAAGCCCCGGGTGTCGTCGTTTCAAAGCCGACAGCCAAAAAGACTACTTCCTTATCCTTGTTCGCCGCCGCATACTCATAGGCATCATAAGGTGAATAAACGACTCGTACATCGGCACCCCGAGCCCTGGCATCGCTCAACGTCTCGCTTGACCCGGGAACTCGCAATAAATCCCCGAAGGTACAGACCGTAACCCCTCTTTCTCGGGCCAACCACAAGGCCTCGTCAATAAAAGCTACGGGGGTTACGCATACGGGACAACCGGGGCCGGAGACCAGCTCCATATGAGGGGAGAGTAATTTCCGTATACCCAGCCTGAAGATTTCGTGCGTATGCGTTCCGCATACTTCCATAATACGAATCTTCGGCCCCTTATATGACATAACGAGCCGTTTGGCTCCTTCCAAATCCGCCATTATAAATCCTCCAGCAATTCCGTTGTTTCTTCAATGTCATCGGAGCTGATTTTAGCAATAGCCGTCCCGGCGTGAACCATAACATAATCGCCCGGATCAAGATTTTCAATGAGTTCCGCCGATACTTGTCGCCGGGCTCCCGCCGCGTCGACCAGTGCTATATTCCCCTTCACCTTCACGACTTTCGCCGCCAATCCTACACACATGTTCTTTCTCCTTTTTGTAACTTAATCATAGCTGCCAAGGCCTGTCCCAAAGCAATTCCGCCGTCATTCGTCGGTACGAGACGGTGCGTATATACTGTAAATCCTGCCGTTTCCAAATAGGCGCGACTTAATCGTAAAAGCAGGGTGTTTTGAAAAACACCGCCACTCAGACATACTTTTGAAAGTCCTGTTTGTTTGCGAACAGCTTCAGCTCCCTTGCACAAAAGACCTGCCGTTCCCTTATGAAATAAGTAAGCACAATAATTAACACTTGCTCCCTTATCAAATAGTTCTGTCACTTGTTTTACCAAGTCCAACAGATCCAATATAAGCCGTCCGTCTCTTTTTTCAACAAAAAGATTCAAGGGCGCCTCTTCACCCGCCTTACCTTGTTCATAGGCTTCCGCCGCAAATTGGAGCTTCATAGCACCTTCGCCTTCAAAGGTTGAAGCCCGACACACTCCCAATAAGGCGCTCATACCGTCAAAGAAACGACCGACTGATGTGGAAATACAGGTATTGACACCTTGAGTCAGCATAAACAATTGCACTGCAGCCTCTTGCGGAGTACACAACGAGAGGTCGCTCGCCAGATGACGAACGGCATCTTTCCCGTACAGTGCATACAAAAACGATAAGGCTGATCGCCATCCGTCTCGCACAGCTGCATCACCGCCGGCATGAAGAAAGGGACTGACAGAGCCTACGCGTGTAAATCCGTCATACGAGACTTGTAATAATTCGCCGCCCCAAATCGTTCCGTCCGTACCGTACCCGGTCCCATCCAAAGCTATGCCGATAACTTCATCAGAGCAGCCGTTTTCCGCCATACACGAGAGAATATGTGCATAATGATGTTGTACGGAAATGACGGGGATTTGGGCCTGTTTAACCAACTGCGACGACTCATAGGCCGGATGTATATCCGTAGCACCGCATTGCGGAGTAATCTCCAATAAGTCCCGCAACCGTACGGCACATTCATGTTGTGCCGTTTCCGTCCGCACACAACCTACATCCCCGATATGCGGTGAAAGATAAAAAAGATTATCCTTCGCCAAGCAAACCGTATTCTTTAATTCTCCCCCGGCCGAAAGCACGGTGCCGTGAAAATCGCCGTTCACATGAATCGGTAAAGGGGCATAGCCGCGCGAACGACGAATCATATACGGCTCATCTGCACTGACTGTAACAACCGAATCGTCTACACGTAATAAAATATCCCTGTCATGAGATAAGATGAGGTCGCATAAGCCCGGTAAGTCCGTACGGACTTCTTCATCAGTCCGACAAATAGGCATACCGCTTCGATTGGCACTGGTCATAACCAATAAATCGGGCATATGTAAACCGTCATTATAAGAAAACAGGAGAAGCTGTAAGGGGGCATACGGAAGCATAACTCCCATATACGGATTGTCGGGTGCCACAGATGCAGCAGCCTTACCGCCAATCCGTCGTTTCATGAGAACAATCGGTCTTTCATAGCTCGTCAGTAATTCTTCGGCGGCACGAGTGACTACACACTCTCGCTTCGCCGTCTCAAGATCAGCAGCCATAACGGCAAAAGGCTTAACCGGACGCGGTTTCAGGCGTCTTAGTCGACTGACAACCGCTTCGTTCGTGCCGTCGCAACAAAGATGAAATCCTCCGATACCTTTGACCGCAATAATCTTCCCTTGACGGATTGCTTCCCGTGCCGCCCTAATCGCCTGATGTCCGTAAATTTCCGTGCCGACCACATATACTTGCGGGCCGCATTCGTTGCAGCATACGGGTTGGGCATCATAGCGACGTGAATTGGGATCCGTATACTCTTTTTCACAAGACGGACACATGGGAAAGTTATTCATACACGTTCGTTCCCTATCATAGGGCATAGCCTTCATGACGGTCAGTCGCGGCCCGCAAGCCGTACAGTTAATGAAAGGATGTAAATAGCGACGGTCCGACGGATCAAAGAGCTCCCTTTTACATTCATCACAAATGCCGATATCGGGCGATACAAAAATATGTCCCTTATCAGGGGTGCTCTCAATAATGGAAAAGCCGCTTAACAAATCGGCCTTGTCTATATAATCCGTTTCCATACCCATAATTTGAGAACGCGGCGGAGCTTCATCTCGCAAAGCATGTAAGAAAAAGTACTCTTCTTTTGCCGGCACGGCCATGATAACTTCCACATAGGAGCCGCGATTACTCACGGTTCCTACAATACCGCAACGTTTTGCCAAACGACTGACAAAAGGTCTGAATCCCACGCCCTGTACAATGCCGAAAATACGAATTCTCAAAGCCTTCACAACGAAGTCCTCCCCGATACGGCAAAGTGCGGAAAATCAACAAAGAGGCCTTTAAACTTTCCGGTTGCCCGCTTTAAAAAGATATCGGCAAAGATGACCTGGAAGGAATTTTCTTCTATTAGACGTAAAAAATCGTCTTCTTCCGCCAAATGCACATCCTTTTCCTTCATCAGTTCACGCGGTGCCGAAAACCAGGTCGCCGTCATTACGTCCGCCCCTCTTTCAGCCAACTCGTCTGCTAATTGTCTGGCCGCCACCTGTTGATGTACGACTAGAACACGTTTACCCTTCCAATCGTCAAGCACCTTAGTCTCATGGCCCTGCAAAGGGTATATACATTCATACGGGGTACCGAACTTTTTACAAGCATAAACCGCCGCCTCGAGCCCAGACGGTGATAAAACCAGATTTAACGTGTTTTCACAAGCTCTTTGCAACGGCTCCAAGCCTTCTTCTCCGTAAATATGAACCTCATCCCAGCCTTTATGCAAAAGTTGCTCTTTAATGCGTTCTCTATCTTGAGGAAATACGCAGTCCAAGGGAGTCGCTCCGAAAATACCGACACTGTTGTCTTGCCTTTTCCCCGTTTCTTTTGCAAAAGTTTTTAAAAGCTCTTTATAGGCTAAGGCTTCTCCTTTATCATAGTATTCCGTTCCCGTCGTTTCTACGGTTATAATCGGTTTTTGAATACGCTTTTCCGCCAATCTGCGTAGGCCTCTATAATCCGTGGCAATAACGGCCGGTACAGGAGTCCCTATAATAGCGGCAAAATCCGCATCTATATCCTCGGCCACAGATGCCAATTTATCCACCAAGCGGTCGTCCCGCCCCAAAATAGCGTCCATATCACGCAAACCGGCACTGAACACGGCACTCCTTTGTGAAAACCAACGCGGTTCATCAAACCCGCAAATATTTCCGGCACAACCGCCGGCATCACAGACAACTATGATGCCGCCCAGCCCGTATAAGACTGCCCCGGCACCGGATTGATCGGGTGCAAAGGGGGATATGTATTTCCACAAACCCTTCATATCCTATGCCCCTCCATGGCTCTTGTCATTTCATGAAACAGGGTTGTCACCCCTCTATGTCCGAAAGGTTGAATCTCCTGATTCCAAAAAACATGTGCCGCCTTCGGGTGATAATATGCTGCATCCTTTCCGATTGCCAGGTCAATACTCTCATCGTCTTTATAGTGCAGCATCGTCGGAGACAGGTTGGAGTACACCTTAATACTTCCGTTTGTCTCTGCAAGTTGGCGCAGACGCACAAAAGATTCCGCTGTTACAGTTCCGTAAATCTCCCGTACGTCCAATCCGTACTTACTCAAAGCGGCGGCCATATCAAAGGCATCTCCGTTCATCATTTCTCCTATGGCTACTCGTACCGGCCCGTATTTTTTAAGAAATTCTTCAGCAGTTGCTTCCGCCTCATCCTTATACGGTCTGTCATCAAGAGATACCCCTATAACCTTAGAAAAAATGCCGTACTGCTTATGTATTTTCTCCGTATCATACATGCGGGTCAATTCTATACTCGGTATTTGTAAACGTTCTTCCATATCCTGTGCCGCCAACCGTGATTCAGGGTGAAGGACGAGATTAAAATTGGCCTCACTCATGGCAAGATATTCATCAAAATCGTCGCAACGAGAAATCTCCCGAATATGCTTTACTCCGGCTTGCTTTAACAGGTCATATAGCTCGCAGTCATCCTGTAATGGTGAAAAATACCCGAGAAGATTTACAGCATCACCGCGACGTTTTCGTGACTTCAAGAGCGAATAAACAGCTTGCCGTACGGCTACCATCGGCGGTTTTCGACCTTCTCTAGTTAAGGCATACATATAGCAAGGAACGACAGGAATCCCTGCTTCATTTGCCGCCTTTCGACAGACGCGCTCCATATCCGTTCCTAAGAGAGCATCAACGCAGGTCATACAGACCATGACGACTGACGGTGCTTTTTCCGAGCTCTCGCAAATTTCTCTAATGGCCTGAGGAATTTTCTGCAAATGACGACTCGTAATAATATCCGTTTCGTCCATTGTATAGAAGAAAAAACGGTCACTATAGCCGCTCATTTCACTTAAAATCGTCGTATTCCGACCGCAACATCCAGGTCCCACGAGAAGCATAATCGAGCCGGGAATGGCCAGCCCCGCTCTTTTTACTCCGAATCCTTCCGCCCCCGGCGAATTAAAGACCAAGGAGGCAGGCGAATTGTAGATTACATGCTCAGTCGAAATAAGTTCGGCAGGAATACGTTCCGGTCCTGCCGCCGCTAACTCAGCTACGGTTTTGTAAAAAGCCGCTTTCTGCATCATACTTTTTCTCCTATCAAGGCTTCGGCTATGGATAAGAAGTTACGGCTGATAGGCAGGGTTCTATCCCCTTCAATAACGGTACAACCTTCTTCTTCAAAGCGAGAAATGTCATCATTGCGCGGAATATCACCGATAATCGACAAACTCCGTTCGCTTGCAAAAGCCTTAACCTTATCCTCTTCACCGGGAATGTTCCGACGATTAAAAATAATGCCTCTCATACGAGCATAACTGCGATCCTCAAAATTCTGCACAGCCCTGTAAATATTATCGGCAGCATAGAGTGACATCTTTTCACCCGATGTAACGATAATAACGTCTTTGGCATAACCCTCACGAATGGGTGCCGCAAATCCGCCGCAAACGACATCACCCAAAACGTCGTACAAGACGACGTCGGGCTTATATATATCAAAGAGACCTAAATCTTCTAAAAGGGCAAAAGTAGCTACAATGCCGCGGCCGGCACACCCCAGCCCGGGCGTAGGTCCACCTGTTTCAATGCACAAGACCCCGCCGAAACCGATTTCGGAAATGTCTTCAATCGATTCCGGCTCTTCGCCCTTCTCGCTCATATAGTTCATAACAGGCTGCAACAAATGGCCGCCCAAAAGATTCAGTGTCGAATCGGCCTTCGGGTCACAGCCGATTTGAATAACCTTTTTGCCTAAACAGGCAAAAGCCGCCGCCAAATTGGATGTCACCGTCGATTTACCAATGCCGCCCTTACCGTAAATTGCAATCTTTAACATAAACCTACCCCTATTCCGGTAACCTTGCGTAAATGGTTTTTGAACTTACGTGCTTTATCATACCCAACTTACCGGCAACGGCACTGATTACGGACTGGGGGGCATCCATAGTAATACTGATAATAGATATCCCTCGTTCTTTATAAGGTAATCCCATACGCCCGATAATATATTCTCTGTAATCGTGAAAAACGGCATTGATCTTTTCCGCCGCCCCGTCGTCGCTGACAATAATACCGATAAGAGCTACTCTAGTTTCATCCATAGCTACTCCTTATACAAAAAATCCCTGCGCAAATCGCAGGGATAGAGTCATCACATAGAAGACGAACCTTATTTACATGAGCTTATCATTGTAAACGAGGCCATACGGATATAGTTGTCCATGCGGTTTGCCGTCAGGCCGTTCCTTTCGACTCACCTATTGCCTACAGTATATCATTTGCCGGAATCACTGACAATTACTACATAATCCTTGCTTTTTTTATCCTTCTCGACATGCTATGATTAATAAAACATATAAAAAGCCTTTACGGAGATGATAAAATGATTTGTAAAACCTGCGGTGTCGAATTAAGAGACGGCGTTCGCATGTGTCCCATTTGCGGCACACAACAAGTGGAAGTACCGCCTAAACCGCGTCAAACACAACCGGCTAAGCTGGTCTTAACCAAGCAGAGAATCATCAGTCTGCTATTTGTTTTATTGTTCATTACCGTCGCCCTTTGGCACATAATAGTCCCGCAATAACACCGGGAAAAAAGTATCCCGTCGAAAATAATCGACGGGATACTTTTTATTTACAGTTCATATTATAGTAATTTCTTAATATGAACGAATTATTTGCCCTGGAAATTCTTTTCTTTTCTCTTTTCCATGAAGGCAGCCATACCTTCCGTCTGGTCTTCTGTGGAGAAGCACAGGCCGAATACTTCGTCTTCATAAGCAATACCCGTAACGATATCGCACTGCATTCCGCGATTAATAGCTGCTTTGGAAAGTTGTACGGCAATAGGAGCATTAGCCGCAATCTTCTTAGCCACTTTCATAACCGTCGGCATCAATTCTTCCTGGGGAACGACTTTATTAACAAGGCCGATACGATACGCTTCATCGGCTTTAATATTAGCAGCTGTGAAAATCAATTCTTTACCGTAACCGCGACCTACGACACGGGGCAGACGTTGCGTACCGCCAAAACCGGGCGTAATGCCAAGACCGACTTCAGGTTGGCCGAAGAGTGCATTTTCAGAAGCATATCTGAAGTCGCAAGC
The DNA here is from genome assembly GCF_000165735.1 of Megasphaera micronuciformis F0359. GTDB lineage: Bacteria > Bacillota > Negativicutes > Veillonellales > Megasphaeraceae > Megasphaera > Megasphaera micronuciformis. Next base: position 38,587 of record NZ_GL538177.1, read on the forward strand.
ACAAGCCAATTCACAACCGCCGCCGAGAGCAAAGCCATTAACAGCTGCAATAACCGGCTGAGGAAGGTTTTCAATGCGGGTAAAGACATCCTGCCCGATTTTACCGAAGTTACGGCCGTCTACAGCGTTTTTCGTGGACATTTCCTTAATATCCGCGCCGGCAACAAAGGATTTATCTCCACCGCCGGTAATAACTACTACTTTAACGTCTTTATCCGTTTCAAGTTTGCCTACCAAATCATTTAATTCCAACAGCGTTTCGGAATTCAACGCATTCAGTGCCTTCGGGCGATCAATCGTCAAAACACCGATTCCGTCCTGGTTTTCAAATTTAATGTTGTTATAAGCCATTGTAATAACCTCCTTTAAATGTGCAAAACCGGATTTATCTCGCTTGTAATGGGCTATTCACAAGATAAATTCTTTATATTCATAGTATACCACGTTCCATTTGTAACAATAAGTATTTTATCTTCTTTTTCTATTCCTTTTATCGTTCGATAGCTTTTTATCTATGTTTTTTCGTAATACCTATTGTAATAATATACTTCTTTTATTTTATTTTTACTTTTTATATAAACTCTTTCAGCCTTCATTAGTGATTTAAATCACATTTATTCCGTAAAAGAGGAGCCTTCATCAGAAAGCTCCTCTTTAATAACTATTTTTGTAACTGTGCTACTTTAGCCTGTAGTTCTTTATTTTCTTCACGAAGTTGACGCATTTCCCGTTCCATAGCATCCATTCTTTCCGCCAAATCGGAATCCTGCCGAACGGAAGGTTCCCCTTCTTTTCCGACTCGGAAGGTAGCTCCTATATTGGCCGACAATTTGTGGCTGTCACCGAAATTCGATGCCGCTCCGAAGGAAAGCATCAAGTCACGGGACGCATTGTAAAATCCGCCCATAGCTACGGCTTTTTTCCCGTCATAGGAACCTAAGGCTGCCGCAATCTGGAATTTCGATTCACTTCCCGTGTAATCTAAAGGATGTAGTCCTGCCAGAGCTGCCGAGGCGGCACCGACATTTTTAATTTCTTTACTCAAGCCACCGGTCATATTTGCCCCGTATTGATACAGCTGATTACCTGTTACAGCATCATGAGATCCTGCAGCAATACGTCCATCCGCTACGTTAACAATCCGTCGTTGTGTCGTATCGTTGCCGACAGACACAACATTGGTTTCTGCCGCCGTACTGCCGCCGCCGATAGCAATACTCCCGTTACCGGTGACGGAAGCATTATGCCCCATAGCCAGCCCTTCTACGGCATTAACATTGGCACCGTTACCGATAGCTGCCGCATAATCTTTCTTAGCTACCGCATTAGCCCCGAAGGCTGTACCGTTTCTACCCGTATTCGTATTTAAACCAAAGTTCGTCCGTTCGCCGCGAATGACAACACGTGCCGTATCGGGTGCACCGTTACCTAAGTTATCGGGTACATGACGTCCGCCATGTACAGGATATGAATCAGGTGCATAATTCGAATCGGGTGTCAAAAGAACACTGGCTCCTGTCGTCGCATCAACACGAGTTCTGCCGGCTGTCGCCTGACCCGGCGTCGCCTGACCGATCAAAACACTGGCTGCCGAATCTATTTGCGGCGCCGCCGCACAAACTACCCCTCCAATTACGGCACAAGCCGTAAGGGTCGCACAAATACGCATACTCTTATTTCTCATTACTACCCAGTCCCCTCTACTATTTGATAAGTATATACGTTATGTTTTTATTTTAATACTATGATATTCATTGTCAATATCTATTTTTAGAAAAATATTTCATTCTTACTAAGAATGAAATCGTTAATATCTCCTCTTTATCGGCTCTTAATCGGTATCTTTTTAATTTGTTTTATTTATAACAATAATAACAGTTATCTAATTTGTTTTCATTTGAATATATTTTATACACATAAAATACATCTTTTGCGGCTATAAAATAAAACAGCCCCCTTTTTAAGGAGGCTGTTTCTTTACCTGTACTTATATTATACCCGTCACCATACAATATAAAATAGATGAGCTTTTGACAATTTATGAGCGCATTAAGCCTCTCATTGAACGAACGTTATGCATAAAATAATCTCTTGCATTACTTTTTACTTGTTGCATAATCTATTTTTTCTAAATGACGAAGATATACTATGTACCTTTATTATACGTAGTCGGAAAAGGAATTATAGACAAGTCATTGGACTCATTTTGACTAAAAAAATTCAAATAGTTCAAAAAATTTGATAAACGCTTTTATGGAAAAAATACCCTCCCAATCGCTTATCCGATAAAGAGGGTATTTCTCTTATATGAAGTTTACTTTCCGTTTTTTAAAGCTTCAAGAGCTTGTCTTAATGCTTCATTTTCTTTACGCAATTCCGTAACTTGCTGTGTCAACGCATACAATTGGTTGCCCGTTACGACATCATTCGAGCCGAAAGCCACGGTCCCGTCGGCAACATGGGTTATCTTACGAACTCCCTTGTCACTGCCGACGGATACGGTATTAACCGTATCGGCAATACTACCTGCTCCGAGTGCCACACTGTTATCCGCCGTAACGGAAGCTCCATGCCCCAAAGATAATCCGTCTTCCGCCTTAACAGCCGCCTTATTGCCGAATGCCGCTGCATAGTTACCCTTAGCTTTAGCTCCCGCCCCTACAGCCGTACCGTTTTTAGACGTGTTCGTATTCAAGCCGAAGTCTGTCCGTTCACCACGAATGACAACACGAGCCGTCGCAGGTGAATCGGGTTTCAAATTATCGGGTACTCGTCTACCGTCTCTTTCAGGATAAGAAAGAGGCCCGTAATTTTGATCAGGCGTAATCATAATACTGGCCCCTGCCGTCGCATCTACACGAACCCGTCCGGCCGCTTCCGTTCCGGTAGCCCCACCGATACTGATAACCGCACTCGGGTCGGCAAATTGAGTTCCCGCAGCCAATCCCGTAATAGCCGAAAAACAAAGACCTGCAATTAAGCCGACCGACGTTACCTTACGTAGTTTCATAACAATCACCCTCCACTCGCTATTCATTAATTATTCTCAAGTAATTATAGCAAGTTCAGACAGCTAAATAAAGTCTGACCGGGAAAATCCGGCAAACAAAAAACCCGATGGGGCAAAGGATTCTACTTTGTCCCATCGGGTTATTTTACGCACCCATGTCATGTATGCTAGGATTGAGTCCGCCCGGCTTGGAGTTCAGAACCAAAGCATCCTCCAATTCCAGTCGTTTAATCCAAAAAAGGGATTTAACACAGATCGTCACGACATCTTTACCAGCTACGGGACGAAGAGTCGGCGGGTACCAGACGGTAATACCGCCAAAGTCTTCATGCGGGCAATCGGGTTTTAATGAGCGGTCAACCAATTGCAGTACGGGAATATATCTACCCCCTAAGGCATCACCAACTCAACAGTTCCCCGTATTTGATTGATAGTCGAAGCGAATAAGAATATTTTTTCCTTTTTTATTTATATAGCGCATAGCGCCGTCAGTTACGTGTATCATAAATGAACTTCCTTTAGAGAGGCTTTATTTGTTCCGCATAGTCGCGTACAAAATAGTGTTTTTTCGCCTTTACGGGAACAACTTTTGCCTTATCGTTAAGATAAACAACCAGCATGTGTTCACGTGAATCGGCGGCTACAGCGGTCAAGGGTATTTTTTCTATTTCATCCGGTGAAGAGTAGTCTCTCGCCAAGACGGTTTTTTCCGAACTCATACGTCCTACAGCCCCGTCTTTCGGGTTATAAATGTAGGCAACCGGCTTTGTTTCAAATACTTTAAGAGCTTCTTTTTTACGAATCAAAAGGGCTTCCGAGGTAGCTATAAAAACCTTGCCGGACGGCAATTCCTGTTTTACAGCAGAGTTTTCGTCAATTGCCCGTACATAAGAAAGAGGATACCCCTGTTGAACCGTAGACGGAGCCTTGGCAACTCGACCGCTAAGGGGAATGAGTTTACTACCGGGTTGCTTTGTCATATTCGCAAAAAGGGAGCTGAGCGTCGTATCACTATTGGTACCTGTAAGCACCATATCCATATAATCAGCATCGTTACTTGTAATTTTTTCCGAATCTTTAACAGATAAAGGTAATGTATCTTCAGTTCCCGACACGGTCGCCGTCATTCGGACTTGCGTCGCCGTCGTATCTGCCGCCTGAGTTTCATCGTATGTGCAAACGCCCCCGTTACAAGACGCTACTACTACCGCTATAATCATAAATTTCGTTACCGATTTCATACTTAATCTCCTCTAATATTGCCGGCTATAGCCGACAACCTTAATACCATTCATTAATATATGTTTCCGTTCTGGGGAAAAGGCGGTCCAAGAAATCCATGTCTTCCTCTCTCGCCGTTAATTTATTATAAACGGCCAAAGACTTCGCATCAAGTGTACCGAAAACCAGAAGAGCTAACGCGCCGATAGTCATCCGTATCGTTGCCACTTCTTTTACCGATTCTACGACGGCCTGACCGTCTTTCACAGTTAAGGAAAAGGTCCCCGTATTCCAGTCGGCCAAAGGATCTTCTACAGAAAATACCGCATGTCCTTGAATTTTTTTATCGTATGATAACTTTTCCAAAGCACCTTTGACATCGACAATACGGCCCGTCATGAAGGGTATTGTTTCATGGCCCTTTTTACCGTCCGGATAGAACCGATATGACTGGTCTTTCATTCCTTCATTCCACTGCAATTGTTCGCCTTGCGAGCGATGATTATAGAAGTACTCGAGGAGTCCTCTTTTGCCCTTATAATCGGAATATACGAATTCTCCGCATTGAATTGTCGACTCTCCCAGTTGGTAAAAAGCATAAGCAACAGGGTCCTCCCCGTCAAAAACAACACAAATATTTCCTTCCGCCAACTGTGCTTCTATATGACGACGCCACGAAGCTTCATCGCGATAGGCATAGCCGGAAAGTCCCGATGTATATGCCCGATAAACCTTATCCAAGTAAGGCCATCGATCGGCTGAATCGACAAAGGCAAAACGAACCGTTCGATCCGTTAAGGGTCTCAAGGAGTCAAGGGGCATCGTTTCACGCCATTGATGACAATACAGCTCATAACCGTATTGTTGATAAAAACCGGCCTTAGACGGCATAAGGATATGCACAACCTGACCGCGCCGCCGCATTTCCTTCAAGGATGCGGTTAACAGCTTTCCTCCCAAACCGCTGCGGCGAGCAGCCGGATGAGTAGCCAAGCCGACAATATAGGAAACAGGAAAACGAATACCTCGAATATTCAATTCATATTGATTCAAATGCGTCAAACATACGACAGCATCGTCCTGAATCCCCAAAAGTACGTTTTCGGGCTCATACATATTAGCAAAATACCAACGAAAGAACGGGTGTTCCTTCGGTTCGAAACAATATGCCCACAAGTCTTCCACCACATTTCGGTCCTGCGGACCGGCCAAGCGAAATTCCATATGCGCCTCTTTCTATTTAGCCAACGTAACACTGAATTTTTCTACATAATGGTCGGGATTGTATGATTCCTTTGACTGACGCAGCCCCGGAATACCCATATCCTCTTCTCTATTAATATACGTCGTATGACTCCATGCATGTACAACGAATTCATGATTAATTGCCTGATAAAGACCTCGGATATTAGGATCGCTTTTTTCAAAATGAATAATAGCCGTATCATCGTTGAGCATTTCTCCTATAGAAAAGGCGGCTATTTTATTAAAAATGCGAATGGCTCCACCCTTTGCACCTAAGGCATCCCAGTTATCAAAGATGGTTTTAATAGCTTGGCGTTCGCCTTTCATTTCATCCTCATCTTCCGTATCGCGATCGATACGATTTTCCATCCACCGTTTGTCCGCATCCAGGCATTCTTCAAAAATATCTTCCGTAATGGGAAGATATTCATATCCCATATACTGGTTACGGAAATGATTCAAGTTGTTCTTTTTCTGCCGGAATTTTTTACCCGACAAGTTAATCAAATCTTGTGTCAAATAAACGTATTCATAGTTATCACGGTCAGGCACAATCGTGTAGCAGTCAGGACACAGCATATTCAACTTGTCGACTACCGGTTGTGTAACCCCCTTCATCAAAAAAGGGTGATTATGTGCCGTAAACCATTCTTTCATTCGTTCCAAACCGGCAACGAGTCCACCATCTTTGCGCGAAAAAGGGGGCAACCAGAATTGCTGATTGCCGCGTCCCGAACGAATATACAAGACCTGATCTTCTTCAGCCCACTGGATGTCGTACGGGTATTGCCAAGCCAACAATGTCATAAAGGTAGCATCGGCCTGTTCGTACCGTTTTTCATGAAAATATGAATCCAATACGGGCTTATCGTTAATAGTAAATTCTCTAAACTGAATGATAATAATCTCTCCTTGCTAAAGTGCCTGACATATAATCGACAGGCTAAAACCGTTTGTATCGTTTCATTATAACAATCTCAGCAATTATCTGATATTCACTGTACATCAACTTCACATAATACGTTTCTATTTTTTCTTACGACAACCTAAGGCATAGGATATTTCAGATGCATACTGACTCATAGTAAAAAGCATTTTTTGGCGAATAGAATCATAAAATCTCATAGACGGACCGGCTACCGTCAACGAAGCGACCACTTGTTCTTCAAAGTTAAAAACGGGAACGGCTAAGGCAAACAGACCGTGTTCACTCTCATCTTGTGTAACTGCATATCCGTTATGCCGAATCATGGACAGTTCGCTTTCCGACAAACCGCCGTGCTTTTCACTGATGCGTTTTTGTTCGTCCTTATTAGCCCATGCAACCAACACCTTGCCTGCCGCCCCCTTATATACAGGCAACGACTCTCCCAAAGGGATGACACGGCGCAACGAATGGGTACTTTCCACGTGATCCAAACAGATACGACTGTCCCCTTCAGCAACATAAATACTGGCCGTTTCATTAAACTCTTGCTGCAATCTACGCAGATACGGTTTGGCTAAAGTCACGATATTTTCCGTCCAGTGTGAGGAATAGCCGAGGGCTAAGGCCTTGGGTCCTAAACGATACTGCTTCGAATCTTCATTTCGAGTTAAATACTGTCGACGCTCCAACGTGTTGACAATGCGAAAGGCCGTAGAGGTATTGAGCTTCGTCATACCGGCAATCTCTTTCAAAGTCATGCCCGTATTACACTCTACAAACAAATCCAATACATCCAGACTTTTTTCCAACGATTTTAAAAGGCTGTTTTCCCGATTCGCTTCGTAATGTCCTGTATCCTTCATATACATTCCTTCCGACTGGCTCTTATGATGATACTTTCATTCCTATTTCCAAAGAATCCGGCGGGTCGGATACAATCGTATCCCCCTCTTTAAGGCCGCTGAGAACGATCACTCGTCCGCCTTCTTCATCTCCCGTTAAAACGGCTCTGGCATCAACGACTCCGTCACTGTTTACAACATATACGAAATCTCCGCTGTCTTTGGTTTTAACCGCCTCTTTAGGCACCGTAATCTGATTGATTTCCTGAGGTGTAGAAAGGCGAATATGGTAAAACTCTCCGGGAACGAAGAGATTTTTATTATTGTTAAACGTAATTTTTGCCAAATAGGCATTGGTAGCTCCGTCAACTTCCGTCGACAAGAAGGTAAGTTCCCCCGCTTCTGTTTCACCTCCCGGCGTCAAGACCTGTACTTTCAAGGTCCCGGCCGTCCGTGCAGCTTGAACCGCATCGATATAGTCCTGCGGTACGGCGAAAGTGGCCACCAGTGGCGTCAACTGCTGAACTGTCGCCAACACATTTCCCGCAACGGCTACAGACGAATTTTCCGCAACAGCGGTAACCCGACCGTCGATGGGTGAATAAATAGTGGCATTACTCAGCATTTCTCTCGCTGTTTGAATCGTCTGTTGCAACTGGGCTAATTTCTCCGTATCCACAGCCGGTGTCGCCCTATACGTACCGCCACCATTTGCCCGCGACTGCATTTGATTATATTCAACACGTGAAATGGCACCCATCTGATACCATACATCAAGCTTTGCCCGCTCTCCCGTATCGACGGCCGGAGCTTCGTATACCGGTGCCGATGATGCCGATGCCGACATAAGCTCCGCTTCAGCACTGCTTAAACTTTGTTGATACGGCGTCGGGTCGACTTGAGCTATTACTTCTCCGGCTTTAATATCTTGACCGACAACCGGGGGGGCCGACACCAATTTTCCCGATACTTTCGGCATAATTTCCGCCGAATGTAAGGCCGTAATATTCGCATCTAAAGTCAAAGCCACCGGATGTGGCGACTTAGTCACCTTTTCCGTCTTAGCGGAAATAGTGTTGCCGCAACCGGTTAACAAACTTACGGAAAGCAGAAAAGCTCCCAACAATCCGAATGCATGCTTCACATTCATCCTATCGCATCCTTAAATAACCAAATAAAATAACGTTACCGCCACCACTCCGGGTACGCCGAAAAAACCTACAATAAGTCCCGTAAGGGGCGTAACATTAACGTGGTGCAAGCCCGCCAGAGATCCGTACGTATTGACCAGGTGAAGCAAAAAAAGCCCCATCATTGTATTAATAGCCAATCTACGAATAGGTGCTAAAATAAAACGATTTATAATAAGCAGCAGAACAATACCTGCACCGATATATAGGTATTCCACACGAAGTTCCTCACATTTCCCGGCGATTGGCTACGGCCCCGGCTAAAGTCGCTTCGTCGGCAAATTCAATATCGCCACCCATGGGAAGTCCTCTGGCAATTCTTGTCACCTTAACCCCTGCCGTTTTCAACAATCGTGCCAAATACAAGGCCGTCGCTTCACCTTCTACATCAGGATCTGTAGCAATAATGACTTCTTGAACCCGGGTGTCGCCCAAACGCTGCAATAATTCCTTGATATGCAAATCTTCCGGTCCGATTCCGTCGAGAGGAGATAGGGCACCGTGCAACACGTGATATAACCCGTGATAATCCTTTGACCGTTCAATAGCCGCCACGTCTTGAGGTGTTTCCACTACCATAATGACCGAATGATCTCTGTGTGCATCCGTACAATAAGTACACGGATCGGTAGATGATAAATTAAAACATACGGAGCAAAAATGCATCTGTTCTTTCGCTTTCCGAACCGCATCGATAAAGGCTTCCGTTTTCTCATCCGGTTGCTGTATCATGTAATACGCTAATTTACGAGCCGTTTTAATGCCGATACCGGGCAAGCGTCGAAATTGTTCCGCCAAATGTTCCAAAGGCGTATCCATTAGAACATACCCGGCAAATTCATACCACCCGTGATTTTGCTCATTTCCTGAGCCATCATGTCATCAACCTTCTTGCCGGCTTCATTAACAGCCGCTACAATCAAATCTTCCAACATTTCCTTATCTTCCGGATCAATCACGGACGGATCGATAGTAACACTTTCCACCGTTTTTTCGCCATTCATGACAATAGTTAACGTACCGCCGCCGACAGTCGCTTCAACAGTACGTACCTTTAATTCGTCTTGCATCTTCTTCATATCTTTTTGCATTTTCTGCACTTTTTTCATCATACCTTGCATATTGCCGCCACCGAACATAATAGTTCCTCCTTATAGTAAGCGAATATATTTTACACCCTATTTCGGTCATTCCAATTAGGAACGATTCCTTTTAAAACTTTACAATCCTTTATATTATACTATATTTTCACCGCTTCTGTCATAAAAACAAAGAATATATGCGGCCTCTTCCACTTACTTTCTTTATGAAAACGACACCCGGATAACGTAAGAGCACTCGCCGGTGTGAGCGAGTGCTCTGTTATGTATCTTTATATTCTACGAAAATACGACAATCTCCTACCGAATCAAGCACGGCCGCCAAGGCTTCTCGTTCTCCCTGCGGTATATCTTGCCGTTCAATAGCCACCGGTTCGTGTGAGCCTTCAACTTGTTCAATCAGCACCGGTTCCTTCTCCATGTCTTTTGTAGGGGTGAGATCCGACTTTATATCCGAATCAGTCTTTTTTTTTTCATATGCCGACAATTCGCTGTCCCCTTCAAGGTAACTGCGCATATGGTATCCCTTACCGAGAACTTGAGCCAAGGCTTCATCTACACAAGTATAATAGTCCTCTCGATTGGCTCGCTTAACCATAAATTCTGTCGGCAAGGCAAGGATAAACTCCGTCTCTCCGATATAAACAACTCGCCCGTTTCGTATACACGACAAAACAGCTTTCTTTTTAGCCCTGTCCAAGACAGCACAAACGCTACTCCAGATTCGATTATATTCAGCATCGTTAACCGGCACTTGCCGTCCTTTCGATGACATATCAACTGCCGAACCCTTCGATTTTTCCCCTTCAGCCTTCGGTTTGGGCTCTCCCACAGACGGTTTTACGGCTCCTATCGCTTCGGGCACCGTCACCGCTTCCGTAAGTTGTAATTTAGGCTCTTGTCTATGGACCTGTGTTTTTACCGAAGTCCGAGGTATACAAATCTCGGATTTCGTCCCAATGCCCTGCTCTAATCGCACAAGGCGATCCATAACATCCTGAGGAACAGCATACGCCCGTTTTTCCAAAGCCGTGACCCTTACCGCCAAGTCACCGCTCCCCGATTCGTTTTGAGCAGCCATCAGCAAACCCGTTTCTACGGCAATGCGAGGAAAAGGGGAGGTCTTAACCCGCAATAAAGATTCTTGCAAAATATTCAAGACCGCAAATATCCGTGCCGGTTCTATGGACTCGGCTTGCGCAGCCAATTCTTTTTCTACGTCCGCATAAGCCGCCAAGGTCTCAGACTTGGGAGCCGCTTGATACAGCATAAGAGCCCTTAAATGCATGACCATATCGGCTAATACATTTTGTACTTCTTTCCCTGCCTGTACAACTTCATCAATACCTTCAATAAGAGTTTCTCCACGACCGCTAAAAAGGGCCGCCGTCATAGAGAATAACCAATCTTTGCCGACAAGTCCCAACAAGTCCCGTACAATCTCTTCATCGACACACCGCCCACCGTTACCTACACACTGGTCAAGAAGGCTCAAGGCATCGCGCATACCGCCGTCGGCTCGAACGGCAATCATCCGAGCTGCGTCGGGCTTCAAATCTATTTCTTCCTTGTCGGCAATATAGGCCAACCGTTTCTGTATGTCGTCTGCCGTAATACGCCGAAAATCATATCTCTGACAACGAGAAAGAATGGTCATAGGTATTCGTTCCGGTTCTGTCGTCGCCAAGATAAAGACCACATGTTCCGGCGGTTCTTCCAACGTCTTCAGCAAGGCATTGAACGCTTCTGTCGTAAGCATATGCACTTCGTCGATAATGTATATCTTTTTATGCCCTTCCGTAGGCATAAACTTTACAGTCTCTCGCAACTGGCGAATATCTTCAATACTTCGGTTCGATGCCGCATCGATTTCCACCACATCAAGAGATTCACCACTCGTAATGTGTTTACATACATCACACTCATTACAAGGATGCGATGTCGGTCCGTGTACGCAATTAAGAGCTTTCGCAAAAATTTTAGCCGTACTGGTTTTTCCGGTTCCGCGCGGGCCGGAAAAAAGATAGGCGTGAGCCACTTTATCATTTTCCACGGCCTGTTGCAGAGTCTTCATAATTCGACCCTGACCGACAACGTCTTCAAATGTCTTCGGTCGCCATTTGCGATACAATGCAATGTAGGACATAGTCGTTCCCCTTATATGAAAAAAAGCGGCTTCGCCGCTGCTTTACCGCCTTCTCGTAAAAGCACTCGTGTGTAACAGCTTGCCGGGTTACCTCGTGGCACACGAAGATGACTACTTATCGCTGCTTCCTCTCGGACCTGACGAGGTTCATAGGTCTCCATTGCACAAGCCCCGACAGGCTGTCACGCACCAATACTTTTATGCTAGAATATTATACCTTATTCATAGTCGTAAGACAAGGCGACACAGTAACAAAAACAGGGAATCGATTATGCCGATTCCCTGTTATGGCCCTTGCGGGTAAATTCTTTATTTATCTGTGATGCCAAATATCTACACGACGATTGTCTGCACGGCCCTGATCGGTGGCATTCGTTGCAACGGGATCGTTCTTTCCTTCATAAGAAAGTTCGAGTTGTTCCGGATTTACACCGTGATCGACAGCGTATCTAGCTACATTTACAACACGACGTTTGGAGAGATCGTCATTGTAAGCATCCGTACCGCGAGCATCCGTATTACCTACGAGTTTGAACATATCATGCGGATATTCTTTCGCTACGGCTACAAAATGATCGAGCTTGCCCTGATCGTAGGCAATAGGCGTATCTACATCAAAGGCGAAGTGAACACTTTCGAGATAGTAGTCATTATATACGTGGCCGGGTTGTTCCTGCACAACCTGACGACGCGGCTGTTCTGCCACAACCGGTGCGGGAGCTGCTTTCTTATGACCGCCGAAACGATAAGATAAGGTTACGAAGGGTCCTTTATAGGCAATATTGGCATCACTCGTCGCTACTGCCGGGTTCGTAACGCTTGACGTATTCGTGAAGCCGAGAGCTGTCTGGCCTTTTTCGGCAAGACGCGTATTTACATAACGATAGCCTGCCGTTAAGTCGAAATCTTTGCCTATCGTATAACCGAGACCCGCTTCCCAAATAGTCGTATGCTTTGTACCTACGGCTGCCTTACCGTAAATGTCGAAATTTTTAGCCAAAGGAGCTTTGGCAATCAGACCGAGCTGAGCGATATTATTGGTTCTACTGAAAGAATCTTTAGAGTTTTTAATGCGATTCCAACCGCCATATACGGCAAAGTTTTTATTGAGAGAGTAAACCAGATTTACTTCATGTTCATCTCCGTCCGTACCCTTAATACCATCTTTTTTGGTATTTAAGTCATGGTACGCATATTCAAGACCCCATTTGTCGCTAAGACCGTAAGACAAACCGCCCGTAAAATTCCATTTGGAATCACTCGTCTTCGTACCCGTATATGCCGTTCCTGCCCCGGTAGCCGGCATCGTCGTTGCATCAAAATTGCTCATATCAACGGAAGATTTTACATTCCATGCACCGAGGTCCATCTGGAATTGACCCTTTTGAATACGGTTTTGATATGTATAGATCCATTTTTGCATTCTTTGCATATATGATGCTTTTCCGACACTTATAAAAAATCCCGCCAACAAAACGTTGAGCGAGATTTCTTTTAAAATATCCATTTTTTTCGCGACAGATAGTTCCACACGGTTACGACGGCACTGGCTATAATCTTTGCCGGCACGGGCTCTATGGAAAGTCCCGATGTAAATATCCACATGAGAAGTAAATTCCACAATAGCCCGATAATACTGACAACAAAAACGAGGGTCAGCTCTTTCTTTCGCTCATAACGACGACCGCTTTCAAAAACAAAGATGTTCCCCAAGATATAGTGATATACAGTAGCCAACGAAAATGCGGTAGCTGTTGAAACGGAAATTCTCAAAGCTGAATTATCGAAAAAGGATGTATAAAACCCGTCAAAGAAGTAAAACATAAGCCATTCTGCTATAGCTGCCGATCCGCCTATGCATAAATAAAAAAAGATTTTTGCATACTCGTTTGTGCTGTAATCTTTTCCGAAAATAACTTTCTTACTCATTATTTCTTCCCTTTGCCGTATCTTTTTTTCCATGCCTTTATTTCTTCAAACCGTGCCTTGAAACGTCCCTCCAATCCATGCTCCGTCGGGCGATAATACGTGCGCCCCCGCAACGAGTCGGGTAAACATTCCATGGCTGTCAATCCTTCAGGATGATTATGTGCATAGTCGTATCCTTTGCCATATTCCAAGTCCTTCATCAACTTAGTCGGTGCATTTCTAATCTGTAACGGAACCGGTTCGGCAATTTGTTCCAACGCATCCTTACGCGCCGATAAATAGGCCGTCTCCATGGCATTCGACTTGGGTGCTAACGATAAGTAGACAACGGCTTCCGTAAGATGAACCGAACATTCAGGCATGCCGATAAAATGGCATGCCTGATATGCTGCTACGGCTATTTCCATAGCCCTCGGATCGGCCAGTCCCACATCTTCAGCTGCAAATCGAACAACACGTCTGGCCACATAAAGAGGATCTTCGCCGGCCTCCAACATTCGGGCCAACCAGTATACGGATGCATCGGCATCGGAGTTTCGCATTGATTTATGTAGGGCCGAAATAAGATTGTAATGTTCTTCTCCCTTTTTATCATATAAAAGAGATTTTTTCGATATACACTGTTCGAGAGAATCTTTCGTAACTACCAAGGCATCGCCTTCAATTTCACCGTTTAAAACAGCCATTTCCAAGGTAGACAAGGCACTACGTCCGTCTCCGTTAGCAAAAAGAGCAATCGCCCCCAATAAATCATCGTCTATACGAATCTCTCGGGTACCGAAACCTTCGGGTTCTGCCAACGCCCGTTTTAATAACTCTTTAATATCATCTGCCGTTAAAGCATGTAAAACGAAAACCTTACAGCGGGATAATAAAGCCCCGTTAATCTCAAAGGACGGATTTTCTGTCGTAGCTCCGATGAGGACAATGCTTCCTTTTTCCACAAAGGGTAAAAATGCATCTTGTTGTGCTTTATTGAAGCGGTGTATTTCATCTACAAAAAGAATTGTCTTTTCACCGTAGCGTGTATTTTCGTCAGCCTTCTGCATAATTTGGCGAATTTCTTTAATGCCGCCCGTCACAGCCGAAAAATCTACAAAAGCAGCCTTCGTATGTCCGGCAATTACGCGAGCCAACGTCGTTTTGCCGACACCCGGAGGCCCCCAAAAAATCATAGACGGTACCGTATCATTTTCAATGAAACGGCGCAAAATACGCCCCTCTCCCAAAAGATGGCCTTGGCCTATAATATCATCAATTGTCTTCGGCCGTATGCGTGCCGCTAAGGGCTGATTGGCCGTGTCGGTGTTAAAAAGAGACGTTTCTTCCATGGCGACTCCTTTGCCGAAAAATTCTATGCTTCCTGTCCCGTCAATTCGGTATACTCTTTATGAATGTCGTCTTCACACGAACGCATGGCGAGAATCGTTTTTTCCATTAAATCCGTCAACTCCCAGCCGAGTAACTCGGCTCCTTGCGTAATGATATCACGAGAGCAACCGGCGGCAAAACGTTTATCCTTAAACTTCTTCTTCAAACTTTTTACTTCCATATCTTTAGTGCTCTTTGATGGCCTCATAATGGCTGCCGCCCCCATCAGGCCGGTCAACTCATCAGCCGCAAAGAGAACCTTTTCCATCTGTACTTCCGGCTTTATATCTACACAAATACCGAAGCCGTGACTGCAGACGGAACGTATAAATTCCGGCGTTGCCCCGATTTCAGACAACAATTCAGGAGCCTTCTTGCAATGCTCTTGTGGATATTGTTCAAAATCCACGTCATGAAGCAACCCCACTAATCCCCAATAATCAGCTTCATCGCCATATCCTAATTCATTAGCATACCATTTCATAACGCCTTCTACCGTAAGTGCATGCAAAATATGGAAGGGTTCATGATTATATTTTTGTAACAAAGCCAAGGCATCTTTTCTATCCATTATTCTCTCCCTAAAAATCAAACAGTGTTTCCAAACGATTCATGCGAATATCCTCAAGAGCTTCTATAAACGGCTTATAATGCACCGGGTTTTCC
The DNA here is from genome assembly GCF_000165735.1 of Megasphaera micronuciformis F0359. Taxonomy (GTDB): domain Bacteria; phylum Bacillota; class Negativicutes; order Veillonellales; family Megasphaeraceae; genus Megasphaera; species Megasphaera micronuciformis. Next base: position 54,235 of record NZ_GL538177.1, read on the forward strand.
TTAAAATAAAAAAGACAAGGTTTTCCGTCATCCCCGGTAATTGCCGGGACAAAACCGTCACTGACGTTACCTACACAAGATGCAAACTCCGCTTCCACGGTATCGGACGTACGCACGGCCGCCACAGACGATACTGTCATAAATAAACGAAGATAATCCGTAATTTGCACCGGCTTTTTACGCACTCGTCGAAGTCCGGATAGGCGGGCTTTCAAATTTTCTTCAACCGCCCCGATATATACATAATACCCTGCCTTAAAATCATGCTTTTTGCCCGCCTTAACAAACTCACAGCGGTCTTCTTCTAAACAATAAATGACGGCATAAGTTCCTCGATCTCTGTTTTCCCGCTCCAAAACAGCCTGCGGATACATAAGTTCACACCCGGGTGTAGGTTCGGAAAAATCGTCATTCCATTCAACCGTAAAAGCCTTCCAGTCAAGTTTATCCGCACAGGTTTCAAATGTTTCGGCAAAATCGGGATCTGTATGATAATCGGGCAAAAACCAGCGAGCCCGATTCCATTGAACCAAAAACAGAATACCTGCACGAATCCCTTTATCTCGCAAAGATGATAAATGGAGAAGGTGCCTCCTCCCCCGTTCCGTGACGGCGTCGGGAAACATAGCTCCGTTTTTACTGAATAAGGTACAAGACTTCACTTCTAAAAAGAAAAGGTCGTCTCCTCTATGTAATAAAAGGTCGAACCGACTGCCTTCTATGGCAACTTCTCGCCGCAAAACATCCCAGTCCTCCCAACCCGGTATCCGTTTCTCCCGAATTAAAGCCTCAGCCACGTCATTATTATATTGAGTATCCAGTAAAACAGGAATTCCATCCCTCTCAATACCGATAACATCATAAGGTGTCTTTCGCCCCGGCGTTAAAACCTTACGAACCCACACCGTCGTCCCGACATACAAAAGTTCCCATAGTCTGCCGGGATTCGGTAAATGACAAGTCACCGTTTCATCATCTATTTCGACATGAACAATAAACCGATTGGGTCGATCTATAAACCGGCCTTTAAATAGTTTTTCGTGTCTAATCATAATAATAAATACTACGTTTCGTCAGGCCAAGTCCCCGTAAAGGATACTGCGGCCGGCCCCGTCATATATACATTGCCGTCTTCTTCCCTATATTCAATGTGCAAAGTTCCCAAGGGAAGTTGAATATCTACTTCTCTTCCCGTACGCCCGTTTAAAAAGGATGCGACGGCAACAGAACAGGAGCCGGTCCCGCATGCCAGCGTAGCACCTGCACCGCGTTCCCACGTACGAACCTTGACAGTCCGGTCATCCATTTGTTGTGCAAAGTTAATATTTGTATGCTTCGGAAACGCCTCGTGCTTTTCAAATAAAGGCCCGATTTTTTCAATATCGACAGTATCCACATCGTCCACATACGTTACTGTATGCGGCACACCCATGAGAAGAGACGTGACTTTCCAATTTTCGCCGTCTACACACAAGTCTTCATTCAAGACTCGACCATCGGCTCCCTCCATGGGAATTTCACTTCTATTAAACGAAGGTCTCCCCATGTTGATGGTAATCAGTTTCGCCTTGTTATCTGCCCCGACTGTAATTTCCGGTTCCATAATTCCTGCCGGCGTCTCTACGGTAAACTGTTTTTTTTCAATAATGCCGCTGTCATACACATACTTGGCAAAGCAACGAATGCCGTTTCCGCACATTTCCGCTTCGCTGCCGTCAGAATTGATGATACGCATACGCACATCCGCAACGCGGCTGTCTACAATGACAATAAGCCCGTCCGCACCGATTCCTGTATGTCGATTACACATGGCACGAGCCAGCGCGGTATAATCCTTGTCTTGACCCGTCTTATCTTCAATAAAGACAAAATCATTGCCCAGTCCGTGCATTTTTACAAAATCCATATGTTCCCCCGAAAGTGTTCTTACTTCTTATTCCGATTATAGTTAATGAGACAGCCGGCTCGAATAATTTCTCGTTCTTCCGACGTCAAGTCTGCGATATAAAGAGTTACTTCCTCTATACTGTTCTTTCGTACTAAATAAGCCTTGATGTTATTCATATCCCCTTCTAAGATCTTACGGATATGCGGTACATATACGTAGTCACCAACAGCAAATTCCGTCTCTTTCCGTACCTGAAAGGGTAACATCCCCCAATTGATAACATTGGATCTATATCGTTTCGTTGCATATTCCTTACAAATATTGGCTAACCCGCCCAAAACGCGCTGACAACTGGCAGCCTGCTCGCGAGCCGATCCGTCTCCGGGTTTAGTGCAGTAAATAACGCTACCTATCTCCGTTTTATTTCGCTCTACATTTCCCAAATGCTTTTCCAATAAACTATAGACAGCTGCAACTTCCGCATCCATTTCACCGTTAAGTCGTAACTCTTCCTTTTGCTTAACTTCCTTGGCTCGTCCGACGTAGTCGGGATCTCTTCTGGACAAGGTAAATTCGGCCAATCCCAAAGGATTTGACCGATAGGAAGACGTTTCCCCCGACGGAATCAATTCATCCGTAGTCGTAACGGGGTCTGTAATGACAGAACACATTTTCAACAACACGTCTTCAGCCAAAGCTTCCTGTTCCGGCCAATCCTTAATATTCGGTCCGTAAACCAGCTTTTCTTCCCCTTTGCCACGGTTAAATCCGTAATATACACGACTTGCGTACGGTCCGTCGTCATACGTATACGGGCGTTCCTTATAATTGTCAAAGTATCCGTCAGCCGACGTAAGAAGTCCGCCATTTACGGCCGTTGCCGCAATAGAACGAGCATCCATCAGTGCAACCGCCGAAAATTGACCGTCACCGGGTTTGCTTCCCTCACGATTGGGGAAGTTACGTGTCGTATGACGAATACTGAACGCATTATTAGCCGGCGTATCTCCGGCACCGAAACAAGGACCGCAAAAAGCCGTCTTCCATACGGCACCGATAGCCGTTAAATCTGCAACCGTTCCATTCCTTAAAAGGTCAAGTCCGACAGGCTGTGACGACGGGTAGACGTCAAGAGTAAACACGTCGTTCGACAAACTGTGATGTTTAAGCACATGAGCCGCCGCCTCTATATTCGTATAGTTACCTCCTGCACAACCGGCAATAACACCTTGTTGAACACGCAGTCGATTTCCTTCCAATTTATCCGTCAAAGAAAATTCAATGGACTTATTAGCCAACCGCTCTTTGATAATCTCTTCCGTTTCTCTTAAAATATCCGGGCCGTTTGCAATAACATCATCAATTGTAAAGGCTCTGCTAGGATGCATAGGCATAGCAATCATGGGCTTGATTTTCGATAAATCTACATAAATCATACCGTCATAATATGCAACAGCCGAAGGATTCAGTTCCTTATATGCATCTTTACGGCCGTGCATAGTCAAATAAGCCTTCGTATCCTCATCGGTTCTCCATACGGACGAAAGACAGGTTGTTTCCGTTGTCATGACATCAACACTGTTTCTGTAATCCGTATTCATAGATGCCACTCCGGGACCTATAAATTCCATGACCTTATTTTTAACATAACCATTCTTAAATACGGCTCCGACCAAGGCAATGGCAATGTCATGAGGCCCTACGGCCGGATTGGGCTTTCCGTCCAAATACACACCGACAATATCGGGATAGGCGATATCATAGGTATCTTCCAATAATTGTTTTACCAGCTCACCGCCACCTTCACCCATAGCCATAGTTCCAAGAGCTCCGTAACGAGTATGACTGTCTGAACCTAAAATCATGCTGCCGCAGGCAGCCATTTTTTCACGCATATATTGATGAATAACGGCTAAATGAGGCGGCACGAAAATACCGCCGTATTTTTTAGCTGCCGACAGACCGAAAACGTGATCATCTTCATTAATCGTACCACCGACAGCACACAAAGAATTGTGACAGTTAGTCAACACATAAGGTAAAGGAAACCGCTCCATTCCCGAAGCGCGTGCCGTTTGAATAATACCTACATACGTAATATCATGGGAAGCCATAGCGTCAAAGCGAATTTTTAAATGTTCTTGCGAATTCGCCGTATTATGGTTCATCAAAATAGAGTAGGCAATGGTTCCCTTTCGTCCTTCTTCAGGTGTTACACAACAGCCGCAAGCTGCTTTCAATTCATTTTCATTACTGGCTTCTACAATTTGCATACCGTTAATTAAGTACGCTCCGTTTTTATACAGTTTAATCACAGCGTCCTCCTCCGTTATTCCTAAATTAATTCCTTATTTCGAAAATTATGTAATCGAATTTCATATTGTAAAATAATAAACTCATATAGCTTATATTATATCATATTTATTCTACTACAAACATCCGACAATCCATTCGCTACCATTTAATTTTATTTTACAGAGCGTGTTTTTATGCTATAATTACAAGTGTATTATTCGTAGTTCGTAACGTTTCTTCTTGTTTGGATATTTATAAAATCAAAGGAATATTTACCAATACCCAGCCCCTAGGAAAGGAGCCTACGGCATGACTCAAAATATTCAATTAGCCCAATTCTACGGAAAGTCTCAAAACTATACTCAAATTCCCAGAGAACTTTACAGTCAATACGGTGTTAAGCGAGGTCTTCGTAATGAAGACCATACCGGGGTTCTTGTCGGATTGACTCGTATTGCCGATGTTGTCGGATACAAACGCGACACGGATGGTAATAAGGTTAATAGCGACGGTATCTTGTATTACAGAGGCATAAACATTAACGATATTGTAAATAAGGATACTTATAGCGGTTATTTGTACGAAGAAGCCTGTTTTCTACTTCTTTTCGGCTATTTACCGAATAGGGCTGAACTGAGGGAGTTCTGTAAGACCTTATCCGACTCTTACCAACTTCCCGATGATTTTCTGGAAATGAATCTGCTCCGTATGCCCGGAAAAAATTTGATGAACAAACTCCAACATGCTTTGTTAACCTTATATAACTACGATCCCGATCCGGATAATACGGACGTGTATCAAATGCTGGGTAAGGGGCTGGACATTATGGCTAAGTTACCCTCTATTGCTTGCTATGCCTATATGTCCAAAGTCCATTATTACGACCGACACAGCTTGATTATACACTATCCGCGCAAAGATTACTCGACAGCTCAAAATATTTTGTCACTTTTACGATCCGATGGGGTCTTTTCGGATGCGGAAGCTAAACTTTTAGATATTCTGCTCTTCCTTCACGCCGATCACGGTGGCGGTACAAACTCGACTTTTACCAATGTCGTCGTCGCTTCGACGGATACGGATATTTATTCCACTATGGCCAGTTCCATCGGGGCCTTAAAGGGCCCCCGTCACGGCGGCGCCAATATTCGTGCCTCTAAGATGATGCATGCTGTTATAGATAAAATAGGCCTGGATGCATCCAATGAAAAGATGGAAGAAACGGTACGGGAAATTTTAAACAAGACCTTTCCTCAAACAGACGGATTAGTATACGGTTTCGGACATGCCGTTTATACTCTCTCAGACCCGCGTGCGGAAATTATGCGTAAGTACTGTGGTGAAATCGCTAAAAAGAAGGGCTTGGAAAAGCAGTTCGACTTTTATCGCCGCTTTGAAAATGTAGCTAAAAAAATAATCAGTGCCGAAAAGGGTATGGATATTTGCAGTAATGTTGACTACTACAGCGGATTCTGTTATCAATTACTCGGTATTCCGCAGGACTTGTATACACCCTTATTTGTCGTCAGCCGTCTCGTCGGTTGGTTAGCCCATAATTTAGAAAACAAATTATACGACGGACGAATTATGCGTCCTGCTACAAAATTTGTCGGTTCTCTAGAGCCTTACATTGCCAGAAAGGACAGATAAAATGAAAACAATCACTGTATTCAAAGGTGACGGTATCGGCCCGGAAATTACGGATGCCGTTCTTTCCGTATTGAAAGCTGCTCATGCACCTTTAGAATACGATATTTATAATGTAGGTGAGGCAGAGTATGAAAAAAACGGAGCTCTCATACCTGATGCCGGTTTCGACTCATTTGAACGCACGAAGGTGCTCCTTAAATCACCGATTACAACGCCTATCGGTAAGGGTTTCCGTTCTCTCAACGTGACCTTGCGCAATAAGTACAACTTATATGCTAACATCCGACCGGCTAAGTCGAATACGGCGGTACATACACCTTTTTCCAACGTAGATATCATTACCTTCAGAGAAAATACGGAAGATTTATATGTAGGTGTGGAAGAACAAATCGATGAAAACACGGTTCATGCTATAAAAATCATTACCCGTACTGCAAGTGAACGAATCATTCGAGATGCTTTTGAATATGCTCGTCAGCACGGTAGACATAAAGTAACCTGCGTGCATAAAGCCAATATCTTAAAGCTTAGTGACGGTCTCTTCCTTTCCGTATTTAATCGTATTGCCGAAGAATACAGCGATATTGAGAGTGACGATAAGATTGTTGATAATGTCTGCATGCAGTTGGTTATGCGTCCTGAAACCTTCGATATTATAGTAACACCCAACTTATACGGTGATATTATTTCCGATTTGACAAGCGGCCTTATTGGCGGCCTCGGTCTTTTACCGTCCATGAATGTCGGTACGGATTATGCCATGTTCGAAGCGGTTCACGGCAGTGCTCCCGACATCGCGGGCAAGCATATTGCCAATCCTACGGCACTCTTATGGTCGGCTTGTATGATGCTCGAATACTTGAAAGAAGATACGGTCGCCGCAAAGATTAGACAAGCCGTAGACAAGGTTCTGCAAGACGGGCATATTCTGACTCCCGACTTAGGAGGTACGGCGAAAACGGAAGAATACACCCAAGCAATCATCGACAACTTATAATAAAAAGCTCTCCGAAAGGAGAGCTTTTTATACAGTGCCCGATTATTGTATAATAAAGCCATAACGACTTATTAAAGGAGACAGTCCATGAATATATCCGTCTTAGGCTGCGGCCGATGGGGAAGCTTTCACGCTTGGTATGCAAACAGTATCGGTCACAAGGTCACCCTTTGGGGACGTACAGGATCTACGAATTTGGACCGGCTCGTACAAACCGGCCGAAACGACTATCTGACACTGTCTTCCGATATACTTTTAACCGATAACTTGCAACAGGCCGTACAAACGGCCGATATATGCATTGTATCTATCAATGCTCAACAATTTCGTTCTTTAGCTAAACGTTTAAAAAAAGAAACGGATCTCTCCGAAAAGCCTCTGGTATTATGTATGAAAGGGCTTGAAATCGGTACCGGTAAACGACTTTCGGAAGTGGCATCCGAAGAGCTGGGAAGTCATGCCCCCGTTGCCGTTTGGGTGGGGCCCGGGCATGTACAAGATTTTGTTCGTCATATGCCTAATTGTATGGTCATTTCTTCGACTCGCCAGAAGCTCACGGAAAACCTGGTACAGACCCTTACAGGGCCCTTAATTCGATTTTATTACGGCAGAGATCTTCTCGGTACGGAAATAGGGGCGGCGGCAAAAAATGTAATGGGTATTGCTGCCGGTATGTTAGACGGCCTCAACTATACAAGTCTTAAAGGGGCTCTTATGGCTCGAGGCACTCACGAGTTGTCCCGACTTATTGCCGCTATGGGCGGACAAGCCATGACAGTTTACGGTCTTTCCCATTTGGGTGACTATGAAGCAACTCTTTTTTCTCCATACAGCAATAACAGACGTTTCGGAGAAGAATGGATTAAAGGAAAGCAAACATCCTATCTTGCCGAAGGTTACTATACATCCGAAGCGTTAATGAATCTTTCGGAACAATATAAAGTAGAACTTCCCATAAGCCGGACTGTTTATGAAATTACACATAAGGGAATCGATCCTAAAGCCGGTTTGGAAAGCCTCTTTTTACGTTCCTTAAAAGATGAATAAACCGATAATTCTATTAAAAACAGCACTGAAGATTTACTTCAGTGCCGTTTTTTTATGTATTTTCTTCATTCTCTTCTTCAGGAGTATGCGTAACTAATATTTTATCGACTCGTAAGTTATCCATATCAACAACTTCAAAACGGTAGTTTTTCCACTCATATACATCCGTTTCTCTCGGAATTCTGCCTACTCCGTAGACAACCAATCCACCCAAAGTTTTATAAAGATCTTCCTCTTCACCGGGAAGATCCTCATCAATTTTGAAAAAGTCTTTAAACTCCTCAATAGGAATCAATCCGTCAATCAACCACTCATTGACAGCCCGTTGAACGATTTTATTAGCTTCTTCCGCCTTTTCTTCTTCACCGACAGGCATAATACCTACAAGTTTTTCCAAAATATCATGAACTGATAAGATACCGCTTAAATTACCGTATTCATCCAAAACGGCTGCTTCATGGATTCCTTTTTCCTGAAACAGGTGAACTACCTTCATGATATCCATCGATTCAGGAATATATTCGGGACTACGACTTGTGTGCTCTAAAATAGAACGGATGGATACATTTTTCTTTAACAGAACGGCCCGATAGTATTGATTAAATACTTTATTTAAGGAAACAATGCCTACAAACTCATCTATGGAACCGCGGCATACGGGCACATTTATATGGTGAAAAGAGAGGAGATCGTTCATGATCTGTCCCTCTTCATCTTCCAAATCAATCCAATCCATCTGTGTCCGGTTTGTCATAATATCGCCTGCATCCATATCGGATAAGCGAAAAACACGTTCGACAAGCTTAGGTTCTTCTTTGTCAAAGGCTCCCGATTCAGCCCCTTGTTCCAACAGCAAACGTATTTCATCGGCCGTAACGGGTAATACTTCCGGATTATCGGCACCGATAATTTTTGTAACAAAGGATGTAGATGCCGATAGGATCCAAACTAAGGGGGTACATATCTTAGAAAAACACAGCATAGGTCTTGCTAAAAGACAGGCTATTTTTTCAGGACTGTCAATAGCAATACGCTTAGGTACCAATTCACCGAGAATCAAAGTTAAATACGTAATAACAACGACAATGGTTACCATACTGATTGTATAAGCATAGGGCTCCAATCCGGGTACCATCTTTACATATTGAGACAGGGGTCCGGCCATTTCCGTCCCGCCGTAAACACCTGTCAATAAACTTACAAGCGTCATACCGAACTGAACGGTCGAAAACATCTTATTCGGGTTTTCTCTTAATTTTAAAACAATTTTCGCCGATTTATTGCCTTCTTCGGCCATGGATTCCAATCTTGACTGATGGCTGCTGACAATAGACATTTCCAGCATAGAAAAGATACCGTTACCGACAGTCAGTAATAAAATTACCAAAAACTGTTTATATAAGGAAATTTCCAAAAAGAATCACTCTCTCCCATCTTACCAATCACCGAATCCGATACCGATACCACTACGAGAATGTCCACCTATCCCGATGCCTATGCCAATACCGATTCGCCCGTTTCCTGTACCGGTATAAGCCCGAGACGAAACAGTAACTGTCTTTTCAAACTGTCGTTCTTCCTTACCGATTCGTATGGTTAATAATGCTTTTGTTCTTCCTTCGGAAACAGCTTTAACGGCGTTCTTTTCTCCTATTTTTGCAATAGCTGTATTAATTGTTTCACCCGTAAGCGTATAGGGAATAAAGGCCGGCAAATTTACATAAAAGGTTCCCGTATCATTCACACCCAATACAGCAGGATACAAATCAATTCTCGTACGTTTCAATAAACTTTGAACATTACCGTATATAAGAACGGCCTTTTCTCCCGTATGCAAGATCCAAACATTGCTTTTATCCCTTGCTACGGCATACTCACGAATAAGTTCAGAACTTTGTTTATCATATTCTGTTATACGATAAAAATATCCGTTCATCATATCTTTATCGACAAGAAAATATGTGTGTTTTCTTTCTTTTACATCGATAGATGAAATAAAGGCCGTCAAGTCTTCAAACTTTCTTCCTTTTGTAAGATAGTATGAATCATTTTTTTCTTTTACGGTAGCAGTAACCGGTATCACTGCTGTATCCGTTACCGATTCCGTAGCTCCGACACTCATCAAAGAAAAAACAAATATAAGTGTTGCAAGGACCGTAATTTTTTTATTCATCATAAAATCTCCACTCAATCTATCGAGACAACTTACTTCTTATGCTTTCCAAACGATTGAGGGCCGCATAAAGGGTCTCATTATTGACGGCAAAATGAAGACGTACGTATTTTTGTACATCTTCAGCAAAAAAGGTAGACCCGGGAACAGATCCGACACCTACTTTACGAACTAAATCTTCACAGAACTCCGTATCTTTTTCATAACCGAATTCAGAAATATCGACGAGTAAATAAAAAGCTCCTTGAGGAATATTGTGTTTTAACCCCAGGTCATCAAGCCCCTTCATCAAAATATCTCTCTTTTCCGTATACGTTTTTACGAGGCCGTCATAATAATCACCGCCAAAACGAAGTCCCGTAACCGCCGCCTCTTGTAAAGGGCTGGGAGCGCTGATAGTAAAGAAAGTATGGACCTTCTTTATTTCATCAATAACAGCTTCAGGTCCGAGAATATAACCTACTCGCCAACCTGTAATAGAATAAGTCTTGGACAGAGAGCCTACGCAAATCGTACGATCATGCATATGCGGTAATTCAGAAAAATACGTATATGTATAGGGTTTATAAATAATTTGTGAATATACTTCATCTACAATCACAAAGGTATCATATTTTTCGGCATAAGCGGCTATAATGCCCAATTCTTCCCGCGTAAAAACCTTGCCGCACGGATTTGACGGATCACACAAAAGAACAGCCTTCGGACGTTCTTTAAAAGCTTTTTCCATTTCATCTTCATTAAAAGTAAAATCATCGCCACGAAGAGAAACAAAAATAGGCTCTCCTCCCGCCAATTTTACGTCAACGCTGTAAGCATCATAGTAAGGAGAGAAGATAATAACCTTATCACCCTTATCAACAACTGTCATAATCGTTGATATAAGAGCTTCCGTACCACCGCAAGTAGCAATCAACTCTTTTTTTGTATCAGGTTTGCGTCCCGTACATTTAAAACGAAATTCCGCCAAAGCATGCCTGAAGTTTTCCGAACCGGCATCCAAACTATATTGATGGGGTCCTTCATCGGCAATCTGTTTCAAAGAGTCAAGAATAGGTCGAGGCGGAGGAAAGTCGGGAAAGCCTGCAGATAAGTTAACAGCACCGTATTGTTCCGATAAGACGGACATTTTTGCAATAGGTGAATCTGTAAAAAGGTTAGTACGTTCTGATAATGCAGGCATAATGCCCTCCTTATAAATCCAAATTTCTTACTTTCTTAGCATTGTCTTGAATAAATTTACGACGCGGTTCAACTTTATCACCCATTAAAACGGAAAAAATGCGATCCGCTTCAACAGCGTCTTCCAATTCAACTTTTAACATAGTCCTAAATTGGGGATCCATCGTTGTTTCCCACAACTGTTCAGGATTCATTTCACCCAAACCTTTATATCGCTGTACGACAGCATTTTCATTTCCTACTTCAGCCAATTTATTTGTCAACTCGTCATCTGTATACAAATACCATACAGAACGCCCCTTTCGTACTTGGTACAACGGGGGCTGAGCAATATATACATGCCCTTCCGTAATCAAAGGCTTCATAAAACGATAGAAGAAGGTTAATAAAAGAGTTCTGATATGAGCCCCGTCAACATCCGCATCGGTCATAATAATAATTTTATCGTAGCGACGTTTAGTAATATCAAACTCTTCACCAATACCCGTTCCGAAAGCCGTAATCATAGCACGAATTTCTTCATTGGCAAGAATCTTGTCAAGACGAGCCTTTTCTACATTAATAATTTTTCCGCGCAAGGGTAAAATAGCCTGGAACTTTCTATCACGGCCCTGCTTGGCCGACCCGCCTGCTGAATCACCTTCGACGAGATAAATTTCTGTCATATCCGGATTTTTTTCCGAACAATCGGCCAATTTACCGGGTAGGCTACTGATTTCCAAAGCATTTTTTCTGCGTGTTAACTCTCTCGCCTTACGTGCTGCCTGACGGGCCCTTGCAGCATTTATATTCTTAGTTACAATACTTTTTGCTTCTGCCGGATGTTCTTCGAAAAATTCCTTCAATCCGTCGGAAATAATATTATCTACAATACCTTTTACTTCACTATTACCGAGTTTAGTCTTAGTTTGCCCTTCAAACTGAGGCTCCCTTACTTTAACACTGATAATAGCCGTTAATCCTTCACGCACATCTTCACCGGAAAGGTTATCTTCATTTTCTTTAATAATCCCGGAAGAACGACCGTAATCATTAATAGTTCTCGTAAGACCTGAACGGAAGCCACTCAGATGAGTACCTCCTTCTTCAGTAAAAATATTATTAACAAAAGTCAGTATATTTTCACTGTATCCGTCATTATACTGCAACGCTATATCAACGACTACATCACTCTTGATCCCTTCCAAACTGATAACTGTCTGATTTACGGGCGTACGGTTTTCATTTAAAAATTGAACAAAAGAGGTTAAACCGCCTTCATAATAATAAATTTCCTTTTTATCCGTTCTTTTGTCTGCAAGAGTAATAGTCAGTCCCTTATTTAAAAAGGCAAGTTCTCTCAGTCTGATTTTAAGTGTTTCAAAATCATAAACCGTATCAGGGAATATTTCACTATCAGGTTTAAACCATACTTTTGTTCCCCGTTCTTCTCCCTCTTCCAAAGGCCGAACTTTCTCCAATGAGTTTACTGTCAAACCGCGAGCAAAAGAAATTTTCCACAAGAATCCGTCACGTTTAACTTCGATTTCCGTCTGTTCGGAAAGAGCATTTACTACGGAAATACCCACACCGTGTAAACCGCCGGAAATAGGATATCCGTCACCGCCGAATTTACCTCCTGCATGTAAAACCGTCAAAACTACTTCAACAGCCGGTTTTCCGATTTTATGCATAGCTACGGGAATACCGCGGCCATTATCAACAACGGTAATACTGTTATCCTCTTCAATTGTAACTTCAATATGTGTACAATAGCCGGCTAAGGCTTCATCAATACTGTTATCTACTACTTCATAAACCAGATGATGAAGCCCCTTTAAAGATGTACTGCCGATATACATACCCGGTCTTTTACGGACTGCTTCCAATCCCTCAAGCACCTGTATTTGATCAGCTCCGTAAGAAACTTTCTTTTGTTCAGACATAAAAACGTGTGCCTCCTGTTTAATAATCACTCTATTATACAATATTCCTCAAAACTTACCAATCAAGGAGTTTTTAAGTCTAATTAAATTCTTTTAAGCATTATTCCTATACTTATTAACTAAATTGATGATAAATCTATCTGTTAACTCATGGGGCTTTTTTCTTGTAATAAAAATGGATAAAAATAAGTCATCCTCTTTTGTATCCGCATTATGATAAACTTTTTCTATTAACCTGTAAATACAATTCCGACGAACTTCATCATACTGTTTCTCCTGAAAGCTTTCTCTTTGATACAAGGATTGAACGTCCTCCCAAGTTAGCCAAGGCATTTCATTCAAAATTGCCGTTAATTTTACTTTTTTTTCTTGATTCTTTTCAGATAGACAATGTTCACAATCCTTATTTTTTTGTATCCACCTACCGCAACCCGAACAAGGTATATATCCTTCAGCTTCATAGGCTTTGCTTCTTCGTTTTGCCGCTACTTGCAAACGAAATATTTTTTCTTTTAATCCTTCCTGACACTTATCGGAAACTTGTTTTATTGTATTTACCGTTTCTTCTGCCAAAACAATTTCTGCCGGTTTTATCTTCAAAACAAATTCATGATCATCTGCAAGGTTTATCATTCTTTTTTCAGGAAATTTTGAAGCACTTACAAATTTTATATCACTTACATACTTTTCACCCAGGAAATCATTAATTTTTTCTTCAATATTATTCTTATACATGAATAACTGATTCATCCATGCAGAATTGAATACCCCTATTGTAATGACTCCTTCTCGTATATCTTTTATATAAGAATACTTTCCTATTCGATTGCCCATTAAAGAGGACCACTTTTTTTTCAATTCATAATGGCGATAAGGTTTCAATAAGTTATTATGTTCCAACACTTCTTGTATCAAATCACCGGCTTTTTCAGTTGTTCCTCTTCTCATGTTCGTCATATCGAACCTTTCCTTTTTCTACATAAAGAAACGAATATTCCTTTTCCTTACGAAAAAAAGAATCATCCGTTGTCGTAATAAAAGTTTGAACCTTTCCTTGCACAAAAGAAAGCAAAGCATTTCTTCGTTCTTCATCTAATTCACTCATAACATCATCAAGCAATAAAATCGGATATTCTCCGTTCTCTTTTTTTATAAATTCCAACTCCGCCATTTTCAATGCTAAAACAGCAGTCCGTTGTTGTCCTTGAGACCCGAATTTTTTCAATTCCCCCAAATCATTTTCCACAACGAAATCATCTCTATGAGGACCTATAGACGTAGACTGACGATAAATATCTTTTTCCCTATTTTTCCGTAATAATTCATAATAAACGTCTTCCGTATCCTCTACCGTCGAACCCTTATATGGCTGAATGTATGTCAATTTTACTATCTCTTTTTCACTCGTTAAGTTCCTGTATATTTCCTTTACGACAACAGATATCTTCTCTAAAGATTCTTTTCTTTTATTAACTATATAGGCTGCCAGACGTGCTAACTGGAGATCCCATTCATGAAGAGATATATCTTTTTCATATTTCATCCGCTTTAAAAGTATATTTCTTTGAGATACAGCCTTATTATACTGTAATAGCATCTTATAATAGGACGGATTGGTTTGAGATATTTCCATATCCAGAAAACGTCGTCTTAATGCCGGATTTCCTTTTATTAGTTGTAAATCCTCAGGTGAAAACATAACTTCTTGAAGTATACCGAAAAGTTCTCTCGTTCTTACCTTCGTATCATTTACGGACACGCGCTTTTTTTCATGAAGAGAAAAAACAATTTTAATATTTTGTTCTGTTTTATTCCTTATAAAATCGATAATAACGCTTCCGTTTGTAGCGGATTTTCTCAACAAATCCACATCTGTAACACCTCTATACGATTTACCTATACATCCGGTATATAAGGCTTCCAACAAATTAGTTTTTCCTTGACCGTTATTACCATATAAAACAATAACGGTCGCAGGAAAAGATATATCCGCTTCTTCATAGTTTCTTATATTAAGTAAGCGAATTCTCGATATATTCATTACTTACTGTTCTCCGACAACTCTAAACTGCCCTACATTTTCTACCTTCACTATATCATTAGGATAAAGTTTCTTTCTTTTTACAGTACAACTTTCACCGTTTACAAAAATCATTTTATTGGCAATAAGCATACTCGTTTGACCGCCACTTTCCGTAATATCGGCCCACTTTAAGAACTGATCCAATTGTATCGTTTCTGTCTGAATCTTTATTTCTTTCATGTTGCTCCTATCTTGCACGCATAGGCGTAACAACAAATACGCAATTTCCCGTATCCTTATCTTGTATCAACATAGGACTGTTTTCACGGCATTTAAGAAAAATTTCATCCTTACTGCAATGTTTTAATACATCAAGAATAAAACGTCCATTAAAAGATATGGACAAAGGATTTCCGCCGGACATGATACATTCAACCGAATCTTCTACAACACCGTGATCCGGGTCCTGACTATTCATGTGAATCTGATTATCCGCCATATCAAAGTTAATAACATTATATTGAGCATCTTTGGCGACAATTGAAATTCTTTCAACGGCAGCTGTAAAGTCACTGCGTCTTATAGTAATAATATTGCTGAATTCCGTCGGAATAACTCGTTTGTAATCAGGGAAGGTTCCCTCTATAAGACGTGTACGGATATATACATTACCGAATTGAATAGCCAAATAATTTCTTACAGCCGTAATCTTTACGACAACGGGAACATCTGTCGGTAACTGTCGGGCTACTTCAGATAATAATCTACCGGGAATAATAGCTTGAATATCTCCTGTTGACGGTTGATCCAATGTAACTGATTTTAAAGCCAAACGATGGGTATCCGTTGCAACCATAGATAAAGATTTTCCGGAAACATCTAAAAAAGTACCTGTAAACACGGGGCGGGATGTATCTGTTGCGCATGCATAAGAAGTATTGTCGATTAAATCTTTAAGGATAACACTGTCTGTTGTGAAGGAAGCATATCCCTGTTCAACAACTTCGACTTCATTAAAGTCCTCAGTATTCATAGTCATATATCTATATTTAAGCTTACCGCCCTCAATAGACATTTGTGAATCCGAATCACTTTTGGTCAGTATAATTTCTTCAGATGCTATACGTCTTGTTAATTCTGACAAATGAGGATCCCATAAAAATACTTCACCGGATTCTTCAATGATACCGGGAATGGTTGTTTTGATTCCCATATCATAGTCGTTGGCCTGAATTTCAATATTATCATTTATAGCTTTGATTAGAAGACCGTTTTCACTGGATAAGTTATTACTTTTATTGGATGCTACTTTTTGCACCGACTGTAAGGCACGTGTAAAGTCTTCTTTTTGAATTTTCAGTTTCATGGTATTCTCCTTTTTATATGAATATGAACTTAATTGGAGCTTATTAAATAGTAATAATAGTAATAGGGGGTGTGGATTTGTAAAAAAGTCTTTTAAAAGTGTAAGTTATCTTGTTTACCCGTGTTTATAAAAAGTGGATAAGTAAAATCGGATTATTCACAATTTTACAGGAAAATTACTTATTCACTTTTATAGAAAGGATATATACAACATATAAACCTATTTATCCACAAGGATAATTGAATTTTTTATTTGTTCAACAGCTTTTCGCAGAGACTCGTCTTTTTTGATCTCTTTAGAAATTTTATTAACCGCATATATGACTGTTGTATGGTCTCTGTCATTAAAAGCGACACCGATATGAGGATATGTGTGCTCTGTTAATTCACGGCATAAATACATGGCTATTTGACGAGGAAAAGCTATTTTTTTGAGTTTAGTTTTACTCATTAAGTCTTCATATTTTATTTTATAATATGAGCATACATGTTTAGTTATTTCATCAATAGTAATATATTTTTTTTCCTGTTTTGTTTTGACCAGCTCTTGAAGAGCCCTTTGTGTTACTTCCAGTGTAATGGGAGAGTTTTCGACAGATGCCTGCATTTGAGCTCGAATAAAGGCTCCTTCAAGTTCGCGAATGTTTTCGCTCACATTGGAAGCTATATAGTCGATGGCTTCTTTATCAATAGGTAGATGTTCGATTTTGGCCCGATTTCTTAAAATCGCTGTTCTCGTTTCCAAATCGGGAGGATCAATATTTACAACAGTTCCGCCTTGAAAACGGGATCGAAGCCTATCTTCCAGTTTTTTTATATTCTGTGGAGGTCGATCGCTTGTAAAAACCATTTGTTTATGGTCTTTGTAGAGTTTATTGAAGGTGTGGAAAAACTCTTCTTGTGTATGTTCTTTACTTTCTAAAAACTGAATATCATCGACGAGAAGGACATCTATATTTCTGTATCGTTGACGAAAACTTTCAGGGTTTTTATCCTGGATGGATTGAATGAGTTCATTGGCAAAATCTTCACTTGTAATACAGCGTAGTCGTAAATGAGGATAATGTTTTAATATATAATGACCGATAGCGTGCATCAAATGTGTTTTGCCCAGACCGCTGTCACCGTATATAAAAAAGGGAGAATATTTTGTCATAGGCGATTCGGCTATGGACATAGCCGCTGCATGAGCCAATCGATTACTGTTGCCTACAACAAAAGTATCAAAGGTATAAGCGTCGTTTAAAGTGGAGGCCCCTGTTTGTAAAATATCATCCTTTTCGTCAGAAAAAGGTCCGGATTGTTTTATATCCGGAGTATAAGTAGGTTCTGAACCTGTCTGTACCTGTTCCGTATGGGGGGGAACCGATTCCGTTGTTTCATGAGTTTTTAAACTTTCAATAGTATATACGTTGTTGGCATATATATCTTGAGACTCTTCTTTTTTTTGAGTATTTGACTGTCCCATATCGGAAAGATCTCCGGCACTGTGAATAAGACGAACTTTAATCTCTTGATCGGCCACGGATGAAGCCGTCGTTTCCAATAGGTGTGTATATTTTTTTGTAATGTAAGAACAGATAAAATTAGTAGTTGTATCGAGGGTAAACGTATTGTTTTCAAGAGAATAAGGTATTAAGGATGTTTCTATCCACGTGTTGTAAATTTGCGGTGGCAATGATTGTTTTAACTTTTCCAACATGCGAATCCAAAGTTCCGTAATATCAATAGTTTCCATAAGAGACCTCTCTTTAAAATGCATGTGTATATACGAGTAATTGTTGTGATATAATGTGTATAACTGTGTAGATAAAACTCTTTTTCTTACGATAAATATCGAAAAGAGAAAGAAAAAAGAAAGTTATCAACAATTGTTGATAATATGTTGATAACTTTCTTTTTATATATGTCATCTATCCACATTTTACACCAAAAAAGGTATGAATGGAATAGACCGACCTATTTACTTATAAATCTTATATATCCTCTTCATTGACAGTATATGGCCTATTGAGTATAATTACACTGTTATGGTGTAAGCTCAAAGTATTATGTGTAAAAGGAGGTGCTTCACTTGAAACAGACATTTCAACCGAATAACTTGTGGAAGAAAAGAACGCACGGCTTCCGTGAAAGAATGAAAACTAAAGGCGGTCGTATGGTTTTAAAAAAACGCCGCATGAAAGGTAGAAAGAAACTTTCTGCTTAATAACAATTACGAGATGAACAGAAAAATTCCTTGAGGGATTTTTCTGTTCATCTGCCATTATCAGGATAATCGTTATGTATGAGTTGAAAAAAAAAGACCGCTTATGCAAAAATCGAGAATATCAGCTCGTATATCGTCACGGTAAGTCATATGTGGCCAGATCCGTCGTTTTATATATTATGAAACGATCGCCGCAACAACCGATTCGATCGGGATTTGTGACGGGAAAAAAAGTAGGTTGTGCCGTCGAGCGCAATTACTGCAGGCGTTTAATGAAGGAAGTATATCGCCTACATCGGTCTGAACTGATAAGCGGATATGACTTGGTACTAATCGGCAGAAGCCGTATGAAGTACGGTACTTACGCAGATGCGGAAAAGACGATTATGAAGCTTTTTAAACAGGCCGGTCTTTTGAAAAAGGCTTAGTTATGAAATATATACTTATATTTTTTGTGAAAGTATATAGAATATGTGTATCTCCGTTGGGGTTACCTTGTTGTCGATTTTACCCTACTTGTTCTGCTTATGCCATTGAAGCCTTACAAAAATACGGTGCAGTAAAAGGGTCGGTTCTCGCTGTTAAGAGAATTTTAAAATGCCATCCTTTGCATAAGGGCGGTTATGACCCGTTGCCGTAACGGGACGGATGAAATTAAGGCCTGTCCCCGGATTTTTTTATACTTGATAGGAGTTGAGATTTTTGGGCTTTTTCAGCGGAATTATGGATGTATTGAGCGGCATTATGTCAACCTTCTTGGACTATTGCTACGCCTTTACTCAATCAGTGGGATACCCCAGTTACGGTATTGCCATTATAATGCTTACAATTATTATTAAGCTGGTACTCAGTCCGTTGACGGCAAAACAGATTCGTTCTATGGAAGGAATGCAACTGTTACAGCCGAAAATAAAAGAATTACAGAAAAAATATAAGGGCAACCAGAAGAAGATGCAGGAAGAAATGAGTAAGCTTTATCGTGAAATGGGTGTGAATCCCCTTTCGGGATGTTTGCCTATTTTAATCCAAATGCCTTTCCTCGTATCTATCTTCTATGCGTTGCGATCCTATCCGTATGATCCTGCATATGAAAGCTTTTTGTGGCTTTCCAGTTTGGGTCAGCCTGATGAAACCTATATTTTGCCGGTCTTGTCGGCTCTTTCTACCTTCCTTATACAAAAGCAAATGACAGGTGCACAGCCTGATGCTGAAGGTCCGCAGGCTATGCAACAAAAGATTATGAAGGTAGCTATGCCCCTTTTTATAGGTTGGATTAGCTTGACATTCCCGAGCGGCTTGGTTATTTACTGGATTATTTCCAATGTTTTCCAAGGAGCTCAGCAGATGATTATGGGACGTCTCAAAAAGGAGAATTAACATGATGATTATCGAAGCTACGGGAAAAACTATTGAAGAAGCGATTGAATCGGGTCTTAAAGAACTGGGAAAAGATATATCCGAAGTGGAAACGGAAGTATTGGTTCAGCCCAGTAGCGGTATTTTGGGTTTCGGTAAAAAAGAGGCCAAGGTTCGCCTTACGGTAATTGAGAAACAGGTTGAAGAAGTACCTGTTGAAGCTATACAAGTTGAAGAAGTTTCCGTAGAAGTAAAGCCCGTTGAATTAGATGGGGAAGAAGCGCGTAATGATGCTGAGGAAATCGCGGCTGATGCGAAAGAATTCCTGAATACAATTCTTGAAAAAATGGGAATTTCGGCTGTTATCGAAAAGATGATAAAGGCTGATAGAATTACACTTCACATACACGGCGACGACTTAGGAGTTCTTATAGGAAAACACGGGCAGACATTGGATGCCTTGCAATATATCATTAATTTGAAAGCTAATAAAGGCAAAGAAAATCGTTTCTTCATTATGCTTGATGTAGAAAACTACCGGGCTCGTCGTGAAGAAACGTTAAAAAACTTGGCTCATCGTTTGGCAAGTCGAGTTAAACGCAATCGTAACAAGGTTGTTCTTGAACCGATGAACGGGTTTGAGCGGAAAATTATTCACGTAGCCCTTCAGGACACGGAACATGTACGGACGGAAAGTGAAGGCCAGGACCCGTATCGTCATGTAGTTATTTATTACCAATAATAGAGGGCCCGGTGCATTGCACCGGGTTCTTTTCCTATATGAAGGAGAAGTTCTATGATTTACGATTTGTCACATACCATTGCGGCTATTGCTACGGCAACGGGAGAAAGCGGTGTCGGCATTATTCGTATAAGCGGTACTGAAGCCTATAACATCGGTGAAAAGATTTTTCGCAGTAAGGGGAAGACGCGGTTCAAGGATTTTAAAGACAGAACGATTCATTTCGGTACTATTGTTGATGAAAAAGGCCGTGAAATTGACGAAGCTCTTGTACTTATCATGAAGAGGCCTCATTCTTATACGGCGGAAGATGTTTTGGAAATACAATGTCACGGCGGTCGTCAATCTGTTTCGGGTATTTTAAAACTCGTACTTCGAAGCGGTGCTCGTCTGGCTCGTGCGGGAGAATTTACTCAAAGGGCCTTTATGAACGGCCGTATCGATTTGGTGCAAGCCGAAGCGGTCATGGATGTTATTCAGGCCAAAAGTTCGAAGGGATTAAGTACGGCTCTAAGCCAATTGGAAGGTCGGCTTTCAGGTATTGTGGCTGCCATGAGGACTGAATTGACGGATTTTATTACACGTCTGGAAGTAACGGTAGATTATCCGGAAGAAGATTTGGAAGATATTGTCGTTCATGACTTGGAAAAGACTATGAGATGTATGATGGAGCGGATGGAACAAATGCTGAAGGATTCGTCTAAAGGACGGATTATTCGTGACGGCATGACGGTGGCCATTGCCGGGGCTCCCAATGCAGGAAAATCCAGCCTACTGAATTATTTACTTGCAGAAGATCGAGCCATTGTGACGGATATTCCGGGAACGACGAGAGATGCTCTGGAGGAATGGGTATCTATACAGGGAATTCCATTTCGTCTTGTCGATACGGCGGGAATCAGAGAAACGACAGATACGGTTGAAGCTATCGGTGTAACTAAGGCCAGAAATTATATAGAAACTGCTGATACGGTTCTAATTTTGAAAGACAGGACGCAGCCGTTTAGTGATGAGGACAAGGCTTTGATAAACTCTGTCCCTGACGGTAAGGGTGCTATTGTTCTGACAAAGTCGGATTTAAAGCCTCTTCTGGAATGTAAAGATTTAGAAGTGTACGGCCTTCCTGTTTTTTCACTGTCGTCCAAGACAGGAGACGGTATAAGTTTATTGGAAGAGTACTTGGTTTCCCGTTCGGGAGAAAGCGGTGCGGGAGAGAATGAAGTTCTCTTATCCAATATGAGACATATTGAACTGATGAGGCAAAGTTTGAATGCTCTGAAAAGGGCTGAAGAAACGATGTATGCCGGCATGCCGACGGACTTAATACTCGTTGATTTACGTGAGGCCTGGGAGTTATTGGGTGCGGTCACGGGAGAGACGGTTCAAGACGATATGGTCGGTGAAATATTCAGTCGTTTTTGTTTGGGAAAATAGGAGGTTCTGTTGTGTTTGTTGCCGGAACTTACGATGTAATCGTTGTCGGTGCAGGACATGCGGGTTGTGAAGCGGCTTTGGCCGCTGCTCGCATGAAAATGCATACCTTATTGATTACGCTTAATTTAGATAATATAGCTTTAATGCCCTGTAATCCCGCTATAGGCGGTCCGGGTAAAAGTCACCTCGTTAAAGAAATTGATGCTTTAGGCGGTCAGATGGGTTTGGTAGCCGATAACACGGCTATACAAATGCGTATGTTGAATACGGGCAAAGGTCCTGCAGTTTACTCTTTGCGTGCTCAATCGGATAAAAAAGCATATCAGTCTGAAATGACACATATCTTGGAAAATGAAGCCAATCTGGATGTGAAACAACTGACCGTTACGGATCTTATCGTAGAAGATAAGATTGTAAAGGGTGTCTATACGGAATTGGGTGAAACCTTTTTGGCTAAAGCGGTCATTTTGGCAACCGGAACATATTTAAAGGGGCGTATCATTATCGGAACAACCGTACTTGAGTCAGGTCCCATAGGACAACGATCGGCCGAAGCATTATCCGATTCTTTGAAAAAATACGGGATTTCATTAATGCGTTTTAAGACAGGAACTCCGGCTCGGATAGACAGCCGTACGTTGCGAACCGACTCTATGGAAAAGCAGGAAGGAGATAATGAAGGACATGCCTTTTCTTTTCTGTCTGAACGGTTAAATCGTAATAAGGTTTGTTGTTGGCTTACCTATACGAACGAGAGAACTCATGAGATTATTCGATCCAATCTGGATCGGGCACCTATGTGCAACGGAGTTATTGAAGGTATCGGGCCCAGATATTGTCCGTCTATTGAATCTAAAATTCTTCGTTTTGCCGATAAGAAGAGACACCAGCTTTTTGTTGAACCGGAAGGATTAAAAACGGAAGAAATGTATGTTCAGGGAATGAGTACCAGCTTGCCCATGGATGTACAGTATGAATTTTTAAAGACCATTCCCGGCTTGGAAGATGTGAAAATAATGCGACCCGGATATGCTATCGAGTATGATTGTCTCGACCCTTTGCAACTCTTGCCTACTTTGGAAGTCAAGAAGATAAGAGGATTGTATTCGGCCGGTCAGGCAAACGGAACGAGCGGTTATGAAGAGGCGGCGGCACAAGGGCTGATAGCAGGTATTAATGCGGCACTGAAGATACAGAAAAAAGATCCCTTTGTATTGACACGGGCGGAAGCCTATATAGGTGTTCTTATAGATGATTTGGTTACAAAGGGTACAAACGAGCCGTATCGTATGATGACCAGCCGATCCGAATATCGTTTAATTCTAAGACAAGATAATGCGGATATGCGATTGACGGAAAAAGGCCGTGAATTAGGGCTTGTAACCGATGAGAGATATGCAGCCTTTTGTAAGAAAAAAGAGGAAGTTGATGAGCTTCTTTCTGTCTTAAAAAAATTGTCCGTTACGCCGACGACCCGGACTAATGAACTTCTCGAGTCGGTAGGGTCGGCTCCTTTAAAAACGGGAATCAAGGGCGTCGACTTGTTACGTCGTCAAGAAATGACCTATTCTTTAATGAAAAAGCTATTTAGTGAACTTAAAGACTATCCTCTTGATGTAACGGAAGAAGTGGAGATTACGGTTAAGTATGAAGGCTATATTGAACGTCAGCGGGAACAGGTAGCAAAGATGAATAAGTTGGAACAGCGTCTTTTACCCGATTCTATTGACTACGAAGCGATCGATACAATCTCTTCCGAGGGTCGACAAAAGCTTTCCGATATTCGGCCGCGCTCATTAGGACAGGCTTCGCGTATATCCGGAGTTTCACCGGCAGATATTACGGCGTTATTGATTTATACTGAGCAGATGAGACGGGAGGGGAAAGGTAATGTTTCCATGTAAGGGAGATGAGCTTTTCCGTCTTGCCTATCCGAACATAACGGATGATGAGCTGGAAAAATTCAAAATCTTTGCCGGGTTATTGGAAGAAAAAAATAAGGTTATGAACTTAACAGCCATTACCGATGCCGACGAAGTGACGGTAAAGCACTTTATTGACAGCTTAAGTTGTTATGATGAGCGCTTCTTTTTCACCGGGGCTAAGGTATTGGATTTGGGTACGGGTGCCGGGTTTCCCGGAATTCCCCTGGCTATTATGCACGACGATTTGAAGATTACCTTCTTCGACAGCCTTCAAAAGCGGTTAACCTTTTTAAAGGAAGTGACAACGACTCTTTCATATAAGCAGGCCGAGTTTTTGCACGGGCGAGCTGAAGAAGAGGCTCATAAAGATATATATCGGGAAGCCTTCGATATAGTTACGACTCGAGCTGTAGCCAGACTCCCTGTTTTAGTTGAATGGGCCTTGCCGTATGTAAAAACGGGAGGTTATTTCGTAGCTCTTAAAGGGGCGGCCTATGCAGAAGAAATTGAAGAATCGAAAAATGCGTTGAAAATTCTCGGGGGTATGGTGGAAGTCGTCGAGCCTAAGAAATTGCCCGGTCTTGAAGATAAGAGAGCCGTTTTATATATTAAAAAGGTTAAAAACAGCCCGGTGAAATATCCTCGCAAGCCGAAAGTGGCTGTAAAGAATCCGTTATAAAGAAAGGATGAGCTTTATGAAGATGAAAAAACTGGCCCTTTGTGCTATGGTATGGTGTCTCGGATTGGCCTCATCGTTTGCCGTTTCCGATGGGGAGATTCATGCCCGGGCAGCCGTTCTGATGGATGCTCAGACAGGAGAAGTACTGTATTCGAAAAACGGTGATGAAAAGCTGTATCCCGGCGGGACGACTATGATTATGACGGCCCTTTTAGGGGCCGAAGCGGGCGATACAGTATTGGACGGAGCCGTTCATTTTTCCGATGATGTAACTAAATTGGATAGAGACGTAGCCGTTTTGGGAATTTCCGCAGATCACCCCGTTACGCTTCGCAATGCCCTTACGGCTATGATGACCTATACGGGTTGTGATGCGGCCTTGGATACGGCTGTCACGGTAGCTCCTTCCGTAGCGGACTTTGTGCATATGATGAATGATAAGGCTGTCGCTATAGGTGCTACGAATACTCATTTTACGAATCCTCACGGATTGCCGGATGCAAACCATGTTTCGACGGCTAAAGATTTAGCTAAGATAGCTGTATATGCTATGCAAAATCAGACTTTTAAATCTTTTACGGGACGTACGAGTTTTGTCATGCCGTATACAAACGGCGGGTCCCAAGAAGTTTTTTCCATGAATGAGTTTCTCAATTCAGGATATAAGGGTGCTAACGGCATTAAAACCGGTGCCACCGACTACGGCGGAGCGACCTTGGTTGCATCGGCTACGCGCGGGGATAAGACTTATGTGGTCAGCATTTTAAACTCGGATAACCGTAGTGGTGATGCAAAGCTGTTGATGGACTTTGCCTTTGCTGAGACCACTGCAATCGATGCGGTGAGCAAAGAGGACGGAAAATCAGCGGTGGCAGAAAAGAAGGAAAATAAGACGACTCCTGAAGAGGATGCCGAAGCCTATACTTTACGAGATGCGCCGGAAGGGCAAACGTTGACGGGTATTGCAGCACAACATATTTCTAAATAAGTATAAATAGCATAATGGTGGATATAAAACCGCTTCCTGTTAGGAAGCGGTTTTTTTCATAAACCATACTATAATTATGATATTTAATCATTTTGGACATTCGTGCATATTCGTTTAGAATAATGAACGTTTTTGATTGATTATTATTGTTTGTGATTGTATACTAAGGGCGAAATTTACTTTCAGGAGGTACTCATTATGTTGACCGAAGAACGACAGAGAGACATAGCACGGCTTGTAATGATTGAAAGAGCCGTAACGGTACAGCAGTTGTCGGAGCGGTACGGGATCTCGGAATCGACGGCCAGACGGGATTTACTTACCTTACAAAAGATGGGCCTTGTCAATCGGGTTCATGGTGGAGCCACGGTTGTAGACGAAGTGGATGAATATAATGTCAATTCTGAAAGTATTCAGCAGAAATATGCCTATCACGTAGAAGAAAAGAGAAAAATAGCCGCTTATGCCGCTACTTTGATAGAAGAACAGGATTTTATTTATATAGACGGCGGTTCGACGACGGAACAAATGGGCGACTTTTTGACGTCACATGATATTTCAATTGTTACAAACAGTCTTCCCTTGGCACAAAAACTGGCTGCACGGGGGCTACAAGTAAGTATACTTCCCGGGACGGTTAAAGGATCGACTGAATCGGTTATCGGAGGAGACATGAGAGATATGCTCAGACGTTACCACTTCACGAAGGGTTTTTTCGGTACAAACGGGATTGATCTTCGTTTCGGGTATACGACCCCCGATCAGGAAGAGGCGGCCTGTAAGACGGCTGCACTTAAACAGTGTACCAAGGCGTATGTTTTGGCAGATACGAGTAAATTCGGTCGTTCGTCACACGTAACATTTGCGACTCTTGCGGAGGTCGCAATTATTACGGCAGGCAAGAAGGATTTAGATGTTTCCGTATACGGTGAGCAAACGGAGGTGTGTATGCTTTGATTTACACGATTACGTTCAATCCGTCCTTAGACTATGTTGTTCATACGACGGATTTTTCTACCGGTAATATTAATCGGGCAGAGGCGGAAGCCATATATCCTGGAGGTAAGGGAATTAACGTATCCCTTGTATTACAAGCCTTGGGAACCCGAAGCAAGGCCTTGGGCTTTGTAGCCGGTTTTACCGGCCGGGAAATAGAGCGTCTTTGCGTGAATGCCGGTGTACAATGTGATTTTCTTTATTTACGAGAAGGTAATTCTCGCATTAACGTAAAGGTTATCAGCCATGAAGAAACGGCACTTAACGGAATGGGGCCGCTTATAGGTCAAGAGGATATTAATCACCTGAAAAAAATAATAGGGTCTCTAAGCTCCGATGATGTACTGGTTCTTGCCGGAAGCATACCGGCAGGTATAGACAACCGTATATATGAACAGTTATTGGCGTCCGTAGCAGCTAAAGGCGTCAAAACCGTTGTCGATGCGACAGGCGAGCTTTTACGTAATGTATTGAAGTATAAACCCTTTTTGATTAAACCCAACCGAGAAGAACTGGAAGAATTATTCGATATAAAATTAAGGACAGATGAAGACATTATTTTTCAGGCACGGAAACTCCAAGAAGAAGGGGCACAAAACGTACTTGTATCCCTCGGCGGTGACGGTGCCGTATTAATCGGTGAAGATAATGAAATATATAAGGTAAAAACGCCCGAAGGAACGCTCGTCAACTCCGTGGGTGCCGGAGACAGTATGGTAGCCGGATTTATTTCGGCTTATATGAAATACGGGGGGAACTTGAGCGAGGCATTACGTTGGGGGATTGCAGCCGGAAGTGCTACGGCTTTTCATGAATGGCTGGCAACGGGCCGACAAATTAAAGATATGTATGAAGCTGTTTGGTTATAGGGGGAACCGTTATGAAAATTACGGATTTATTGAAAGTTGAAAGTATCGATTTACAGGCAGAGGTTGTCGATAAACGAGGCGCTGTTAATAGGTTAGTAGATTTAATGGAAAAAAGCGGTTGTTTAAAAGATAAAGAAGCGTATAAGGCCGCAGTCTTAAAGCGTGAAGGCGAAGGAAGTACGGGAATCGGTGAGGGTATTGCCATTCCTCATGCCAAGACAGATGCGGTTGTAAAGCCCGCACTGGCATCTATGATTGTTCGCACCGGTGTCGATTATGAAAGTCTTGATGATGAGCCGGCTCACCTTTTCTTTATGATTGCCGCACCGGCGGACGGTGCCGATGTTCATTTGGAAGTCCTTAGCCGTCTCAGCAGAATGCTTATGGATGACGACTTTAGAGAGGCTTTGATGTCGGCTCCCGATAGAGAAACGTATTTAAAAATTATTGATAATGCGGAGCAAGCCTTGGCAGTCGAAGATTCTGGAGAAGCCGGTCAAGCGGCAGTCTCAGCTGATGTGACGGAAAGACCGTTTGTCGTTGCCGTAACGGCTTGCCCTACAGGAATTGCTCATACATACATGGCTGCCGAAGCCTTAGAGAACAAGGGTAGCGACATGGGTATTGATATTAAAGTAGAAACAAACGGTAGCGGCGGAGTCAAAAATGCTTTGACTGCCGATGATATAAAACGGGCTGTAGGTGTTATTGTGGCAGCCGATAAGGACGTGCCGGTCGAACGATTTAAAGGAAAACACGTCGCTTTCGTTAAGGTGGCGGAGGGCATTAAGAATCCTGCCGGTTTGATTGAAGGCGCCTTGCAACAGACGGCTCCCGTATTTAACGGAAGCGGCAGTAAAAGTGAAGAAAGTACCTCCGGTGAAGGGACGGAAAGCACGGGTCGACGTGTTTATAAGCACTTAATGAACGGCGTTTCACATATGCTTCCTTTCGTTATCGGCGGCGGTATTTTAATTGCTTTGGCCTTCCTTTTTGACATGAATAATGCCGGGACGGCCACTTTCGGTTCGGGAACGCCTGTAGCAGCTTTTTTGAAAGATATCGGCGGTTTGGCATTCAGTATGATGATGCCTATTTTAGCCGGATATATTGCCGTCAGCATAGGTGAACGACCGGCATTGATGCCCGGTATTATCGGCGGTTTTTTGGCAACTAACGGAGGATCGGGATTTTTCGGAGCCCTTTTTGCCGGATTTATTGCGGGGTATGTCGTTATCTTTTTAAAGAAGGTTTTTGCTAAACTGCCTCAAGCCTTGGAGGGTACTAAGCCCGTATTACTTTATCCCGTTTTCGGGCTTATTCTCATAGGTCTTATTATGGTTTTTGTTGTTAATCCGCCTACGGCCGTATTCAACCAATGGCTGTCGTTTACTCTGGCCGGTATGACTGCGACCAGCAAGATTTTCTTGGGCCTTATTTTAGGCGGCATGATGTCTATCGACTTCGGCGGTCCTATTAATAAAGCAGCCTATGTTTTCGGAACGGCTTCATTAGTCGATGCGTCGGGAACAGCTGTCAGCTCCGGTATCATGGCTTCCGTCATGATCGGAGGTATGGTGCCTCCCATTGCAATTGCTTTGGCGATGCTTGTTTTTAAGGGCAAGTTTACAGAGAAAGAGCGACAATCTACACTTACGAATTTTATTATGGGGTTATCTTTTATTACGGAAGGAGCTATTCCTTTCGCCGCCTCCGATCCGGTTCATGTCATACCCTCGTGTGCCGTCGGTTCGGCTGTAGCCGGGGCTCTGTCCATGTTTTTTAATTGTACCGTTCCGGCCCCTCACGGCGGGATTTTCGTATTCGGTGTCGTTACGAACTGGCCCATGTACTTGGCAGCTCTTTTTGCCGGTGCCGTAGTGGCGGCTCTCTTGTTGGGATTAACGAGAAAGAATGCTTAGACTATTGTTTTTCTTATAAAAGTACGTTAAAGTAAAGAATACTGATTAAGTTGATTTTAAGGAGGCATTAAAATGAAAGAGTTTACATATACAATAACGGATCCCCAAGGGATTCATGCGCGTCCGGCTGGATTGGCCGTTAAGGAAGCTAAAAAATTTGAATCAAAGATTACTATTGAAAAAGGGTCTAAAAAAGGTGACTTGAAAAAGATTTTTACGGTCATGGCTCTGGGCGTGAAACAAGGTGAAGAAATAAAAGTTACTGTAGACGGTTCAGATGAAGAACATGCTGTACATGAAATAGAAAAATTCTTTAAAGAAAATTTCTAAAGGAGGTATTCATGCTAGTTGTAAAGGGAAAATCGGTTTTTTCCGGCATTACAATGGGTCCCCTTGCTTTGTTCCATAGAAATACCGTATCTACGGCCAGACGACGTATAAAGGATACGGATGCAGAAGTGGAACGCTTTCAAGAAGCTCGTTTAGCATCTATTGAACAGTTGAAAGACATGTATGAGAAGGCGGTTCAAAAGGTTGGTGAAGAGGAAGCGGCCGTATTTGAAGTTCATCAGATGATGCTTGATGATGACGATTATATTGATAATATAGTTACTTTAATTTCTCAAAAAAAAATAAATGCCGAAGCAGCTGTAGAAGAAACGGCGCAGCAGTTTTCCGAAATGTTCCGCTCCATGGATGATGCGTATATGAAGGAACGGGCAGCCGACGTATTGGATATATCAAGACGTATACAAGTACAGCTTTGTGGCGGTGAAGCCAATGATTTCTCGGCATACGACGGGGTTTTTTTGGCCGCCGACGACTTAGCTCCCAGTGAAACGCTACAACTCGATACGGATAAGATTCTGGGCTTTGTTACCTCCGGCGGGAGCACGAACTCCCACACGGCTATTTTGGCTCGTACACTGGGAATTACAGCCGTAGTCAATACGGGAACGCAATTGCATACGGATGTGGAAGGCAAGACGGTTATTGTTGACGGCTTTACGGGAACCGTATATTTGGATCCCGATTCGGCTACGTTGGATAAGATGAAGAAAAAACAGGCAGAGGCTGAGGAACGTAAAATTCGTTTAGAAGCATATCGAGGTAAGGAATCCGTTACGGTAGACGGTTATAAGGTCAACGTTTTCGCGAATATCGGAAATCCTGATAATGTACCTCAAGCCTTGGCTAATGATGCGGAAGGGATCGGCCTTTTCCGTAGCGAATTCCTATATTTGGAAAATGCTACCTATCCGACGGAAGAGCAGCAGTTTGAAGCTTATAAAAAGACGGTCGAAATGATGGAAGGCAAAACGGTTGTTATCCGTACCCTGGATATAGGAGCGGATAAGAAGGTGGATTACTTCGATTTAAAGGCTGAAGAAAATCCGGCTATGGGCATGCGTGCTATTCGTATTTGCTTAACTCGACCGACTCTTTTTAAAACACAGTTGCGAGCTTTGTGTAGAGCCAGTGCGTACGGAAAGATTGCCATTATGTTTCCCATGATTATTTCCGTTGATGAAGTGCGTCGCAGTCGAGAGTTATTGAAACAAGTGCAGAACGAGCTGAGACATGAAGGAATTGCTTTTGATGAATCGATGGAAGTGGGAATTATGATAGAAACGCCCGCAGCGGCTCTCATTAGTGACGAGTTGGCTAAAGAAGTGGATTTCTTCAGCATCGGTTCCAATGACTTGACCCAGTATACCTTGGCTATCGATCGACAACAGACGGACTTGGATAATTTCTTTAACCCCCACCATCCCGCACTTCTCAAACTTATTGAAATGACGGTTAAAAACGGTCATAAAGAAGGTATTTGGGTAGGTATTTGCGGTGAACTCGGTGCAGACTTAAGTCTTACGGAAGACTTCCTGCGTATGGGCGTAGATGAACTTTCTGTGAGCCCGCCGGCAGTTCTGCCCTTACGTGAGAAAATAGGATCTATTGATTTAAGTAAATAACGTATAAGAGGTGTGAAGGACCTGCTGCCCTTGCGGTTGGCAGGTTCTTTTATAAATGAGCTGAAATACTCTCTATACGGTTATCGTATACATAAAAGGCTTATAAAATATAGGTTTAAATAGCTGTTTCTCTTTACAATTATACCCCACCGGGGTATAATGAGTCAGACAAATTAATAAGGGGGAATTTACTATGGTAATGTCTAACTATATGGATTTACTGGGTATGTATGCACCGTGGTTTTTAATTCTTTTCATGGTAGTGCCTATGACCTTAGCCGAGCTGGTTCTTTGTTCGGAAATCTTTTCACTGCTTAACAAAGAAAAAGCAGAGAACTCATGGCCCGGTTTACGAAAAGGGGCATCTATTTGTTTAAGTATTATTTTTATTTTCTTGTTTATTTATCTTGTTGTCGCATATATACCGACAGTTGCTTGGAAGGGACCCTTGGATCGCCTGTCTATCTACTCCTTCTTAGCAGCTATTATTCCGGCCGTCTATTTACTTTTTATAGAAATCGGCATTGTAGGTAAGGCCTGGAATGAACATACCAAAGTTGTTCGTCATGCATTGACCGTATTTCTTTTTGTGGCACTTACCCACTTGGCTATGGTATTCGGCATGATTGATCCGCAATTAGGCGGGTATGTTCCGCCTCAAGGCCAAATGAATATGCATATGAATATGAACGGTAACAATCAAGGACATATGCATATGAACGGGAATCAGATGCCGGATAACTGCCCGGGAAATGCAGATAATCATATGCAAGGTAACGGGAATATGCAAATGAACGGTAATAATCAATCCATGTCGGGTCAGCATAACGGTCATGAAATGAATATGGAAAGCAACAAATAAGATAAACGACTACTCATTAGAATACTTTTTGGTAAAGAGGATTGTTTCACAAGAAACAGTCCTCTTTTTATCTTTACTACAGTTTTTGTTAAATGAATGAAAGAGATAGAACTACGAATGGTGATATAAAAAAGACAAGAAGATAAAAGTAAACTTTTGCCTTCAAGATGACAATGGTAGAATGACTATAGTATAGGAAATAGGGTACTAAAATAAATAGTATATCTTAATTAAGAGGTGATACATGATGGAAGAAAATGTAAGCCAACGGATTAACAGATTAAGAGAGCAAGAAGAGCTCGGCGTTTATGAATTAGCTCGTATGGTAAATGTATCGGCCAGAACTGTATATGAGTGGGAAAAGGGAGTCGTAGACACTGTAGAAGAAGCTGTCTTAACCCGATTAGCTCCTGTTTTAGGCGTAACGAAATATTATTTGAGAACGGGAGTTCATAGAGATCTTCTTTCGCCGGAAGTAGAAGCCTGGTTACGTAAACCTGAAAACATGGAAAAATTTATGAACTTTTATTATAAAGAATTAGGCAAAGAAAGTTGTAATCATGTGAATAGGCCGACACTTTAAGGTATAGTATTTCAATGGTGTCGGTTAATATAATATGGTAGTTTCACATGAAACATTTTCACATAGAAAAAAGTCCCGTCTCATAAAAGAGACGGGACTTTTTCTGTGTTATTTTACGAGTTCATAACCTGCATCAGCAATGACTTTTGAGAATTGGTCTGTTGAAATTTCTTTGTTTGTTGTAACTGTTGCTTTCTTACCTTCTAAATCAACGGTTACAGATGTTACCCCGTCCATGGCAGAGAGGGCTTCTTCTACATGTTTTTGGCAATGGCCGCACATCATACCTTCAATTTTTAACACTTGTTCCATTTTCTTTTCCTCCTTAGGAGATATTAATATATAGCCGGCATCTGTAATTACACGATTGAATTCAGATGCGGGTATATTCTGCTTACTTTCGACAATAGCCGTATTTGTGGATAAATCTACAGTTGCAGAGACGACACCGGGAATTGCTGTAAGAGCATCTTCTACACGTTTTTGACAATGGGCACACGTCATGCCGTCAACAACTAATGTTGTAGAAACAGTATGAGTTTGTGCATCTTTCGAGTTTGTTTCACGTGAAACATCCCCGTGTTCTACTTTAAAGAAGCGAAGCCTCAATGCATTCATGACGACGCAGAAGCTACTGAGACTCATTGCGCCTGCACCGATAATGGGGCTGAGTTTGATACCGAATAAGGGATAGAGGACTCCGGCAGCCAAGGGAATACCGATGACATTGTAAAAGAAAGCCCAGAAAAGATTTTCTTTAATGTTGCGAATAACGGCCTTACTAAGTTTTACAGCTGTTACGGCATCGAGAAGATCATTTTTCATAAGAACGGCATCGGCACTTTCAATGGCTACATCTGTGCCGGCGCCGATGGCAATACCCAGATCGGCCTTCATAAGTGCCGGTGCATCGTTAATACCGTCGCCGATCATGGCTACTCGATGTCCTTCCGCCTG
This sequence comes from Megasphaera micronuciformis F0359, assembly GCF_000165735.1. Classification (GTDB taxonomy): domain Bacteria; phylum Bacillota; class Negativicutes; order Veillonellales; family Megasphaeraceae; genus Megasphaera; species Megasphaera micronuciformis. The sequence continues at coordinate 88,275 of NZ_GL538177.1, forward strand.
TAAGGCTGAAATATGTTTTTCTTTATCTTGGGGTAATACTTCGGCAATAACTTTGGGAATCTGTAATCGCTGTTGTACCGCTTTAGCTGTGCGTTCATTATCGCCTGTGAGCATGACTACTTGAATACCCATATGGCGGAAGAGAGCAATGGCTTTGGCGCTGGATTCTTTTTCCATGTCGGCAACGGCAATGATTCCTTCTATTGCTTTGTCTGTTGCAAAGAGTAGGGGGGTCTTACCTTCATCGCCTAAGCGATTCAAGGTGTTGATAACAGAAGTCGTATCAATTCCTACGTCTTCCAATAAGCGGCGATTTCCGGCATACCAAGCCGTACCGTTTACAGTGGCCCGAATACCCTTGCCGAAAATGGCGGTAAAGTCCGATACGGGAGCGGGAACAATATTTTTATCTTTACCGTATTGAACAATGGCGGCACCTAAAGGATGTTCACTTTTATTTTCCAAGCCTACGGCAACGGAAAGAAGGTTATGAAGCTCCGTATTCAAAGGGAGGACATCTGTTACACCGGGTTTTCCTTCCGTAATAGTCCCGGTTTTGTCCATTACGACTGTGTCAATGGAATGAGCCGACTCAAGAGCTTCTCCCGATTTGATAAGAATTCCGTTTTCAGCCCCCTTGCCCGTACCGACCATGATGGCAACCGGCGTTGCCAGTCCGAGTGCACAAGGGCAAGAAATAACAAGAACGGAAATGCCGAGAGAAAATGCGAATTCAAGGGAAGCCCCCATTAAGAAATACCATACGGCTGCCGTAATAATGGCAATTGTAATAACTGTAGGGACAAAAACGCCTGCAATTTTATCAGCTGTTTTGGCAATAGGAGCCTTACTGCTACTTGCTTCATCGACGAGACGGATAATCTGACTGATAGTCATATCATCACCGATTCGTTTTGCTGTCATATGAATGGATCCGGCCTTATTCATAGTAGCGGCTGTAACGGTGTCACCGACTTGCTTGTCAACGGGAATGCTTTCACCCGTAAGGGCTGATTCATCAATACTTGTCGTACCTTCGGAAATGACTCCGTCAGCAGGAATACTTTCACCGGGGCGAACGATGATTTCATCCCCGATTTGGAGCTGACTTACCGGAATTGTTGATTCTTTGCCGTTACGAATAACTCGTGCTTCCTTAGGGGCTAAATCCATAAGTTTTTCGATAGCTTGGCTTGTTTTTCCTTTCGCACGAGCTTCCATGTATTTACCTACTGTGATTAAGGTAACAATCATACCGGCCGACTCAAAATATAAGTTTGTACTGTATGATTCGACTAAGACTAAATCATTGTGACCGAGTCCCCAAGCGATACGAAATATAGCGAAAATACCGAAAAGGGCGGAAGCCGCTGAGCCGAGGCCGACGAGGCTGTCCATATTGGGGGCCCCTTTAAAGAGATTGCGGAAGCCGTTAATATAGTAATGGCGATTTAAATAAATAATGGGCAAGACCAGGACAAATTGAGCAAATGCATAAATCATGGCATTTTCCGGACCGTCGAAAATACGGGCGACTGCATCCGGAACAGGTAAACCGAAGACGGCTTTAAATAGGCCGTGCGATGATACATACATTGTGGGAATGAGGAAAAGAACGGATAGGATTAGCCGTTTTTTCATGGCGTTTAGAGCATCAACTATTGTTGAAGATCCGCCGGTCGGTGGAGTAGCAACATTCTCAGCTTGTTGTTGGTCGGAGGATGAGGCTCCGTAACCGGCACCGATAACGGCATCAACAATATCTTGGGAGGATAGTTTTGTTTCGTCGTAATCCACTTGCATGCTGTTGGTCAGTAAATTAACGCTGGCTTTTTCCATGCCTTCTAATTGGGAAACCGTCTTTTCGACACGACTGGAGCAGGCAGAGCAGGTCATACCTGTTACAATAAACTTTTCATGTTTCATATAATCACCTACTTCATCATTTTTTGCAGTAATGAGACCAGCTCGTCTACAACTTCGTCATTCCCCTGTCGAATATCGTTGACTACACAAGTCTTTATATGCTCGCCTAAGAGTTCTTTATTGAAGGCATTCAATGCCGACTGGACGGCACTGACCTGTGTCAGTATGTCCACACAGTATCGTTCCTCTTCCAACATTTTTTTGATACCCCTGACTTGGCCTTCAATTCGATTAAGGCGACAGACTAACTGTTTATACTCTTGTTCTTCTCTGTGCTTATGTTTTATATCAGCCATGCATGAGCAAGATTTTTTCTCTGTCATGTGAACCTCCCAAACATATATTTAAGAATAATAATATAATATACCCCACTGGGGTATATGTCAATAATTATTTTCAAAAAATGGAAAAGGGCGAAAAATGACCTTATTTTGCGTTTAAACGAAAAATGATACTTTTTCATATAAATGGATTTAAAATTAAAAATAAGGGCTTATAATCCATTTTACGAAGGGCGATTTTCGAGTCAAAAATATAAAATCGGTAAATAAAAAAGCATGACGAAATGATTCGTCATGCTTTTAATGAAATTTCTTATTTCAGCAATGCGGCAACTGCCTGTGTTTCGTCAACCGCTTTGTCGGCACCGGCAATGATGGATCCCTGAACAACGATAGCATCCAAACCTTTTGCCTGGCGATCTTGTTCAACCTTATCCTGAATATCTTTCTGAATAGGGTTGAGCAAATCAAATTCCAACTTATTGAGGTCTTGGCTGAGTTTGTTGCCAAGTTCCTGTCTCTGTTGGTCGGTTGTCATTTTTGCACTCTTGCTCTTATATTCATCCTGAGCTTTTTTAACGGCATTTTGCATTTGAGCCGTAGCTTTCGGATAGTTTTTGTGAGCCTGTATTAATGCATCAAAGTTTACATAGCCTACGCCGGCTGCGAACGCGGAAGTTGCGGCAGCAACGCCGAGCATACCGACTACAGCAAAAGATGCAAGTTGTTTTTTCAAATTCATATTCCTATACCTCCTGAAACGAAAGATTGTCTTTCATTTGCCCATTATAACAAAGAACGGTGAAAAGCACAATGGATTTTGGTACTTTGTAACACGATAGAGTTTTTAATGTGCTTCTTCATCCTTATTAGGCGCTTCCATGTCCGTTTCTTCATCGTCTTTAATATATATATATTTGTCTTTCTTCATCTTTTCAATAATTTCCGGAGCCATGGTTAAGAGTTTTTCGAACCCCGATGCATGATACCCGTCTTGTTTAATAGAGAACATTTCGACACGATCTCCTTTAATGACCAGAATCGCCGTAGGTTCCAGCTTAGCGCCTCCTCCTCCGCCGGCACTTTCGTGAGCGGTATCGCCTTTACCGCCGAAACCGCCGGAGCCGAATCCGAAGGTTACGTCTACAAAGGGGACGAGGATGGCATCACCGATATGCAGGGCTTCACCGACGACTGTTTCAACTTTAATCATTTCCTGGAAACTTTGAAAAATAGATTCAAGATTGGTCTTTACTTCGTTGGACATGATTGTATTTACCTCCGAGTGTAATATAAGTACGTATAATACGGCGTACAGGTTGTGAGAATATAAAAGGCAGTACGCAGAAAATCAGGATAAGCGGAATAATGCGTCCACTGGAGGTAAGACGGGCATTATACTCTTTTTCCAAATAGTTGAATTGTAGTTCGTGAATACTCTGCGGGATAGTTGCATAAAGCCATCCGGCTAAGATTCCCGTTTCGTGAGGACTGCCTATGCCTATAGTACCGTTTGCAGTAAAAGTTCGCAAGCGGGAGTGATGAAGTATGTGACCGATCAAAAGCAGGACTTGGACGGCAAATTCTCGATTGAGTAGAAGCGGACGAAGGTGCACATGTATTTGCGAGACTTTTTTTGCCGCACCGGCATTGTCATCTTCGTTCCTTACAGTTGCCTGAACGGCCCTTTCTACCGCATCCGTTTCGCTCGTTTCAGCATCATTTTTCAGTAGTTCCGAATCTTGATTTATATCCGGTTCAGCAAGGGGCGAGCGGTGTCGCGCCCTTTTTATATATAAGCGCAGAAGCGGAGCTTTTCCGAGAACATAACGGAAGGAAAACAAAAAGACCCGTCCTGACCAGTTTACAGTTGCTGTCGCCTTAAAGGGCGAGGTTATATATAGACGAACTGTATAGGTCAGCGGTATGGAGAGTATCGTTACGATAAGCATTAACAGCAGTGTAATAATAATCAACAAAACCGCCATAAGACGAGCCTCCTCTTACGGTATGAAAAGTATCGGCAGAAATAAATCGGTTTAGTTGTCGGCCGCTTTTTCGTTAAAGATACAGTCTACGTTTTCCGCTTTAAAACAGCGAGAGCAGGAAATACACAGAGCCGGATCTTGAGAGCCGGCTCTCCAACGACGAGGTAAATCGGGTTCGCGAAGTAAGGGTCGACTTAAGGAGATAAAGGATATGTCCGTAGACTCAAGACAGGTTTCCATATCACTTACGTTGCGGAAACCGCCGACAACACCGACGTCGGCCTTACCTTTTAATACGGTAGCTGCTTCTGCGGCATAAGAAGCAAAATACATGGGTTCCTTCGTGCGACGAATAGCACGAATCGGGCCTTGGCGCGGTAAAGACGCCGTATTTCCGCCACTTACTTCAATGGCATTAATTCCTGAAGATACGGCCATAGACATGACTTCCTTGCTTTCTTCGAAGGTCATGCCACCCTCTTCCATGTAATCGGCACTGTTTAATTTAAGCCACAGGGGATAGTCGGGGCCTACGACAGTTCGAGCCGCCATAATACATTCGATAAGAAAACGAGCTCGATTCTCTAAACTGCCGCCGTATTCATCGGTTCTATGATTAAAGTAAGGCGTTAGAAATTTACTTGCCAAGTAACCGTGGGCACCATGAATCTGAATGCCGTCAAAACCGGCTTTACGAGCACGAACGACAGCCTTTGCCATGTCTTGTACGAGCTGTTTTATTTCTTTTGTTTCCAATATATGCAAAGGGCCTTCCGTCGTTACCACTTTTTCTTGAATTCCGCTGGGGCTTATGGCTTTTACAGAACCCTCCGGTAATGCGATGGCGGAACCCATGACAACTAATTGTGCTACTACTTTACCGCCGTGTTCGTGTACACAGGTAGTAAGCTTTTGTAACGGTTCGATACAATTATCCGAACTGATTCGAATTTGGCTGTGTTGATGCGGCTCCATCGGGCTGACTGCCATCATTCCCGTAATGATGATTCCGCTCCCGCCATCGGCTAAGGTAGCATAATTTTGAAGTAGCCGTTCCGTCGGGAATCCGTTGGTATCGGCCATACCCTCAAAAGTAGCGGAACGAATGATGCGGCACTTCGCATCAATACCGCCGATTTGAGTTTTATCAAATAACATAATGGTTCTCTCCTTAGACCGCAAAATTATAGCAATACGTTTATCCATTATAGCGTAAATGATTGCAAAAAGCTAATAATATAAGGGAAAATTCATTGTAAGCACGGGAACAGCTCTTCTGTGGAGGTCGGGGCCTGTAAATAAGGTATGAATTTACAAACTTTTAATGTATAATACTAAGTGTTTGATATAGTGAACATATACACTTGAAGGGATGTTGAATAGATGGCGACGGCTATGGTACTGGGAACCCAGTGGGGTGACGAAGGTAAAGGTAAGATTGTTGATTATTTGGCACAAAAAGCTGATGTGGTTATTCGTTCACAAGGCGGTAATAATGCCGGTCATACAGTGGTGGCAGACGGCCAATCCTTCGCATTACGGCTCTTACCGTCGGGCATCTTATTTTCCGAAAAAACATGTATCATCGGTAACGGTGTTGTTGTAAATCCGGAAGTTCTTCTAGAAGAAATTGACGGAATGGTTAAAAAAGGTGTTACGATCAGTAAATTGGAAGTTTCAACACGTGCCCATGTTATTATGCCGTATCATATTCGCATAGATGAAGAAGATGAAAAACTGCGCGGTGATGATAAAATCGGTACGACTAAAAATGGCATCGGTCCTTGCTATGCGGATAAGATTAACCGCGTCGGTATTCGCATCGGCGACTTGATGGATCGTGACGTATTCTATCAAAAATTAAAGACAAACTTAGAATTAAAGAACCGACTTTTTGCGACATACTACAACTGTGAAGGCTTTGACTTTGAAGAAATTTTTACTAAATACACGGCGTTAGCTGAACGTATTCGTCCGTATGTAAAGGATACGGAATATTCGGCGAACCAATATATTAAGGAAGGTAAAAAAGTTTTGTTTGAAGGGGCTCAGGCTACGATGCTCGATTTGGATCACGGTACGTACCCCTTCGTAACGAGTTCCAACCCTACGGCCGGTGGAGCTTGTGTCGGATCCGGCGTAGGCCCGCGTATGATGAGTAATATTATCGGTGTCGTTAAGGCTTACACGACTCGTGTCGGGGCCGGTCCCTTCCCGGCAGAGCAGAACAATAAAATCGGTGAATACCTGCGTGAAACGGGACATGAGTTCGGTACCGTAACCGGGCGTAGCCGTCGCTGCGGATGGTTCGATTCTGTCGTTGTTCGCTATGCAGCCATGTTGAATAGCCTCGATTACTTGGCAATTACGAGGTTAGACATTTTAGACGGATTGGATACAATTAACATTTGTAAAGGCTATATGTACAAGGGTATTGAATTGAAAGAATACCCGGAAAGCTTGAAGGTACTTCAGGATGTAGAGCCTGTTTACGAAGAATTGCCCGGCTGGAAGACGGATATTTCAGGTTGTAAGTCTTATGATGAATTGCCCGAAAATGCCCGTTATTATGTAGAACGAATCAGCCAACTTGTCGGGGTTCCTCTGGGAATTGTTTCAGTTGGTCCCGACCGGTCTCAGACGATGGTGTTGCACGACGTATTTTAAGGATGCAAAAAGCATCTCTTGCAAGACGGCACAAAGTATGCCGCCGGCAAGAGATGCTTTTATTATTCTTCGCCGCAGGCACTGCAACCGTTACAAGAGCCGCTGCAGGAACTGCATCCTCCTTGTAATGAGCGAAGGCCGGCCAAGGCTGTTAAGGTTTTACGCGGACTGATCATGCGTCCCGGTGAGACGGTGACTCCGATTTCTTCGGACTGTAGAGAGGCTAGAATTTCGATTTGTTGTGACAGGGGGAAATCACCTTCACCCGGGCAAATACGCCAAGCTGTTTTCAATTCATCGCGAGAATACGTGATATCAATGATTTCCGTCAATCTATTTAAAAGCGTATCCAGAGCTGCGGCAGCTGTGCAGTCGGCGAGCATGCCGGTAGCAAAATCTCCGGAAGTAAAAAATTTGTCGATGTAATCATCAATGTCTTTGCCCAAGGTGACGGACATGGCTATAATTGTTTCCGCTTGCTGCAGGAAAGGAATAATTTGTTCTCCTTCTACGGCAAAAGGTGCTTTTCCGCCAAAGCTGTCGGTGCATAAGTCGTAAGGGAGTTCATCATAGATTCCTTTTGCATTTATAAGAGGGAGAAGGGTTTGAACCGCCGTTTTTATAGTGGAAGTATCAAGACCTGTAAGGTTTCGTTCCGACAGGCGATATTGGAGACGTTTTTCGTCGACTGTATCTATATGAAGTGCTGTTGTTACCATAGTAATCTCCTTTCAATACATATATATATTTGTATTATAGCATTGTAGTGAAGTCGGGGGTAGAAGGAGAAAATCTATCGTATAATAAGCGGCTTTATGCTATACTATACGATAGACTGTAGATATGATGTGGGGACAGTGAGGTGAATCCGGTGGCGCGAATAATAGCCGTAACCAACCAAAAAGGCGGCGTTGGTAAGACTACGACAGCCGTTAATGTAAGCGCATGTTTGGCAGAAGCGGGAAAAAAATCCTTAATTATTGATTTGGATCCCCAAGGGAATGCGACGAGCGGCTTAGGCGTCGATAAAACGACCCTTGACGGGGGAACTTACGATGCATTAATCGGCAACCGGACCATGAACGACATTATCGTAAGTACGGATATTAAACGTCTTTTTGTGGCACCTGCAACGATGGACTTGGCCGGTGCTACTGTGGAACTGGTTAATTTGGAAGAAAGAGAATATATCTTACAAAAAGCCCTACAGGGTGTTGTGACCCCGAAGGGTAAGGATTTCGACTATATTATTATAGATTGTCCGCCATCTTTGGATTTATTGACTGTTAATGCTCTGGTTGCTGCGGACTTTGTTTTGATTCCCGTGCAATGTGAGTTCTATGCTTTGGAAGGATTGGCACAGCTGACGGAAACGATTCGACGCATCAGTGCGGATATGAATCGCAGGCTGTCCGTTCTCGGATTGCTTTTAACCATGTATGACGGCAGGACCAACTTATCCTTACAAGTAGCCGATGAAGTGCGTAAGTATTTTAAAGACCGTGTATTTAATACAATTATTCCGCGTAATGTTCGTCTCGGCGAAGCACCCAGCTTCGGAGAACCCATTACGACTTATGCTCCCTCGTCCAAGGGGGCGGCTGTATATAAGAAGTTGGCTAGAGAGGTGATTAGACGTGTCGGCTAAAAAGGGCGGATTGGGCAAAGGGGTAAATGCTCTTTTCAGAGATAAGGAGACGAACACGACCTTACACGGTGCCGTTACGGAACTCCCTTTGGCATCTGTTGTGCCGAATTCGCAGCAGGCACGGCGTATCTTTGATGAGCAGGCTTTACAGGAATTGAGCGAATCTATACGCACATACGGCATTGTACAACCTTTGGTTGTACGCGCTGTCGGAGAAGGGCGATATGAAATTATTGCCGGAGAACGTCGTTGGCGAGCCGCCAAGGCGGCAGGTCTCACTCAGGTTCCGGTTGTTGTGCGAACATATGAAGACCGTGTGGCGGCAGAAGTGTCTTTAATTGAAAATATTCAACGCGAAAATCTTAACGTTGTCGAAGAAGCGACTGCCTATAAAGTTCTTATTGATATGAACGGTTGGACGCAGGAGGAATTGGCGGAGAAGGTCGGTAAGAGTCGCTCGCATGTAGCAAATTTGATGCGGATTTTAGGTCTTTCGCCGGCTGTGCTCAAAGCGGTGGAGGCCGGGGTACTGACCATGGGGCAAGCACGACCTTTATTGGCCTTGTCGGAAGAAAGTGTGCAAAAGAAGGCGGCTTTACACATTGCTACGGCCGGATTGAATGCCCGTCAGGCGGAGCAGTTTGTTAAGCACTTACTGGAAGGTTCCCAAGGACGTTCAGATGTACCGCCGGCCGATGCCCATGTAGAGGCATTGCGGGATCGACTGAAAATGCACTTCGGTACGAATGTGGCCATTCGTATTAATAAGAAAAATAAAGGGAAAATCGAAATTTCCTTTGCTTCGGAAGCGGAATTTGAGCGATTAATGTCTCTTTTAACAGAAACCAATACACAGGAAACGATGCAAGACGGCCTCTCTTTTACGGTATAACGTGCATAAGACGGGTCTGTTGCAGGACCTGTTTTTTGATATAGGGAGGAAAGAGCTTATGTTTGAAGGATTGGATACGGAAATCTTTTTATGGGCAGGCGGCGGAGCTGTTATCGTACTTTTGTTGCTCTTACTCATCTACATCGGTCTTTTAAATTATCGTCTTGTGAAATTACAGAAAAAGTACACTTTTTTCATGCAAGATGAGATAGGACAAAGCCTGGAGGCGAAATTGCATGCAGATGTTGCGGAACTACAGGAGTTGAGAGGGTCTCTGGACTTAATGCACAGTACGCAGAAGGATATCTTATCCATGCAAAATCAATGCTTTCGTAAAATCGGCTTTGTTAAATATAATGCTTTTGATAATATAGGTAACAATCTGAGTTTTGCTTTTACTATTTTAGACGGCAAGAATGACGGATTCTGCTTGTCGAGTGTATATGGTCGAAATGAGTCGCGTATTTTTGCAAAGCCTATTATTGACGGTAAGTGTCTATACAGCATGAGTGAGGAAGAAAAAGAAAGCCTTGCCGATGCATTACGTTATACCGGAACGGTCAGTCCGGTACAAAAGGGATAGGAAGGCGATTTTTTGGACGCTAAGGATAAGGTGGTACAGTTCATTGAAACCGCAAAGTCTTGCGGGCTCAAAATGAAATTGCGTAGTATGAAGGCGCTGGAAGCTCCGGAAGAGCCGGTAGTTCTTTCGCCTGAACGATACAGGAAATATAAAATAACGGCTCTCATAGTTGTTATTGTAGGGGCCGTGCTTCTTATAGCCTTTGTTTTCGGGCTTGTATCATATACGACTATGCGAGAACAGGAAGAACTGCATCAACAGCAGTTAGAACTGTTAAGAGATAAGACTACATCACTGGAAGAAAAAATGGATAAAATGGACTCTTTGGATCAAGAGCTCCGCCAGATGGTTAAAGGCGCCGGCGCCGGTGAATCCCCAAAAGGTGAGGGCAGCGTAGCAGGCCAAAAAAAGAAAAGCGAAGATTTATCACATGCCGGATATAATGAATTACTGCACGCTGCCTCCCGTTTGGAAACAAAGAGTAATGCCCGAATTATCAGCTTTATTACGCTAAAAACAGTACTTGGCGATACGGCGGGACAGCAAGTTATTCATATGCAGCAGTCGACAAGTAAGTATAGCGCATCTACGTATCCCTCTATTTGGCCTGTAAACGGAACGATTACGTCCCAGTACGGATATCGGACAAGCCCTATGGCAGGGGCAAGTTCCTTCCACGAAGGCATCGATATCGGTGTTGAATACGGTACGCCTGTGCGGGCTACGGCATCAGGTAAGGTTACGGTTGCCGGCTGGGTTTCAGGTTACGGCAATCTGGTTGAAATCGACCATGGTAACGGAATTGTTACTCGGTACGGACACAACTCTATGCTTCTTGTCGTAGAAGGGCAGGAAGTAAAGACGGGTGATATTATAGCTCTGGCCGGCAGTACGGGAAACAGCACGGGGCCGCATGTCCATTATGAAGTACGGGTAAACGGATCCCCAACTAATCCCATCTTGTTTTTACCGTAACAGATAATATTTCAGGAGGATTTTTATAATGGAAAAAACATTGTATGCAAAATTTAAAACTAACGAAGGAGACTTTACAGTAGAACTTTTTGCCGATAAAGCTCCGATTACGGTGGGTAACTTTAAAAAATTGGCAGACAAAAAATTTTATGACGGGACAATTTTCCATCGTATTATTAAAGACTTTATGATTCAAGGTGGCGATCCTGAAGGAACGGGATTCGGCGGTTCCGATGAAATGATTCCTGACGAATTCGCTCCCGGCCTTACGTTTGCGGAGCCGGGTATCTTGGCTATGGCCAATGCAGGTCCGAATACGGGAAGCTCACAATTCTTTATTACGGTAGTTCCTACCCCGTGGTTGCAAAATCACCATTCTATTTTCGGTAAGGTTGTAGAGAATTATGATGTAGTTGAAAAAATCAGCCATGTAAAGACGTCCGGTGCAGATCGTCCGGTACAAGACGTTGTTTTGGAATCCGTTATAATTACGGACAGTCTCTAATGCTATATTACACGTATATGCTTCGGTGTGCCGATGGAACCTTTTATACGGGATATACGACGGACACAGTACGAAGGATTGCTACTCATAACAGCGGTAAAGGGGCTAAATATACGGCTTCCCGCCGCCCTGTTGAACTGGTGTGGCAAAAGGCTTTTACAGATAAACACGAAGCTATGCATTGGGAAGCTCGTATTAAGAAATGGCCGAGAAGTAAGAAAGCCAGACTTTTATCACCTACCGGCCGGCAGTTGGAACTGGCAATGGATCAGACTGATAATAAAGCGCACACATGAGAATATAAAAAACAGGTACCTTCTTTGAAGGTACCTGTTCGTTTTATAGTGCTTATTCTTCAATAAAACCGGGGGTGGAGAGATAACGATCTCCACTGTCGGGTAAAACAACGACGATGGTTTTACCGGCATTTTCCGGGCGTTTTGCCAATTCGGTTGCGGCATATACGGCTGCCCCGCCGGAGATGCCGATGAGGAAGCCTTCCGCTTTAATAAATGCTTGAGCCGTTTTGAATGCCGCATCATTGTCGACCGTAACTATTTCGTCATAAATTTTTGTATCTAAGGTATCGGGAATGAAGTTGGCACCGATACCTTGAATCTTATGAGGGCCGGCATGGCCTTCGGAAAGTAGAGGCGAACCGGTCGGTTCGACGGCAACGACTTTGACGGCGGGATTTTTGCTCTTTAAGTACTTACCGGTACCTGATAAGGTACCGCCTGTACCGACACCGGCAATGAAGATATCTACTTTTCCGTCAGTATCTTCATAAATTTCCGGACCTGTTGTTTCAAAATGAACCTGAGGATTTACGGGATTGGTAAACTGGCCGGGAATAAAGGATCCGGGGATTTCTTTTGCCAATTCTGCGGCCTTGTCGACAGCCCCCTGCATTCCTGTAGAACCGGGCGTAAGTACGATTTCGGCGCCGTAAGCGGACATGAGTTTACGGCGTTCGGCCGACATGGTTTCCGGCATGGTCAAAATGATGCGGTAGCCCTTAGCCGCTGCGACGGCCGCTAAACCGATACCCGTGTTACCACTAGTCGGTTCAATGATTACGGAGCCTTCTTTTAGCAGACCTTCTTTTTCAGCCGCTTCAACCATGCCCTTGGCAATACGGTCTTTTACGGAGCCCGCCGGATTAAAAGCTTCGGCTTTAACAAGAATTCTGGCAAGGCTTTGAGTTTGTTTGTTATAACGTTGCGGTTCGAGTAAGGGTGTACGTCCGATTAAATCTAATGTAGAAGTAGCTATTTTTGTCATGATAAATGTCTCCTTTTATATCTTAGCGAAATATAGTTAATTATTCTCTGCCTATGAGGCGACAACATCGCTTACAGAGAATAAATTTTTCAAATAGTTGTTCCATAGTTATCGCTTCCCCCTTGCAATACGATCGGCACTATTGATGATGTGCCGTATTATGACGAATGTTGGCGTTCCATGAGTCCAAATCATTCAGGCGCTTTTGTAAAAAGCACACTTGTTGCTTCAGCTCGGCAATTTCCTCTTCCAACGGATCGGGAAGACTGGTATGATCCAAGTCAATATCCTGTTCCGTAAGTACTCGGCGAATTCGCTTGCCCCGCTGTGAAACGATATGCCCCGGAATGCCGACGACTGTTGAATATGGCGGAACCTCTCTTAAGACGACCGAGCCGGCACCTATTTTTGAGCCTTCTCCGACGGTAAAAGAACCGAGAACCTTAGCTCCGCTGGCAACGACCACACCGTCTTCTATGGTCGGGTGCCGTTTCCCCTTTTCCTTGCCTGTGCCGCCGAGGGTAACCCCCTGGTAGAGTGATACATTATTGCCGATAATCGTTGTTTCTCCAATGACAATGCCTGTACCGTGATCGATGAAAAGTCCTTCGCCGATGCGGGCACCGGGATGGATTTCGATGCCTGTAAAGAAGCGGGCTATGTTGGAAATAAGGCGAGCCGTAACAAAATAACCGTGACGGTAAAAAAAATGAGAGAGTCTGTGTGCCCAAATTGCGTGTAGACCGGCGTAACAAAGCAAGATTTCCGCCACGTTTTTAGCAGCCGGATCTCGATCTTTGATTACTTGAATATCTTTACGTAATCTTGAAAACACGTAGTACAACCTCCTGATAAAAGAGTATAAAAAAAGACCCGTCGTCTCACAGAGACGTCGAATCCGCGGTTCCACTCTGATTGTAATCATATATTGATTACCACTCAAGGACTTGTAACGTCAGTCATACGGGACTATCTACTGTTGTTCGATAATCCTGCTCCCGAAGGCATTCGACATAAGTGGGCTGCTGTATCGGTTTTCAGCCGGTGGCCGATACTCTCTGTGTGACCCGTACATATGTGTACTTGTTTCGGTCATTGCATGTACTTGTGAAATTAACTGTAATTCTATACGTCGTTATAAGAATTGTCAAGAATAAAATATATTTTTATAAATTCAGTATATTTATAATTTTCTCCTATGCTATGGTAGTTTGTATATCTATTGATTTAGCCTGATTTTTGATGTACGTTATATCTTATAAAGTAATGGAAGGAGACAATCATGTTGTCACAAACTGTTTTACGGGCATTACGATTTGCCTTTCCACTAACTGTGCCTATTGCTGCCGGTTTTTTATTTATTGGCCTTACGTACGGGTTATTTACCGTTTCACAGGGGCTACCTTTAGGGTACCCCCTTATTATGTGTTTGCTTATTTTTGCCGGGTCTATGGAATTTATTACAGTGACGCTGTTATTTCAACCCTTTGATCCCGTGGGAGCCTTTATTATGGCTCTTATGGTAAATGGTAGGCATTTATTTTACGCGATCACGATGCTCGGTAAGTATAGGGGAAAAGGTTGGAAAACACCGTACCTCATTTATGGGATGTGTGATGAAAGCTTTGCTGTTAATGTAACTACGGAGGTCCCTGAAAATATTGATGAAGGTTGGTTTTATTTTTGGGTTACATTGCTGAATCAGGCATATTGGTTTATGGGTGTTTTAATCGGTTCTATAGCCGGAAGTACACTGACCTTTTTGCCGCTTAAGGGGATTGGATTTGTGTTGACAGCTATGTTTGTTGTTCTTTTTTTGGATCTGTGCCGCTCCAAATCGGCAAAATGCGGTATTATGGGGCTGGCTATTACCTTGGTAGCCCTATTCATATGCGGTCCCGCTTCCTTTCTGATACCGGCTATGGCGGGTATACTTTTTGTGTTTTTACTACGTTACCGCTTAGGGGGGGATTGCTCATGATGACTAGTGAACAGATGATGTGGACAATCTTTATAGTGGCTTTCGGTACCTGGGTTACACGGTTCTCGCCCTTTTTACTTTTTGCCCATAAACGGGACGGGAAGTTGCCTGATGTCGTTACGTATTTAGGAGAGGTGTTGCCCGCCGCTGTTATGGGGATGTTGGTTGTTTATGCGTTGAAGGACGTCAGTCTTATGACTTGGCCAAACGGAATTCCTGAAGGGCTGGCACTGATTGTAACCATTGGGGTTCATTTATATAAGAAAAACTTTCTTATCAGCATGTTTGTCGGTACCTTGTGCTATATGGTATTGGTTCAGACTGTATTTTTATAAATAAAAATTTCCGAAGCTTTTTTCGGGAGGGGTGTTTTTAGATATATTCCCAACGAGAAACGTCGACAAACTCTCATGTACAGGAATGGGCATAGGTGTTGAGTCTTTACATTCTGATTGTTATAATATAGTGATAGTAGCAGGTACTATTTTGATGCCGGAGGAATTAATGACTTTTGTGAAAGTGTATTATTTGAACCATAGCGGTTTTGCAGTCGAAACGGATACGAAGGTACTGATTTTTGATTATTATAAGGATCCGGAAAAGGTATTGCCGAGATTACAGGCAGGGGAAAAGCCTTTTTGGTTTTTTGTCAGCCATAGTCATGCCGATCACTTCAATCCGTATATAGTCAATTTTTCGGATGTGACGGCTCGACGTATTACGGATGCAACCGTACCGTTATCGGCGTGGAAGGACAAAAAAACAGTCGTTCTGAGGCCTTATGAAGAGTGGCGTGAAGATAATGTATATGTGCATGAGTTCGGCTCTACCGACGAAGGAGGCTCCTTTTATGTAGAAACGGACGGGTTACGAATTTTTCATGCCGGAGATTTGAATCACTGGCATTGGGACGGAGATACTGAAGCTGACAGACGAGAAGCGGATAAACTGTTTGCACGGGAAATGAGTCGACTGGATATCGGTGAAACGGATTTGGCCTTTTTTCCTGTAGACGCACGCTTGGGCCGTACTCGTGAATGGGGTGTTTCAGCCTTTTTAAATCAAGTAAAAGTAGACTTATGCTTGATACCTATGCATTATTTCGGAGCCGTGTGGGACCCGTCGGCGGAATTTACCGAGAAGTACGGGAGTACGCCCTTGTGGATACCGCAGAAAGACGGAGACAGCCGTCAGTGGTAGGCACTTGTGGATAGGCAGGCATATGTGAGGAGGATATTATGGCAGAAGAGATACGTCGGCGACGCACGCATATTGCCGATTATATATTGATAGGGGCGGCACTTTGTTTTCTCATTTCATTTCCTATGGAAGATTTCTTTTGGGGTGGATTGCTTTCTCATTTGAGCGGAGCGGCTCTTATCGGCGGTCTTGCCGATTGGTATGCTGTTACGGCCTTGTTTCGCAAGCCTTTGGGCATTTCCTTCAAGACAGCTCTGATTCCTCGCAGTAAGACGCGTATTGCTGAAACGGCCCGACATATGATTGTCAGCGAGATTTTGACGGTTTCTAATATGTATTCGGTGCTGAAAAATCATCCTGTATTGGAAGCCAGTTTAACTTATTTACATACAAAAGAAGGATTTCAGTCGGCTGAACGCGTTTTGGGACAAGTGCTGAACACCTTCTTGTATACCGTTGATTTACGAGCCATTGTCGAAGCATTTTCTCGCTATGGAGAAGGGGCTATTGAACGGATTCATATTGCGCCCATGATGTCCAAGGCCGTTAAGGCCGGTCTTTCGGGTGAAGCGGGAGATGCTTTTGTGGATTTTGTTGTTCTCACGGGCGAGCAGTTGACTGAAAGCAAGACTTTACATGCATATATCGGAGATATTTATAAAGAATCATTACATCAATATGAAAAACGGAACTTTGTCTATGCTCTTGTTGTCAAAGCGGCACTGGCCAGTGATGTATTCAGTCCCGAAAACGTAGCTACGGTTTTGCAACGCAAGCTAAGAGAAAAATTGGCACAAGTGAAGGTAAAAGGTACGCCTGAGCGAGAAGCGGTTGTAAGCTTTATTTGGAAGCAAGCCGATCGGTTAGAACACAATCAGGAATGGCAAGAACGTATTGAGGCATATAAGATTCGGTTTTACAGGCATTTAATTTCTCGACCGGATATGAAGGAAGCTTGGCAGCGTTATGTACTGGATGAAGATCGTCAGAGTCGGGTCTGCTATTCAGCTGCTTCATATGCTATTGAACGGTTGGAGTCGTGGAAATCAAGCCCTGACCAGGTAGATCAGTTAAATCGCTATATTCTGGCTTTAGCGGCAAGAGAGCTGAAGCGAGTGCAGGAATGGTTCGGTAAGACGGCGGAAGAAGAAATTCTCAAGTATGATACCGGTGTTTTGGCAAAGCAGTTAGAATCCGGTGTTTGGTATGATTTGCAGATGATACGTATTAACGGCTCTCTGGTAGGGGCTGCTTTGGGAACGCTTATTTATATCGGAATGTTCATTGCGAAGGGAGGCCAATAGTATGAATTATCGTCAACGGGCGGATTTGATTTTGGCCTTGTCTTTCATCTGCTTTTTCGGTGTTTTCTGGTATTGGTGTACCCATGAAGTAACACTTGGCATAAAGTTGGCCCTGTTTGTCTTTCAATCGGCTTTAATCGGCAGTATTGCCGACTGGTTTGCCGTTACGGCTTTATTTGAAAAGCCTCTCGGCTTTCCGTGGCACACGGAATTGGTGCATACACATCGCAATCAAATTATAGACGGCATGACACAAATTGTGTCGGAAAAGCTTTTACAGCCTCATATGTGGCGTGAAAAATTGTATAAAATCTCCTTTGTCGAAACTTTTAATAAGTGGTTGGATACGACTGAAGGTAGAGAACGGTTTCGTAACCTTCTGTATGAAGGGGCTAAACAGATTTATACATATACCGGTAAAGAAGATACGCAGGAAACGATTATCCGCCATATTCGCGATTATTTGAAACGGCAACCTTTATTAACTATAGTGCAGGATCGATTCATAGCCCTGTTAGAAGACGAGCAGAGTCACTTATTGGATGATGGAATAGGCCTATTAAAAGAAGGTGTCGCTACGGACGGATTCAGAAAAATTTTAGAACAATCGTTAAAGGAATGGCTGAACGAATCGAAGACGACACCTCATGTTATTGTTATGCTTAATCGCTTTACGGGTATGGTCGATATGAGCAAGATAGCCGCTGATGTACAAAGCGGTCTGTTGGCCTGGCTTACGAGTTGGGAAAAAGCGGATCCTGTTAAACGGCAGTGGTTGTGCCGAAAGCTGGAAATGCGCCTGTACTCCATGAACGGGCAGCTTACGTATACGGTACAGAGTTGGCAAGATAGATTTGTTGATTCTCTACCCATTGAAAAATGGTTTAAGGCCACCTATAAAACCAGTCAGAGCTATTTTGCCACAGGTCCTATAGGTAAGGAAAAGTTGCAGGATTTGTTGGAAAGTGAGTTTATGAATTATTTGGACTACTGCAATGAACATCCGGAAATCAAGCAATGGCTCGATGATCAGATTCGTCGCTGTGTTGAAGTGGTGCTCGAACACGAACACTCTCTTATCGGTGTCGCCGTACGTGAAGTATTGTCGGGGTTTGATAAGCGTAAATTCAACGAATTCTTGGAAAATAAAGTTGGTGAAGATTTGGCGTGGATTCGCATTAACGGGGCCCTGGTAGGCTCAGTTATCGGCCTTCTGGTCTTCGGCTTTGTAGAAGGTCTTTATGCTCCTCACGTAGCCCCTTTTATCCGAGCGTTCTTCCTTTCATAAGAAAAAGCCATGGAAAAATCCATGGCTTTTCTGTTATTTAAGAGGACTGATCATATATTTAGCAGACTCTTTTATGAAATCATAAAAGAGTTGTTTGGCGAAGTAGTTGGAGGCATACATTTCTTCAGGATGAAATTGATAGGCTTGTAAATAAGGATAGTCTTGCAGCTCCAAAGCTTCTACTACATCGTCTTTGGCTCGGGCCGTTACGACCAGACCTTTGCCGACCTCTTTTACGGCTTGATGATGTAGCGAATTGACAGACCATTCCGTCTTTTTTAAAATGTCTTGTAATCGAGAGTGGGCTTCAATCATTATGGTATGTGCCGGAAGATCTCGATTTCCTTTTAAATTATGGGCAACGGATTCTTCGGGCATATAGGAGATATCTTGATACAAGTTACCGCCGTGGAAGACGTTCACAACTTGTAGGCCGCGGCAAATTGCCAGAATCGGTAGCTTTCTCTTTTCTGCCGATTCAAGGAGCAGAAAGTCAAAGCGATCATTTCCGGGATTTAGGGGTCCGCATTTCGGTAATACATCTTCACCGTAGCGGGGAGGATAGATATCTTGCCCACCTGATAAAAGCAGTCCGTCTAAATGAGATATCATATTTTCCACAGCTTCCGTATCATCCGTATACGGGAGGATAAAGGGTGTACCGCCGGCATCGGTAACTGCACGGATATAGGCATCGTTAACACCTGAACGAAGGGGATCTGGGCGGGTGTCAAAACAATTTCCGCTAATTCCGATAAGGGGTCTTAACATATGAATCGCCTCGTTTCAATTAATTTACAGTGTCAGTGATTCTAGCATAGGCTCAGGCCGTGTGTCAATGTAATAAAGGGGGAAAATCATGCAAACCTATACGGTTGTGAATGAGAATATAATTAAGGACTTGGTCGCTATTGTAGGGAATAAGTATGTGCTGACGGAAAAGGACAGACTTGTCTTGTACGGTCAAGATGAGGGGGCGGAGCGTAAAGCTTATAGATTGCCCGAAGCCGTGGTATTACCGGCCACGACAGAAGAGGTAGCCGCTGTGATGCAAATGGCTGTCAAATACCATATAGCCGTCATTCCCCGCGGTGCCGGAACAGGTCTTGAAGGCGGGGCTGTGGCTAATAAATATGGAGGCATTATATTGTCGACAGAACGCATGAATGCCGTTTTGGAAATTAATGACGAGTGCCTGTATGCACGTGTCGAAGCAGGGGTTATTACAGCGGATTTGCAGAGAATGGCCGCTGCAAAGGGACTTCTTTATGCCGGGGATCCCTGTAGCGGTGACAGTTGCTTTATAGGCGGTAATGCGGCTACAAATGCCGGCGGCAATCGTGCCGTAAAGTACGGGACGACACGAGATCAGGTTTATGCTGTTAAAATGGTAACGCCTAAAGGGGAGATTGTCGAATTGGGCGGTCGCCTGAAAAAGTCCTCTACCGGATATGCTTTAGAAAAAGTTGTTATCGGAGCTGAAGGGACTTTGGGAATTATTACGGAAGTTACTGTCCGGCTGGTTCCCTTGCCCCCTGTAAGCGTCCATATACTGTCTGTTTTTTCATCGGCACAGGAGGCGTTGTCACTGGTAACCGTCTTACCTAAAAATCGGATAGAGACAACTTGTCTGGAATTTATGGATAATGAATCGATACGGGCCGTAGAGCGTTTTACAGGAGAGCGACAAGTAGCGTCTGAAAAGGGTAATTATATGATCATTCAGATAGATTGCCGTAATGAAGATGAGGCTGACGCTATTTGTATGCAAGTTGATGAAATATGCCGGACCTGCGGGGCCACAGATGTTTTTATGGCCGATGCCGATAAAATTTGGAGGGCACGAAAAATTTTTTCCGAAGCCTCCGGGGCAGAAGGGCCTGTCGCTATGGAAGACTTTGTTGTCCCTCCGGATTGTATTGCAGAGCTTCTTCAGGAAGTGCAGAATATCGGTGAACGTACGGGGTTGTGTTTTCGCGGCGTAAGTCATGCGGGAGACGGCAATATTCATTTGGATATTTTAAGAAACGGACTGACTGATGCAGAATGGGAACGACGTTTGGCAGAATACGAAAAAGAAGCTTATACCGCCGTCTATGCCAAAGGTGGTAAGATTTCAGGAGAGCACGGTATAGGAACTGTCAGAAAGGGCTTTATGTTAACGTATACGGACCCTGTGGAGCTTGAATTAATGAGGGCTCTGAAAAAGGCTTGGGATCCGGATTTAATTTTGAACCCCGGAAAAATTTTTGATATTGATGGATAAAAAAGGTAGCCCTTGCAGTATGAGTGTGTGGGCTGCCCTTTATTTTGCAGGGACGCCTGTGCCGTCAAACTTCGGAATGAAGCGACTGTCGGCACTTTCTTCTTCCTGTACAAAGCCGTCTTCAATGGCCGTCGAAAACAAGTATTGTTCTACTTGTTTGTATTCGGCAGTTGTCAAAGGATGAGCGATTTCCGGATACTCATGAGCCTTACCGTGCGGTGTGTACTGGCGCATAAGGCTGAATAGGACCTGGCCTTCTGAAAAGTTGTTTTCCACCCAATCTATGACTCGTTTGGAGTTTTCCGTGTTTCCCGGCAAAATAAGGTGCCGAATAATAATGCCACGCGTCAACAATCCCCGGTCATCCATCTCAAAGGGTCCGGTTTGTTCGTACATTTCTTTGATAGCTCTTGTAGCTACCCGGGGATAGTCGGAAGCGGCACCATAGCGAGTGGCTACAGCCTCGTCTAGATACTTTAAGTCGGGTAGCCAAATTTGAATTTTGTCTTTTAAAAGACGTATGGTTTCAATCTTTTCATAACCGCCACAATTATAGATCACCGGAACCGACAAGTGGGTATCCAGACTTTCGGTTACGGCTCGTATGTAATGAGTCGGTGTGACCAGATTGATATTATGTGCTCCTTGAGAGATGAGATCGGTATAGATCTTTTTTAGGATTTCAGGGGTTACGGCAATGCCTGAATCTTGATGACTGATTTCCGCATTTTGACAAAAAACGCATTGTAAGTTGCACCCTCCGAAAAAAACGGCACCCGATCCGTTTGTGCCGCTAATGCACGGTTCTTCCCAATGATGCAGTGCGGCTCTGGCCACAGTAGGTTGAAAGGCTTTACGGCAAAACCCTGTTTTCAGCGGCACGGCATTTGCGTAGAGGGAACGTGCCATATTACAATTTCGGGGGCAATCATTACAAATTAAGGTCTGAGAATCTTCCATGGTCTTACCTATCCTTGTTAGCTGGTTTTCATGTTTTTTCATAAAAGAAGAGGTCGACCTTAGTATAAGGTCGACCTCTTTCAGATGCAAGGTAGTCGTATAACGAATTAGTGTACTTCTACCGTTTCTTCATCAAAGTGTTTAGCAGCAGGATCGCTGTTTTCCATTTCCTTCAAACGTTTGAGTTCGACAGCTTCTACTGTTTCTGTAGTATCATAGCTTGCCGGAACTGTCTTAGCGAGGTAGATACATTTACGAATCGAAGCAATGCTGATGATAATAACGAAGACAGCCATGATTGCAGATACGCTAAAGAGCAACCATTCACCCTTCGGTAAGTAGATTTCAAACATGTTCAGGAAGTCTGCGTAGAAGATAACAACCGTGAGGAATACCCAGGGGATAATCGTTACCCAGAGGTAGCGTGCCTTACCCATGCTGCAGATAACAACAGAGGATACGGCAAGGGTAATGATGGCCAGCAACTGGTTCGATACACCGAAAATCGGCCAAATGGTGGATAAGTTACCTTGAAGTACAATGTAGCCCCAAGCACCGGAGATGAGAGCGGATGCAATCAATGCACCGGGGAGCCAGTGGGGGTCGGCAAACTTCGGAACTACGCGACCGATAAGTTCTTGCAACATGTAACGACCGACACGAGTACCGGCATCGAGGATTGTCATAATGAACAATGCTTCGAACATGATACAGAAGTGATACCAGTAGTTCATGAGGTGATCAAGACCGGGAATGCTGGAGAAGATGAATGCCATGCCGACTGCCAAGGAAACGGCACCGCCCGGACGATGAGCAACGTCTTCACCGACCATATGGCTGAGCTGAGGCAAATCAACTACAGGCATGTTGAGTGCTGCAAAGTGTTCTGCTGTCGAGTTGATTGCAAAGTAGTCGTTAGGAATTAAGCTTGTTGCCGCGATTAATGCCATCATGCCGACAAAACATTCCGTAAGCATAGCACCGTAGCCGACAGGCAGGATGGAACGTTCGTTCATGAGCATCTTCGGTGTCGTACCTGTACTGATCATGCAGTGGAATCCGGAAATAGCACCGCAAGCGATGGTAATAAAGATGTACGGAATAACAGGACCCGTAATAACAGGGCCGCCGCCGGAAACAAACTGTGTTACAGCCGGCATTTGGATGGTCGGCATAACGATGATAATGCCGAGAGCCAAAGCACCGATAGTACCGATTTTCATGTACGTAGACAAGTAGTCACGCGGAGCCAGTAATATCCAAACCGGCATTGCGGCAGCGACAAAGCCGTAGATAATGAGTAATACGCCAATGCCGTGAGCACTGATTGTAAAGAGAGGCGCCAAAGTGGGGCTGGCAGCTACAGACGGGCCGAGGACAACGGCGAGTAAGGTAAGAACGACACCGATAACCGTACCTTCACGGATTTTACCGGGACGTAAATAATGCATGTAAATACCGATAAATACAGCGATAGGAATCGTCATACCGATAGTAAACGTACCCCAAGGGCTGTCATGCAAAGCATTAACGATAACAACGGCCATACCTGCCATAGCCAGGATGTTAAGGAAGAGTACGGCAAGAGACGTTACCAAACCGATACTGCCGCCCATTTGGTGTTTAGCAATTTCGGCAATGGATTTACCGTCATAACGCATAGATGCAAAAAGAATAACCATGTCATGAACACTACCGGCTAAAACGCCGCCGATAAGAATCCACAATGCGCCGGGTAAGTACCCGAACTGAGCAGCAATGACAGGACCGACCAAAGGACCGGCACCGGCAATGGCTGCGAAGTGATGACCGAAAACAACGTATTTGTTTGTCGGTACGTAGTCATGACCGTCTTCAAAACGGAATGCAGGAGTTACTTTATATTGGTTTACTGCAAGCACTTTAGTTGCAATGAATGCACCGTAGAAACGGTATGCCAATACAAAGACTAATGCTGAAATAATGACTAGAAACAAGCCGTTCATATTAAGTGAACCTCCTTCTGAAAATACATATATATGTTACATTAACTATATATATCAGCTATATTATATACTACCGCCCTGAAAAGACAAGTGAAAGATAGTACGAAAGGCGACTAAAAGAGGTAATGCCACATTAAATATACCATATATTGTATATAGTAATAAGAACAGGGGCGAAATTAACGATAGTGATTTGATATAATTGTATATTCCTAATGCATACGTAAGTGGATTTGTGGGAATTCCGCATAGATGGTGTACAAAAAAGGTATGGTTTGTGCTATAATAACCACAACGGCCAGTCTATTATTATTGTATTGAAGGAGATTGTAATATGATAACGAAAGTAAACAGTACAAACTATAAAGAAGTTGTAGAAAACTCAAACGTTCCCGTCCTATTGGATTTCAGTGCCGAATGGTGCCCCCATTGCCAAGCTCTTTTGCCGGTACTTAACGGCTTATCCGAAAAATTAGTGGGCAAGGTGGCATTTGTAGCGATTGACACGGATGAAAGCCCCGAGTTGGCCCAAGCAAGGAGCATTGAATATATCCCGGCTCTCTTCGTTTATAATGAGGGAAAATACAGCGACATGCTGATTGCACCTAAAACGGAAGGAGAAGTAGAAGACTTTTTGAAGAAGAACGGCGCTTTATAGGGGCGGTGGAAGTACAACATAAAAGAGGGTCTGCAGTTTAAAATTGCAGACCCTCTTTGCATGAGTATTTTATTAAAAGCCATTGTTTTTAAAATGCCTTAGAACTTCGAGAAAAAGCAGATTCAGAGAAGGCTGGATTATGGTATAATATGCCGTAATATTAAGGAGGAGATGGGATGGAAAGGCTTATGGAAGAATTACGGGCTCGTATTGTCGCCCCGCAACGAAGCTTTGAAGTGCGAGTTCAAGACGAGTTGAAATATGGAGATATAAATAATCACGACTTAATCCGGACAGCAGCGCGTCTGGCCGGAATTTTCGGCTCTGTAAAACCACAACCTTTGCAAAAAGGATTGGTTATTTTTGCCGCCGACCATGCTGTAAACGGAGCGGAAAATAAGACGAAAGGGGCGGATAGCCATACAGAAGCAGAACGGATTGCAACCGGGAAGGATGAGTTGAACAAGGCGGCTCATAAGGCGGGAGTCGGAGTCCTTTTGTTGGATATGGGGTTACAAAAACCCTTGACTGAATCTCCGGGTGTTCAGTCATTGCGAGTAGCGGCAGGGAGTCGTTATTTTGCTCAAGGGACGGCGATGACGAGACAGGCGACGGAAGATGCCTTTATGATCGGTGTAGATATTGCACAACGTTTGGCAGATGAAGGCTATACGGCACTGGGCATGGGGAATGTAGGCGAACGCTGGCCGTTGACGGCTTTGGCCGTAACGGCTGTATTTTTCCGAAACCGACTTGTGACGGAACCGGAATCAACGAAACAGCGTGAAGCGGCTGAGAGATTTTTATCTCTTATAGATGAAACGGGTGTCGTAGCAGATCGACCGATTCAACTGCTGGAGCGAATCGGATCTCCCGATTTGGCGGCTATGACCGGATTTATCCTTTCGGCAGCAGAACGAAAAATACCCGTTGTTTTGGACAATGCATTGACCGTTGCGGCCTTTTTAATAGGAGAGGCTATTTGTGAAGGTGTGCGTGATTATGTGTTTACATCCGTAGCCTATGATGAGCCTGTACAGGTTATGCAGTTTAAAGGAGCCGGATTACAGGCACCGCTTGCGGGCAAGGGACTGTGTGATCGAGGAATGGGGAGTGTAGCCGGTTTGTCGTACTTGGAAAGTGCCGTAACAATTTTGCATGAACAGGGGTGTAAGCAATAATAACAATCATTCGACCAAATCCCTTGCGGATGACGGGATAAAGTGGCTGAGACGGCGGTATTACTGGACTTTGCCGCCGTTTTTTCATATAATAAATTAGATATGTATATTTAGGGAGGGCCTTATGGCGGATAGGGCGTTTTTTGATGAACTCATCGGTCATGAACAACTGAAAAAACGCTGGATTCACCTTATCGAGGAAGGTCGAGTACCACACGCTTCTATTTTTTCCGGCCCGGCAGGGACGGGGAAAACCGTGGCAGCAGTGGCTCTTGCGTCGGCTCTTGTAGGACGAAAAGTATTGCAACACATTGATTTTTCAGCACCTGACAGTATGATCCATGACGGGGAAGATGTATTTTATATAGGGCCTGAAAAATCTATGCTGAAAACCGCTCAGTTTCGGGATTTGCAGGAAATTATTTCTTTGCGGGGCAGTGCACAGGATATACGTGTTTTTATTATCGACCATGTAGAAACCATGAATGCCGAATTTGCGAATCGTATGTTGAAGACCTTGGAAGAGCCGGCAGAGGGTATCGTGTTTATTTTGATTACAGATAAACCCGCGGCCTTATTGCCTACAGTTGTGTCGCGTTGCGTCATGTTTAGGTTCGATTCGGTAGGAACGGATGAACTTACGGCAGCTTTGAAGACTCGCTATAAAGGGGATGAGGGACTTTGTGAAGAAGCGGCTTTTTACAGCGGCGGTAATGTTAAGGCGGCATTGGACTATTTGCATGCACGGTCATCTTTTGCGCCCGAGCGGGCATTTTATTTTTTGAAGACCGTTAAAGAAAGCCCCGTGCCTTTTGCCGAATGGTCTGCGTATACGGTGTCATTTCATGAATCCGAGTCTGTAGAGGTCATGCAATTTATATTGCGTATTTTACGGGATCTCTTGTTGTTGAGAGTCGGTGTCTCCATAGAAAAAATACAGTTAAAACGCTATGCCTCGGAGTTGTCGGTAATTGTATTACAATGGCCTGAGGATGAAATACAGCAGGGTATCAAGGTTGTAGAAGAGGGGCTTGAAGGCGTTTCCAGATATGTGAATATACATTTGATTTGGGATTATATTTGTCTCACATTTCTCCAAGGAAGGGGATTGTATTAGTTGATTGTAGTCGGTATTCGTTTTAAACCGGCCGGGAAGGTCTATTACTTTGACCCTGCCGGCATAGACCTGGATATACAAGACGGAGTTATAGTTGAAACCGCCAGGGGCACAGAGTTCGGTACGGTAGTTATAGAGCCGCGTGACGTAGAAGAGTCGGAGGTTGTGCAACCTTTAAAACCCATCGTTCGGCGTGCTACTACCAAGGATTTGCAGCAGGCGTCGAAGAATAAGGAACGGGAAAAAAGGGCGTTCGGGATTTGTCTTGAAAAAATTGAGAAGCACAAGTTGCCTATGAAATTAATTGATGTGGATTATACATTTGACATGGGCAAAATCATTTTTTTCTTTACGGCTGACGGTCGCATCGATTTTCGAGAGCTTGTGCGTGATTTGGCTTCCGTATTTCGTACTCGGATCGAGTTGCGACAAATCGGTTTGCGTGACGAAGCAAAGATGATCGGTGGCATGGGATACTGTGGTCGGCCGTTGTGCTGCGCCTCTTTCTTAGGAGATTTCAAGCCCGTGTCCATTCGCATGGCAAAGAGTCAAGGCATGTCATTAAACCCCACCAAGATTTCCGGTATTTGCGGTCGGCTCATGTGTTGCCTGCGGTATGAAAATTCGTTGTACACATCGGGAGAATTGCAATGTCAGTCCTGTCATAAGTGCGGTGAGCAGCAAAAGCCCCCGACAGTAGGTAAGAGAGTCATTACCGATGAAGGCCTGGGTACGGTCTTACGAGTTCATGTTAAGACTCATACGGTACGCGTTCAGCTTGAATCGGGACAGACTGTGAATGTAGCATGGAATGATGTGGCGGAACCGGAAAATGACGATTAAGCTCAATGAAAATGAGCGTCTGGATGACTTAATTCTGGACGGCATGAAACTGATTCAACGAAATGACGAGTTTTGTTTTTCCCTTGATACGGTATTATTGGCCCGTTTCGGAGACGTCATAAAGGGTCCGACTTTGGATTTGGGAACGGGGACGGCGGCTATTCCGCTTATCCTGTCGGCTCGCGGAGCTACGGAGATTACGGCTCTTGAGCTGAATCCCGTCATGGCGGATATTGCGGCACGCAATGTGGTGCTGAACGGAAAAGAGAGCTGTGTTGTTGTTCGCAGAGGCGACTATCGCCGCATAGAGGAGCTTTTCCCGGCAGGCAGCTTTTCCGTGGTTTATGCCAATCCGCCGTACCGTGAGTTATTTCGCGGCTCATCAAGCGATAAAGACGGCGTGCGCAAGGCCAGACATGAGGAGACGGCGACACTTCGCGACGTATTGCGGGCAGCTGCTTACGCCTTGAAATTCCACGGGCGCTTCCGTATGGTGCACACGGCTCAACGGTTAGCCGAGATTTTAGCGGCTATGCGGGAGGTGGCCATAGAACCGAAGGTGCTTCGTCCCGTATACGGTCGTATTGATAAGGATGCCAAGTGCTTCCTCGTAGAAGGGATTCGCGGCGGTAATCCGGGTATGGTGCTGCAAGGCCCCTTGGTAGTACATGAAGCTGACGGGGCCTATACACAAGAGGTTTTGCATTTTTACGGAAAGGATTGACGAGGATGGCGGAAGTATTTCAAAAAGGCACCTTGTATTTATGTGCTACGCCTATCGGCAACCTGGAAGATATTACGTATCGTACGGTTCGTTGTCTTACGGAAGCGGACATTATTGCGGCTGAGGATACGCGCCATACGCGTCAGTTGCTGTCAGCCTACGGAATTGAGACACCATTGACGAGTTATCATGAACACAATAAGGGAGAAAAGGGCCCCCTGTTAATTGAGCGATTGCAGGACGGAGATATGGTAGCCGTTGTCAGTGACGCAGGATTGCCCGGTATTTGTGACCCGGGCAGCGACTTGGTGCGCGAGGCCTTGGCTGCAAGTATTCCCGTTGTACCCTTACCGGGTGCCAATGCGGGATTGACCGGTCTGATCGCTTCGGGTCTCGATACGACTCTGTTCACCTTCGTCGGTTTTTTGCCGAAGACGAAACGGCACCGCAGGCCGGTGTTGGAAGGGCTTAAAGAGTATGGCGGGACCTTGATTTTTTACGAGGCGCCGCATCGCATTGAAGGTGTTTTGGCTGAAATAGAGGAAGTCCTCGGCGACCGGCCTGCCGTCTTATGCCGTGAACTTACTAAAAAGTACGAAGAATATATTCGCGGGTCCTTGAGTTGTGTGCGACAACGGTTACAGGAGCAAGGGTGTCGCGGTGAATTTGTTGTTTTAATCGGTGCCGATACGAAGGAAATGGGTGAACTTCGTGCCGACCTTGATTATGAAAGTGTACTTCGGCAACTTTTGGCCGAGGGTACGGATAAAAAGGATGCCATTCGGATTACTGCCGAGAGGTGTCGTGTTCCGAAACGAGAGGTATATAAAGCGGCCTTACGTTTATAAGCGTACTATTGCCGTTTCGAACAGACTGTCGGCTCATTTGCCGTCAACAGGAGGGATTTATTCATGTCGAATAAAGAAAAGAAAACTTATTATATTACTACCCCTATTTATTATCCCAGTGCTAAACTGCATATCGGCCATACGTATTGCACGACAATTGCCGATTCCTTGGCCAGATTTCATCGTTTGCGCGGTGACGATACTCTTTTTATAACCGGGTCGGACGAACACGGTCAAAAAATTCAGCGGGCTGCCGAAGCACAGGGAATGAAGCCCATCGAGTATGTAGACGGCATTGTAGCCTTGTTTAAAGATTTGTGGAAGCGTCTGAATATATCTAACGATGTTTTTATCAGGACAACAGAGCCGCGCCATGAACGAGTAGTTCAAGATTTGATGCAACGTTCCTTTGATAACGGTGATATTTATAAATCCGAATACGAAGGCTGGTATTGTACGCCTGATGAAACCTTCTGGCCGGAAAACAAGTTGCCTGACGGTAAGCACGTCTGCCCCGATTGCGGACGTCCGTTGGAATTGGTAAAAGAGGAAAGCTACTTCCTGCGCCTTAATAAATATGCCGACAGATGGCTTAAATTCATTGAAGAAAACCCTGATTTCATTCAGCCTGAATCGCGTCGCAACGAGATGATTGCTTTCGTTAAGAGCGGCTTGGAAGATCTCAGTATTTCGCGTACATCCTTTGATTGGGGCATTAAGGTGCCTTGGGATCCGAAGCATGTTGTTTATGTTTGGTTTGATGCCTTGGCTAATTACCTGACAGCGGCCGGGTATTTGGAAGATCCGGAAAATTTTGATAAATTTTGGCCGGCATCCTTGCATTTAGTGGGCAAAGAAATTGTGCGATTCCATACGATTATTTGGCCCATTATGCTCATGAGTTGCGGTCTTCCTTTGCCGAAGAAAGTATTCGGACACGGCTGGCTTATTGTAGACGGCACGAAGATGAGTAAATCATTGGGTAATGTTGTCGACCCCGTACCCTTGATTGAACGGTACGGAGCCGATGCATTGCGCTACTATTTGCTAAAAGAAGTGCGTTTGGGACAGGACGGGAATTTCTCATTGCCGACCTTTATTAATCGTATAAACGCTGACTTAGCGAATGATTTGGGTAACTTATTGCAACGTACCTTGGCTATGGTCGAAAAGTATGAAGACGGCGTTGTTGCCGGTCCGACGGATAAAGAAGCGGTCGATGACGAATTGGCGGCATTGGCGGTCGAAACGGTTCGCAAGTTCGAAGCTGAAATGGACGATATGAAAATTGATGACGCTTTAAATGATATTTGGGGTCTTATCAGACGAAGCAATAAGTATATTGATGAAACCGTGCCGTGGGTTTTGGCTAAAGATGCCGACTGCGTAGGACGATTGCGTACAGTTTTATACAACTTAATGGAATCGTTACGGATTATTTCCGTTCTTGTCAGTCCTGTTATTCCTGCCAGTGCGGAAAACATGTGGACTCAACTCGGCCTGAAGAATTTTAAAGAGGTTAAGCTTGCAGATGTGGCTGTATGGGGAGGCTACCCGGTAGGCACACATATAGATAAAGGAGAAGCTCTTTTCCCGCGTTATGACTTGGCGGAAGAAGTGGCGGAAGCTCCCGTTGATGAAAAGTCGGCTGTCGATGTAGTGCCTGCGGCCAAAGAACCGCTTAAGCCCGAAATCGATATCGATACATTCGGAAAAACGGATTTGCGCGTCGGTATTGTTTTGGCTTGTGAAAAGGTGCCTAAGACATCAAAGTTGTTGAAGTTGCAAATTGATTTGGGCACAGAACAGCGGCAAATTGTCAGCGGCATTGCCAAGTATTATAAACCGGAAGATATGGTAGGTAAACATGTCATCGTCGTTACAAACTTAAAGCCGGCTACTCTTTGCGGAGTTGAATCTTACGGTATGCTATTGGCAGCTTCAGACGGCAACGATAATTTACAAGTTATCTTTGCCGACTCCATGGCGGCAGGAAGTCGAGTACGCTAATGCTCTTTGATACACATTGCCACATTAACGATGAAGCCTATAAAGATGATCGTGCGGAAATGATGGCACGGGCATTTGAAGCCGGGGTAGGTTGTATGGTTTGCCCCGGCACGGGCGTGGACACATCGGCTTCGGCGATTGAATTAGCTCGTGTTTATGATGAGGTTTACGCAGCTGTAGGATATCATCCTGAAGAGGCTGCGGCTGCGACGGACGAAGGGTTTGCGCAGATGAGGTCATGGCTTTGTCAGGAACCCAAGGTGGTGGCCATCGGCGAAGTCGGCTTGGATTACCATTGGCCCGAACCGTCTCGACAGATACAACAGAATGTTTTCATTGAACAGGTCAAGATGGCGGCGGAACTGGATGTTCCTTTAATTATTCATGACCGGGAGGCACACGGTGATACGGTAGATATTTTACGTAAGTACGGAAAGGGTTGTCGCGGTGTTTTTCACTGCTATTCCGGCAGCTATGAAATGGCTAAAGAATTGATAAACATGGGTTTCTATCTCGGTTTCGGCGGTACGACGGTATTTCCTAAATCATTAAAATTAAAGGATATTGTTGCACGCCTGCCGGAAGACCGAATTCTGATAGAAACGGATTGTCCGTATTTGACGCCGCCGCCGTATCGGGGTAAACGTAATGAACCGGCTTATGTCCGTTTTGTAGCTGATGAAATTGCCGTGTTGAGGGGAACGGACAGTGCACATATCCGAAAGATGACGTGGGAGAACGGGAAGCGGCTTTTCGGACTTTTGTAGAGGAAAGGTATGAAAAAGAAAGATGTAAAAATTACAATCATCGATTCCCTCGGACCTAAAGGTTGTCACAGAGGGCATCGTGTAGGGGATACGTTCAGCTATGATAAGGACCGGGGACGTATTTGTCCTATGGCCATGCATGTCGCCTTTCCGTATATCGATATTTTGAGATACGGAGGGGCCATACCGGATCAACCGGAAGGAACGGCTGTGTTTTGCTGTCCCGATGTGGACGTTATCCACGTGTTTAAATTAGAACTTGAATCGAATAAATAATAAATTGACGGCGGAAGGTTGAGTCCCTCCGCCGTATTATATTTGTAAATATAATACGCGAAAATGTAATAAATGCTTGCAAAAAAGTAATAATAGGGCGTAAAATGAACGTACAGAGACGTGAGGCATAAAGCGAAAATCTTTGGTAAAAGAAGGCGGTTTTATGTTGGATTTCAGGATGTACACGTTTTTGAGCGTCTGTCGCCACATGAACTTTACGCATGCAGCGTCAGAACTCCATCTTACCCAACCGGCGGTGACACAACAGATTCACTGGCTTGAACGCTACTACCGAACTAAACTTTTTTCGTATAACGGGAAAAAGTTGAGCCTTACCGGTGCGGGGAGATTACTCCGTATGGCGGCAAAGAACGTATATCATGATGATACGGTTGTGAAGCGACAGATCGAGCAATTCCGAACGCATAGTCGCAGTTTGTTGCTCGGCGTGACTCCGACCGTTTCGGAGCATGATATCGGAGGTAAGCTTATTGAGTTTTTACACCGATCCGGGAAAAAAGGAATTTCAGTTCGTATAGATACGACAGAAGAACTGACAAAGGCCTTGGAAGTAGGCTTTCTGGATTTTGCCGTTGTCGACGGGCCGGTAGAGGGGGACGGGATCGACAGCATGGCTTTCCATACGGAAAAACTGATTTTATGTTGCGGTAAAAGTTATGATATAGATAGAAGCATTGACTTGGAAGAGTTGAAAAGACATAAGCTCCTACTTTGCGGCAGTCACCTGGGGGCGCGACGGTTATTTGAGCAGTGCCTGGCGGAGCAACGACTTACTTTGGAATCGTCTTTTATGTATATTGATTTAGGAACCGATGAGATTGTAAAACGATTTGCTTACGGAAACTGCGGTATTGCCGTTGTCTATGAAGGGGTTGTTCATGAGGATTTACGGGCTCGGCGATTACGACGCATACGGGTCGTGGGGATTACCGGCAAGGATTCATTCTCCTTTGTTTGGAAGACGTCTCGGATGAGTCGAGAAGAGATTATGCGTATGTATCAGGGGTATTCGGATTGCGTATGTTGAAGGTTGTAAAACAGAAAAACCGCTGTACAGAGGAAATCCGTACAGCGGTTTCTTTATGTGTAAGTCTAGTCAGAGTTTTTGTAAAACTCTTTGAAGTATTCGACCCACATGCGAGTGGGATGAGAGAGAAAGCCCTTACTTTTCCAAACCATGGCCAAGGTCCACGTAATTTTAGGGTCTACAAGGGGAACGGTTACCAGACGAGTCGGGTCGAGTCTTTTACAGATTGATTCGGGCAGCAAGGCAATACCCATTTGGGTATGTACCATTTCCCCCATAAAATCCCAGTGACTGGTTTGGCCTACAATGTTGGGGCGAGCCGATATTTTTTGATAAAATGAACGAACATAAGAATAAAGAGAGAAGCTTTCAGGATAATAAATCAGCGGTTCGTCTTTAATTTCTTGCAAGGTAATCGCCTTTTTCTTAGCCAGCGGATGATCGGGCCAAAGGACGACACGCAAATACTCCTGATCGAAAATAAAGAAGTCGTAAGGGGTATCCGCATTAATCGGCAAGGCTACGAAGCCCGCCTGAATGAGCCCGTTATCGATAGAGGAAATAACATCGTGTGAGCCTACTTCGGCAAGTTCCACTTTGATGTCCGGAAATTTTTCAGAAAAATGATGGATAAACGGAGATATAAAGGTAGAGCCGATCATAGGCGGTACACCGATGGAAACGGTGCCGGAATTGAATTGGTGCGGGGATCCCAGCTCGTCGCTGATTTGTGCCAACTGATCGATTACCGATTCCACTTTGGGAAGGAGATAGGCGCCGATTTCCGTTAACTCCACGTGCTTTCCCGTTCGGTTAAACAGCTGTACTTGCCAGTAGTTTTCCAGGGCCTTGATACCCTTACTGATAGAGGGCTGGCTGATGTGGAGTGAATGGGATGCCTTGGTAAAGCTTTTTTTGTGAGCTACTTCAATGAAGTAGGTTAATTGGAACAAATCCATGGACGAATGCCTCGTTTCTAAAATGTTACATTTATACCTAATTTCTTAAAATATTATGCTTATACATAGTACCATATTTCATAAGAGAATAGAACAAGAAAATGGCTTTGTCTATATTTATTTTGAACAAAATTGTATAATGTTATAACCGACGGGAAAGGAGGATGCTTTGTGATCAGACGATGGATTATGCACGTCGATATGGATGCTTTCTATGCGTCTGTAGAACAAAGAGATAATCCCGAACTTCGCGGTCGTCCCGTCATTGTAGGCGGTACAAGTGATCGCGGTGTTGTTGCCACGGCCTCTTATGAAGCGCGAGCTTACGGAGTTCATTCCGCACTCGGTACAAAGAAGGCCAGACAATTATGTCCCGATGGGATTTTTTTGCCTCCGCGGATTGCCTATTACCGAACTATCTCCCGTCAAATCAGGAAGATATTCGAAGGTTATTCACCGGATATCGAGCCGCTTTCTTTGGATGAGGCATTTTTAGATATATCGGGATTGCACGGACATTATAAGGATGTTTTGGAAGTCGGGCGGGCTGTAAAGCGGGATATTAAAGAGCAGACCGGTCTTGTTGCATCGGCCGGCATCGGCCCGAATAAATTTCTGGCTAAACTGGCATCCGATTTGGACAAGCCCGACGGATTGGTTTG
Organism: Megasphaera micronuciformis F0359; assembly: GCF_000165735.1. Taxonomy (GTDB): domain Bacteria; phylum Bacillota; class Negativicutes; order Veillonellales; family Megasphaeraceae; genus Megasphaera; species Megasphaera micronuciformis. The sequence continues at coordinate 123,101 of NZ_GL538177.1, forward strand.
TATTCCTTACGGTAAAGAAGCGGAAATGTTAGCGCCGTTACCTGTTCGCAAGATTTGGGGTGTCGGCAAGGTAACGGAAAATCGTCTTTTGTCTGCCGGGTACGATACAATAGGCAGTATTGCGGCTGCTTCTCCCGATAAGTTGCGACCTCTTGTAGGCAATCAGGCTGAGAGACTTTATGAATTGGCTCACGGAAGAGATTACAGACGAGTTGAAACGGCTCAGCAAGTGAAATCGATAGGTAATGAACAAACATACGAACAGGACTTGGTCTTACAGGAAGACGTGGATCGGCAGCTACGTCTTTTGGCTGAAGAAGTAGCATATCGCTTGCGTAAACACGGGTTAATGGGGCGTACGATGACTTTGAAAATACGGTATAATGATTTTACGACCGAGACGAGGTCGGAGTCATCGGAATCCATGGGCCTTTATACAGAAGAACAGCTTTATTTTTCTGCACGAAAGTTATATGCTAAGAAGACGAGAAAGGGTTCCGTACGGTTACTGGGGGTTACGGTCAGTAAACTGCAGACCGTCATTATCCAGGACTCTCTCTTTGCGGAAGAACCGACAACCAAAAAACGGTTAGCGGAAGAAAAGGTAACGACGGCTATCGATAAGTTACAGGAACGATTCGGAAGACGTGCTGTTATGAAGGGCTTTTTGTGGGAAGCGGAAAGTAGTGTCAAAGAAGTGAAAGAAAAGGAGTAATGGTATATGTCAATGTTTAAAGTAGCGGCACATACAGGAGCCGATAACCAGGGCTGGATCGGGTATAATGAAGAAACGAAGGAAATAACGGTCTGTCTTCAAGATGAGGTTTTAAAAAATAAGGCTTATGAATATTTATCTACGCCGAAAGTGCTGAAACGCTTCACCGGGCTTACAGAATTTGAAGAAGTGTCGGGAATGCCGAATGATAGTTTAGATATGTTCAAACTTGCATTGGGTAAAATTTGGGAGGCGACAACCGTATATATTGACTGGAGTCGTCCGGTTGAGTAGGACTTATACACAGGTTATGCACATTGTTGAAACATTTATGTGCATAACTTTTTTTATGCCTAAAATAAGCTGTTTTTGGGGCGTATATATTAGTAGTACTTCGAATAAAATGTGGATAAGTCTAAAATGATAAGGATATAAAACAAAAATATCATTATATAAACGGCATAGATACGCTATTTTATTTCAATCTATCTTATTTAAGATAATGTGTATAAAATTCTTTGGAATGGGGATGGTTTGGGTGAATGAGTAATGATAACCGAAAAGAAAATCAATCCTTGCACTCAAAACCGAGATGAAAACAGGCACGGATCCCTGTATTATCCACAGAAAAGACAGATAGGTCGTACTGTGAACCGAACATGTATTTTATTGACAAGTAAGGATGATTCCTGTATGATTTCAATCAAATAAATAATCATCCAGAGCAGCCGAGGGACTGGCCCGTTGAAGCTGCGGCAACCTTCCGGCAGGAAAGGTGCCAACTCCAGCGTCACTTGCGGGTGACGGCAGATGATATGGCCTGTAATGAATGCGTCATCTGTCAAGATGACGTTTTTTATATGCTGTTGGAAGGAAGGGGTCGGAGGCTATGAATGACAGCCGTATTAAGCATAAATCGGTTGCAGTCAAAGATGTGCTGATTTTGGGGTTTGCTTTTTTTGCTACGTATTTTGGAGCGGGGAATCTTATTTTTCCACCACAACTGGGGTTTGTCAGCGGGTCGTCTTACGGGCCGGCATTGGTAGGATTGACGTTGTCGGGAATTTTATTGCCTATTTTTGCCCTTCTTATTATTTCCCGATATGGTGATGTACGCCGTATTACGGAGCGGGTCGGCCCTTATACATATAATATTTTGCTTACCTTATTGATGATTGTTTGTATTTTTGTATCTATTCCCCGTACGTGTGCTACGGCTATTCAGTTAGGAATACAGGGAAACTTTCCTAATGTTCCTTTTATTCCCGGAGTCGTTATTTATTTCTTACTTTCTTATTGGATTACGTCGGATGAAACGAGCGTACTTGATAAGGTAGGCAAATTCTTGACTCCTTTGTTAGCCTTGATTCTGGTGGTTATCGGAGTGTTAGGAGTAGTAAGCCCCATTGGAACTCCCGCCGAACCGACAGTAGCCAACTCCTTTACCAATGCCTTTTTGGGCGGTTATAATACGGGGGATGTCTTGGTCAGTTTTATTATGGCGTCCCTATTTATACAGTCCGTTGAGAACAAAGGGTATGTTGAAAGTCGGGATCGTAATCGCATGATGTTTTATTGCGGTGTCGTATCGGTTATTTTGTTATTTATTATTTACGGTAGCCTCTTGTTTATGGGGGCTTGTGTAAGTGCCGATGTACCGTCGGATACGGGCCGCGCAGAGCTTTTAGTTCTGGTTATTAAGCGTGTCGGCGGGGCGGTTATGTTACCCATGGGGGTGGCGGTTATCCTTGCGTGCTTAACGACCGCTGTCGGACAGATTGCGGCTGTTGCCGATTTTTTCCATACGGCGTCGAGTAATCGTGTGAGCTATAAGGTCGTTGCCATTATGACCTGTATACTTTCGGCATTGACCGCGCTTCTCGGTGTGGACGGTATTGTCGAATATATCGGTTGGATTTTCGGAGTCAGCTATCCGCCGGTTTTGGCACTGATGGTATTGGGAACATTCGCTTCTTTTATTTCTCATAATGAAGCCTATAAAGGAGCTACTTATGCCGTTACAGCCTATGCACTTATAGAAGCGTTGCCCGGACTTAGCAGTTTGGAAGCGGCAAAATCCATCGTTTCCGTCATGCCTTTGTCGGCAGTCGGATTCGGTTGGGTTACTCCGTTTGTAGTCGGTCTTATTGTCGGAAGCGTTGTAGGGCATATGAGAGGACAGAATGTATAATACATGCATAAAAAAAGAAGGTTTCTCTTACGTATGATCTGCCCCCATTTTCTTGGACAGATATAATTAAGCTACT
>NZ_GL538178.1 GCF_000165735.1 Megasphaera micronuciformis F0359
CTCAATCAGCGGCTTCCTATCCTCCCAAGGGGCCTCCCCCTAAGTACTTTCGGCGTTTGTAGGCTTAACTGCTGTGTTCGGTATGGGAACAGGTGGACCCCTACAGCCATCACCACTGAATCTTCAGAGCCTGTGCCCTGACAACTACAGAAAACGTAAGTCTCTTTCCCTTATACTGCTCTTATCTTCGTAAGATAAGTCCTCGGCCTATTAGTACCGGTCCGCTCCATGCATTGCTGCACTTCCACTCCCGGCCTATCAACCATGTCGTCTTCATGGGGCCTTACTTGCTTACGCAATGAGAAACCTCATCTTTAGGCTGGTTTCACGCTTAGATGCTTTCAGCGTTTATCCGTCCCGAACGTAGCTACTCGGCTGTACGCCTGGCGGCATAACCGATACACCATTGGTTCGTCCACTCCGGTCCTCTCGTACTAGGAGCAGCCCCTTTCAAGTTTCTTGCGCCCGCGATGGATAGGGACCGAACTGTCTCACGACGTTCTGAACCCAGCTCGCGTACCACTTTAATGGGCGAACAGCCCAACCCTTGGGACCTACTACAGCCCCAGGATGTGATGAGCCGACATCGAGGTGCCAAACCTCCCCGTCGATATGGACTCTTGGGAGAGATAAGCCTGTTATCCCCAGGGTAGCTTTTATCCGTTGAGCGATGGCAATTCCACTCTCTACCACCGGATCACTAAGCCCGACTTTCGTCCCTGCTCGACCTGTCCGTCTCGCAGTCAAGCTCCCTTCTGCCTTTACACTCTTCGCGCGGTTTCCGTCCGCGCTGAGGGAACCTTTGGGCGCCTCCGTTGCTCTTTCGGAGGCGACCGCCCCAGTCAAACTGCCCGCCTGAGACTGTCCGCAGCCTCGTTACGGCTCTCGTTAGAATTTCAATAAAACAAGGTTGGTATCCCACCATCGACTCTGCGTACACTGGCGTGCGCGCTTCTACGTCTCCCAACTATCCTGTACATCTTCTACCAAAATTCAATCTCAGGTTACAGTAAAGCTCCATGGGGTCTTTCTGTCCAGTCGCGGGTAACCTGCATCTTCACAGGTACTTCAATTTCACCGGGTCCCTCGTTGAGACAGTGCCCAAATCGTTACACCTTTCGTGCGGGTCGGAACTTACCCGACAAGGAATTTCGCTACCTTAGGACCGTTATAGTTACGGCCGCCGTTTACTGGGGCTTCAATTCTCTGCTTCGCCTTACGGCTAACACGTCCTCTTAACCTTCCAGCACCGGGCAGGTGTCAGCATCTATACATCAGATTTCTCTTTAGCAGACGCCTGTGTTTGTGGTAAACAGTCGCTTGGGCCTCTCTTGTGCCACCCATTCCCGCTCCGGATGTTTCTATCCTTCACGTACTCTGGGTTATCCTTTTCCCGAAGTTACGGATACATTTTGCCGAGTTCCTTAACGAGGGTTTTCCCGCGCACCTTAGAATTCTCTTCTTGCCTACCTGTGTCGGTTTTGGTACGGGCGGCGTCGTCCTCACTAGAAGCTTTTCTTGACAATCGAGTCCCGGTTCCTTCACCTGTATTTCTACAGGCTCCCTATCACTTCTCGGCTTTTAGAATACCGGATTTGCCTGGTATTCAACCTACCTGCTTAGACATGCTCTTCCAATCGCATGCGAACTTTCCTTCTTGTGTCACTCCATCGCTCAAACAGACGACGTCGGTACAGGAATTTCAACCTGTTGTCCATCTCCTATGCGTCTTCGCCTCGGATTAGGTCCCGACTTACCCTGGGTCGACGATCGTTGCCCAGGAACCCTTAGGCTTTCGGTGGAAAGGATTCTCACCTTTCTTTTCGCTACTCATACCGGCATTCTCACTTCCTGCCTGTCCACCTGTCCTTCCGGTCAGGCTTCGCCCATGCAGGAACGCTCCCCTACCCATGTATTTACATACATGCCAAAGCTTCGGTTCCGTACTTTAGCCCCGGTCATCTTCGGCGCAGAGTCTCTCGACCAGTGAGCTATTACGCACTCTTTTAATGGTGGCTGCTTCTAAGCCAACATCCTGGTTGTTTTCGAAACTCCACATCCTTTACCACTTAGTACGGCATTGGGGACCTTAGCTGTTGGTCTGGGCTGTTTCCCTCTTGACTACGGGTCTTATCACTCGCAGTCTGACTCCCATGGATAAGTACAGCCATTCGTAGTTTGATTAGGTTCGGTAGCCGGATAGGCCCCTACCCTGTTCAGTGCTCTACCGCCTGCACTCTTGCCATGAGGCTAGCCCTAAAGCTATTTCGGGGAGAACCAGCTATCTCCACGTTCGATTGGCATTTCACCCCTATCCACACCTCATCCAAAAGCTTTTCAACGCTCACTGGTTCGGTCCTCCACACATTTTTACCTGTGCTTCAACCTGGGCATGGATAGATCACTGTGGTTTCGGGTCTATTCCATCCGACTTGTCGCCCTGTTCAGACTCGCTTTCGCTTCGGCTCCGCGTTTTCCGCTTAACCTCGCCGGATGAAATAACTCGCCGGTTCATTCTTCAATAGGCACGCCGTTGCACGCATACGGTGCTTCGACTGCTTGTAGACATACGGTTTCAGGTTCTCTTTCATTCCCCTCCCGGGGTTCTTTTCACCTTTCCCTCACGGTACTATGCGCTATCGGTCCATATCAGTATTTCGCCTTGGAGGGTGGTCCCCCCTGCTTCCCACAAGGTTCCTCGTGCCCCGTGGTACTCTGGATACTACCCCATACCCTTCTTTACGTCTACCGGGCTCTCACCGTCTCTGGCTCAGGTTCCCACCTGATTCGACTTCATCCAGGTACTTGTTGGTAGTCCTCAACCCCGGTGCGGTTTCCCGCTCCGGTTTGGGCTTTGCCCGCTTCGCTCGCCGCTACTGGGGGCATCTCTTTTGATTCCTCTTCCTCCGGCTACTTAGATGTTTCAGTTCACCGGGTGCCCTCCTCTCATTCGAGAGGTGACAGTACTACTACTGCCGGGTTTCCCCATTCGGAAATCTGCGGGTCACTGGTTACTTGCACCTCACCGCAGCTTATCGCAGCTTATCGCGTCCTTCTTCGGCTGATATGGCCAAGGCATCCGCCGTACGCCCTTACTTACTTAACTTACCTTTTGAGTTTTCTAAGGTTTGAACTCTCTAATTTCTTAAAGAGGTCTTTTTTCGTTTCTTACGTTTTCATGTAGTTGTCAAGGTACAG
>NZ_GL538179.1 GCF_000165735.1 Megasphaera micronuciformis F0359
CCTTGCCTACACGGCCGACAACGGAACAGGCGGCACGACGTCATTGAGCCAGGGGCTGACGTTTAAAGACGGTACGTTGACGACGGCGACGGCCGGTGCGAACGGAACGATTACGTACGACGTGAAGAAGGGCACTCTTGCCAACACGGGCGGAACGGTAAGCGTCACGGGCAATGATGGCGTAGCGACGGCACAAAACGTAGCGGACATGATTAACAACGCTACGACGAGTGTATCTACGTTGAATATTGCCGACGGCGGCACGGGAACGGGCAGCGTCAACCTGAAGAACCAGACCTTGAAGGTTACGGGCTCCAACGGCTTGACGACGACGGCGAGCGGCCAGGCTATTGACGTAGCGCTCGACGCGACGACGAAGAACAAGATCGACAACGCGGCCGATAAAGACTTGAGCAACCTGTCTACGACGGGTACGCAGAAGATTAAGGATGCGGCGGCGTTTAAGGTAAAAGCCAACGGCGATGCCGGAGACGATGTCAAGGGCGGCGATGAAGTCAACTTCAAAGACGG
>NZ_GL538180.1 GCF_000165735.1 Megasphaera micronuciformis F0359
GCTGCGTATGAGGCGTTAAAGCTGGCTAAAAAAGCGGCGAGCGCGGTTAGTAGGGTCGTGGATACCGTGCGAAGTTCTACGGTAGACCAAGCTAACGAAGCGCAGCAACAGGCGCTGTCGAAAGCCCAGGAACGGCGCATTAATAAGGCCATCGCCGATAGCGATAGAATGTATGCACAAATGCGCCGTGAAGCGATTAAGACGGCCAATCAGCAGAACCTGTCGGCAGAAGAAACGCAGGCGTATATGGCGGAAAAGTTTACACAAATAGGCCTGGAGTCGGCGCAAGCTGCCGAACGAATTCGTGTTGAAATGACCAGAGCCTTTGCGGCGGTAAACGTGGAGGCCGAAAAAAGCGCAGCTGTTGTTTCAGAGGCTGTCAAAGCGTCTGCCTATACCACGGAAACGACGACAGCGACAAAGGTTGAAGCCAATAATGCGGTCATTGCAAGTAACGCCAAAGTGGCTGAGTCGGAAGTAGCTATCGGAGCGGCGGCTCGCGAGGCCGCGGCTGTTAAAGAACTGGCGGCATCGGCAGAAGTAACAGCCAATGAACGGGTTATGGTAAGTAACGCCGCCGTGGGAGAGTCAGCCATGGCAGCGGGGGCGGCCTCTGTGCGAGCCAGTGAGGCGGTCACGGCGGCCACGGCGACGACAACCCAAGCAACGACCGCTTTAGGGGGAGCTCATGAAAAAGCAGGTGTGGCGAGTGTCTTGTCGTCGCAAAAAAGCGTATCTGGACTTGCGCGTTTGCCTGGTGCAATCGGTAAGGTAACGAGTGTTCTATTCGATCTAGCCGGTGGCTGGATGGGAGTAGCGGCCGCCGCCCTTTACGCTGCCTATTGTGCGTATAAGTATTTTAATGCCAAGTATGAGGCGGCGCAGAAGAATACATGGACCGGTGACGACGGGTATACTTACACCGCTCACGATGGCCGTATTTGGCGTCAAATACAAGAAGATAACAACTCTATATCAGCCGATCCGACAGGACAAGGTTCAAGAGCTAATGGCGGAGTTTCTGAAGAAGCGGTGCAGGAAGGAACAGAGGCCTATGCTAGAGAATACTCTAACTGGTATAACGCAGGAGGCGGTAAAGATTTTGCCGATGCCGAAGCCCAAAGACAGGCGGCAGAAGCAGCGGTCAATAATGTACAGATACCGTCCTATGACTTCTCGCCTGACACAGGTGTTAGCGGCGGTACCCACGTCGAAAACGAGCAGACGTACGATGTCAGAGGCGGTGCGATATATAACGCAGGGCGCTGGAGCGGCCTTAATTACGGTACCGGCGAAAACGAGGTTGTGTGCACGACGTACGTTGAAAACGTTTGGTCCGATGCCGGGGTCTCGAATGCCTGGAACCTTGGGCCGTGGGCTCCCGACTGGGCCGAAAATGCAGGAAGCGCGTTTCATCCGACGGACGCTTACGGAAACGGTTATGAGGCTCATGCGGGTGATGCCGTTATTACCAACAACGGTGGCCATGTTATTATGCTGGATGCCAATGCCTCCGGCTATTATGCGGCAGCCGGTAGCGGCCGAGTATCTCAGCATTACGACCAAGACTACCGTGAAGCGTTCGGCGGCAATATCGTCGGTGTTATCTCACTTACAGAGTTTGCCGGTGTTACCGAGTCGGGTAAAGCTCTATCCATATCGGATGTTCGTAAGCAAGCCGAGCAACGGGCTAAAGACATTGCTAATGCTCGCAAGGATCTAAAGGGTCTTGAAAATGACCTCGATAAAGCCCTCTTAAACGACACCGGTACGGAGTTTGAAAAGAGTATCGCCAATATGAATAGCCAGGCGAAAAAATATGAAGACCAAATTCGTAAGATAAAAAATGTATCGAAAGATATTGATACGACTCATGCCGAAGACCTTTTAAAACAGTGGAAAATTGAAGAAGCCGCTAAGGCCATGGAAGCTCTTACACAGCGGCGGGTAGCGGTTAAAACAGACCTGGCTAAAATAAACGCGGATCTTAAGGGCGATTACGTATCGGTTGCGCAAGCTGAGTTTGAAGCGACGGTACAAAGTTTGGATAAGCTGCGTAAAGCTAAACTTAAAGAAATCCAAGCCACGAAAGACGACTATGAAGCGCTTAAAGAAGCCAACGAATGGTACACAGCAGCGTATTTACAGGCGGTACAAAAACGTGAAGACGCCGAGCGTGAAGCCTATGAGAAGTCTGTGCAGTGGTCGATCCAACGCGGCGATACCCAAGGGCTGATGAATGCACTTCAATCGAAAGGGGCTAACGATGAGAAGGCCTGGAATGATAAAGAGCAAGCCCTTCAAACGTACTATGAATTTTGGCAAAAAGCGCACATGTCTACGGCTGAGATGATCACAGCCGGCTCGGGTCAAATCGCATCGGGAATTCAAGGCGTTTTCGAGGCCCTGGCAAACGGGTCGGAAAGTGCGAAGGACTCACTGCGAAGCCTGGGAAAAGTCTTTCAAAAGACGATTACGCAAATGGTCGCTCAGATGGCGGCTAATAAAATTGCGACGCTTCTTTTTGGCAGCTGGCTGGGTGAAGGAAAGTCCTCAAGCGGGTTTAGCTTTAACGGGAACCTTTTGGACGCGGCCTCGTTTAGACCGTACATCCCGAGGCTTGGCGTCCCTAGACCTTTTGCTACAGGGGGCCTTGTTACGGCGCCTACCATGGGGCTTATCGGCGAAGCCGGAAACGACGAAGCCGTATTTCCCTTAACGGATGAAGTGTACTCGCGAGTAGCCAAAGGGATTGTGCAAAACCAAGGGCCAAACGGCGGGACCGTTGCGGCACCCGTTATTAATATTATTAATAACAGTCAATCGAAGGTAAACGTTCAGTCGAGTAACTACGACAACCAGATGAAGCGCTATATCATTAATGTGGTCGTAGATGCCGCTGAGACTGATGAAGGCGGGATGGCTCGAGCCATTCGTAACATTTCGAAAGGATAAATCATGAAGACATTTCCGATAACTCAAATTCCTCATCCCGTCGTATCGCGGGCTACCAACGCCGGTGATACGTACGTGGAAAAAATAACCGACAGTACGGTCGAGTCTAAGACAGACGCGGGGTATCGCCTTACCAGACCTCGAAACACCCGCACGCCGAGGACCTTTTTGTATGCTTGGACGTGTTTGTCAGAGGCTCAAAAGAATACCCTTCGAGACTTCTGGAAGGCTGTTCGAAAGTCCGACATATTCGAATTTAAGGATTACGATACGGGCGATACCTGCCTCGTACGCTTTACGAGTGATTGGGAGTGCCACTACTCACATCCTGAAGGGTATTACCTATCCTTGTCCTTTGAGGAGGTATAACTTATGAAAATATGGGAAACGGCGGCGATATTGGAGAAGAATAAGCTATCCTCCGATGCGCCGTTTTTACTACTCGTAAAACTTCATCACAAAGAGTTGCCGGAAGATGTATATTTGGCAAGAAATACGGAAGATGTAACGTGGAATGGACGGACGTGGACACGCTTTGCATTTAATGTTACCAACGTGAATACAGACGGAACGACGCTACCTACGGTGAATCTTACGGTGTCTAATTGCGGCGGCATTATCCAGTCGTACCTGCAACGGTATGGGGGCATGACGGATGCCGCCGTTACATTATATGTCGTTCATACAAAGCTGTTAGATAATCCCGAACCGCTCGATCAGTTAGACTTTACCAACCTTTCGACGTCGTATGATGAAGCCTGGGTTACCTTTAAATTGGGAAGTAGCCCTGAGTTATACAATAAATTTCCTCTTGATACGTATATGGTCGATTTTTGCCCCTTTGTCTTTAAATCCGTCCGGTGCGGCTACACGGGAACGGATAGGCCGTGTAACAACACGATTAAAGAATGCCGGATTAAAGAACGGTTCGGCGGCGAGCAGGGGATGACGGGAAACTATGGTTAATATCAACGATCTGGTCGGAGTAGCCTACGTAAACGGGGGTAGAAGCGTTACCCAAGGGCTCGACTGCTGGGGTCTTGTTCGAGAGTATTATAGGCGGGACGGGCTCACCCTTCCCAAGTTTCCCATCAATGCGACCCATACGGATGAAATTATGGACGAGATTGAAAAGAACCAAGTAAACTGGGAAAAATTAGAAGAGCCTAAAATCGGCTGCTTGGTGCTACTGCGGCTTATCGGCAATCCCTTACCGAGTCACTGCGGGGTATATCTGGGCTACGGTGAATTTATTCATGCCATAGCCCCTTATGTACAGATTGACCGATTATCTCGATGGGGCCCGAGAGTGGTTGGGTACTATAAGCCCAAAGAAGGAGTATATCCTCATGTTTGAAATTATCATTGTAAATAATATATTCACAGGAAAGCAAGAGCGGCAGCGGTATGAGTACAAAGGCAAGCGGCTCATCGATATCGTCGATATTAAAGGACTACTGGTCTTTGTAAACGGCTCGCTCGTAGACATCCCTTATAGCTATATTCCTCAAGACGGAGACCAAATTGTTTTGACGGCTGAGCTTGAAGGAGGTAATAAGGGGGCCCTCGGCTGGATACTGCAGATAGGGCTTATGGCTGCAGCCCCTTTGGTAGGTGGCTGGCTGGGTATTACGGCTAAATTCGGGCAGGGCTTGGTTGCCGGGGTTTTTACCATCCTTGGCGGTAAGCTGATTAACAGTCTTCTTCATATTAACCAGGCGCATCCTCAAGAACAAGAATCCTCTCCGACATACGGGTGGGATCTTCCGCAAGTGCAAACCCATGAGGGAAATCTTATCGGCGAGACGTACGGAACGGCGATGCCGGCCGGGCAGCTTTTAATGTATCACGTCGAGACGGAGTCTGAAACGTATAAGGTAAAACACGACGGGAATCTCGAAAATACCCATAAGTACAGCGGTGAAAAAGACGTACAGTACCTGAACGTTCTTTTTAGCGGAGGCTACGGGCCGGTGGATTCTATTGAAGACATCCGTATCGGGTACACTCCGATAGATAACTTTGAGTCCGTACAAATTGAAAAGAGACCGGGTACGAATGACCAAGAGCCGATTTCGTTTTTCCCTAATACCGTTGCGGATCAGTCTATTGATATAGATTGTAAAGAAGGAACGTCTGTTATACGAAGTACCGATACGGATTTATGTAACGCCGTTGAAGTTACACTGACCTGGCCCGGAGGATTGTACTCGGTTAAAGACGACGGAAACTTTTCAAACTACACGGCCCGGTTTACCATCGGGATTCGAAAGACGGGTACAACTGATGCCTGGATAGAGCAGACCTGCTCCGTCACAGCCGGAACGAACTCAGCCGTGCGAAGAAGCTATAAATTTGAAGGCTTGGAAGCGTCTCGTTACGACGTTCGGGTGCTTCCGACGGATGCCCCGACGACGTCACGTAAATACGCTCAAATGCACTGGTCCATTCTTTCGACGTATATCAATTCGGGTCGATTTATTCGGCCGAATAAAGTCCTTATCGCCTTGCGTATAAAAGCCACGAACCAATTAAACGGCGGGATTCCGAATCTTAACTGGCGTCAGAAACGGATGCATGTATTGGTTTTTAACCCGAGAACTCGTCAGTATGAAGAAAAGTCGGCGCAAAATCCTATTTGGGCGGCGTACGATATCCTTCATCACTGCCGGCGTCTTAAGAACATAAGTACGGGGCAGTTTGAATACGTAGTAGACGGCTGCCCTACGGAACGCTTTTCAAAGTATTTCGATGAGTGGCAAAAAGCGGCTGATTATGCTGACGAGATGATAGACGACGGTAACGGCGGTACGGAAAAAAGGTTCCAACTCGATGCCTTTTTCGATACCAAGCAAAAACGCTATGAGGCAGCCAATAAAGCCGCCCAAGTCGGTCATGCTACGATTGTGCGTCACGGCGTAGACCTCGGGATTGTAGTCGATATGCCGGGGACGATAAAACAAATCTTCGGAGAAGGTCGTACGATTGCCTCGTCCGTCTCAGGAAGCTTTGCTTCGCGTGAGGAACGAGCTCGTAGTGTACAGATTACCTATAACGACGAGCAGCGGGATTTTAAAAACACGGAGTTCTTCGTGCGATCAGCCCGTTACGCCGAGAACCGAACGCTTCAAGATAATACGGCAAACGTTACGCTCTTTGGCGTATCCCGCCGCTCCCAAGCGCATCGAGAAGCCTTGTATTACCTGGCTACCAATGAACGGCAACTACAAACGATACACCTATCGGCCGATGTGAATGCGTTAGTGTGTGAGTACGGCGATATCATCGGCGTCGCGCATACGGTACCTAGATTGGGCCTTGAAAGCGGACGCGTGGTATCCATCGACGGTAACAAGGTAACCCTTGATAAAAAAGTGACCCTTACGGCCTCGGATGTGCATAGTATCATCGTGCAGCGTTCTAAAGACGATGTCTTGGTTACTCGAGATATACTGCCGGTTACGACGGATACCGTTACCGATACGGTATCCGTATCGCAATCTTTTGGAGAAGGCGAAGAAGTCAGTCAGTATGACTGCTATGCCGTCGGTATTAGAGATAAGGTCGTAAAGCCGTTTCGGGTTGTAAAGCTTGAGCAAGACAAGGATCTTAAGATGACCCTTACGGCGATTGAATACGATGAAAAGATATATGAACCCGTCTACACGCGATACCCGATTATTGACTACAGTAAAGGAAAATCCGCTCTTTTAAAAGCCCCCATAAATCTCACCCTTTCCGAAGAAAACCTTCGGGTTCAAGGTAGCGGGAAAAACAGCATCATCCACTGTACGTGGGAGATGCCTAAAAATTCCCGATACGATGCCTTTCGGGTGTCCTATTCTACGGATAACTATAACTGGGTGGATGCTCCGACCACCGGAGCCCTTTCGCTGGATCTTAAAAATATGGAGCCCGATCACACGTATTACGTACGGGTCCGCGCTATCTTAGACGGTTTCGAGTCGGGGTACGCATCGGCTCATATCGGGGTATCGGGCAATATCTTACCGGCTATACCTGCCAAGGGGCTTACGGCTTATACGAGATATCGCCAGTTAACCGGTCAGGCCATTTATGACGTCATAGTGAACTGGCTGCCGTCCTCGCTTACGGGCCGTGTCTACTATAAGACCTCGTACGCTTCGGCTGAGAATGTTATTGGGACGATGCAGACGCCCTGGGGTGCCTGGGTTTTTGCCGGAGAAGGAGCAGGACAACTGGTTATCCCTCAGCTACTACCGGGAGAGACGATTCGAGTGGCCGTCACCACCGCCAATGAGCTTGGAGAGTATACCGTGCCTGATGCCGTAGAGTATCTCGATATCGTGGTGGCAGAGCAAACTACCAAGCCGCTGGCGCCTGAAAATGTATCCATTGAGTTTACCGACAAGGTAGTCGCTAAGTGGAACGCCGTTACCAATACGACGATCGCCTACTACGAAGTACGGACCAATAACGCACCGGGTGAAGCTGCGGGGCTACTCGTTCAAACGACCGACCTTCAAGCCGCCTTGCCGCTTACGGAGCGCCAGGGCACGATATTGGTCTTAGCCAAAAACACGCAAGGCGAGTATAGCAGTGCGTCTGAGCTTACGTATAAAAAGGAAGCTCCGAAGGCTCCGAAAGCGCCGAACGTGAAGACAGGCATCGGTACACTTACGATTACTGCACAGTCGTTTCCTGTGGGGGTCTCTAAAATGCACGTACGAATCATCGGGCAGCAGCACTCGGCGGCCTTTGATACGACCTCAAGCGTGGTCTCGTACGCCTGTGAGAGCGATATATACGATGTCAGCGTAAGCTTTATTGATGTATTCGGACCGGGGGCTGAATCGGGGGTTACGACCGTTACGGTAACGGCAACCGTAGACCTTTCGACGCTTAATCGTGAAGCCTTAGGCCTCGATGAGATTGATAAGAATATCGCTAAGATTGAAGCCGAAGTAGGCACCGTAAAGTCTGATGTAACCGGGCTACAAACAAAGCTTACTCAGACAGCGGAAGGCCTTCAACAGTCCGTCACGGATTTAAAGACAAACGTACAAACGCAGCTGTCGCAGTTTAGTAACAGCATTGACCTAAGGGTCAGTAACGCCATTAAAGGACTTGACGGTGACGGGCTGATCTCACGGATTAACTTATCGACATCGGGCGTTCGCATCGACGGGAAGCTCTTGCACGTTACAAGCCAAGCCCTTTTTGAGGATGACATCATCACTAACAAGATGCTTAAAGCAGGCTCAGTATCAGCCGATAAGATGCAAGTTGAATCACTCGATACGGTAAGCGCTCGGATTGGAACGCTTCGTACGGCCACCAGCGGCGCTCGAACGGAGATTAAAGACAATCTCATTGAAGTATATGACGATGATAACGAACTGAGAGTGAGGGTAGGTATATGGGATTAAATACAGGTATCGAAATCAGAAACCCGTCTGGGACAACGTTCTTAACGCCCGATAACTCGATATGTCGTATTATTGATAAAATCTGGGTGGTGTTCGGTCAGCAGCCGATTTGTATGAATAACAACTACGCCTTTGAAAATTACCTGGATGACGATGAAGGGCTTGAGCAAGCAAAAAAGACGGCCATGAAGCAGTATATCACTAAGTATAAGAAAACAGGCTATACGGAAAATGATTATGATACGATCCCCGCTTCTGAACGCTGGCAAGTCCGAGAGATGATGAAAGAGCTATTTAAGACTCGAACAGTAGCCTGGAATCAGAATAAAAGAGGACAGCTTATCTTTCATGCGTATTTAGAAGAACATGAAACGCTCTTTTTAACGACCGTCGGGCATAATTTAAGGGCGGCTGCTACCGATACGGTGTGGCTGCCCGGTCCGCCGGGGATTAAAGAG
>NZ_GL538181.1 GCF_000165735.1 Megasphaera micronuciformis F0359
TCCTTGTCACAAATGTCTTGATACACTACAATCGACTGTCATAATTAACTTCGTATGCATTGCTTTTTATCTCCGTTTCTGTTATAGTTATATAAACCGATTTTTTCTTTTTCATGGGAGGAACGCATCTGTTACGGCAGATGCGTTCCTTTTTTCTTTTACTAAACAGTTTCATGAAATAATAATCAGTACGACAAGGATTAAGTATACTGCCACAACACTAAGCCCGACTTTGATACCTTTGAATACAGTTTTTATGACCGAGTGATTCGTATTTTTGTTAGACTCGATTATACTTTCTGAGGTTTCCATGATTTGTAGTCTGTAATATCCTTGATTTATCCACGGCGGAAGTACTGCCTTACATCCGTTATATCTCATATAGCTCTCCTTTAATGGCGTTACTTAACTGCGTTTAATGGCTTGAATCAACAGGGTCAGTGTCACTATCGTGACTACCGCACACGTTACATTGGTCATCCACTCCATCTGTATCATCCTTTCTGGTTAGTGTGACTTTAAATCGTCTGCCTTCCGAGGCATATGCAATATTTAACAAGGTTTCTAAAACTCGCTCGGGATTGAAATTTACGAATTTTACTTCTGTTTTAATCTCCTTCTTTCGGGTAGTATAATTACTTTGTATAAATCGCTATCAATAAATGGGACCTCCATATGGTATACTTGTTCAATAAGGAGGCGAATCGGTTGACAAATAAGATTACCCACTTTCACGAATTGCCCATTGAGGTGCAAGACCTTTTATTCCATTACATCCATACGACTTACAAGCTGCGAGTTCATATAAATCACAATGTAACGACCTATTATGTGAAACACCACTTCATTGAGCTGTTAAAAGAGTCTCATCGAGAGTGGTTAAAATTAGATATCGCCCTCGGCTGCTTCAAAGAGGCTATGGAATTCTGGGGATTCCGTTCCATGTGGATTGATGATAATCCGGATTCCGGATCAGATTGGGCATTCAATGCCCGCATTGTCAGATAATATGAAAATATACTTTTTAACTACAAGGGAGTGATTATAATGCGTGCAACAAAGATTAAAATGAAACCCGGTTGTAAGGACTCTTCCAACCTTCTCGAAATCGAACAAATTTATATTACGTGCTGCCCGAGAGAAGGTTACTACTACAAAGAAGATATTTACGATGCCTTGGTAAGGCTGCCCGGATGCATCCAAGTAAACATCTATCCTTTCCCTAACTTAATTCCGGCAATAAGCGGAAAAAAGGAAAAGTATGTGCGTTCCGAGCAGGACGGTTCCCTTCAAGATAACCTTCTAAATTTACCTCGCGAATAGAGTAAATTCGTTAATATGTATCTATTTCTTTACAGTTTTACACATCCTTTCATCGAATCACTTCTTTGTGGTATGCTTTAGCTGACTTGTCTAATAAGGAGTGATTATCGTGAATTTAGATTTAGAACTATTCAGGTCTATCCTAGTGGCTGTTAAAAAGGCCCCTTCCTCAATCGTTAAGAACAACTATTCAATCCGATTTGATGGGGTACACCCGACAACAACGGACTACCATATTCATTGGCTTATTCAAGAAGGCTTTTTGGCTGCCATTGATCCCGAATATAAGGACCGGGAATATGACTACATAAATATCGAGTTAACTCCCAAAGGACGGCAGCTTTTAGACCTTCTTACCAATCAGGATAACTTTGAAAAGGCCAGGGCTATTCTTGAGGATAGTGCCATTCCCATGACACTAGACGCTCTATTGAGTGTATTTATGAAGCAGTAGAACTAACTTTTTTACCTAAGGAGGTAATTACTTTGGAAGAAATGTACGCGTGTTTACTTGGCAAATGGGTAAATCTTACTGCCGAAGAGATGACTATTGAAGGACGTCCCGCCTTAGAATGGTGGCATGAAAATAGTCAGGATGCACTTGCTGCAGGATACATTGAGATCTATCACCGCAGACGAAAATATCGAATTCATCCGTCATTCATACAAACATATGAAAAATCAAACTGGTAAAGGTCATTTTCAAGAGAATCAACTGTTATGCTATTAAGAGATTGGCTATCAAGTCGTATCTTGATGATCTCATCTCTATAACGGCAGTCTACGAAATGTTTTATGGCTCGCCATTCCGGCTCGCGTAATCCATCAATCAACTCTCGAACCAATTTTACTTTTGCCTTTGCCCTTTCTCTTTCTAATGTTTCCATACTGCTCCTTTCTCTAAATGGAGGGGTTATCATGATTTGGGTCATTCAATTTGCAATTCCCATATTTTCTATTATCTTAGCAACAGCCTCGGTCATTTAAATGACCGATATAAAGTAGATATGTAAGTCTTAATTGTTTGTAAGGGACCTTTTTCTTTATTTTTAGGAACTTGCGGTGTATCATACTTAGGCATTACGAGAAGGGCATATTCTTCCCCGGTTGAAGACATCTCTTTTATAACCATTTCGTAGGTATCTGTAGATGCATCCCATTTGATATCTATATGGAAGTTCTCTTTCCTAGGTATAAGATCGAATATGGTCCCAAATAAGCGTATGGCGGTTCTCATTGAAGCCCCAGAGAAAGAGGTTGAATTAAGAATCATACTTCCAAGGGGCGCATTTCTCTGTCGCCTTTTTTCATTTTCAGTCATTACTGCTCCTTTCTCCCCATAAGGGGACGGAAACTCTAAATATGCATTAGCAAGGTCAGGGTAAAATGTACCCCTTTGTGTTCTTTTTCGCACTCCTCAAAGAAATTAAGTAAATTTTTAATTAGCCTGTCTCTCGTTGATGTCGGGATTTTTCTCATATTAAATATTACTTTTACTTCCGTTCCCTTGCTTTTAAATATCATTGTCCATCAGCTCCTTTTCGATATACTCAAGTAGATTATTTAGAATGTTTCTTCTGCGTCTTTAGATGTCGTCAAAGCGATAGCCGGTAAAATCACAGCGTCGCTTCTTGAATCTTCGCTTCAGCAATAATCAGTCGATCGAGTGCCTCACCAACGCTGATATAACTGTCAATCAGCTCTTTATGACCTGAAGTTCCTCTTCTGGATACTTCTACTAATTGGTCATTAATCTGCAAAAGCTTTGCCATTCGTTGTTGGCTCAATATGCGACAGGTTACTTTATCTTCCATCCTCACTCCCCCTTATTGTGTTTTCCTCATTCGTTATTCTTGCTCAATGCCGTTTAGTAAACCTCCGCAAAACCCGTATTACAATATTCTCGAAGGGAGATGTGTACTTGTGAATAAAGAAATCTATATTGGCAACAGTTCGGAAACAATTCCGGTCCCAGCCATTTGTCCCCGTTGCCATCAAGGTATGACTCCTGACATTCGTTCCTATGCTCAAAATTGGACTGACGATGATGATTTTGGAGTAGTTTTTTCTTGTCCAGTATGCAAGCGCATATTTTTTGTTTCTTATGTCTGGGCACACAATGAAAACAATTCATTACTTCCATGGATGGAAATATCTTCGGTTTATCCGTCTTTTCCCACAATAGAAATTCCTTCAGAAATGGAAACGCTCTATCCAGACTTTTATCAACTATATTCTCAGTCAGCGATAGCCGAAGCTTCAGGCCTAACTCTAATATCTGGTATGGGATACAGAAAGGCCTTGGAATTTCTTATAAAAAAATACCTGACGAAAAACAATGCCGAAGAAAATGATGAAATTTTAAAAGAACCGCTTTCAGTATCAATTAAACGAATTCCATATCCTCGTATCCAAGCGTTGGCCAAAGCTTCATCTTGGCTTGGTAACGACGAAACTCATGTAGTAAAGAAAAATCCCGAATATAATGTTTCTGATATGAAACGATTTATGCTTGCGCTATGCTATCTCATATTGGCTGAGGATGTATCAGATAAAACTCTTCCGCTATTAAGATCCACATAACGTGAATCTATTTCCCCGACCTTGACCCCGTTCGGCAAATAATATTGATAAACATGCCGAGCCGGGTCTTTTTCCGTTCCACTACCACCTACACACGTAACACAAACCACGTTTATTACTTCAGCCCTCCTTACTATCATCCCTTCCGGTAAACCCATGATTACTTCACTCCTTCCTTACGTGTTGATTTTTAATTAGGCCTAAATATTTTAGTAATGATATCTACCAATCCACTCTTACCGCTTTAATACTAATATCCCAAGCTCGCTATGCGCTTGAGCGGTGCTTTCGGAATAATTGTCGATAAGGGAGTCATCGTTACCTCAACAATGGCGCTCACCTCTAATCGGTCTTCATATATCCACTCTAAAGGACCTATATGTGCGTTTGCGGCATCTTCCGTTAGAAATATCATGCTATCTTGAATACTGTTAGATAAACTTCCCTTTAAGTCAGTCGCATAATATTTGCAATGACATATCCTTACCGTTATGACGTATACCATGGTGTATCACCTCCTCTTTTGTTCTACTTGTTCCTTTTTAGGAACATTTAGACTAAAAAAAATATATTGGCATCTAATTTATACTTCCGGCATAAGGTTCTAACTTCTTGCATAGTAAAATCAGTCCCATTTCTGTTAAGCTTAACATTCAAGGTAGACCGTCCAATTTTTAACAAATCAGCGATTTCTTGTTGCTTTATACCATGTTCGACAAAATAACCTTTTAATTTAGAATAGCCTTTCACTCACGCCCCTCCCCCTTTCTGTCTCTTCTTTTGTTCCTTTTTAGGAACAACTATAATATACAGCAGTTTTGTTCCTATGTCAATAACATTTTTTATGGTTTAAAGAAAATAAGTTGCTTTTATAGAACAGTATAGGTATAATTCTATATATGGATGGTGATAATATGACTCTAGGTAGCCAATTAAGGCAATGCCGTCAAAATAGAGATTTATCTATGGATAGCCTTGTAAATGAATTTAATCGCCTGTATGGGCTAAAGACAACGAAAAGCATGATATCTAGATGGGAGAATGATTTATCAACCCCTACGAATGCCTATTTATCAGCATATGCTAAATACTTTAATCTCGATTTAAATGAATTGCTGGGAATTAATCCTCCAACGGGCTATTACAACGACCCGGAGGTAGCGGAGCTGGCGGAGGAGCTGCGGACAAACCCCGATTACCGCATCCTGTTCGACGCCAGTAAGAATTTAACGAAAGAAGATATTGACACCGTTTTAAAGATTATAGAGGGCCTAAAAGCCCGTGAGGGAAAATAATTATGGCAAGACAAATTGCGGTCATTACAAAGAAAGTCATTACGCTACTTTCTCTATCTTGCCCTATTAATACGCCCATATACATCGGACCATCAAATGAAGCTCATATGAAATCAAGCCATCCGAGAGATTTTGCTAATTATTATCCACATATAGGCCTTATTTTATCTCAGCCGGACTATGTCGGCGTTAATCACAAGGATGCGTCTATTGAGTACGTCCGCGAATTTAAAGCAAATAATGACTATGTAAAAGTAGCAGTAAGAATTGCTGCTAACAATTATTTCGTACGATCGTTATATGTGCTGAACCCTAATCGAGTTGCGAATTTTATTAATAAAGGAACTCTTAAAAAATTTGACGAATAAGTAAAAGTATTTTATACTGTAGTCAAGAAATACTTGAGAATCTGAGGACGGAACGGGCAGCCGTCGCCAGAAGGTCATCGACCTGAATAGGAGATGCGGGAATGTCACCCCGCCAATTCTCAAACCTCGAGAGGGCTACAGTAATATGTAGCCCTCTTTCTTTTGCGCACATAAGGATTTGAAATGAATATCACTTTGGTTTATCAGAAATTACCGCTAAACGTAAAAACCTTAGTACGAGAAAATGAAGACGGGGCTTACACTATTCTGATTAACCCCTCATTTAATTGTAAACAGCAAAAAGAAGCGGTGCTCCATGACCTCACACACATAGCCAGAAACGACTTTACTCGCGAAGAGCACGCGAATCTTATAGAACAGATGGTTCACTCAGCGGCGAATATTAGTTCTGACACTTATATGGAATTTCATTGTCGATAGCCACGTAATTCTATAAGAAAGGGTGTTGTCACTATGGAATACTTTGTTGTTGCCTGCTTGCGATGAAAATTGCCTAAAAGGAATTCAAGTCCTGAAGAAAATCATTGAGTTAAGGGGGGAGAGGGAAACTTTAAAGATATAGGAGAAAAGAGTATGTACAAAAAATATAGAGTTATTGCAATGCAAGATGAACACACGGTGCTGATTGATTATGGACTAACAAACGGGGCTCGCATTGGGGGCACTTTGTATATTATAAAGCCCCATAAGGACATAGCACTTAACGGCAAAGATAACGGATCGTGTGATGAAATAAAGGCGATTATTGAAGTAGTTGCTCCTTATGAAAATTTCTCGGTATGCAGGCATATAGCGCATAAAAACATTGATACAATTAGCACCGTTTCCGCCGGAGATGTCGTTATTCTAACTCGCGAATAGCTTTTCTTATTATCCTGTTAGTACGTTCTAAAGAGGTGACGCTACTATGAACAAAACTACCAGAGATACTTTTATGCGATATTTTTCAAACCCTATACCCTTACGAGAAAACAGTTTTACCTTTCGATGCTTTGAAAAATTACTAGTCGATAATGTGGACGCATTGTTCGACAGTACCCAGTATGGCACGTACCTTCCGTTCCAATCCTTGTATGTTGACGGGGCTACTATGGAAGACCAACTCCTAGTCTGTAATAACTGCAAGACCCCGCTTTTAGAAGCCCGCGAAAGGCTGCACTCAACCGGAGACACTGAGGAGATTTCCATTTACCAATGTAAGACCTGCGGTAATCTTATTTTTACGAAATATCCGACAACGTTCAAGTACTAACTAAAAAGGAGCGATTGGCATGATGAACTCCGCTTTTTAATGCTGAATAAAATATAGCAGACCGACAGCAATGTCGGTCTGCTAGTAAGGTGCTAAACATACTGGACTTTCGATACCTTTACGGAGGCTTCATGGATAACATTATTATATATAATACAGAGGACGGCCAGACTAATGTCCGCCTATATGCAAAAGATGGCACGGTCTGGATGACACAAGCACAAATGGCCGAACTTTTCCAAAAAAATACATCTACTATTTCTCGCCATCTTAGTTCAGTTTTTGATGAGCGCGAACTTGATGAAAAAAGCAATTTGCGTTTTATGCAAATTGCTAATTCAGACAAACCCGTCTCATTTTATAGTTTGTCTGCTATTCTCGCAGTAGGATTCCGAGTACGCTCTCCCCGTGGAACTCAGTTCCGTCGTTGGGCAAATACAACGTTAAAAGAATATATGCAAAAAGGTTTCGTCATTGACGATGATCGTTTAAAAAATCCGGATGGACGCCCTGACTATTTCGATGAATTATTAGAACGTATCCGCGATATCCGTGCTAGTGAAAAAAGATTTTATCAAAAATTACGAGATCTCTTTTCTCTTTCGTCTGACTATGACAAAACTGATAAAACAACCCTTCAATTCTTTGCTGAAACTCAAAATAAGCTCATCTACGGAGTTACAGGAAAAACAGCTGCGGATTTAATTATGGACCGAGCCGATTCACAAAAGCCCAATATGGCACTAACATCATGGAGTGGTACTATTGTCCACAAAAAAGATATTCTTATTGCTAAAAACTATCTTTCAAAAGATGAAATCGATTCGTTAAACCGTCTTGTAACTATCTTTTTAGAAAGTGCCGAATTGCGAGTTAAAATGCGTAAAGATTTGACGCTTGTTTATTGGCGTGAAATTGTAGACAAGTTATTAACCGATCACGATATTCCGCTTCTCTCTCATCACGGGCATCATTCTCAGGAAGAAATGCGGCAGCATGTCAATACTGTTTACCAAACATTCGATGCAAGAAGAAAGCAAGAGGAAGCTCAGAAAGCAGATATTGACGATTTGAAAGAATTAGAAGACACCATCCCATCAATCCAGTCGCGGAAGAAATAAAAAATGGCCCACACTTTGCTACCAATAGATATTGCAGAATCTAAAGATTGAAAAAATTACAATTTACTATTGAACTTATTGCTTTTATAGGCTATACTAGTAGTAGTGAACTGTCCCTTTCGCATTGCGCGGCTGGGACACTGAGGTCCTTGCTACTGCCCGTCCACCAGCAAGGACCTCTTTTATTTATATAGGAGAGTTTACCTTGACTATTTATGATAAGCCTTTTAAAACGTATAACGAACAAATTGAATTGCTCAAGAGCCGAGGATTAATTGTTGAAGATTACGGTTTTGCATACCATGCTCTAAGCACGCTCTCTTACTATGACTTAATAACTCGATATCAGAGATATTTCATGCCTGACGGTAAAAAGTTTATTGATAATATAACAATAGAGCTACTATATAATTTTTCATTGTTTGATAGATCCGTCCAGGCGTTTATATTAAAGTATAGCTTGCTTATAGAAAATACCGTTAAAACAAAGTTATCCCATATAATGGCCAAAGACTTCGGAGTCAATGAGGCTTCATATCTTTCTGCTTCTAAATATAGGGAATCATTCAAACTACCTAACAACGAATCGTTAAAATTTAGTTCACTCGCTTTTGAATGTAAAAAGGCTATAATAGATCCTAAAATTGCACGCGATCCTACATTATATTATCACCGGAAGCATAATCATATTCCTCCGTGGATTCTATTAAAAAATTTATCATTTAACAATACTATTAGTCTGATTAAGCTGTTAAGAAACAAACAGCGAAATCGTATTATAAATGAATTAGTCCCTTTTCCTCAAGTGCGTCTACGGGATAAAACCAACTTTGTTTTCTGCTCTTTAGGGGCAATCAGGCTCTTTCATGACTTTGCGGCTTGCAATTTGGATTTTACTACTCTATATACCTATGAAATCAACCATCTTTCCCCTACTATCCTATTTAAACTCCTAGATGATCAATATCTCATAAAATCAGAAAACAACAGAATACCTCTTACTGAAAAAGCTTTCTCAAGAGGACTTTATGGGGTAATGCTTTCTATGCTGGTATATCTCAAAGGAAGTCATTTAGTAGGTGAGTTTATTACTGATTTCCTTTACCTTTTTAAAGATTTCAATGATAGTGACAGTGCGGATAAAAAACGGCTATTCAAATATTATTCAGATATAGCCAATATGCCGGCCGATACGCCTATGCGTTTACAAAGCTATTTATCACAGTACAAACAAGCAAACAACGATTCCCGGAGTTTCCGTTAAAAAGGATTTGATTATTTTGTCGGATGATATATTTTTAACTCCCAAAGAACAAGTCCAATATTGCAAAGCAGAAGGCATCTGTTTTAACCGGATGTCAAAATCTGAAGCCGTAAAATATTTGGAAGTTAACCGCAACTATTTTAAACTACGGACTTTTCGTAATAACTATGTAAAAGATCCTCACCTTCTAAAATATACGAATTTAGATTTTGCCGACTTAGTCGATTTATCAAACATTGACAGCCAGCTGCGACGTATTTTACTGGAAATGGTGCTTAGCATTGAACACTTTTCAAAATTACATCTAATACGTATCGTTCAAAAATCAAAAGAAGATGGTTACGCTGTAGTGCGAGATTATATTAATCAACTATCTCATGATAATCAAAGACGCTTATCTTCTGATCTGAAGAAAAACAGTCGGAGCCTATATTGCAAATCTTTGTTTGATAACTGTATCAAGAAAAATATCACGACATGCCCCGTTTGGGTATTTGTAGAGATAATTTCATTAGGTCAATACCTTCATTTTTATGATTTCTGCCGTCAACGCTACTCACGCCAATCATATGCAAAAGAGCTTAAAGAAAGATTATATTTGCTATGGACAGTAAAAGACCTAAGAAATGCATGCGCTCACAACAACTGTATTATTAACGATTTTCGTGCCCCTACCTCCGCTAAAACTATCCCCAGTCAATCAGTAAATAACGCATTAATAAACTTGGGAATTTCTACTCACGTGCGTCGAAAACATTTGCGAAGAATCCCTACCCATCAAATTATTACAACCTTTTATACTCACACGCTAATCGTATCAAGCCCAGAAGAACATAATCACGTGGTAAATGAGCTCCAGAATTTCAAAAAACGACTGTTCCTAAATAGTGATTATACGCATAATGACATTATTTACTCTAGCTTCAAGCTACTGGAGAAACTTATTGACAATTGGTTTATTATGATATAAGATACTGTTACAGAGAAAAAACATTAAATGTTTTTGCGAGAGCAGTATCAGTTGATATTGCTCTTATTTTTTTGTCTTATAATAGGCAGTTATATTATCAATATTCTATAAGTTTTTAGATATAGAAAGAGGTGTTCCCAATGAAAACCGAAATTGATAGAGACCTATTTAGACACCGTCTGTACGAATTAATGGTCGAACAGAATCTAAGCCAATATGACTTGGCTCGGGAAATGAGAATTTCGGTATCAGCACTCAACAACTGGTTTCACCTTAATCACACACCTAGCAAGAGCTCTATCAAGAAACTATGCATATATTTTAATGTTGATAGTAGTTACTTTTTAAAAGAAAATCCCGATTAGGGCTATCTAATGAGTCCGGGCCCCGCATCAACAAACTGAGGCGGGGTTTGTTTTTACTCCGGAGGCATCTATATGAACACTAACAAGCGAGCAGCCCTTTATATCCGTGTAAGTACAGAAGAGCAAGCCAGGCATGGACTATCCCTAAGTGCACAATTAGAAAATTTGCAACAGTATGCAAAAAATAAAGGGTACGATATAGTCGGAATATATACTGATGATGGTGCTTCCGCTCGTAAATCCCCTTTTTCTCGTAAGGCCTTTAAGCAGCTGATGGAAGATGTACAATGGAATCGAATTGACCGCATATTATTTATTAAGTTGGATAGATGGTTTCGTTCGGTCCGTGATTACTATAAAGCCCAAGATATACTGGATGCTCATGGTGTGGACTGGGAAACTACACAAGAGCAATACAATACCACGACTACAAACGGACGCCTAATGTTAAACATCAAATTATCTGTCGCCCAAAATGAATCTGATATGACAAGTGATAGAATTCGTTTTGTATTTGAACAAAAACGGGTAAAGCATGAAGTTCTATCCGGCTTTGCACCTCTGGGTTATAAAATAGAAAATAAACATTTAGTTCCTGATAAGAATGCATCTATAATAGCCAATGCATTTAATCAATTCATTGCATACCCCAATTTACAACAATTAACCAATTGGTTTCATTCCCAGGGAATTCATTATAATGTAACTTCAATCCGTAAATTATTAAGAAATGAACGATATATTGGCCATAATAAGGGTGACTTGGAGTATTGTCCTCCCATCGTATCTGAGCAACAATTCTATACCGTCCAAGATATACTTGACAAGAATTTAACAGTAAAGAGAACCGCAAGCGGATTAGTATATCTCTTTACCGGTTTATTACGCTGTCCTATTTGCGGCCATAAACTCACCAGTTCATGTGCCTATTCCGGTACACATAAATATAAGCGTTACCGCTGTTCCAGACATTGGCGTAACGAAGACTGCTCCTTTAATCGCGGTATTGCGGAAAGCAAACTTGAAAAACAATTATTAACACATTTTGATGATTTGTACGAGCACTTCAATTCCGCTGTACAAGAAGAGCAAAAAAATAACACTCGCATAGATACGCAAGTGATTAAGAAAAAGCAAGAACGGCTAAAAGAGTTATTTTTAAATGAGCTTATTACTCTAGATGAATATAAAAAAGATTATGCTAAGTATGCTGCCATGTTACCGTCTGAGCCCAGGCCTTCTATTCAACCTTCACTATATAAGGGTATGAAGGCAGCTGACATAGAACAGCTATATAAGACTCTTCCGGATCGACAAAAGCAAGCCTTCTTACGACAAATTATTGACTATATAGACTTTGACGCTGATTTAAAGCCTATTATACATTTTAAATAGCTTGTACTATAGGCAACACTTCTAAAGGTAAGGCTTGTAAGAGCTCCGGTACGAGTACGGCCCTATCGGCATATAAAGCCTCATGAGCCAAGCCTTTTTTCACCTGCCGCGTAACCAGCGATACAACCGCCACATTGGTCACTTCACTGCCCGTGCCGCACGTTGAAGGCACCAGAATGAGCTCACTGCCCTTACAAGGCTGTACCGTCCCGTCAAAGAGCTCTGTCAAGGGTATACATTCTTTCAGGGACAGAAATTTGGCCACATCCAAGATGGCTCCGCCTCCGACAGCTATAATCCGCTGCGGATGTTCTATCATGTCACGGCGAATCGCTTCCACTACCTCATCTGTCGGTTCCCCGTCATCATAATCATCCTTTAAGAGAACTTGACACGGTAAATCGAGATTCTCAAAATAAGAACCGTAGATATACCGGTTTGTCAATAATACGTCATCTTCCCTTACCTTCAAGTCAGCCGCCATGGCACAACATGTGTCATATCGATAAACGGCGGTGTGTAATCCCAGTTCCAGCATAACAAGGCCTCCTTGATTCGTTTATCATTATGTATAACAACAACAAAATGCAGGTCTTATGAACGTTGTATCCGCTCTCCCGTATTCGTATGAATATCCCAAACTTGACAGTCCGTTTCAACACGCACCGTTCCTTCGGGCAAACTGTTATCTTCCTGCCAGGCTGCTACGATTTTAAACGTTGCGGGTAGTTTCATATTTTCATTCTTATATCCCCGCGTACGCGACGTATCGCGACGATTATACCGTATAGTCACACGTCCCGTATGTCCCAAATCTTCCAACAAGAAGCGAATTTGTCGTCCGTAACGAAGCGAATCGACCATATCCCCCATAGCCGGAGCATAGGCACCCGCAAGAACTTGAAGCCCGTCATCTAAATCGGCCGTAGACTGCAACCCCGTACGAATACAAGGTATATGATGCCGCAAAAACAGCTCTTTCATATACGCAGACCGGCGTACGGCCTCGTCTATCGTTAAGGGCTCATAATGACCTCTTCGATACATATCTTCCAGCTCCGTATTGGCAATGACGACAACCGGATATATTCGTGTAAAATCGGGTTCTAAGTTACAAACGGCTTCCGTTGTAGCCGTTAAGCTTGTCCAATCCTCTCCGGGGAGTCCGGGCATGAGCTGTAAGCCTATTGTAAAGCCGCTCTTTTTCAAGAGAGAGACGGCTCGATAAACATCCTCACTCGTGTGACCTCGCTTCGCTGCCTGTAATACACGGTCATCCATAGACTGCACGCCCAATTCGACGGTCCTCACTCCGTATCTCTTCAAACGGTTTAAGACCTCGTCATCTATACAATCGGGCCGAGTCGAACAACGAATGGCTGACACAAGTCCATTTTGCAAAGCTTCATAAGCCGGCTGCAATAATTCTTCTTGAAGAGTTGCCGATACGGCTGTAAAAGAACCTCCATAAAAAGCAACTTCATAAGCAGCGCCCTTTTTACGTGTATAAGTAGCTATTTTTTGTGCCGTATCGGCCCCTGTAGGTACCTCGGCCTGCCCCGTTACCGTATGTTGATCACAAAAAACACAGCGATGAGGGCAGCCTAAGTGAGGAATAAAAACGGGGATAATCGATGTTTTCATATTTTCTCCGTAAAAAAGGCCGATGCCGCAGCATCGGCCCTTCACATATCTTAGCTTAGAAGGATAAGGCGTTCATTTTTTCCAATGCCGCATAAGCAGCATGTTGTTCGGCCGACTTTTTCGTTTTTCCCGAACCCATACCCATAGTCGTTCCGTTTACGATAACTTCCATAAAGAAAGTCTTATTATGATCGGGACCCTCTTCATGACACAAGTGATACTTAATATCCTGTGCGCCGTCACGCTGAAGTAATTCTTGAAAATACGTTTTATAATCCTTACCGTATATTCCTTTTTCAACCAACTGCAAGTATCGTTCCAACTGAGTCAAAATAAAGTCGCGAGCCGCTGAATAAGAACAGTCCATATAGATCGCGCCGACAACAGCTTCAAAGGCGTCTGCCATAATACTGTTACGCGTACGCCCGCCGGTCAGGGCTTCACCCTTGCCCAGTCTCAGGTAGTCCCCCATATGAAATCCTGCACATACACAGGCAAGGGGCTCTTCACTGACAATACTGGCTCTGGCCTTCGTCAGATTGCCTTCAGGCATGTCGGGATACCGACGGTATAAGTATTCGCCTACAACCATATCCAGTACAGCGTCACCGAGAAACTCGAGTCTTTCATTATGCATACTGTGATGAGTCTTATCTTCATTAGTATAAGACGAATGGGTTAATGCCTGGTCGAGCAGGTGCCAATCCGTAAACGGCCCGATATTAAGGCGTTTCGTAAAATTTCGCAACTGCTCTCTTCTGGCTTTATTCATATGTAAACACTTCTTTTACGCCTCTGTGTATTTTTTTAACAACAACGTTGCGTTGTGACCGCCGAATCCGAAGGAATTGGATATAGCCACATTCACGTCTGCATCGACTGCTTTCCCGGGTACATAATTAAGTCCCAAAGCCTTTAATTCATCATCCGGTTCCACTAAATTAATCGTAGGATGTACTTTTTTATTTTCAATCGTCAACGCACAAGCTATGGCTTCCACGGCTCCGCCGGCACCGAGAAGATGTCCCGTCATGGACTTAGTCGAGCTGATAAGCAACTGTTTAGCATGGTCGCCGAAGAGGCGTGCCACAGCCAACGATTCGTTCAGATCGTTTAAGTGAGTAGATGTACCGTGTGCATTAACATAGTCCACGTCTTCTACGGAAAGGCCCGCATCATCAATAGCCAGCTTCATACACTTGGATTGCTGTAAGCCTTCAGGCGCCGGCGCCGTAATGTGATATGCGTCGGCATTGCTACCGTAACCGGCAACTTCACAATAAATGTGAGCACCTCGTTTTTTAGCATGTTCCAATTCTTCCAGAACGACAACGCCTGCCCCTTCACCCATAACAAAACCGTCACGATCTTTATCGAACGGTCGCGATGCGTGTACGGGGTCATCATTTCTCGTAGACAATGCTTTCATGGCTCCGAATCCGGCTACAGCCCCGGGAGACACTGCCGCTTCCGTACCGCCCGCTACGGCTGCATCCAGTTCACCGCGTTGAATCATGCGGAATGCATCGCCGATAGAGTTCGTTCCGGTAGCGCAAGCCGTAACGACACTGGCACAGTGGCCTTGTAAGCCGAAGGTAATCGAAACTTGCCCCGATGCCATGTTGGCAATCATCTTGGGGACGACGAAAGGATTGACACGAGACGGGCCTTTTTCAAAAAGTCCCTTATACAAATTATGCAATGTTTCCATACCGCCGATACCCGTACCGATAATCGTTCCTATACGGTCGCGATTTTCAGCATCTAAATTCATGCCCGAGTCATCAAGAGCCAATTTCGTAGCCGCCACGGCATATTGAGTGGACGGATCCATATGCCGAGCTTCCTTGCGGTCAATGCCGTATTGAGTAACGTCAAAGTCCTTTACTTCCCCGGCAATACGGGTCGTATACTCGGTTGCATCAAAGTGCGTAATCGGACCGATACCGCTCTTCCCGGACACTAATGACTCCCAGAAAACGTCTTTACCGTTACCGACAGGTGAGATTACGCCCAAACCGGTAATTACTACTCGTTTTTCCAAAGTATTCACCTCATCATTTTGAAAATCAGTCGTGACTTATTCGGGAATCGCTTCCGTCTCACGCTTAAGATACGCAAAAATTTCCTTAACACTCAAGATTTCATGAATCTCCTGCATTCGCCGACCCGAGAAAACAAGACCCGTTTCGACATCGCCTTGCTGCGCTCGTGTCAAAGCTCGAATGATACAGTACTTATGACTGCATTTTTTCAGACACGTATCACAGACTTCCGGTTTAGGCGCATGATCCGCCAAAATCCGTTCGGAAAAAGGGGTCCTGATAGCCTGTCCGGGCAATCCTACGGGACTATGCACAAGAACAAAATCCTCAGGGTTATTGGCTCGCAAGTAGACTTTCTTCAATTCATCCGAGCTGTTTGCCTCTTCACTGGCTGCGAAACGACTGCCCATTTGGACGCCGTTAGCACCAAGGCGCAACATTTCAACAATGTCTTCACCGTGCAATACACCGCCTGCACCGATGACGGGCAAATCGACAGCCGCTCTGACTTCAGGAACGATTTCCCTACTGGAACGACTCGTGCCCAAATGGCCACCCGCTTCGGCACCTTCTACGACAATAGCCGCAGCGCCGAGGGATTGTGATATTTTAGCTAATTTTGCAGATGAAACGATGGGTACAATAGGGGTACCCGAATCTTTTCCCAATGCAAACATATCTCGGGAAAAGCCCGCTCCTGCAACAATCAGATCGATTCCTTCTTCAATAGCAGTGGTTACAATGCTGTGAAATTCACGAGCCGCAACCATTACATTAATTCCTATTATTCCGCCGGGAGATAATCTTCTCGCCAAACGGATTTCAGATCGTAATTCTTCAAAGGGCATTCCCGATGCCGCTATCAATCCGATACCGCCTTCGTTGGCAACAGCTGAGGCCAACTTGGCCGTCGATAAACGAATTGCCATGCCGCCTTGTACAATAGGCACTTTCGCAATGAGCTTACCAATTTTTAATTCAGGCAGCTTCACTCTGTTTTCCTCCAATCAAGATCCCGTCAGGGGAAGTGCTCACCGGCCCTTCCCCGGCGGCGGGTCTTATTGCATACTTACGCTTTCTTTTCCTTTTCGATATAATCAACCGTATCTTGAACGGTTTTGATTTTTTCTGCAACATCGTCAGGGATTTCAATATTGAATTCTTCTTCGAAAGCCATGATCAATTCTACGATGTCCAAGGAGTCAGCGCCTAAATCGTCGATATATGCAGCTTCCAACTTGACTTCTTTTTCATCAACGCCGAGCTGTTCTACAACGATACCTTTAACTTTCTCAAAAGTTGCTTGTTCGCTCATCTTACTTCACCCCCTTTCGATGTGGTATAGACTAAGCCTAGTCTATGTTATTACATTACCATGCCGCCGTCAACATTCAGAGTCTGACCGGTAATGTAACCTGCCTTTTGTGATGCCAGGAAGACGACTGCTTGAGCCACTTCTTCCGGTGCTGCCGTGCGACCCAGCGGAATAGATTTTATCATTTCTTCTTTTACCGCATCGGATAAAACGGCCGTCATATCCGTATCGATACAACCGGGAGCCACGGCGTTTACGCGAATATTTCGCGATGCCAATTCTTTAGCTACCGACTTTGTAAAGCCGATAACGCCGGCCTTTGCCGCCGCATAGTTGGCCTGCCCCGCATTGCCCGTTTCACCTACAACGGAAGTCATGTTAATGATTGATCCGCTACGTTGTTTCATCATAATCTTCGTAACGGCTTTCGTGCAATTATACACGCCGGTCAAATTCGTGCTCAAGACGGCATCCCAGTCTTCTCGCTTCATGCGCATAAGCAATCCGTCGCGCGTAATGCCCGCATTATTAACAAAAACATCGATTGTACCGAGCTTTTCGTGCACCATTTTAACCATATCCGTTACGGCGGCTTCATCAGCTACATCGCACTGCACGGCAAAAGCCTTTCCGCCCGCCTCTTCAATAGCGCGGACCGTGTCTTCCGCCGCTTTTGTATTGCCGGCATAAATAACAGCTACCGTCGCACCTTCAGCCGCCAAAGCTTCGGCTACAGCTCTGCCGATACCGCGGGAGCCGCCGGTAACGACGGCGCCTTTATTTTCTAAAAGCATCCTAGTTTCCTCCTGCCAAGAAGTCGACCGTCTTTTTCAACGACGGTATATCTTCCGTATTTTCACTGTGAATGGTCTTATCAATTTTACGATTAAAACCGCACAAGGTTTTTCCCGGTCCCACTTCTACAAAGGTATCGGCACCGAAAGTCTGCATGGTTTGCACACATTTAACCCAGAGCACGGGACTGGCTGCCTGTTTTACCAAAGAAGCCTTAATATCCGCCGCCGTCCGTTCTATTTCACCGTTTACATTGGCTACGACGGGAATGACCGCGTCGCGAATCGTAATAGTATCCAAGACTTCCGCCAACCGTTCTGCAGCCGGTTGCATCAGCGTGCTGTGGAAAGGAGCACTGACATTCAGCATGACGGCTCTCTTCGCACCCGCTTCTTTCATAGATTCTACGGCCTGTTCAACAGCCTTCGTCGCTCCGGCAATAACAATCTGCCCGGGGCAATTAAAGTTTACGGCTTCCACCGTTGATCCCTGTGTCGAAATCTGAGTGCAGATAGACTTTATTTTCTCTTCATCCAAGCCCAGAATCGCCGCCATAGCTCCTTCTCCCAAAGGAACGGCTTCTTGCATAAACTGTCCACGTAAGCGAACAGTCCGTACGGCATCGGTAAAATCCAAAGATCCGGCCGCTACCAGAGCCGAATATTCACCTAAGCTGTGTCCGGCTACAATGTCGGGCTGAAAACCTTCTTCTTTGAGCACGAGATTACACGCCGTGCTGGCCGTTAAAATGGCCGGTTGTGTATTGTACGTGAGCATCAATTCTTCATCGGGACCCTCAAAGCAAAGCTTCGTCAATGAAAAACCCAATGCGTCATCGCTTTCTTCGAAAAGTTGTCGTACAGATGCATACGAGTCGTACAAGTCTTTGACCATCCCTACTTTTTGTGCCCCCTGTCCGGGGAAAACGAATGCTTTTTTCATGAGCTCACTCCTTTATTAATACCATTTCATGACCATTCCGGCCCAAGTCAGTCCGGCACCGAATCCGGTAAGAACCACAATATCACCGCGCTTGATACGGCCTTCCCGATGGGCTTCATCCAAAGCTATGGGGATGGAGGCTCCCGATGTATTGGCGTACTTATCGATGTTGACAAACACCTTTTCCATAGGTAAATCCAATCGTTTAGCTGCCGACTGGATAATCCGAATGTTCGCCTGATGAGGTACGAGAATGTCAATCTCACTCTTGTCGATACCTGCTCTTTCCAAAGCTTTTTCCGCCGTCTGTCCCATGACCTTGACAGCAAATTTATATACTTCTTTACCGTCCATATGAACATACGTAAGGCCTTTTTCACGTGCTTCATCAGTCGGCAACACAGCCGTGCCGCTGGCCGGAATGTTGAGATACTTACCGCCGTTTCCGTCAGCTCCCATATCCATGCCGAGAATACCGTATCCTTCCGGCACAGGACCTAAGACGGCTGCGCCGGCACCGTCACCGAAAAGAACGCAGGTATTGCGGTCTTTAAAGTTTAACACGCGACTGAGAATCTCGGCTCCTATAACGAGAACCCGTTTATACATGCCCGTTTCAATATATTGTGTCGCCGTAATCACTCCGTAAGCAAAACCGGAGCAAGCGGCGTATAAATCGAAAACAGCTGCATTCTTAGCCCCTAAATTAGCCTGTACAATACATGCTGCTGAAGGAATCGTCATATCGGGTGTCAAGGTGCAGACAATAATCAGGTCAAGATCTTCCGCTGCCGTTCCGGACTGTTCCAAAGCCTGTCGTGCCGCTTCAGTACACAAGTCGGACGTATTCACACCCTCCGGTGCAAAATGCCGTTGCTTAATGCCCGTACGCGTACTGATCCATTCGTCTGACGTGTCGACGATTTTTTCCATATCCGCATTGGTTACTATATTATGGGGAACACAATGGCCCGTTCCCAAAATACCGGCTCCGTTAAGCTTCACTTTCATCCTCTTGCCCCTCTTCTTCAATACTTGACCGAATATGGCCGACTACATCCTCTTCTACCAATTCACCTGCTACGCGAACGGCATGTCGAATCGTCTTGGCCTTTGAACTGCCGTGACAGATAATAAAGCTGCCGTCAACACCGAGCAACGGTGCTCCGCCATATTCCGTAAAATCAAGTCGTTTTTTCAAATGCTTGAAGGCCGGCATGACGGCCATAGCTCCAAGTTTCGCCAAAATTCCGCCCTTACGAATAGAATCTTTAACCAGTTGCATGATAAAGAGTGCGATACCCTCGCCGAATTTCAAAATAACATTTCCTACGAATCCGTCACAGACAACTACATCCACAATACCTTCCGTAATATCACGACCTTCTATATTGCCGTAAAAAGAAATGGTCTTTGTGGCTTCCAGCATAGGATACGTCGTTTGGGATAATTCATTACCCTTCGACGCTTCCGCTCCGATATTAAGCAAGCCTATTTTCGGCGACTCGATATTAAAGATATATTTTGCATAATGGGTTCCCATAATGGCCGCTTGTACAAGATGTTTAGGTTTACTGTCCGAATTGGCTCCTGAATCCAAAAGAACACTCACACCTTTTTTAGACGGAATAGGAGTCGCAATACAGGGTCGTTCAATACCCTTAATACGCCCTAATCCCAATAAGGCCGCCGTAACGGCAGCGCCGGTGCTTCCCGGGGCTACAACGGCATCACAGACGCCCTCTTTTACCAGGCGGGTTGCCACTACAATAGATGCATCCTTTTTCTTACGAATAGCTTGTGCCGGATGTTCATCCATTTCAATGACTTCCGCTGCATGAACGATCGTAAGTCGTTCCGATTCTTCGGCTCCGTGGTCGGCCATGACCTTACGTATTTTCTTTTCATCTCCTACGAGGACAACATCATACTTATATGCCTTAACCGCTTCAATGGCTCCGAGAACCACTTCTTCCGGTGCATAGTCGCCACCCATAGCATCGACTGCTATTTTCATGCGTATCGCCCCTGTTACTCTAATGATTCAATAATAAACTTAGCCCGAAATACTTCTTTCGCGTTTTTGCGAATTTTTACCCATACATATCGTTTATCATCCCGTCTACGAATGACTTCGGCTCTGGCGACCAGTTTGTCTCCTACCGTAACGGGTTGCTTATATTTTACATTGCCTACAGCCATAATACAAACGGGTATATTGACAACGGCCTTAGCCAACGAGCCTGCCTGCGCATATAAATACTGCGATTTAACGATATGTGCCTCGTCAACCATATCCTCAGTAGCCGTCATAACGGATATACCGCTTTCTCCGGGAACACATTCCACCAACTCTCCGAGTACACCGGCCAATTTCGTTTCCGGTCCGGCCGCTACGGCCCGTTGCTTAATGCGAATACGTAATTCAGGTATCCCCAAAGCCATGCGATCCAACCGTATAGTCGCAATGCTGACGGAAAATTCCTCAGCCAACTCTTCATCATTGATGAAAGGATTTTCCTCTATTCTCTTTTTCAGCAATTCATGCCGTTCATCTCGTCCCGTTCTCGCCATGATGTCACCCTAGTTTTATGACCAAGTGTTAATAGTACATACTATGAGAATTATATATTGTTTTCCCTCTTTTGGCAAGAAAAAAGTATGCATACAGCGTCTTCACTCATACGAAAAACGCCACATGCATACTTCTATTTTAATATTTGTCGAAATCCATATCATTTAAAATATCTTTCAACTTCATTAATTCTTCTTTAGTTAACGTAATACCTTTTGTCATAGCCTGATAATCGGGATCCCAGGAACGCAAATCAAACTTGGCCGCACGATTGTTCCAACTGATATACGTCAGTTCTTTGCGCCAACCGTCCTTGTTTTCCGATAAGGTGCCGCAAATATCTTCAATATTGAAATTAAGCTGTACCATACTTTCTATCTCCTCTACAGGCGGTTTTAAGACCGCTAATATTTTTTTACTAAAAATCAGTGTTATATGTTATCATATCAAACCGCCGTCCAAAGTCAATAAAGAAACTCCGATTTTTAATGAGACGAGCCTTTTTTCGAAAATAATCCGCCATGTGCTTCCTGTATGTCAAAGATGGAAACAAAGGCATTCGGGTCGACTTCATTCACCGTGTCGCGCAATTGCATAACTTCCAATCGGGATACGACACAGTAAAGAACCCACATCTTATGTCGCGCATATGCCCCTTCACCGTGTAACAATGTAACACCGCGATGCAGTTCACGCGTAATGACTCGCGATACTTCCTCATCCTTTTTGGTCACTATAAGTACGCCCTTCATTTCATCCAACCCGTTGGATACGACATCAATAGTCTTGTAAGCAATAAAGTACGCAATAAGAGAATACATGGCGCTGTTCCACGAAAAGACGAAGCCCGATACACCGAGAATGAAGAAGTTAAAGAACATAATAATTTCACCTACCGAAAAAGGCAGGCGACGGTCACCGATAATGGCCAACATTTCCGTACCGTCCAAAGAACCGCCGAAGCGAATAATAAGGCCTACGCCGACACCTATAATAATCCCGCCGAAAACAGTGGACAAAAAAGGATCCTTCGTTGCCGCCTCTAAGTGCATATAGTCAACGACGCGGCTCCATATGGCCAACCATAAAATGGAATAGAGGGAAGCGATGGTAAAACGAGCCCCGATTTTTTTATAGCCTAAATACAAAAACGGTATGTTTAAGACAACGATAAAGGTCGAAAAGGAAAGGTTTGTCAAGGCCGCCGCCATCAATGAAATGCCGACAACGCCACCGTCAATAACATGGTTAGGCGTTAAAAACACGTCCAGTCCCAATGTATAGATGAGTGCGCCGAATGCCAAGGCCACGGCTTTCGTAATATATCTGGTTACCATGTCTTTTTCCTTTCCCGTACATATCTGAGCCCGATAATCCAAGCTACAAAATCGTCTACCGGTTCAGGCGGATATTGCCATGATGTCGGCACAAACTTTCTCCACCCCTTACGCGGTGTATACTGCCAATAGAGTTTACGTCCTTCGACGGTCGTGAATTTTTCATTAACATATGAAAAACTCACTTCGTCATGCCCTTCGCCGATCCATGACTTAACGAGATTCCCCAAGCTTTCGTGACGAGTCCCGTCCCCCATAACTACCGACTTCAGTGCTCCCGAATCGTAACACTCCTGTACGTATTGCAACAGGGACTGAGTAGGAATAATTCGCTTTTCTTTCAGTTCTCCGTCTTCATGAACCAGTGCCACTCCCGTTTTTACAGATCCCGGGTCAATAGCTAAAATCACGGCTTACCTCCTGTTCGGCTCAACACGAATTTCAATACGCAAAGGTCCGGCCGTAAAGATATTCTGAGTCGTAACGGCTCGCAACGTAAGTCCCGTATTTCCGTAGGCCTTCATACGGGAAATGGTGTCAAACATTTCGACGGCCGTCAACGCCCCTACGTTACCGCTCAAAGGATCGGGCAGGATTCCGTCAGCCTGAGCACTGCGATTGACATTATGCAGAAAATGCAGGAGTTGTAATTCCGTTCCGCTCTCAATTTCTTCACTTGTAAAGTATTCCGTATATACTTCTCTGCCCCGATTATAAACCAGGTTATTATCATATACATTTACATGTACCAAAGCGGGCTCACCCGTAATGATATTTCCGGCAGCCGTAACGCGAATCAGTTTACTAGCCTTGGGAGAGTTGCTGAGTTCCTGTACGGTTCGCTCAAACTCGTCAGGAGAAATGTAAAGCAATACGGCTTTTTCATCCGTAATGTTAAGGCGTTGGCGAATCATATTGTTAATATTCACCATAATACCGCTTAGCTGTGACCTTGTTTCATCCTGAGACTGACCGGCTGTCAAGACGGAACTGGAAAGAACTTCGCCTACGCGAAAGAGTACCGTTCCCTCACGAACAGTCAGCATGGATTCATTCAACAAGCGGTTCCGTTCATCCAAAGCGGCAACTGTCTTTGTTAATCCCGCTTTCGTATGTTCAAGCTCCTCGATTTCTCCCTGAGCCGTCGCCAAGTCCGCATGAACCTGATTAAAGGCCGTCTGAACAATCCCCAGCTGAGCCGAAGCATCGTCTCGCGCCGCCTGAACCTGCTCCAAGTCCAACAGAGTCAGTCGCAAACGATCGTTGGCTCCGTCCAATTGTTCTTCCTGAGAAGCCAACTTCACTTCATTATCAGCCAATAAGTCATTTTTTTCCTGCATTTCTCTGGCCAACTTATCCGCCTCGGCTAAAAGTCGATCTCTCTGCTCTTCCAACACATGCTGTTGTTGGCGCAACTTATTCATACCGAAAAGAGCTACTCTGGCATTTTCCGATAAGACGGACATGACACCCAAGGTAACAACGGCAATGCTGATACCCGTCATGATAGTAACCAAGATGGAAGTATACTTAGGGCGTAAGCCCATCAGTTTTATTTTTCTTTTGCCGACCTTAGAACCTATTTTATCGCCTAAATAGGCAATAAGTCCGCCCATAACGGCAAGAACAATCAACATAAACCAGCCCGACTCCATCAAACGCCCCTCCTTCCGATACAGATTCTCAAATCATTTCATAATGTCTTATTATATCATATTTTTACAATGTATCGAATTACCTACACCGCACATTTTGACGAATCCCCTTCATATTTCCGTCTGAATTTTACTTGAAACAACGTTTCCTAAAGACCTCAAAGAGAACCCACTCCTTCACCTACACATAAAAAGTTCGCATAACGTTCTCTTTTATTATACAAAAATTGTGTTACCTCCCGACTAAGAAGGTAACACAATTTTTAACGAGATTTTTTATAGATAAGCCATATACCGGCAATTCCCGTAATTACGTCGGGAAGAAATGCCGCTACGTACGGAGGGATACGCCCCCCGTTTCCCAAGGCATTGGAAATTGTCATAATGCTGTAGTAAATAAAAATAACAATGACACTGATACCGAATCCGATGGATGAGCTGCCTCTTTGCTTTTGCAAACCCAGAGGCGCACCTACTAAGGCACAAACCAAACTGGCTAAGGGCATAGAAAAACGATTGAACAGCTCGACTTTCATCTTATTCGTATCTACGGAATTATTGTCGAGGACCTTAATCTGCTCCTTCAATTCGCGAATAGTTAATTCATCCGGCTTTTTCTGCGATTCAGCCATCTTATTAGGTTTCTGAGAAATTGGCAGGGTCTGATGGTTGAACGTCATGGTTCTTGTTACCTGCTGTTCATCTCCGCCTGAAAGATCGTAAATAATTCCCTTGTGCATAATCCATTTATCGCCGTCCCATTCAGCATAGTCGGCTTTTTCGACACGTGTCAGTACATCATTATCAAATTCCTGCACCGTCAAATCCTTCAAGCGTTTTTCCTGGCCGTCATATTGGCGCGCATACATGAGGCTGGAAATATCGGATCCTTTTACGTTTTTCAGAATTATATGATCCTGTGTAGTCGGCTGAGCCCCGGCCTTCACTTCCTCATTTATAATGCGATTATACGCATTGTTCGCCTTCGGCACGACGAACTCGTTAAAAGCCGTTGTCCCTAAAGAAATACACAAGGCCGTGATAAAAATGGGCATAGCCAAGCGAGGAAAGTTCTGACCTCCCGACCGCATGACAATGATTTCACTGGCTGCCGACATTCTGCCGAAAGCCATTAAGGACCCCAGCAGCACGGACATGGGAAAGGTAATGACAATAATGGAAGGCAAAGCCAATACTAAAATTCGAAAAGCCGCCCACATGGACGCCCCGTATTGATTGATTAAGTTGGCAATTCTATACAGAGTTCCTGTACCGACAAAAACGCTCGTAAACGCACAGACACCGAAAAGAAAGGGGCCTATAAACTCTTTTAATATATATTTATCAAGTATTCTCATCTTATTTATCCCCCGACGTCTTACATGGTGAAGTCTTCACCTAAATAGTTTTTCTTCGCCACTTCGTTTTCCGCTATTTCCATCGGTGCGCCTTCAAGGAATACCTTGCCGTCAGCCAGCAAGTACGCCTTATCGACAATACGCAACGTTTCTCTCACGTTGTGGTCCGTAATAAGAACACCCATGCCTCTTCTCTTCAAATGACTGATTATACCCATAATATCGTTGACTGCCAAGGGATCGATGCCGGCAAAAGGTTCATCGAGCAAAATAAACGCCGGGTCCATACACAGACACCGTGCAATTTCCACTCGCCGCCGTTCACCGCCGGACAATTGAATCCCTAAGCGATCACGCAACTTTGTAATGGAAAACTCTTCCATGAGCGCCTCTGCCTTGGCACTTTGTTCCGCCTTGGTAAGTTTCGTCGTTTCCAACATGGCCAGCAAGTTATCCTCTACCGTCAATTTACGAAAAATCGACGCTTCCTGCGGCAAATAGCCGATTCCTTCATGGCCGCGTATATGTACGGGCTGCTGAGTAATATCCGTATCGTCAATACGAATCGTTCCCGACGAAGGCTTTTCAATGCCTACTATCATATAGAAGGTCGTCGTCTTTCCCGCCCCGTTAGGACCGAGCAATCCCACTACCTGTCCCTGATCAACACGAATAGACACTCCGTTAACTACATTACGACCGTTATAGGTTTTAACCAAATCATTTGTCTGAATATACATGAACTCTCCTCAAAATGCCTAGTTGGTCGGTACGATAATGAGTGTCGACCGACTCATGGCCTGAGCCGAATCATCGGCCAGACGGATTTGAATATTATCACCGTTCAGGCTGCTGCCGTTTTGCGTTGCGTGCACATCACCGAAAAGGTTGATAACACCGTCATTTACGCCGGGTGTTTGGGTATACTCCGCCTTATTCGCATAAGCGGATAAGTTATCCTTCGGCGATTCAATATGAACACTACCCGTACCGACTGCCAGAATTTTCTTGGTCCAGGCATCGATACGATCAGCCCACATTTGCGACCCCTGAGCTTCCATATAACCGTTACCCGTTACGATACCGTAGTCCTGATCCAAGTAATATTCGACCTGGTCGCCGTTCAATTTACGATCACCGTATATGCCGCGAACATCACCGGTAGCTACGACATAATTTTTATTCGTCGAATGTAATTTTTGTGCCGTTACATGCATATCCGGCTGTTCCACCGTAACGCCGCCGTCCAAATCGGCTTCGGCCGTCTTCAAATTATACATAGCGGTAGCTCCGGTCATAGTCGCATTATCCCGTACGATGACAACATTTCCCTTAGCCGTAGCTACCTGCGTTTTGCCGTCATACTGTAACTGATCGGCTGTTACGGAAATGGCCGGCTGAGGTGCGGCTACCGTCGACAGCGAAGGTACGGACACGGCAGTTGCAGCCAGTAAGACTGCACAAGTATATATCCATGTTTTTTTCATTCTCTATTCCCCCTTGGTAATACGGGCATGACCGGTAAGCGTTACTGCATTAAGTGCCGCGTTGGCCGTAAATGAATCGGCACTCAAGTCGGTCTGATCGGCACGTGTAATTACGACTTTACCGCCTGTTATTTCACGAGTATCCATATTATAGTATACACTCCCGTCGGTCTGCAACGAATCTCCCTGATCCGTATGCGCTTCCAGAGGGGCCTTAAGCTCAATCGTTTTTCCGTTTCTATCTACAATGCCCTGGTCGGCCGTAATCGTCAGTTGAACTCCGTCATCACTCACAAAAGTCCCCGTGG
This sequence comes from Megasphaera micronuciformis F0359, assembly GCF_000165735.1. Taxonomy (GTDB): domain Bacteria; phylum Bacillota; class Negativicutes; order Veillonellales; family Megasphaeraceae; genus Megasphaera; species Megasphaera micronuciformis. The sequence continues at coordinate 27,419 of NZ_GL538181.1, forward strand.
GTTTTACAAAGTAGACCTTGCCAGAATCGGGATCAACCAGGATTTTGTCGGCCGTTAAATGCCAGACCAACTTTCCGTCACGCTTTTCTTCCAGTTCCGATCCGTCAAACTCAACAAAACGCTCCGTATTGACTTCCGCCGGCTTTTCTCCCTCACGCAAAAGAGGAATCAATACGGCGGCAAATAAAAGGATGAAGGCCCCTACAATCAGCGGCAACTTATATTTTTGAATCCGTTGTATCATATGCCTTCCTGTCCTCCTTCAGTCTGAAGTGCCGTCATTTCCTCCGGTTTCGTGCTCCAACGATGCTGGAACCACAACCATTCTGTCGGATGTTCTCTAATAAATTTTTCCGTAATAATCGCCGTTTGCTTCGTCAATTCTGCAATATCCCGCTCTTTATCACCCGTATCTTCAAAGTAAATCGGCTCTCCAATATAGACGCGATTACGATGGTTTTCATCATGATACGGGAAAATCGGCACGATAGGGGAACGAAATTGGCGAGCAAAAAGAGCAATTCCTCGAGGTGTCGAAGCCAGTTGTCCGAGAAATTCCTGCGGCACACCGTCAAAACCGCCATCCTGATCGGCAAGAAAACCGAGAATTTTTTTCTTCTTCAAAGCTCGAGCTGCAATAATCATTTCATTCCCGCCTCGAGCAAAGACTTCCAAACCCATGCGTTCACGATTTTCATTCAAAAACCGTGTAACCGAATCATTGGGCTGATTTTTTACAATAGTAGTTGCCGGGTATCCGTATAAAGCCAAAGAGGCTCCCATCCATTCCCAGTTTCCCAAGTGACCCGTTAAGGCAATAACACCCTTATTTTCTTCCAAGGCTCTTTCAAGTATATCCGGCTGATCCAAGGTTACATACCGGGAAATACAATCCTTATTCAGACGAGGGGTATATAAGATTTCCATTAATGCCTGACCCAAGTTGGCAAAAACGCCGTCAATAACCGCAACGGCTTCCGCCTCATCGCACTTAAGCCCGCGCATGACATGAAAAATACCTCGATTGCGTTGTTTCTTCAGGAGTCGTCCCGCAACGGGTCCCAATTTTCGTCCCCATTTGACAATTGTATCGTAAGAAAAGAGGCATACAAATCTTCCGATAGCCCTTACTGCATGGTACTGCCAATTTTTTAACACTCTAACGGACGCTCCTTTCTTTATTGTTTAAGCTCGTTCTTACCGCCCTTATAAGCAGCAATAACATCGTCCAACTGTTTCCGAGCCTCCAAAATGTATTCACAAAACTCTCGAACCGCCCCGTGACCGCCCGGATTGTCCGATACCCAAAGGACCGCTTCCCGTACCTGCCGACATGCATCCTGAGGAGCACCGCTGAAACCGACAGCCGCGATTACAGGCAAATCGTTAATATCATCGCCCATGTAGGCAACCTCTTTTTCAGTGACTTGAGCCTTCTCACACAACTCGGCCAAGCCTTCTTTTTTATATGACGATCCTTGTATTACGTAGGTAATTCCTAAGTTTTCAGCCCGTTTAGCCACGCTTTGCGATGAGCGACCCGTAATAATGGCAGTGCGCAAACCGGCTGCCTTAACCATAGAAATACCCATGCCGTCACGGGCGGAAAAGGCTTTCATACAATCACCGTTCGCACCGTAGTACAGAGTTCCGTCCGTAAATACGCCGTCTACATCGAAGGCAACTACCTTAATATGTTCCGCCTTCATTAAACGACACCTTGACGCAATAAGTCCGTCAAATGAATCATACCCGTAACCTTATCGTTTTCATCAATAACCGGCAATACCGTAATCGGTCGCGGCTGATTTTTTTCCATAATATGTAAGGCTTCGGCAGCCAATTTATCCTGAGAGATCCGTCGGGGGTTCTTAGTCATCATGGCATCTACAGGCCACTGTAAGAAATTAGACCCCGTTTCCAGACCGCGTCGTACATCACCGTCCGTAACCAGACCGGCCAAAGTACCGTCTTCACGCGTAACGGCTACGGCACCCAATCCCTTTTCCGTCATCATAAAGAGCGCATCCTGAACCGTACTTTCTTCACCGATAACAGGATTATCCACACCCTTATGCATAACGTCTTTTACTGTTAAAAGCAATTTTTTACCCAAAGCTCCGCCGGGATGGAATACAGCAAACTGATCCTTCGTAAAGTTGTGCGCCTGTAAGAGGGCTACTGCCAAAGCATCACCGAGGGCCAAGGCCACAGTCGTACTGGTAGTCGGAGCCAATCCCAAGGGGCAGGCTTCTTTCTCTACTGTCACATCAAGAACGATATCGGCCGTTTTTGCCAACGTTGAGTTCATATTTCCTACAACGGCAATCAGTTTGGGACCGATACGTTTTAAGGACGGCAATATATTCAGGATTTCCGTCGTTTCTCCGCTATTAGAGAATGCCAACACCGTATCATCAATAGTTACCATGCCCAAATCACCGTGAATCGCCTCGGCCGGATGAAGAAAAAAGGCCGGCGTTCCCGTACTGGCTAAAGTAGCCGCCACCTTACGGGCTATATGGCCCGATTTCCCCATACCCGTAACGATAACACGTCCCCGAGATTCGAAAATCATATTGACGGCATTGACAAAGCGCTGATCCAATGTAGGTATCAGGCGTTCTATTCCTGCCGCTTCCACACGGAGTACTTCTCTTGCTTCTTCCAATATATTCATATGGCACACACCTCACGTATGAATCGATTACATAGCCGTTTCGGTACTCTTTGCGACAATGGAATGAATAGCAACCATATCACGCAAAACGCCTTCGACTTGGGATAAATACAGTGAATTCGGTCCGTCGCTTAAGGCTTCAGCAGGATTGTCATGCACTTCCATAAAGACCCCGTCAATCCCCGATCCGGCTGCCGCCCGGGCAAGATTACCGATAAATTGTCGCTGTCCCGTAGACTTCGTACCGCCACCGCCGGGAAGCTGTACGCTGTGTGTAGCATCAAATACAACGGGATAGCCGAAGGATCTCATAATGGGAAAGCTACGCATATCGACAACCAGATTATGATATCCCATAGTCACGCCGCGTTCTGTAAGCATGAGATTTTCATTGCCCTTATGGAGGATCTTTTGAACTACATTTCCCATGTCTTCAGGAGCCAAAAACTGTCCCTTCTTAACATTTACGCACTTTCCTGTTGCCGCCGCCGCTTCAAGCAAATCCGTCTGACGGCACAAGAATGCGGGGATTTGCAAAATATCCAAGACCTCCGCCGCTTTTTCGACCTGTTCCACTGCATGAATATCACTAACGACGGGAACATTCAATTCTTTTTTGATATGCCCCAGGATTTTCAAGCCTTCTTCCAGGCCCGGTCCGCGGTAAGACGTGAAAGATGAACGGTTGGCCTTATCAAAAGATGCCTTGAATACATAAGGCAGTCCCAATTTTTCACAAATCTTCTTCATCTCCCGGCCGATATTCAAGGTGCGTTCCGGGTCTTCTATGACGCAAGGTCCGGCCAAGACGAATAAAGACGACCCGTCAAGGACCGTATTTCCTACTTTAACAGATTTCATCAAACCTTCTCCTTAGCAAAATACTCTCTGACTCGATCTACGTCTTCAGGCGTATCTATGCCGATAAACGTATGTGTTGTTTTAATAACTTTTATCTTATATCCGTTTTCCAATACACGCAACTGTTCGAGAGATTCCGTCGCTTCCAACGGGGTTACTTCCATATTCGCATATTCGAGCAAAAAGGCTCGTCGGTATGCGTAAATCCCTATATGCTTATACGGGCCGTGTTGTACCGTATAGTCGTGCCGCGGGTACGGAATCAGGGAGCGGGAAAAATACATGGCTTCGTCCCGCTTATTGACAACGACCTTAACAGCTCCCTTATCATCATACTCTTCAGGCTGCAAGGGCGTAGCTACCGTAGCCATTTGCAAGTCTGCATCTTCTTCAAAGGCTTGACAAAGCGCATCGATGACTTCCGGTGCAATTAGCGGTTCATCTCCTTGAACATTAATGACCACATGGGCATCCTTATAGTGTCCTACCGCTTCAGCTAAGCGGGCTGTACCGTTTTCATGATTCTTATCCGTCATAACCGCTTGACCGCCGAAGGACATGACCTTGTCATAAATTCTCGGGTCATCGGTAGCCACAACGGTCCCCGACGTTTTTGTCGCCTTACAAGCCTGTTCATATACTCGCTGAATCATCGGTTTGCCCGCTAAATCGATTAAAGGTTTACCGGGTAATCGCGTCGATGCGAATCGTGACGGGATTATGCATATAAATTTCATTTTATCCTCCCAGCACACGTTTTAATACGCGTTTTACTTCTTCTTCACCGGCTGTAATTTCTATTTCAATCCCCAGCACATATAGGGGAACACTCATAGACTCTACCATAGACGGCGAAAGTTTGACCGCATCCTTTTCCGTCGTTACTACAACGGCTCGCTGTGCCGTCGCCAGAGATGAGGCCTCTCGCAAGTCTCTTTCCGTGTAAACGTGATGATCGTCAAACCGCAAAGAGCGAACAACTTCATATTCCGCTTCTTCCAGAGTTTCCTCAAAAGAATCGGGACTGCCCAAAGCCGATAATGCAACGACCTTACTGTCTTCTTCCAGTCCTTCAGCAGATATCTCTCCCTTCAACCATTGCGCATAGGGAACACACCATTTCGGTTGATGTTCCGCTTCGGCAATGGGTGCGCTTTCATTATAGTATCTTAGGAGAGAATAGATCTTTTCCACTTCATCTCTGTCGGCTTCATCAGCCTTCGTAATAATAAAAAGTCCGGCACGTTCCAATTCATCAAGAGGTTCTCTTAAAATACCGCGCGGCAATAAGTGTCCGTTACCGACAGGGTTGGCCGCATTAATCAGAACTATGTCCAACTCTCGCTTCACTTGCCAATGTTGGAAGGCATCGTCCATCAAAATGACATCGGGATGAAACTCGTCTACCGCAATATGCCCCGTTTCCGTTCGGCGCCGCCCCGATAAAACGGGAACTCCCGGCAGGGAGCGTGCCAAAAGGACAGCTTCATCGCCGGCTTCAGCCGGTGTCAATAAAACGTTATTTCCGTCCGATACAATAGCACCGGCCTTTTCCGCCTGCGAGCGATATCCGCTGCTCAAAACGGCTACCGTATAGCCCATGCGGCGAATTTCCTTCGTCAGAAAAACCGCCATAGGGGTTTTCCCCGTACCGCCGACCGTTATGTTTCCCAAACTGATAACCGTAGCATCAAAAGAAGTTTCTTTCTTTATCCCTGATGCATAAGCGTGACGACGACGTGTAACCGCCTTTTCATAAACTTTTTCAAGCATTTCCAAAAAGGATAGCATCAGGTCATCACCCTTATTTTGTGCTCCCTTTTCCGTCAATTCAAGAAATCGCTTAGTCACTTTTTCACGTAAAGACATATTTCTATCCCCATAACTGCAATTTATCCAACAATTTTTTCAATTCATTTAAATTACGATGCGTTGCCCCTTGGTTTTCGCCGACAATTTGCAAGCAACTTTCCTTCATATGCTTGGCTCTTGCAGGATTTAACAAAATATCGAGACACGTATCGATAAACTCTTCTTCGTTACGTACCATGGCACAAGCGCCACGTCTGCTGAGAAGTTCGTAAATTTCAACGAAGTTAAACATATTCGGTCCAACGACAATAGGCTTTCCGTGTGCTGCCGGTTCAAGAATATTATGTCCCCCGACTCGAACCAAACTGCCGCCTACGAAAATCAAATCGCCTATGCTGTATACGCGGCCTAACTCACCGATCGTATCCAAGATAACACCGTCGTAAGGGATATCCGACTTACAACCGGATACCATTTCACTTCGTTTGACCATGGTTACACCTAAGGATACACCTTCGCTGATAATTAAATCGGCCTGGTAAATATATCTAGGTGCAATAATGAGCTTCGCCTGCGGAAATTGTTCCTTAACCTTGACAAATGCCTTGTACACGGGAATATTTTCACCCTTGTGCGTACTTCCGGCAATCATAATCGGATAAGCATCATCATTAAAGCCCATCTCCTTACGCAAGCGCCCCCGTTCTTCTTCCGTTACAATACCGTACGTCTGATCATACTTCGTATTGCCCGTTACAATAACTTTATTCGGGTCGGCACCGATGCTGATAATATATTGTGCATCAATACGACTTTGCATACAAAAGACGCGTATGGAAGAGAGTACATGGCGTGTAAAGAAGGTAATAAGGCGATAACGTGAAGCACTGCGATTACTGATACGTCCGTTCATCATCATGACGGGAATATTCTTACTTTCGGCGACACGCAGGAAGTTCGGCCAAATTTCAGTTTCTACCAGGACTATCACCTTGGGGTTGACGATATTCAAAATACGATTCGTAAAATACGGCAAGTCGAGAGGGAAATATAAAATCCCGTCAGCCCCTTCAATGATTCGGTGAGCCATACTGAAGCCTGTAGCCGTTACAACGGATACGATGATAACTTCTTCAGGATGTTCTTTCCTCATTTCCCGTACAATCGGACTGGCAGCTACGATTTCTCCTACCGAAGCCGCATGAATCCAAATAGCGTCTCTATCGGATATTTTCTTTTTCAAATCTTCCGGCAGCCAACCGATACTTTGTTTAATCCGTTGAAAAAATCCTTCTTCTCGAAAGAGACGATAAATCAATACGGGAATCAACGTAGCCCAATACAAGAGTAGAAGAATATTATATACCCAGTAAAGAAAGTTGGCTTTTATGTTTAGTTTCAAGAGGACTCTATCCTTCCGTTACGACTTCGGGATTAAATTGAACCGCATATAAGCTCGCATATAAGCCGTCGCGGGCAAGCAACTCCTTGTGAGTACCCGATTCGACAATAGAACCGTGATTGATAACAACGATTTTATCCGCATTTCGAACCGTACTGAGTCGATGAGCAATGACTAAAGACGTTCGTCCTTTCATCAAGGTTTCCAAGGCCGACTGTACTATTTTTTCGCTTTCCGTATCCAATGCCGATGTAGCTTCGTCGAGAATCAAAATATGAGGATCCTTCAAAATAGCTCTGGCAATGGCGATTCGTTGACGCTGTCCGCCGGAAAGCGCGCTACCTCTGTCTCCGACTACAGTCGTATACCCGTCAGGCAGGTCTTTAATAAACTCATGTGCATTGGCCGCCTTGGCAGCTGCCACGACTTCTTCCTCCGTCGCATCAAGACGACCGTAGAGAATATTATTCATAATAGATGTATTGAACAACATCGTTTCCTGCGGTACCAGTCCGATTTGGCTGCGCAATGACGAAAAAGTCACATCTCTCACATCCGTGTCGTCAATTTTCAGAGCCCCTGAGGTTACATCGTAAAATCTGGGTACCAAATTGGCAATAGTCGATTTGCCGGCACCGCTGGGTCCCACCAGAGCTACGACTTCACCCGGCTCTACAGTAAGGGTAAAGTCCTTTAATGCTTCATGTTCCTCATCATAAGAGAAGCATACATTTTCAAACTCTACCTTGCCATGAACGATATTCAAGTCTACGGCATCAGGTTTTTCCTCTACGTCCGATTTTGTATCAAGCGTTTCAAATACTCGATCCGCTGCAGCCAACGAACGTTGAATTTCACCGTAAATCTCACTGATTCGACGAACGGGATTCGACAGGTTGATAGCATAAATCAAAAAAGCGATTAAAGCACCTGCCGTCATAGCTCCGTCAATAACGCTCATGCCGCCGTACCAAATAATTCCTACGACGGCAACAGCTGCGAAGAACTGAATAAACGGCGTCAACATAGCTGTTAATCGGGTAGTTGCCATAAGAGCCCAGAAATTCTTGTCATTTTGTTCTACAAAACGATCAATTTCGTGATCTTCCCTGTTAAAAGAACGAATAATACGAATGCCTGAAATGGCTTCTTCTATAAGAGCCGTAATGTCGGCCAGTTTTCCCTGAACCTTATGTCCGGCCTTACGTAGACGTTTGCCGAAATAGTTAATTGTTAAAACGACAAGGGGCACGACTGCCAAGGTTAAAAAGGTCAGCTTCCAATACAGGTAAAACATGGAAACCAGGGACCCGACTAAAATTACGGCTTCTTGCACAAAGGAAATCAGATTATCGGCAATAGCCGTTTGTAAAGCCGTAACGTCATTAGTGAGGTTACTCATAATATTACCGGTCTTGCGCCTGTCAAAATAAGACAAAGACATCTTCTGAATATGGCGATAAAGAGCCTCACGAATATCGTTAACAATATGTTGTCCAATGTAACTCATCAAGTATTTCTGCCAGAAATAAAAGAAGCCTCTAAAGATAAACAGTGCCAGAATACCGACGCAAATCAGATTCAGCGTATGCACATCCTTTTGCGCCAGAACTTTATCGATAACATCCTTGATAACCCAAGGAACGACAACGTTACTGAGTCCCGAAAAAGCCATACAAACGACGGCAATGGACAACTTCTTCTTATAAGGAACGATAAACCGTAACAACCGCTTGTAGCTGTGCCAACTATTGTACTGCTTCATGGAGTTGTTTCTCCTTTACAAATTCAGAAATGATTTCAGCCGTACGTCGTACAGCCCCTGCTTCACCCATTTGACAGCGTACACCGGCCATCAAATGTCGTGCTTCCTCCGCAGCTGCCGCATCCACTAACCAGGGCAAAACGGCGGCTTCTATATTTTCGGGTGTTACTTCATCCTGCCAGAGTTCCGGCATAATACGATGTCCCGAAATAATATTCGGTAACCCGATACTGTCCAAGTGAACCAAAATCTTTGATAACCAGTAGGTCAATGCATTGACACGATATACCAAAAGGGTCGGTACTCCCATTAAAGCGGTTTCAAGAGTAGCCGTGCCGGACGCACAAATAGCCGCATCGGCTATATTCATCATGTCATATACCCGTTCTTCGCCTATATGAACCTCTAAATTCGCTTCTCGCGCGGCTTCTTCCAACATATGTCTGTCAATGGTAGAAGCCTTCGGAACCATAAACTGCAACCCTTCAACCTTGTCCTGCAACAATTTTCCTGCCGCCAACATTTTTCCGTATAAGCTTTGTACTTCCTGTACACGACTGCCGGGCATAAAAAGTACGGTCTTTTTCCCCTGTTGTAAACCGAAAAAGCTGTACGCCTCGTCTTTCGACATGGACGGCTTTACCGTATCCAACAGAGGGTGTCCGCCATACACAACGTTCGTACCCATTTTCTTATACATTTCGGCTTCAAAAGGAAAAAGTGATACGGCCAAATCCGTATATTCGGCAATAACGTTGCCGCGGCTCTTATGCCAAGCCCAAATAGTCGGCAGAATATAATAAATTACAGGAATTCCCGCCTCCTTAGCCTTTTCGATGAGCTTCATATTAAACCCCGGATAGTCGATGCAAACCAATGCATCCGGTTTTTCTTCTTTCATCGTATTGACTAAAAAAGTGCGCAATTTATAAAAGAAAGGTATCTTTTTTATAATCTCTCCGATGCCGATAACGCCGAGATTTTTTATGTCATACACAATGCGGACACCGGCCTTACGCATTTGTTCGCCACCCATACCGATTAACTCAACCTGCGAATCTACGGCTTTCAATGCTTCGGCAAGATTGGCACCGTGTAAATCACCGGACGCTTCGCCGGCGGAAAGCATGATTTTCATAGGCTCTCCTCATTAATATGATTCGTCAACGGCACAAATACAAATACGATGCTCATCTGCCAGTGCCAATACTTCTTCTTGCTCTACAAACAGGGTTTTATGCGCTTCCATTGCCAAAAGCGTACATCCGCTTTCAATCATGGATAAGAGTGTCTGTTTACCTACGGCCGGCACGTCAAAACGTACATCCTGATTCGGTTTGGCCACCTTTACCACGCAGGCACCGCCTCTTCCCAATGCACCGCCGCGACGAATGCACGCATCGGTTCCTTCAATAGCTTCAATAGCCATGACCGCCTTGTGCTTCACTACAACAGTCTGTCCTATATCCATGCCGCCCATAGCCTTCGCCGTTTCAAACCCGAAACGAATATCTTCCTTTTCTTCTTCTGTCGGATTTCGTTTTGTCAAAACACCGGGCGGCGGCATCAACGGTTTCAAGTATGCCGTTTGATCGGCAACCACAAGGTTATCTTTCGCCAATTCGTCGACAATCGCCAACATAATCGTGTCGTCCTTGCGATTACGCAACTTCGCTAAAAGCTTCACGGCCCGAAAATCGGGAAATTTTATACCTTTAAAAAGAATTTCTTTTGTTACCTTACCGATCATGGTAACGTCCGTAACGCCTTCACGGAGCAAAGTCTTAATAATCTTATCAAGCTTCGCCACATTAATCTCGTAGTATGCGTCCGCTTCGGTCTTTAAGGCCGCCGCCGTATCGGGCACGACGGAAATAACTATTACTTCATGCCCCATTTGATGGGCGGCACGCAAAAACTCGACAGGCAAATTTCCGACGCCTGCCAATAAACCGACTTTACCCATGTATACCATCCTTACATTAATGTATAGTACATTTTATTATACCAAAAAACGACATTTTCTGTCAGCACGGATATAGCAAAAAAGGGTAGGCAAGACAACGCTTACCTGCCCTTTTTATCAGTCTTTAGCCCCTCTGCAAATACCGCGTTCCGCATTGCGCAAAAAACGTAATAAGTGTTCTACTTCTTCACTACTGTTTAATTCCTGTTCCATCGATTCGATGGCCTGACCCAAGTTAAGGCCCGAACGATATAAGAGGCGGAACCCCTTTTTCAGCTCCCGTCGCGTTTCTTCGGAAATACCGGCACGTGCCAACCCGACACTGTTTAAACCGATAATACGCGCCGGTTGCCCGTCGGCAATAACAAAAGGCGGTATATCCTGAACGACTTTGGCCAAGCCGCCGATCATGGCATTTCGACCCACCTTGACAAATTGATGCACGCCTGCAATGCCGCCGATAACGACACGATCTTCTACAGTAACGTGACCGGCCAGGCCGGCACAGTTACTCATAATAACGTGATTACCTACTATGCAATTATGGGCAACATGCGTACAAGCCTGAAACAGGCAGTCGTTACCGATACGGGTTTCTTCACCTTCACCCGTAGCGCGGCTAACCGTTACAAATTCACGAAATACGGAGCGGTCACCGATAATGACATAACTTTTCTCACCGTTAAACTTTAGATCCTGCGGTTCCGAACCGATGGATGCACTCGGGAAAAAGCGGCAATCTTTACCGATTGTTGTCCATCCGTCAATAACGACATGCGACATAATCTCCGTACCGTCGCCGATTTTTACATTAGGCCCTATAACGGCATAAGGACCGATTTTTACGCCTTTTCCGATATCAGCTCTAGGGTCGATAATAGCTGTCGGATGAATAAGGTCGGCAGATTCTCTTTCTTTTTCGTCGGTCATGAATGTCACTCCTCAATATCCTTTGCACCGAAAGACGGTGCCGTACGTCTGAATTTTTTATATAATCCCGTTTTAAGAATTTTTTATAACCGGAAATACAGCCGATTACGGCTCCGTATCTTATCGATTACCGGATTTTCTGTCTTATTCGTCGATTTTCAGCTTTTTTTATTTTTTCTGACCGGGCATGAGAGCAAAAAGATATTCCCCTTCAGCACAAACCGTATCGCCTACGCGACACTGTGCCGTAACCTTTCCCATACGACCTTTAATTTTGATAATATCGGCCCGCATAATAACCTGGTCACCCGGTCGAACGGGGTGACGAAAACGCAACTTATCAATACCCGTAAAGAAGGGTATTAAGCCTCTGTTTTCTTCAGGGTACAACAAGGCTACCCCACCGACCTGTGCCATGGCTTCGGCCAAGAGAACTCCGGGCATAACCGGTTTTCCCGGAAAATGCCCTTGGAAAAACTGTTCGTTAAAAGTCGCATTTTTGATACCTACAGCATATTTCATAGGTTCCAATTCGGTAATGCGATCCACTAACAACATGGGATACCGGTGCGGTAAAATTTCCATAATATCCGTAACTTCCAAAGTCATTTCAATTCCTCCCGTTACATATCTTCATAAATACACTTAGCCAACAAATTGTTTAATTTATGGCTTGATTTAACAGCTATAATATGGCCCTTTAAGGGTCTGCCGATAAGGGATAAATCGCCGATAATATCCAACACCTTATGACGTACCAATTCATCATCAGACCGTAATTGAGACAAGCATGTATCCTTATCATATACGACGACGTTTTCTATTGTACCGCCCTTGCCGAGACCCAATTTACGCATCATTTCCAACTCTTCCGTAAAAGCAATCGTGCGGGCATAACAAATATCGTCGATATAAGACTGTTCCGTCACTTCACTGTCGAAAAACTGCACTCCTAACAGGGGATGGGGATTAATGGACGTAAAAGTAATACGAAATCCGTCGTAAGGTAACACGGCTATAAATTTATCATCTTCTTGCACCACCCGTTGCTTCGTTACGGCATATACATTACGCGGAGCATCCTGCTCGACAACGCCCGCCTCTTTAATCATATCGACAAAAACGGCGCTGCTGCCGTCACCTACAGGCGGTTCAGGCGAATCCATTTCGACAACACAATTGTCAATTTTCAAACCTTGCAAGGCCGATAACACATGTTCTACCGTAAATACCTTGGCTTCTCCCTTTTCCAGAGTCGTCGCACGCATCGTGTTGGTTACATACGACTGATTGGCCGGCACGGACGGGTTGCCGGGCAAGTCGGTGCGTACAAAACAAATACCTTCATTAACTCCTGCGGGCTTTAAGGTCATATGTACAGGCAATCCTGCATGAAGACCTACGCCTTCATAAAAAACAGGTTTGCCGATAGTTCTTTGTTTTTCCGAGGACACGAAAATACGCCTCCTTCCATCTAAACATACAGACATACTTCACATACTGATTAATTATATCCTATTCAGAGCTTGTTGACAAATACTCGCATGGCGGAAAGGTCGCTTTTTTTCGCATACTTTCTTCTTTGTCAATTTTTTCCCGCCTTCCATTCGTAATTTTATATAACAAAAAAGAAAGGCGCTACAACGCCTTTCTTAAGTTTTTTTGATAATCGTTCGTTTTTCATCCGTACCCAGGCGGAAAAAATAGTAAATATTTTCCGCGGCACTGCGATTCATACCGTCTACGGCAGCCAATTCGTCTATAGAGGCCGCCTTAATATCATCCAACGTCTTAAAAGCTTGCCAAACCGCTTTACGCCTTTTCGGACCGATTCCCTCAATATGATCAAGGACGGATACGAGACTTCGTTTTCCTCTCAGTTTACGGTGATACGTAATAGCGAAACGATGAGCTTCATCACGAATGGCCTGAAGCAATTGTAACTCCGGCGTATGGTGACTGAGAATAATCGATTCACTGCGACCTTCAACGAATACCTCTTCAATTCGCTTAGCTAAGCTGATGACCGGTGCGTCCGTTCCGGCCCGTCTGATAACAGGAAGTGCCGCATGTAACTGTCCCTTACCGCCGTCAATAATAATCAAGTCGGGAACGGGCCAATCTTTTTCACTGTAACGGCGTTCCATAATTTCGGCCATAGACTTAAAGTCATCCGGCTTTCCTTGTACGGTCTTTAGCTTAAACCGCCGATATTCCGATTTAGCCGGTCTTCCCTGTTCGAAAACAACCATGGACGCTACCGTTTCAATCCCTTGAGTATGGGAAATATCAAAACACTCCATGCGTACAGGCAGACACGGGAGATCGAGAACTTTTGCCAGAGCCTCTACAGCCCCTGTCGTCTTGTTCTTGTCATTCCGCCATTGCAAGCGACGTTGTTCCCAAAGTACTTTTGCATTATTTTCGGCCATTTCGAGAAGCCGTTTCTTCACTCCACGGCGGGGAATAATAATATCTACATTTCGCCCTTTTTGCACTCCCAACCGATGTTCGTAAGCCTCTTTATCTTCTACATCAGGGACGACAATTTCACGAGGTATGAAGACGCCTTCTACATAATATTGATCCAATACGGCCCCGGTAAGAGCCGCCGTCGATTCATCATTACTGTTATCAAGACTGAAGTTCTCCCGCCCCATAAGCTTGCCGCCGCGAATGGTATAAATCTGCACGGCCGTTTTATCTCCTTCGGCATAAAAACCTATAACGTCCGTATCGCCTGCACCGGTAGTAACAATATCCTGTTGTTCCTGAATGATTTTTAAAGCTGCCAGTTGATCCCTATACATAGCCGCCTTTTCAAACTGCTCCGCCGTAGCGGCCGCCTCCATCTTATCCTGTAACTCCCTGTAGAGAGTCTTGTTGCGACCTTCCAGGGCATCCACAGCCAGTCGGGCCTGTTTCTGATAAGCAGTCTTGCTTATATAGTTTACACAGGGAGCCTCACAATGTCCTAAATGGTACTGCAAACACGGCCGTTCCACCTTCATGGAACGACACGTCCGCAAATGTAAGGCCGTCTGCATCAACTTCAGAACGCGATGAACCGCCCCGGCATCGGCGAAGGGTCCGAAGTAACGGGCTCCGTCCCGTAAGACGCGTCTTGTCATAAAAACACGAGGATATTCTTCATTAAGCGTCACTTTAATATAGGGATAGGTCTTATCATCACGCAACATAATGTTATAACGCGGATGATGCTTTTTTATAAGCGTATTTTCTAAAATCAGTGCTTCCGCTTCGTTGGCGACGACAATTGTTTCCAAGTCGACGGCATGACTCATCATGGCCGCCACCTTGACAGCCCTGTTCGAGTCCTTGCGCACATAACTTTTGACACGATTGCGTAGATTAACGGCCTTGCCTACGTAAATGATCCGTCCCTTTTCGTCCTTCCATAAATACACGCCGGGTTCGGTAGTCAGTTCTTTAATTTTTTCCAACACGTCTTCACGGACGGCCATGACTTACCTCTTCTTTTTCATCAATTTTTTCGTACGTTCCAAAACAGGGGCTAAAAACTTACCTGTATACGAGGCCGCAACCCTGCACACTTCTTCAGGTGTGCCCGTAGCTACTATCGTACCGCCTCCGTTGCCGCCTTCAGGCCCCAAGTCGATAAGGTAATCCGCGACTTTAATAACATCCAGATTATGCTCAATAACAACGACGGTATCCCCTCCGTTGACAAGCAATTGCAACACATTCATAAGCTTATGAATATCCGCACTGTGTAACCCCGTAGTCGGTTCATCGAGAATATATAAGGTCCGACCCGTACTACGTTTTGACAATTCCGTAGCCAGTTTGACACGCTGAGCCTCGCCGCCCGATAAGGTTGTCGCCGGCTGCCCCAAACGTATATACCCGAGTCCCACGTCTTGCAAAGACTTCAACTTGTTCAGCACTCGCGGCACGTTGGCAAAAAACTCAACTCCTTCGTCCACCGTCATATCGAGGACTTCGGAAATGTTTTTACCCTTATACTTCACTTCCAGCGTCTCTCTATTATAACGGGCACCGTGGCATACTTCGCACGGCACATATACGTCCGGCAAAAAGTTCATTTCAATGCGAATGATACCGTCACCGCGACAAGCTTCGCAACGACCGCCTTTAACATTGAAACTGAAACGCCCCGCCTTATAGCCGCGAATCTTGGCTTCCGCCGTCTGACTGAAAAGTTGACGAATAAAGTCGAAAACCCCCGTATACGTAGCCGGATTAGAACGAGGAGTCCTCCCGATAGGAGCCTGATCTATATTAATAATTTTATCGATATATTCCGTTCCCTTAATGGCCTTAAATTCACCCGGACGATGCGGCGTCCCGTAAACCGCCTCTGCCATTCCTTTGTAAAGAATTTCATTGACCAGAGTAGATTTACCGGAACCGCTGACACCGGTTACAACCGTAAGCGTGCCTACGGGAATTCGTACATCTATATTCCGTAAGTTGTTTTCTTTCGCGCCTTGAATCTCAATAAACGTACCGTTACCGACTCGTCTTTTTTCCGGCAAAGGAATAAATCTCTTGCCCGATAAATACTGCCCGGTTAACGATTCAGGGCATTTCATAATTTCCGCCGCCGTTCCCTGCGCCACGACACGGCCGCCATGTTCTCCCGCAGCCGGCCCGATATCGACAATACAATCGGCAGCATGCATCGTGTCCTCGTCATGCTCAACGACAATCAAAGTATTTCCCGCATCACGCAGGTGTTTAAGCGCCGACAGGAGTCTGTCATTGTCCCGCTGATGCAACCCGATGGACGGTTCGTCCAGAATATACAGGACTCCCACCAAACCGGCTCCGATTTGAGTCGCCAGTCGAATACGTTGGGCTTCACCGCCCGACAAAGTGCCGGCCGTTCGTGCCAATGTCAGATAATCGAGACCAACGGTAGCCAAAAAAGACAACCGTGCACGAATTTCTTTTAACACTTGTTTACCGATGAGAGCCTGCTTTTCCGTTAACTGCAGATCGTCAAAGAAGGTAATCATCCGGCTTACTGTAAGCTCCGTCAATTCATGAATATCCAGGCCGCCGACCTTAATGGCCAGCGCCTCGGGGCGAAGCCGCGAACCGTGGCAAGCCGAACACGGCTTAACGGACATGAACTCCTCAAACTGATCTCGCATCATATCGGTAGATGCCTCTTTATAACGGCGCCGCACCATGGGAATAATCCCTTCAAAAGGTGTGGTAAAGGTCTTTACTTCTCCTCTTAAATTTTCATAGTCAAAGGTGCATTCTTCTTCCGACCCGTTCATGACCTTGTCTTGAGTTTCTTCATCCAAATCGGCAAAGGTATTCTCCAAGGAATAGCCGTGTCCCGCCAACAATCCTCCGAGCTGCCTCATAAACCAGGAATTGGGGTTATTGCTTAAAGCCGCAACAGCACCGTCCAGAAAAGTTTTATGTTCATCGGGTAAAACAAGTTTCCGGTCCACTTCCATCGTGCTGCCGATGCCGGAGCAGGCCGGGCAAGCTCCGAAAGGGCTGTTAAATGAAAACAGTCGCGGTTCGATTTCCGGTAAGCTGACATGGCAATCGGGGCAAGCAAAGTTTTGGCTGAACGTAAAAACTTCCCGAGTATCAACCTTCAGCACATGTACAATACCGTCGCTTAAAGCGGCGGCCGTTTCCAATGAATCGGTAAGACGTGTCTCGATTTCTTTCTTTACAACCAAGCGATCCACGACGACTTCAATCGTATGTTTTTTATTCTTATCAAGATGAATATCGTCGGATAACAAATAAATTTCTCCGTCTACACGTACACGCACATACCCGTCTTTAACAAGCCTTTCCAAAAGCTTTTGATGAGTTCCTTTGCGGCCGTCAACAACAGGTGCCATGACCATGATTTTCTGTCCGGTTCCCAAGGCCAGGACAGAATCGGTCATCTGTTCTATAGTCTGCTGACGAATGGGTTTACCGCACGACGGACAAAAGGCTTCACCTGCACGAGCATAAAGAAGGCGAAGATAATCATAAATTTCCGTAACCGTTCCGACAGTGGAACGGGGATTGCGGCTGGTTGTCTTCTGGTCGATGGAAATAGCCGGAGATAAGCCTTCAATGTAGTCTACATCAGGCTTATCCATTTGTCCCAAAAACTGCCGTGCATAGGCTGACAGAGACTCTATATAACGCCTCTGCCCTTCCGCATAAATCGTGTCAAAGGCCAAGGATGACTTTCCCGACCCGGAAAGTCCCGTAATGACAACGAATTTATCACGCGGCAATACGAGATCTATGTTTTTTAAGTTGTGCTGTCTGGCACCTTTTATAATAATTTTCGCTTCAGACATACCTCAGTCCTTACTCCTCTTCATTGACTTTCCTTTTTCTACGGCCTCACTCTTACGACGGCGTGCCGACGGATGGCGAACCTTACGAACCGTGCGTGCCGACGGCATATCGGCCTGTCCGGCCAATTCTTTCGGTAACGTGTCGTCATGACTCATTTGCGACAGTTCTTGTCGTAACCGTCCCAGGCGATCTCTTATTTCCGCCGCCTTTTCAAATTCCAACTGCCTTGACGCCTTTTTCATTTCCTGAGTCAATGAGTGAATGACCTTGTGCAAGGCTTCTTTAGTAAGCAATTCATCGGCAGCTCCGTAGCCTTTTTCTTCTTCACTCACCTTCGTCAGTTCAATTAAGTTTACAACCTCTTTCTTAACCGACTTGGGTGTAATATGGTGCTCCTTATTATAGGCTTCCTGCACGGCCCGACGACGTTCCGTTTCGTCCATAGCCCGTTGCATGGATCCCGTTACCGTATCGGCATACATGATAACGGTGCCGTGTTCGTTACGAGCCGCTCGCCCCATAGTCTGTATCAAAGCCGTGTCGGATCTTAAAAAGCCTTCCTTATCCGCATCGAGAATAGCGACTAACGAGACTTCCGGCATATCCAGCCCTTCGCGCAACAAGTTAATGCCGACGAGAACATCAAATACGCCCGCCCGTAAATCACGAATGATTTCGGCCCGTTCTATAGTAGCAATATCCGAGTGCAAATACCGCACAAGAATACCCGTTTCCTTTAAAAATTCAGTCAAATCTTCCGCCATTTTTTTAGTCAGCGTCGTTACTAAAACTCGTTCTTTCTTTTCAATGCGCTTGCGAATTTCACCGAGCAAATCGTCCATCTGCCCCGTAACGGGGCGGACCTCCACCTTCGGGTCCAGAAGTCCTGTAGGCCGAATGATTTGCTGGGCCAAATTGGTCTGTACTTCCATCTCATAGTCACCGGGCGTCGCACTGACATAGACAATCTGATTAATCCGTTCCGTAAACTCATCAAAATTCAAAGGTCTGTTATCCTTAGCCGACGGAAGTCTGAACCCGTATTCGACAAGAGACTCCTTACGTGACTGATCGCCTGCATACATAGCTCTAAGCTGCGGTATGGTAACATGCGATTCGTCGATGAGAATCATAAAATCGTCGGGAAAGTAATCAAGCAAGGTATACGGTGCTTCTCCGGCCTTGCGGCCCGACAAATGCCGAGAATAGTTTTCTATGCCCGAACAATATCCCATTTCTTCCATCATTTCCATATCATACCGCGTACGTTGTTCCAAGCGCTGTGCTTCCAACAGCCGTTCCCGGCTCTTCAAATATTGCAATCTTTCTTTCAACTCTTCGCTGATTGTACCGAGTGCTCTTTGCATCTTTTCCTTCGTCGTTACGTAATGACTGGCAGGATAGACGGCTATATGCTTTCGTTCAGCCAAAACTTCCCCTGTCAGCACATCCACTTCCGTCATGCGATCGATTTCATCACCGAACATTTCGATACGAATGACGGAACTGTCGAAAGCCGCCGGAAAGACTTCAATCGTGTCCCCGTGTACGCGAAAGGTACCGCGCTGTAAATCTAAATCGTTTCGTGTATATTGAATGTCCACGAGTTTTCGTAAAATTTCAGTTTGAGATTTCTCCTGCCCTAAACGCAGGGACAGTACCAAATCACTGTAATCTTCCGGGTCACCCAAGCCGTATATACACGATACGGAAGCGACTATAATCACGTCACGCCGTTCGAAAAGACTCATCGTCGCCGAATGACGCAGCTTATCTATTTCATCGTTAATGGCCGAATCCTTTTCAATATATGTATCCGTTGTAGGGATATAGGCTTCCGGCTGGTAATAGTCATAGTAGCTGACAAAATAGCCCACTTCATTATCCGGAAAAAAAGCCTTGAATTCACTGCATAATTGGGCTGCCAAGGTTTTATTGTGAGCAATGATTAACGTAGGCTTTTGAACCCGCTCAATCAGTTTGGCCATCGTATATGTCTTACCGGTTCCCGTGGCTCCCAATAATACTTGAGCCCACTGCCCGCTTTCAATACCGTGTGCCAATGAATCTATGGCTGCCGGCTGATCTCCCGTAGGTTCAAAGGGAGATTCAACGCGAAAAGGCCGAGACCGATCATAATCTTTATTTCTTTCTTCTACATTCATAAACTGATGCTCCGTTTCTTTACGAAACTATACTTCGTAAGTCTTATTATTTTAGCACAAGACCGAACATATGTACACGCAAACGGGTAAAAAAACGGAGCGGCTACGAACCGCTCCGTCAACTTATTTAGCCATCATTTTTGCAAGGCGTTGCGCAAAGACAACAGGATCTTCCGGCATAATTCCTTCCAACAATAGTGCCTGATCGTATAAGAGTTCACTGTACTCTTTGAATGCATCCTCGTTCGTTTCTCCGTCATGTAAAGTCTTCAGTTTATTGAATAATTCATGATGAGGATTGATTTCCAAAATACGCCGTGCCTTCATAAACGGATTATCCGCACCGGCAAAAGCCTGTTCCATGGCTACAGACGGCCCTGCCGCATCGGCCACGAGGCAAACGGCACCGCTTTTTAACCGATTGGAAAGGCGTACATCCACCACTTTCGATTCCAAGGCTTTTTTCATGTCTTGTAACAGACCTTCATTATCTTTAGCCAAGTCTTCGTTTTTCTTTTTTTCTTCCTTAAATGTATCGTCATCCAAGTCCAAATCACCGCGGCTTACAGAATGGAAGGACTTGCCGTCGTATTCATGAAGAGCCTCAATGGCGAATTCATCTACGGGGTCAAAAAGATACAATACATCCAAGTCTCGATCCTTCAGCAATTCCGTCTGCGGCAAAGCATCAATGCCTTCCTTGTCTTTACCTACAGCATAATAAATCTTCTGCTGCCCGTCCTTCATAGCCTCTACATATTCTTTCAAGGTAACGAGACGACCTTGACGAGCCGAATAAAAGAGTACCAAGTCCTTAAGCTTGTCCGCATTGTTTTCTCCGGTCATCATACCGCTGTAAATGCCGATTTTAATCGACTTTCCGAACTCGTTCCAGAACTTTTCGTATTCAGGACGTTCTTTTTCCGCCTTTCGAGCCAGCGTTTTTAAAATAGTCTTTTCCAAATTCTTACCGATAACTTTTAAATTGCGGCTTTGTTGCAACATTTCACGCGAAATATTGAGGGACAGGTCGGGAGAATCGACAAGCCCCTTGACAAACCGCAAGTATTCGGGAAGTAAATCTTTGCACTTATCCATAATAAATACATGACGTGAATACAATTGAATGCCCGGTTCATAATCACTGTAATACAGATTCATAGGAGCACTGCCGGGAATGAACAAAAGTGCCGTGTATTCAACCGTTCCTTCAGCCTTTGTATGGAATACTTCCATAGGCTTTTCCCATTCATAGAACTGATGACGGAAAAAGTCGGCATATTCTTCATCCTTAATATCCGACTTGTTCCGAGTCCACAAGGGTTGCATGGAGTTCAAAGTCTTCAATTCCGTTTTTTCAATCGGATCAGCTCCTTCAACGGGCTGACCGTCTTCATTTTTCGGTACTTCTTTTACCGTTACATTCATCATAATGGGATAGCGAATATAGTCGGAGTACTTTTTAACTAATTCGGAAAGGCGACTTTCATCAAGGAAATCATCCTCACCTGTTGTAAATTCATCTTTCAATTCCAGTACGACAGCCGTCCCGTGATGTTTAACATCGCATTCCGTTAAGGTGTATGAACCGTCACCCGTAGATTTCCAGCAATATCCGGTATCCGTACCGGCCTTTCTGGTCAAGACCGTAACGGCTTTAGCAACCATAAATGCCGAGTAAAAGCCGACGCCGAACTGACCGATTAATTCCTTGTCCGATACGTTTTCACTATCTTCTTTTTCCGCTTTCAAACGTTCCAAAAAGGCCTTAGTCCCTGACCGGGCAATAGTGCCGATATTGGCTTTAATATCTTCCTTGTCCATACCGATACCGTTGTCGGCAACAGTCAAAGTTTTCTTATCCTTATCTATGGCCAGTCGAATAGAAAATTCCGTATCGCCTTCCAATAAATCGCGATTCGTCAATGCTTCATAATGTAATTTATCAATAGCATCGGAGCCGTTGGAAATCAATTCACGCAGAAATATTTCACGGTTTGTATAAATAGAATGAATCATAAGATCCAATAATTGTTTTGTTTCAGCCTGAAACTCATATCTTTCTTCAGCCACTTTTCAAAACTCCCTTCTATGTAAGCATACTTTTCTTTATGCTCATCTATCATACCTCATAAAGGGCAAAAAGTCAAAGTCGCCTAAACAATAAAAATTCCGTCTCCCCTGGAGGAAGACGGAAAGAGTCTAATACAAGCCTACCGATGCGGCATAGGCCAATAATACGGCCAAAGGACCTGTAATCATGCGTGAATACAAGACGGCAGGCACGCCCAGTTCGATGGTTTCCGGTTCCGCTTCACCAAGACTCAGGCCGACAGGAATAAAGTCGGCGCCGACTTGTGCATCAATGGCAAAGAGAGCCGGCAGAGCATATTGCGGAGGGATATGCCCCAAACCGATTTCCGCTCCTAAAAGCGTACCTATAACCTGTGCAATAACCGCTCCCGGGCCGAGGACAGGTGAAATAAAAGGGAGAGCACACACGAGTGCCAAGATCAACATCCCCGGCAAGGATGCGGCGACGGGAGAAATGGTAACAGCTACAACATTACCGACACCCGTAGCCGTAATAATTCCTAAAATCATGCTGACAAAGGCCATAAAAGGTAAAATACTTTTGATGGTTATATCGATAGATTCTCTACCGGCAGCATAAAATTTATTGACCACCTGGCCGATGCCGATGCCCATCCGGGTCACTATGTTAGCCGATGACTGCCGCACTTTTTCAGGTTCCTTGCTCGCCGATACGGAGGCAGCTTCTTTTGCCGCTTCGCGCACGACAGCCTCTTTACTTGCATAAGCAAGACACTGCGGCGTCACACCCGATACGTATAAGTCTTCGGTTATATATTTACTCAAAGGCCCGCTACGCCCGACGGGAACCACGTTAATCGTGTGAATGCCCTTCCGGGGATAAACACCGCACCGTGCCGTACCTCCGCAATCAATCACGACGGCCAGAATTTCCGAGTCATTGACTCCTGTCGTAAAACCGTCGACAACTTCACACCCCGATAATTCACCGAGTTGCTTGGCAATAGGGTGAATCCCGCCTCCGGTCACGCTGAGAATAATATGTCGTTGCGCGGTAGGTATCAGTGTAATCGGACCGCCCCAACCGCCGGCGCCTTTACAAACAACTACTGATTTATACATGTGTCACCTATACCTTTCGTCCCGCTTTACGATTCATGTATATATAAATTCGTTCCGTAATGATTCCGCGTAAAAAGATAACTACTATGCCGATAAGAAAGTAGCGAACCGCTAAATCCCCCAAAGGATATCCCAGTGCCTGAATACCCGCAGCAATACCCATGTACACGAAAAGTTCGCCTCCGTTGGCATGAGGAAAGAGTCCCGTGACAGGGTGCACAAAGCTTACCTGGGCATCATAAAAAGCCGGCTTATATTTTTCTTCTACAAAACGCCCGAAAGTAAAGCACATGGGGCTCGTTAAGAAGATAACGGATAAAACGGGTGCTAACGTATAGCGTGTAAGTTTATACTTTGTCGCTTTTCGGGCAAATCCGTAAAACCGCTGCTCTCCTATGAGCTTAATCAATGAGTTGACGGCCGTCATTAAAACGACTACAAGAGGGATAATTCCCGTAACAAAGCCTGTAAATATTTGCGCCCCTGCCTTGAACAAGTCGATAAATGAATTGGCATACATGGCAATAAATTCCATTATCTCTTGACCTCCTCACCGGCAATCTGTTCCGCCAATTTTTCTTCCAAGGCGTCCAAAGCCGCAATATACCCGCTGTACTCGTCTCGTGCTTCTTCATTACCGGCTTTAAGTCGAGCGTTTACATCATAAATGGATTGGCCGTTCCACTTCCCGTACTCCTTAAAACTATTAAAAACCGTAATTCCTCTCATCAACTCTCCCCCTGTAATCCTTCCTTGCGAATCACAGGCCAGGAGCACTACATAACCGGGACCTACCTTCCGCTTTTTAGTGCCTACACCGACGTTCCCTTTTTTATGAAGTCGTTTCAAAGCCTCATTAAATGATTTTATTTGAAACTTGGCCCCCAAAATCTGTCCTCCTATAAGTAGACAGACCATAATAAAAAACAAAATAATTTTCATGTTTTCCCGTCTCCTGCTCGTATATTGTCGTAATTACGGTACATACTCCGTATAGAATATCATTATTTTTATATTATTTCAATGAATTTTTATTATTGAAATTTTGTAAACATAATGTACTTTCGTCAATATAAAATACGGGGCTTCACTCGTCAGCCTCGTACCTGACAAGCAAAGTCCCGTATTTGCAAAACCTTTCTTATTTACCGTAGCCGCTTTGACGATCTACTTCATGTTCTAATGCTTTTCCCGCTAAAAAAAGTTCTAAATTTCGAGCGGCAATTTGAATAATGCGATTATGGGTATATTCCAAATGTAATCCGCCCGATACATGCGGTGTAATATAAATTCCCGGCGTATGCCAAAGGCGATGACCTTGCGGTAAAGGTTCAGGTTCGGTTACGTCTAATGCCGCCCCTGCCAACCTGCCTGTCGCTACGGCATCACACAAAGCGTCACTGTCTACAACATTGCCGCGACCGGCATTGATAAACCAAGAGTGTTTTTTCATCTTTCCCAATCGCTCTTTCGTAAACAGCCCTGCCGTTTCCGGCGTATCGGGCAACACACAGGCAACGACCTGTGCCTGTGGCAGGAGACTGTCCAAGTCATCAAGCGTAGCTACCGCATCCGCCCCGTCAAGTCCCTTCGTAAGACGACGCCGCACAGCCGTAATACGGGCCCCCATTCCTTTCAAGATCCGTCCGAACGTGGCTCCTATATCGCCGTATCCCACAACCAGAACTTTTGCCCCGAAAACACTCTGAACCGGTCCTTCATCGTGCCAACGTTCGACCTTTTGATTGTCGTAGTAAGCAGGCAGTCGTTTCATCATCATTAAGAGCTGTGCCGCCATATGTTCCGCCACGGCCACTCCGTACGCCCCCGTCGCATTGGTTAAAAGAACGTCTTTACCGACGACATCGACATAGCTCCCTACTCCGGCACTGTTCAGCTGTAACCATTTAAGCTTTTCAGCCTGCTTTAACAGGTGCGGGTCCGCATTCCCGATAATAACGTCGGCATCATTTATGACATCCCGTTCCACAGGAATAGACAACCCGGTACCTTCTATACTGTCCCCGACATATACAAAAGTATGTCCCGGTGCGATTTTTTCCAACAGTTTTTTATGTGCCTCCGTTACGGCACAAGTCACAACGATTTTCACGGAAGTCTCCTTTCTTATAGACATACATCACTATGTATAACTTCAAATCATAATTCCGTTTTCGCATTTATTTGATTCTTTCTAATTATAGTGCTCTTTTATATTTGAAACAAGGGCTGCCTTTTTTTAGCCGGATCGTGTAATAAAGACCGCCCTTCAATCCTTTACGGGCATACAAACAAAAAAAGACGGTAACCGAAGTTACCGTCATAAAGGTCGTTACCGTAGTTTACGCTTTTGTTACGTTAGCTGCCTGAGGGCCACGAGCGCCGTCTACGATATCGAATTCAACTTCTTGACCTTCAGTCAAAGACTTGAAGCCGTCTTCCTGAATGGCAGAGAAGTGAACGAATACGTCGCCGCCGTCTTCTCTTTCAATGAAGCCATAACCTTTTTCTGCACTAAACCATTTTACTTTACCTTGCATGACACAATCCTCCTAAGATAAAAACTTCCAGCTATCTTGCTAGCTATGGCCTAAGTGTAACATAGTTATAATCCAGTGTCAACGAATATTTCCAATGTATGCATGTAATAAAAATTCGATAATCAATCTATTTATCGGCTTATTTTCGAACATAATCAATAAAGGAATATGCATATTTATTACTCAACGTTTTTTCAAAGTCATGCCTATCAGTCATAGCCCACTCATTTTTATTTTCTTGCGGGAAATAGGTATCGGCCGCGAATTCTTCATGAATTTCCGTAATGTACATTCGCTGTGCCAAGGGCAAAAAAGATTCGTAAACCGAAGCTCCTCCAATGACGAAATATTCCTTGTCCTCCACCAGAGAAGCACATACATCTTCTACAGAATGATATACATCGATACCGTCATGAGACTGTTTGTAGTCTTTCTGTGACGTAATTACCATATGTCTGCGATTCGGCAAAAGCCCCGGCAAACTTTCAAACGTTTTGCGCCCCATGATTAAATCATGTCCTGTCGTCAAGGCCTTAAATCGTTTCAAGTCCGCTGAAATATGGCACAGTAAATCTCCGTCCTTACCGATGCCGCCGTTTTTATCTCGCGCTACAATCAAAGAAATCATACAGCGACCTCCATGGGCAATTTCCCCTTGTGCGTATACCCTTCCAGGCGGATATTTTCAGGCCTAAATTCATAAAAATCTGTGATTCCTTCATCAATGACCAGCTGCGGTGCCGGTAACGCTTCCCGGCGTCTCGCCAACTGCGTTTTCAAAGCTTCTACATGATTTTCGTAAATGTGTGCATTATTGATGACATGAGTAAACAAGCCGGGCCGCAACCCGACAGAACGTGCAATCAGGTGAACAAGAACGGCATACTGAGTCATATTAAACGGAATTCCCAAGCCCATATCCCCGCTTCGTTGTACAAGCATGCAGTTCAATCGGCCATCGGATACATCCCATAAGGTCTGATAAGCGCAAGGCTGCAGAGCCATATCAGGTAAATCTTCAATATTCCACAAAGAAACGATCATGCGTCGATTTTGCGGATCCGTCCGCAATTGATCCAAAAGCGTATCCACCTGTTTATATTTGCGAATCTGGTACCCGTAGGCCTTACCGATCGTCCCGTCTTCACGCATCCATTCATCCCATACATGACAGTTCATCTTTTGCAATTCTCGCACATCATTACTCTGCAGCTGCCAAATCCACAGCAGCTCCTTTACAGCCGTCTTGAAGGCGACAAATTTTGTCGTTAAAATGGGAAACTCTTTTTCCAAGTCGAATTGCATCATCTGATGAGGCAGTTTATAGGTCCGAATACCCGTTCTGTTCTGATCGAAGTAACCGTGCTCCAGAATATTTTCTACAATATTCAAATATTGTTCATCTGCCAAACTCATAAAATCAGTCATCCTTTCCGTCACTTACAATAATATCAAGAAACGCAGGCCCGTATTTATGTAATTTAAAGTCGCCTATCCCCTTTATACTGTGCAATTCTTCAAGTGTTGACGGCCTTTGTTCCGCCAACTCCCAAAGCGTTACGTCGGAGAAAATGACAAAGGGCGGAATATGTTCTTTCCGTGCCGTCTCATATCGAAGTTGTTGTAACTTCGTAAATAAGGGACGCAATCGTTCCTCATCGTAAATCTTACGCATGCTCCGCTTATGTACGGCTCTTGCCGGCACCGAGTCCTCCATCTTAAGCACACGCATTACGGGAGCACTCTTACCCGGCCCCAGCAAAGCTCTGCCGGCCGCAGCCAAAGACAAGACGGGGTACTTGCCTGTCGCCACTGATAAATAGTTGCGACTTACGGCATAGCGAATCAACGCCGCCATATCGGCCGCCGAATAATCACCGAGCATACCGAAAGACGCATTTCGTTCAAAGCCGTATTGCCTGATTTTTTCCGTCACCGTTCCGCGCAAGACGGACGACACGACAGTCTGACCGAAACGCCCCTTTAATTCATCTACACACATACAAATGAGTTTTACTTCCCGAGTTATGTCTTCATCCGTTGTTTCGGCATCACAGTTTCCACAGTTTCCGCACTCTTCATATTTTACAGTTTCACCGAAGTACTCCAAAATCGCACGCCGTAAACACGAAGAGGCTTCACAATAATCGACCATTCGATTCATTAAAACCGTGTCATTCTTTTTCTGCTCTTCATCAGTTGATGATACATCGATTAAAAACTTCTGAACCATAATATCGCCGCGCGTAAAAAGAAGGATACATTCCCCCGGAGCCCCGTCTCGTCCGGCACGCCCGGCCTCTTGGTAATAACTTTCCATATTTTTCGGCATTTGCCAATGAATGACAAAGCGAACATTGCTTTTGTCAATTCCCATGCCGAAAGCATTGGTCGCCACAATCAGCTCAATACGGTCATAGGTAAAATCTTCCTGTACACGTCTTCGCTCTTCATCTGTCAGACCGGCATGATAACGGCCGACCTTAAAGCCGTTCTTACGCAGCATATCGTATACCTTGTCCGTCTCCTTGCGCGTGGCGGCGTAAATGATACCGCTTTCCTTCTTATGTTCATCCAAATAAGAAATGAGAAAGTCCGTCTTTCGTGCCGTCTTGATAACACGAAAATATAAATTGGGCCGATCAAAACCGCCTACCAAAACCAGAGGATTTTTCAATCCCAGAAGATTCAACATATCCTGTTTAACGTATTCCGTTGCCGTGGCTGTAAAAGCTCCTACAACAGGACGTTGCGGTAACGACTCGATCCAGTCTTTTATCAACCGATAACCGGGGCGAAAATCATGGCCCCACTGGGATACACAATGAGCTTCGTCGACAATAACGGCCGACACGGTTACACTTTTCATGACGGCTGTGAAATACTCGTTTTGTAATCGTTCGGGCGATATATACAAAAGTTTTACTTTTCCCTGCCGCAAAAGAAAAAAGCGTTTATTCGCTTCTTCTACCGTACACCGACTGTCAATACTCGTCGCCCCGATTTCTTGTGCTTGCAGAGCATCCACCTGGTCTTTTATCAAAGACAACAGCGGCGAGATAACTACCGTTACCCCCTTACTCATTAAGGCCGGTATTTGAAAGCACAGAGATTTTCCCGCTCCCGTCGGCATAATGGCCAATACGTCCCGATGCGTCGAGAGTGCTTCTATGACCTCTTCCTGCCCGGGGCGAAAGGATGTATATCCGAAATACTGTTGTAATATATCCGTCGCTTTCATGCCCTCACCCATGCCGCTTCCATTCAAACGGCAAAAAAAGACTGTAATAAAATGTGTATATACATTTTATTACAGTCCCTTGCTTAAGGCAATGCTACATAGCGCCTTTACTTATCCAACTCTTCGTGCAACAATTCTCCCAGGCGTTTTACCCCTTCAACAATGCGATCTTCCGTCATATTCGAATAGTTGAGACGGAAATGGTTAACTTCTCCTTCGTTGGGATAGAAAATGACTCCCGGAACATAGGCTACATTTTTGGCAATAGCCTTCCGCATTAAAGCCTTGGCATCAATTCCTTCAGGCAAGGTAACCCACGTAAAGAGGCCTCCCTGAGGTCGATTAAACTTAACTTCTTGGGGGAAATATTTTTCCATGGAGTCGCACATTAAATCACGACGTTTGGCATACAAATCCGTAATCTGCTTAATATGTGCCTCCATATCATACATCTTGCAGAAGTAAGCGGCCTGCCGCTGACCGAATGTAGACGTGCCGATGTCGACGGATTGCTTAACCTTAACAAACTTATCGACAACGTCGTCAGGAGCCACAATCCAGCCTAAGCGAAAACCGGGCATAAACGTTTTGGAGAAAGACCCCATAAAGACAACCTTACCCTGAGTATCCATAGATTTCAAAGACGGTAATTTATCGATACCGTAACGAATTTCACCGTACGGATTATCTTCAAGAACGACGACATCGTATTTATTAATGACATCCATAAAGGCCTTACGGCGTTCAACAGGCCATGTAATGCCCGTCGGATTCTGGAATTCGGGAATGACGTAAATCATGCGAATGGAATCGTCTGAAGCCAAGACTTTTTCCAACTCTTCAACAACAATGCCGTTTTCATCTGTCGAAACGGTGGTATATCGCGGACCGGACGGATCGAAAGCCATGATGGCACCCATGTAAGTCGGGCTTTCCATGAGAACTGTATCCCCTTTATCAAGCAAAATCTGGGCTAAAATAAAGAGTGCTTGTTGAGATCCTGTCGTAATAACAATATTATCGGGAGTGCAGTCAACGAAGAACTTATCTTTCATACGAGCCGCCAGTTGTTCGCGTAACAAATCATAGCCCTGTGTAGGCCCGTACTGAACGGCTTGACGTCCCTGTTCCGTATAAATGGCTTCGTCTACCTTTTTCATTTCTTCAATCGGAAAAAGTTCCGGTGCAGGCAAACCGCCGGCAAAGGAAATAACTTCCGGCTTTTGAGTCAATGCCAAAATTTCAGCAATATCGTCAGCCTGTAATGTTTGTGCAAATGTAGAAAAACGTGCCATAATGCAATCACCCCTAAACATAAATATCTTTAACGATTACGTAAAAGTATACCACCATGCAAATCTATGAGCAATGCGAAAGTTTAAAAAAAGACCTCCCGAAGAGGTCTTTCTTAATTTATTTTAGAGTAACTGTTTTGCTTCTTCTACTTTTATTTCCAACACTTTTCGCAAGAAGGAGAACTGCTTTTTCATCATCTCATAGTCCTCACCTTCGTCTATGAGCTTGGCCGTACCGGTAATGCGAAATCCCGTACCCTGATATCCGTTAAACCCTTCCACTTCTCTGGCACCGACGGTAAGGATGATCCTATTGTTTACATTCAAGTCCGTTTCCGTACTGTTCATACCGGCAGCCGGAATAAGCAATCGATCATCATCTTTTTCAACGATGTACGTATTCCATGTATTGTTTACATGCGGACCCTCAGGCGTCCATGTCGTAAGTGATACAACCCCTTCATAACTCAAGACATCGTGTAATTTTTCCGGTAACATATTTTTCTTCCTTTCCCTCATAGCCGTTCGTAACACGGCACTCCTTCAACAATCACTAATAGGAGGATTATACACTAAGGAAACGGCTTAGGCAACATACGGCGGCCTACAATAGAACTTCATCTCCCCCTAAGGGTTCTCGTATATTCTTCATCGGGGCGCTATGTTGAATATTAATTGTAGTGTATCAAGACATTTGTGACAAGGA
>NZ_GL538182.1 GCF_000165735.1 Megasphaera micronuciformis F0359
ATACCGCTCGATAAGGTACTGTTACGGTAAAAATCACAAATAAACGACTTAAGAGCGTTTTGGCTATCAAGTTCATCGATAAGCGTCTTCCACGGCGGGATCCCGATAATGCCGTCTCGCGTAAAGGCTTTAAAGTGCAGCACCTCATCGGGCTTTAAATCGTATACCTCGCCTTGTGCGTTTTGGGTTCGGTAATGAAGGGTGCCCGTAGCGGCATCCAGTTGTACAAACGTACGTACCGGATCCAGCGGCCACAGTGCCACGGGGTACCCGTCAGGCCCCCATTTAATATAGGCAATGCCGTTGCCGTAGATACCGATGTGCCCTTGTATGGTTTGCTTAAATACAAAGGCCGACATGAAGGGGTTCGGCCGCTCATATAACAGTTTGGCAACCGGGTGCTTCATGCCGATGTCTTTCTTTTGATTGTTAAACGTATGAATCGGAAGTTTTCCGATATCGTCAGCTAAAATAGACACGCACGCGGCTACGTTCGAGTTTTTAGCCGCCTGTTCCGGCGTAAGAACCGCTCCGCCGCCGATGGCATCGATAAGCCACTGCGCAGGATTTAAAAGGGTCCCGCTATCGGTTCCGGT
>NZ_GL538183.1 GCF_000165735.1 Megasphaera micronuciformis F0359
GACGGCAAGACAGGTGACGGGCTGAACCCGCAATGTGGACTTATCGACGAGTATCATGCGCACCCGACAGACGAGATTCTGGAAGTCATTAATACGGGGATGGTAGCCAGACGCCAAC
This sequence comes from Megasphaera micronuciformis F0359, assembly GCF_000165735.1. Classification (GTDB taxonomy): domain Bacteria; phylum Bacillota; class Negativicutes; order Veillonellales; family Megasphaeraceae; genus Megasphaera; species Megasphaera micronuciformis. Next base: position 119 of record NZ_GL538183.1, read on the forward strand.
CGCTTTTATTTATCATCACTACGGCGGGCAATAACTTCGGTGGTCCGTGTTATCGAGTGGAGTATCCGCTCGTTGAGAAGATTTTAAACCCGGCCCTTGATTTTGACGTGGTCGATTACTTTTGTATGGTAAATGAACTCGATCGAGATGACGAAGGAACCCTGTTAGATGACGTAAAAAACGAAGAATGCTGGATAAAGGCCAACCCGATAGCCGCTGCTTACCCTGAAGGGCTGGCTAATATCCGAAGTAAACTGGCGTCGGCACTTGAGAGTCCCGAGAAGATGGAGTCGTTTTTAACGAAGAATATGGACCTATGGGTCAATCAGTCGGAGTTATCGTATATGGATATGGCCAAGTGGAAAGAACGAGGAGCCATTACGGCCCCTCCTATTGACCTATACAAGCAGGATATGTACATCGGCATCGACTTGTCGATGCGCATCGATCTTACGGCCGTGGGGATGGTGCTACCGCTTGATGACGACGGGACGACCAAGTATTTGGTACGAGCCCACGGGTTTATTCCGGAAGAGAAGGTAGCTACACATGAAAAAACCGATAAGGCGCCGTATCGAGCCTGGGCAAGAGCAGGATACCTTACCATCACCCCGGGAGATGTCGTGGATTACCGCTTTATCGACACATGGATACAAGAACAAATGGATAACCTGGGGGTAAACCTTAAGGAAGTATGCTATGACCCGTATAACGCGACTCAATTTTCGCAAGAGCTTGATTCAAGGGGCATTGTAACCGTTGAAGTACGGCAAGGGATGCGAACGCTTTCAGAACCGACCAAGGCCTTTCGAGAAGAAGCCTATCGCGGAAACATCTTACATGAACCCAATCCTCTTTTAGATTGGGCTATTAGTAACGCCGTGACTAAGCGTGACCACAATGAAAACATCTTGCTTGATAAGGCAAAGTCCACCAACCGCATTGACCCGATAGCGGCGGTTATAAACGCCTTTAGTAGGGCTTATGTAGCGGAACTTGAAGATTTAAGCGAGTATGTCTTATCCGATGAATTTAGTTTATAGGAGGAATCATATGAAGACGATAAAAAAGTTTGCCGATGATATCTTACTACTTGCCGGCTTTATCTTATTAGTGGTAGCCGGGTCGTATGTAAGTCCTGCCGTAGCCTTATATACGGCAGCCGTTGAATGCTTATCGGGGGCGTATCTTATTAATTACACGATAACTGCCGATAAGGCTAAAGGGGTCGATACGGATGCTCATTCGTAACTGGCTGTTAAACCGGGCCAATGGGAGCGGGAAGCTGTTTACCGGAACCGATAGCGGGACCCTTTTAAATCC
>NZ_GL538184.1 GCF_000165735.1 Megasphaera micronuciformis F0359
TTTCTTTGTCACATATGTCCTGTTCTCTTACACTGATATGAATTTGTCAAGTATTATTTTTCAACTTTCGCAAGCGTATATTTCTTTTTACCCTTGCGAACAATAATATACGAACCTTCCGAATTTTTGTGAGGTCGAACGATTTCTTCCAAATCGGTTACCTTGATGCCGTTAATCGTAATGGCACCGTTTTGAACGTCTTCTCGAGCTTGGCGCTTGGACGGGCAAATTTTCGTGTCGACCAGCCAATCGACGACGGCCTTTTCTTCAGGTCCTACCGTTACGGTAGGCATCTTGCCGAAAGCTTGTTCCAATTCACGTTTCGTCAAGTCGGCAATACTGCCTCGATACAAGGCTTCCGTAATATTTTCCGCTTCCTTCAAAGCTTCTGTTCCATGTACGAATATCGTTACCTCTTCAGCCAGACGACGCTGTGCCAGTCTCTTTTCGGGTGCTTCTTGTACGGTTTTTTCCAGTTCTTCAATTTCTTCTTCTCCTAAGAAGGTGAAGTATTTCAAATACCGCACGACGTCCGCATCATCCTGGTTGAGCCAGAATTGGTAGAACTCGAAGGGTGACGTTTTTTCCGGATCGAGCCAAATAGCTCCCCCTGCCGTCTTACCGAATTTCGTGCCGTCCGACTTCAACATAAGCGGAATGGTCAACCCGTATGCTTCCTGTTCCGACCCTTCCAGTTTATGAATCATGTCGATACCGGCCGTAATATTTCCCCACTGATCGGCACCGCCGATTTGTATCTGCACATCCCGTTCTTTTAAGAGATGATGGAAGTCTACAGACTGTAAAATCTGGTAAGAAAATTCCGTAAAGGAAATCCCCGCTTCCAAGCGACTGGCCACCACATCCTTAGCCAACATAACATTGACGCTGAACAATTTGCCGTAATCGCGCAAGAAGCCGAGAAGATCCAGCTTAGAGAGCCAATCATAGTTGTTGACAATGGTAATATTGGAGTCTTCTCCGAAAAGATGCACGAACTGTGTTTTTAATTTCTTCGCATTTTCACCGATTTGTTCAACCGTTTGTAACTGTCTTTCCGTTTTTCGTCCGCTGGGATCACCGATAACACCCGTACCGCCGCCGATAAGGATATACGGATGATGGCCAGCCAGTTGAAATCGTTTTAACATCATAAAAGGAATCAAATGTCCGATATGCATGCTGTCACCCGTCGGGTCAACGCCGCAATACAAGGAGACGCTCTTTTCTTGCGTCAACTTGCGTAATCCCGCTTCGTCGGTCATTTGATTAACCGCGCCGCGCCAAGATAATTCATCAATAATATTCATGGCTCTCGCTCCTTTATATAATATGGATTTATTATAGCAGTAACCCTTGCGATTCTCAACGTATTTTACTTGGCTTCTTCGTTGCAAAAAAGAAAGCGACTCCTACGAGTCGCTTCTCATTTATGAAAATCGTGTTAAATCAGCAATAGCCGACTTGGCCGATAACCAGGTATGCGGCGGATTGAAGCCGGCTTTTTCAAGTTCCAATTGGCAGGCGAATACGGCAGGAACAGCACTCTTACATACATCTTGCTCATACATGTACTTTAACCCCGTTTTTAATTCCCCGTCACATAAGACCTTGCCCTTTTCCATCAAGACCAGGCGTGTCGCATAGGGAACGACAGCTTCAAGCGAATGCTCGATAACAATAATCGTATGACCGTGGGCACGGTTCAATTCATGAACTAGTTCATAGAATTCATGGGTGCCTTCCGGGTCAAGGGCCGATGTCGGCTCATCGAAGACCAAAATTTCCGGATTGGTTGCCAAGACACCGGCAATGACCAAGCGCTGCCGCTGCCCGCCCGAAAGGTCCGACAAACGACGTTCACGAAATTCCGCGAGGCCTACTTTTTCCAATGCTTCATCAACAGCCACGGCAATCTCTTCAGCACCCATCCCCATATTTTCCAGAGAAAAGGCGATTTCTTCTTCAACCGTCATAGCAACAAGCTGGCTGTCGTAATCATCCAACATAGTACCCACATGCTTGGACAAGTCGGCAATAGTCGACTGCGTTACAGCTTTTCCTTTAACGTAGACCATCCCCTTCATGACACCGCCGAAGTAGTGCGGAATCGCACCGCTCATAGCCATGCACAAAGAACTTTTGCCGCTGCCGCTTTCCCCCGTAACAACCAGAAAATCACCTTTATGTACCTGTAAGTTTACATCATCCAAAACGGGATTTTTCTTTCCGTTGTACGTATAAGAAAGATGTTCCATGGAGATCAGTGCGTCCGAAGAGGGAATCAATTCATAGTCCGAATGGTCGGAAATATGCTCTTCCTCATCTTGCGAATCAATGAAACCTCGCGACGACAACAGGCGGTGAGCCGGAAAATACATAAGCGGTGTAATCACACCGTTAAGCAAACCGATGATGGCGACTAAGGGAAGCATCCCTTTGAGATATACTTCTAAGGGCAAGTTCATGACGAACTTTAAAATCGTTACAAACGCTCCACCGCTCATGCACGTAGCCAAAAAACCGCTGAGCAAAGGCAAGAGAGAATATCGGCCGAAACGTAAGGATGCAAAATTTTTGACCATAAAAGCACAAGTCAAGGCCCCCAACGGTTCACTGACCAGGTTCCCGTAAGGAAATCCCGATTTTGAGGTCAAAACATTGATCAGTGCCGCCACCAAGCCGATACCCAAAGCCTGTCGATATGACGGTTTGGTAAGGCAGATAGCCACACAGTAGGTAGCGATAGTCCAGTTGGGAGTAACTCCCGCCACGCTGGGAGATACGAGGTGAAGAATAGTCCCTATGGCCAATAACAAAGTAGATACGGTTATCCAGCGGAATTGTCCGCCTTGGCGATGGTGAAATTCCAATTCGCCTATATTTTCGATTGTTTTCACGACAATTCCTCCTTTATCCGACTACGTTCATCAATAAGGTGTAATCGGTCATGCGACCGTATACAACTAAAATACTTACCATAAGCATTAAAACAACTATTATATAGTCTGCCGTTCGAAGCGTTACGTTGGCAATAAAACTGTGTTCATTACTGCCGAAAGCTCTCAATTCAAGACTCAAAGCCATTGTTTCGGAACGACCCAAAGATTTAAGAATAAGCGGTTGAACGACGGTCATATAGTTTTTAAGCCGTTTTACAATATTCCCCGAAACGGAAAGACCGCGACAAGATTGAGCCTCGCGTACAGACTTACTTTCAGCAATGAAGTCGGGCACAAACCGCAAGGCGGCAGTGAACATAAAGGCATATTCATAAGGTATATGCACCTGTTTTACTAAGGCAGCCGTTAAGTCCTGAAGACGGGTCGTTGTTAATAAAATGATGAAAACCGTCGTCATGGACAACATGCGAAATCCCGTTACATACGCCGATTCAAGCGAACCGCCGCCAAGGAGTTGAACCAATCCTAAAAAGACGGCAAACACACACAGGCTCAGTAACCCCTTCAAATTTCTCTTAAACTCTCCGCACGTTGCCAGCAGAACGACTTCTACAATCACCAGTCCTATAAGAGGAGCCGGTGTATTAAATACGAGAGCCCAAAAGGAAAAGGCGACCGTTCCTATAAGTTTTGTCAAAGGTACTAATCGATTTAACATGTCCGTGCTCCTTTCACGCGTGCCAACAAGGCTTCTCTGAAAGCCTCCATGGTCGGGCAGTAAGGCAATCCCGGTACGGCCATCGCCATTTCCACCGAATCGGGACGACTAAGCCCCAACTCATACAAGTCATCTCTTCGAGTAAAGAGTTCTTCCGGCGTACCGTCAAAGGCTTTCGTACGGTTACCGATAATAATGACACGTTTGCAATATTCAGCCAAAAGTTCCATATCATGAGTGATTAATAAAACGGTAATTCCCTGACGGTTCAAGTCCGACAGAAGCTCCATGAGTCGGCGCTTTTCTTTGTTATCCTGACCGCTTGTAGGCTCATCCAAAATAATATACTGCGTGTTCATGGCCAAGGCTGATGCAATGGCCACTCTCTGTTTTTCACTGCGGTTCAGGTTAGGCGGATATTCCGCTGCTTTTTCCGTAAGACCCGTTTCGGCTAAAGCCTTTACGACAGCCGCTTCCACTTCATCTTTGCTACGCCCCGCCTGTTCCGGTCCGTAAGCCACTTCTTCCGCTACGGTAGGCCGAAACATTTGTCGCTCAGGCCTTTGAAATACATACCCGATATAGCGGCTTCTTTCTGACGGTTCCGTTGCGGTTACGTCACGGTCATCTATCAAGATCTGCCCTTTAGAAGGCTTTTCCAAGCCCATCATCAAACGCGTTACCGTCGTTTTACCGCAACCGTTCCGACCGCCTAAGCCGATGAACTCCCCTTCGCGTATTATTAAATTCATATTCTCCAACACGGGAACACCGTTTCCGTATGCAAATCCCACATCTTTCAATTCCAGCATCTTTTTCCCTCCAAACAACAAAAAACCTTCCATCCCTTATAAAGGGACGAAAGGTTACATATTCTTCCGCGGTACCACCCAAATTGGCATTGCGCCCGACTCATCATGTACAGCTTATGCGATACACGTTTCTTTATTAACGGTGGAAATACACCGGCACTCCCTACTGGTTTCCGTTCAGGGCGCATCTCCCGAATCCATTCCGTTTGTCGACACGTACCGGGCTCTCACCGCCGCCGGCTCTCTGAAACTGTCAGCTCAAACGTACTCGTTTCGTTCATAGACTCTTTAATATATGATAAGTAATATACAGGCTTTTTTCTCAAAAGTCAACTATTTTAATGGCCCGTATTTCCCAATAAATTTAAAACAAGCACTCCTGCAAGGATCAATATAATACCTATAATATTATATACATTCATCGTCTCCCCGAAAACGTTGACGGCAATAATGGCCGTTGCTACCAAACCAACACCCGACCAAGTCGCATAGGTTACATTTAACGGCAACGTATTCATAATAGTTGCCAAAACATAAAAAGCAATACCGTAGCAAATAAAGACGCCTACTGTAGGAAAAAGTCGTGAATATCCGTCGGACATCTTCATGAAAGAGGTACCCAAAAGTTCAAAGACAATAGAAATACCGAGCAGAAGATAACTTTGCATACCGCTTATCCTTTCGCATTCAATGCCGCTTCATTCAATTTCAACCCGCACGCTTTTTCCAAAGCCCGTAAATTATCCGTCGAAACGCCCTGACGTTTTCCACCCATGGCGGCAACGGTACAACAAATTTGTGCCGATTTTTCCAAAACTTCCATGAGGCCGAAGGTATCGTCGAAATCGTCACCGCACGTAAAGGTACCGTGCTGAGCCCAGACGACGGCCCGATAGTTTTTCATCTTTTCCAAGGTCGCTTCTGCGGCTTCCCGGCTGCCGGGCAATACCCAGGGAACAATACCGATTCCTTCCGGAAAAACGATAGGATTTTCTATATCCGCTTCCCATAAATGGCGCGTAAACACGGCATCATCCAAGGGGATCGTAAAGGTACTGGCAATTAAATAAGGCGGATGGGCATGATAAATGACCCTATTCTTTTCTTCATCCGCCGTCTTTTTCAAGGCGCTTACAGCCAAATGAGTGGGCAACTCGCTCGTCGGTCTCCCCTGTCCTTCCAACCCCCAGACAATACGATAGGCAGCCCCGTCTGTCGATATTTCAATAATCCCTGCACAGCGACGCGGCTCTTTTACAACGTGTCGCATCCACTTGCCGCTTCCCGTGACGAGGTAATATTCGCCACCCACATGCGGTTCCGCTTTCACCAAGGCTTGCCAAGGCTCCGTTTTATGAAATAAGGCCTCACAGGCTTTCACTTCTTTCGTCGTCAACCGGTACGTAAGGTTACCGCCGTTACGCTCGTGCCAACCGCGTCGATCCGCCGCTTCGGCAAGATCTGAAAAATCTCTGAAAAAGGGCATTTCTTCTATATACATCCGTCTGTCCTCCTGTTCTATCCGTAGGATACCATAACCCGGAAAGTTTCGTCCATAATCCCTCTTGACAAGAAGTATACCTTTCCGATAGACTATGGAACAAGATAATTTTATATGTGCTTATCCAGAGTGGCGGAGGGACTGGCCCGATGAAACCCGGCAACCGTTAACACGGTGCTAATTCCTGCGGATATTTTCCGAGAGATAAGGGACGACAATTTCCCCCTTTCCTCACGGAAAGGGGATTTTTACAGGTAAGCACCCATTTATGAAGGAGGATATGTTATGTATTCATTAAAAAAACTTTCCGTTCTTGCCGCAGTAACCTTAGTAGCGGCGGCAGCCTTCGTGTCCGGTTGTGGCAGTAATGCACCTGCAGGCGGCACGGAGACAACTAAAAACACGGTGGTTACCGTAGCGGCTACACCCGTTCCTCACAGTGAGATTCTCAACGAAATCAAGCCCTTATTAGCCAAAGAAGGTATTGATTTAAAAATCATCGAATTTACGGACTATGTAAAGCCGAACCTGGCCTTGGCCGATAAGGAAGTAGACGCAACCTTCCATCAGCATCTGCCCTTCTTGGAAAAATTCAATGCCGAACACAATACAAACCTCGTTTCCGCCGGCAATGTACACATTGAACCTATGGGCGTGTATTCACATAAAATAAAAGCTTTAAGCGATCTCCCCCTTAAGGCTAAGGTGGCTATTCCCAACGATCCCTCTAACGGCGGACGCGCTCTTTTAATTTTACAGGCTGCCGGACTCATTAAATTGAAAGACGGAGGCACCGTTTCCAGTACGGTTCAGGATATTACGGACAACCCGAAACAATTACAGTTCAGTGAGCTGGATGCGGCTCAGGTACCTCGTGCCATCGACGATGTAGATATTGCTGTAATCAACACGAACTTCGCCCTCGAAGCGGGGCTCAATCCTTTGAAGGATTCTCTTTTCCTGGAAGCTAAGGATTCCCCGTATGCCAACATCCTTGCCATCCGTGCAGGCGACGAATCTCGTCCGGAAATTCAAAAGCTTTTGAAGGCCCTCCAATCACCTGAAGTAAAGAAATTCATTGAAGACAAATACAAGGGTGCTATTTTACCCAGTTTCTAACAGGCACACAAAAAACGGTGCAACTCGACAATGAGTTGCACCGTTTTTATATTACTGATTGGCTTGTTCCAGGTCTTTCTTTACAGCTTCTACGAACTGATCGTAGTTAATGGTAGCTCCTGAAATGGCGTCAACCTGACCAAGTTTTTGCTTCTGCAGCAATTGATCCGCATACTTTCGTTGCGATTCATAAGCAACCTTCGCTTTCTTCGCATTTGTAGGATCCTTATCATTACCGTAGTTTTCGTCCTTCACAGTCGTACCGTCCTTATCAATACCCTTGTATTCGACGGCCGTAATCTTATGGTCCTTAATAGTAAGAGTAATGACCGCCTTACCGTGTACCTTATCGACGGAACTTTCCGCTGTATACGTACCGTCTTTGGTCTTTGACAAATCGCAGCATGATGCGTTTTGCGACTTGTTATTTTCCGCCGGCTGTTGAGCCTCTTCACTACCGCAACCTGTCAGAAGCTGCGTTGCCGCATAGGCGGCACAAAGAAAGATGGCATATTTTTTTACACTCATTGACTTCTCCTTATTCTTTCGTAACCATATGGCCGTGTTCAATAACAACACAGCGTTGAGCCTGAGCGCCTACATCTGCCGAGTGGGTTACCGTAATAATCGTATGGCCTTCGTCATGCAATTCACGGAAAATCTTCATGACCAAATTCTGATTGGCTTCATCCAAGTTCCCTGTCGGTTCATCGGCCAAAAGGATGACAGGATAATTAATCAAAGCGCGGGCAATGCATACACGTTGCTGTTCACCGCCGGATAACTGGCTGGGTAGATGGTTGGCCCGATCCTGCAGACCCACGCGTTCCATCATGGCCATAGCTTCATCCCGGTCCGGCATGGAATGGTAATACTGTGCGACCATAACATTTTCTACAGCTGTTAAATAAGGTATTAAGTGGAATTGCTGGAATACCATACCGATTTTGCTACGTCGCATTTCCGTAAGCTGTGCATCGGAAATATTGTGCAAATCGATTCCGTCAAGGATAACGGAACCGCTTGTCGCATGGTCCATGCAACCGATGATATTCATCAACGTTGTTTTACCGGATCCGGACGGCCCCATAATGGCGACCCATTCGCCCTTTTCAACGGACATATTAATATGTTGTAATGCCATGACCTTACCGTTGTAGGCCATGGACACATCTTTTAATTCCAATAAACTCATGAGGTTCCTCCCTTATTCGCCGCGAAGGACAATGGCCGGATCGACGCTTGTCGCAATTCGGACGGGCACCAGGCTGGCCGCACCGGTAACCAAGATAGATAAGATAATGGATATAAGTGCCACGGACGGCGAGAAGTCGATAGCCCGATTAAAGACATTCATACTGACCCCTTGGGCAAATACATACCCGAAGCCGCTTCCCAGGACACCGCCTATACCGCCGAGAAAACACCCTTCACCGAAGAACTCGATGACTATGTTCTTATTACTTGCTCCCAACGCCTTTTTCAGGCCGATTTCTTTACGGCGTTCCGTAACAACGGCCATCATCGTTGTCGTTACACAAATCATAGTCAGCATGAGAACGACAATCGTAACGAGAAGGACGAGGACCTGAAGTTTACCCAATACATTTCCTTCAGAGCGGGTAATCTGCTGTACAGGTTGAGCCTGAATGTTGGCATCCCCCTTATCGAGATCTGCAACAATTCCGTTCAGCTTATCTCCGTCAGCTACAATACTGACCTGTGCCAAACTTACTTGATTCGGCTTTTCGGAAAGGTCTTGCATTTCTTTCAAATCAATGAAAGCAAACTGTTCTTCCTTACTGCCCGTTGCTACGATACCGGCTACCTTAAAGTTTCTCATAGCCTTGCCCTCACCGGCACTGACCGTCACATTTTGACCGATAAGCTTATCCGGGTCGCGAGAAATCTTCTTGGCCAATTCCGCGCCGAGGAGGATTTCCCGCTCTCCCTTTTGAGGCCACTGCCCACGGACCTGCCAATAGGTATTGACCTTCTTAGCCGCCTCGAAATCGGTACCGCTCGTCGTTACAGGTTGCTTATTCACTTCAATCGTATCATACAAAAAGGGGGTTACCCCTACGACTTCATTGCCTGAAAGCAATTGATTTACTGTGGACAGTTCCCCTTCATTAAAGGTACCCTTATCGCCGTTGGGAAGAATCAAAAGGTTGGCCCCGTATGCACGGAATTCACGCCCCATCTGCTGAGGCACTTCTTCATACACCGTAATCATGCCCGAAATAATTGTCGCACCGACGGCAACAGCCAAGAGAGCTACGAGCATACGCGTGTGTCTGCGCAGCAGGGCATGTATAACCATTGTAAAAAACATTTTATATTTTTTTATCATACAAATCACCTGCCATGAAGTACACTTGCGGGTTGCAAGGAAAGTAAGGTACGAATCGCCGGCACGCTGCCCAATAAGATAACGGCAACCATTAGGGCTCCGACAATAGGTACTACAATAATATTATTGGCAATAGCCGAACCGAATACGGTATAACCGATTACCTGTGCAAATCCCATGCCGATAAAATACCCTACGATACCGCCCAAAATCCCGGCTATTAAAGTTTCCGTCAAAATCATAAGAATGACTTCGTAATTTTTAGCTCCCAAAGCCTTCATTAACCCGATTTCCCGGCTCCGTTCCATAACATTGGCGCTGACCAGATTGGAAACACCTAAAGCGGCGCTGATCAGGCTGAGAACCGTAATAAGGAGCATAAGAAGCTGAGTTTTATCGAGAATTTTACCTTCCGACTCGGCAATCTGCCGAACAGGTCGAGCGCTTGAATTGTTGACTACTTCCTCAATCTGAAAAGCAATGGAACTTACATAGGCCGTACAATACCAGATTTCCCGTTCTGCCTGAGACAAACGTTCCGGGTTGGCAGCCGCTTTTCGAGCCAAATCGTTTTCAGGTGTCGTAATGGCACTGACTTCGATTTCACTGACCTTTCCTTTCAGATTCAAGGCCTGCTGCACAACGGGAAGACTTGCCAGAATAGCATTGTCTTCGTTGCCGCCGCCTGAAACGATCCCGGCAATAACAAACTGCCCTTGTGTCCCGTCGGCACGACGATACGAAAGGGTATCCCCGGTCTTAACTTGTAGCGACTCAGCCAGCTTCTGGCCGACGAGAACCTGGTCCGTATTATCCTTCGGCCAATCTCCGTCAATTTGCCACCACGATTTCATTTCTTCTACGCCCGTATCGAAAGCGTCGCCGGTCGGCAAAGTCATGTGATAATTAAACCACGTACCTGTCAGGTTCACATTTTGTCCGTTCACACTTACCGTACCGTTCAGCATGGGTGTGAAGGCGACAATATTATTGGTCCAGAAAATCGTTTTGATTTTCCCCAAATCTTCTTCATTCAAATACTCTTTATGCCCGCTGTCGCTGCCAACGCCGTATACATCGTTAAGAAGCGAAGCGTTTTTCGGAGCAACCGTAATGTTGGCACCGAAGGCCTTTAATTCCTGATTGACCTTGTCGCCTACGTCAAACATAACATTGAGCATAGCCGCCGCCAAAGATACACCGAGAGCGACGGTCAAAGCAATCAGGAAAAACCGTCCTCGTTGTCTTATAAGGGCTCCTTTTACCATGGTCCAGAACATACCTTCACCCCCTTCTTAACGGAATACCTTGCGGTTCGCTTCCAACTCGTTGGCATCGATAACAAGCTTACCGCCTTCAATCGTATATTTAACGGGTATGGGATTGCAACCGCCCTTAACTCCTATAGTCGCCTTATTCATGACAACGTCGCAGAGCTTGCACACTACTTGCCCGTCTTTTTCATAATACCCTGTAGGTCCGCAGACTTCGCAGGCATCCAAGCCTACTCCGTACGCCGATCCGCCCTTTAATATAACGATAAACCGTACGCCTTCACCACCGGACCCTCTGTAGGTATAGCGATGTAAATGGCCGTCGGCAAATTCGTTCAAATCAATGGCAATCCTACCGTTTTGTGCCTGTACCTGCACAGCCGGAACAATTTGTTCCTTATGGTTAGCATAAGACCAACCGAAAGACGACAGGCAGGTCATGATTATTAAAAGTACGACCGTCCCTACACCCCATCGGCGCTTTGATTTGGCATTGGCAACAATCCGCCTGTATTCCGCCGGATTACTCCCTTCGGGGCGTTGCGGTTTAGGTTGCGAAAACAGCGTAAGGGGCACAAAGAGAACGGCCGCATAAATAACAAATACCAACACGTCCTGATTGTTAATAATAGGTGCCATTACCTTTATCAGCGATCCGCTGGGTAAAAATTGTCTTGCCATGGCAACGCGAATAGCATATAAAATCTGTTCAATAAATAAAGCTATAATCTGTACAAAAAAGACGAAAAGAAGTCGCTTATAATTCAAGGCCGCTGCTGCTTCATACGTAACGGCGGCGCTTAAAAGTCCAAAGAGAATACCCGTTAAAAAGCCCAGGTTTTCAATAAGGAAATTGAGCGTCATGTATTTCCCTGTCGCACCGATAAAGATTTGATACGGCATGAGCCAAAGTTCCATTCCGTGAAAAAGAATAAACATAATGGCCAATACGAAAGCACTCATAGTCACGACTTTATTGACCTTTTTCGATAAGTCCCGTTTAAAGAACAGCATGACAAGTAAAACGACTTCGGCAACAATGGCTATTACAATAGTAAGTGCTTCAAAGCCTTCTCTCGTAATAGCATCCCGCGTACCGACTTTGACGACCACAAAGAAAAGAGACAGCCAAAACCCCCAATAGAGGGCTCTTTTCAGTGTATTCTTGTATTCCGGAAGATCCAGCCGTAAAAAAACGGCTAAAAGAATCCCTAAAGGGATTGCCAAAGTAACGCCCTGTACCATGGCCGGAATAAATTGCAAGAGAAATGCCTGTAACATGTTGTACTCCTTTACATAAGAAGAACGTCCTACCGTCCGGTCGCAATAAGGCTATTACGGTCCGGCCGGCAGGACGCTGCTTCTTCAGGTTATGCGTTCAAATATACTTACCAGTTACGAGGAACGTAGTTGAACGTCCAGTGGAGAACAACCGGTTCGTTCCAGAAACGACCTTCAACACCGGTTTCCTTATCTACGTGCAAACCGTAGTTCATACGATACGGGCTGTCGATTGTAAATTCGCAATCATAGGTGCCGGCACCGAGCATCTTCAAATTAGCACCATAGTGAGGACCGTCGTCAGCATTCATAGGCATAAATACGCCTTCCATCGTTTCGCCCGTTTCCTGCTTCGTAAACTTGTAGTGAACTGTCAGGTAGGGAATCCATTCGCCTACGCCGAAGCCCGTATTATTACCTTCCGTTGCATGAATATCCGTTTCCATATGGAGATCTGCTTTATCAGGGCTGAGCATAACACCTGCCGGTTCCATCTGTACCGGTTGGAAGTATACTAACGCCACGTTAAAGTGTTGGTCTTTTACTTCTTGTTCTTCGCCGATGGGGTACTCTTCAAAAGCATACGTGGACTGACCGCCGAATGCTGCGAAAGAACCGGCCATTGCGGCAACTGCCAATGCAACTTTCAATTTTTTGAACTTGGAATTAAACATGAGAATACACTCCTTTTATGAATTTTGAGCAGCTTCATCGTGATTGCGATTTTTTCTGCTTCTATAATAAACCATACCGATAGCCAAGAGGATCATAAAACCTTGGGCTCCCAGCGTTTCCGCAGTGGGGTAAATGCCGAGATAGTCGATGGTGGGAATCACGGATGATTCCAAAACCGTCTGGCTGACGACACCGGCCTCCTGCAGTTCCGCAATACCGCCACCGGCAAAGCTTACTGCCAAGATATACATTAAGGCACTGGTAAAGATGAAGAAAGGGCGCAAGGGAATACGTAAAATCCCGTGCTGCATAAGGAAGAACAAAATGGCAAGGACCACACATCCTGCACCGAACCCGGCCCAAATAAGATGCGTATCGCTGGACGAATTATTAAACAAGGCCTGATAGAACAGGATAACTTCCGCGCCTTCGCGATATACTGCCAAGAAAGCCGCCATGCCGAGAGCTCGTGCCCGCCCGGTCGTCATGGTCGTATTAATCATATTTTCAATATATTCTTTCCATGCGTTCTTATCCGATTTCGCTCCGAGCCATGCACTGGTAAAGAACAAAACGACAACGGCAACCAGGGCCGTAACGCCTTCAATCATTTCGCGGCTTGCACCGACTCCCGCTTCTTGAGAAATCAAGGTGCTGAAAAGGTAAGCCGTAATAAAGCTGGCAACGATAGCTGCCAATGAATAGTTATAAACCGTCTTCAAGTACTTGTCATTTCCCGATTTGCGTAAATAAGCAATGATAGCCAGCAGCACCAACATCGCTTCAATACCTTCACGAAGCAAAATCAGGAAAGCCGGACCGAAGGTTGCCCAACCGCCGCCGGAAGCACCCTTCCCTTCCAATTTGGAAACGTCATCCATAACCATCTTATTCAATTTATCCGCTTCTTCTCGGACCTGAGCACTGTTGTTCGGCTGGCTCATAACCTTTTTCAGTTTGCTGAATTGGTATTCCGTTAATGCTGCGTCTTTTGCCGCTACGCTGGCTCTGATAGCCGGTTCCAAGCCGTCTTTTTCATAAATGCCGTAATAAGCATCATTCACAGCCGCCTTAGCGCCTTCCGCATTTCCCGAGTCATAGGTTTTTACAGCATTGTCAATAGACTGAGTTACATGTTGACCGACTTGCTCCCACTTGGGTGCCGCCTGTGAATCGGGAGAGCTTCCGAAAAACAGAAGAACCGCTGCCGCCGCAACCAGCCATTTGCGTATATTCATCAATTTGTCACTCCTTTAGCGTATTCATATTTTCATATTTCGTAACCAACCTGCTTATTCTTTTTCCAACTTGGGAGGTGAATTGAAGGGAATGGAAATGTTCTTGTATGAAGCAATGGGATTTCCGTTTTCGTCCGTTGCCGGCTTGAATAGCCATTTTTTAGCATATTCCACAGCCAGGGAGTTAATGCGATTCATTTCAGGATTATTACGATCTCTGACGGGTGTCATCAGCTTACCTCGGGGCACTTTCCCGTCCGTATTGATATAGGCTTGAACGGTAATATAGCCTTTAAACTTGACAATACCGCGAGGAGGGTATTCCGTATGTTCCGTAATAGGAGGGTTGCCTCGTTTCTGGCCGCCCCCGCCACCGTTGCCTTTTTTGCCCCCGCCGGTCGATTTCGTTACACTCGGCTGTCCGTTTTGTGCCGACTTGGTGACTAAAGCATTGTACGGATCCGTAGCCGTCACGGGACTGGTAACCGTCTCCGGAACGGGCGTCACCGGTTCTTGTGTCGGCTGCGGGGTCTCCTCTTTTTGTTCATCTTTTGGTTCGTCTTTTTGTTCATCCTGCTGTGCATCCTGATTTGAACCGTCTCCGCCGTCACCATCCGTACCGTCTCCCGCCGAATATTCGACAGTAGGCTCCGACGGCTGTGCATCGGCACTGCCTTCAATCCAAGGAACTAAAAATCCGAAAACACCGATTATAACGACATGTATTGCAAAGGCTATTAAGACCGCCGGTTTCCATTTAGATTTAAATCTCATTGTCTCGCCTTCCCGTTATTTATCAACTGATATAGATATATGTTGTACACCTGCCGCTTTCAATGAATCAAGGGCATACGCAATATTTTCATACGGAGCTTTGCGGTCGCCGCGTACGACAAAAACCGCATCGGGATCCTCAACCACTTTCTTTTTAATCTTTTCGTCAAAATCCGACGACGGTTTTGTCTCCTGTTCATATAGAATATCGCCGCTTGACGTAATAGTAATCATCACAGTATGCGGTTTTACATCATTTTCCGCAGCCTGTCCTGCAGGCAAGTTGACGCGAATAGCATTGGCTTGAATCATAGAAATGCTGCTGATCATAAAAAACACAAGAAGAAACAGCATAATATCAATCATAGGAATGATAATAACCGCCGGCTGAGTCAGGATTCTTCGATCACGTCTCATACCTTTTCTCCGTTCTTACCGCATTCGGCTAAAATAACCGACGTAACTTTATCCAAGGCCGTCAGTATTTCATCGAGCTTCTGAGCCAGCACGGTATGGATAACCAAAGCCATAATGGCCACACACAAACCCGTGGCCGTAGCAATTAATGCCTCGCCGATACCGCCTGTAATAGCAGTCGGTTCACCGGCTTGCATGCTGAACACGTTAAACGATGAAATCATGCCCGAAATAGTTCCCAACAATCCGAGCAACGGTGACAGGGTAACAATCATACCCAAATAGTTTAAATGAGCCCGTAAATGGCCGGATATATCATTGTATGCCGTGTCAAGTGCCAAAGTTACGTCGCCGCCGCGCATAGCTTCTTTTATGCCCTGCGTAGCTACATAAGCTACGGCCGAGTCATCGTGTTCACAATCTTCCAATACGTACTGCACGCCGTTATTTCGTAGGGCCAAGGGTAGCCAGGCTAAGAAATGCTCCGTTCCCTTATTTAACCGTCTGTAAAACGCTATTCGTTCCGCCGCAATCGTTACGACTCCGAGTGAACAAAGGACGAGAATATACATAACCGCGCCGCCCTTTTCAAACAGTTCCAAGCCGTTCAACTTTCATCCCTCCGGTATATTACAAACTGGACAGCCACATATCATAACTACATAGCTAAATTTCATTCCTTATGATATAGGTTATCATTATCCTTAAATTCGTGTTAAGTATATCAAAACGATATATACCTGTCAAATTCATTAAGAATTGTGGCAGATAAATTTATGCCTTGTATTAGCCATTGTACCAAAATTTTTAAACTGAAAATATTTATTTTAATTTTTTTCAATCTCACTCCCACGAGGTTGAATGACAAAAACTCACAGTAATTTTGATATTGTTAACCAAATGTAATGTTGTTTTTTCTTATTATGCCGTTTGACAGTCTATTCACCCTACTTTTATAATAATATTGCATATTGCAAGGTCGACTATATCATTACTATGAGGGATGAATATGATAAAAAAAGAAAAAGTCGCCTTTAAAGACGACCATCGCAGGATTTACACCCTATTTCTCATCCTCTTAGCGGGAACACTCTGTTTCGCCTGTTCCGCTTTCTATGTAAATCTCCCCAAAATCCCCGTGCTTAAAATCATTGATGCCTTTACGGGTCCGACGGGGGTGAGACGATGAGATCATGCGGGCGAGTTGTAGCTACACTCTTACTGATACTCTTCATATTGCATAGTATCTTGGGTGCCACTTCACTCACGGGCTTAAGTAACATCGGGTTATATCCTCTCTTGTTAACCTTTCAAATCATCCTGGCCGTACACATTGTAATCGGGGCGATTTATACTTACCGTTCTTTACACGGCGGTCAAATTAATTATTGGCATCTGAACAAAAACCTATGGATTCGCAGGTTGAGCGGCCTTCTCGTACTTATTGCCGCCTTGTGCCACGCTTATCTTTTCGATCACTTGGCCTTTTTGGGCATGCAAACACGAACGGCATTATATACTGCAACCAACTTAATCTTGTTGGTGTCCCTCTTTGTTCACATTAAATATAATGCCGCCGCTTACATCATTGCCCACGGGGCCCGCCATTATAATAGGCGCGTCGTCGATTTTCTCGTATTCTTATGTGTCTTCTTTTTTTACTTCGCTTTTGCAAATATTTATTTTTACCTTAACTAATTTAAGACAGGACGTTGAATACTATTGCAAAACCTTATTATCGGTGCCGGCATCGCCGGCATGAGTGCCGCCTTACACTTGGCACGTAAACAAATACCTGTAATTCTTCTTTCTCCCGTACCGTCCGTACAAAGTCAATCGGTAATGGCTGAAGGCGGTATCAATGCAGCCTTGGGAAAAGATGACAGCAGCGAGTTGCATTTCCGCGATACTTGGGAAAGCGGCGGTCGTTTAGCAAATAAGGAAGCCGTGCGTCATATGACGCGGCGTGCCCCGGAAGTTATTGCCGACTTGCAATCACTGGCAACCGCTTTTACGCTGGACGAATCCGGCAAACCGGCGTTGCGCCCTTTCGGAGGGCAAAGTGTAAACCGCACGGTCCACGCCGATGCAACGACGGGTAAACAAATCGTAACAGCTCTGATTTACGAACTTCGCAAATATGAAGAATCCGGTCTGGTCAAAAGACTGCCGGACCTTTATTTTTTCGACTTGGCAGTTAAAGACGGAGCTGTTTATGGAGCCTATGCCTATAGTCGGCATCGAAAAAAAGCTTTCTTTATTCCTGCCGAACGCATTGTCATAGCTGCCGGCGGGCTGAACGGTTTATTTGGCAATACAACCGGTTCCGTCGTCAATACGGGTGACGTGACGGCACGCCTTTTTACACACGGTGTCACACTGGCCAACGGCGAGTTGGTCCAGTATCACCCCACCACCTTCCGACGGCCCGGAAAAAACATGCTTATTTCCGAGGCTTTACGCGGATCGGGTGGAAGGTTGTTCACGGAAAAAGACGGACAGAGACGCTACTTTATGGAAGAAAAATTCGGGCCTAAGGGAAACCTCATGCCCCGCGACGTTGTATCTCGCGAAGAATATCATGTCATCCGTAAATGGGGAACCCCGATTTACCTGGATACGACGGTTATCCCTAAAGAGTTGTTCCGAACTTCCTTAACCGGGTTTGTAGACGACTGCCGTGAATACTTCCACGTTGATCCCGAAACAACCCCTATTCCCGTACTTTACGGCATCCACTACTTTATGGGCGGCGTTTATGTAGATCCCCATCACCGCACAAACCTTCGAGGCCTGTACAGCGCCGGTGAAAATGCTTGCCAATACCACGGAGCTAACCGCCTTGGCGGCAATTCTCTCTTAGGAGCCTTCTTCGGCGGTCTGGTCGTAGCCGAGTCGATTATAGCCGACAGCGGCGCAGAAACCTCAGAAAATTTTCAAGTCGAAGACATTGATATAACGCCTTTCTTAGCACCCTATGCGGAAAAAGAATCTCAACCGGGAGCTCACGCCGAAACGGTAACGGAATTTCAAAAAATTATGCAACAAACGCTGGCCATTTCCCGTGATGAAGAAACGCTGACAGCAGGTCTTGCCGAACTTGAAGCTTTGGAAAAGCGCTGGCACAAAGTCTACGATCCCTTTGCGGCTTTTGATGAAAATATTTTATTGGAACACCGATTCGTTTTAGCCAAAGCGATGATCTTAGCTGCAAGGGAACGAAAAGAAAGCCGCGGTGCACATAATCGTAGCGACTACCCGGAACGTAACGAAGCTTACGAAAAAACACATTTATACGAATTTACGGACGGACAAATCCGTCTATCTTGGAAGAAGGAGAACGAATGATAACCGTACATATTACTCGTGGTGAGGCGGTGCATGGCGCTTCACACATAGATGTCTTTACCTATGACGGCGATATGACGATTACCGTTGCCGATTATTTAACGCTCCTCAACCGTGATAAAGCCTTGCGCACCGACGTAAACGGCAAGCTCCGGCCTCCCGTAATCTGGGACTGTGGTTGTCTCGAGGGTAAGTGCGGAGCTTGTGCCATGGTCATTAACGGCGTCCCCCGTTTGGCTTGCCGTTCATTCCTGGATAAGGTAGGTCGACGCGGTTCCATCACTATAAGGCCGCTCAGCAAATTCCCTTTAATCTGCGATTTGTCCGTAAGTAAAGATAAGATGTTCGAAACCTTAAAAAAGCGACAAATTTGGACAGAGAAAGCTGTTATCAGTGAAGACACGGAAACTCGCAATCTTATTTATAAATCCGGACAATGCCTGGAATGCGGTTGTTGCCTAGAAGTGTGTCCCAATTTCAAAGGCATCTTTGACGGGCGCGGCGATAATGCTTTTCCCGGTCCGATTTACGCAGTCGAAACCTATCGTGCCGACAGAACAAGCGATGATGACTATCACCGTCATAAGTTACACATTCTCTATAACGACTTATTCTACGAAAACTGCGACAATTCCATGGGTTGTAAAGCCGTCTGCCCTGCTAAAATTCCTCACGACGAACTACAAGCTCGTCTTAACAGTAAAAAACGGGTATAAACAAAAAAGCCGGAAGACTATATACAGTCTTCCGGCTTTTTTGTTTAGGATTGTATCTTCATGCTTGTAAAGCGGTGTTCTAGTGATAATCTTGCAAAGCCGCTACGTGATGGTAGCCGTCACCTTTGCCTTTGTTGGCAAAGACGCGCAACACTTCGCGAGCCGTATCGAGAGACGTCAAGCAAGGCACGGCCAGTTCGACAGCCATACGCCGCAAATTAAATCCGTCTCGTTCCGGCCGTTTGCCGAAGGTCAACGTATTAACGACCAGGTCGATTTTTCCGTTGCGTATCATAGTCGCAATATTTTGCCCGTCTTCATGAATTTTTTTAACGATATCTACATTCATACCGTGGTCCGTAAAGTATTTCCCGGTACCTTCAGTCGCTATAATGTGATATCCCAAGCTACGGAAGCCTTCAGCCAAATGCATGGCTTCTTCCTTATCCCTGTCGGCTACGGTCAACAAGATTGTACCGCCTGCGGGAATTCTCATCTTAGCACCGTTAACAGCCTTGTACAAAGCTTCCGAATAGGTCTTTCCGATACCCATAACTTCGCCTGTCGACTTCATTTCCGGCCCCAAAGCGATTTCCGCCAGCCCGATCTTACTGAACGAGAATACAGGAGCCTTTGCCGCTACATAGTCTTTAACCGGCAAGAGACCGCTACCGTATCCCAAGTCCTTCAAAGTAGCTCCCAAGGCGACACGCGTAGCAATTTCAACCATAGGTACGCGAGTTACCTTGCTAAGGAAGGGTACCGTCCGGCTCGAACGCGGATTGACTTCAATAATATACAATTTACCGCGAGCCAACACGAACTGGATATTGACGCTTCCTTTTACTTGAAGTTCCAACGTAATCCTTGTCGTATAATCAACAATCTGATCAATCATATCCCGATCCAATTGTTGCGGCGGATAAACGGCAATGGAATCACCTGAATGAACTCCGGCCCGTTCTACCTGTTCCATAATGCCGGGAATGAATACATCCGTTCCGTCCGAAACGGCATCTACTTCCAATTCACGACCTACCATGTATTCGTCAATGAGAATCGGGTGGTCGGGTGAGGCAATAACGGCTTCACGCAAATACCGCTCCAATTCACTTTCCGTATACACAATTTCCATAGCACGACCACCTAAGACATAGGACGGGCGTACTATTAAGGGAAATTCCAATTCGGAGGCAACCTTCATAGCTTCCGTGTCGCTCGTTGCGATACGTCCTGCCGGACGAGGTATATCCAGCTTCGTCAAAAGATCGTCGAATTTTTCACGGTCTTCGGCTCTATCCATTCCGGCCACGGATGTACCCAATACATTAACTCCGCGAGCCGCCAAGGGGGCTGCCAAGTTAATGGCCGTCTGTCCGCCGAACTGGCAAATAACACCGACAGGCTTTTCCTTATCAATGACAGCCATGACATCTTCTACCGTCAACGGTTCAAAATACAGACTGTCCGAAGTATCAAAGTCCGTACTTACCGTTTCAGGATTGTTATTAATAATAATGCTGTTCATACCGGCCTTGCGTAAAGCCCATGCCGAGTGAACGGAGCAATAGTCAAATTCCACCCCTTGCCCGATCCGAATAGGGCCGGAGCCGATGACGATAACACTCTTATCTCCTAAGGGTTTTACTTCGTCTTCTACGGCATAAGACGAATAATAGTACGGCGTTTCCGCTTCAAATTCGGCTGAGCACGTATCAACCATCTTAAAAGTCGGCAAGATGCCCGAGGCCGTACGATAAGCACGTACTTCATCTTCCGTCTTCCCTACGAGACCGGCAATGACACCGTCGGGGATACTGTATTTCTTAGCAAGGCGGACATTTTCATCCGTCAGTCCTTCACGGCCGAGTCTATTTTCCAAGTCGACAATATTCTTCAACTTGCGTAAGAACCACAAATCGTATCCTGTAATAAAGTGAATCTTTTCTTCGCTGATACCCATGCGTAAAGCCTGGGTAACTACGAAAATACGTTCATCATCCTGTCGCTGTAACAGTTCAACAATATCGATGAGCGACTTTGTTTCCAGGGACTTCAGTCGCAGGTAATCAACACCGATTTCCAAAGACCGTACCGCCTTCAATATAGCGCCTTCAAAGGTTCGATCAATAGCCATGACTTCGCCGGTTGCCTTCATTTGTGTCCCCAGGGTACGGTCGGCAAGAGCAAATTTTTCAAAAGGCCAGCGCGGGAACTTAATAACACAATAATCCAATGTCGGTTCAAAGCAGGCCATGGTTTTACCCGTAACGGCATTGGGAATTTCATCCAACGTAAGCCCCGTAGCCACCTTAGCCGCTACTTTCGCAATGGGATATCCGGTAGCTTTGGAAGCCAGTGCGGATGAACGGCTGACACGCGGGTTTACTTCAATTACATAATACCGATTGCTGTTCGGGTCGAGGGCATACTGTACATTACAACCGCCTTCGATTTTCAAACGGCGAATAATATCGACCGATGCGGTACGCAAGAGTTGATACTGCAAGTCATTCAATGTCTGACTGGGCGCTACAACAATAGAATCCCCTGTATGCACGCCCACGGGGTCGATATTTTCCATGTTACAAATAATGACGCAGTTATCCGCCTTGTCGCGCATAACTTCGTACTCAACTTCTTTCCAGCCGGCTACAGAGCGCTCAACGAGAATTTGATGAATAGGGCTGAGTTTGATGCCGCGCGTAGCAATCATGAACAATTCATCTTCATCGTGAGCAATACCGCCGCCCGTACCGCCCAGGGTATAGGCCGGTCGCACGATAACGGGATACCCGATGGAGTTGGCAAAATCGACGGATTCCTGAACATTTTCAAAAATATCGCTTTCCGGAACAGGTTGATTGATATCCTTCATTGCCTTTTTGAATAATTCGCGATCTTCCGCTTCTTCAATGGCACTAAGCTTTGTCCCCAACAGTTTGACACCGTATTTTTCAAGCACACCGTTTTCAGCCAGTTCAATAGCCATATTAAGGCCTACCTGCCCGCCTAGGGTTGCTAAAAGACCGTCGGGACGTTCTTTTTCAATAACCTCCGCCACGTAGTCAAGCGTAATCGGTTCAATATACACTCTGTCGGCAATATCTTCATCCGTCATAATCGTCGCCGGATTACTGTTAATCAAGACAACTTCCAAGCCTTCTTCTTTCAAAGCTCGGCAGGCCTGAGTTCCTGCATAGTCGAATTCAGCCGCCTGCCCGATGATAATCGGCCCCGAGCCGATTACGAGAACCTTCTTTAATGCTTCAGCCATCTTATTTGCCCTCCATCATCTTGACGAATTGTTTAAACAAGTACAGGTTATCCGTCGGTCCCGGTGAGGCTTCGGGATGATATTGTACACAAAACATCTGTTTTTCCGGAATCGCGAATCCTTCCAGCGTATTATCGTGCAAGTTACGGTGCGTAATAATTGCTTCAGGAGGTAATGTTTTTTCATCAATAATATAGCCGTGGTTCTGCGATGTAATGTAGACCCTACCGCTTTGCTGGTCTTTCACCGGGTGATTGGAGCCTCTGTGACCGAAAGCCAGTTTTTTAGCCTTACCGCCTAAAGCCAATCCCAGCAGCTGAAGTCCCATGCAAATACCGAAAATAGGCTTTTTACCGATGAGTTTCTTTACTTCCACCACCATTTCCGGCACATCTTCCGGATCTCCCGGCCCGTTGGAAAGGAAGATCCCGTCAGGATTCAGAGCCAGTATTTCTTCCGCCGACGTATGGCACGGCAACACGGTAATAGAGCAATCATTTTTGATGAGTTCCCGTAAAATATTTTCCTTCGCGCCGTAGTCCATAACGGCCACGTGGTATTTTCCTTTACCGCGCTTCTTTACTTTACGCGTCGACACTTGCTCAATAACATCTTTATCGAGTTCCGTCGACATCAGTTCTTTAATTTCTTCTTCGCTCATCGTTTCCGGTACGATAACGCCCTTCATAACACCATGGTTACGAATAACACGAGTAACGGCTCGCGTATCTACATCATAAATGCAGGGGATGTGATGAGTCATAATAAAGGTAGCTAACGGGCCTTCATTCTGCCAATTACTCGGAGAGTCGCATAATTCGCTGAGTACAAAGCCCTTTGCATAAGGGCGATCGGCCTGTTCTATTTCATGGAAAAGTCCGTAATTACCGATAAGCGGATATGTCATAGTAATAATCTGTCCGGCATAAGACGGATCCGTAAATGTTTCCTGATACCCCGTCATACCCGTATTAAATACAACTTCACCTACGGCCGGTTCTGCCGTAAGCATCTTACCGTAAAACCGTTCACCGCTTTCTAATATGAGGATTCCTTTCATCACTCTTATACCTCCCCGTCTTTCATGACTATCTTGCCGTCAACAATCGTTGCAACGGCCTTTCCCTTGAGAATCATGTCTTCAAAAGGCGTAGATTTACCTTTTGAATAAAACTTATCGGAGTCGACGGTCCATTCTTTATTTAAGTCCATAATAGTCAAGTCCGCCGTTTTTCCGACCGTCACATTACCGGCATCTACGCCGAGTAAGGCGGCAGGGCTCGAAGTCATAGTTCGGATCAGAGTCATTAAGTCGACAGTCCCCGTATGATACAAGTAGGTAAGTACTGTACCGAGTGAAGTTTCCAACCCGACAAAACCGCTCGGAGCCAAGGAAAATTCACAGTCTTTTTCTTCAATTGTGTGCGGAGCATGATCTGTCACAATGGCATCAATAGTTCCGTCCACGAGTCCTTCAACCACGGCCTTCCTATGTTCTTCCGACCGCAAGGGCGGATTCACTTTAAACCGCGGATCATAAGATCTCAAGGCTTCATCCGTCAAAATCATATGTTGAGGTGTCGCCTCGGCCGTAACCTTCAGACCCTTTGCCTTGGCTTGTCGTACCATTTGGACAGCATTTTTCGTGCTGATATGAGCAATATGAACAGCCGTACCCGTTGCTTCCGCTAAAAGAATATCTCTGGCTACGGCAATGTCTTCAGCCACGGCCGGACGGCCCTTAAGTCCCAATTCATGAGAAACAACCCCTTCATGCATATGCCCGCCTTCGATGAGATCCGCATCTTCGCAATGATCGATGACAATTTTACCGAACATGCCTGCGTATTCCATAGCTTTTCGCATAAAATCGCAATTTTGTACATAACGGCCGTCATCGGAAAAAGCGACAACACCCGCCTTAGCCATACCGCCCATAGATGATAATTCCTTGCCTTCCAATCCTTTGGATAAAGACCCGATAATATCGACTTTGACGACCCCTTCAGCAGCAATTTTATACTTCAAACCGTCGACGATAATAGCACTGTCAATGACGGGCTTTGTATTCGGCATAGTAGCGACACGTGTAAAACCGCCGGCCGCAGCCGCCTTAGTGCCGCTTTCAATCGTTTCTTTCGCCGACTGTCCGGGCTGCCGCAAATGCACATGCATATCAATCAAGCCGGGTGTAACCACCAATCCCGTCGCATCCAAAATGTCTGCATCCTGAATGTCCACATCCGGACCTATGGCCGTTATCTTCGTACCGTCTATGCGAATGTCGCAAATTTTATCTTCTCCCGTTGCCGGATTGATTAACCGACCGTTCTTAACGACTAATGCCACTTTCATCGCCTCCTATAATGGTCAGGTACAAGACCGCCATACGTACGCACACACCGTTTTTAACCTGTTCTTGAATAGACGACTGTTCCCAGTAGCATACGTCGGGTTCGATTTCCAGCCCCCGATTCATCGGTCCGGGATGAAGAACCAACACGTCTTTTTTCGCCTGCTCCAAACGCTTCCGATTAATGCCGTAAAGGGATGTATATTCACCCGTACCGGGGAAGAAGCCCACGCCTTGGCGTTCCTTTTGAATACGCAATACGTTAACTACATCCGCCCCTTCTAAAGCCTCGTCCAAATTATAA
Source organism: Megasphaera micronuciformis F0359 (assembly GCF_000165735.1). GTDB lineage: Bacteria > Bacillota > Negativicutes > Veillonellales > Megasphaeraceae > Megasphaera > Megasphaera micronuciformis. The sequence continues at coordinate 25,064 of NZ_GL538184.1, forward strand.
TGGATGCTTATACCCATGCTGGCCAATTCGGGTTGCAGTAAGGTGCGCGGACCGACAAGGTGAACATCAGCTCCCAAAGTTTTTAAACCGTAAATCCCCGAGCGTGCTACACGACTATGATCTATATCACCGACAATGACTACTTTAAGGCCCTTAATACCGCCCTTTACCTCATTAATCGTGTACATATCAAGAAGGGCCTGAGTCGGGTGTTCATGGGCTCCGTCACCGGCATTGACAATAACCGGATCAACGTAAGAGTCGGCCAATCGCGGCGACCCTTCCATCTTATGACGCATAACAATGGCATCTACGCCCATAGCCGTTACGGTCAACAAGGTATCACGGAAACTTTCACCCTTTACAATGGAGCTGCCGCTGGGTGTGAAGTTGATAACATCGGCGTCCAAATACTTCGCCGCCATTTCAAAGGATCCGCGCGTACGCGTACTCGGTTCCCAGAACATGTTCACTACCGATTTGCCGTGCAGCAGAGGCAACTTCTTATCTCCGCTGTTTACAATAGCCTTCATCTTACGGGCAGAGCGCAAAATCAGTTCAATATTTTCCTTCGTTACTCCCTGTAATCCGAGTAAACTCTTTCCTTTCAAGTCGGCCACGAGCTCCTCCTTTGTGTAAAAAAAAGACCCTTGCCGGAGGCAAAGGTCATATTATGCGCACAACAAAAACACATCCCTTTTTAGCCTCTCCGGACTATATTAAAGGTGCTAATCTATTTTCAGCGAATACGTCGGCCTCACGGGACCGCCTCATATCCTCTATTATTTTATATATGTAAGCGATCAAAGTCAAGAAAAACATATGACACAAAAGAGTGGAAAGTGCCGTTCTCCGACTGTGCCGAACAGCCTAACACTCTCTTATACACTTCTTTGTCCTATTCAACAGATATGGTCATCCCGTTACCTTCTTTTGCGCAACAATTAAAAACACAGTTGCAATAATTAATACCAGACCTACGATTTCGGCAAAGGTAAAGACCGTTCCCAAAAGAAGGGCCGAACAAAGAGCCGAGGACACGGGTTCAACCGTAGCGATTAACGTCGTATTGAGCGGCCCGATATCCCGCACACCTTGTAAGAACAGCACGTACGTTAAGACAGTGCCGAACAAAACGATTCCGAAAAAAGCCAGCCAGCCGGCAAGATCCAAATGAGGCATAGCTTCCCAAGGACGGTAAAGTAAAGACAAGAAAATTCCGCCTGTCAACATACCTATGGCATTAACGACTACACTCCCCCACTTGCGCACGGGTTTAATAGATAAAAGGGTGTAGACGACGCAACTGACCGCATCGAGAAGACCCCAAATTAAGGCTCGCGGAGACAAAACAAGTTCCGTTATACGTCCGTGTGTAGCTATAAGAACCACACCGATAAAAGCTAAGATGACGGAGAGAACCTCCCGACTGTACGGCAAGCGGCGCCTTTGCAGGCAGACCAATACGGCCATCATGACGACACATAAGGTCTGCAATACCGTAGCTGTTCCCGCATTGGAATAGGAGATACTGAAAAAATACGATAACTGATTCAGCATGAGTCCGAAAATTCCGTATACGAAAATAGTTATTAACTCTTTAGGGTGTCGAACAACTATACCCAAAGAACGAGTTTGCCTTAAAGAAAGTATGAGAAATACAATTCCCGCACAAGTCATGCGCACACCGGTCAGCCAAAAAGGCGAGGCATCATATACAGACAGCAGAAACTGCCCCGCTACGCCTGAAAGTCCCCAAATGACTCCTCCCAGAGCTGCACACCAATAACCGCGAGTAGTATTAGTCAAGGTCTTCACTGTATCCCCCCCCTTCTTAAAAAAATGCAGTAACCGCATTGCGATTACTGCATTGCTATAATAAAGCCTCGGCTCTCCGATCAAAACAAAGATGTCGCCTTATCGGCTATTTCAGGTAGCCCTGTCGGCACCGGCTGAATGAGCCAGAAAATCAAGATAACCAAGACCGTCATACCCAAGGCCAAGTAAGAAAACTTACCGCTCTTACCGTAGTCATAAACACCCAAGAAACGAATGGTCAGTGCCGCTCCGATAGTAAGAAACAAAGACCCGGCCGAAAAATACGAGTATACACCGTAGCCCGCAAGCAGTGTTATGACGGCGGCACTGTACATGACAATAGGATAAACCTGCGATAATGCCGATTCTTTTTGCCGCTTCATGGCTCCGAACCAATCATCGGCAATAATACCTGTCAACCCGGAAATAAACGCGGAACCGTACATGAGATAATCCCATATTCCCGTATAGGCTCTGCGATTGGATGATGCGGCCATAATAATGACAAAAACCAAGGACACCGCTCCTGCCAGGATATAGTAATATTTTTCCGGAAACCATTGTACAAGCAAGAGACCTATAATCATGAGTGCCGACGCCCCGAATGTCATAAACACGATATGTCGTGCAGACGGGCGTTTCTTAACATCCATCGCTTTATAAACCTTTGCAAACGATTCGGCCAAAAACAAAGCGATAAAAATAATGATACCTACAAAGGGATTGAAGGTCGCTAACGCCAGCGTAACAATAACGGGAATGAGCATCTTGGCACCCGGAAAAAAGGTCAGGTCTTTAATCCCCAAAATATGCTGCTGCGTATACACCGTAAAGTACGTGAACGGGTTGAATACGAGCATGGACATGACCGCTTCCACCGGCGTAGCTCCGATATAAAGCAAGGCAAAAAGGACGGTCATGCTAAGGTTCATACCTGTAAACCGTGCCACGACAGCGGCCACAATGCCGGCATCAAAATACGGTAATAAGGTCCAAATATTATCCAACATCAACTGGTCTTCCCTTCTATTTTAAGTGATGGCTGCCCCGTTCCGTCATCGGAACTCCTTCTTTACATAAAGGACACGTTTCCGGTTCATACGTAGGAACTTCCAAGTTTAACAAAGCCTGCACATCTTCTTTGGGCACACCGAATTCGGCCTTACCGCCGCTACGATCCACCAAAAGACCCACACCGACAATCTCTCCTCCTGCCGCCTTGACTACATCGACAACTTCCTGAACAGAGCCGCCGGTAGTCACAATATCCTCGACAATCAGGACGCGTTCGCCCGGTTTGATGCAAAAACCGCGACGTAGGGTCATCTTTCCCTTTTCCCGCTCCGTAAAAATAGCTCGAGTCCCCAGAGCTTTCCCCACTTCATGTGCTAACAAAATACCGCCCGTCATAGGCCCCATAACAGTCTGAACACCTTTGTTTTTAAAACGTTCAGCCAATTCTTTACACAGTTTTTCCGTATATTCGGGATGCTGCAAAACGTTAAACTTTTCTACATATAAAGGGCTGTGTAATCCCGAAGTAAGTAAAAAATGCCCTTCCAACACGGCCTTGGTTTCCACTAAAAGTTGTCTTACCTGTTCTTGAGTTAACATCTTATACCTCCCTGATTTCTTCCGCTATGGCACGAGCCGCTTCTTGCGGATCGGCAGCCTTGGTAATAGGACGTCCTACGACTAGATGAGTAGCCCCGTTTTGGACGGCTTCTTTCGGAGTCGTTATACGCTTTTGATCATCCGATTGTGCAAACGAAGGCCGAATGCCCGGTGTTACAATCAAAAAATCCGATCCGTTAAGACGGCGAATCTCAGCCGCTTCATGCGGTGAGGAAACGGTACCGTCCATACCGGCTGCCTTTGCCGCCCCCGCCATGGTCAATACCGATTGACTAATACTGTTAGTATGTCCCAACTTCTTCCATTCATCGGCGTCAATGCTCGTAAGTACCGTAACTGCCAACAGCTTCGGACGTATTACGGACAACCGCCGGGCTTCATCCGCCGCCGCTACCGCCGCCGCCTTCAACATGGCACTGCCACCGCTGCCGTGCAGAGTCATCAAATCGGCTCCCAACCCGGTCAAAGCCCGAACGGCTTGTGCCGCCGTATTGGGAATATCATGAATTTTTAAATCCAAAAAGACTTGCTTTCCTTCAGCTTTAAGCCAACGCACCGTATCGGGCCCGGCACTGTAAAAAAGCTCCATTCCCACCTTATAAAATGAAACGCTGTCTCCCAATTTGTACACCAGTCGTTTCATATCATCGAGCGTATGAACATCCAGGGCTGCAATAATGCGATTATCCGCCATCCGAACCATCCCTTCACACAAAAAGACATATCATACATAATCTTATAAATTATGGCACGGTGTCAAACGTCTGTCAAACATATACCGCTTAAACATGCACCTTGCAGGACCACTCTGTCACTTGCAATTTAATAACCCCGACACTCTTTAAGGCCTCTTCGGGTATTGACCAGCCTGCTTTTCCCGTCACTTGTTGCATGAGAAGTCCCAAGGCATCGTACTTCTCTCGAGTGTCCCCTACGACAGACACATTTCCCTTCCCCATAAGTGAGGCAAAGGCATATGAGTGTCCGCATGCTTTTTCGGCAGGCAACAGTTTATGTCGTGTGTCCATTTCAAAGGATGCTCGTAAAGAACGATTCACAAGGTCTATTTTCTTCCCCTGTGCCGCACCGTGAAAATAAAAGACACCGAAATCGCCTTCTTCTACGAAAGCAAAATTAAGCGGTACCGAATAAGCCAATCCGTCATCATCTATAAGTCCCAAACGACAACAATCGGCTGCGGCAATAATATTTATAATTTCTTCTCTTCTCGTTTCTTCCCTGTCCCTGCGCCTCATAAAATCCCCCTGAAGTATTGCCCATTCCTATATTTTTACTATAGCACAGGTTATGTGAAATATAAAACGCCCTGTCTGCATACATTTGCAAACAGGGCCTTATTGCCGACTTACTTAATGTGAATTATGTTTTTCTTTTCTTCCGGTTCATCTTTTTCTTTAGGCAAAGATACTTTCAGGACACCGTCTTCAAAAGATGCTTCCGTAGACTTTCTATCAATATGCGGGATCAACAACCGCCGCGAGAAGGTCTGTGCGGTCCGTTCTCTATATACATATTTTTTAGCTTCATCCGACTGTTGTTCATCTTTATGAGATGCCGTGACTACAAGAATCGGGTCATCATAGGTCAATTCAATGTCATCTTTAGTCATACCCGGCAAATCAACCGTCAATTCATATCTGTCACCCTTATCTTCCAAGTCTATCTTCGGCATACTGAGCGGTGATGCTGTACGTGTTACATCTGTAAAGAAAGTATTCCATACATCTTCAGGAAATAAAAAATTATCATTATTTACAATAGGAAATAAACTTCTCATAGCAATCCCTTCTTTGTTCTTTTGACTTTTTATTGTGTAGTAAATCTTTTTCTTCCTACAATCACACTATACCCTTTATTAGCACTCATGTCAATAGAGTGCTAATAGTTTTTTTCATTTATTCCTATTATATTTTTTATGCTATAATAAAAAACATTATGAAACGGCAAGAAAGGACCTGTACATGGCGGCAATTAAAATACAAAACTTAGAAAAAACTTTCGGCATACGCACTATCTTCAAAAACGTATCCTTCGAGTTAAAGCGCGGTGAACGACTGGCTCTTATCGGGGCAAACGGAGCTGGGAAAACGACGCTCATAAAATGTCTCATTGGCGAAGAAGATTACACGGACGGAGCCGTTATCGTTCCCTACGGTGAAACTATCGGTTATTTAAAACAAGATGTGACCTCTACAGATGAGGCAACCTTAGGAGAAACGATAGACATGGCTTGGTCCGACTTACATGATACGGAAACGAGCCTGCGAGAAACGGAAAAAGCTATGCAGATGAGTCCGAATGATGAAGAGCTGCAAATGCGTTATGCCCGTTTGCAAGAACGTTTCGAAATGCTCGGCGGTTTTTCATACGAAGCGACAACCAGAAAAATCATAGCCGGGCTGGGCTTTGGGCAAGATGACTTGAATCGCCCTTTTCAAAGTTTTTCAGGGGGACAAAAAACGCGTATCAACTTAGCCAAAGCCTTGGTACGTCATCCTTCGTATCTCATTTTGGACGAACCGACCAATCACTTGGACACTGACATGTTGGAATGGCTCGAGACTTATCTACTTTCTTATGACGGTGCTATTCTCATCGTTTCTCATGATCGATATTTCCTGGATAGAGTGGCAACAAGCGTATTAGAACTTGAAAACGGAACGACCACGCTATACAAAGGAAATTATTCCCGTTACATGTCTCAACGCAATGAAAGACGCAAATCTTTACAACGTGCCTATGACAGACAACAGGAGAAAATCAAAGAAACGGAAGCCTACATCCGTAAGTACAAAGCAGGCATTAAATCGAAGCAGGCACGCGGTCGGCAATCACAACTCAACCGTTTAGAACGAATCGACAAGCTATACGAAGGCGATACGTTGCACTTTGATTTTGCCCCTGCTGAAGAGTGCGGCCAAAAAGTTCTCGTCGTCGATGATATATGCGGCGGCTTTACGGACAAGGAATTATTCAGTCATCTTTCCTTTCTAATACGTCGCGGTGAATCGGCAGCTCTTATCGGCCCCAACGGGACAGGTAAAACCACCCTGTTAAAAATGATCATAGGAGAAAAGGAGCCGGCCCAAGGTCATATTACCTTAGGAAGTCGTGTGCATATCGGTTATTTCGCTCAAGAACATACGGAGCTCCACAGTCACTTGACAGTATTGGAAGAGCTGATGGCGGACTATACGATGAACGAAGAACAGGCACGCTCTCTTTTGGGACGTTTTCTCTTCCGCGGCGATGATGTTTTTACATCCGTAGACTCTCTGAGTGGCGGGGAACAGGCTCGTCTGGCTTTGTTAAAACTCTTACTCTCGGGACCGAACTTTCTCATTCTCGATGAACCGACCAATCACCTCGATATTCCGACTCGCGAGATTTTGGAAGATGCCTTACTCGACTTCGGCGGCACGTATCTCATCGTTTCTCACGATCGATACTTCTTAGATAAAATTACAACTCGAACGCTGTCACTGGAAAACAAACAAGTTAAGGATTTTGCAGGAAATTACTCATACTACAAGGAGAAAGAAGCCGAGCTGCTGGCACTTCAGGCAGAAAAACAATATTTCAAAAACTCCGTTCGGGAAGATAAAAAAGCATCTACGACCGTTACGGTTACCGTTCCCGCTACTGACCGGGCACGCAAAACACAACCGATCAATCTTAAGCAGTTGGAAGAAATTGAAATGAAAATCGCCGAATTGGAAGCGACACTGAAAATGTATGAAGTGCAAATGAATACGGCTTCCCCCGAGGCACTGACGGACTTAAACAAGGCTTATTCCGAAACAGAAAAAGCCTTGCAAACGGCCTACGAAAAGTGGGAAAAGTTAGTTCAATAGCCCTTGCCATATCATACGTTTCATGATATAGTGTACATGTTGTGAAACACATGGGGGTGTAGCTCAGCTGGGAGAGCACCTGCCTTGCAAGCAGGGGGTCAGGAGTTCGATTCTCCTCATCTCCACCATATAAAAAAAGAGTTCGACAATCAGTCGAACTCTTTTTTTATTATCTGCTCTTGTTTACAACTTCTATGACCTTGTTTCGCCTTCTTTTTAGCTTGTTCCAAGGCCCGCACGTCGCCGGCATACTTAGACAGAACAACAAACGTACAAATTGCAATAAACCATACTGCATAGGTATCAAAAAAATGAACAAAAGCTGCGGCGATCAAGGCTCCGGCAACAAAGCTGCTGACCATGATGCTGTAGTTTACGGCTTGCCGCTTCATCTTGTCATGCTTATAATCATGTCGCCAATGATGATACCAGGATATCAGCATGCGTTGATAGTTCCCTGATGTCATAAATAAAGAATACGGTTCCGACTCAATCTGAATGCCTCTGAAGGATATCATAACAATACCTGCCGTATACGCCAACAAGGCTACCCAAACAATGGCATGACATGATATGACGGGAAGAATTAAAGTGACAACCAAAAAAGGACAAATATTCCAAGCTCGCCAGTAAGGTGTCTTTTCCCAGCGTTCCACAATCATACCGGTCCAAAAGCCGAGGGTAAAAAAGAGAACCGACAGACAACGAATGGCCACTCCTTCCATATTTCCATATTGAATATCCGAAATAAGAAAGATTATATTACCCGTTTGTAAAGCCACAAGAGTCCCGAACTTAAGCTGGCAATATACGTCAAGAGCCCCGCCGATAATTCCGAATAAGACGGCTATAATCCTCCTGTGATGAGGCAAAAAAATAACGTTATTCATAGAAAGTCCCTTCCGAGTTTATTGGGTGCAGTCCGTACTTTCGGACAGTCTATAAATCCCATACTTCAATGCCTGTTTGCGGATCCTGCTTTCTTCCAATAACAAAGCCTTCCGTCACGTCCATGACGATTTCGCCGGTGTAACAAATACGGGCCCATTCCAAATGACCGCCGAAATTCTTTACTTCACCGTCATCGTCCAGATAGGCAAACATGGCATGTGCATGCGTATGTAGGCTACCGTCCTTCATGGTTGTTACATTCCCGATAAGAGAGGTCATTTCAAACATGCTCTCTTTTTTATGGTCAAGAAAATCATGTTTTTCTTCAATATACGTGCCTACCGTAATCTTATCACAGGCACCGATCCCGTTAAACACGGCTGATTGGATGCCTTCTTTCATGCAAACGGACGTAAGCGAAGCAATTACTTCGTCATCCTTATCCAGCCTTATATAAATACGCTGTCCCGCTTTTTTGTAATCCATGGTTCTACTTCCTATCTGATAAAATTCGTATATATTTTCTGCGGCGTTTGCGGCACTTCAACACCGGCTTTCTTACCTGCTTCCACACAGCGGAGCGCCCACACCATATTGGTTCCCAGGACCTGCATGATTTGAAGACCTTCCGCATCCTGTCTTACTTCATCAGGCGTATTTCCGTGCACCATATTCCAATAGTTGGAGGAAACGATAAGACTTTCATGATAAGCTAAATACTTGTACAAAACATCGAGAGTAGCACTGGTGCCGGCTCTACGTGCCGACGCTATGGCTGATGCCGGCTTGTGACGCAAATAGTTACCGCCTACAGCCGACAACATGTCCATGAAAGTCACCATTTCTCCCGAAGGCGATGCCCAGTAAACCGGTGACCCTATAATAACTCCGTCCGCTTCTTTCAGTTTTTCCGCCGCTTCCGCTACGACAGCCTTATCCGGCACGGCATGCACAATTTCCGTTTCAATTCCTTCTTTATTCAACACGCCCGCCACTTCTTGCAAAGCCGTATAGGTACATCCGTTTTTACGACGACTGCCGTTTAATAATAACACTCTCATATATATATCCTCCCCTGCATATAATTTATACAATTATGTTTGATTATAGCCCTGCCAAGCCTTATTGGCAATGAAAAAGCGGAAGAGTTCAACTCTTCCGCTTTTATGTCTATTGCTCCAAGGCCTTTACAAAATCCCGGCCAAATTGTACACACAGCTTTCGTGATTCTTAGTCAGGGATCCACATGACCTTATTCATAATCCTTTGGGCCATAGAGTTCCCTCCTTACAAAAACATACCGCCTTGTTACACCGTCATTATATTCTTTTCTACAGATCTTGCTTTTATACCAAGAGCCTTGTCGACGTATCGCTTATCGACAAGGCTCTTTCTTACCACTCTTTATATGTATGTTCAAAAATATATCCTTGACGATAGGCTGCCAAGAGGCATTTCAAATCTTCTATCATTTGCAGGATTTTCTTACCCGTATCCGTGTCCCCGATCATAACTCGTTTCGGTTCCAATTCTACTTGAACCGATTCGGATAAAATATCCGAATTGGACGACAGTACCGATTCTACATCTCGGAAAGGATAGTGGGCCTTTAGTCGCAACCCGTGGGAATTAAAAATCAGTGTATAGCCGGCAATACCTGTAGACCCCTGATACGCCTTACAAAAACCGCCGTCTATACAAATCCCCTTACCGCCGGCGCGTACAGGGTTTTCCCCTTTTTTCACCTTAACCGGCGTATGACCGTTGATAATATGTCCTTGCGGCGAGTCGATGCCGAACTCATGTAAAATACGAACACAATCCGTTTCAATACGATTTAACGTATAGTAAGGGTTTTGCGGTTCCTTCCACGTCGACTCATCGGAAATGTAACTTCGTTCCAACGTCTTTACAATACGTCCCGACATAGGAGAATCGTAACCGCACCATAAATACCACATAAAGTCCAAACTATCCCGGTCGCGCTTTTCAAAAGCTCTCCGCGCCATTAAGTCGGCTTTATCCATAAATTCTCGACCCTTATACCCCTTGCCGTCTACAAATACTTCCGTAAAACTGCCGTCTTCATTCATCGGAATGCCTCCATGAAAGAGGAGGTTCCCGTTATATGTACGGTAAACAGACCCGTGGCTGTAGAAAAAACGCATGTGTCGCTGCAATCGCTCACTGTTCAGAAATTCTCGCTTAATTTCATTCAAAAGACGCTCTTCACCTTCACTGAGCCGATACGGGTCCTTGCGATCGACAGTGGGAAAATCCGTCGTCGTTAATTCATATGTGCCTGAGGGTAAGGTTACCTTACCGCCGTCAAAGTCGAAATCTTTAAAAATGAGGCGGTCGTTCATACCATACTCGGGATGGCGCATAATCGTCTGCCCTTCCAACTTGCACAGCATGACATTAATAGCTTTTACCATCGGGTCCAATCCGTCTTCGGCCGTATAGTTTTCCAAGGCAAAAAGAGCCAAAGAACGCAAACTGATTCCGTAACCGTTTTCCAAAATTTCCAAGTTATGATAGCGTACGTTATTTCTTAATACGTTGATAATGCACGCTTCATCACCGGCAGCGGCCCCCATCCACAAGATATCGTGATTCCCCCATTGAATATCGAGAGAATGGTGCCCCATCAGCTCATCCATAATTCTGTCGGCATGAGGCCCGCGGTCATAAATATCCCCTATAATATGCAGGTGATCCACAGCCAGACGTTTTATTAAATCCGTTAAAGCATAGACAAAATCTCGTGAGCTTCCGGTCTCTAATATGGAATCAATAATTTTAGAATGATAGACGTGACGATTCTTATCTTCATCCGGTTGAGCATGCAAGAGCTCGTCAATAACAAAGCGGAAACTTTCGGGCATGGCCTTACGCACCTTGGAACGCGTGTATTTAGATGACAATAACTTCGCCAACCGCAACAAATGATGCAAGGTCGTACGCGCCCATTTGTCATTCACAAGGCCGGCTTCCGTCATGGCATCCAACTTTTCTTTCGGATAGTAAATAAGGGTCAATAAATCGTCCTGCTCTTCTTTGGGCAAAGAATTCTTAAAAATCATCTCTACCTTTTCTCGAATAACGCCGGAACAATTGTTAAGAATATGCAAAAACGCTTCATACTCACCGTGCAGATCACTCATGAAGTGCTCCGTCCCCTTAGGCAGGTTGACGATGGCCTGCAGGTTAATAATTTCCGTAAACGTAGCCGCCTGGTTCGGATAGTCTTTCGATAAAAGTTCCAAATACCGTAAATATTCAGGTGAATAACTGCCCTCTCGCTTCATAGACAACACACCTTCCCTGTATTTCGCACATTAACATTTATAATGCCTGACAATATGAATTATACCTTGTTATTATACCATAGATTACCTGTTTTCCCCCATGAAAAAGGAGCCTTCCGCCCATATCGTGCAGGAGACTCCTAAAGGAATAACCCTATTTTATTTTCCCATATGCTTCATGACTTCCTGCATTTCTTCAGGACTCATAGATTGCATGGCTTCCGTCATCATCTTCATGGCTTCAGGTGTCGGCCCGGCTCCCGATGACTTGGCTTTTTTCATGGCGGCAATAATCTTTTCTACCTTTTCACTGACAGCTTTCGTTTCCGCACCGTCTTGTGCCGCCACTCCTTGAAGTGACATGCTTTCAACTCCTTTAACCAAATACTGAATGCATTCGACTGTTGTCTGGGCCAAATTCACTTGCCAAAACTCTCCGGCTGTCGTCAGCTTATAAATCACTCCGTTATTTTCTACAAGTCCCTGCTTTTCCCATAAATCATAGAGCCACTTTAAGTCGGATAAGCGAGGATCTTCTCCGACCAGCAGGTCTACATTAAAGTAGCCTTGTTCAATTTGTGCTAATGTTTTATTTACCAAAGGCTGAATATCCGATTCTTTTACTAAAGCCATAAAGGGTTTCTTTTTTTCCTCTACAGCCGTTGCATACGTGTCGAGAGTTCTATAGAGCATGGTCGAATAACCGTCCACACGACCGCCGGCCCCGCTACCGAAAGGAAACATGGTAACTCCCGTCTTAGCCAATGTATTATACAAACTCCGTTCCCTGTTGGTCTTAGCCCAATGGGCGGCACTGAGCCGACGACAATTGTGTTTCATCAAATATTCTCGCCCAAACTCGAACATGCGAGCCTGTTCTTTCGTCGTAGCCGCCGGGTCCAAAGCGCCTGCCTGAATACGCTTAGCCAAATCGCTGTTATCGTATACATTGAGCTGATATAAGTCAGCCCCGTCAGCAGCTGACGTCATAAGACATTCCAAGTCATCACGCCATACGTCCATGGACTGAGACGGCAACCCGTAAATCAAGTCGATAATGACAACGCACTGATTGTAAGCCTGAAGTTCTTCCAGTCGTCGCAAAACAGTGTCTTTATCATCCAGACGTCCCACTTGACGTCGAACTTTCGTATTAAAAGACTGGACGCCTAAGGACATGCGATTCACACCTTCAGCCATCCACACATCCATCTTTTCAGGAACCAAATCATGAATTCGACCTTCTAACGTTAATTCATAATCATTGGCTAAAGGCAAGCAGGTACGAATAGCCCGTAAAAGACGTTCTGCATTTTGTGTCGACAGTGAAGTCGGTGTCCCGCCGCCGATAAAAACGGAATGAATTAACCCGTTTTTTAATCGCGGCTCATGGCATTCTCTTTCCAAATCCTTTATCAAAGAGTCCACGTATGCATCTTCAACAGCCTGATCCGTTCCATTTTGGAAAAAAGCACAATACAGGCACTTGGTCTTGCAAAAAGGTATATGAATATATGCCGTCTGTGTCGGTTTACCCGTAGGCTTTTTACTCATTAATCCCTGCCAAATTTTCTGAGCCTCGCGAGGATTTACGGGCGTTCCGTCAATACCGGCATGGACAACCCGCTTGCGCGGAAATCCCTCTGTTAAAGGATCCGCTCCGATTCTTCCGAATTGAAATTCCCGCTGTTCTGAAGGCAGACTCTCATACAGTTCTTTCAGCCCCATACTATGCCTCACTCACTTTTTTCGTTACGCGTACTGCAAAAGCACGTGCCGCCGCCAAGTCCGCTTCATCCGGATGCTTAGCCGCTTCAGCATGGCGAGCTTCGCTTTCAGGATTTTTTCCGTGCGGCGAGTCTGCCGGAAACCGCTTGTACATCATTTCAATTAACTTCGGATCCACGGCTCCTTGACAAATAAAGGAGTCGACTACTTCCGTATGTGCCGGCACAAGTTCCGTAGCGGAAACCAAGCACTTATGGGCATGTTCCGATGCCGGATTGGCTCCGAGAGTTGCAAAAACAGCCACCTTCTTTGCCGTTAAAGTTTCCAAAACCTTCTTTGCTTCTTCGTCAGCCGTTCCCTTATCAACCCAAAAGCCTGCAAAAACACAGTCATAGGAACTTAAGTCTGTAGGTGCTTCAGCCGCTGCAACGCACGGCGTGCCTTCCGGCAAGGCGGAAACAATCGCTTCGGCAACCTTTTTTGTATTACCTGTCCGAGACGAGTATACTACCATGTATTTCATACATTCATCCTCCTGAAAAATCACCTTGTAAAAACGTCAAAACAACATAAAACCCGGATTCATCATACCAAAAGCACTCCGACTCTTCTACTCCGTTCAGTCCGTCAATAATCCGTTCGGACATTAACTTTTATCTACTCGGAAAACTACATTTTCCTATGGTGAAAACGGCAAGGATGGAAGTCCTTGCCGTTAAAAATTCTAATAACTTCTGCGAAATTCGCCGGGAAGCTGTCCCGTTATTTTATGAAAGGCTACGGCAAACTTACTGCTGTTTTCGTAGCCCACACAGTTGGCAATTTCCATAATACTGTCATCCGTTTGCAGTAACATCTGCTTGGCCTTTACCATACGGTACTCTTTAATATATTGCGACACGGTACAACCGTATACGCCTTTAAAACATTTTTTCAGCGTTGTCGGTGCAATTCCGTGTTCCTTAGCCAGTTGCTCTATGGTAAACTTTTTCATCATATTTTCCGTAATTTTCTTACGAATAGCTTTCACAAGGTTTACCTGTTGCAACGTAAAGGATTCTCTTTTTTCTGCAGGCACCTTTTTTATAGTGCTTAAAAGAAGCAATATTTCCAAAACTTTAATGCGAAAATACTGGTCTTTAATAGACTCGGGAACATGATAAAGTTCATAAAATAAATGCTTCAGGCTCGCATCTTCTCTCATAATCATGCCGAAATCGCGCCGGTCACAAAGACGCTGGCTCATGGCTTCCAAGTCGATAACCCCTACACCCAACTGGCGATCCATCGTTTCCTGAGCCTTAGGTAAATTAAGCAACAACGTGACTCCGTGATAATGAGCCAAAGGAAACACCGACGTATGACAATAAGCACTGCAGCGCCTCCAACCGACGGACATATCCCCTTCTCCCATGTACAAGTATTCTCCGTTTTTGAAGTTACATTCAATACGTCCCGTCTCGCAATGATTAATAGCAAATACATCGGGCATAGGCTTGGCTTCACACGAAAGTTCCGGCCGGTGAATATCCATGTACATAATCATAATGCCGGGATATACACTGTACCCGGTCATCATGGCCTGCCCTTTACTATCTTTAATTTCGTACACACTCCCGTTCTGTACCGTTCCCGAGGCGTACATTTCATGAGCGTTTTTCATATGTATGTCCTTTCCGCATACAGCTAACTTATTTCTGTTAAATTGCGTTTCTTTCATATCTCAATGTTACGATATTTTGATAATACATGTCAATATCGCCTATGTCTTGTTAAATTGCGACATGTATAAGTCATAATACTCGCCACGGACTTTCATCAATTCTTCGTGCGAGCCGCTCTCACAAATACGACCGCCGGACAAGACAATAATTCGATCCGCATGACGAACTGTCGCCAACCTGTGAGCAATGGTTAACGTCGTCCGCTTTCGAGACAGCTCAGCCAGAGACTGCAAGACTTGTTTTTCCGTTTCATTGTCCATGGCTGCCGTCGCTTCATCTAAAATAAGGACAGGGGGATTTTTCAAAAATACGCGAGATAAGGATAAGCGTTGTTTTTGACCTCCTGAAAGCATGACTCCCCGTTCACCGATATAGCTGTCATAGCCGCGAGGCAACCTACTGATAAACTCATGGGCTCTGGCATCCTTCGCAGCCGCCTCAATATCGGCTTGCGTACTGTCCGTACGACCGAGACGAATATTTTCACTTACAGAGTCGGAAAAAAGATACATATCCTGTTGCACAATACCTATGCATTCATGCAAAGACTCCAATGTATATTCGCGAATATCTCGCCCGTCTAAGGTAATCTTGCCGCCCGTTACATCGTAAAACCGTAAAAGCAGGGATGCTACGCTGCTTTTTCCCGCTCCTGTAGGTCCTACGAGAGCCACTTGTTCGCCGGCTTTAACGGTCAGATTGAAATCTTTCAATACATGAGTCCCGTCAGGGTACGCAAAATCAACATGTTCAAAGACTACGTCCCCTTTAATGCGTCTTGAATCGGCTACAACGGATCCGCCCCGAACCTTAGGCTCAACCCGTATCAATTCCTGATAACGGCGAAATCCCGCCATACTGCGCTGATACTGTTCGGTCAAGGATGTAAGCTGCATAATGGGACGAAGAAACAGCATGAGATACATCAAAAAGGCGACCAAATCACTCATAGTCATGAGATCATTCATCATAAGGACGGCACCGACGACAATAATAGTCAAATTTATGGCATTGGAAAAAAAGGTGACGGTTCCCGCCATATACGCTTGATAGCGAAAAGTCCGCATTTGCGAATTCGCCAAGTCGGCCGTTACATCCGAAAACCGTTGATACGCACGATTTTCCCCGTTAAAAGCTTTGACAGCCCGTACTGCGGCAAGTATTTCCGTGGCCACACTGCCGACGACGCCCATGTGTTGACGCGTCTCGGCAAAAGCGGACTTCATTTTCCTGTTAAGGAAAATGGTATCTCCCGTTTTTAAAGCTACAAGCAGTAACACGAAAACGGCCAGTAAAGGATTAATATAAAAGAGGAAAAAGGCACTGCCCCCCATAGTGATTAAGCAGACTACTGCAAGATGCGGCATTTCGAAAATAATATTCCCTACTTCACCGATATCTCCCGTCACTCGGGATACAAGATGACCCGTTTTCTCCTTATCGAAAAAGGCAAAGTCCAAGTTTTCCAAATGTCGGAACAAGGAGTTGCGCAAATCCCGTTCCACACGTACCCCCATTGTACGGCCCACGCAATATACGCAATACGTAATCCCCAAACACAAAAGGTAGAGGCCCAAGAGCCCGGCACCCTCGTATAGGAGACTCTGCATATCACGGGCCGGCAAGACAACACCCAATATATGTCGAACAATCATGGGAAAGGTTACTTCCATTCCGGCCGTCAACAAAGCCCCTGCAATGACAAAGGCCAACGATTTTTTATAGGGCTTATAAAATTGAAATAAATCCATTTCATAGTCTCCGTAAAGAAGCGGCAAACATTCCCGCAAGAGAAGGTTTGCCGCTCAGACTGTGTCTTACCACTTCCATTCGGCACCGACACGCCACATACGTCCGTCAATATAAATAGCATCGATTTTCTTATTGAAAATATTGTCGACGCCGCCATATACGGAAAAGGCTTCGTTCAACTTTTTATTGAACGAGAAGTTCACCGTATTATAGGTGTACATCTTGCCGTCGTAGTGATAGTCGGATGCGAATTGATCCCATAAAACGGCACTGAATCCGTGAATCTTATCCTTATCGTCATAAATGAGTTGGAAAGTCGTCGTATTCTTAGCCCGATTATCTAACTGCGTGTGTTTCTTCTTATCAATGGCATCTAACCAGTTATGCGTAATCTTAGTAATCCAACGCTTGCCGATACGACGGCCCACTTCAGCTTCTATACCGTTAATCTGCGCATCATCGACGTTCACATAACGATAGTCTCTCGGTCCTGTAGGGCCTGTAAATCGTTCCGTCGTAATCAAATTGGTTACTTTATTGTTAAAGTAAGTCACCTTGCCGAACCAAGCACCCTTGTCCGCTTCTACGGAGAAGTCGAAGCTCTTCGACTTTTCCGGATCCAATTCGGGATTGCCGTAAATATTAACCGTCATAGGTCCCATGGCACGGTGCATGCGCATGTATAACTCCGTAATAGTCGGAGCCTTATAGCCTAAGCCGTAATTAGCTTTAAAGCGCCAGAAGTTATTAAAGTTATAGGTAAGGCCCACCTTCGGTGTCACTTCCGAACCGAATTGACTGCTGTGTTCAAAACGTAAGGACGGAATAATATAGAGCTTATCGTTAACCTGCCACTGGTCTTGTACATAGGCAGCATAAGAATCGACCTTATGTGACTTCATAATCTTGTTCATACCCGACAGCGAGTCACCTAACCGGGTGCCGGCATACTTCACTCGACGGAATTCACCGCCATAAGTCAGATTATGCGAGTCGCCGATATAGGTCGTATTCTGTGCCTCTGTTACCCACGTGCTGTATTTAGCTCTATCCATATCTTCTTTCGGATATTGTAAGTCGTAGTTAGCCGGTGTGCCGGCAGGGGTCATAATCGGGCCGCTGGGTAAAATGCGTTCATTCAATAAATGGGAATACTTTTCCAAATCATTATAATAAGTTCTAAACTTATAGTCGTTTTTCTTCGTCTTTCCCGAATATTCTACGCTAAAACCTCGCGATTCATTGTCATACCATTCTTTTTTGTTTTTATTCGTCAAGCGCCAAGCAACGGGAGGCATAGAACCCGTAAAAATCCGCGATTTCGTATCGGGAAAATCGGAACGGAAGTTTTCCTTACCGTAATCTATATCAAAACGAAGCTTGTTTTTATTAGCATTTTCAAAATCATATTGAGATGCCAAGTGAATAAGCTTTCTCATGCCGTACATAGACCGCGTGTATCCGTCCGTAATGGAGCTGACAGCATGCGTCATCGGGTTGATCGCTTCCGAGTGTCCGAAGCGGTTGAAGGGGCGGCGACGTTCCAAGCGGGCATCAATACTCGTTGACCACCGGCCGTGTTTACCGAAGTCGAAATTACCGTATTCCGACGTGCTGAGAGTTCCCGTCGATACGCCGAAGGTACCTCCCGCCTTTTTAGGCACGCGCGTAATAACATTAATAACGCCGCCCATGGCATCAGACCCGTACAGAGAGCTGGACGGCCCGCGAACAATTTCAATACGGTCAATATCACTGACATTGAGTCTTTGCAATGCATAGACGTTCGTCGTATTGGATGCGTCTTCACCGGCAATACGCTTGCCGTCAACAAGAATCAGGGTGTGATTTGTACTCATACCGCGGAGCTGCACAGAGTTTCCCGTCATACCCGCTTTCGATAAATTCAAGTTATCGGCCAAAGCCAGTGCGGACAATACATCATCAGCACCCATGCGCTGAATATCTTTAGCCGTAATGACTTCCGCCGACTGAGGTTCCGTTTTTAAAAGTTCTTGCGTTCGCGATGCCGTAACGAGGATTTCCCCGCTATATACTCCGTGTCCCTTTGTATCTTCCGTTGTCGCACCGGTCGTGTCGGCGGCAATTGCCGTACCGGCAACCGTAGCTGCCAAAGCTGCTAAAACAAGTAATCGAATCGGTTGTTTCATCGTAATCCTCCTGTTATGATTTAGTTTTATCTTTACGCAAATAGGGGAAACACATGGGATAATACCGCCCGTTTTCTTCTACTTCCGTAATGGTCACGTTTACATCGTATAGGGTTTCTAAAATCTCCTTACAAAATACATCTCTCACCGGTCCGTCAGCTACAATCTCTCCATCTTTCACGGCAATGAGACGATGACTGAAGCGGGCCGCATGATTTAAATCATGCATAACCATAATAACCGTAATATCCGTCTTCTCATGAAGTTGTACGACAAGATCCATTAACTCAAGCTGATAATGGACATCCAAAAAAGTTGTCGGTTCATCAAGGAGCAGAATTTTCGGTTCCTGAGCCAAGGCCATGGCCAACCAGGCTCTCTGCCTCTCACCGCCCGACAAGGCACCGGTTCTCTTATATTGCATGCTCGTAAGGCCCGTAACCTTTAATGCATGCTCAACGGCCGCCTCGTCATCCTGTGATAATTGGGAAAAAGCCGATTGGTAAGGGATACGACCGCATGCCGCTAATTCCCGCACGGTCATATCTCCCGGGGCTTGTGCCGACTGCGGCAGGACGGAAATATGTTTTGCCACGGCTTCCGACTTTAACTCTTTCAAGTCTTTACCGTTTAAATACACAGCCCCACCCGTCGGCTTCAGCAACCGACCCAAGGCTTTCAACAAGGTCGACTTACCGGAACCGTTCGGTCCGATAATAGAAACGATTTCGGGTTTTAAAAAGGCGGCACTCATATTCGAAGCAATGACGGTTTTGCCGTATTGTAAATGTCCGTTGCGAATTTCCAATGTATCACTCACGAGCGCATCCTCCTTTTCAATAAATATAAGAAGAAGGGTGCTCCCAAAAAGGACAAGAAAATACCCACAGGCACTTCAACAGGACTGAATACAGTTCTCGCCGCCATATCGGCCAAAACCACCAGCACGGCACCGAAAACAGCCGACGCCGGCAAGAGGTATTCAAAGTCCGAGCCGACAATAAGACGCATAATATGAGGAATAATAAGGCCCACAAAGCCCAACAGTCCGGCTACGCTGACCGCCGAAGCGGCCAACAAGGCCGACAGTGCCAAGAGGAAAAAACGCACGCGTTCTACATTGAGTCCCAATGAAGCAGCCACATCGTCACCTAACTGCAAGGCATTTAATTTCCGATAACTGCACATGGTCGCTACAATACCGACAGCACTGTACGGCAAAATCATGACAACATGTCGCCAACTGTTGCCGGCAAAGCCGCCTGCCATCCAGTTGACAGTTCCCTGAATGCGATCAGAGAAAAACACGGACAGAGCTGCCGAACCGCCGCCGAAAAAGGCGGCAATTGCCACACCCGCCAAAATAAGTCTTAAAGGATGAATGCCGTGTTCCCAGGCCAGCAAAAAGACTACTATAGAGGCCACAACGGCACCGCCGAAGGCGGCAAAAGGAACGAAGTACGTAAGTTCCGGTGAAATAAGCATGAGTGCCATGGCAGCCAGCCCGGCCCCGGCCGTAACTCCGATAATTCCCGGGTCGGCCAAAGGGTTGCGTAAAATGCCTTGTAATATACACCCTGCCAAGGCCAGATTCGTTCCCGTAAGAGCCGCACAAATAACACGAGGCATACGAATGTAATAAATAATCCGATAGTTTTCCGATTGTGTTACTCCCTGTATAACCTCAAATACTTCCCGTAGCGTAATAGGAACGGCACCGGCAGCTATACCGATAAACAAAGATCCAATCAAAGCTACCGTGCCGGCAAGCAGAGTTAAATAACGCCGCTTTTCTTTACTGCCGTCTATGGTTGCGGTATTTCGGCTCATTGCGTGCCTCCGTTTTCATACAGGTCCGTATACAAAACGGAAAGCGCCTTGGCAATACGGGTCCCCGGGTTAACGGAGAACAAGTCTCCCGACAAATAATATACGTGCCCCGTCTTAACAGCCGTCACGCCTTGCCAGAGAGAGTTTTCCGCTAAATCTTTTTTAAAGCTTTCAACCAGAGTCGGGTCGGGCATCATGCTTATAAAAAGAATATCCTGAGGATCTTGTTTCACAATGTATTCCATACTTAAAGGCACAAAACTGTCTTCTACCGGAGAGGTTCCGTCGGCAATATTCACGGCACCCAGCTGAGTCAACAAATCACCGCTGAAAGATTTGCTCGTAGCCATGCTGAAACTTCCGGGAGTGCCGAATACAATAAGTGTCCGAGGCGGCGTCTTTCCCTTAGTTTTGTCCACCACAGCCTTGTATTCTCCTTCTATTTTTTCTTTTTCAGCTGCCGCCGTATCTTCATGCCCGGTCAATTCGCCGAAAAAGGTCAACGTGTTCAATACATCTTCGTATGAATTTAAGTTATTAATGTATAAAGGTATTCCCGCTTTTTGCAATGTATCTCGAATACCTGTTTGAAAAGGAACGTTGACTCCAATTACTAAATCGGGCTTTAAGGAGAGAATCTTTTCTATATTCGGGTTGTGAATCATTCCCACTTCAGGAATGTCGGCAATCTTCTCCTTTAAATCGGGGGCAAAGGACGACGACGACGGTTTCCCCACAGCCGTACCGCCGGCTGCATAATACATATCTAAATTAGATGCATTTAAAAAGACTACCCGTTTCGGATGAACGGGAATGGATACTTCAGTACCCGTGCCGTCCGTGACAGTCCGCACTGTCTGGGTTTCCGTTCCGCTTTGCCGCATTCCCATCCATCCGACAAGGCCGACAAGACAAATAGCCAATATAGCCAGTATGATCTTAACCGTTCTGCCCATAAAACCACCTCTTATATTTTCTTTTAATTTACGTATAACTTTCCTACATAATCTTACAAAAATTGATACCGTATGTCAATTAGTTATACAAAAACTATTGAGTTGTCATGCCAATAAAAAATACCGATTATCTTAGAAAGACAATCGGTATTTTTACCGGATCCGGAAGGTTCTGCCTTTTCGGGCCCATTTCTTTATTCATCTTTTTCTATTATTATTCTTCTCTTTCGTGACGATCAATTTCCGTCTTTACTTTTTCAAGCAACGCTTCAGGTTCGAAGCCGCCTCTTTGAGCCACCATATCCAGGGTAGCAATCCGCCCCATGGCGGCAAAGACAACAGGATTTTTCAGTTTAGAGTAAGTGGGAGACAAGGCGATGAACCATTCTTTTAAATACGGATACTTATCAAAGAGACCCGCCATAGTTATAGACGTCGTCAATTCGGCACCCTTGTCGGGAGCACTTGCAGCAACTTCTTTCCCGGCCTGAGAGTTTTGTATAATCTCATTTCTCCGTTCTTCCGCCGCTACGCTTTCTCCGTCTTTCGTGAAAGGAGTCACATCTTGCATAGTTTCCAAAACACCCCGGAACTTTCCTTTTTCGTCATGAACGCCGATATACTCAATGTGAACGATTCGGTCCTTCTTTTTTAAGGTAAATTGTACCTTATCTTTTTCACCGCTTCGTAAGGATTCGACGACACGATTAACAATAGGTCGCACTTCACGCGGATGGCAGTTCTGTAGCACTCGTCCAATAATCCCTGCAGACCGATCGAAAATGCGTTCTTTCGTATCCGTATAGAATTTAACAATATCATTTTCATCTGTAAAGGTTAAATCCATAGGCATATGCCGGTAAATTAAATTAATTTGTTCCAATGTCAATTTGCCGTTAGCTACCTCTAAAATATCTTCCGCCGACGATTTAACGCCGTATTTTTGTAAGAGATCATTAAGTTCACCCACAAAACCCGCATTAGTCGGTAACGCTGCTTCTTTTTCAGGCAGAAATCCGGACGGAGCTTCAATATTGGCAAAGCCGACTTCTTCCTCACCCAATCGCATTTGCCTGAATTCATCTTCCGTCAAAAGCTTTAAGGCCGTAGGGTAAAGGATGGACTTTTCTTTTAACATAATATCTTCAATTTTATCAATTACTTCAGGCTGAAGTTCCAAGAACAGTTTATCCTGATCCGTATCGAGGAGTCGTTTTCCTCTCGTCACGGCATTACGAACCGCATCGTCAAAACTCCACATAATAGCTGTCGGTCTGTCAAACCCCTTGGCTTCCAATGCGGGAAAGAGCTGATTGTGTTTACGGGCAAAATGGCGTTGATACAATAATAATCCGTCATAGACTTCCAACCACTCATTTTTAATAAACTTATCTTTTTTCAATAAGGCCTTCATACGCGAAACCAGCCCTTCCATAGCCTTATTTTCCTCTAGAAAAGTTCTGATAGGATGGCCTTCGGGCAACTCTTCGCATTCTCTGCCTTTTAAAATTCCGTCAAAGAGTTTCAGCAGTTCATCCATGCGATCCTGCATTTCCCCGTCTTCAATTCCGTCTTCCTTTAATTGCTGCTCACCGTAAGCAAATTCTTCGGGCGTTACGGAATCAAACCTGGAAGTCAATTCCTTGCGGGCCTCGTCAAACGACATGTGCCCCGTTATATAGGCCCGTTTAATACGCACCAGTTCTTTACATTTTTCAATATCTACTTTAAATACATCTGCCTGTACCATATTCAATTCTCCTTGTATATAAATATTTTATACTGAAACAATTTATCATTCTCACAGTCCAAGTATATGAATATTCACAAGGTCCGTCCATTGTAATTACAACATTATATTCGGGACTCTTGTATACGGGCAAACTCGTCAGCTACAGCACGGCGACTCTTTTCATCAGTTGCCAGCTTCAAAATAATACGGCCCATAATTTCGGCACCGCAAGAAAGAACCGGTTCTATTTTTTTATCCTGAACCATGGCTGCAATTTCCCGGGAGTGACCCGGATAATAAGTATCGCCCGCCGCTAAATATAATTGCAGAGCGGGACATTGATGACTCACATTGCCTACATCGGAGCTGCCGTTAGATCCGTCAGGCATCATATACTCAATTCCCATATCTGTTAAAACAGATGCCGAGACCTCCGTTGCCGCCTTATTCCATACCATATCATCAAAATCCAAGCCCACGGGAGTCACTTCATATGTCGTTTCCGTTGCCAGGGCCGCCCCTTTAATACAATTCATAAATTTTTCCACGACTTCATTTAGATAAGGGCGTGACGTATAGCGTAGAGTGCATTCCAACTCCGCTCGGTCCGGGACAACGTTTGAAGCCGTCCCGCCGTCCACAATGTACGTGCCTATACGCGTCTCAGGCCGTACATGCTGGCGCAACATATCTACGGCATGAAGAGCCAACATAGCCCCGTTCAGTGCATTCCTTCCCTTCCAAGGGTCGTGTGCTCCGTGCGCCGTTTGGCCGTGAAAAACGACACGATAGCAACTTAAGGCCAATACTTCCGAATTCGGTTCCGTCCGGTCGGACGATATATGAATCATAAGGGCTAAATCATAATCCTTAAATACGCCTTCTTTAACCATAACAGCCTTGCCGCCGCGCAACTCTTCGTCCGGCGTCCCGATTAAATCGATTTGTACGGGCAGGTCTTTGACTTTGGACAAGGCTGCCGCTGCTAAGAAACTCATTGCCCCGTTAGCCGAATGCCCGCAGCCGTGACCTATATCCGGCAAGGCATCATATTCTGCCAGAAGAGCCACTTTCAACACCGCTTTTTCAGGTCTTGTTACAACAGCTCGAAAAGCCGTCTTCTGTTTTGTGAAGTTCTCTTCTACAGGCCAACCCATTTGCCGGCACAGTTCTACATAACGGGCACAAGCCCTGTATTCACAGCCGGAGAGTTCCGGGTCGGCTGCTACGGCGTAGTTAAGGTCATAGGCAAGTTTCGCATTTTCTTCAATATATTTTTTTAACTCATCGTACCGATTCATTATTTCATCCCTCGCCTTATTTTTTCATATATATCATCCCTGCGATCCGTCTGTACGGGTATGCGTTTACGCACGTCCCCGGATAAATTCGTATCTACGCAAGCCGATAAGATTTGTCGCTTTGAGCCGGCTTCCGTCTCTATATATCCCAAAGGGTTAACAACTAAGGAATGTCCGCCGCCGATTTTACCCTGTACGTCATCGGTCGCATTTACACCGACTACCCAGCATTGGCACTGAACGGCTGCAGCACAACATAAAAGCCGCCATTGATCTACTCGAGGTAAAGGCCAGGAAGCAGGTACAAAAAGGATATCTGCCCCTTGAGCTGTCAACGTTACCCAGTCAATAAAGCGCAAGTCATAGCAAATAACCGCCCCGGCCTGTATACCGTCCAGCGCAAACTTACAAAGTTCTGATCCGGCCTCAAACCGTTCATCTTCTTTAGCCGGAGAAAACAGATGCACCTTATCGTAGGCAACCAACTCCTCGCCCTTACGATTAAATGCATATAGGCGATTATACAGGCCTGCGCCTTCTCGTACGGCTACGGAGCCTCCTACTATATTTACCTCGTATTGAGAAGAAAGTTTTGCCAGTAATGCTTTCGTTTGCTTACCGTCCTCATCAGCACCGGTTTCCAATGATTCCGGATAAAATCCGGTATTCCACATTTCGGGAAAAACAAGGACATCCGTATGACCGCTACTTACAGCCTCACTTGTCGCCTCTTCAATTCTTTTATAATTTGTTTCACAGTCACATTTGGCAGCCGTACACTGCACAATTTTGATGTTCATAAATACTCCTTCTTTTTCGAGTGAATATACTCGTATTATAAGATAGGATTTTTGGGCATGCAACGGTAGCAAGGATAAGTAGGCTGTGCTATAGTAAAATTGAATATTAAAGGAGAAAAATCCATGAGTAAAACTAAAAAGACCAATGCCATGCGCATATTGGATAAGAATCACATTCTTTACGACATAAAAACTTACGAATACACGGAAGAAGACTTATCGGGAATCCATGCAGCCGCCGAGGTAGGGATGCCGCCGGATAAAGTTTTTAAAACTCTCGTCGGCCGGGGAAATGTAACGGGCCCCGTCGTCTTTTGTATTCCTGTCCACAAGGAACTTGACTTAAAAAAAGCCGCTCATGTAAGCGGCAATAAAAACGTTCATCTCATTCACGTGAAGGAGCTTTCGGATCTTACAGGCTATATTCGCGGCGGCTGTTCACCTATAGGTATGAAAAAACTTTTCCCTACGTATATTGATGAAACCGCTCTTTCTATTGATATTTTCAGTATCAGTGCCGGCCAAAGAGGACTTCAGATTCTTGCGACTCCTAAAGATATTATAAAGCTCATCGACGCACGTACAGCCGATTTAACGATGTCCGATATCATTCTAACTGACGGGAGAGTGCGGTCATGACGAGTAAAGAACGCCTGGCGGCTCTTACGGACTGTACGGCCTGCCACCTCTGCCGTGAAGGCAATCGCGGCCCCACGCAATGGTCCGGCCCTGAAGATTCTCCACTCATGTTTGTCGGCGAAGGCCCCGGCGGTGTGGAAGACGAGTACGGCGTGCCGCTCGTAGGCCCGTCGGGAAAGTTATTGGATAAAGCACTCTGGAGTGTCGGCCTTACAAGAGACCGTATTTACGTAACCAACATCGTAAAATGTCGTCCTCACAACAACCGTACCCCGACCCTAGATGAAGGTCGTTTTTGCGCGGATCTTCATTTACGTGCGGAAATTGAAGCCGTCAAGCCGGCCGTCATCGTCTGCCTCGGCAAGGTTGCCTTTCAGTACTTTTACGGTAGTGCAGGCAGTATTATGAGGAATCGCGGCAAATGGCTTGATTATGAGAAAATTCCCGTCATGCCCACCTATCATCCTGCTTTTTTACTGCGCCAAACAGGTAAAGAGCTGGTCGAATCGAAGTGGCAGGTTTATTACGACTTAAAATCCGCTGTCGAAAAGGCACAGAAAGTACGACCGGGATATGTATTGAAAAGTGAGTTCATCCCCGATTTATTACAAACTTATAATTATTTGAAAAAAGAACGACATATGTAATAGAGGCTCGACACGATATCGTGTCGAGCCTCTTTGTTTTGGAGCGGATGAAGGGGATCGAACCCTCGTACCGAGCTTGGGAAGCTCGTATTCTACCACTGAATTACATCCGCACGAAACATGTTCAGTATAGCAATAAACCGGTCATTTGTAAAGAACGAAGGATTTTCATCACTGTTACAAAAGAAAAATTCGGTCGGAGCCGCTAAAAAACTCCGACCGAATTCCAAACCTAAAGCATACCGTACTTTTTATCCCTTATAATCGGCAGCGTATCTTGCCATAGCACCGCCCAGGTCACCGATGAAGTAACCGAAATGCTGCTGGCACGCCCAGTTAACAGCAACACTGTCGGCCATTTGTTCCGTCGACGGCGTAGAATGCATAGTGAGTTCATTCCACTGTTTCGTCGATTTATCGTAAATATACGCTTTGCTCTTATTCGTATCGACGCGGTACTTCACTTTTTGGCCTTCGCCCGTTAAGATATCCGATTCCATGATGGTTTCGTGTTTCCGTGCCGTAAAAGTCCAAACGCCGTCTTTATCCGTATCTGTGGATATAGACTTCATATCCAAATAAGTTTCATAATCGCCTTGTGCGTAAATCGGTCTATATTGTTCGTTGTAGACCAAAGAGCTGTTGAAATACGTCGTACGACGATTTTCCGCCCCTTCTTTATAGCCGAACCACTGAGCTTTATTATCCCAGAAAAGCTTATACCAGTGGTACTGATCACTCAGATTATTAAAATGATATACGCCCAAGTCACCGTAATGCAAGGTAATCCCTTCATGTACGGCTTCACCGGCTACGGGCGAATAATAGTTCCGAGCATCCGTATATGTCTGCCAAGATTTTGTGCGTTCGTCATAGCCCATAAGGTAGGCAAATTCCGAATCCTTCGACTGAACGATATAGAAGTTACGACCGTCATCGTTATTTACAATTTGATGTATTTCCATTGTATAGTAACGACCGAGAGACGGTACTTCTTTCGTATAAATAACCTTACTATGTTGTTTAACAATAATCTGAGCTACGCCGTTTTCGCGAGCGTAAGAAATATGAAATTTGTTGCCGTGATCTTTAAACGAATCATCATAGTTGTTTCGTTCCGGCCCGAAGACAACGGAATGAACCGGCGAAAACGAAGCTAACGCCGAAAAAGATGTACACAAGGTGACGGCGAGAGCACTGACAAGTAAGCGAACAGATTTTTTTGCATTCATAAACGACACTCCTTTATTCTGGTTGAGTTCTCGAAAAATTGATAACTCTTTTACATAAAAATTATCACATTTTGTTAAACCGGTCAATTGAAGATGATTTTTGTGTTTTCTTTGTTAATAAAGTGTTACTTTTCCTTAAAGTAATTCGCAGTATTCACTGCAATCCACGCTCTCATCATCCCTAAAAAGACGGTCGTCTCCGCAATACTGCGAAGACGACCGTCTTTTTACATCAATCGGAACTAGAATTTATACGTAGCCTGTACACGAGTATAGTTTCCCAACGTAAAGGTTTCCGACCCGTACAAAGTATCTCTTCGATTTATCCCCTTAGCATCAAAAGTGTAAAAAGCTTCCAACAGGAAGTTCTTAGTCGGTACGT
The DNA here is from genome assembly GCF_000165735.1 of Megasphaera micronuciformis F0359. Lineage (GTDB taxonomy): Bacteria > Bacillota > Negativicutes > Veillonellales > Megasphaeraceae > Megasphaera > Megasphaera micronuciformis. The sequence goes on from NZ_GL538184.1 coordinate 53,488, forward strand.
AAGCCGTCCCGAGCGTAAAGCTGCGAATGCCGTCCAAGTATCTGTCCGGCACACCGGTTGCTCCCGTTCCTCCGAAGAAGGAACCGTGTTCAAAATACTTATAATCCGCAAAGGCGCTCCAACTTCCGGGTACCTTCATATCCGCTTTGCCCACGTCAAACCGAAGTGTCCAGAAATGAGGTGTACCGCCGTCGTGACGACCCGTAATTTCAAAGTCGGACGTTCCCGCCGTATGCTCATAAGCCGTATGCCCGTTCAAGTATCTCCCCAAGTCGGACCGGTTCTGACCGTAGTCAACAGATACGGCAGCCTTCTTACCCAGACGATAAGTGGCACCTAAGCCTATAATATTAGCCGGATTAGTAAAAGTCCGTTCCTTAGTCGCACGCCCTTCGGCATAATGAGCCTTATACGAATTTCCGCCGACAGACCGCAAGTACCAAGCCGTCAGTCCAAGTTTGTCGCCTACTACCTGCTTAGCCTGTACAAATACGGCTCGATCAATAGGCGGTACATAATCTCGCTGTAACACAATGCCTTGAGAAGGAATAATGGTTCCCGTGTACTTGCCCAGTTCTTCACGCGGCAAAGTGCTGTAACCGTCCGTCTGTCTCAGTACATTCGCAATTTCATTAAAACAATCGGCTAACAAGCTGGGGTAGTAATCACTACCTTTAACCGAAACGGTGCCTCTTGTACCCGATTCAGGCAATTCCACGCTGTTCAGCTTATAGATTTTTTCTTTTAGTCCGTCCAACTGAGTCGTATCGACAGTTACTGTATACGGCTGATTTGTAAAAGTAAGATCTCCCAAGTCTTTGGCACGTTTTTCATAGGCTTCCTTGATTTGATCCGCATGTGCATCATACCACTTATCAATATAAACCTTGCCGTTTTCATCAAAGAGCGACGGATCGGCCAAAGAAATTTCAAAAAGCGGGTCCTTTGTATTCAGTCCTGTTACACCGGGTGCAATATTTTGGTTAAATGAGTTATCTTCGTCATACCACTGACCGTCATCTTCATCATACGTTCTTGTATGATATGAATAAGTCGCCTGTATTTCAGGCATACGCAAGGAGACAGTCTTTTTTGCTATGGCGGATCCGTACGCTTTTATAGCAATATCCCGCATTCTGCGTACAACTTCAAACTGCCGTTCTCTAAGCGGCGCCGTCTGCACCTCATACTGAGCCTGAGCAGCTGTAACTGCCGCTTGCAACTGTGCCAACTGTTGCCGTAAGGGGGCAAGAACACTTTCCGGTTCACCGTCCAGGTACTGCTTCGACCAAATATCGCTTTCCAAATTCTCCGCCGCCGTTTTTGCGTCATCTACAGCCCGTGCCAGGGCAGCTTCCTGATCTCTTAGTGCTTTTAATTGCTGATAGAAGTTGACCGTATTCGGAGCATTATCTACTACCAATTCCTTGCGCCCGCCATCCGAGTCAAGCGTCGTTCCTACAAATTCATCTACCGTAGGAGGTCTTAAGAAACCCGTATAAACAGCATGGGTATAAGCTGAATCACTAACACCCGTAGAATGACTGAAATCACCGAAGCCGACTTTAACTTGAGACTTCGCTCCCGTCCATACAGCCCGGCCTCCGTCAAACTCTTTGCCGAACCAATAAGAGGTGACCCCGAAACTTTCATGTAATCGACCTAAGCTGAAGTCCCATTTGCCGCGACGGTTTGTCAAATCGGCTTCTTCAAGACGCTGATGAGAAAACCCTTGTGAGCCTTCCGTAACATGCCCCGTATCTACTCCGACTTGTCCCGAAGCACTGCCCACGAGGCGTATATTCGTGTTCTTGTCTACACGAACATTAACACCCAAACGTACTCTGTTTTCAAATCCATGCTCCTTTTCATCTCTTAAATTGCGCGCCGCATCGATATCAATGGAGCTGGTCGCCGTCACACGAGCTGTCGGTCTCTGAGAGCCCAAATGACTGTCCCAACGGGCTCTGTAATCACCGAAAACTTCCACTCCTTTTTCAGCCGCGTCATCAAAAGGCCGTGACAGGAAATCTTCCCAACTCAAAGGTTCTACGATTGTATCATTCGGTATAGCTCCGTTCTTGGATTCCGCATCCGATCCGATTTTGAAGTTCGCTCCGAAGCGATAGACACGTGCCGAAAAAGCTCGATCATCGTCACGATGATTGAAAAGGTTGTTAATCCCGAAGTACACAACTGAATCTTTGTTGATTTTCTTCTGAATCATTAAGTTCCACATGCCGAAAGTTTTACGCTGATACATATCGGCCGTGCGTGTAGTGTTAAAGTTATAATGAATGACGGACTTGTCCGGATTCGTCGGATCGATATAGGATACCATGTAGTTACCGCCACCCTTAAGGGAGTTACTGTCCAACATGTTAATATAATAATCTCCCCATAGGCTGCCGCTCCAACCGCTCTTTTCATCATTGTAATCTATACCTATATCGATCTTATGTTGCGGTTTATCCAAAAGCTGACGCGGCATATCCTTATCGCTCTTATTTACGGCATGCAGGTACGTATAGCCGAAACGAGCCTTCCAATGTTTGGACAAGGTTTGTTTTAATTCCCATTCAAGGCCTGTAATTTCCGCTTTCCCGATATTTCGGAAGCTGTAAATCAGGTCGGGAGCATGCGAAAACTTTGAAGCTCCATAAGGGGTACTTTCATCATATTGAGGGTAAAAATCCATTAAATACCCCGTATTGTAAATGGACATATAGTCTTTTATACGGTTGTGGAATAAGGTCACCTTCGAATAGGTGTTCTTACTTTCCCCTTCCAACGAAAGATCGAAGTTTACCGCTTTTTCAGGCTGTAAACGCGGATTTCCCACCCAATACCATCCGAGACGAGCTTCACCGCCTCCAATGGTGGCATTGACAATATTAGGTCCGTACATTTCCCAGTTATAATACAGCTCTCCCATGCCCGGTTCGGTATAGCTCGTCCCTATATTGGCCTTAAACCGACGATGCGTATTACCCTTTACGTTATGGGTCATACCCAGATTAAAGGTCATATTGGACCCGAACAGTTCACTGTGATCCAATCTCAAGGCCGGCATAAGGATTGTATCTTTATTAAGTTGCCACATATCCTGCAAATAAAAATGTTGCTTTTTAATTTTTGCCTGACCCATGGTCACCTGATTGATACGTTTATTATATTCTTCCTTAAAATAAGCTCCGTTAAGTTTTAACTTTGTCGAGTCAAAGGACGGAACGGCCCCGTAATAAAAACTGGGCAAGTAAGCATCATACAGCGCCGGATAATAGTTGCCGTGCTCATCTCGTCGACCTTCTTTATTGTTGTGATAGTCTTCAATAAACTCCCTATTATTTTCTAATAAGGTTCTGGCAAATTGCTTATACCGTTCGTAGGCCTCCGGATTTCGTTTTTGTAAAGTTTTTTCCGTCACCGGGCCGTCGACGAGCCCCATGACCGCCGCCGGATCCTGTCCCGAATCGGGATCTAAATACTGCAGATATTCTTCATACGTAAACTGCGGCAAGGTAGCCGGATCGTTTTTATCTCCGTTATACCATTCCTTTTCCTTATCCCACTGCTCAACTCCGGCACTGTTTTTAGCAAAGGAGTGCCGATACACGGTAGATGACGGGATACCTCGTTTAACAGCCAAGCTCTTATCGTAGTCCCATGGATCTATGTTACGCACATACGTATGCGGAGCATTTTTCAGTCGACTGCCTTCCCCTTCTTCATTGGCATAACCGGCGCCGTACGACAAAAGATGCTTATCATTTATCTGTGTATCTGCCGACACGTCGAAACTCCATTGCCGATGATCCACATTGTCCACATAGTTCAGAGTATTTTTGCCTTCATACGTACTGTTGCCGTAGTCACTCGTCAGGGTAATGTCATTTTCTTTGACGCGGGCATATGTAAGTTCCGCCTGCCAATTGCTCTTACCCGACTTAGCTTTGTACGTCAGGTTCATATTGTTTCGATCCAAGTCGCGTTTGTAATGAACTTGCGGCTCTACGTAAGAGTTGCTTCTCTTAACATACCGCTCCAGATTTTCCTTATACCGGTCTGCGCGAACGGATACGGATCGATTCTTATCAATGTCATAGATGCCGAAAACACCGACATTGGAATTAGTCCCGTAAAAGCGCAACGAATTTTTCAAAAAACCGTGGTCTTCATCAGATGCCAAAAAGCTGTTCTTTCTGGCACGGCTGGCATAGACGGGCATAATGTCCTGTTTACTGCCGTATACGTCAAATCGGAACTTACCCACCTGTCCCGAATCGGCCCGTAAAAAATAGTTGGAATACGGTGAAATATCACCGTCTCCTTTTTCTCGCCTTCCTTCCAAATTAAAACGAAGCCCCGACTTTTTACTCGGTTTATTCGTAATGACATTAATGACACCGCCGATAGCATCAGCCCCATACTTGGCACTGGCTGCACCTTGAACGATTTCGATATGGTCCACGTTTTCCGTTCCCAGTCGTTGTAATTCGTCCCCGGCACCGGAGTACTTGGCCAAGTCCCCCATAACGGGTTTCCCGTCTACAAGAATCAGTGTATGTCGAGGCTCGGCCCCGCGAATAGAGACGCCCACACGCCCCATAGAGTCGACCGTACGGGTGACCCCCGTCTCATTAAAGACAATATCTTCAACGGATTTTGCCTGTTTCTTCTCAATTTCCGCCTTTGTAATTATAGTCTTTTGTTGAGACTCAAACTTAGCTTCTTCTTCAGCTCGCGTAGCTTGAACAATAATATCTCTCGTAGTAACTCGTTCTGCGGCACTCACCTCATACCCGGGCACCGCCAGCCATGAAACCAAGGCACACAGCAGTAACGTATACCGTCTCGTGTACCTTAAAGGATACCTCATAATTACCTCCCCGGTCGGACATGATGTCCTTCCATGCTCTTTGGTATTTTGAATATCGTTATCTTTATGATACTAGGGTATGGATACGCCTTCTACTCCGTTCAGTTCATAAATAATCCGTTTCGACAAAAATTTTTACATCGTACCGTTCATTCCGGCCAAGCTCTCTTTCTAAGATTCCCATAATATTCTCACAAAAAAAGCCGGCACCGAAGTGCCGACTTTTCAAAAACACTAGAATTTATACGTTGCCTGTATACGAGTGTAATTGCCGAGTCGGAAGTTTTCCGGCCCGTACAATGTATCTCGTTTGCCCGTTCCTTTGGCATCAAAGGTGTAGAAAGCTTCAATAAGTAAATCTTTACGAGGCACATATCCGGCACCGAAAGTAAAGCTGCGAATACCGTCCATGTAACGATCCGGTACTCCTTCCGTTCCGTTACCGCCGAAGAAGGAGCCGTGTTCAAAATACTTGTAATCCGCGAAGGCATTCCAACTTCCGGGCACCTTGGTATCGGCCTTGCCCATATCGAAACGAACAGTCCAGAAATGAGGGGTTCCGCCTGCCTGATATCCGGTGATATTGAATACCGGCGAAGCATAAGCATGTTCGTATGTCGTATGACCGTTCAGGAATCGCCCGAACTTGGTTCGATTCTGCCCGTAATCGAAGGAAAGAGATACGTCTTTGCCGATTTGCCAAGCTGCGCCTATGCCGAAAACATTGGCCAATGTCGAAAATTCATGCTTTTCATTGACCGTTCCCGTCGCCCTGTCAGTCTTATACGAATCGCCGAAGGAGCGTAAGTACCAAGCTGATACACCGACAGTCGGCGTAATTTCATGTTTATACTGTATGAAAGCCGCTCGCTTCAACGCCGGGACATCATCTTTTACGAGTACGCCCGTAAAGGCGGGGATGATTTCGCCGATTGTATTCTTAAAGGCTTCACGCGGCAACTGACTGCCGCCGTCCGTTTCTTGAATTCGTTTCGCTACGGCGCTGAAATATTCATTAATGACATAGGGCATGCCCTGACTTGCAAAGAGGCTATCCGTCGACGACGGTGATACGAAATCGTTTCTGTAAATTTGTTCCTTCAATGCATCCATATCGACGGTTACATCTTCCGCCTCAATACCGTCTTCAAACGAAAGAGCCGCAAACCCTTCTTCTACGTAGTTACTTTCAATTTCACTCTTATGAGCATCCCACCAGCTGTCGAAGAAGGATCGTCCTTGTAAGGGACTGCCGTCATTATAAGGAATGTAAAATTTCTTAGCACCCGAATAATACATAGACGGCGCATAAGTTAAGGTCTTCGTATGTTCGTCACCGTTATCGTCCGTATACGTAACCGTCACGCCGTCGGGCTGACGAATTTCAAACTTTGCTTCCGACAATACGGCTTCATCTAAATAATTACCGTACGTCGCCTTAGCAATATCGTACATATGGCGCATAATGCCCAACAATTCTTCCGTCGACGCTCCGGACGCCTTGGCACGTTCCAATTGTTGATAGAAATTAATCGTATCGGGAGCATTTGCAACCTGTTTTTCACCGTTAAAACTGATACCCACGTCATTAGAAATAAGGCCGATGAATTCATCAATCGTCGGTACCCGCATATAGTTTTCTCTTACGACATGAGTATACGGGGAATCACTGATGCCCGTACTGTTCTTAAAACTGCCGAAGCCTAATCGCAACTGAGATTTTCCATCCGTTCTGACAGCGCGAGCTCCGTCGTATTCCTTGCCGAACCAGTACCCGGTTACACCCATCCGTTCATTCAGACGACCCAGTGAATAGTCCCATTTTGCGGCATGTCGGGTGACATCAAAGGTATCGAGGCGAGCATGATTGAAGCCTTTGCTTTCAGACATATCGTACGACGTATCCACACCCGTCATACCGGATGCGCTGGCAACGGCTTTGACGTTGGTCTTATCATCGATTCTCGCATCCACTCCGACACGAATACGTTGTTCAAAACCGTGTTCATCGTTATCACGCAAATTCTTTTCGGCACTGCCGACACGAGAGTCAAAAGTTGTTCTGGCTGCCGGCCGTTCCGATCCGTCATGGGCATTCCACCGAGCTCTGTAATCACCTATGAAATCGACACCCTTTTCACGCGTCGTATCAAAGGGAGCCTGTATAAAGTTCGATAACTTCACAGATTCACTTGTGACCGCTTTCTTTCCGTCAGTTTCTACAGCTGTTGCACTGTTTCCAGCCGCATGATCCGCCTTGCCCGTATCCGTCCCGGCCCGGTCTTCACCGTCGGCCTTGTAGTGCTGACCGAATTTCAAATTTACTCCGAAACGATACACACGGTCCTGTAAAGCTCTGTCATCATCGCGATGAGCAAAAATATTATCAATGCCGAAGTACATCATGGCATCATTTCTGAACTTCTTTTGAACCATTAAATTCCAAATGCCGTAAGTCTTCTTTTGATACGTCTGTTTTCCCCGTTCGGCAAAGTGGTAGTTAATAACCGAGTGCTGACTGTCGGGAGCAATATAAGACTCCATGTAGTTGCCGTTATTGGCAATAGAGTTGCTGTCCAGCATATTGATATAGTAGTCGGCCCAAAGACTTCCGCTCCAACCGCTTTTTTCATTTTCATAATTGATGCCGACATCGATTTTGTGAACAGGTTTATCCAAGAGCTGCCGCGGCATGTTGGGGTCTGTCTTATTGATTGCATGGAGCCACGTATATCCCAATTTAGCATTCCAGTGCTTATTAAATCGCTGCTTTACTTCAAATTCCAACCCCGTTATTTCAGCCTTGCCGATATTCTTAAAGCTGTAAATCATATCGGGAGCATAGAGGAATTTGGAAGCCCCCCATAAGGATTCAGTTGTAAGTTCCGGGTGGAAATCCATTAAGGCGCCTGTAAAGTAAATGGACATATAGTCCTTTATACGGTTATGAAAGAGATTGAAACGCGTATTCGTCTTGGCATTTTCCGTTTCATATCCGATGTCGAAGTTAAGAGACTTTTCCGGCTTTAAATCAGGGTTGCCGATAAAGTACCAACCCAACCGAGCCGTATCGGAGCCCACCGGACTGCTGCTGTACATTTCCCAATTATAGTACAGTTCACCCATGCCCGGTTCCGTGTAACCCGTACCGATATTGGCCTTAAAACGACGGTGTACATTGCCGCCTACATTTTTTGTAAGCCCCAGGTTAGCCGTTAAGTGGGCCCCGAAGAGGTCGCTCTTATCAAGACGCAAAGACGGAGTAACAATGGTATCTTTGTCCACCTGCCACATATCCTGTAAGACCAGGTACTGTTTATTAATGGATGCCTTACCTACATAGACCATGTTGTTGCGATCCTTAAAGGCTTCTTTAAACCGCTTGCCGTTAAATGTAACGCCCTGGATATTGGCTTGAGAATTGTAATAGCTTTCAATAGCCAACATATTATGGTAAAAGGGAGGATAAGGGGCAAACTTAGATGCATTTTCCGCCAGAATTTTGGCGGCAAAAGCATCGGCCTTTGCCTTGACGGCCGCCGGTAAGTTATCATAAGAAACCAGTGAAGCACCGTTAGGGAAGTATTGTTTATAGTCCGTATACGTAAAATCGGCTTTTTGACTTGTCGGGTCATTGCGATCATAGTTATACCATTCTGCCGCATTGTTCCAGTAGGGAATACCGTTTTCGTCACGCAATATTTCATAAGCATGGACGTTAGAAGCTACTTCCCCGCTTTGCCCCGAAACGAGAGGACTTTCTTTGGAGATGACGAAGAGGCTCTTATCATAATCCCACGGATCAATCCGCTTCAAGGTTACATGTGGAGCGCTCTTCAAGCGACTTCCCGATCCGTCTTCTTTCGAAAAGCCGAAGCCGTAGGAAAGAAGATGCTTATCGTTGACCTGTGTCGACGCATTGGCCGATATGCTCAATTGTCGATGATCCACGTCATCTACATACTCAAGCTGGTTCTTCCCTTCATAGGACGACTTGCCGTAATAGCTGCTGACCGTAACGTCATCTTCTCTCGTGCGCGAGTAATTGGCGTCAACGGACCAATTGGTTTTGCCACCGTTATTTCCCGTCCATGTAAAACCGTACGTATCTCTATCCATATTCCGCTTAAAATGTTGCTGCGGTTCCATCATGCTGTCACTGTGTTTCATATAACGGTCGAGGTTTTCATTGTATCTGTCGGCACGAAAATCGAGAGAGTTTTTGTCATCGAATTTATACGTCCCCGTAAAACCTGTATCGGAAGCCGTTCCGTAAAAGCGGAGGGAATTCTTCTCGAAGTTGGTAACCTTGGTCTGCATAGCCGAGCTGGATCGTCCTCGTGCAGCATAAACCGGCATAATATCTCGTTTACTTCCGTAAAGGCCGAGTCGTAATTTACCCATTTCTCCCGAGTCGGCACGGAAGAAGACATTTTGGTACGGGAATATGTCACCCTCTCCGCGAACTCGCCGACCTTCGGCATTAATCTGAATCGTCGGCTTCTTTTTCGCCTTTTTGGTCACTACATTGATGACCCCGCCGATGGCATCGGCACCGTATTTAGCACTGGCAGCCCCTTGAATGACTTCAATGTGGTCTACATTTTCAGTCCCCAGCCGTGTCACTTCATCACTGGCCCCGTAATACTTGGCCAAGTCACCCATAACCCGTTGCCCGTCTACCAGGATGAGCGTATGTCGAGGTTCGGCACCGCGAATGGAAACACCCACACGCCCCATAGCGTCAACCGTTCGCGAAACTCCCGTTTCTTGGAAGATGACATCTTCAACAGACTTTGCCTGCTTTTTTTCAATTTCTTTGCTTGTTATAATCGACGTCTGCTGGCTTTCATACTTAGCTTCTTCTTCCGCTCTTGTAGCCTGTACGATAATATCTCGAGTAACAACACGACCGTTTCCGTCTGCATATACGGGCATAGCCAACCATGCTGCAATCGCCAAAGATAACATCATATATGATTGTATGCGGCGGGTGCGCCCGGTTACCTTTTTCATATACTGCAATCCTCTTTTCTTTATATTTATGTCATGATAATTTTTCTTAATTTTATCATCTAAACTCTTGACGATTCTACTCCGTTCGTACCAAAAATAATCCGAACAGACATCGATTATATTAATATTTCTGTAACATTATCGTATTATCTATGCTAGACCCTAATGATACAGTACGTTTACGGCCTTCAAACAAAAAGTCCTTGCCGATTTATTGTCGGCAAGGGCTTTTTGTCCTTGTGGACAGGCTGCGGAAGGTGTAGTATCACGCAGTCGTCTATAAGTATATGCCGATTGGGGACTCGGCTTGCACCTTTAGATTACAGAATAATGATTTTCATTTCAACTCCATTTGGACAAATTAAGCTCCGTTAAGGTATTTATTTCAATATTTTTTTCATATCGCCGACATATATTTGTTTTACGGGAAGACCTTCCTTTATGAAAGGTCCCCACAGGAAGGTCAATTGTTCGGGGCGGAGTTCTATGAGATGTAAGACAACGGGCATCTTTTCAATTGTCTGTGCCGAAATGCCCTTAAGGTCACATACTTTCTCGTAAACTTCCTGTCCCGGCAACAAAATCCCGACTCGTCCGGTGGCCTGTACACCGGCTAAGGTAGGCAATCCCTTAAAAGGATCATTGACGGCAAATGATGCCCTCTTATTTTTCCACATATATGAAAATTTGTGCCCGCCTTCACTGAAACAATAAAAGGCACCGTCATATATGACATATTCAATAGGTGTCGCACGCATCTTATTCTCTTCTCCCGTAGCCAAGACTCCCGTATCATGAGTCCGCAAAAATTGGCCGACGACTTCGCAAAACCGTTCTTCGCGAGGCGGCATTTTAGTCGCATCTGCCTCATCAGCCAAGCGCTCCCCTACGGCTACAGCATCATCTGTAAGCGACTCTTTTTTTAACAGCATAACTCGTTCATCCGCACGGATTTCAACGTTTGTTCCCTCATCTGCTTCCGTTTGCACCGGACATAAGACAATATTTTTTCCTGCAAATCGATTCCTGATTTTGGCCGTTTCCTTAAAATTGTCTTTATCCGCTACCACAATAAGTCGTCCGTATGCCTTATCATTTATTTCGTCCTTCAATCCGGCGTAGGCACTCATTGATACTATAGAGCCGATTATTACTGCCGGACCGTGATTCTTTTCTCTATCATATACTATCAGCGTATTCATAATATCCTCCTTATCAAAAAGGGATGTAACCTCATGTTACATCCCTTTTTATTATTCTCCGTCCGTAATTTCAAATCGCACGGTCGTCTGTGTTTCTACCGTTTCTCCTGTCGGGTTGGGGTAATGACCGACGGCTCTTGCTGCCGCTGCCGCCGCCGAGCCAAACTGACCGTCGCTCGCACCGAGAACCACTACATCCGTTACGGTACCGTCCGGTAAAATAGTGGCACCGATAGTCGCCGTTCCTTCAATATTCCGTTTCATAAGCATAGGCGGATAGGATTTGTTCGCTTCTACAGCCGCCCTAAATCCCTCGTAGTCGAAAGGTGCTCGCGGAGCTTCTCCCGTTCCGCTTCCGCTACCCGTACCTTCACCGTATCCGTTGCCGTTACCGTTTCCCGAGCCGGTGCCGCCGCCATTACCGCCGCCGCTGCCGCCGCCCGTTCCGGGCCCGTTACCGCTGACGCCGCCACCGGTCGTACTGGAACTCATATCGCGATCGCCTTCTGACGACGCAGCGGGGACGTTAACACTGTCTTCTCCCGCATTTTCAACCGGCTGGGCAAACACGGACTGCGACTGAACGACCTGGTTAACACGTTTCGCCATATCCGCTTCACTCAACTTGTCGGGAAAAAGATTTCCGCCTCCACCGCCGCCGGAATGACCGCCTTCACTGTCAGGTGACCAGTCGGACTGTAGGTCGACTACATAAAACTGCTCTTCCTCCCGATCCATAATGATTTTAGGTACGATAAAGAGCGCTACGACGAGAACAAGGAGGAGATTGACGACAATTGACAAGGCAAAGGATTTTGCTCTTATATAGTCTCTCATATACCTCTATCCCTTCTGTTCCGCCGCTACCGCCAACCGTCGTACACCTGCCGTTTTCAACATGTCCATGACGGCTACAACTTGTCCGTGAGCGGTACGTTTGTCTGCCTGTAAAATTACGGCTGCATTCGAGTTTTCCGCCATTCTTTGGGTCATGATCTGCGATGCTTCATCAATAGTCACAGGCTTATTATCCATCGTAATATGCCCTTCTTCATCAAGCGTAATAATAACCGGCATTTGCGTCGGAGTCTGTGCATTCGATGCCTGCGGCAGTTGAACGGCCAAAGCCTTCTGTGCCACCGTCTGCATGCTGTTCATCATAAAGAATACCAGCAAAAAGAAGATAATATCAATCATCGGGATAATCATGAACTGCGGAGTTCTTTTGGACTTGTAGTTCTTAAACATCAGTTACGCCCCCAACTTTTCTTTTTCCCCATGACGACTGTAATGCATAAGCGTTCCGTATCGGAAACAATCGTATCCAATTGATGTGTAAAGAAAGTATAGACAGCAAAGGCAATAATAGCTACACAAAGGCCCGTTGCCGTTGCCACGAGAGCTTCGCCGACACCGCCGGTAATAGCGGAAGCACCCATACCTCCGTCAAGTACACTGAAAGTCGTAATCATACCGGTTACCGTCCCCAACAAACCCAGAAGCGGTGCTACTGTAACAATGGCGCTGAGGTAATCGAGATACCGTTGAAACGCTGCCGATTCCAGAGCCATTTGTTCCGAAAAAGCGGATTTCATGGATTCTTCTGTCGAGGCGTCTTGAAGGCCTGCCGCAATAATTCGAGAAATAGCGGTCTGAGAGTGTTCGCAAACTTCTTCAGCCACCTTCCAGTCACCGCTTTTGGCAGCCCCTTCAATATGTGAGAAGAAAGATTGAGACTTTTTCCGATTTCGCTTGTAATAAATACCGCGTTCAATAGCAATGGCTATTGTAATGACCGACAATATAAAAAGCGGAATCATTACGGGTCCGCCGCTTTCCAATAACTGTATTGCCGCATAAATCTTATCCATCTTTTACTACACTCCTTGTCCGTCCTGTATCTATACGGGACTTTGAATAATTTTGATAGTCAACATCAATGATATGTGATTATCTTATCAAAGAAAGTCTTCCTTTTCTACTCCGTTCGGACAGTAAATAATCCGTTCAGTCAGCAAATTGCGAATGACTCGTATTATATTCTAACACACTTTGCATATTCAAATACTCTCTAAAAGAGATTGAGAAATTCCTGTAACAAAAAGAAAGAGGCGTCCGTACTTCCTATGCCTCTTTCTTTCAACTATTTCTATTTTTAAAGGCTACTCAAAAACAGCCCGTCTATCTATACGGATACACATATACAACCGTCTTGGCGGCCTGTCTGATTTCTTCTACCTTTAGTACAGGCCTCTTCATGCCGTGATAATCGCCTACTTCAAGTTTCCCTTTAACGGCAATCCACCGATATTCACCGTATTCTTGCCCGTCCGAAAGTATACAGGGCAGTCCGAAGGGAGACATGTCATTGACACAGCAAATCATTAAATATCTAGATATGGTAAAATCCGGTCGCTTTAAACTGTCGTCATAAAAAGATACAAATCCCGTAATATACACTTCATAGCCTGCATACTTGTCAACGTACTTTGTCAGTTTAAATATTGTGGTATACCAATTATTCGAACCGATAACCACTTGGCGTTTATTATCGTCAATACCGTCGCCTTGTATATGTTCAAAATCAATGCCGAAAGGCGTGACTTCACCGCCTTCATTTTGTTCCAGTCGATCGGCAGGAGATTCAGGCAAGATACCGAATACAGCCGGTCCGGCGAGCAAGACGGCAATCATGCCGAGTGTAGCCGCTGCCGCATAGGAACGAGTACGCGTAAAGGTCGCTCTCAAAATACGACTGAAGCCCCAAAACAAGAACACGGTAGCCGTCGCCACTACAAAAGGGACCAGTACGGGATTCATGTATGATTCGCTGCGTTTGGTCACTATTAAGGATATCAACAAAGCCGCTACAACCATCAATGCCGTTCCTTCACTGCAAGCGGCACGACGAGAAAACAAAGTCTTCATCATTATACCCCCTTAGTCACAAGAACATACATGGCTGCTGTAAATGCCGTGACAATAAAAATCGTCGTTATGAGGCGATACACAAAGGAGGATGAAAAATAAGCTCGCATCAGTAAGTAATTTTTTAAATCCGCCATAGGCCCGAAAATAAGGAACCCTATAATCCCCGCCGTCGGCACAAAGGCGGAAAAGTTTCTGGCAATAACCGCATCAGCAGTCGAGCAAACAGACATGAAAAAAGCCGCCGCCATCATGCAAGGAATGACGAGGAGTCCCAAATCACCGACAGTCGCTGAAAAGGTCCCGCCATATACCTGAAAAACGGCTGAAATGAAAGCCCCGGCACATACGTAAGGAATCACTCTGAAAAAGTCGCCTCTACCGTGATCCGTATAGCGCAAGAAACGCTTTTCCTTTTCTCTTTCACCGAAGCGCCGACATGCCGCCGTCGGCACGGTTCCGACAGGCATCGTTTCTTCAGGCTTATAAGCAAAAAAGGTAACGCTTATAACAAAGACCGTCGCCATCCCCCCCAAGGTTCGCCACCAAAAAACAGCTTCGTTACCGGCGAAGGCGACATATGTTGAAACGAGAACAACCGGGTTAATTAAAGGACCGGCCAACATGAAGGTGAGTGCCGTTGATACCGGAACCTTGCGAACCATGAGGCCTCGAAAAACAGGGACGGCCCCGCAATCGCAAAGAGGAAAGCAAAAGGCGGCTACTAAAGCCGTAAGAACCCCTGTAAAGTGACTACGGCAAAGCAGCTTTTCAATCCACCTGGCAGGCACAAAGAGTTGCAATGCCGAAGAAAGGAGAACTCCGGCCGTTAAAAAAGGCAAGGCTTGCAACAAGGTGGCTGTCCAAAAAGTAAGCACTTTACGTGCTGAATTATAATACGGGTCCGTATTAAGCAATAAGTACGCATAGATTGAAGCAAAGGCTATTAATGTCGCAACAGTCAGAATTCCGCCGTACCCTCCCCGACTCTTTAAAATACGTTGTCGTGTTTCGTCTTTATTAAGTGTATCCCCGGAATAAACACGGCAGCCGGAGTGAATCTTTTTCAAAAATGCTGCCGTTTTTTCATATTCCGCTGTTGACGAAGCATATATAACAACTTTTTCGGCTTCGGACATCTGTCCGTACACGGCCGTTTCCGGCGACGTCAAAAGATAGCGACAATTCTGCGGTGTCGTCGTAAAAATAATACACTCTTGTCGAAACAAGCTTTTCAAACGCTTATCTTGGAGTAATCGAACGAGCTGTTCAATAGGAACGGTTCCGTTCCATTCAAGCCAAACCGCCTCGGGTCTTACACGTTCACAAAACGCGGCTATTTCATAGGCCATCCCTTTCAGAGTAGTTCCTTTATGCGGATAAATATATAAGGTATCATCGGCACAAGACGCGGTCCTTCCCTTCTCCGCCGATATATGTGCGACTTTACCCTTATATCCCTTCATCAATTCATGAATGCACCGCGTCTTCCCCGTTCCCAGAAAACCGCAGACAATATACAACTTAACCGGTCTCATTAATAGCTCCACAAAGGACGAAGGTCCTCTTCAGACAAAGAAGTCCCAATAAAAGTCATAACCGTATCCGCTTCAACCGTCCCGCTAATATCGATATGCTGCCCCGAATATTGAACCGTTGCATATCCGGAAGGAACTTTGACGATGCCCTTCACGCGCAATATATTCGGCTCCGCTTCCAATGACCGCTTGAGTGTTTCTTCCCATTCCGCCTCAGTGCGACAAGTATCTACTCTTACGGTCAGAGTTTGAAACGGGGCTTCTTCATGTTCATGCCCGTGGCAATGCTCTTCATGTTCGTGACAATGGTGATCATGTCCATCAGGCCCGCATCCGCAAGTACATAAGTGTCCATGCGTCTTTATTCCCGAAGCTAAGGACGCAAAAGACGCAAAATCAAAGTTTTCGGGAATTTCAAAAAGGATTTGTGCTTTTTCGTTTTCCTGTTGCAATAACTGTCGAAGCTCTCTTTCATCCTCTTTATCATCCGTACGGTTGACCACAATGACCTGTCCTTCACGCAATTGATCGACAAAAAACTCTCCGAAGTTTTCAGCATACATGACGGCCATGGACCCGTCAACGACGGTAACTGTTACTAGCGGTCCGATATTTCCGGCAAATTCCGCCGACTCGCACAAGGCTTTTATGTCCGACAGTTTTGCGACTCCGGACGGTTCGATAACGATTAATTCCGCACTGCCGTCCTTTAATACGGTTCGCAATGATTCTTTGAAGTTTCCCACTAAGGTGCAACAAATACAACCTGACGGTAATTCCTCAAGGCGTACGCCTTGTCTCTTTAAAACAGCCGCATCAAAGCTGACCTCACCGAAATCATTTTCAATAACCGCTACTTTGCTTACATCCGTACGATTCAACAGACTTTGAATAAGCGTTGTCTTGCCGCTTCCCAAAAATCCCGAAATAATATACACAGGTATCACATTACCGCCTCCAACGATATATTCTCACATGCCTATTTTATCACTGAACACCTCTAATCCCAAACAAGATACGATATGCATAATTGTTCATTTTTTCCTGTAATGTGCGCCTTGAATATAGGCGCGAATACTCTCATTTTTCATAACAAGTTTCCGGAGAGAAATGCCGATGAATGCAACAAATAAACCGCTCCTATCACCATATAGGCGACCGCTAGAATAAGTAGAGTCGATGAAACATGCAGCCGGATACTCATACAGATACCGGTTACAGCTGCCGGAATCAGAAAAGCAGGCAAAAGATTTCTGTACTCGAATATGCCCCGAACCGCTGCGGCCGTTACCGTCGCGACCGGACGTCAACCGACAAGCGGTAAAATAACCGACTTAATAAGGATAATAACCTCTGTTTCTTTTTTCGAGCGATAGCGACTGCGAAACAGTTTTCCGATAAGCGGTAAATCGCCCAATATCGGAACTTTACGGAGGTTCTCCGTTTCCTCTTTGCCTATGAGCCCGCCGATTACAATGCGCTCTCCCGCCTTGATATGTACCTGCGTATCCACTTGTCGTGTAGCCACCCGATAAGCCCTTAAATCTCGAACATACACGGGCATGCCTACCTCTCCGTGAATATTAGCCGTAACCGTACCGTCAGTATGTATATAAGGCGTATATTGTAATAAAATACCCGCTTCTTTATATTCTGTCGTCGCATAGCGTTCGCCGCCCGTTACACGTTCCGTCACAACAGGGATTCGATCGCCGATGAAAATCCTGGCCTCTGTTCCGTTTGTCGCCATTATATGAGGTTTAGCCAAAATAGAAGCTTTTCCGTCGGAAACAAAGGCATGAAGACGTGCCTCTATATAGGGCAATCGCGGTTTCCCCACACCGCCTCCGCCTTCCGACCAGGACCAATCAATCCCCAACTCTTTGACGGCTTCTTTATTAAGAGACAAAATTTCCGCTTCCACGTCCACCTGTTGAGGTGCGCGGTCCACTGCCTGTACAAGCTGCTTAGCTGCCGTCACATCGCTATGCCTGCCGGTCATAACTATCGCATTGGAGCCGCCGACGGCCATCACACTGCCTTGATGTAAGGCGACACCGGCAACTTCCGCCGCATCGGCTGCTTTCATATAAGACAGAGGAAAGGCCTCGGAAACGGTTTTCTGCCCTTCCCCCTCCCCTTCAATTAAAATTATCCCGTTTTTTTCTTCAAGGCACAAGCCCGCTTCGTGAATGACCGACTGTAGAGCTTCTTGAGCTGATACATTATGCAGATATACGGTAATATTCCCTTTTACGGATTCGTCAATCAAAATGTTCATTCCCGCACTTCGCCCCAAGCCTTCAAGAATCGTACGAAGGGGTACATCATGAGCATTTATTTGAATATTACCGGCACAGTATCCCTTGCCGGATCCGAAAATAAGGCAAGAAAGAGCCACGGCAATCAGTACCTTTTTCCTCATTATCCCACTCCTATCCGTTAATTTTCCATTGCCTTCCCTCTTTTTCCAAGATGACGGATATAGCAGATATATAAACAATACGAAATCCGTCAAACTCCTCATCTACAGCACAAACACGAGTATCTGCCGTTGATGACAGAATAACCAAATAAGCGCCTTCATTGACAAAACGCCCTTTGACAAGCGGTAAGACGGGTTGCTTTTTCAGCTCTTCTTTCGCCTTCCCGGTCATACCGGCCGGCTCCTTTTTCTGCTCACTCTCATGAGCCGTCCCTGTAACAAAAAGGTCCGGCAAAGGCTTGCGGCGTGCGGTTCCGGCTGTGCTGAATACCAGTGTTCCTTCCGTTTGCTTTCCTTCTTCTTTCTTCGGTGCGGAACACAAAGGAGGAGAAGATGCTTCTTCAAGCTTCTCCTCCTCCTTTATAGGCACGGACGACCTGTCATCATAAAAAATACCGATGCCGCCGACAACGAGAAGAATAATCCCGTACGGAAGAAACTTGTTTTTTACGTGAATCGACAGATTCCGAACTTTATCCATTATTGGTTTGTCTATATGAACCATAACCCGGAAATCACCTCTTTTTGAGATTTTTCAAGGTATTTCGCAAATGGCGCTTGTAAATTTCCACACCCGGCTGGTCAAATGCATCCACATCGGCCAACTCTCCTTCATAAGCAACGGACAAGCACAACATATACATCAATTCTCCTAAATGAAAGGCTGAAAGTTCAGGTAACTCAAAAACCGCATGAGGCCTATCATCCTCGCCTAAAGCCGTCGCGTTAGCAGCACAAGCGGCTGTCATAATATCACTCAATGCTAACCCGCCCAGATCTTCAAGTCCCGCCGTTTCAGCATACCTTTCAGGGATGACCGCATCTTTTTGCCATTTTTTCAAGACTACAAACTGTACAATCTTGTCATGCGGTCCGTCTTGATGTTCCTGCGTTTGAGCATGCATATCCGTCGTCCCTACCGAAGCGACAGGCGTACGACCGTAAAAAACATTCTGTCCGTGACGGTTTCTGCGTTTTCCCAATGATTCGGCAGACAACTGTACATACCATTCCGACAAGGATTTCAATGCATCTGCATAAGGCATGAATACTTCAATCGTCCTACCGTGATGAACCGCTGCCAGATACTTTAATACGGCATTCAGTAACGCCGGATTTTTCATAATGTCAGATGTACGACACGCTTCATCCATAGCCGCCGCTCCGGCCAAAAATTCACGAATAGGAAAGCCTATGATAGCACCTGCTAATAAGGCCGTTTCGGAAAAAACGCTAAAGCGTCCCCCGATACCGTCAGGCACATAAAACATAGGCCACTTCATTTGCCGAGCCGTTTTATGCAAAAGTGTTTCCCCATCTCCTTCAGTCGGCGATGTAATCACTGCCGTCTCGGTACAAATACCGAGTTTTCGCAGAGCTCCTTCCATTGTCACATAGCCTGCCATGGGTTCTATCGTCGTTCCCGATTTGGAAATGACAATGTGTACTACTGTGTAATCGGACTTTCGTTTCTTTTCACGCATAAAGAAAGCTTTGAGGTCGCAAAGGGACCGTCCGTCCGCATTATTGCCGGCAAAGAATATCTTCGGGTAACCGCTACGTTCCTCGGATGTTAACAAATTCCACACAGCACCGCAATGAACATCAAACAATACCTTACCGCCCAAATACGATCCGCCCACGCCGTAGAATATAACAGCATCCACTCGCTGCCGCAAAGATTGTGCATAGGCTTCAATAAACCGAATTCGTTCAGGCGTATTAATCTTGTCTTCACCTATGAAGGGTAGCTGAAAAAAGCGGACACGTTCCTGTCCGCCGTCTTTGGATAAATGCCCTGCAGCCTTTCCCGTACGACGCATTTCGCAAACGGCTTCATGGCCCTTTTCCCATTCAGGCTTGAACGCCTCTACTTCTTCACTTGTAACATAATTCTCTCCGTACAGTCCCGAAAAATCGAAAACAAATCCGGTCGGTAAGGTAATCTTTGCCATGTAAGAACTCCTCTCCTCAGTATTCTTATTGTATGCCAAAGTTAAGTTTTTTTGCAATACAAAGCCTATTCTTTTTCATTGGGTATAACTTTGCAAAGCCCTTATTTACGCGAAAAAAGCGATGTCTTACTTTTTTAAGACATCGCTTTTTTCATGATTTTTTAATTCGGATGCATCTTTATGATTACAGTTCTTCCGATTCCTTAATAAGTCCTGCCTTTTTCTTACGCAAATACATTACATAAAACGGCAAGATTACAATACATCCGCCAAGTCCCCAAGTCAATTGGGCCGCTGTTGCCTGGAGCAGCATCCACAAAGAAACGACAACAGCAATAAGGGGAATGGTTATACCGAAGGGTATTTTATAGGGCCGTTCTTTATGGGCCCATTTTTTCCTGAATACGATGACAGCAATACAAGTCGGTAAATATTGTGTAAACCGTGATACGGCACTGATAGCTGCCAGCATAGTAAAGCTGCCGCTCCAAGCCAAGAGTAAACTGAGCACGGCTGTCGTAATAGCCGCCACATAAGGAATATTCTTCTTATCCCTTTTTGACAATACGGCCGGCAACATACCGTCTTCAGATAAGGCCGTAGCAATACGCGGCGCCATGAAAGCCTGTGCAAAATTAATACCGCCCATAGACAAAAGAGTGCCGGCCAGAACGAAGTACATACCTACAGGACCGATAGCTTTATAAAAAGCATCCTGCACCGGAGCTTGCGACGAAGCCAGTTCAGGCCCCATAACGCCGATACATACACCTAAAATCAATAGATACAGCACGGTAACACTGACCATGACCGTAATAATAGCCCTAGGCAAGTTTTTTTTCGGGTTGTCCATGTCTTCAGCCGCTACGGCAATGGCTTCAAATCCCGTATAAGCGAAGAAGAGTAGCACGGCTGCCTGAGCAAAAGAGCCGGGCGTGTATTCATCATTTAAAAAGACAGGCGTAAAATTGCTGCCGTTTACAAAGAAAATGCCGACACAAATAAAGGCAAAAAGAGGCACCAATTTGGAAACCGTAATCAAATCATTTAAGCGTTTTGACGTATCGACGCCTAACAAATTCAAAACGGTTAAGAGAATGATAATAACGGAAGCTATAATATTTTTATTCATATCACCGCCCAACATCGGAAAAGCGGCACCCAAAGCCGTTGCGAAACCGACGGACATGGTAGCCCAGGCAATAATGATAACAACCCATTTCAACACGCCTACTTCAAAACCCCAGAAGTCTCCCAGAGCATGCTTCGCATATAAGTAAGGACCTCCGTTACGAGTAAAAAAGCCCGCCGCTTCGGCAAAACAGAGAGCAATGCAACCCGCTAAGAGTGCATCGAAAAAGAGAACTCCCAGACTGGCCGAACCGATAACGGCGTAGGCCTTGTTGGGTAAAAGGAAAATCCCGGTTCCTACAATAGCGTTAATGCCCAGAAGTACAATGCTCCAAAAGCCGAATTTATTCTTTGCTTCTTTCATAACTTATCCTTTCTTCGCTGCAGCAACAAATGAATCAAATAATGCCTGCGCACGCTTATCTTTGAAAGCCATCATTTCAGGATGGTATTGACAGGCAATAAACCACGACCGCGACGGATCTTCAAGAGCTTCAATTGTCCCATCCTTAGCACGAGCCGTAATCCGTAAATTCTTACCTTCCCGGTGCACTGTCTGATGATGGTGAGAATTGACGACACAAGTCGTCACACCTAAGATCTCTGCTAAACGAGAGTCCGCCTCTATCTCAATAGTATGAGTCGCCAATCCGGGCGTCTGCCCTTGAGAGTGCTTCATCTGCACCTTTGCATACTTTAAGTCTTGATATAGGCTGCCACCGCGATAAACATTGAGAACCTGCATGCCGCGGCAAATGGCAAAGACGGGAAGATTTCGTCTTTCCGCTTCCTTTAACAGCATCATATCGAAGTGATCTCGCTCCGGCCAAATATCACCGAGGCCTTGTAAGGGTTCTTCTCCGTAAGCAAGGGGTGATACATCATGACCGCCCGACAAAATAAGTCCGTCAACATGCTCCATAAGCTCGCAAACCACCTCATCATTTTCCGTAAAAGGAAGAATAACGGGAATGCCGCCGGACCGCTCAACAGATTTCAAATAGTTATCATTTACATAGGCCCGCCGTAAATCGACATAGGCTCCGCCGTTATCACGGATAATACTTCCGGACACGCCGATTAAAGGTCTACTCATTACTTTTATCCCCCCATTTCGAATATCCTTTATTATACTACAATCATTACAACTGTAACGTTTTTATTCATAGACATTTATCATACACTTTATGCGCAATCACTCTATGGGCTTTAACATATAGATACAAAAACCCCGCCATTGCCTAAGCAATGGCGGGGCCTCTAAATGGCAGAATTATTTCAATTCTACAGAAGCGCCTGCTTCTTCCAATTTAGCTTTCATTTCTTCAGCAGCAGCTTTAGCTACGCCTTCTTTTACAGTTGCGGGAGCGCCGTCAACCATAGCTTTTGCTTCTTTCAAGCCGAGACCCGTAAGTTCACGAACAACTTTGATAACGTTGATCTTCTTGTCGCCGGCAGATGCCAATACAACGTCGAAATCGGATTTTTCTTCGCCGCCAGCTGCTGCGCCTGCTGCGGGAGCTGCTGCTACAGCTACGGGAGCTGCTGCGGATACGCCGAATTTTTCTTCCATGTCTTTAACGAGTTCGGAAAGTTCCAATACTGTCATGCCTTCAATGGCTTGTAAGATTTCTTCTTTAGTCATTTTAAGTTCCTCCGTAATTTACGTAATAGTTTAATCTTTCAAAGTTAAAATTAAGCTGTTTCCTGTTCCGCTTTTTTAGCACGAACTGCTTCAAGAGCATAAACGACGTTGCGAATATTGCCTTGAAGAACGTTGACCAAACCGGATACGGGAGCTTGCATACTGCCAAGCAACTTGGCAATAAGTTCTTCGCGACTCGGCAAATCGGCCAATGCATTAACTGCAGCGGCATCGATAACCTGACCGTCGACCAAACCTGCTTTAACCGTCAAAGCTTCCGTTTTAGTTTCCTTAATGAAAGCTTTCAGGATTTTTGCAGGAGCTACAGCATCTTCTGCAGAATATGCGAGAGCCGTAGGTCCTTCCAAGTGGGAATCCAATCCGTCATAACCGAGTTCATCGGCTGCGATGCGAGTCAAAGTGTTTTTGATAACCTTATATTCAACACCGCCTTCACGGAATTTACGACGAAGTTTCGTTACATCGGCAACAGTAAGGCCTGTAAAGCCGACGAGAACGGCACCTTGTGCAGATTCCAACTTTTCCTTCATTTCAGCGACAACAGCGGCTTTCGCCGGAGATACGCCGTGTGTAGGCATAGACATTCGATACACCTCCTCTTGTTGGATTTATATCGTCTTAGCAATAAAATCGGCCTCCATGCATGTGCATGTGAGGCCGAACCAGTATCTATCAGATATATCTACCAGTTTCATAGCCTCAGATGGCGGACCTTAGTCCATTATACATACCTTCAGTCTACAGCTAAGAGAGATATTATTTTTCTTCCGCTTTTACAGCACCTTTAATGCTGAATTGGTTAATGTGAATCCCCGGGCTCATTGTCGAGCTGACCGTAATCGATTTGATATACTGGCCTTTTGCTCCGGACGGCTTCACTTTAATCAGCGTATCGACGAGAGTCGTCAAGTTTTCTACCAACTTGGCTGCGTCGAACGATTTTTTACCGATGGGAGAGTGAATATTTCCGGCCTTATCCGTACGATATTCAATCTTACCGGCTTTACTTTCATTAACGGCTCTGGCTACGTCCATCGTTACCGTGCCGACTTTCGGGTTAGGCATCAGGCCCTTAGGGCCGAGGACCTTACCGAGACGACCGACTTTACCCATCATATCGGGAGTAGCGATAGCGACATCAAATTCAAACCAGCCGCCTTTAATTTTTTCTACCAAGTCGTCGCCGCCGACATAATCGGCACCGGCTTCTTGAGCTTCCTTTTCTTTTTCGCCCTGTGCAAAAACGAGGACGCGTTTCGTTTTACCGATACCGTGGGGCAGTACCAAAGCACCGCGAACCTGCTGATCGGCATATTTCGGGTCAACGTTGAGGTTGACAGCCAATTCGACGGTTTCATCAAATTTGGCGGTATCCATTTTTTTCAGGATATCAATTGCTTCAGCCGCATCATACAATGCCTGTGCATCGAACGATTTGAGGGCGTCGGCATATTTCTTACCTACTTTTGCCATCTGTGTTTTCCTCCTGTTGTGGTCATGCGGAGACAAGTCTCCTTCCACGGGATAACAACGTCTTAGTCGACGATGTCGATACCCATGCTGCGAGCCGTACCTTCAACCATTTTCATAGCTGCTTCGACATCGTTTGCATTGAGGTCGGGCATCTTGGTTTCGGCGATTTCGCGAACTTTATCGCGACCGAGCTTAGCAACTTTCTTCTTGTTCGGTTCACCCGAAGCTTTGTCCAAACCTGCCGCTTTTTTCAGCAATACTGCTGCAGGCGGAGTTTTGGTAATGAATGTAAAGGATCTGTCGTCGTATACGGTAATTTCAACAGGAATAATATAACCTGCCTGCTTTGCCGTACGTTCGTTAAATTCCTTGACAAAGGCCATAATGTTGACGCCGGCCTGACCCAATGCAGGACCGATAGGAGGCGCCGGAGTTGCCTTACCTGCTTCACACTGAAGCTTTACCATTCTTGCTACTTTTTTTGCCATGGTGATTTACACCTCCTTACATTACAAGATGTGGTTAAACGGGTCGACGACCCTCCCACTCGCGACGAAAACGTCGCATTAGAAGTTTATTCCAGACTCTTCTCGATTTGAGAATAGTCGACTTCTACCGAAGTTTCACGGCCGAACATATCAATCAGGCCTTTAAGCGTACCCTTCTCATTGTTAATTTCCGTAATAGTCGCATAAAAATTATCGAAGGGGCCCGAAATAATACGGACCTGTTCGCCGATTTCAACGGAAATCTGCGGGCGCACTTCTTTTTCTATACCTTGAGACTTGAGGATGCGTCTTACTTCCTGCGGTTCCAAGGGAACAGGTTTCGTTGCCGAACCTACAAAACCGGTAACTCCCGGCGTATTACGGACAACGTACCAGGAGCGATCGTTGACTTCCATTTCAACAAAGACATAGCCCGGATAGATCTTACGTCTTACCGTACGTTTCCGACCGTCTTTGACATCAATTTCGTCTTCTTCAGGAACAAGAATCCGTTCAATAACGTTTTCCAGCCCCATGGATCTGACCTTACGTTCCAAGTTGTCTTTGACTTTTTTCTCATACCCGGAATACGTATGAATGACATACCAATTCTTTTCAGATTCCATTCGGATCCGCCTCCTAACCGATCACTACGCGAAGCAGTTGAAAAAGTTCTGCGAATACGGCATCCGATACGGCGATAATGGCCATGACGACCAGTGTCGCCACAATAACCATAACGGTATAGTTGATCAGTTCTTTCCGTGTCGGCCAGATGACCTTCTTCATTTCCGTTTTTACGCCTTGTAGGAATCGGCCTGACTCTTTTTTCTTTTTATTCTTTTGTGCTGCTTTTTGTGCTGCTGAAAGTGACATATAACCTCTCACATTCAAAAAATAATTTTAAGATTCAGGCAATTACTTTGTTTCTTTATGTAACGTTTCTTTCTTGCAGAACGGGCAATATTTCTTCAATTCCAAACGATCGGGATTGTTTTTCTTATTCTTATTCGTCCGATAGTTACGGTTTTTACACTCTGTGCATGCCATCGTAATAGCTGTACGCATTCCTAACACCTCACTTCATTAGATAGTCAAAAACCTACTTTTTGCGCAAGACTGCTTATATAACTTACCACAAAGAGCGGTCTGACGTCAAGAAAAGCGGCAACTTAAAAAAGCTAGGCGGAATCTGCGCACCTAACTTCCTTTACTCTACACTAATCTACGAAGCCTGTCAACGTACCGTTGCCCTCATATCCTCATATATATGAATTTTATTATTTCGTTACCTGTGTATTTTTGTAATTGACAACTCAAAACAATGCATTTACAATATATTCATCTTAAAAATACATTTGTCCTTTGTAAAAGGACTGAAGGAGTTGTTCTTATGCATTTCAATTTCGGCTTACTGGCAAAACTGCTTGCCGGTATTGTCGGCGGCATCATCCTCGGCTCACTGGGCTCGTGGTTCGGCTTCCAGGACGCAGTCGCCTATGAAGGGTTTATTCGTCTGCTTTCAACATTTACATCCTTATTCAGCACTTTTTTATCATTCCTCATTCCTTTACTTATCGTTTCTTTCGTAGCTGTCGGCATGGCCGATTTAGGTAAACAGGCTAATAAGTTGCTGGGACTTACGGTTTTTCTCGCCTATGCATCCACTATTTTAGCCGGGTACATCGCTTATTTCTTCGGAGTTTCCATATTACCGAACTTTATTCATCCCTTCTCGGGCTCCGTGGCCGATGTCAACCCGTATGATCCCTTCCTGACCATTAAGGTTACGCCTGTATTCGATGTTATGACAGGCCTCATGCTTGCTTTTATTTTAGGTATCGGCATGGCTAACCTGAAAATCGGTACGGCCGGAAAGCTCTTAAGTGTATTGCGTGAGGTCCGCGACATTATCACCAAGGCTCTGACTAAAATTATCATTCCTTTAATTCCTATATATGTCGGTTCTTTATTTTGCAAGTTGGCTGCACAGGGAAAAATTGTAGCAACAGCTAAAATTTTTATCGGCCTGTATGTGTGCATACTTCTCTTACAGGTTCTATACCTCCTCTTGCAATTCGGTATTTCGGGACTCATTTGCAAACGGAATAACTTTAAATACATTCCCCGGATTTTGCCGGCTTACTTTACGGCTGTAGGTACGCAGTCTTCGGCTTCCACAATTCCTATCAACTTGAAGTGTGCCCATAATTGCGATATGTCCGAAGGGGTTGCCAACTTCTGTATCCCTTTGTGTGCCACCATTCACCTGGCAGGTGATACGATTTGTCTGGTTCTGGGCACAATGGGCATTATGATGGCCATGGGCATGGATGTCGGCTTAACCTTATTCACGCCTTATATCTTCATGCTCGGCGTCACCATGGTCGCCGCACCGGGCGTTCCCGGCGGCGGTGTTATGGCTGCCTTGGGAATTATTACTTCCATGCTCGGCTTTACGGAACCGATGCAACAACTCATCATTTCTCTCCACTTCTCGCAAGATTCCTTCGGCACGGCTACAAACGTAGCCGGCGACCAGGCCCTGTCCATGATTGTCGACAAGGTTCGCGGTCACAACACCGATACTGTCGGAGAGAGCGGCGAAGCTTCCGCATAATCTTTTAAAATCATACCGAAATAAGGAAACCTCACAAGGTTTCCTTATTTTTATGTGTTATTTTACTTTCTAAAGACTACCATGCGTGCAATACGCGGGCACCGGGATTGTCTCATGCAAGACGGCTGCCGCTTTGACTCGGCGACTTGTTATTAAAAAGACGATACCTTTATACGAAGTACTTTAACTTTCTCTTATTTTTCTTTTCTTACTTTCACAAAAGTAATATACTATACATATTATTTTTTATTATTTAATAACAGGTCAGGGGTGACTTTCTTGACAAACTGTTCATCGGTCATACGCGGAACCGCCTTCCACAGTACAGGCCCGAACTCATTTGATATTCTTGAGGACCACCTGTTTCTTGTCGACGAGGCCGGAGTCCTCGATGATGTCATTTCTCCGAAGGATGACAGGTACGATAATATTCTTCGCCGATCGGAGGACGCCGGTTCTCTACAGCGACTGAAATCCCAACAATACTTGTTGCCCGGATTCATTGATACCCATGTTCATGCACCTCAATGGGCCCAAGTCGGCAAGGCACTGGATGCGGATCTTCCTGTTTGGCTTAATGACTATACCTTTCCGCTGGAAGCCGCTTATAAGAACACGGATTTTGCCGAGACGATTTATAAAGACCTGGTTCAAACTCTTTTGGCAAACGGCACGACGACGGCTCAATATTTCGGGTCCGTCCATAACGAACCCAATAAGGTTTTAGCCGAAATTTGTGCTTCTGAAGGTCAACATGCTTATATCGGTAAAGTAGTTATGGACTTGCCGTCTCAGTGCCCCGATTATTATCGCGATTCGTCTCCGCAGGCGGCACTGAATGCTACGGAAGACTTTCTCACTTATTGCCGCAACCTGAACAGCCGGACACGGCAAGACATAGTCGGTGTCGTTACACCGCGATTCATTCCTACGTGCAGTGACGAAGTCCTTTACGGTCTGGGCGACTTGGCCCGCCACTATGATGCTCCCGTTCAATCCCACTGTTCCGAAGGAGACTGGGAACACGCCCATGTACTGGAACGAACGGGCCTAAGCGATACACAAGCTCACTTAAAATACGGGCTATTGACGAATAAAACGACTCTGGCTCACTCCGTCTACTTAAGCGACTCCGACGCAGAGTTGTACAAAGAACACGGTGCTGCCATTGCCCACAGTCCCTTATCCAACATCTTGTTTGCCGGAGCCGTCTGCCCGGTCAAACGCCGTTTGGAACAAGGCCTCAGCATATCATTGGCTACGGATATTTCCGCCGGCTATACGCCGTCTATGTTTGATTCCATGCGTCAGGCTATTTTATCGTCGCGCCTCCTTTCTACGGGAACCGATTTTTCAAAATCTCCGATAGAGCGAGGCGGCATCCCCGCTAGCGTCATCGATTTCAGACAAGCCTTTTACATGGCTACTGTCGGCGGGGCTACCGCCCTGCACGTCAATGCCGGCCAATTTCGCAAGGGCTGTCGCTTCGATGCCTTTGTTTTCGACTGTCTGGCTTCGCAAAGTCAGACTCGGCAATATGATACCGACTCATTGGCAGATATGTTGCAAAAAATAATTTTTACAGGCCAACGGCAAAACATTACCGCCCTCTGGGTCTCCGGAAGGCCCGTTTCATTGCATTAGGAGGATTTATGTCTACAGAAGAAGCAAAAACTCAACACTACGAAGGTTCTTTACTCGTTCAGCCCGACGAGGCTTTACCGCCCGTACAATCCCTTTTACTCGGCTTGCAACATTTGCTGGCCATGGATATTTACGTCGTTCCCTTTATCGTTGCCGGTATTTTATCCTTATCCGTTCAGGAGTCGGCCTTCCTCATTCAGGCAACCTTTATTGCCAGCGGTTTAGGCACGCTTATACAATCTCGTTTTCTCATGAAACTTCCCGTCGCTCAAGGACCGTCCTATGTTCCTATCGGTGCCATTGCCGGCATCGCCTTGGCCCACGGCACGGGTATTGACAGCTTGGCCGCCGTATTCGGAGCCATTCTCGTCGGCAGCCTCATTGTTTGTGTTCTCGGCATGACGGGTATTGTCCGCAAGGCCATTAATTACTTCGTACCGCCTCTCGTCGGCGGTACGATTATCTTCGTTGTCGGTCTGTCCCTCATTCCCATAGGCTTAAAAGACAATATATTTACGGTTCACGGTGCCGGTACAATTACGGAAAATATCATTCTGGCTCTCGTTTCCGGAGGCGTCCTTACCGTTTGCGTTATGCTCGGCTTGCACATGGGTAAAAAGGGCAATTGGTTGCGTATCGGCTCTGTTATTATAGCCCTCGTTGCCGGTTGCCTCGCAGCCGCATCTATGGGACGCTTTTCTTTGGATGCCGTAGTGGCGGCTCCTTTATTTTCGGTTCCCCACCTGGCTTTCGCATCATTCCCCGTCAGATTTGACATTCCCGCTATCATTACTATGATTCTCATCTACATTGTTCTTTTGGCCGAAACGACGGGAACCTGGTTCGCCGTCAGTTCCGTCATTGAGCGTCCCTTGACGAATGAACAATTAGACAAGGGGATTTTAGGCGAAGGCCTGAGCTGCTTTATCGGCGGCCTCTTCGGCGGTACACCGGCTACGGGCTATTCTACAAATGCCGGCCTTATCTCAATTACAGGTGTTGCCAGTCGTCACGCTTTTTACGGTTGTGCCTTTTGGATGATCGCCTTCGGTCTGTCCAATAAACTGGCCATGCTTATCGCATCTATTCCTGCTCCGGTTATCGGCGGTATTTTTGTCATCGTTTCATCTATTATTGCTTTAAGCGGTTTCCGTGTTATTCGCCGTCTCGAACTTGATGAACGCAACATGTTTATCATCGGCTTACCCATCATTACGACCTTGGCTCTTTATTTATTGCCTCAAGACTATGTGGCGTCTTTGCCGCAGTTGTTGCGTTATCTCTTAAGCTCCTCCATAGCTACGGCAGCAATGGTTGCCATTGTTCTCAACAAGGCATTACCGCAAAAACTCAATTTGTATAACGATAAAGACTAATCAGCTCTATTGAAAAGGATGTGACATTTTTGCCCGATTCATCTTACAAGCATTATCGCCTCGGCTTTTTTGCAGCTTGCAGCAGTTTTATCATTTGGGGCACCTTACCGCTTTATTGGTATTTCCTTTCCCACGTAGAAGCCGGAGAAATTCTCTCACATCGCATTGCCTGGTCTTTTGTCTTTATGCTCTTCGTCCTCATCTTCGCAGGACGCAAACAATTGAAAGAGGACCTTGCCTTCCTCCGTGAAAAAACGAGTCGTATTTTCCTGCTCCTGACAGCTGCCGTTCTGGTAACCGCCAATTGGCTGACCTACATTTGGGCAGTTACGCACGGTCATGTTATCGACACAAGCATCGGCTACTATTTGAATCCGCTTCTATCCGTACTTTTAGGCGTTGTCATGTTTTCCGAAAAGCTGAGCACGCCGAAACGAATCAGTATCGTTCTTGCCGCCATCGGGCTGGCACTCATGACTTGGCAAGGAGGGCACTTCCCTTGGCTGGCTTTACTCTTGGCCGGGACCTTCGCTCTCTACGGAGCCGTCAAAAAAATGCTCCATCTACAGCCGATTTCGAGCATCACGCTGGAAACACTTATCGTCTTGGCCCCGTCAATCATATATATTTACAACCTACACTCGAATTCATCCGGACATTTTTTAACGAGTGACGTAACAACCACCTTCTTATTATTGGGGGCCGGTATCGTTACGGCCGTTCCCTTATTGCTCTTTTCTTACGGTGCCAACGAATTACCTTTAAATGTACTCGGATTTATCCAGTATATCAGCCCTACACTGGCTTTCGTCTGGGGAATCTTCTTTTTTCATGAACCCTTCGGTACGGATAAACTTATTGCTCTCTCTTTTATTTGGATATCCTTAGTTATCTTTACTATCGGTGAGCGCCTGCAAATAAGCCGGTCAACATATAAACAAAAAAAACGGTCATAGCCGTCACGCAATGACCGTAAAAAAACCGTTTGCCCAAAGGCAAACGGTTTTTTATTACCAGCGAGTAGCCAATGCACCTGCCGCTACCCAAATACAAGGAGCGACAATGGAGCATACTACGGATACAAAGAAAGCTACAATAATCATAGTGTCCGTCGGACTGGCCGGCTTACCGATACGTGCCGCTTCTTCCGACGTAAGTCCCACATAATTTGTCTTACGCCCGTAACGATTCATAATAGCCTGGCCTTCAGAACAAATGAGATATAGGAAATAAAACTCTCCGAAAGGTACGAAATTCACAAGGATCCACGCGCCGGAGCGCCCCACATCGTGTAATCGTCTTACGTTTAAGCAAAAAGACGGAATAACCAAAACGAGGCCGAATACAAAGCACACAATACTGAGTGCCACATACAGACTCATGGATATATTGGCCGATATGGCGGCAACAACCCATATTAGGGGGAAAATGACGGCACTGACGCTGTAAAATTTAAAATACTCACCGCGTGAAGCTCGCCCTTCTATGGTGGCAAATTTTTTCGTTATTACGTACTTAAAGTTTTCCCAAAAACCTTTGCCGCGAATAATCGCCAAATCTTCATCGCCCACTGTATCAGGATTTACGTGGTACGGATTATCGTATTCACCCGTCATATTTAAGTCTACAGGAGCTCCGCACTGAGTACAGAATTTCTGATTCCCTTCAATAGGTGCTCCACAATGAGTACAAAACATAAATTAGAACCTCCTGAATTTTCTTTTCAGTATATCATTAACTCTGAAATGTTAGCAAACAGAACCGTAGAAAAGGCCGGACCGCATAGGTCCGACCTTTTTATTCCAATAACAGATGACCGTATTCACTGATTGCAAGTGCCGCCTTGCAAGCATCGCAATCGCAATACCGAGCCCCTTCAGTCTTAAGTTTCCTGCCGTGAACCTCTAATTTTTTAGCTGCCTCTTGGCCGAATACTTCAGTTCCTACAGGAGATCCGGCAAAGGCAATTAATTCATCTACCGTAGTGACATCGGCCTTAGCTTCTTCAATAAGCACTTCTGCCGCTACCTGTTCACGTTCCGTACCGACAGCCTCTAAATAGACCTGACCCGCCGTCTTTAACCCTTTATAAGTCGAAGGCGTACTGATAGCGCCTTGAATAACTGCTATAAGTGATTTTTTATCCATAACGATCCCTCCTTACAGGGCAATGCTTACTTTGCCAGTATAGTATAACACCGAAGGGATTCAATTAAAAGCCTGCTCATATCAGTGTTGTCATAAAGATATAGGTCTAAAATTGCCGGTCGTAAAGATGACTCTTCGTCAGGAAATCTTCAACCGTATTAAACCCCAACTCCTTCAGAATTCCGATGACATACGGATTTTCCATAGGCGTCTCAAAGGCCGAAGAGTCCGCATAGGTTTGCACGCATTTTTTCCCTTCTTCCTTCGGAATAATAGCTCGCGGTCCGCCTACACAACCACCGATACATCCCATGCCTTCGAAGAAGTTCCCCTCCCTACGCCCTTCAAGAATATCGTTAATCATAGCCTTACAACCGGGAACGCCGTCCGCTTTCCTGGTTTGCAGCTTAATTTTCCGATGAGGATTCAGTTTTTCCAGCGTCCGTTCCACAGCCGCCGCTACACCGCCGGCATAGGCGTATGTAATCCCTGTCGTCGAAGCATGAAGTTGTGCATCTTCAGGCATATCGGCCGGTTTTAAATCCGTAACACTTAAGAGATCGCGAAGTTCTTGATACGTCAGTACGTAATCGATGGCTCCCGCTATATCAGGCTCGTTTTTCTCCGCTTTCTTCGCTAAACACGGCCCGATAAACACGGTCTTCGCTTTAGGGTGAAGCGCCTTCACGGTCCGTCCCCCGGCAATCATGGGCGAGACGGAACCCGGTACATTGGGTAGAAGCTGATGATACAACTTTTTAATCATAGCTATCCACATGGGGCAGCAACAACTGGTAAGCTGAAAATCTCCTTCAGAATTAATATTCTTATCAAATTCCAGTGCCTCTTTCAGTGTTAAAATATCGGCAAAAGCCGCCACTTCCAACATCCCCGTAAACCCGAGTGCCTTTAAGGTCGACCGCATTTTTCCCATCGTTACGTCCGCTCCGAATTGTCCGGCAATTGCAGGAGCTACCAGGGCATATACGGGACCGTCATATTGATGAAGTTCCTGTACTACGGGAATGATGTCCTTTTTGGCCTTCAAACTATCCAGTTCGCAAGCATCGATACAGGCCTGACAGCCTACACACTTTTCCGTATCGACGGCAATCCCCACTTCGTTGCCGGGTTTTAAAGCATCCCACTCACAAGCTTCGGCACAGTGTCTTTCGTCGGGTGGACACAAACACGGCTTTACTCGAACTACCGTCCCGTCATCAGGTAGGGTCAGACAGTCAATCAACCGGGGATCCATTCCTTCCGGAGCCAACTCCAACTCACCGTCTACAGCCTTTTTGAGCATCTTAAAGTACAGTTCATCTAACGTATCCATAGCCAGTTCCTCCGTAAGAAAGCAATACCCTATATAGGTTCCATTATAGGCTTCCACCCTAAAGATAACAACGCCCGCTATTTTTGTATCCTCTACTTAAAGTTGTTGCTCCTTAAAACTCTATAAAGTGTCTCCTATACGTTATCTATCCTCGAAAATAAACCGGCCCGTTAATGCCTTGTACTCACGGATACGTTTTTTATCGCTTAACGTGCCGATTTCAGTATAACCACACTATTATTTTTTCTTCGTCGGTATGATTACCTCATCTATAAGCCGACCGTCCCTTTTATAAGCGGACACATAAAAACCGTCTTTTCGCAACCGTAACTCCACATATACAGGAAGGTCCATGCAATCGTCATAGGCAACATCAAAAGGACGTCGTACAGCTTCTGCCCAAGTTTCGGATCCGGAACGTCCCGTCGTAATATAGACAGTCCCCTTTGCTTCCGGTCTTCCTTCTCTCAACGGATAGGAACGAGCATAACAATGCTCATGCGCTGTAAATACCAAGGGAACTTCATACTTATCTATGAGCGGCAAAAAGGCGGTTCCGTTCACATCTTTTGCCCCTGAATACGGAGTACTCCACGGCGAACGATGCATTAACAAAATCACTCTTTTATGTTCCGTCTCCGATTGTTTAAGTATCTTCTCCAACCAACCCGCTTCAAGCGTCAGCATGTTCGGCCTCGTGGCTCCCAACTCTTCCTCGTTTGTATTTAAGCTGATAAAGCGGACATCCCCGTAATCGAAGAAGTAGGCCAAGCCCGTTTGCCCCTCGGGACCGTTTTGCGGCACGGGAAACAAGGATCTGTACGTTTCCGGTTCTGCAAATGTCCAGGTCATGCTATACGCCTCGTGGTTTCCCAACACGGGTGCCAGCGGAATATTTTCGGCAGATCGGCCTTCATCCAACCACGCCTTCCATTGAAACCAAGCTTGACCGTTATCCGTCAAATCTCCCATAGATATTCTCAAATCCGCCTGTGGCATGTGCCGAAGTGCAGCATTTACAGTCTTTCCCCACTCGCCGTAGTCTACGGATTGAGAGTCTCCCATAACGGATATCTTATATTCGAGCGGCGATTTCTCCGGCATTGTAAAGGCCCCGTCTACCCGATCAGTCTCGGTAGCTACAGTATATACATATTCCGTGCCCGCCTCCAGTCCAGTCAATCTGACTGCATAGGATTGCCACGCTCTTTCCGTACCTTCAGCATAAAGGGGCGGGCGCTCTCCCCATATGACAAAAGCCGTTTTTTCATATGTATCACCCTTCTTTTTATATGAAAAAACAGGATAAGTCCCTGCGCGATCATCGAGCCAGGCTACGGTTCGCGATGTCAGTCCGTCTTCTCCGACAATCTGCATGACATGTTGTACCTGTGCCGCTACCGGCCATACTAATCCAAACGCACTGATAACACCGAAACACGCAGCATGTAAAACCCTTTTTTTCATGATTACACCTACCTTTTTCTTAGTATAACGAAAAAAGCAGGTTCTTCAAAAGAAGAACCTGCTTTTATATCAGCTTAAATCATGGCAATAAACGGGGATACAACGAGAAGTACTCCGGAGAATACAATAAGATTGAGTACCATCCCCTTGTACTTACGCAAAGAACCGACCTTATATACCAAGTATGCGGGAATAAGGCACCCGATACATCCCAAGATGGGTCCTAAGAAGGATAGCAGTTTAAGAATCGGTGCATTGAGTACAATGGCACCCCAGGACACGGAAACCGCAAAAACCAAAATACCTTTAGAAACGAGTTCTTTATTAATTTTTTCTGCCGGTAAGAGACGCGATAAGATATTTAAAGCAATACCCGTGCACGCTTCCTTAAAGCCCAAGAAAACACTGAAGTATGCCGTTACGACGGCAAAGATATTGAGGATAAGACTGAAGATTTTAACTGCATCCGCATCGGCACCGCGCGCCACCATGGCCAGAGCCGAGATATTATTCGTATATGCTTCAACAGCCTGTTCGTGGCCCATAGCCAAGTTAAAGGACATAGCGTACGAGAATACGGTAATAAAGAGAACAAAGAAGGCTATTTTCATAGCTCTCATTGCCTTATACCGCGCTACATGAATGGATGTATGATGAGACCGATAAGAAATGACCATAGGGCTCAAACAGGGAATGAAAATAATAGAGGTCAGTGTATAAGGGAGCATGATGATCGTCTGCTTCAAAATATACGACCAGTCGGGGAAAGCTCCGAGGTTCGCCAAATCCCATGACTGTACCATCAATAAGCCCAAGCAGGCGACAACGCACAGTTTGGTCAAAACCATTAACGTCGATACCTTAAAAAGAAGTTGTTCACCGCGAGAGGCAACGACAACCATAAAACAAATAACGGCTAAGCCGTATAAAGGATTATCGGACAACAACCCTTTCGTAACGCCGAAAGACTGCAAAAATGAGGCACTGTCATTAGTCAGAGCCGTAGAATACATGAAGACACAAATAAGGCTCATCATAAAGTACAAAATGCCGAGGAAAAATCCCCAGTTTTTTCCTAAATAACCGCCGATAATACTGGGATAATCATTACAGTCCGGCGAGTCCGCCAAGGTATTGATGAATAACCGTTGTAACAAATAAATAGAAGGATAAGCAATAAGTGCGGACAATAAAAATACCCAGACACCTACAAGCCCGACCTGTACGGGGAGAAATACAATCCCTGCCCCGATGGCCATGCCTATACTCATAATTATCCAACCTCTGTCGGTACTGTCGAATTTAATCGCTTCTTTCCATTGGGCCTCGCTCATACCGGCCTGTTTTGCCAAGTCTGCCGTGGACATATAAAAAACCTCCTGAATGTAAGATTTAATATTCCTGTCGTTTTCCCGTTAGACGACAGGTTACTGCTGAATTTCGCTTAAAACCTAGAAAAACACGTTCCCTTGCAACACATGTACGGAAAAGGCAAGAATAAAAAACATTCCGATTTCATGCATGCGAACAACTCCTTTCACCATTCTTCCCCCGATAATATCCCCCTGTTCCTCTAGAGAATATTTAATATGCTTAAAGCATATCACTAAATATTAGTTTCACTCAACAATACTTGTTTCTCATGACACGAAACTTTTCATTCCTTTTGTTTCTTTTAAATAGAAAAGCTCCCCTTTTTTCTATATAATTAGAAGCAAATATTCGGATTATATACGCTTAATTAAAAATTTAATATTTGTAAGAAACATTTTGAGGTGAACCATGGAAAATTTGCAACGAGAAATCGGCAAGAAAATC
This sequence comes from Megasphaera micronuciformis F0359, assembly GCF_000165735.1. Taxonomy (GTDB): domain Bacteria; phylum Bacillota; class Negativicutes; order Veillonellales; family Megasphaeraceae; genus Megasphaera; species Megasphaera micronuciformis. The sequence goes on from NZ_GL538184.1 coordinate 90,658, forward strand.
AAGATTTACCGCAAGAAAAAACTGCTTACCGTAGCAGATCTGTCAGAGGCCATCTGTAAAAGCAAGGCCACAGTCAGCAAGTATGAAAACGGGCAGATCTCGATGGACATCCTGACCTTATACGACATCGCGCGAGTGCTCGGAGTTCATGTGGAGCAGCTTCTACATCCTGTTGAAGACAAGACGCTGAATCTTACGGAAACTCGTCTCCCAGCCTTCTTTCGTAATACCAAGCAGCTCTACCTTTATTATTACGACGGTCGTTGTAATGAAATCAGCATCGGTATTATGGACATTCTGTCCAAAACGGGACCCAACACGTATAAAATCATGCTATACGTCAATATTAACGCCTATGACATCTATCAGGACTGTGAAAACACGTATTGGGGAACATTAACCCATTATGATGCCCTATCCACTTTAACGCTCATGAATCAGAATACGCCGACGGAGCAACTGATTATTACCATCTTATCCCCTTTTCTTGATGTTCCTCACAAGTGGGGCTTACTGAGCGGTATTTCCACGCGCCCGCTTATGCCCGTAGCCACAAAGGTCTTTATATCTAAAACGAAGCATGCCGATACGGAGGAATTTCGTAAAGATTTGAAGATTTCAAAAGAAGATATTCGACTTATGAAGCTGTACAACATGCTGTCCATTACTTAGTGTGCGACCTGCTGGGGAAATACAAAGTATAACTTTACCCATAATAAAGGTACTTGACAATCCACCCACTCTCCCCGTATAATACATGTTGTACTTGCCACTTTAGCTCAGCCGGTAGAGCATCTCATTCGTAATGAGAGGGTCGTTGGTTCAAATCCGATAAGTGGCTCCAAGTAAAGAGGCTTCCGTAAACGGAAGCCTCTTTTAATTATCTTTATCAGTCTGCTGACTATCGAAAGAGGCCTGTACGGATATATCCCATACATGGATTTGGAAAGGATTTTCATATTAAGAGTAATTAAAAATATTGAAATATAAGTGATTTTAGGGAAGTACTTTTAGGTATTTCCAATGTCATGATTTAAAAATGGGGCAAAAACGAATGACTCTCATTTGGTTTGAAAACCTATAATATCTAATGATTATGCTATACTAGAAATATAGTGTTGTTATCAATAAATATCAGTGCGAGACTAATCGGAGGATAAAATGGAAAAATAAATTAATGAAAAAATTATCGAAATCGTGCATCAAGCCAACGATAAAAATCACCAAAAAGTAATCACGAGACATGTATGGAAAGATGATCTTGAATGTTGTGAAGAGATTCGACACCAAAGAGGGATGAAGGAGCTTTATCAGAAGCGTAAAGAAACCATTGAACGACTCTTTGGGACAGCTAAGGAGTACCATAATTTGAGATACACTAGAGAGAAAGGAAATTCCAAAATGGAGGATAAGGTTGGGCTTGCTTTGGCGTGTTTAAATATCAAAAAATTAGTGAAATGGATAGGGAATATCCCTTTTTATTTTGCTTTAAATCAGATTTTTGGATGGAATAGTAGATGATAAGACAAACTATCTTTGAACATACAAAAAGACAAACGCCAAAAATGACGTTTGTCTACGTTTTGAGGTAGCCTTTAGGCTCCCTTTTTTCTTAGAAAATACCGATGAGTAATTGCATGCCAAGACTAGTCAGGATGATAGCAATCCAGCAAAGGGCTCCAAGAAGAATGGATTTTCCACTGGATTTGATCATAGCAATGAGGTTGGTTTTGAGACCAATAGCACTCATAGCCATGATGATGAGGAATTTAGAGAGTTGTTTGAGAGGTGAAAAGAAGCTATTGCTGACACCGAAAGATGTGAGAAGAGTAGTTAACAGAGAAGCTAGAATAAAGTAGAGAATGAAAACGGGGAAGATTTTTTTAAGCTTCACTCCTTGGTTGTTGCCTTGTTGACGGCTTTGCCAATAGGAGAGGAAGAGAGTGATAGGGATAATAGCTAGAGTACGTGTCAGTTTGACAATAGTTGCAGACTCAAGAGTGTTTGTATTGTAAAGACTATCCCAGACACTAGCAGTAGCTGTCACAGAGGAAGTATCGTTGACCGCAGTACCCGCAAAGAGAGCAAAACCTTCGTTGGAAAGATGGAGCCAAGAACCTAGAGTTGGAAAGATAAGAGCTGCCAAGACATTGAAGAAAAAGATAACAGAAATGGCTTGGGCTACTTCTTTTTCCTTGGCGTGAATAACAGGAGCAGTCGCTGCAATGGCAGAACCGCCACAGATAGAAGACCCAACTCCAATCAAGGTAGCTAACTTTGTATCAAGGTTAAAAAAGCGTTGGAAAAAGAAAGCTATAATCAAAGCAATTGAAATAGTTGAAAGGATAACAGGAAGGGAAGATTTTCCAACTGCGAAAACTTGTGAGATATTGAGTCCAAACCCAAGCAAAATAACAGCATACTGAAGCAGTTTTTTGGAGCTATAAGTCAAACCGGCATCCAGTTGTGTATAGGAAGTGAGAAAGGGATGGAGAATCATTCCGATAAAAATGGCGAAAACAGGTGCTCCCACAACAGGCAGAAATCCTCCTAAAACCCAAGAGATGATAGAAATGATCAGACAGACTAACAGTCCTGCCCAATTTTTTGATAGAAATGACATAAAAACCTCCGAAAATAAATACTCTTTATTATATATAATATCTATTTGTCAGAAAAGTAAAATAGAAAGCAGGAATAAGGTTGTAAATTAACGGAATTTTGCGGTCAGAGAGCTTTTTCAGAGAGCTTTTGTAGTATAATAGATATATGTTCTTTGATCAATAAGGATGCTCAAGAATAGGTATAAAATGATTTTTCAGCATTATGGATATATTCACTTGGTACCAGACATTGCAAGTGTCAATAAAGCTTTGAGTGTTCTTTTAAATGAATTAGATATTTATCCAATTATCACGACAAAAGGAGCACGTCATACCTATGGGAGCTACCTCTGGCACAAAGGATTTGACCTTGGAGTTATTGCAAAAATTCTAGGGCATAGAGATATTTCAATGTTAGTAGAAGTATATGGACACACTTTAGAGGAGAAAATTTTTGAGGAATTTAATCAAATCAGAGATGTCTGGAAAGATTGCTCATAAAAAAATGTGGGGCAAATGATGGGGCAAATCAGTTATAGACAAGCAAAAAAGCCTTGTAAATCAAGGCTTTTTCCTGTTGATTTAGATGCCCCCTACAGGCCTCTTTCGCATAAAAACCGGTCGAAGCATCTCTTCGACCGGTTCCGACAGATAATTCAACTTATTCCGTGCCGCCTTCATTATCGGCACCGCCGCTGGCCCAAACCTTTTGAGCGTAAACGGCGTTGAACAGAAGGGCTGCCTGAAGCGCTACTTGCGACAAGTTGGCCCCTAAAGTCCCAACCGTATTATCGCCCATAACCATTTGAACGGACAAAATACTCCAATAGAGGAAGTTTGCAATATTAACAAAAATCCAGAGCGACCAGTTTTCATTATACTTTAAAATATAGAGAATCTGAGCAATGAAGCTGACTACAAAGTTAATGGAGTCGAAATAGGGGAGCTGACCGCCTACATACGCCAAAATAGCCCAACCGATAAGCCATGCGACAACAGCTCCCGTAAAAACCTTCTTGCGCGTTCCTTTTTTAAAGGAGCGTGTTGCTTCCTGCTGTCCCCATAAATACCACCCGATAGGTTGAGAAATTACATAAACAATATCCATGGCAAAGGACCCGTACGCATGACTGATCCAGGCAATATAAGTCATGGATACGCATTGTATAAACCCGAAGACGAAGGATATCTTACGTCCCTTCATACCGTAAACCAGGCATAAAACTCCGCCTATACCGGAAATCATCCCGATGGGACTATCCGGTGAAATAGCGTAGACAACGACTTGCAACAAAATAAGTAGTGATACATATTTTACTTCGAACTGTTTCCAGTTCGCAAACAACTGACTGTAAAGCCAGCCGTGTTTTGCTGTTTCCATCTTATTCCTCCGTGTCATGGGCCAAAATGTTAAGGGCCAATTTAATCGATTCGTCCTGGCCCTTGGCAACAAGGTCGGCACTGTTTACGAGCGAATTGATACTGTCAGCCAAGTCTCCGTTGCAAAGGACGACATTGTTTAAAATCGACAAGGTTTCCATGCCTCGCAATCGTCCGACGACGGCCAAAGCTCCCGATTCCATATCACAACCCAAGACACCTTTTTTGGCCCAAAAATCTTCCACTTCTTCATTGTCATCCATATAAAAACCGTCATGAGAGCGAATGATTCCGAAATGAGCCTGCGGTGCATATTTTTTAGCCAAGGCTAAGAGTTTAAAAGACGGAACGGCCGGATAGATTTCCGGGGCATACTTTTTCGTAAGTCCGTCATCACGCACAATACCTTCTCCGACAATTAAGTCTCCCAAGCCAATTTCCGGCTGTAGGGCTCCGCATGAACCCACTCGTATAACCGTCTTCACTCCGATGTTGTGAAGCTCTTCGATACCTATGGCAGCCGAAGGGGCACCTATACCGGTTGACATAACCAGAATTTTCCGCCCCTTATATGTCCCCGTAACAGTGCGATATTCTCGATTCTCCATAATTTTTTCAGGCTCATCCAAAAATTTCTCCACAACGTCTACACGGGCCGGATCGCCGACAATAACGGCACAATCCGTATCGACGGCATCGGTTAACTGAATATGCGGTTGCGGTTCTTTTATTTGTACCATATTTATACCTTCTTTTACTTCACAATAGTAATCCGCCCCTGCGGTTGTGCATATGTATTGCCGACAGTACCGCCCAATACGGTCTGAATATAGTTTTTCATACTGTCTACGTCAAGATACCCGGTTGTTTCCGTTTCCACCTTCGCCGGATCTGTAAGTGCATAGTATGTATCGCCGCCGTAAGTAAGGTAATCGGGCATGGCGATGCAATATGTCGCTTCGGGATCGAAGGCTTTACCGCCGACGGCTGTAATAGTAACTCGCGAGCCGGGCTTTGCCGGTGCATAGTAAGTCGAATGGGGATACTGTGAACCTTCCGCATAAGGCTTCATTGTATCGACTGTATAAGTAATGCCCGCCACTTGCGGGAAGGCGCCTATAGCCTGCGGCGTCGTGCAGGTTGCCGCTTCCAACACTTCCAGCAAGACAGCTCCTTTTAAAGTCACATACTGTAAATAGTTATGGTACGGCATGACACGCAAAACATCATTTTCCGTAATCTTGCCTGCATCAATGGAGCTGCGGATAGTACCGCCATTTTGGATAGCTCCGTCAACGGTGATCCCTTTCAAGGCTACGGCCTGTTGAGCCTGCCATAAGAAAGCGTCGGCAATGAGATCGCCCAGGTTTGTTTCTTCCGTACGCACGCCCGGGTCACGAGCTCCGTTAAGTTCTACCGTCGTATTCCCGACTACGGTAGACAGTTTCTTATCAATAGCCGTCTGTGCCTTGTCGACAATTTTCTTTACCGCCGGATCCTCTTTTATAAAGCGACCGTAGGGATACAGATCTTCCTGCCACTTACCGTCTTTATATAAAATAACACCGATATTTTCAAGATGAGCTCCCGTTTCCGCCAAAAGAGCTCCGTTTACATAACGATTCTTTACCGTGTGATCATGACCGTCAATAAAAATGTCGATACCCTTTACGTGTTCCAACACATCGTCCGAACGATCGCCGGCCACATCGGGTTTGCTGCCCAAATGACCTACGGCTACAACCAAGTCGACACCGTCTTTTTTCAAGGCATCCACTTCTCTTTGCGCCGCCTTATACAAGTCTTCTTGCGAAAGGAAGGTCAGTCCGCGTACACTCAAAGGGTTCGATGTCGTAACCGTCGACGGTGTCGTCAATCCGAATACGCCGATTTTAATATCACCGCGTTTTAAGATTGTCCGGGTCTTGGGAGCAAAAGGCTTGCCTGTTGCATCCACATAAATATTGGCAGACATGACAGGAAATTTCGCTTCTTTAATGCGTTTTTGCGTTACATCGGCACCATAATCAAATTCATGATTCCCCAGAGCCATGGCGTCGTATTTTGCGGCATTCATAAACTGAATGGCCGTCTTGCCTTCACTAAGATTGACCAGGTTATTATCCTGAATAGCATCGCCTGCATCAAGAAGAATGACATCCTTACCTTGTTGTTGGAAATCCTTCTTCAATGCCGAGACGGTTGCCATGCCGTTAATGCCTTCGGCTCTACGGTCGTACCCATGCGAATCATTCGTATGCACGATTACGAGATTGGAAAAATCGGCTGCAAAAGCCGTGCTGCAAAGGCAAGCCACGGCCAGTCCCAAAAGGGCGGTCATTTTTTTCATCATATCACTCCTGAACCTTCTAATCACCTTACACATTATAAGCATAAACAAAATCGTCGAAACCACATATATTATACATGAGATGTCACAAATTGGGTAGTATTGTCACTTTTACGCAACCTCCCCGGTTTCGCTAATCAAAAAAATAAAATTACTTTCGTTGTAAATCTCACATTTTTTTCGACTCCTTCATTGTATTATAATAAACGAAACCGGATTTACTGCCCACGAATTTAAAGGGGGTTTTTGTATGTGGCAAGTTATACCTGATTACTATAAAGACGAAACGCGTTGCGTCAGCTGCGGCTGTTGCGTCGCACTCTGTCCCGTCGGTGCACTGGAAATGAAGACGGATAAAGAGACGGGGCGAGTTTTACCCGCCTTCGATCGCTTTAAATGCATTCGTTGCAACCGCTGTGTCGACGCTTGTCGCATTTACGAAAGCTACGCGCCTCACGCCGTCAAAAGCGGCTACAGTCCTCTGGAAGAAATTATGCGATAGCCTGAGTAAGTCATAGTATAAAGAAAAAACGAAGGCCCCGAGCCTTCGTTTTTCTTTATATGAATTTATTATAAATAAGCCGCCATTCCCGTCTGTTTTGCAATATGCGTATACAAGGATACCAGTAGGCCTCCATCATGTTCCAAAAGATAAGATGCCTCATCATGTCCCGCGTCGTCTGTAGCACTGACGAGATTAAGGTAGCGTTGTCCCTGTTGATCCGTATAGGTTTTGAATTTTACCGTTATAGGACGTGACTCTTCCACTTGTCCCGGTGCGTATACAAACAAAATAGCTCCCAAGTACGCATACTCTCCGTCCGTTACAGCATAAGCACTAGTTGCATCCCAATAGGCATTTATAACTGAAGAAGCACCTATTTGGGGATACAGGCCGTACAAGATACCGCCGGTTTGGGCTTCAATTTTAAAGTCGACGGCTAAGGCTGTGCTGCCCAGGCTTATGCACACACATACGGCTCCCAAGATCGATGTTACTTTTTTTCGCCAATTCTGAAATTTCATCATATCCACTCCTGTCCTCTCAGTTGATATGCAAAGTATAACAATTAATATACACTTAAACAATGCCGTAGCTCGGTTATCCCTATTCGGAGCGTCGAGTCAGCACATACAAAGGTTATAACCAAGGAGGTCTCCGCTATGTCTGAAACAGTAGAACTTCGCCCTTTTCCGCCCTTTTTACCGCCCCAAGCAAGGGTAATCATGATGGGCAGCTTCCCTCCGGCTCAAGAAAAGAGAGCCATGGACTTTCACTATCCGAACTTTAATAACGATATGTGGCGTGTATACGGCCTTATCTTCTTTAATGATAAAGACTATTTTCGCAAAGAAGGGGAGAAGGCCTTTGACGCTGATAAAATAAAATCTTTTTTATCAGCCAAGGGTATCGCCTCATGCCCTTCCGTTGTCAGGGCCATTCGTGAAAAGGGCAATGCATCCGATAAATTCTTGAAAGTCGTTGAAACAGTGGACCTGGAAGAACTTCTGTCCCAAATTCCCCTTTGTCACCATATTATTACGACAGGAGGAAAGGCTACAGAAATTCTTTTGTCACTCATTAAAGATGCTCCGCCCGTACCGAAAACCGGCGAGACGGTCACCTTTTACTGTTCGGGTCGCGAAGTAACCTTAACCCGTCTTCCTTCTACTTCTCGCGCCTATCCGTTAAGTTTGGAAAAAAAGGCAGACGCCTATGAAGCATTCTTCCGTTCCGTCGGTATGATAGGATAGTCCTTATCTTGCCACTGACAGTAAAGAAGCGTATCATAAAGCCATGCAGCCCTAGGCTGTATAGATATCTATATCGGAGGTTTTCCACTATGATTCCTATTAAAGAGCTCGCTCATAAGGAACGGGATTTAATCGTTTCTTTACGGCGCCATTTTCATGAATATCCCGAACTTTCACATAATGAATTCGCCACGATGGACTATATTGAAGCCCGGTTGCACGAGTGGAATATTCCTACCGTTCGCGTTCCTCAAGGCGGCATTATTGCTACTGTAGACAGCGGCAAGCCCGGTTGGACGGCTCTTGTTCGCGCCGATATCGACGCTTTAGCCATTCAGGAAAAAGAAAATAATTTATCTTCCAAAAAGGTGGTTTTATCCAAAACCGACGGTGTCATGCACGCCTGCGGCCACGACGGCCACATGGCTATGGCTCTGACGGAAGCTAAAATTTTATCGGATCACAAAGATGCTTGGACCGGAAAAGTTCTCTTTGTCTTTGAACAGGCTGAAGAAATCGGGGAACGCGGGGTTTCTCAAATTCTTCGCTATCTTCATGATCATAATATTCACGTCGATATGGGCTATACCACACATGTTATGTGGCGACTTCCTGCCGGCAAAGTCGGCATTGTTTACGATACGGCTATGGCCGGTGCCTTCTTCTTCAACGTTACCTTACACGGCTACGGTGGACACGGCTCTCGCCCCGACATGGCCAACAGTCCGATAGAAGCTTTCATTTCTATTCAAAACGAATTGCGTGCCTATCGTATGCGCGCCGTCGCCCCCGAACAGAGCCTGACTTATTCTGTCGGCTGTGTTAATGCCGGCTCTAAAGCAAATATTATTCCTTCTGAATTATCTTTTGCCGGTACTATGCGTTGTACGGATAATGAAAACGGCAAAGCTTTTCGCAGCTTTTTCTTGCGTACCTGTACCCGTATAGCGGAAGAATACGGTTGCACGGCAGAGTTCACGGAAGATCAATACATTCCCGTTACTTTTAATAACAAAGAATTGGTTGACATGGCTCGACGTGCCGTGGTTACACAATTGGGCGAAGACGCCCTCGATGCGGACTGCCCTATGTGGATGGCTTCCGAAACTTTTGCAGCCCTACAAAACATCTATCCTTCCGTCCTCTTTTTCACGGGCATTCAAAGCGACAAAGTCGGTAGCGGGGCTCCCCATCATACACCGGAATTCGACTTGGATGAAGACGGGTTGGAAGCCGGCGTCGGCGCCGCTCTTGCCTACATCTTAACAGGCCTTGAAGAAAAACCGGCTACGCCTTCTTTTAAAGCCGAAAACTTGGATACTGTCTTAGCCTTACTCGATGCAAAGCATCTGGGTGAATAATATTTTCTTACAACTACAACCCGAAACAGCGAGTTCTCATATAGAGTACTCGCTGTTTTTGTTGTAATTCCTACATACACCATTCATCTTTCCGGATATACTGATAATGAAAGATAAATAAATTTTAATTTTCTTCCAAAGGAAGTGTTATATATGGAAAACAAAGGCATTACCATCACAAACGACACGACGCTGGGAACACTGGTCACCTTCTTCCCTGATATTACGCGGCGTCTCAATGATTTACATATCGACTATTGCTGTCACGGTAACATTACTATCGGCGAAGCCGTTAAGGAACACCGCTTATCCGTCGACTTTTTAAAAGAATTACAGGATGCTTACGAGGCCTATCGGAATCGTCCGGATAAAACTGAAAGTGTCGCCGACATGAGTACGGAGGACCTTATTCGCCTGATCATCGATACGCACCATATTCCCGAACGTCAGCTTTGGGAAGAAATTACGCCTATGCTCAATAAAATTATGACGGTTCACTATGAACACGGCAAAGATCTGCTCCTACAGCTGCACCGGCAGTTCTCCTTATTACGGGCAGAGCTGGAAGAACATTTCGCCGAAGAAGAATGCGAAGTTTTCCCCCTCATGTTGCAAGCCGAAACAAAATCGCCGAAAGAAAGGAAGCATCTTTCAAAACGGGTTCATGAATTGGTTTCCGAACACGAAGGTGCCGGCGAAATCATCCATTCCATTATGGCCTTAACCGATGACTTCACGCCGCCTGAATACGCTTGTCCTACCTTTAAGGCTACATATGCTAAAATGCACGAACTGATTGACGACATTTTCTTACATATTGCCAAAGAAAACAGTGTCCTCTTCCCGCGTTTTGAAGAATAGTCACTACACATCATAATGACTGTTTTTATTATATCTTTTGCCGTGTCTTTCCGATAATATGAAATACATTGGCAATTTCATTGCTTTTTTCTATATTAATGAACTCTTACCGTGTTTTTCCATTTTCCCTTTAACGCCGAATAAGTCCGTAAAATTTATGTACACATGGGAAAACAGAATTTTAAACCGGTCTTTTATAATTATTTTTTATGTATATCGACTATTTATTACAATTCCTTATCGATTTATTATTTTCTTAATTATAACATGACGGTATGTATTTATATATACCTTTTTCCGCAATACTGTATTTTCCCATATTAAAAAGAGCCGCCTCTCTTCGAGGCGACTCTTTCTATTTTATATTTATAGAGTTTCCAAGGCGCCAATCAAGCGTTTTTTCCCTTCAGGAATATCCTTAATGCCATCATAGTTTTCCATATAATCGGCCAGTTTACGAACCCCTTTTTCCTTATCGGTAATGCCTAATTCGGCAAAGGTTACGGGCAACTTCGATTTTTTCAGAAGACTCATAACAGCACTGCGTAATTCATCATTTTTATCAAAAGCCGTTTGAACCAAAAGGCCTGTACCGACCAATTCACCGTGCTTATACCCGTGCGTTTCGTCAAAGAAGCAGGTCTTTAGTCCGTTATAAAATGAATGACCCAAGGCTGCCTGTCCGCGACCTCTCGTCATACTGCTGATAATTCCCGTCAAAGCGATATTACAGAAAACGACGGTATGAACGGCCTCTGTCAACTTGCCTTCAGCCACATCGGCACAAGCCTGTTCCGTAAACAAATTCAACAGTTCATACGTTGTAGCCGCACTGTGATAAGCCGCATATACATCAACGGGGACACTCGTAGGTGTAAACGCCCCCCGATTATGATGCACTTCCACAAACTTGGCAATGGCATCTAACGAGCCGGCTGCCAGATAACGTGCCGGCTGATGAGCCATGATCGTTTCATCGACAACAATAGCATCCACTTCTTTTTCAAACCACCAATATTCCGGATCACGGCCTTCATCCGTATAAATTACGCTGAGCGGTGCATATGCGGCACATGTAGCCGCAATCGTCGGCACATTGATGACAGGACATGCGCAAGCGTCTGCCGATGCCTTTGCCAAGTCCATCATACGTCCGCCGCCGACACCGATGATCAGATCACAACCTTCGGACTTAAATTGGGTCGCATTTTCATCAATTTGACGTTTACTGGGATACCCTCCGTAAATATGCAATACATGGTTAACTCCGGCGTCCTTCATGCCGCGAACAATCTTTTCTTCGCTAACCTTCCATGCCGTCGGCCCTGCAAGAATCAGCGCTTTCTTACCGAACCGCTTTGCTTCTTCTCCGACGCGCAACAAAGCACCCGCTTCCTGTATGTAGCGGCCGCACCCGAACTTATATGCTTCTTCCATTTTATTTCCCCCCATAATGCTTACAGCTCTGCATTATTTTCTCAGAGCTTCATTTACAATACGTGATTATTATAACAATGTTTTACTGAAATTTCTACTCTGCACGATTCTTTAAATCCTGCTCTACCGCTAGTGCGGCCGCTCCGATAGCCCCTGCATAGCGGGCCTTGGCATCGGAATGAACGGTTCTGCCGAAAGATTCGCTCAAAAGTTCCAGAAAATATACGTCTTCACACAAGCCCCCGGTTAAAAAGATAGGTCCTTCTTGTTCCGACAGCTTGGCATATTCCTGACGGACCTTTTTTACGACGGACTGCAACACTCCCCAGGCGATATTCGCCTTTGACGTTCCTTGACCGATTAAAGAAACGATCTCCGACTCGGCAAAAACCGTGCACATGGCACTGATTTGAAGCTTTTCCGTACGTTCCCTGGCAATTTGATCAAGTTCCGCCAAAGATACACCCAAGCGATTGGCCATGATTTCCAAAAATTTGCCGGTTCCGGCCGAGCACTTATCATTCATATAAAACTCCGTTACCTTACCGTTCCTGACACTGATAACCTTTGTATCCTGCCCGCCTATATCGACGACATTAAAGACTTTCTCGGGAAATAACAGGCTGGCACCTTTGGCATGACAGGTAATTTCCGTCACCTGCTTTTTTGCACCCTCTACGGCTTTGCGCCCGTAACCGGTGGAAATACAGATTGCTTCATTCGGATTTACACCGCGAGACGACAAAGTCTCATTAATTCTTTCAACGGCTTCCAGACTGCTCCATCCGGTGGGAATGACAAAGGTATCCTTAATCTCCTTATTCTCATTCATTACAGCCGTTTTTGCACACGTTGAACCTATATCGATTCCTACATATATCATAAAAATATCTCCTTCATTTAGTATACTACAGTCTTTCCGCCTCTATATTATATATTGGCTTTTTTTATAGAATCTATGATATTATATATAAATAAAAAAGGCAAAAAATTATCCACAATAGTTATACTTGCATAGGACAAAGGACTTTCTATATGGAACTAAAGCAACTCGAATCGTTTGTGGCTGTCATTAAATACGGCAGCTTTACCAAGGCGGCACAGGTTCTTTACATGTCGCAACCGTCTATCAGCACGCATATTCGTGCCTTGGAGAAACATCTTGATACTCCTCTGATTATACGTACAACCAAACAGATCCGCATTACCCCTCGCGGTCGTGAACTCTACAACACGGCTACGGCCATGTTGAAAATGCGCGACGACTTACTGACAAAATGGCATCACGAAGATTCTAATGAAATTATCATCAGTTCTTCAACCATCCCCTCTATCTACTTACTTCCCCAAGTGCTGAAAGGATTTCGTAAGCTCTTCCCCGATATTCCTTTTACTATTAACCAGGATGTCAGCTCAAAGGTTCTTAATTCGCTTTTAAAGGGTCATATTCAAGTAGGTTTCACAGGCATGAAAGTCGATGACGACTCCCTGGAATTCGTCCCTGTCGCCATTGACAAAATGGTCGTCATTACGCCTAATACCCCGACTTTTCGTCAATTAGTCGGGACCAAAAATGCGGCCCTTCACATTTTGATGAAGTATCCTCTCATTCTGCGCGATAAGGGTAGCGGCAGTAAGGCCCATGTGGACAGAATCTTCGAAAAATTACACTTAACCCCGGATAAACTCCACGTAACAGCACATTTAAACGAACCGGAAGGTCTGAAAAACCTGGTAATTAACCAAGTCGGAGTTTCCGTTATCTCCGAACCGGCTGTAGTGCAAGCTGTTGCCGACGGAACCCTACTCAAATTCGAGTTGCCGAAGGACACGGCATTACGCCAATTGTATATGGTGTATCATAAGCACGATACTCAGTCGAGCCATGTTAAACAATTCATTAACTACGTCAAGTCTTTCAGTTGGCAGCAAAAAGACGATTAGTCTACTTTATACTGAAAAGTAAACGAGCGAATAGAGGAATCTATTCGCTCGTTTTTTACTTCTTTTATACTATTTCGGCAGACTGTCTTCTTCTTTTTATTTAGCCCTTATGCATCCCGTATTCGGGTGTGGAAAGTCACTGTATTGTAGACTCTTTCTCAACGGCTTCGACTACTTCTTCAATGGCTTCCGTGCGGATGAAGTATTCCTGCGCGGCAAATTTTTCCTTGTATCGGAGTTTACAATATACTCCGAAAATAAGGCCTAACAAAGTCCATCCCAATACCATAGCCCATTCTTGCGGATACAAGGCCGAGCCCGACGAAGGAACTACGTACATGACAAGCATAAATCCCGACATGAGTACCGCCATAATTCCCACAAAACGATAAGGGCCTACCTTGTACGGTCTTTCCATATCCGGTTCCTTGACACGCAAAACCAGAAATGACACGGATACCATAAAATAGGCGAGGACACAACCGAAGTTGCCCGCATCGACTACCCACAAGAGCATTTTTTTGCCGAAAAATACGGCAATGGTCGTTATAATGCCTAATAAAATCAAAGCGTTTACAGGAGTCTTGTATTTAGGATGCAGTTTAGCGAAACAAGGCGGAATCATGTGAGCGCAAGCCATGGAATACAAGGCTCGGCTACCGCCGATAAGAAAGGAATTCCAGCTCGTAATAATGCCGCACAAACCGCCGATAATCAAAACCTTGGCCATGGCATCGCTATTGAAAGCAATGGCCATAGCATCGGCTGTTACCAAGCCTCCGACTTGATTCATCGCATCTCCGATCATGGCATTATTCATTAAAAAGCCGACAGCCCCGATAACGAGAGAATAAAAGGCCACGGCCAATACAATGGATAACACAAGAATACGGCCAATGTGCTTAAGCGGTGCCGAAATTTCTTCAGCCGCCTGGGGAATAACATTAAACCCGATAAAGAAAAAAGGTGTCATAACGGCTACAGCCAAAGTGTTTTTTATCATCTCTTGTGTCGAAGCACCCATGAACAGCTGTCCCTGCAGGTTCGCTTCACTACCCGTAAAGCCCGACGCGGCAATGAGAACAATGCCGACCCCGCCGATGACCAAGGTTAAGACAGTCTGCAAGATCGCGGCCGTCTTCGCTCCGATAATATTAATATATGTAATAAAGACGACAAGGAAAAAGGCCAAGGCTAACCAGGTTGCATATATATCAAAACCGCCGACAGTATATAAATAGTACTGTAAAAATCCGGGATACAAATAGGCGAAAATTGTCGGCAATGCACAGGCTTCGAAACAGACAACGCCCGTATACCCGAAAATGATAGCCCACGTACAGATAAAGGAGCCCATTTTACCGAGGGCTCGATAACTGAATACATGCTCACCTCCGTTTTGCGGCATGGCCGTCGTCAATTCCGCATAAGCCAGACCGACAAAGAAAATCATGACCCCACCGAGAACGAAGCCCAACATGGCTCCTGCAACCCCGCCTTGCATAATCCAATCTCCCGTAGAAACAACCCAGGCCCAACCAATCATAGCGCCGAACGCAAGAACCAGGATATCCCATATATTGAGTACCTTGTTAAACTCTGTTTTCTTTTCAGACATACACGTACGCTCCTATCCATTTTCTCAGTTCGTGCCTTTGTGAACTTATAAGGACACGTCTTACATATAAGTTAAGTTTTCTTATATTTTACCTTTTTGCCCTGCATTTGTATACATTTTTATCATAATAGAATTATGTATAATGCCTTTTGGTTATTCATTCTTTTTTATAAGTCCTTCGGTTGCAGCAGGCGTTCCCCTATGATAGGGTATAGGTACTTCTATAGCAAAGAGCATGCAAAAAATTTTTATCCATGTTGTTTTTACAACCGCACTTCTCTTTTCATTTCGTTATACTGAGGTCAATCAAACCGGTCCCGATAGTGGCCACACACGTTAAGGAGGATTTACTCATGTTAAAGAAAATTTTGAAAAAATTTGAAGATATGAACAGCAACACAGTGACTCAGGATATGCTCGTCGGCGACATTGTTCGCCTCCACCCCGAAGTGGTAGACACCTTATTGTCTCACGGCATGCATTGCCTCGGTTGCCCTTCGTCTCAACAGGAAAGTTTAGCCAATGCCTGCATGGTACACGGACTTGATCCGGAAAAAATCGTAACGGCCGTAAACCTGGCTATTCAGACTGAAAAACAATAGGAGGCCATATTATGAGTGCATTTTTAGGTCCTATTCATTTTTGGTTATACAATAAAATCCGCTTCCAGGAAGATCTCATCGATGCGCTTTGTGCTCGTGCCGTATCGGAAGGCTGGATTACTGAAGAAGATACACAAAAATTCATATCTACAGATCGCCGTGAACTTCAAGACGCTATTGATGAATCAAACATTCACGGTTGGTTACAAGGCCGTATTCATGACGGCGAAGGTCGCTATGCCGCTTTGGTTACAACACTTTTAGACGGTAACGAAAATCGTCTGCAGATATTAAAGGATGTAGCCTTTCAGACAGGCAAAGCGAAACGGACGGAAGTTCCTACTAACGCTCCTGAAGCTTTTCATCAATTAGATAATACCTTGTTAAACGGTATGCCCTGTGATCAGGTCATGAAGGTAACGGAAAGCAATCCCGATAAAGTCGTCTGGGAAGAAACGCAGGATTTACACAGCTCGTTCTGGAACGGACAAGGTGCTTATTACTATGACCTTCGGGCCGAATTGATTAAAGGCATTCTCGCCGATTCGGGCCTTACCTTCAAACAGACGGATACGAACCGCTACGAAATCATAAAATAAAGATTAGAAAGGAGTACCCCGATGTACGCCACCGATATAATGGTCGAAGAACATGCCAATATTTCCCGCATGCTTCGCGTTATTAAGAATATGTGCTGTTCCATCTTGGACGGAGCCGCCGTTGATACGAAAGATTTCACGGATATTATCGACTTTGTCCGTAATTATGCCGACGTTCATCACCACCAAAAGGAAGAACATACGCTTTTCCCCGAAATGGTCGAACACATGGGTCCCTTGGCCGACACGATTGTCACTCACGGCATGCTTGTGGAACATGATTTGTTGCGCAGCCACATCCGCAGCCTCGACGAAGCCTTGAAGCTTTACGGCGAAACGGGCCGTACGGAATATAAACTCGATATACTTACAGAAGCAATGGCCTATGCCAATCGTCTGCAAGTACATATTGAAAAAGAAAATAACGTCGTCTATCCTTTCTCCGATCGTGAATTGTCCGATGAAATAAAGGAAAAAATAAACGCCGAAGTAAGACGTTTATTTGACGAAAACGAAAAGAACGGAATAAACGAAAAATACCTAACCATGCTTACCAGATTGGAAGCAAAATACAATCCCCTCAGCTATGTTTCAGCACCTGCCGAGTAACTATATACAAATGACCGTACCGATAATTATCGGTACGGTCATTTTATTATTCTCAATCATACTGTACAATCTTTTATATACATGTGCTGTTTATTGCAAAATCACTATCACTTATGCCTCTTCTAAAAGGAGATTCTTTTATGGCCCCTTCATATAAAACACTCTGCCTCTGCCTTTCCCTTTTCTTTCTTTTATTTTCTGCTCCCGACGCAACTGCCTCTCCCGGTTATACGGCCGGTATTTCCCTGTCTCCGGGAAATACAATTGCACTTATAGCCCCGGCTTCCCCGTCACCGGAAAGCATAGCTCCTACGGTGAAAAAGCTGGAATCTTTGGGTTTTCATACTAAAATCGCCTCATCGGCATACAAGCGTTTCGGCTACCTGTCCGGAAGTGATGCGGAACGAGCCGCCGATTTAAATGCCCTCTTTGCCGACCCGTCCGTCAATGCAATTCTTTGCCTTGACGGCGGGTACGGTTCCGGTCGCCTTTTGGACAAACTCGACTATCCGATGATAGCTACCCATGCCAAACCACTCATCGGCTTTAGCGACATTACGGCACTTCAAATCGCCCTATACGAAAAGAGTCACTTGGCTTCCGTACACGGTCCTTTAGGTGTTACTCTGGCATCCAAGCCCGTGTCTTCCTATTCATGGCAATCCTTACTTCGCCTTCTCCGGGAAAAGAAGCTCTCTCCCCACCCCGATTTTCCCCCTCACACCCGTCTTATACCTCTCATCTCCGGTACAGCCGAGGGCCGTCTCATAGGGGGAAACCTGTCCATCATTGCCTCTTTAGTCGGAACTCCCTATGCCTTACAGGGAAAGGATGCAATCCTCTTCTTGGAAGATATCAATGAGCCGTCTTATAAAATCGATCGCATGTTGAATCAGCTCTGGCAGAGTGGCTTATTAAGAGATGTGAATGGCATCATTTTCGGATACTTCACAAATTGCTCCTACGACGAAGGTGACTTTACAACGCAGGAAATCTTACAACATTATGCCGACCTCGCAAAAAAACCGACAGCTTGCGGCTTACCGGTCGGGCATGATATGAATAATATGAGTCTGCCCGTCGGCACTTCTGTGTGCCTACAGGTTACGAATACCGCTACATCCCTAAGTTTTACCTCCCCGCTTTTTCAGTCCCGCGAAACTAAAAAGATCTAGTCGGTATCTCCCTTTTCCTTATCAACAGCACGGAAAAAAGCGAACCGTTCTTTCGAACGGTCCGCTTTTTTCATATCAGCTTATTTTTTATATTTTTGTACAAACCGACCCATACGTACTAAGCATTCCTTAATGGTTTCCATACTTGACGCATAGGAAATACGGATAAAGCCTTCACCGCTGTCACCGAAAGCCGAGCCGGGAACAACGGCAACCTTTTCCTCTTGGACCAGTTTTTCGCAAAATTCGGCTGAAGTCATACCGGTGCAACGAATATCCGGGAAGATATAAAAGGCACCCTTCGGCTCAAACACAGGCAAGCCGATATCTTTCAAGCCATTGTAAATAACTTTACGACGTTCATCATAAGAAGCCTTCATTTCCTGAACTTCTTCATCGCATTCTTTCAATGCCGTAATACCGCCTCGTTGAGCCTGCGTATTGGCACTCATAATTGCATACTGGTGCAACTTGAGAATCGGGTCGATAGCGCCTTTAGGTGCGCAAACATAACCGAGACGCATGCCCGTCATAGCCCACGCTTTAGAGAAGCCGTTAAAAACAATGGTCCGTTCTCTCATATCGGGTAACTTGGCAAAGGTCGTAAATTTCGTATCACCGTATACGAGTTCACAATAAATTTCATCGGCTAAAACGACCAAGTCGTGCTTTTTAGCAAATTCGGCAATGGGCATCAATTCTTCCGCCGTCATAACAGTACCCGTCGGGTTGTTCGGATAGCCGATAACCATAGCCTTCGTCTTCGGCGTTACTACCTTTTCCAAGGCTTCTACAGACAGTTTGAAATCATGTTCCGGATAGGTCGGAACCATAACGGGAATACCGCCGGCTAATTGTACAGCGGCCGGATAGGCTACATATGCCGGATCGGGAATGAGCACTTCATCTCCATGGTCGACAATAGCCTGCAAGGCCATGGCCAAGCCTTCCGATACGCCGACGGTAACGATGATTTCACCGGCAGGATCGTATTTAACCCCATAATGTTTGTCAAAATAATCGGAAATGGCTTCACGTAATTCGGGAAGGCCCGAGTTACCCGTGTATCCCGTTTCTTTATTGTTAAGGCTGTCAATCATGGCCTGCCGAACCTTATCGGGAGCTGCAAAATCAGGTTCGCCGATACTCAAGGACAAAACCCCCTGAATCTGATTGGCAATATCAAAGAATTTGCGAATACCCGACGGTTTAATGGCTCGTACATTAGCAGATACATAGTTATCCCAATTCATTATGACCACCTCATTTAATCTAATAAGTATATTTAACAGCAACTGCGATTTTCACAGTTTCCTCTGCGAATCTTATTTACCGTCACCTTCATACCGTTCGAATTCAATTTTTTCTTCTTGTTTGTTAAAGCCTACAATATAGTACATAGCAACCAGGATTACGAGCCAAATAACCGTAGAAATAATACCGATGCGCGTATTCGGCTGGAAGAGTGCCGAAATCAGGACAATGGCGAAAAATGCCAATGTAAAGTAGTTAGAGTACGGTGCAAACGGCATTTTATAACGGACTGTCTTATAGCCTTCAGGGCCGAGTTTTTTGCGAAAACTCAGCTGGCAGCAAATGATCATAATCCACGTAACCATGCAGGCAAAGGCACTGACGGACGTGATAATTTCAAATACCGTCGCCGGCAGGAAGTAATTGAGAACTACTCCGATAAGCATAAATACGACGGATACTCCCAAGGCCTTATAAGGTACCTTGTTCGAGCTGACTGCTGAGAACATTTTCGGAGCCTTTCCTTGTAACGACAGGTTATATAACATACGCCCCGTACTGTAAATACCGGAATTGCATGACGACAAGGCCGCCGTAATAACAACAAAGTTAATAACATGCCCTGCTGCGGTAATACCCAGCTTTTCAAAAACCATAACGAAGGGACTGCCTTGATGTCCCAACTGATCCCACGGATAGATGGACATAATAATCAATAAAGCCAGTACATAGAACAAAAGAATTCGATAAAGAACCTTGTCGATAGCCGCCGACAAATTCTTCTCAGGGTCTGCCGCTTCGCCGGCTGTAACTCCGATAATTTCAATACCCACATAGGCAAAAAGAACCATCAGCATCGTGTCGAAT
The DNA here is from genome assembly GCF_000165735.1 of Megasphaera micronuciformis F0359. GTDB lineage: Bacteria > Bacillota > Negativicutes > Veillonellales > Megasphaeraceae > Megasphaera > Megasphaera micronuciformis. Next base: position 111,073 of record NZ_GL538184.1, read on the forward strand.
ACGCCGCCGATACCGTGGGGTAAGAAACCTCCATGTTCAGTAAGGTTCGAAATACCTACAGGAATACCGTCGTTACCGAGACCGAAAACAATCATACCCACGCCTGTAAAGATGAGGAAAATAATAGTGACAACCTTGATTAAGGCAAACCAGAATTCGAATTCACCGTAAGCCTTAACGGAAAACAGATTAGCACACGTCATTAGTCCTAAGGCAACCAGACACGAAATCCATTGCGGCAAATCGGGTAACCAAAGATGAACATAAACACCGACAGCCGTAATTTCGGCCATGCAGGTAACGACCCATACATACCAATAATTCCAGCCTGAAACGTATCCCGCCAAAGGGCTTAAAACCTGATACGCATGGGCACTGAAAGATCCCGATACGGGATATTCTACCGTTAATTCACCCAAGGCTCTCATAACAAAGAAAATGGCAATGCCGGCAATAATATATGCCAGGACGACACCGGGGCCGGCTTTCTCAATAGCCGATGCGGATCCGAGAAACAGCCCTACCCCGATAGCCCCGCCCAGTGCAATAAGCTGAATGTGGCGTTCCTGGAGACTGCGATTCAAATCCTCGTGAATGACTTGCGTTTTCTCTTCACTCATCTTGCTTCAACTCCTTTTCACATTTTGATTAAATGCTACCGGTAACAGGCGGGTCGTTATAAAATGAATACATTTAGACTATTACCGTTTTATATATTAATTATACTGAAAATAAATAAATCAGTCCAATTTACTGTATTATGAATTCATTATATTTTTATGCAAATAATAGGTTTTACGTTATATGTTTATACGACCTTTAGTGAAAATACAGGTATTACCTTTTACTTTTAATAAGTGTACATTTTCACTATTATTCTTTTTCTCGCATTTTTATGTATAATATCACTCGTTTTATAAATTATGTTAATAAAAAACGCATGAGTCCGTATTTTTTCTTGCATTTTTTATATCATATACTTTCATTTTATTTTGTATTTTCGTACAAAAAAAGGCTGTTGAATTATTCTTCAACAGCCTTTTTGTCTATTCATTTTTTGGGACTACCTATTTAAAAGTAACTTAACAATAACGAGCAACCGTCTTTCTGAAAGCTCCCAGTTTGGCATACATATTCTTACCCGGGCAAAGAGTATCATTTAAATCTTTATGTCCCAAAATAGTCTCCGGTCCCGGCTTAATTCCGTATGTTTTACAAATATAAGCCATCAGAAGAACTCCCGACGATAAGGCTGCCCCGGTGGGCACAGCCCGCTCATAATCACCGACAAAGCAAATACCTACCGTATTATGGTTATGGTCATAGCAATGAGCTCCCACAGAGTTCATGGGACGCCCCCTTTCAACCGTACCGTCTTTGTGAATTACATAATGATAGCCTATTCCGGCCCATTTATTGGCCAAGTGCCACTCATGAATTTTCGATGCCGGAATTTCCTGATCCGTTCCGCCTACATGGTGAATCACAATGGCATCCGTTCGCGAACGGCGTACGAGCGGTTCGGAAAATTTAAAATGTGTCTCTTTAACAGTCAGCTTCGCAGATTTTCCCTCCCCTTGAACGGAAAGCGGTATGCCCGTAACGGCAACAGCCAATGCTGAAAACACGGAGCGACGCAAAAACTCTCTTCTATTCATATTGTATATATTAACCCTTCTCGTATCGGTAACTTTATAACCAAGTTTCAAATATAACCTTCACCGGGGTTATTATACACTCTTTTTTTTTAATACTGCAAGCTAAAAAATCCCATTGTTAAGCCATTTGGAAGATGTTGTATATAACTTTTTTCCACCTACAGGATAACGGATAATGATTTTCCTTAATGTATTCTCTTATCATATAATCATATATTTCGTATCTTTTACCCGTTTACGGCAAAAAGAAAAGAGCAGATGCGCCGATTTCGGCATCTCCGCTCTTTCAGGCAGTTGTTTGCTAACTCCGTGCCGTATTTTTTAAACGATATACCAAATGCGAGTCCAGACTTCCTGTTAGAGGAAAGAGGTACATCAAGTCCGCTTCTCTTATGTATAAAACATCGCTGCGAACAACCCCTTGAGCCTGTCCCCGTTCTGTCGATAAAGTACCGGTCTTACCGTTCCATACAAGAGGTGAATCAACGACGTCGGCCAAGACCTGTGCCGGTAAATAAATGACTCCGCCCTTACCCAAGGCTCGTCGTGATAGCTTTTTTCCGTCCAAAACCAAGTCATAGGCCTTGGCTACATACGTAGGACTCCCGTCGGAGGCGGCAATTTTTGCCTGGATATGCTCTATATCTTCAAAGGTATCAACACCGTACCCGGCCAGCGCTTTCTTTACATCTCCGACCGTCAGGTATTGTCTTGAATATCCGTCGGGATAAATGTAATAAGATACGGTATGATCCGGATCCGCATTAATGACAATACGGTCATACATAATGTCTACTGCCGTCCCCACATGAATCCGGCTGTACAAATCCTCTACGTCTTGCTCACGCATACGGACGCAACCGTTTGATACGTACCCGCCTACGGACTCGGGGCTATTGGTTCCGTGAATACCGTATGTTCCCGAAAACCCTATCCAACGATACCCCAAGGGATTTCCCGGTCCGGAAGCAATGCGATTTTCCGTATCTTCCGGATCAATCCATTCAGGATTCACTTCCTTTGTTTCCACTCTATAATATCCCGACGGAGTAGGCGTGCTCGCCTTCCCGACTCCCACCGGATACATGGCAGCCTTTTCCTTACCGCGATATAAGGTCAAGATACGGCTGGCCGTATTGACCAAAATTCGGTCCGTCATATCCTTCTTTTCAGACGGTTCGTATACGGCCTTACTATCACTATGATCTCCCACTGCTTCCGTGCCCTTCTCAACGCTTATCATACCTGTTTTTTGTATCGTAACCACAGGCTTATCGTTATTTTTTATGACTTCATCCCGAGCTGCAACGACACCGGTAAACATTGACAGAGTCACCAATACGACGGCTGCTTTTTTGACTGTCTCCATATCTTTACTCCCATATCTACATATAGATTATCTACTTTCTTTATATACTATATAGTATACTCAAAAAAGGTTGCGAAACCAATAGGTTGATGATGACCTTCATTAAATCTTCTTTCTCCTCAAATAAAGCAACTTGCTCTAAAATATTTTCTTTTCGTTGTAAATGTAACGGACGATTCTCAATATTGCCGATATACTGATATCCGTAACAGGAAAGAAGTGCCCTATTCGGCAAGCTATTACAACAAGAAGGTGTTTATTATGCCGTATATCAAAAATATCCCTCATGAAGAAGTCGTATCTTTGGCAGAATCGGTCCAAACAATACCCGGACAGGTTGTCAGCCGCACGTTAGCACAAAACGATGCCGTCAGTCTGACAGTTTTCGCTTTTTCCAAAGGCGAAGAAATCGGCACTCATGATTCGACGGGTGATGCCTTGGTTACAGTTATTGACGGGGTCGGTCGCTTTATCGTCGACGGCAAGAGCTACACCCTAAAGCAAGGGCAATCCCTCGTTATGCCGGCTAAAAAGCCCCATTCCGTTCATGCCGAAGAAGACTTCAAAATGGTTTTAACTGTGGTCTTCCCGCAGTAGTATTTTTTATTTAGGTCAGGAGGATACAACTTATGGATCAGAAAATGTTTTGCTTTCAATGTGAACAAACTGCAGGCGGCAAAGGCTGTACAGGCGGTGCCGGTGTTTGCGGCAAGTCTTCGGCCGTTGCCAATTTACAAGATGAATTAACAGGCGCCTTAATCGGCTTGGCCCGTGCCTGTCAGACGGCTGCTCCGACAGCTTATACGCATCGTGTCGTTTTGGAAGGTCTCTTCACAACCATTACGAACGTTAACTTCAACGAAGAAACCATGCACACTATGATTGACAAGATCAATGCTGAAAAAGCAGCCTTACTCAGCAATGAAGAAGGCGCTTTAGACAAGCTTCGCAAGCTTTTCGGCTCGTCCAGCGACGCAGACCGTGCCGCAGCCAACTTCGAAATGAAAAAAGTTTGGGACGCTGATGAAGATATTCGTTCCTTGAAATCTCTCATTCTCTTCGGCATGCGCGGTATGGCAGCTTATGCTTATCATGCACTCATGCTCGGCCAGCATGACGATTCCGTCGATGCATTCTTCCTCAAAGGCCTTCGTTCCTTAGGCGAAGACTTGAAAATGGAAGAACTCCTCCCCATCGTTTTGGAAACAGGCACGGTGAACTTGACGTGTATGGAAATGCTCGATCGTGCCAACACGACGACTTACGGTACGCCGGTTCCTACAGAAGTTCCTCTGACTATCGAAAAAGGACCGTTCATCGTCGTTACGGGCCACGACTTGAAAGACCTTGAACTCCTCTTAAAGCAGACGGAAGGCAAAGGCGTCAACATTTATACACACGGTGAAATGTTGCCGGCTCACGGCTATCCCGAACTGAAAAAATACAAACATCTTAAGGGCAATTTCGGTACGGCTTGGCAAAATCAACAAAAGGAATTTGCCGACGTTCCCGCAGCTTTCCTCTTCACGACGAACTGCCTTATGCCCGTTCGCCCCTCCTATGCGGATCGCGTATTCACAACGGAAGTCGTTTCTTATCCGGAACTCGTTCACATTGACGACAACAAGGACTTCACTCCCGTAATCGAAAAAGCAATCGAATTGGGCGGCTATAAAGAAGATCACGAAATGACCGGTATCAACGGCGGTAAGACCGTTATGACAGGCTTCGGTCACGGTACGGTTCTCGGCGTTGCCGACAAGGTTATCGACGCAGTCAAAGCCGGTGCGATTAAGCACTTCTTCCTCGTCGGCGGTTGCGACGGTGCTCGTCCGGGACGTAACTACTATACGGACTTTGTTAAACAGACACCTGCCGATACGGTTATCCTCACCTTGGCTTGCGGCAAATACCGCTTCAACGACTTGGATCTCGGTACCATCGGCGGCTTACCCCGTATCATGGATATGGGACAATGTAACGATGCTTACAGTGCTATCAAAGTGGCAATCGCTCTTTCCGAAGCTTTCGGTTGCGGCGTAAACGAACTTCCGTTAACGCTCGTACTGTCCTGGTACGAACAGAAGGCTGTCTGCATCCTCTTGACCCTCTTGGCTTTGGGGCTTAAGAACTTCTACCTCGGACCTACGCTTCCCGCATTCGTATCGCCCAACGTATTGAGCTATCTCGTAGAAAACTTCAATATTCATCCTACGAGTACTCCCGAAGCCGACTTAAAAGCCATCTTAGGCTAATCGGTTCGAACTATCATATAATATAAACGGCATGGCATACTTTTCTGAAGTATGCCATGCCGTTTCTTTAATGTTCTCTTTATCATTCTCAAAAACCTCTTGTAAATGAGAAAGCAATCTGTTATATTATATGAAATCAATTGAATAAATGTCTATCGTTGTATGGTGTAACACACGAAGGAGCTTGTCTTATGCAACTTTCAGAAGAAACGGCAAAACGGAATCGGGCCATTACATTTGCCGGCTTAAAAGGAATCGGCGGTAACACCGTTCTCGTGACCCTCAAGATTATAATCGGCCTGTCGGCCAATTCAATTGCTATCATTCTCGACGCGGTTAACAATCTGACAGATATTTTATCATCCGTATTAACTATAATAGGCACGAAACTGGCAGGCAAGCGCGCAGATAAAGAACATCCCTTTGGCCACGGACGTATCGAATATATTACGACCATGGTAATTGCCTTTATTATTTTATCTGCCGGTGTTTTGGCCTTGAAAGAATCGGTAGAACGAATCTTACACCCCAGCTTGTCTACCTTTCTGGTTCGTGACCTGATTATCATCATCTTCGCCATTGCGGTGAAGATTACCATGGGACTTTACTTCCGCCGCCAAGGAACTCAATGGCGTTCTTCCGCACTGTCCGCTGCCGGCATCGATTCCCTGTATGATGCGATACTGACCTTTGTGACTTTAATTTCATCTTTGCTTGTCTATTGCTTTTCCGTCGACATCCAGGGCTACGTCGGTGCCGCTATCGGTTTGATGATTATCAGGGCCGGTGCAGGTATCGTCCACGATATGTACAATCATCTGCTGGGCGTGCGTACAGACCCCACCTTGGTTCGGCGCATTAAAGAAAGAATCGCCTCATATCCCCAGGTAGGCGGTGTATACGATCTCGTCTTAAACAGCTACGGCCCTGAAGAAACTATCGGTTCCGTACATATTTCCGTTCCCGATACATTGACGGCCGCCGAAATCCATCCCTTGGGCAAACACATAGATATAGACATATACAATGAATTCGGCATCGTCTTAACGACGGGTATTTACGCAGAAAATACCGGCGATTCAAAAGCTATGGAAATAAAAAGTGAGCTCGATAAAATACTCAGCCTGTATCCGCATGTTGTCCAAGTCCATGCCTTCTATGTTCAGGAAGAGGAAAAAACGATTTATTACGACATTATCTTCGACTTTGATGAGCCCGATCCGGTAGGTACGCTTAAATCGATTAAAGCCGATTTGGCGGAACGGATCCCCGATTATCAACAATGTGCAATCTTAGACACGAATTTCAGTAATTAACGAAAAAAAGGCTGCTGAAGAAATCTTCAGCAGCCTTTTTCATTTATGCTTATTATCTGGCGTTTGCCTCCCCGCGAAGCACCATACCGCGACCGCAATCGACCGTAACCAGTTCACCGCTCGTTAAGGCCGACGTATCGGCGCCGATGATTGCCGGAATGCCCAGACTGAGGGCCGTAATCGCCGATTCGCTTGTAAGGCCCGCCTCTTCGGAAATAATAGCCCCGGCCCGTTTAATGTAAGGAATAAGTTCCGGACCCGACCCTTTAACGACAAGGATGCATCCCGGTATGAAATCCCGTTCCAATTGTGCCTGGCTGTTACCGAAGCAAATATTGCCTACAGCCGACCTCTTACCCAAGCCGATGCCGCGCAGTAGTACATCAGCAACTAGGCGCACACGAATCATATTGGTCGTACCCGACGTGGAAGCAGGTACACCGGCTGTCAAAACGACTAAATCTCCGCCCTTAATCAAATTGTGTTCCAATGCCGCTGATACCGCATTTTCCACAACATCGTCAGACGTTTCTCCGCCTTCTCCGATAATGGCTTGTACGCCCCAGTTAACCTGTAACCGGCGTACAATATTTTCATGAGGCGATACGGCTATAATAGGACTCTTGGGACGATATTTGGATATCATCTGAGCTGTATTGCCGCCTTCCGTAGATGCGATAATCGCTGCCGCACCCAACGACTCGGCAATGCGCACCGTCGCCCGTCCGATGGCTTCTGTCGTCGATAGAACATCTTTTCCCGTATCCTGATGGGTTACGGGATCGAATTGACTTTCCGTATATACGGCAACACGAGCCATCGTTTCAACCGCTTCTACCGGATACATGCCGCCTGCCGTTTCGCCACTGAGCATAATGCCGTCCGTGCCGTCCAAAATGGCATTGGCAATATCACTCGTTTCGGCACGGGTCGGGCGAGGGTTATTCATCATAGATTCCAGCATTTGCGTTGCCGTAACGACCGGTTTCCCGGCCTGCTGGCACTTACGAATGACCATCTTCTGTAAAGCCGGAACTTCTTCTGCCGGAACCTCTACCCCCAAGTCGCCGCGAGCCACCATGACGCCGTCACTCATACGAATAATATCGTCAATATTGTCAATAGCCGTACGACTTTCTACTTTCGACATGATTTTCATAGAACTGCCGTGCTTTTCCAGAACCTTACGAATAGATACGACATCGCCGCCTCTTTGGATAAACGAAGCGGCAATCCAATCCATATTTTGCGAAATACCGAATTCAATGTCCTTTATATCCGTTTCCGATAAAGCCGGTAACTTAATGGGAATACCCGGCACGGCAACCCTCTTACGATCGCTCATTTTGCCGCTGTTCAGAACCTGCGTTACAATGTCGTCACCTACAACGGATTGTACTTCCAAGTTGACAAGACCGTCAGACAAAAGGATATGGTCGCCGGCCTTCACTTCCTGCGGCAAGTCTTTATACGATACGGAAGCTATTTTATCGGTTCCTTCCACATCACGGGCCGTTAAAATAAATTCCTGCCCCGCTTTCATTTCAATAGATCCTTTTTTAAACAGGCCCAAGCGAATTTCAGGCCCCTTTGTATCCAGCAATAGAGCAACGGGTTTTCCTACCTTCCGTGCGGCGGCTCGAACAGCTTCGATCCGTTTACCGTGCTCTTCATGAGAGCCGTGAGAAAAATTAAACCGTGCCACATTCATACCTGCCCTAAGCATAGCTTCGAGTTTTTCCGGTGTTTCCGAACTCGGTCCCAAGGTGCAGATAATCTTTGTCTTCTTCATCATGCCATTTTCTCCTTTACAAGTATACATCTATACCTGTCACTAATTATATGACCTTTATCTGTCGTATATGCTCGTCCAATAGTTGAGCCTTCGTCAATTATACACTCTATACATTAGAAATATAACTGTCGACTGAAATCAAGATTGCATAGTAGCGAGTCGCTTTTCGTCCCACCGGTCGGTATTTGCGTCCCTACAGGTATTCTACCCCATAGGTTTATGAATTGCAACGCTCAAAGACTCTTCTCCCCGTAGTTATTCCACCCTATGCATGCTATAATACAAATACATACACAGTCAGTATAGTTTATAAATAATCGGGGGTCCTCACATGGATCAAGCAAAATACTTGGAAATGGTAAAACGTAACCCTTACACGCTGGAACACATTGAAAATCCGTCTGAAGACATTATGCTTGAAGCCGTTCGCCGTAACGGCATGGTTCTTCAGTACATCAAAAACCCGCCGCTTAACGTAGCGGAAGCGGCTATTGAAAATGAAGCACGAGCTATACAGTTTTTGTCCGACCCGCCTGCCGACTTGGCAAAAAAGGCAATTTGCAAAAGCTGGGCCAATCTGGAATACATTCACAATCCGTCACGAGAACTCATTACAACGGCCCTTTCCTATTCGGGGTGGGCCATTAAATATGTACGTGACCCGGATGAGGCTTTGCAGCTGGAAGCCGTGAAAAAAAACTTTGACGCCGTTAAGTACATTGATAATCCGTCACAGGAAATTCAAGAAGCGGCAGCTGCTCAAAGTTATGCCGCTTTACGGTATATTGATGATCCCGTGTTTTCTGCTGAAGCCTTGGCGGTAAAAAACGATGAACAGGCTCTACGCTTCATCAAAAATCTGACAACGGAAAAATTTATCTCCTTATTTAAGATTAACAGCCTCATCTTAAAGTATATGCCGCCCAATTTCGCCATTGCCGTCGATGCTGTAGAAGATGCTCTACGCCAAGTTATCGGCAGCGAAGAAGTAGATGAAAAATATATTCGCGATTTACTGAATAATCACAGTATCGGTCGTACCGTATCTACCATGCCCATTGACGTCATTGCCCTGATTGATGAATACGGCAGTCCTAAAGCGCGGCGAATTACAGTTGATGAAAAATTAAAATTTACCTAACCCTTAAGAGGTGTGCATATGAATTATACGGAAACCTTAGAAAGTGTCGAACTCGTTTTATCTGCCGGCCAAGTACCCCTTATCGTCGGCAAAACGGGTATCGGTAAATCTGCGTTGGCCCGCGAGTTGGCCGAGCGTCTCAAGGCGCATCTGGTCTATATTGACGGCAACTTGTTAAAAGAAGGGGAAATCGGCGGCCTGCCTCTTATCGATGATTTTACAAAACGAACGAAAGACGGCAAATTGACGCACGTAAAAACGACGGTATACGCAGTCCATAACAAGCTTCGCGAAATAGACGAATACTTGGAGAAAAAAGAACCCGTCTTGCTCTTTATCGATGAAATAAATCGTTCCGAACATGCGGTTCAGCAGGAACTGATGAATCTTATTTTAAATAGAGAAATCAACGGGTATCATCTGGACTCGAGTGTCTCCATCTTAGCGGCCATGAACCCTGCCGATTCGCAGGATTACGAGGCTGTCGATATGGATGCGGCTCAAGAAAATCGTTTTGTCTGGCTATATATGGAAGCGGACCCGTATCAATGGTTATCCTGGGCCGCTGAAAACAATATTGACGACAAAGTTTGTCAATTTATTTCCACCTATCCTGAATACCTCATTCGTGCAAATGAAGACGATATAGATGCTACGCCGCGAAGCTACGAGCGTATTTCCGCTCTCTATCGCCGCTATATAAAGCAACAAAACGTGCGTCGCTCCGTTTTTTATAATGTCGTTCGAGGTAATGTCGGCAAAGTCATTGCCGAAGAGTTTTTAAATTTTATTGAAAGCGATTACACGCCCTTAATCACGTACGAAGACGTCTTTACCGGCCCTTCTCTGTCTGATGACATAAAAGAGCGGGTAGCGGCGGAAACTCATACACGACTATACATAAGTGCTCGCAATATTTTGAATCGTCTGAGTAAGGCCTTACAGGAAAAAACACTTGACGGCCAATTTGCCGTATCTCGCTTCGTTACCTTCTTGCAAACGTATCCTGTCGATTTGGCGGTTGCCGTCATGAAAGATATCCGTAATACTATGCCGGCTATCTACGAATACGCTCAATATAATGACGATTTTATTGATATGTATTTTGCACCCTTCCGACGCCGGAGATAATCTATGAACAAAACACCTGTCGACATCGATCAGGAGGCCATTCTCCTTTTCCACGACCTTGCCGAGCAACGGGATAACTATGCGCGCAACGATGAAAAAGCCGGTTTTACCGTTTCATCCGAATTCAGGCACCGCTTCTTTTCTCTTTTAGATATGCTGAACCTTCGTCTTATTGATGACAGGGATAACTTTTTCGGTTATTTTCTCTTCCAAGCCGACAGGGACTTGCGGTTTCAACTGGACAGTCCTACGGGAACAACATTCAAAAACGGCCGCTATACCCTCTATTTTAATCCCTATCTGTTTCTACAGCTGACTGCGGAACAAATGGAAAGCGCCGTTAAGCACGAGGTTCTTCATATTCTCTCTCTTCATCCCTTGCGGACCAAAGACCTGAAAAAACGCTTCTCTCCTCTGGCTGTAGATTTAGCCATGGATATTGTCGTCAATACCTATTTGGCCCCCCTACCGTCCGATGCCGTCACCTTGGCGGTCGTCAACTTGCAGTACGGCCTCTCGATGCCCTTATTTGAATCTCTCGAATACTATGCGGAAGAAATTCAGTGCGCCCTGAATAAACGGCCTAAGACGGATGCCTTTACGGACATGAAAAGCGGCGAAGCTTTCTTCTCTGAACGCTTTAACATTGAGCACAGCCATGACATTTGGGAAGAAAGCGACGATGTCGATGAAAAAACACTTATTGAATTTACGAAAAAAGCCGTCGACGGAGCCAGAAAAAGCAAGCCCAATGCCTATTTGGCATCCCTCATGGCAGCCTTGGATCGTGCCGTCAGTGACAGGCCGTGGTACGAATACTTAAAAAAAGTAGTGCGCACCGTAACGGCCAATTATAAGAAAACGACGACTAGGCGCAATCGTCGGCAACCGGAACGGCTGGATCTGCGCGGCGAATTACGTAATAAAAAAGCTGCCGTTACCATTGCCTTGGATATTAGCGGCAGTATCGGAGATACAGAATTCCGCCAGGCTATGGAGCAAGTACTTCAAATTGTAAAGACCTGTGACCATGATCTGACAATCATTGAGTGTGATAACGAAATTCGCCGTATCTACCACATTGAAGACCTTGCGGACTTGCAGGAGCGATTTCCGAAGCGAGGCGGCACGGCTTTTGCCCCTGTTATCGAGTATTGTAATGCCCACAAGCCGGATATTCTTCTTTTTTTCACGGACGGCAAGGGGGAAGAAAAGCTTCCCGTACCGCCTAAGGGATATCCGATTTTATGGCTTCTCACGGGAAAAGACGGCATACTCTCCTTGAAAAAGCCGTACGGAAAAATAAAAAAATTACAGTCCGCCGAGCCTCAAGACGCTCCTTTTGATTTCGATGCAGTCGAAAAAGGCGGCTTTTCCATGGCTAACCAAGAACGTACCCGGGACCTGTCCGAATACATTCGCGGCTGAAAAACGAAAACAGACGGCATGCACCATTGCGTGTCGTCTGTTTTGCATATTTACCACCTCCGGCTGAGCGTAAAACCGAAGGCTCTGCCCGTTCGGTGCCCTTGCGGTTTGTATAGCGGCGTCCCTGCAAAAACGTCATACGAAAAGCCGGGCGAAATATCTCCCCGCATGCCCACGACAGCACCGGCAAGGGTTCTGCCTGTCCCCATCCGTGCCGAAGGTCCGTATACGGCACCTGCATCGATACCGGCGTATGCGGAGCTGTGCAGTGCCGGGATATAGGAAGAAACTTCGCTTTGCACGTACCAGCCGCTTTCTCCCATGAGCGTATATTCCCCGTCAAACCCCCGCACCGTGTACCGGTTCCCTATGCTGATCATATCCACGCCGTACAGTCTGTCGCCGCCGGTCGTCCACGTTTACGGCAAAGGCGCCGTCTCCCGCATAGATGCCGGCCTATTCGATTACGCCTATGTAGTCGCTTTCTATCTTCCCCTTGCTGATAGTGACCGTAATCTCCATGTTTCCTTTTTTAATTTTGTAAAGGTCGATACATATATAAAACTACTTCCAGTGGCATTGTTCTGATAAGGATACACCCTGAGTTTTTTATAATTCCTCCAAACAAGTCTTCATAGCAGAGATATCCTCTTGTTTTTCTAATCCACGACGAAGGATCTCGTCAAAATACCAGATCTTTTCGGATTCTCCTTTGATTCTTAAGGTTTGGTATATCTGCCGATCGCCTTCTGACACGTCCTGTAAAGAATCCTTCAAAATCAACTGGCCCCCGAATTTATCCTTAAACCGCTGCAACGTAGTTTCGAACGGTCCCGTAAATTCTTCTGACACGGTTTGATAATAGCTCCGGTTATAAACCTTCTCGACTTTTCCAAAGGGGACTACATTGGTCTTGGTGTATCCCGATATTCCATAGGTATATAAGTACGGTGACTCGAAATAGTAGGCAAATATCCATGGTTCTATAGCAACATAGACGTTATGCTGAATAAGGTTTCTATCGGATTCCATCTCATACCGCATCATCCCAAAGTATTTTACCTTATCTACCTGTATAACATTCACGGTAGACCAGTACATACCATATAAAATAATAAATGCCATTACCGTCAACAAACTCCATGCTCTCATCCTAATTGTCATTTCTATTTCACCCCATATAATTCTGCCAATGAAAAGGTAACATCATATGTTGTTTTAAAGGCATAGGTCCCGCAGAGTCCATTTTGTTGTACTATATATGTCCCTAAGAAAAGAGCCAAGTCTTGCATCTTTTTCACTATGATTCCAATTGTCTGTCATACGGTTTATCTTAATAAGATCAGCAGCTTCCTTTGTCGTTGTAATCGTTCCCGAAGTGATGGCGGATTTGAACGACGCGCTTATCCAGCTGACGACCTCTCATATAGCAAATATGAAAGGAAGTGCCCTCCGACAAAGTCATCAAGCTCGGTTGATCCACTCTCATTTTTTCAAAACAATAAACTATTATTCTTTACTCCCGGCTATAGAGAATCTAATCCTCGCTCCTTCTCCAAATACTCATCTATCTTGTCCGGAAAATGAATACATTTCCTTCTAAAATAAGACGTTCTACGCTCTTGCCCAGCTTCTTTTAACCCTAAGTAAATATGTCTATCCATCTCCGACACATCTTGCAACGAGTCCCTTAAAATCAGTTGTTTCCCGAATTTATCCTTAAACCGCTGTAATGTAGTTTCAAATGGCCCCATAAATTCGTCGGGTACATAGTTATAGTAAACCGAATTATATACTTTCTCTACGCTTCCGCCGGGAAGTACATCAGTCTTGGTATATCCCGATACGCCATAGGTATATAAATACGGGGGACTGTAGGTATATGCAAATACCCATGGCTCTACCGCAACGTTTGCCTCATCATGAATGAGCGTAATATTGGAAATAAATTTATATCGCAGCAGGCCAAAATATTTTATGGAATCCAATTCTACAAAGCCGATAGCAAGCCAACACAGAATAACCAAGAGGGTATATACCGTTACCTTTACCGCCTTCACCGGCCTTCGCTCAATATTCATTTAACTTTTCCTCCACTTCCTTCAATGAAAGGATAACATCATACGTGGTCTTAAATGCATAGGTCTTCCTCAGTCCGGACTGCTGTACCAGATATGCCGCTCCAAAGAGATCTCTAAGATGCGCATCAATTGGGCTATGATTCCAATTATCTGTTATTGTTATTTTCGCCGCAATTAAATCCGGACTTATTTTATATATTGTTACGATTGAGGTAGCCGACCCTAATCCAAGCGCAAGATCTCTTCCATACGAATAAAAGCTGTTTGACGTCATAAACGTAGGCATTTTCACACCCTTATTTTCTACATTCCTTATAGTCTGACTAACAAGAAAGATGCTTAAAGGCACGTTTTCCCGCAATACCCTGTTGACATTAGATTCCTTCCCGAATTCAAATATGGGATAGCCATTCTCTGTATATTCAACATTCGTAATACCATACTTTTTATAATCAAGCTGCATCACACCGTCTTTCTCGTAATGATCCAAAAATACATTAAGCAAATCTCTGGCTAATGGCATGTCGTATTTTTTAGCGGACTCAGCGCGCTCTTCTAACAGTTCAATTGCGTGTGCTTTTTTGTCAGCTGAATATAAAGGATTCCGTTTCTTTTGCTCTTTAAATTCTTCATCATATCGACTTACCATACTTTCATATGCTTCTTTCCGCATCTTTTTAGCATGGTCATCCAAATTCAAGCCGCTAACCGTAGCCTCTATCCCTTCACCACCATAAATGGGATGCAGTTCAATTGGCGCGGAAGGCCGTTCTTCTTCATCCAGGAGTCGGCATTTCTCCAATACGGCATCCCGCTCTTCCTCCGTTTTACATGCATAATATTCTGCATTAAGTGCAAAAAATTCTTCATGCGTTAAATAGTTCCATTTCGTGCCGCTCAATGCCGCGGCACTTCCTATACTGCGGGTTTCCCCGATAAGCACATTTGTCGCGCCGCCGATGAGGAAAGCAGTCCACTGCCGCACGGCCGGGTCTTTTATACTACGCAATTCTTTTTGCACCAATTCATTTACTCCGGCACCGAAGCTTCCCGCCTTAAAGGAGCCGCCGCCGATTTTGCTCATAACTCCCCCGACAAGGGCATGGAGCATGACTTTATTGGCACCGCCGTCTTGCCATGCCTTCCACTCTTCATAGCTTTTGGCATGGCGCTGCCGATAGGCTGCATAGTCGCCAATGGCTTTAAATGTTATTTCACCGAATTCTTTAGCTAACAACTGCCGCTCTTCAAGCTTCTTCTTATCGAAGATTTTCCCCAGCTGATTGAGCGAGTTGGCCGTATCCCGATTTATCTTGGTAAGGTCGGTATTTTCCTTTGTCGTTGTAATCGTTCCCGGGGCGATGGCGGATTTCGTCGCGGTATGTACGTCCTTCTGTACGCCCGGCAAGACATCCGGCGTAAGGCCCGTCTTGTTGTAGTTTGCATCCCGTTCTTCTTTACCAGCGTACTTGTTATACGCTATGCCCTTGTTGTCCAGCTTATACGACGCGCTGTTTTGTATATCCTCCATGACAAGATGCCCCGTAGTCAGGCTGTTCTTTTCCGCACTTGCCGTGCTGCCGATAACGGCCCCTTTAAGATGCATCGTATCGCCCACGTTTACTGCAAAGCCGCCGTCTCCCGCATAGATGCCGGCCTGTTCGGTCACGCTCATTGCTTCGGCTTTCGAGAAATATCCATCTGCACTACTGCCCCATTCCTGAATATAAAAAGAGAAGCCTTTCGGCAAAGCTATCGGATATCAGTTGTTTAACTGCATCATTGGTTATCGCTACCTGCTGTGTCTGCACCCGTTAACAAAGATTTACCAAAATTTATACCTATATTGATATCTGATAGAGAACTCTTCATGCATTTTCATGCGTACCTCACATGTCAAATGCTGTTGATATGGCCCCTGCACTTTATCCAATTTATAAATGTGCTCTTGTACGGAATTATAATATTCTTTTTTTAATGCATAGCCACTATTTTCCAGTCTTGAAATAATTT
Organism: Megasphaera micronuciformis F0359; assembly: GCF_000165735.1. Lineage (GTDB taxonomy): Bacteria > Bacillota > Negativicutes > Veillonellales > Megasphaeraceae > Megasphaera > Megasphaera micronuciformis. Next base: position 127,260 of record NZ_GL538184.1, read on the forward strand.
CATTTTCATTCACTGCATGATTGCTGACATAGACAACCGTATATGGATAAATTGTTCCATTTAATACAGGCACACCTCTTTGATTAAATCCTTGTGCACTTATATTCGTATCCTTAAATTCAATACTATATGCTTCTCCTTTTAAAATATTTTCTATTCTTCCTTTTTCCGAATTAAATTTATCAAACAAGCCCCCAAAAACAACATATATAAAAAGTAATAAAATGATTCCTCCCCTTATTACCTCAGAACGACCCCATTTCATTCTCTATTCCTGCCCTCCTTCCTATCTCTTTAATTAAAAATCTTTAATATTCCCTATAAATATAGTTCTTCTATACGTGAAGTTGGTTCCGGCACTTGTAATAATACCGAATTCTGTATTTATTGCACCACCATCGTAGCCTTTGCTAACACTACCGGACAGCAAACTGCTTCCTGATATGCCATAGCTACTTCCACCAATTGCATCTATAATAGTTTTGTCTGGATTATTTTTTAACCAAGATGGATCAACATATCCATATCCTTTTCCTACAAAAATCGGTGTGCCCACACCAAAACCACCGGTACCTTCCGCAAAAAGATAAACATTTCCTTCTTTATCAATAATTCCCCCACCTGCGCCTGTAAGAAATTTCAATGCCCCGACACCTAGTTCAAAATATTCATAATCCGAGGTCATTTTAGCCGGATCCGGTATAATCCCCTCTTCTATCAATTGTCTCCCCATCTGTTTACTTGACGGGTTGAGTCTTTTAAAGCTTTCCGGTGCGCCAAATGAGAATGAAGTATTAAATGCTTGCGAAATATCTCGTTTATCTTTCGGCAAATATTCATTGGGAACCCATGCACCGTTTGCGTACCATGCGCCATCAGCCCCTTGTTCTACGGGATATCCGGCACTCATCATTCGTACACCTAACCAGTCATTGGTTACTTCCGTATGTCCGTCCGAATATATGTGATAGATTCTTCCGTCACTTGCCTGATGTCCTTCTCCGATAATGCGAGGCTTTTCATTGCTGCCATAGTTGTCTCCGTATGTCGGCCTTATGCCGATGGCGAGATCTCTATATACCCGGCCGTTTGCTCGAAATTCTTCCAATTTTGCGTCCCTAAGCGCACTTAACCGTTGCCTTTCTTCCGGTGTGTTGTAATATTCGGCAAATAAATTATTAATCAACTCTGTAAGCTGTATGCCGAATTTATTGTCATACGCCTGTATATCATGCTGCCTAATCGAATCATTAAGCTCTTTAGATATCATATCGTTTGACCCGTATAAGAGGCTGTTTTCACCTTCATAGTCATTTAAAGCCAAATAATATGCCGCCTTCTCCAAAAAAGCGCCTCTAGCCGATTCTATATCTCCGCCTTGCTGCAAACTGATAAACCACTCATAGTCATTCAAAAGATTCATCTGATCCGAATGCATTAACCAGTTGTATGTTGTCCCATCCATTGCAACAGCTGCAGATCTTGCAAAAAGAGGATGCAACATTTCGGCTAAGCGCTCCAAAGTGCTGCATCCTCTCAAAGTTATCCTTTACCTATACAAAAGCAGTATATCCTCAGATGCCACGCCCAGTCGTTCCGGCAAGGCTGCCGGCCGCCGGTCTTTGGCGAAACGCCACCAAATATGCTGCGTGCCTTCCTGCTGGTCGGAATAACGGAATTTCAGAACCCACTCAAAGGGCTGCTCTATCTCTTCGACTATGCGCAGATTGAAGGCGTTGCGCTCTTCGTCGATCTTAAACGCGTGAGCACGCACGCCTACGGCACAAAGGTCGTCACCGACCGCTTCCTCCGTCCTAAAGGTCACGCCCCAGCCGGGAACGTTCACCTCATGATCGCCCGCTTTCGCGGCGGCAATGATGTTCTTGCAACCCGTCAAGGCGGCTGCCGCCTTTGTCCGCGGCGCTGCAAAAACATCTTTTGTCCTGCCGAATACTTCCAGCCGTCCCGCCGAGAGAATCGCCAGGGAATCGCAAAGCTGGTAGGCTTCATCGCGGCTGTGCGTGACGAGGACGACGTCCTTCCGGAAACGTGCCAACGTCTCGCTGATTTCGATCATTACCTTTTCCTTCAAATAGCTGTCCAGCGCACTGAAAGGCTCATCAAGGAGCAAAACGTCCGGCTCGTTCACGAGAATGCGCGCCAAGGCGACGCGCTGTTGCTGTCCGCCCGAAAGCTGTCCCGGTTTCTGTCGTTCCAACCCGGTCAGACGCAGGCGTTTTACCATGGAGCCGACGATTTTTCCCTTTTCCGCCTTATTGCAGTTCTCCCGAATACTGTGGAAAATATTTTCTTCTACGGTCATATTCGGAAAGAGGGCATAATCCTGAAACAAATAGCCTACGCGCCGCTCCTGCACAGGCACGTCTATCTTTTTTTCGCTGTCGAAGAGAACCTTACCGTCCACGCCGACAAATCCCCTGTCCGGTTTCTCAATGCCCGCAATGCTCTGTAAGGTTTTGCTTTTGCCGCAACCGGAGGCGCCTAAGAGACCGACAATGCCACCGGGCGATGAAAAAGATACATCGAGTGAAAAATCGCCCCATCTTTTTTGTACACTTACATCTATTGCCATGCTCGGCCCCTCCTTTGACGAGCCTTCTTTTCCATCATATTCACGGTCAAGAGCACGACAGCACTGATTATCATATTAATGACAACCCATATAAAAGCACTGTACTCGTCATTGGTTCGCCATAACTGATACACGGTAGTAGAAATCGTAGCCGTATTATTCGGTATATAGCCGATAAGCATACTCGTCGCACCGTACTCGCCCAAGGCGCGAGCAAAAGCCAGGACAACGCCGGCAATGATGCCTTGCTTACAAGCGGGCATGCGGATTCTCCAAAAGATAAACCGTTCCGACAGACCCAAGGTCCGAGCACTCCAAGCCAGGTTTTCATTAAAGCTCTCAAAGGCTCCGCGAGCGGTTCGATACATGAGCGGAAAGGCCACGACTGCCGAAGCGATGACGCCACCATACCAAGTCATAACAAACTGAATACCTATCTGTTTCAGGTAAATACCCAGAGGATGTGTGAGGCCGAAAAGGAGAAGTAAAATCCAGCCGCACACCGTTGGCGGCAAGACGAGAGGCAGGGTAAGCAATACATCTAAAATTCCCTTAGCCAACTTCGGTAAAGCGGCAATTTTATAGGCCGCAAAAATACCGAGAAAAAAGACGATGACACAAGAGATGGCCGCTATGCGCAAACTGTTCCAAAGAGGATACCAATCCATGTGTAACGAACTCCTTATACGCGGCTGAAGCCTACGCTTTCAAATACCTTCATAGCTTCATCACTTTGTAAGAATTTCAAGAAATCTTTAGCTGCATCTTGCTGTTTCGAATTCTTCAATACGGCTGCCGGATAAATAACCTGACCGCACATTTCCTTGGTCGCCTGGTCAACAGGTTTCAACTTCGCACTGAAAGCGTCAGTAGCATAGACAACGCCGCAATCGGCACTTCCTTCCAAGACCTGTGTCGTAACTTCTTTTACATTGGAGCCGTATGTAATGTTACCGGCAGATGCAATCGCTTTTTCATCCAAGTTGTAGAATTTCAGGATTTTTTCCGTATACTGGCCGACCGGCACGTCACTGTTCCCCATAACCAGACGAACGGAACCGTCTTTCAACTTGGCCGCCATATCGTTAAAGTTTTGGATTTGCTTGGGATTTCCTTCAGGAACAACCAATACAACCTTATTTTCCAACAAGTTAATGCGTGTCGCCGGATCTATAAAATCCAATTTGTCCGGGTTAGCCTTTTCATCTTTCGAGACATCCAACTGATTCATCTGCTTTTGAGCTGCCGATATGAAGAGATCACACTCCGCCCCGTTTTGGATTTGTTTTTTCAATGTACCCGAAGAATCATAGTTAAATGTAATTTCTACATCGGGATGCTGCTTTTCATACTCTGTTTTAAGCTGATTCAACGTTTCCGTCATACTTGCCGCAGCAAATACTGTTAAATGCACTTTTTCTTTCCCTCCTGTCGATTTAGAACCTTCCGGCTGTCCGCCGCAACCGATAAGCCCCACTGCCAAGGCCGCCATAACAGCTAAGCCTACCGCTTTTTTCCAGGTATTCATATTTAAAACCTCCGGCAAAATTATTTTCTGGCACAGTCAGACGCCCCGTAGCGCAATAAATCCAACGGATGAGCGACAGTGCTTAAAAATACGTCCAAACATTCATCGCAAGCCTTGGGACTTCCCGGCAAGTTTACGATCAATGTACCCTTACGAAGAACACTCGTAGCCCTTGAATACATGGCCCGTTTCGTAAACTTCATCGATTCGGCTCGCATGGCTTCGGCAATTCCCGGAACCATACGATCCGCCACGGCCAGAGTCGCCTCAGGGGTCACGTCAGTCGGTGCGAACCCCGTACCGCCTGTTGTCAAAATAAGATCTGCTTGTCGTTGATCGGCTAGGCGAATTAATTCTTTCTTCAGTTTTTCTTCATTATCGGGTAAAAGCAAGGTCTCCATAACTTCGAAACCTTCCTTTTCCAATCTTTTTACAATAAGCGGGCCGCTTTCGTCTATGCGTTCCCCGCGACTGCCCTTATCGGACAAGGTGATAACGGCCGCTTGATAGGGACGCGGGCCTTTACGCTCTTCAATGACCAGTTCATCACCGCAATGCAGTGTTCCGCCCTCAAGGACGCGTGCAAATACGCCTTCTCTCGGCATAATACAGTCACCGACGGAATGATAAATGGCACAATGAGTATGACACTCCTTACCGATTTGCGTCATTTCCAAAAGTACGTCCCCGGAGCGCAACAAGGTCCCTACCGGCAAGGTAGCAAAATCAAATCCCGAAACAACCAGGTTTTCGCCGAAGGCTCCGAAATCAACATGAGCTCCTTTTTCTCTAAACGCATTTATCTTATCGGCAGAAAGAAGACTCACCTGACGATGCCACTTACCACCGTGTGCATCACCTTCAATTCCCCAATGGACAAGAAGATTGGCTTCTTTTATCGGCTCCTTCTGCACGCCTCGTTTTCTGCTTATACAAATAGCTTCTATCTTTCCCATATTATCACCCACCGATTCGATTCATCGTCTTATTTTCCGTTATTTCCCCGATATGAGAGAAACAATGGCCTTGCGGTTTGCTTTTGACGGCACGTGTCAGAGCCGCTGTCAAACTGTCTCCGGAACCGCCGCGTAAGACAGCTTTGAGGTCGATACCGCTGTCATAGCACAGACAGGGCTTCAAAAACCCGGTACTCGTCAACCGCATACGATTGCATTCATCACAGAAGCGATGAGTATTGGCGGCAATAAAGCCTATATACCCTTGCAACAAACTGCTTCCGTAATAAACGGCCGGCCCGTTTCCTCTTACATCCCGGCGATAAGCCAAATCAAGATATTCTGCTTGTAATATCTGCAAAACTGCATCCTCTGTCGGGCCTTTTTCAAAGCGACCGAAGCCGATAGGCATAACTTCTATAAAACGCACATCAACAGGCATCTCTTGTGCCAAATGTGCCAGGCGTAAGATCTGGCTTTTCGTTTCACTGAGAAGAACCGAGTTGATCTTGGTCTTAAGTCCGGCAGATACGCAAGCAGCTACGGCATCTACAACCGCATCCACTCCGTCCGTTCCTGTCAAGCGATGAAACTGTTTGCGATCCAATGTATCGAGACTGATATTAATACCGTCCAATCCCATATGTTTAAACTCGTCTATATGCTCTTTTACGAACATGCCGTTCGTCGTAAGCGTAACAGTCTCTACCCCGTCCGTTTCTTTTAAACATCGCATAAAGTCGACACAGCCCTTACGCACCAGCGGTTCACCGCCCGTAATCTTAAATTTTCGAATACCTAGGCGAACGGCCGCTTCACAAATACGTAAGATCTCCTCATACCGCAAGATTTCTTCATGTTCCACATCGGGAACGGGGTCGGGCATACAATAGCGGCAACGAAAATTACACTTATCCGTTACGGAAATGCGCAAATAGTTTATACTTCTCCCCGACTTATCTTTCACGGTTTTCACCGCCTTCGTTAAACAAGAAGGGACCGCTCTTACCGCCCGTCTTTTCTTCTAAATGCACCTCGGAAATGACCATTCTCTTATCGACGGCTTTGCACATGTCATATACGGTCAGTAGAGCCACGGATGTTCCCGTAAGAGCTTCCATTTCAACACCGGTCTTACCTTCACAATAAACCCGACATTGTGCTTCAACGGCACGTGTCTCATCATGAAATAAGAAATCTACCGTGCACTTGGTAATCAATAAATTGTGACAAAGAGGTATCAAGGAACTTGTCTTCTTTGCCGCCATAATTGCCGCAATACGGGCTGTTCCCAAAACATCACCCTTGGTAACTTGACCGTTTTTGACGGCTTTGTAACACTCGTCGTTCATGAAAATCCGACCGGTCGCCAAAGCCATCCGTGATGTAACCTGTTTATGTCCCACATCAACCATGAGAGCATTTCCTTTTTCATCAATATGTGTAAATTTTGCCATGCATCACACCTACTTACCGAACCCGCAATTGGGGAAGGTACAGACGGGACAGTCCAGGCATAACCCGCCCTCACCCATACGCGCCAAAGTCACTGCATCCAATTCCGTACCGGACATCAAATAAGGCAAAGCCAAATCGAAAATCGTCCGTTTTGCATACATAACGCACCCGGGCAATCCGACAACAGGACGGGCATCTGTCGTATACGATAAAAGAAACATGGCTCCCGGCAAAACCGGTGCGCCGTAGGAAACTATGCGATTCCCCGTGTTTTTAATGGCTAAAGGAGTTCTGTCATCAGGATCGACGCTCATGCCGCCTGTACAGAAAACAGCTTCCATCCCTGCTGTCAACATGTCCTTAATAGCGGCTGTAATGCCATCGGGATTGTCGGGAAGGACGGTATGCATTTCCACGCGAGCCCCGAATTCTTTTACCTTGTCATAAATGACGGGCGAAAAGGTGTCTTCAATTCGTCCGTAAAAAACTTCATTTCCCGTCGTAACAAGACCTACCCTTTTAACCTTAAACGGGCGGATATTCATTAACGGTTTTCCCGCCACCGCTTTTTTTGCCGCTTCCATCTTTTCTTTCTCAATGACCAGCGGAATCACTCGCATACCGGCCAATTTATCACCTGTATGTACAGTAAAACCGCCGTGTCTGGTAGCAACCATCATTTCACCGAGACCGTTGATAATATTTAATCGCCTCGTATCTATTTCCAACATGCCGTCACAATCGGCAATCAAATCGATCTTGCCTTCCTTCGGCTCTGTAGCATGCATTCCCGATCCCATAGTAAGATCTCTCAGTACAGCGGCACCTTCGTCTTCGTGCATCATTTGCTCGTCATTTTCCCAAACAAAGAGCGTATCCTTTCCGACTGATAAAAGGACGGGTATATCTTCTTTTTGTACCACATGACCCTTACGAAAAACCGGGCCCTTGGAGACGCCGCGAATAATCTGTGTAATATCGTGACAGAGAACCTGACCTACGGCCTCTTCCGTTTTTATCCGTTTCATAGCTTGTATTGCCTCTCTGAAAATTTCTCCATAGTGTAAACAACCGGCTCTCGACGTGAATGCCGGAGCCGGTATTACATGATTATTGTAACCTATTTTATTATAAATAGCCAGTATCCAAACGCAAGTACTTTTCTTCACAAATGGCTATTCTATGCCTTTTTCTTGGGGTAACACTTCTTGTACACTGCCCCCACGAGAATACAACCACCGATAATATTTCCAATCGTGACGGGAATCAGGTTGTTAATAAAGAAGTTTCCCCACGTAAGAACGGACGTATCTATCCCTTTAGCCACTGCCGCCGCCGCATAGACAGGGTCTCCTGCGGCAAAAATCCCCGCCGGAATGTAGTACATATTGGCAACACTATGCTCGAAGCCGCATACAACAAACAGAAAGATGGGAAGGTATACAGATGCAAGCTTTTCCGTTACGGAGCTGCCGCCGGCGGCAATCCAAACGGCAACGCAAACCAGGAAGTTACAGAATATGCCGAGAATCAAAGCGCTTAAAGGAGCTAAAGACACTTTAGCGACTGCTGTTTTCATAGTAACCAAGGCCACCCCGTTGCCGAACAGAGAGTACTGATGGGCTTGTGTCATCAAAAAAGCTACTAAAATAGAGCCCACAAAGTTACCGATATACACTAAAAACCAGCAACGAAACATTTTCTTCCACGAAATAGCCCCTTCACCGGCACTGATAATCATGAGACAGTCACCGGTAAATAATTCCGACCCGGCAAGAACTACCATGGCAAGACCTGCGGGGAAAATCATAGAGCTCACAATTTTGGCAAGTGACGGATTTTCAATCATACTGCTGCCCGTATTGGCGCCTACAGCCGCCAATGCGATGTACATCCCTGCCAACAAAGCTAATAAAAGTGCCTTGTGTAAGCAAAGATCCGCCTTGCCTTTACCGATGTCAATAAACTTTTCCGAAATTTCCTGGGGAGAAAACATAATAATGATACCTCCTTGCTCTAACCTATTAGAAATAAGCAAATATAATATGAGTTCAGGTTATAGTATATATCTTTATAAATTTTCGTCAATACAAGTTTTTTTGTAATTTTTTTTTGCAACGCCGCCAAAATATGATAGGATTCTTTAAAAGGAAGATTTGAAACGAGGTGGTTTACCTTGAAAAGACATGATAAAATTCCCAACTTATCGCTTTTAATCTTAGCCGGCGGCAAAAGCAGTCGCATGAAAAAAGATAAGTCTCAATTGCCCTGGCAAGATTCGACAACGTTGACTCATATGCTGACAAATTCTTACGTTTATCCCTTTGAACGCACGGTTATTTCCGCAAACAGGATAATAGAACCGCAAGAAATTCCGGACTTTATCCGTCAAAGCTCGATACAAGACGGTCATACAACAGAATACATCCGAAACCGGGGACTTGACACGGAGCGTCACCTTGCTATTGTATCCGACCGTTATTCAGACTGCGGCCCTTTAGGCGGTATGGAGGCGGCCATGAGATTATATCCTTCCGACCGTTGGCTCATCCTGGCCGTGGACCTTCCCTTTTTCGACTTTTCACGGGTGCCTGCTTTGCTGGCTGCCGATGCCTCCGAGTATGACGCTGTTATACCCGTTGTCGAGGGGCGAGAAAATCCCTTGGCGGCACTTTATAAGGGACGGGTTTATGAAAAAATCCGTACAGCCTTGGCCGCCGACGACTACAGAGTTCGAAAAATTTATAATAAAAAGGCGATTTTCATCGACGAAACGCCTTATGCACGCCAATACTTGAATATGAACACACCCATAGCCTATAAAGAAGCCCTGGCTTGTGCAATTAATCAAAATCGCCCCGTTCCTGTCGTTTCCATCACTGCAGAAACTTCGGGTACAGGAAAAACACATTTGATTACACAAGTCATCAAAGAGTTGTCTGCCCAAGGGTATAGGGTCGGCTATGTTAAAAGCACTCATCATATGTCTACAGGGCCTAAGCGAAACAGCGATACGGATCTGGCGACCCGCGCCGGAGCCGTTTGTACGGCTCTTATCCCGGACGGACCGAAAAAAAGCCGGGCCATAGAGGACGCCGCCTTTTCTATGTCCGTAGATTTGGTCCTCATTGAAAGTCGCCGTCACGGTCTTTTTCCGAAACTTTTGGTTTTACCGCCTGAAGCCGGTGCCGCAGAAGAGGACAATGAAACAGTCGCCTTGGTGACACGACGAAAGGATACAAATTCAGTGTATTTTAATACTTTACACGTTGACAATATTTCTGCCTTGGCGAAATACATAAAACTATTGGCCAATCTGTAAAATCCTCATTTTATCTGATGTTTTAACTATCTCTCCATTTATAATCCGTAAAAATTTTCGTTTTTACGTGTTGCATATTGAGAAAATTAGGTATAGAATAGACATGTATCAAAACATCCATGAGTAAAACTCATGAGAATTTTTCTTTTGGCGTATAGTTATGTAATTGTTCATCTATGCGCTTATTAAAAGAGGTGAATCACCACATGTCTTACGAAACGATTACTACCGTCTGTCCCTACTGCGGTACGGGCTGTCTTATTGACTGTACTGTAGACAGAGAAAATAATCGCGTCATTGAAGCAAAGGGATCGCCGCACGGCGTAAACAATGACGGACGTTTGTGCTTGAAAGGCCTGTACGGCTGGGATTATCTGAATGATCCCAAAATTTTAACCAAACGTATTCGCACTCCCTTAATCCGTCGCGGCGGTAAGGGAGCTCCCTTGAAACCGGCTACTTGGGAAGAAGCCATTCAGTATACTGCCGATCGCTTAAAGGCTATCATCAAAGAATACGGTCCCGACACGGTTATGGGTGCCGGCTCGGCTCGCGGTCCCGGAAATGAAGTAGGCTACTTAACTCAAAAATTCATGCGCGCAGTTATCGGTACCAATAACGTCGACCACTGCGCCCGTATCTGACACGCTCCTTCTGTCGCCGGGCTCGGCGAAACATTAGGTGAAGGCGCTATGTCGTACAGCGTGCCGGAAATCGAAGATGCGGAAGTCATCTTCAACATGGGCTACAATGCAGCTACCTCTCATCCCCTTGTAGCGCGTCGTATTGTACGGGCTAAGAAAAAGGGAGCCAAGATTATTTGCGTTGACCCCCGCAAGACGGAAACAGGTCGTATTGCCGATATTTTCCTGCCCATTAAGGGCGGCACGAACATGCTCTTCCTTTGTGCTATGGCTCATGTCATTGTCACGGAAGACTTGGTTGACCATGAATTTATTGAAGCTCATACAGTAGGCTTCGATGAGTACGCCCGGGAAATTTCCGATCCCAAGTACGCACCGGAAGCCATTGCCGAACAGACCCATCTCGATGCGGAAGAAATTCGTAAGGCCGCACGCCTCTTCGCTTCTTCCAAGCATACTATGACACTTTGGGGCATGGGCGTTACACAGTTCTCCCAAGGCGTTGAATGCGTTATTGCCTGCTCCAACTTAGCTTTAATGACCGGTAATTTCGGTCACTATGCAACAGGCGTAGGCCCCGTACGCGGACAAAACAACGTACAGGGAACTTGCGATATGGGCGTTCTACCGAACGTATACCCGGGTTATCAAAAGGTTACTGATCCGGAAGTTCGTGCCAAGTTTGAAAAAGCTTGGGGCGTTCCCCTATCACCCGTTAACGGCACGCCGCTGACACACGTTCCCGACAAAGTACTACGGGAGTCGGATCCGAAAAAGCAAATTCATGCTTACTATATCATCGGCGAAGATCCGGCCCAGTCCGATCCGGATTTACCGGAAATTCGTGAAACGCTCTCGAAAATCGATTTCGTCGTCATTCAAGATATTTTCTTCAACAAAACCAGTGAATACGCCGACGTTATCTTCCCTGCTACGGCCTGGGGCGAACACGAAGCCGTATACTCGTCCTGTGATCGCCGGTTCCAGCGCGTTCATAAACTCGTGGATCCGGATCCGAACGTCAAGACGGACTGGGAAATTCTCTGCCTCGTAGCCACAGCCATGGGATACCCCATGCACTACAACAACACGGAAGAAATTTGGGATGAAATGATTTCCCTTTCACCGAAATACTACGGGGCTACGTATGAAAAACTGGAAGCCAACTACGGCATTCAGTGGCCTTGCTACACTCGCGACCCGGAAGATAAGGGCACGAAATTCCTTCACGAAGGGGCTACCTTCAACAAACCGGAAGGTAAGGGACATTTCTACTTCTTCCCCTTCACGCCTGTAAAGGAAAAAGAAACGGAAGAATTCCCCTTATCCTTGTCTACAGTCCGCGAAGTCGGTCACTACTCTGTCCGTACCATGACCGGTAACTGTCGTCTCTTGCGTTCCCTCGCCGACGAACCGGGCTTCATTCAAATGAACCCCGACGATTGCGAAGCTTTGGGAATTAAAGACGGCGAACTGGTGCGTGTCTTCTCGCCTCGTGGTCAAACGATTACGAGAGCTTTGCCGACAGAGCGTGTATCCAAGGGCGCTACGTATATGACCTATCAGTGGTGGGTCGGTGCGTGCAACGAATTAACTAACGCCAAACTCGATCCGAAGAGTCATACACCGGAATTCAAATACTGCGCCTGCCGCGTTGAAAAAATCGACGACCAAAAAGCAGCCGAACAGGAAGTTGTTGAACGATACAAAGAAATTCGCCGCTTAACGGGCGTTCTCGAAGAAACGGAGGCGGCATCGAATGAATAAATTCATCAAATCGGATCCTATGCTGTGCATCGGCTGCCGCACCTGTATGATTGCCTGCGTTGTCAATCACACGGGAAAGAATGTATTCAACATGGACCCGGACAGCTACGACTTTACGCCGCGTGTCCAAATTCAAATTACCAAGGACATGACAAAGCCCGTACAGTGCCGTCAATGCCCTAAGCCCAAATGCATGGAAGCTTGTCCCTTTAACGCCATTTCCATGGGTGAAGACAGTGTTATCCTCGATCAGGATATTTGTAAAGGTTGCGGCAAATGTGCCAAGGCCTGCCCCTTCGACGGTATTACGATGGCACGCATTTACCATGGCGATACAAAGGGCCGTCCTTTCCGCCAATTGGCTTTTAAATGTGACCTGTGCCACGGTACGGAATCAGGCATTCCCGCCTGCATCGAAGCATGTCCTACGGAAGTATTCACACTTTTCGACCCGGCAGAAGCGGCGGCCAAGGCCAAGGCAGCCTTAGCGGCTAAGCAAGCTGCAGCATCGAAAGCATAACAGAAAGGTTCAGCTTATGACTCCCATATCAGTAAAAGAAGTAAATCGTATATGGGCGGATGTACTGACCACGACAACAGTCGGGACGGAAACAATCCGTCCCGATCTTGCGTTGGGGCGAATCCTCGCCGAAGATATACATGCCGCCGAACCGTATCCCCCTTTTCGTAAGTCTCCTTTTGACGGCTATGCCGTTCACTTCGAAAAAGGTCGCACAGACTATGAGGTCTTAGCGACCCTCGGTGCCGGCGAGGTCTATGACGGCACGGTAAAAGAAGGGGCTGCCGTTCGTCTTATGACGGGCGGAGCCCTGCCTGACGGAACGGACACCATTGTCATGCAAGAACAGGTGTCCGCTACAGCCGACGGAAAGAGTATTCATCTTAACCTGCCCGTGCAAAAGGGTGACAATGTCATTCCCATCGGTGAGGAATGTACGACAGGTGACTTAATTCTCAAAGCCGGGTCCGTCCTGACTGCCGGTGCCATGTCGGCAGCTGTCGGCATCGGTCATACGGATTTGACGGTCTACAAGGATCTGCGAGTTCTCTTTATTACGTCGGGCCAAGAATTAGTCATGCCGGGAGAACCCCGCAACGGAGCACAGATTTATAATTCCAATGCCTACCTGTTTGCCGGTCTTTTGCGTGAATACGGTTTCGGACAAATCGGCTACATGCACGTAACGGACAAGGTGTCCGAACTGGATACGGAAATTACCCGTATCTTCTCAGCCTCTATGGAAGTCGATATAATTATCAGTACAGGCGGCGTTTCCGTCGGTCTCTTCGATTCTATGCCGCAAATTTACGAACGCATCGGTGCCCGTAAATTATATGACCGCGTGACCATGCGTCCCGGTTCCGCGTCCTTTGGCGGAGTCATTGAAAGGAAAGGTAAAACCGTCCCTATTCTCGGCTTATCCGGCAACCCGTCGGCAGCTTTTAACGCCTTTCATCTCATTGCCTTGCCCGTACTGCGTCGTCTCCGCGGCGAGGAACAGACAGCTTTACCGGAACTTGATTGCCGTATGAAAGAAGGATTGCATAAAAACAACCCGGTCGATCGCTTCGTCCAAGGCACGGTTTCATATGAAGACGGTATCCCCTTCTTTACGCCCCTGGAACGAGCTACGGCAGGCTCCTTATTCGGACCGGCTCGTGCCGACGCTCTCGCCTTTATTCCCAAAGGTGCCCCTCCTGCGATGGAAGGAATGAGTGTAAGAACCGTATTGCTGAAAAAATAACGGACAAATGCTAAAAGGGAGTGACCTGTAGGTCACTCCCTTTTCTTATTTATACTAAGATATATTTCCCTGGAAAGACACTCTTTCAGGATGTGTATATAGGCGGAAGGAGTCGGGACGCAGGCCGCATACAACCGTAATCCCGTATTCATCTGCCAACTTCAACCCCAAGGCCGACGGCAAAGCTCTTGATGCGATTAAATGCACACCCATACCGTGTACCTTGGAAATAACGGACTGAGGTACGCGACCGCTGAAGATAAGCATCACATCGGAGACATCGATTTTTTTATCTTCTACAATCCCTCTCAAACGGTCTAAAACATTATGACGGCCAATATCTTCAGCATAGGCCAGGACTTCACCGTTACGCACTAATGCCCCTTCATGAACACCGTGAGAGGCGTGATGAGCTGCCGATAACGAATCAAGTAAGCCGCCGTAACCACAAATTTCATCGGCCTTAACTGTTCCTAATCGATCTGCCGGAGGCGTCGGTATTTCATGAGCTTCCGCCGTCATCTTAACGAGAACCTTTCCGTCTTCTACAACCAAAGACTCAATATCGGCATATGTAGGCACCAGATTTTCAGCCAGAACATAGCCGATAGCCAGGTGGTATATATCCTGAGGCGAGGAAATGATCATTCCCCGTTCACTGCCGTCAATAATGACAGGGACCATGACTTCTTGAGAAATGGGGGCCGTCTTTTCTTCCTTCCCCCTTTTGGTATAGTAATCGACATATGAAATCTCCGAGCAGGGAGAAAATTTTAAGACATCACTTTCTTGAACCTTTTTTACTTGCATACTTAAATACCTCTGTTTTCAATAATATATTTGCAATATATATATTATAACATATATAGTTATGCAGATACGATGATGTAAGCCAATTACAGCTACCGAAAAGCTCTACGTTTATCCCCTACATACAAAGAGGGCGTACGCATTAGCGT
>NZ_GL538185.1 GCF_000165735.1 Megasphaera micronuciformis F0359
CGATTGTGGCACACGTGATTCATGGCTTGCCAATTCTTCATATCCCAGAACAGCTTCTGATTGCCTCGGTGCGGAATAACGTGGTCCACCACATCCGCAGGTAGCGGCTGGCCTGATGCCTTGCACCGCTCGCATTCACAGGTAGGATGCTCGGCTAAAAATGCTAACCTGGCCTTGTTCCACTTCGAACCGTAGCCTCGTTTGGCGGCGCTTTGCCGTCTGCTATCGTATGAAGTCTTGCGGTGCTTTTCGCAATACCTGTCACGGGTAAGCTCATGGCAGCCCGGATAACAGCACACGTGTAAACTCTTTTGCGGCATTACCTCACCTCCTTGAAGCGCCGTACCTGGAATGGTTCATGGCATGTTTGGCTGCAACGAAACACTTGCACGCGCCTGTCCCACCGATATGTATTACGTTAGCAGAGCATACACCTTTATGATTGTTTAAGCAGGACCTGCGACAGCATTGTACTTTCGTTTGATTCACCATGACTCTCCTTGATACGACGCCTCAATCATGTATCTAGATTACTAATTACCAAATAGCATTGCGCTTTGATAAATAAGAATAGACTACACCACATGTCGTTTCTCGCGCTCTTTTATACAAGAATTTTCTACATGTAGTATCTTCATCGCTCACAACCTATCCGATGAAATACTTTACAGCTTCTAAAATTAGATATATACTCGAGATGAATTTCGAATTCCATGATACCAAGTAAGACATGGATCACTTCATTTGCATCTTCATCTCTCAAGAAACAGCCCCGGGTCATAACGACTTGGGGCTGTTTCTTTGTTACGGCCCACACAAGCAAACGGCAAAGGCGACGCCTGCAATAGACGCCGCCTCGGCTGTAAATAAAACTACGTTGAAATTAGTAGTTGAGGGCTACCGCAGCAACCCTCATCGAACAGGTCTCCGCAGGGATGACTGCCCCATACTCGCACGGGGGCCCGTAGGCCTTTCCGTACTCTTCACACATACACTATATCATGTCAAGAGTGTATCATTTTAGTACCCCCCCCCCTAAATATTTTTGAAAATTTTTTAACGCTCGATGGTGCAGCCGATGCGTGCTCGGCCACGAAATCCCCATGCTAAACGCTATCGCCTCCCAGCGCTCATTAGAGATGTACCTTCGCGTTAATACTTCTCGCTGCTTTTCACTTTCAATCGCTGCAATAAGGCGCTTTGCCTTTTCCCTTTCGTCAATTAGCCTATCCCAGTCCTCGTTTGCCTTACGAATCAGCTCATCGAGTCTTACAATTTTCCCCGATATATCAATCGGGCTGCCGCCGGTAATCTTATCCCTGCTATAGTCCAACGCCTGTATGCTACAAATATCGTTCCGCAGTTGCGTTATCTCAAGCTCCTTTATTCGTAATCGAGTATCCAAACTTCGAACGTATTCCAAATACTCTTTAGCCGTCATTTCACGCCTCTTCCCAATGCTCGATAAGTTTAAACAGGAACTTAACAATGCCGGCATAAAGTAAAGCCCCCAGTGCCATCGCATAAAACAGGGTCATGTAAACGCCGGCTTCCTGGTTAATACATAAACCAAGAAAAATTAGAATTATCGTTGCAAAATCCACCAATAAAAACGTCCGAATTACAAATTCGATCACAATACCATTTTCTCTAATAAAATTCATAGCTCTCATCCTTTCACAAATATAATCCAGTGAGTCTTTCCTCGTTTATCCCCGAACAAGGGGTGTCGAATTGCTAACTCTAGTACCTGCTTCAAAGGTATCTGGTCTGTACTCCACTTAAATATCAGTACGCCGCCTTTCTTCAAAACTCGGAAACACTCGTAAAAGCCAACTCGTAAATCGCTTTCCCAAGTGTCTTTGTTTAATACCCCGTACTTCTTAGCTAACCAAGAGCTCTTCCCGACTCGAAGTAAATGGGGCGGGTCAAAGACAACCATGTCGTATGTCTCGTTGTAAAACGGAATCGCCCTAAAGTCTCCAACGATATCGGGTTTAACAGTAATCTTTCGTCCGTCGGATAATTCAACCTCTCCTTCTCGGATGTCCATATAAGTTACAAGAGGACTTTCTTTGTCATAATAAAACATACGGCTGCCGCAGCACACATCAAGAATTTTCATTGGCTTCCACTTCCTTGCTTAAAAGGGTCAGCATTTCATTGGATTTTGCATGAAGGACCCCTATCACTTCTTTTATCGCGCCTGCATTATCCGGCTCAATCTCACATCTTGCAATGGCAATGGCGGTAGCAGATATCTTTATGACTATCTCGGTAGCACAAAGCTCCGCTTCTTTTAATTGCAGTAATTTGTTTTCCATGTTTTTCTCTCCTTATCTTGTTATCCACAACACAAATTTTAGGGTTAATATTTCAACAGCAAGCCCAATCGTGGCGACTGCTACACCCAATATCGATAATTTTTCGTTAATGTACGCCCATAACGCGTTTGTTATGGCCAAGGCTACAATTATACTAACGGCTATGGTAAAACCACACAGAAGCCAAAATTCGATAAGATTTTTAGTATTCCTAATCATCAGCGTTTCCTTTCAGAACCATCAACATGTCAATGTACTGTTTGGCTTTCTGTAAATCTTTTAAAGGTGTGCCTTTCTTCGGATATCGGTACAAGTACTTCACAACAGCCCCGAGATAGTACGCCTCTTTACCCTCAGCCCCCTGTGTAAGCTCGCCTATAATTTCTTCGCACACCTTACCTCTCCAGGTATAGTGGTTCGGGCTCTTAATATCGTCGGCTTCAATTTGTCCGTTTATGGGGCTTCTTGATATGTTTGTCATTACGCATCACCCCCAGGGTTTTTAATTATGGAAACAATAACTACCGGTAATTCTTCACCCGCAATGTATACCCGAAGCACCCGATCGTCGTATACATCGATGCTTTTAGCTGACAGCGGCAAATATTCATATAAAAATTCTGACACTAAGATTTCCTGACCCTCTGTGCCATATATAAACTTTTTTGCTTTAATATTTCCCTCTACGATTTTTGTTTCACCAGTATCAAAAACACGTTCCGCTTTACCATTTGTAATTATTTTTCTCATACGTTGGCGTATGTTTTCATTTTTTCGGTCCGCTTTAAATGGATGCGGGCACCCCTTCGGAAGTCTTATGAGAACATACTTCTTGGCAGATACAAACCCTATATCGGGAATGTCTTGGCTATAGAATTTTTCTTCATCTATTTGCGCTATGTTCCATAATTCAAATATTCCCTGCACTAATTTCTTCTGAAGGTTATCCATGCTTTTGTTCTCCTTTCACTTTATCAATTCTTGCTTTTAGACTCTGTAATACGTACTCCTGTGCGTCGGCCTTTCGATTTAATGCTTCCATCATATCCTCATCTCGGGTACCGATACTGATGAGATGATGAATGATGACCTTCTCTCTTTGCCCTTGGCGGTGAAGTCTCTTATTAGCCTGTTGGTATAACTCAAGGCTCCAGTTCAGGCCGAACCATATAACGTGGTTGCCCCCGTCTTGAAGATTCAACCCGTATGCCGTACTTGCAGGATGCGCCAAGAGTACATCAATCTTTCCTTCGTTCCACTCTCGCTCTTCCGTGGCGCCTTTTAACTCCTTTACGATTAATTTCGACTTGTCCAGTGCCGCTTTCAACCGCTCAAGGTCATGCTTGAAGTTATAGAACACCAGTGCCGGCTTTCCGGATAGCTGTTCAATCAGTTCCTTAAACGCTTCAATCTTACAATCATGTATCTCATGTACGTTGCGAAGCTCATCGTATACTGCACCGTTTGCCAGCTGCTGTAATTTCGTTGATAGTGCTGCCGCCGATACGGCTGTAATTTCTTCGCCGCTTTCGACAAGCTCCAGTACCATCCGTGTTTCCATCTCGTCATAATCTCGTTGTGCCTTCGGCGATAATTGCACCGGTACGATATCTTCAATAACAGGCGGTAGCGTCAGGTAGTCTTCCGATTTCATAGACACACACAGATGAGATATGGCTCTAAGTACATCACCTTCTGCCGTATCTTTAGGCTTGTAACTGTAGATAACCGTCTGTGACCGCTGATCGGGTATAAAGTAGTGCTCCCTAAAGCTCGTGTATGTTCGCCCCAGGGACTGCCCTCGATCCAGCAAATAGATTTGCGCCCACAGGTCAATCAACCCTTTAGGTGTAGGCGTTCCCGTAAGAAGTACCATCCGTTTGATGTGATTATACATATGGGCTAACGACTTGAATCGTTTTGCCGCATGGTTTTTAAAGCTGCTGGACTCATCGGCCACTACCATATCAAACGGCCAGTCGTTCTTGTAGTAGTCGACCAGCCAGGTCACATTATCCCGATTGATGATGTAGATATCGGCCGGAGTGTTCAAGGCCTTTACTCTCTTACTAAGGCTCCCCAGGACCGTTGAAATCCGAAGGATTCCAACTCCGTCCCACTTCTGTGCTTCCCGTTGCCATGTCGCTTCGGCTACCTTCTTCGGGGCAATGATTAAAACCTTCTGCACGGCGAAGCGGTTATACTTTAGTTCGTATATTGCCTGTAAGGTGATGATGGTTTTCCCAAGACCCATATCCAGGAAGAGCCCTATCTTCGGCTGTTTTATGACCCTATCAATGCAATAGGCTTGATACGGATGCGGCTTAAACTCCATGTTTCATTGACCTCACATTGAGATATGCGTTCACGGCGTCCATGCCGTACAGGATATGTACGTTGCACTCCATCGCTTGCAGTCGGGCAATCTGTGTGGCCTGTGTTTTTGACAACTGCCCCTTTGCTGTTTTAAGCTCGATGAATTCGATACTGCCGTCAGGCCATATGACAATTCGGTCAGGTACTCCAATATTTCCCGGTGATACAAATTTATAAGCCCGACCGCCCAACTTTTTCACGCCTGCCACTAATTTTTTCTCGATGTCTCTTTCCAGCATTTTCCTATTGACACTCCTTTCCGTTTGTTGTATAATCGCGCGCATATTTTGCGCACACGCGCGCGCCCGTACACTTGCCCGTATTTAAGGGCGTAAAGGACGATATATATCCTTTAATTACTTACTTTTTATACCTTTTAAAATAAATGTTGACATTGTTTACAAGTCCTATAAATATAGATAAACACTAGTTCTATGCGGCAACATTAGGTGTCAACATTCTAAAAGTTTGTTGACATACCTCTGTCAACATTTTCCTGAGAATGTTGACAAAATCGGGTAGAATGTTGACGCTTTTCTAACATGTTGACGGTAGAATGTTGACACATCCCGATATAAATTAAACTGCCTTTTCCGCTTTTTCTTGATTGATTTTAAACCCACGCTGTTTTCCATACTCTCCAAATCTCATAACTTTACTTCCGCCTTCCGTATACGGCGAGTCCATCAGAATTTGATTTATCTCCCGGGTATCGACTTTCTTCATTCGTGCCGGGTCTTGGCCAAAGCATTCGTACCAGACTTCTACCGCACATATACGGTCTCTGTATTCGAGGTCTTCGTCGGGCGTGTGACTGCCCATGGTAAGGTACGTACGTCTGGCCGATCGGCTCATCGTATTCCAGTTTTTCGGTACTTTTTGTAATAAGAACTCATTGATAAGGCCTTGCTTAGAATTAGACTCCATATGGGCCTCTCGTGCTGTTTCTGCTATCTTTAAGGCCGCTTCATTGTCCTCGATAATGAGTGACTCACCATTCTTGTACCTTACGACGGCCTCCGCCCAGATTTGGTCTACTTCACCAGGAAGATTCACATATACGTTCTTCGTAGGCTTCTGCGCCTCGATGTCCACGGGCCAAAAGCGACGATTACCGGTAATATCCTTTAAAAACTCATACTGATTAGAACTTCCGAAAAATACGCAGCGTCTGGGGTACTCTTGTGTTCGCCTACCATACGCTTGCCTGAATACATCTACTTGCCGCGATAAGAATTGCTTTGATGCGTTCTCTTCGGCTCTTGTATACCCTGCCATTTCGCCTGCTTCGATAATCCATTTTCCTTGGATGTTCTCGGCCGCTTCTTTACCTTCAAAAGTTGATAAGCCGTCAGCGTACCACTTCTTACCCATCGTTCGAATTAATGTACTCTTACCGGCTCCCTGACGGCCGATTAATATCGGCATGGTGTCATACTTGCACCCGGGCTCAAACGCCCGTGCTACAGCTGCTGTGAGGGATTTACGGGCTACGGCGCGGGTGTAGACATTGTCCTCTGCCCCAAGGTAGTCGATAAATAGCTTATCGAGTCGTTCTATGCCATCCCATTTAAGGCTGTTCAAGTAATCCAGAACTTCATTAAACCCATTTTGTTCGGCGCACATGATCATCGCATCTTGGACTTTATCACGGCCTGTAACTTCGTATTTATTCTCTAAATACCAACGTAATCCTGCATCGTCAGCATCTGTCCAAAGCCTAGTTCCGGGTGTCATATTCCACGGCAGCGCCCCTTTGGCCACGTACCTTGACGCGAATCGGTCGTAAGCGACACGGCCTGAAAGGGCTTGGTCATGCACGAGTATCTTTAGCATGTTGTCAAGCGTCGGTTTGACCCGTCCGTTGTCGTCATACCGTAATGTCGAGGTCTTCATCCATTCGACATCTGTTAAGGCGTTCGGGTTTAGGTCCGTAATCTCTTGCTTGCCCTTTTCTTCCTTCTGTATGAGGTCGGCAAAGACGTTCTGCGCCGACTCCTGGGCTCTAGCGGCATTAAGCTCGGCTACAACCGCATTATCTTGCATCACAAGCTTACTCATAGCCGTATAAGACGGCAGCTTATGAACGGGCGTGCCGTCTTTGGCTGTCTCGTCCAAGTCGTGGAACTTGTGAAGCCGCACCAAGTCGAAGGCGTTCACGAGCTGACCGCCCCCCGGGTCGGTGTTGTGGTGGCTATATAAGAACTGGCCATCGTCGTAGATAACCGCCCCCGCTACCGTAGAGCCTGTAGCAAAGGTCAGACGGTCCGCGGAGCCTTCAACAGCCGTATACGCATGCGGTAGATACTCGTCGAGAGCCTCACGGATGTTGTAGACCCGGCAGAAGGCTCCGACGATACCGTGCTTCGTCTTCGGGTCCCCCTGCTTAGCTAAGAGCTGCCGTTCACGCTGTGACGCCTCGTGTCCCGGCACTTGCGGCCAGGACCGTACATCGTGCCAATCATCGTATAGCCCCAGCATGCCGTCTGCTGAAAGGAAGCGTTTATCGCCGTAGTGGAAGACGTACTGCGCGTCTTTCGGGCAACTCGGCCAATACATAAGCCTGGATGCCTCAAACGTCGTGCCATCACACATGCCGATGCCTATGAGAGACGCCAGTTTACGGGCTATCGGTTCATATTCGTCAACGGTCATCGTTCGATCCGTCGGTACAACTACCCGTAGCCTCGGACGGTGCTCCGTATGGGACCTCGTTGAGTAGATAGCGTATGCCATGCCGAGACTATCAACCGTACGCACGACATGGTCCGTGTCACCCGGGCTAATCGAGTCCAGATCAAGCGTAATGAGGTCACGACCAGTCACGTTGATAGCCTTACGCTGAAGACCGCTGAGAGTGCCGCCGACGAAGCCGCCGATGTCCTTGAGCTTGCCCTTGTCGGCCTTCTTCATCTTGTGATACTCTTCGACGGTCTCCTCGGTCCGTACAGGGGTCTTGAGGCGGTCGCACAGTTCGGACCAGAGCATCGTTGTCTGTGTCCACTGCATAGACCACCGACTCGCACCTATGCTGATTGATATTTTTTTGTCGTTATTCATCACTATCAATCCTTCATGTAGTAATCATTGGTGAATCCTGCGGCTGTGAGCGCTAATCCTTCCGCCCACGGGATAGGAAGCGCAAACGTCTTCTCGACAATATCCAGATACTCGTCTGCCTCGTCCTTCGGTACTTCTATCACCGCTTCGTCGTGGATGTGCATAATAGCCGGTAGACCGTTGCCTGATAACCGCATCAGTGTAAGAGCTAAGCAGTCACGAGCGACGGCCTGTGTGATGTTTTCAACGAGTTTCCCTCCGTAAGTTGACTCCGTTACCCAGGCGTTATTGAGCTGAGTCTTGAAGTGTACCGCTTCCTTATCGAAGTTATTCAACTTGATGTGCGGATCAGGATAGAAGAGCTTACGCCCAGACGGCAGCTCAATCGTCATATACCGATATCCGTAGAACGGGTCGACTTCCAGGCGAAACGTAATGCCGTGGTCAAGAGTCATCGGATTACCGGTCGTAACCGTGTACACGGCGGCCTTTTCAACCGTGTACCAGAACTTTACGATGTTAGGAGATGCTTGCCGCCAGAGCCCCACGATATTCGGCAGCTCTTCTTCCGTAAGGCCCATATCAAGAGCCCCCATGGCCTTCAAAGCGTTGACCCCGCCTTGATAGCCCAGGGCGAGTTCTGCTACTTTTCCTTTCTGCCTTAAGTGCCCGTTCACGCCGTGCTTCACAACGGGGACCCCGAACATCGAAGAAGCGGATGCACAATAGATGTCGCCACCTTCAGCGAAGACCTTCTGCCGCCACGTCTCGCCGGATAACCAAGCAATAACGCGAGCTTCAATAGCTGAGAAGTCGGCTACGCATAACGTATATCCTTCCTTAGCGATAATGGCCGTTCTGATGAGCTGTGAGAGCGTATCAGATACATCTCCGAATAAGAGCCCCAGGCCTACTCGATTGGAAGCTTTGACGAGGCTACGGGCGGTGTCGAGGTTCGTAATGTAGTTCCTCGGCAGGTTCTGTACTTGTAAGAGCCGACCCGCCCATCGACCGGTTCGGTTCGCCCCGTAGAACTGGAGCGTACCTCGTAGACGGCCGTCTTGACCTGTGGCGCTTGCCATCATCTCGTACTTCGATACGGACGACTTGGCAAGTTTCTTACGGATGGTGAGGACCTTCTTCGCCAGGTCGTCGGCGTCTGTCATGGCTGCGGCCACTGAGTCCTTCGTAAGCTTCTCAAGCTCAAGGTTCGTGTTGGAGTTGAGCCAATCGAGCAGTTGGTTACGACTGTTCGGATTGCTGAGCCCCGTCAGCTCATAGGCCTCTTCTAGGAGCGCCTTCTTGTTCTCTTCGTCGATTGTAAGGGCTCCGTCTACCAGCTGCCGGTCAATGCCAACACCCGTAGCGTTCATACGAATGTCTACTTGCCACTGCTTTTCGACTTCTTCAGGGACAGGGAACGCGGACAGTCTTCTGTAGCACTCCATCTCAGTGACGACGTCTTGCTTGTTGTAGGCGATATACGCCGCCCACTTGTCAGGATCATGCTTCGGCAGGTTTCTCGTGCGGCCGCCGTTCTTCTTCGTCGGCTTACAAGGCACCGAGAAGTACCGTATAAGTGCTGCCCCTGCTTTATCCTTCATCTTGTCTTGAGTAAGCCCCAGGGCCTTGCCGAGTTTTGCTAGACCCATCGGGTACCCGAGATATGCCCCGTGAATCATCGTGCATCTCCACTGTTCGACGAAGGTCTGATACCCGGCACGATTTAAGCAAGTAATTTCAAACTGCGCGTTATATGCATGCTTTATGACTTCGTCTCTTTTAAGGTCGAGTACTACATCATCGGGTATTGTCTCGCCTGACGCCAGGTCTACAACGTGAACCTCCCCGAAGGCGTAGGCATAAGAGAACAGTAATATCTCGAATTCTTCGGATTCGGAATATTTGTAAACGCCGAACGAGATGTCGTTCGGCGAATACGTTTCTATGTCAATGTTGAGGTGCCGCATTTGGGCCTACATCGGCTGACCGGTAATCGGGTTAACCTGCGGAGCCGCATCTACGCCGCCGTATACGTTTGCCGCGCTCCCTTGCGGTGCTCCGAATACTGAAGCTGCAGAAGCGGGGGCTCCTCCGAGGGCTTCACCGTCGCGGACTTTTTGAACAGGCCCTAAGCTGCACGCAATGCCTTGAGATTGGTTATCGTAGTAATAGAACGTTACAAGAACATTGGCGTACATACCAGAGTAAACTTGCGCATGATCGGTAATCGGTGCACCCGTCATATCAACGACTTCAACCTTATACTTGGGGTCTTGCCATGCGGTAAAGACCCAATGACCTTTCGCTTCAGGGCCGAACTCTTTGCCGTTTTGCGTATACCCGTCGCCGTCCCATACGGGGGTTTTCGGCTTAGCCGGTACGCTCTTCGCGCCGTACTTCTGACGGCCTTCTTCAACAGCGGCGGCAATGGCTGCGTCAATTGCTTGTTTTTGCGCTACGTCACTCTTCGGCAGGAGAATCGTAGTCGAGTACTTCGGCTTTGTCTGGTTCGGAGCCGTGTGCGGCTCCATGATATGAACGTAAGACAGACGAACATTCTTGAGTAATACTTCGGTTGCTTTCGGTGTAAACATAGTTAATACCTCCATGAATTAAGAATTAAATACGTCAGCCGCTGTCGGCTGGTTAGTGATTTTGGGTCTTTTATCAGATTCTTCGACAAGGGTCGGCTTACCGGGGTTCTTCACGACGAGATTCCCAACAATCTCTCCGAAGGCCTTCTTACCAACGGCCTTTTCCATTTGAGCCAGTGTCAAAACTCGGCGTTCGTAGAGAACACTCTCATCGATTCCGTTCTTGATGAGAATATCGACCGCCTCGTCTGTATCGGTAAATGCCCTACTACCGCGACCTTCAACAGCCTTCCAACCCGGTACATCTGCACCGGCTAGAGATTCAGACAGCGCATACT
Source organism: Megasphaera micronuciformis F0359 (assembly GCF_000165735.1). GTDB lineage: Bacteria > Bacillota > Negativicutes > Veillonellales > Megasphaeraceae > Megasphaera > Megasphaera micronuciformis. The sequence goes on from NZ_GL538185.1 coordinate 10,696, forward strand.
CCTTCATATCTTCGAGCCAGGCAGCCATATCACGACCACGCTTTAGATATTCACCAAGTTCCTCAAGCGTAATAAGCCTCGGATCGTGCCGTGCTGACAGCTCAGGATATAATGAGTCATTCGACTCGTACCGCGTCTTGCACTGCTGCTTGGCTCTACAGAAGCGGCACCAATCACCTGCTTCAAACGTTCCGTTGCCCGATATGGCCGCTTCGGCCTTCGGCTTAACGACCGTTTCACCCCATTCGATAAGTTCGTCGGCCGACATCGTGAACTCCGATATGTTGTTAACTCGAGGCTGTACGATAACCATATGGACCGATTTGAAGCGGTACAATAATGACAACTCGTCCATAGCTCCTAGAGCGTAGAGCATCATCTGCGGATTATGATCTGCATCGACCACAACACCCTTACCGTGCTTATAATCGATGACGTGCAGCGTATCGCCGGCTAATATTAAGCAGTCGGCTGTTCCAAAGCCCTCGGGGACGTAGCGACTAAAGTCGACCCTTTTCTCGATAAGTACAGCAGGGGCTATTTCGCACGCCAGCATAATTCCTTTAACGTACTCGAGATAGGCTTCTGACGTTCCTTCCATCTCGTTCTGCCACAGCTCGGACTTCATTATCTTGTTGTGCGCTCTTGTATACGTTCCCTTAGTCATTACGGTCGTATACTTCTTGAGCTTCAGTTCGCAGAGCTCATGCGCAAGCGTGCCCTCTTGCGCATAAACCGATGTAGTATCGGGGAATTCTTTTTCAAGAAGCGGGCTACCGGTGCAGTGCAGCCACCGGTGCGCGCTACTTGCGGATAATACTGCGTGTTGAGTCGGCATTAGATTTGCGCCCCCAATGCCCGTAAGTCAGCTGCAAATACGCCGTATTGGTCTTTCGGAAGGTCGACCAGGCTTACAACTTTGTACTTAGCAAGAAGGGCTTGAAGTTCTGCAAGTTTTGTATTGATGAAGGGCTGCATCGCTACTTGCAGCTCTTCTAATTTATATTCTTTGACGGCGGCAACGGGTACGGCCGCCATCGGATCTTCCGCAGGTTTAGCTTCTTCCTTTGCCGGTTCTTCGGGCTGTACGTCCTGAGTCGTCCAGTTCTTCGGCATTTCTACGGCCGATTCAGGTACCGGCGTAAAGACTTCCTTTGCTTCCTTCCCATTAGTGCTGCTTAACGCGTTTACGAGAGCCTTCATTTCAAACATTACTGATTTCGCGTTTCCTTCAAAGGTGATTTTTAACATAGTTTCATATGCCTCCTATTTTTCAGCTTCAAGTTTCTTAACTAATTGGTCGCGAGCATAAAGCAAGTCTTTAAACTCAACCGACTGATCCGCAAGGATGGTATATACGTCTTCTATGCTGTTCTTGTTAATCCAGTCGCACATAGCTTTTTCGGCTTTACCGACCTCTTTAATAAGTTTATTACGAGCTACTATATGCTCGATGTTCACGAAGTCGACAACTTGACGAGTTACGTTCTCCTCGCTCATGCCCGCGTTAAGCGCTAAGTTAATACCCCCGTCTGACTTCTTAACAATACGGCCGACGGCTAAGCCCCGGCACGTGTCTACGACTACATATTGCCCGATGCTAACGTCATCTAACGGCCCGAGGTCGTCTTCATAGAACTTGAACCAGTATATTCTTCCTATACTGAACCTCGTAATGTCCGTATAATCCATGTCGTTAAAGTTATGTGTCACACCTACGTATTTCATGTACATTCTCCTTTGTGTTATAATATTTGTATCCTCTTATATTTCTTTGCTTTGGTCGCTTCCTAATGCTGCAGGGAGCGGCCATTTTTCTATGCATTCATCGGGGATACAATAATCTTTATTAGGGCAGTTCTCGCAATTCATCTCATTACACCTTTACATCACAGCGAGAACTACTATAAACAAATGGGCTATTATTGCGCCAAAGATAACTTCTATGGCATCTTTATAAGTGAACCGGATGCTTTCGGGATTTTTTACCGGCCTGTTTCTGATTTCGTAGTACCGCCTGTTAACCCAATCAGGCGGCTTTTGTAGGGTTATCGCTTTCAACGCTTACCTCCTTTTTGAATTATGTCGAGCGCTATCCATAACGCCCAGGCAATTACAATTGCGCACGTAATAGTTACCAGTGTATTTACCATTTCAGTTTCCTCCCTATTCTCCGGTGCTCCCGAATCCGCCTTCACCACGATCGGTTTGACTTAATTTATCCGCTTCTTCAAACTCTACCGGGATGTTCCTTTCAATAAGGCCCTGCATGAATCGCTCCCCGGCTCGTATCCATTTCGTTGAATCTCTTCCTGTTGCCGCCTTGAAGATTCCTCTTACTTCTCCTCGATAGCTGCTATCGATAATCCCGACGCAGTTGGCAAGGAATATTTTCTTTTTCGCTCCATAGCTACTTCGCATGAAAAGCTTCATGTGGTAGCCTTCAGGAATTTCAAAGGCAAGTCCTGTCCTTACAAGTGTTGCCGGGCCTTTATGCATAGACCTGATCTCCGTGTCTTCCAGTGCGTAGAAGTCGAAGCAGGCGTTCCCTTGTGTAATAAGGGGTAAGCGGGCCTGGTCGTGAGTCTTTTTTATTTTTATTTTTAAAGGTTCCACGTCTTCTCCTTTAACGGAATCGTTCGCCTTGTCTCATTTCAGCTTTCTTCCGCAGCCACTCGTTGAGAGCCTCTACGTGAATGAGCCTTTTTCCTCCGCGCTGCCCGATTATGAAACTCGGGAAATCAACATCATTTGCTGCCCACCTACTCATTTGTTCGTAGGATACCGAAGCAGCTTTAGCAGCCTCTTCAACTGTCATGCACAACTTCATTGGCACTCAGCTCCTTTTTAATATCTGATAGCTAATTTCAAATGTGGTTTTGTGATTCGTTATGGGGTACACTATTGGGTATAAGGAGGTGATCAAGTTGAAAAAAACACCTGCATTGTCGTTTTATGAGTGGTTAGTTTTGTTCAGGGGCGTTGATAGGCCCATTGGCGATTTAGCACAAGATGCGCTACGAGACCCGGATTTTCCTAAACATAAAAACTTTGAAGAAATCCGTGACCATCTTCAAGCTAAACACGCATCACAAGAGGCGCTGAAAACCCTCGACGACTCCTATGTGTACTACAAACTTGATGAGCTGTTGTAGAGATTTCTAGTCATCAGATTCAGAGAAAGTGTGCACTCTACGTCGTACGCTTTCTCTATTCTTTTGAGCATTTCAACGGCTTTATTAATGGCCTTTTCATTATCTGTGTTTACAGTTACGTTGATTTTCATGTTTTAATCTCCTCTCTTTAATTCGCTAATCAGTAATAACACCGCTGTGGCGATGACAATCGCACACGTTAGATTCACCAGGATGATCATTGACGTCGCCCCTTTCTACCCTTTCAACTACATATTCGATTTCATCCGTCCCATATAAGATATTGAGTGCGACTTCTAGCGGCCGTTCAGGACGAAAGTTGATAAATCGTGCGGTCGGTATTTTCTTTTTCGTTTTAATCACCTTCTTTTTTAGTGATAAAATCACCTCAAAGAAAGGAGGTGATTTTATTGGCTAATGTTTACCACTTTCGAGACTTGTCTCAGGAGATGCAGGCTGCCTTGATTAAATACATCAAATCGCACTTCACGGTTCGCCCCAGCATAAACCCTTACGTATCTGCGTATGGTCTTAAGCAGCGATTTACTCGTCTTGCGCAATCCCCTGAGCACGTTACATCCCAGTGTTTCGCCGAAGCTATGGAGCTTTGCGGTTTTCGGGCTAAACTCATCGGCGACAAGATAACCCCCAACTCTAACTGGCGTTTCAACGTTTACGTTCTAAAAAAGCCTCGAGACTTGAAGTAATCTCATCTCTGGAAAAAGAATCGTTCGGTAAAGGCACGCAGAACGATTCTTTTTTCATGCACAAAGCAATGGCGCCTTCATGATTGCAGACCGCCATACACCCCGAACGAATAGAATCGCAATCCTCGGGAGCATAGACGTTTTTGAACCATGCGTTACGCAAGGTTTCTACCAGCTTTGTCTTACCTAACCCGGGGCCGTAAAAACTGATATGGCTTTTTCCTAAGTTCCGGGCTAATACGTCAATCTGGTCATCTGTTAACATCGAGCGAAGATAATCAATAAAATTAGTTTTTTCCATCCTTTTTATCTCCTTTCATTTTGTAAATCACTACGGTTTCACGGTATAATGCCCGTATGGGAGGTGGTTATGGTGGTAAGGGTTTACCACTTTAGGGATTTATCCCCTGAGATGCAGCGTGCCTTGATTAAATACATCAAGTCGCACTTTACGATTCGCTCCAGTATTAACCCTTACGTATCTGCGTACGGGCTTATGCAGCCGTTTATTCACGCAGTGCGCTCTGAGGAGCGCATCACTTCCCGGTGTTTTACCGAAGCCATGGAGCTCTGCGGCTTTCGGTCCAGGCCCATTGAAAATACAATCCACTCCGAGCCTAACTGGAGATTTAACGTTTATGTCTTACAAACCCCTCGAGACTTGTAAGGCCCCCCGGTTGTTAAAAAAAACCGGAAAGCTCCTTATTTAAATTGGTTTACTGTTGCCCCGTAAGGGGACGGAAACTTGCCGGGCCTTTATGCATAGACCTGCTCTCTGTGTCCGATTTAATCACCGTTACCCCGTAAGGGGACGGAAACGGAAACACTATTTAAAGTTGTGTCGAGCCAGTTTCAGTAGCTCTTCACGAATACCTCTATCAGCCAAGGAGTACAACAAGCTTAAGCGTTCCTGCTCGTCATCAATATCGCTAAGGTACTTCCTGGTTGTTTCTGCTATTCGCTCTCTAATCTCGATGTAAAGATGTAACAGTTTCAAGTGTTTCCTACTGTTAAACGGAGCTTCGTCCATACGAAGCTCTTTTTCTTTTTCTTCCATTTTCTTTTCTCCTTTTCTTATATTTTGTTTATCATGTTAAACTTATTCTGTAAAAAAAATAGAACATAGTCTTTCGTCAAGCGCATCAGCTATTTTAGTTAAAGTGTTGGTTCTAACAACCTTTATTGAACCATTTTCTATTCCAACAATAATTGTTCTAGCTACGTGTGCTTGATGAGCTAATTCGGCCTGGGTTAGACCGGCCGCTTCTCTTACCTCTTTTAACCGATTAGGTATTCCCATCTACTCACCTCCTCTGATTGTCACAAGTTTAACATGATAAACTATGATTGTCAACAATGTTAAACATAAATCTTGTAAATTTGTTTATCATGCTGTACAATCTGATTAATAGAAAGCGAGGTATCTAATGGAGAATATAGGAGATTTAATTAGAGAATATCGCCAAAGCCATGGGCTGAGTATGGAAGAGTTTGGGAAACGAGTTGGATTGAGCAAGGCATATATATCACTAATAGAACGCGGCAAAAACACTCGTTCAAACAAACCCATCGTGCCTTCTATTGATACCATGAAGGCTATTGCCGATGGGCTTGAAATGGATTTAGATGTTCTTTTAAGATCCATTGACCCTTCCCAGAAAATTAAAATCAACAATACTCACCCCAAAGGAGTCCAAATCCCCGTACTTGGCAGAGTCGTAGCGGGAGTGCCCTTAGAAGCCGTCGAGGAGATTCTAGATTACGAAGAGATCACACCGGAGCTTGCGGCAACGGGGGAGTTTTTTGCCTTACAGATTCGCGGCCGATCTATGGAGCCACGGATGCTTGAGGGCGATGTAGTGATAGTTAGGCGTCAAAGTGACGTGGACTCCGGAGATATCGCAATTGTCCTAGTAAACGGCGATGAGGCTACCGTTAAACGAGTCAGTAAGTCCGATAGAGGTATTACCCTTATCGCTACCAACCCAAACGTATACGAGCCACACTTTTACTCCAGTGAAGAAATAAACGACCTTCCCGTTCAGATCCTAGGGAAAGTCGTTGAGTTGAGGGGGAAACTTTAAATATCGGAGGCCAAATGTGCACCGGTTTTTCCGAACATTAGTATGAAAGAGCTTGTATTGAGCACTTTTATAAAACAAAGTGAAATAGATTAAATATAAAAGGAGATAATCATATGTTTAAAAAAACTTTATTGGCCACTCTTGCTATGTCTCTAGTATTACCCTTAAACTCTATGGCGTATTACACCGTTATAAAAAACGCAACCCCCCAGCAAATTCGCGATGCGATTGTTCAGACGGCAGCCCAGAGCGGGCAGCCATTCACTATTGAGTCCTCGACAGACTATGGCATAACTATTGTAACTAACAGCACTTTCGGCGCGGGGCTGTTCGGCGAAATACCCATCGCGGTCGAAGACAAGCATGCCTTCACATTCACTGACGCTCCTAATGGAGTAGGTGTAAACTGCAGTATCATAGAAACTCGCTCGGCAGCTACCGGAGCAAATTTTACGCAACCACTGCCGCCGATAGTTGAGGTTCAAGACCTAGCATCGATAAAAGAGAAATTTGACGGCCTATACTGGTTTGGATTTGACCTCGCTACGAAAAAAGAAAAAGGAGGATACGCGCTCACTGAAGTAACCCCTGGAATGCCGATGGCGCAGGCGGGGTTAGAAGTTGGTGATATTATTCTCAAAATCAACGGGAAAAAAATTCCGAAAAACAAAGCCACAGGGCAGATTGACACTATCATTCTTGGGCAGAACAGACTTGCTCAACAGGTGTGGAACTTTGAGGTCTTAAAAAAGAACGGGCAAAAGCAGACATACTCAGTATCCTCTCAGTTCTATACGCCCGAAGAAATGAAGAAAATCAGAGATTCACTGTATCAATAACTCACATACAAAGTGCCTTGCTGCCACTCTCATAAAAGTCGGGAATGTCGTTGTTTTAACCCATGAATAGCTATTGCATTTAATACTTCCATAGTGTATATTGATGATAGTGAACTATCCCCTTCGCATTGCGCGGCTGGGATACTGAGGACTTCGCCATCATCAGATGGAGGGGTCCTCTTTTAGTATTACAGTGAACTTATAGACGATGAATTGCACTTTTATAGAGCGCTGAGTAAAACACCTTTACCCAATAAAGGTATGCTTAAAATACCCTTATTTTTTAGAAATTTTTAAAGGTATTTCATTGATGCCTTTACGGAGTCTTTATTACTGAATAGTGTAGACGCTACTTCACCAATATTAAACTTGCAAAAATTAATTTTCTTTAAGGAGTCGATACGATGGAAGCTAGCTTTAATGAAAACCCCAATTGTGAATTTGTTGTGGACTATATTACAAATCGTAAATATTGGTTTGTTCGGACAAACGGTGGCGAATATTACGATGAATATTTACGTAAAGGCTTCATCGCTGTTGGCTTTAATTGGATTATCGACGCCTCTTTGATTAAACAAGCAGAAAAAGATAATGCATCTAAAAGAGCACTGTATGAAAAGATAAAAGCTGAAGCAGCTGAAGATGATGGAAAACAAATAAAACCCGGGCTTGTTGTAAACCAAATAAAGCGCTTCTTGCTGGAAATGAACCCGGGAGATATTGTTCTAATTCCTAGTGAAAATTCTCAGTATATCGCTTTTGGAGAAATTACAAGCGATACGTATATTATTAATGAGTCCGAATTACAGGAAAATTGCTGCCCCTTTATCAAACGTAGGAGAGTAAAATGGGGTAAAAAGCTAAGCCGAGACTCACTAGACCCTTACTTATTCAAGGCTATATATTCACATCATGTAATCACGGATGTATCAGATTCATCCAGCTTTATAAACCGCTCGTTGTCTGGTATGTACGTGTCAGGTGACAAGGCACATATTACATTTCGCGTTAGCACGCAAGAAGCGGTACGGCTTTCTGATATTCAACCGTTACTTTATGGTTTTGAAGAGGTCGCTATTGCCGCGCACTTTCCCGCCAACATAATCTCAGAAATCGAAGCCACTGAGCTAAAAATAAACGTTCAATCCCCCGGCCCAATAGAATACATAGTTACAACGGTAGGGCTTATTGGATTTTTAGCAATCACAATAGCAATTAATATGTTTCGTGCAACGTCTGCAGCAAAGAAAAACGGCGGAACGCTCAGCCTTAAAATTCTTTGGCTCTCTTATAAGTGTAAAATTAACAAACCCAATAATTCATCCCATGATATATCAACAGAGGATTTAGATAAGTTAATCGAAAAAATCGCTAACAATCCAGAAGCACTGAGCAAATTGGATAAAATGGCTAACGCCATCAATAAGTTGGATGCAAAGCTCCCAAATGAAAAAGAAGACCAGTAACCTAGTCTTCTTTTTCAAAGTCGATTCGTATTCGCAAGTATTTGATTTGTAAAAATATTGCAATCGCTATAGCCAGTGGCCCATTAATAAAAAAGCCATTCACGTATATATTTACGCTATCAATATATATGGACGGTAATAATAATAGTATTGTGATTACACAAATTGACAAAATATTAGATGCCAATTCCAACTGTTTAAAACAGTTCATATGAATCACCCCTACTCTGCATTAACCTATATTACGGATTTCAGTAATTCAATTATAAGTGTTTTATATCCTTTAGTGCAAGAATTTTTTTTCACTTCTAAAAAAAGCCCGCACTCTGCTACTAACAGAACACGGGCGCGCCGCCGTACCATCAATACCACGGCTAACATTACTCTACCTACGAAGGCTGATTACGATATAAGTATATCATAATCAGCCTCTTTTATAGCAGAAAGGAGCTGTATTTTTTATGTCTAAAATCAAAAAACGTCCTGACGGACGCTATGTAATGACATTTACCACTAACGGCAAGCGTAGATATTTCTACGGGCGTACCCGATCGGAAGCACAGGCCAAGTATGACGAATTTATAAAAAAGTCCGAAAACCTGGCTAACTTTGATGGGAATATTACTATAGCCGAATGGGCGAAAGAGTGGTTGAGAATCAAAGAACCTTCTATAACACCCAGCACCCTCGATAGCTACCGAAATGTTATTCGTCATTATATTGTTCCCGAAATTGGGACCATTAAACTTGTTGACTTAACAGCTCCGACAATTCGCCGACTGCTTACCATAAAGATGGAGACCCTCTCCAGTCGTACCGTTCGATATATCCATACGCTCTTAAACGCTATGTTAAAACAGGCTGTCTTGGATGAAATTATCGCTACTAATGCAGCCGCTAAGGTCCGCAAGCCTAAACTACACAGGACAAAAGAAATGGTGACGCTAACGGCTGATGAGGTCAAATTATTTTTGTCTAAGATCCCAATCCCTGAGCACCATATGCTGTTCAAATTGGCTTTCGCCTCCGGACTTCGTCGGTCAGAACTTTTAGGGCTGCCGTGGTCGAATGTAGACCTTGATAAGAAAACTATCACGATCACACAGACCGTCATAAAGATAGATAATGAGGCGGTTATATCAGAAACGACCAAAAACGCCTCTTCCAGACGTTCTATAACGCTTGACGACGAAACTATCGCCGAGCTCAAAAAACACGCGCAGAGAGTAAAAGCAACGCGATTGGCATCACCTAATTGGGTTCACAACGATTTAGTTTTTCCCGGCAAAGACGGAAAACCTATATTCCCTGACTCAGTCTCCCAACTTTGTAAGAGATACGCTGCCCAAATTGGAAAGCCTTCCTTTTCTATGCACGGGACCAGACATACCCACGCCACTCTTCTTATTGAGGCTGGAGTGAATTTTAAAGTAATTCAAGTACGCCTTGGGCATTCATCATTTACAGAAACAATGAATACCTATTCACACCTGACCCCTACTATGGAATACGATGCCGTAGAGAAGATAGAACAAATTTTATCGTAAGTGGTCAAAATGTGGTCAAATATCGCTTGACTTTATGTGGTCAAATAAAAATAGCGCTCCATAAGAGCGCTATTTTCCTTGGTGCCGGAGGTGGGACTTGAACCCACACGACTATTCATCGCTTGATTTTGAGTCAAGTGCGTCTGCCATTCCGCCACTCCGGCAAACAGACTTATGCGTTAGCACGTTCTTTATTATAAGCAAAAAGTCTGTCGTCGTCAAGTAAAAATGACGAGGTCTATAATTTTTTTCTTACACAAGCCCTAACCGTTCTCCACCACTGTTTCTCCGGTTTCTTTTTTCATTTCTATTTGCTTCACATGTTCAAAGTAAAGTTTCGTTTCACTTACTACTACACCGCTAAGTCCTATGAGTGCCACTAAGTTAGGTATCGCCATCAGACCGTTTACGATATCCGCTAAAATCCAGATAACATCAAGTTTAAGAAAAGCTCCGCAGGCTACGAGAATAATAAACACAATACGATAAGGCAAGATTCCCTTAACTCCTACCAAGTAATTAATGCAACGTTCGCCATAGTAATTCCAGCCTAAAATAGTAGTAAAGGCAAAAAGTGTAAGCCCGACACAAAGAAGCAGACTGCCGGCAACGGGATAGGCCTGGCAGAAGGCTTCATTAGTTAAAGCCGCGCCGTTCAAATCACCCGTCCAGGCACCGCTGATAACAATAACCAGTCCGGTTAATGTGCAAATGATAATGGTATCAATAAAGGTTCCTGTCATAGAGACAAGCCCTTGTTCAGCAGACCACTTCGTCTTTGCCGCTGCCGCTACGATGGGCGCCGAGCCAAGACCCGATTCATTGGAAAATACGCCGCGAGCTACCCCGTTGCGCATAGCCAACATAACAGTGGCCCCGGCAAAACCGCCGACAGCCGCTGTCGGTGTAAAAGCATCTGTAATAATTTGCATAATTGCCGACGGTACTTGTTCACGGAAAATAATTAAAAATACGACAGTAACGGCAATATACAAAACAGCCATGGCCGGAACAATTTTAGCGGCGGCCCGTGAAATGGATTGCAATCCGCCGATAGTAACGGCGGCAACCAATACGGTAAGTACGACTGCCGTATATTCAACGGGAATATCCGTTGCCAATTTTGTGATTTCAACGATAGAGTTTACTTGAGCAAAGGTGCCGATACCGAAGAAGGCTACAAGAACCCCGAATATAGCGAAGAGTTTTGCCAAAGGTTTAAACTTTTCCCCTAAGCCTCGTTCAATATAATACATGGGACCACCTGCAATATCCCCGTTTTCATCGGTTGTCCGAAACTTAACGGCCAAACAGCCTTCGGCATACTTCGTCGCCATCCCCACAAAAGCGGCAATCCACATCCAAAAAACCGCTCCGGGACCACCTGCATGAATAGCCGTCGCTACGCCGACAATATTACCGGTCCCGACAGTGGCCGCCAAGGCCGTACACAAAGCCTTAAAGCTGTCAATATCACCGTCACCCTTATTCTCAGCTGTGAAGATAAGTTTCAAAGCTTGCGGCAATTTAAAGAACTGAATCAACTGTAACCGAATCGTCAGCATCAAGCCGGTACCGATCAAAAGTACCAACAAGGGCGGCCCCCATACAAAGCTGTCAATACTGTTCAACACATCCGTTATCATCGTATCATCTCTCCTCAATAAAAAATTCCTGCTTCCGAAAACTCCGGAGACAGGAACAAGAAAAGACAATACAAATCGCCTTATAAATTCATCATTGCCCTCTGTCCTTTTGCCTGAGAGATAAGAAGCTATCGCTTCGTGCACCTTCGGCGCTCATTAAGAGACTCTCCAGAGATATGTCCGCATCCGGTCCCGTTCTTTCGAACACCTGAGAGTTTAACTCCTTCGGTTGACTTATGTCATCTCCCGGAATGCATCATCCATGTATATTCGGTTTTGTCGTTATTATAAACCCAAAAACGTTATTTATGCAAGTGTTTTTTTATTTTTAATCAATATTTATGAAAAATAAGTCGGTCTCCCGTCTCCATGGCCGCCGTAGCCGTTTGTTGCCATCTCAAAGGCGTAACCGTGATTTTCCCCGCTTTAATATTAGCTATGTCGCTGAATGTCGGCGCTGTCGACATATCAATATCACCGACAATGCGGATACAGGAATCACCGTTTTCATCCTTTTTCTCTACAATAACATTTTTGTAAAACTGTACCGTTTGCGGTGCTACAACAACGTTTTCCAGACAAATATCGCCCTTTTTTTCCGGTACGTTAACATTCAAAATCCCCGGAAACTTTCCGGTAAAGATGACTCTTTCGATTAACTGCATCACCAACTTTGCCGTTTGCCGGGCACGCCCCTCATTCATCTTACCGATAGACACGGCTACAGCCGGAGTCAAATAATAGGGGCCTTCCATGGCTGCCGAAACGGTCCCTGAATATAAGACATCGCTTCCCAAATTATATCCGTTATTAATTCCCGAAATAATCAAGTCCGGTCGATCTTTCTTCAGGATAAATTCCATGGCCGTCTTAACACAATCCACAGGAGTGCCGTCCAAAGAGTACTTAGTTACATTGTGTAAAGGTGACGCTATCCGCTTTAAATACAAATCCTTATTAATCGACATGGCATGTGATGCCGCACTACGTTGTCCTTCAGGCGCTACTACGGTCACCTTATCTGCAACGGTTGCGACAACTTCTTCCAAAATACTTAAGCCCTTAGCTGTAATTCCGTCATCGTTGGTAAGTAAAATATGCATGTACGTTCTCCTAATTATTTTTTATTTTCTTTACGCAAGAGAGCCGTACTGTCGTATGAAACGGCACGCGTATGAACCGTATGACTCCATTTCATGTCATGACGATCCTTAAACCCGAGAAAATTTACAGGTATCCAACTATACATAAAAAGCGGATACACAATTAAATAGACCCACGACTTTAAGGGTACCTTGATTTTCAAAAGGACGATAACGGGAATAGCATATTGAGCCACAAACAAAACCGTCCAAATTTCCATGGGCATAAGTTGATTGAGTATATTCGTATAAAAAACATACCACGTCGTATTAATATATGATAACCCGGCGTAAATCGTCGACATCATCATAAAAAACGGTTGTGATAATGTAATAATCCCGTCGAGCATACGAATATTTCCCGTACGAATGCCTTTGACAAAAAGTTTAGGTATAAAGCGTTCGCCGCAATCGGTCTGTCCTTGTGCCCAGCGCTTACGCTGACGACATGAAGCCATGAAATCGACAACTTTTTCATCATAAATAATGGCGTCGTGCGCCCAACAGGTACGAACGCCTTCGAGAAGGACCTTCATAGAAAATTCCATATCTTCCGTCAAGCAATCGCAGCCCCACCCATACTTACGGACCACATCGGTAGCAATACACATGCCCGTGCCTCCCAATGCCGTGGATAAACCGATATTGTACTTGGCACGATGCCACATATGATTAACCAGCCAAAACGCAATCGAAAAGGTACCGGAAATCCAAGAATCCGTCGGATTCTTAGAGTCCATATACCCTTGTATGACTTGTTCTCCTTTACAGAGATGGTTGTTCATTTCCCGTAAAAATTCGGGATGAACCAGGTTATCCGCATCAAAGACGACAAAGGCATCATACTGCTTTTCTTGTTGTAACAGCCGTTCAAACATCCAATCCATGGCAAAACCTTTACCCACGTCTTCCCTGTTCGTCCGTACGGCTACTATGGCTCCGTGTTCTTTACATACATCTGCAGTATGATCTGTGCAATTATCCGCTACCACATAAATATCGTACATATCTCGCGGATAGTTAAGACACTTCAGGTTATCAATGAGTTGCCCTACAACCGCTTCTTCATTATGTGCACAGATAACAGCCGCAAACGTATGCTGCGGCTGTACCGTAACTTTATCTTCTTTTTTTATGAGGCCGAATAAGGCGAGTACAAAGTAATACAAGGTATAAAACACAATAATTACTTGTACGGGAATCATGACCAAATCCGCTATATGTTCCATAATGAAGACTCCCGGTCTATACGAGCTTGCCGTTCATAGCCGTATTAATCAAGCCGTATACGATATAAAGGCCGAAAGGCAAGGTCAGTGCCAAATGCCAATCATAAATGACAACGGCTGCACCGATAAGCAGTGTAATAATAAGCGCCGATTTATGAAGTACATCGGCACTTTGTCCTTTAAAGTCGGGATGATGTACCTTGCTGACCAAATCGTAACCCACGAGTACGACCAGAACCGCAATGAGCGGTGCCGGCAACATGACTCCTGAAAGGACATAGGTAGCAAAAAGACAACCGCCGTTCGGAATCGGCATACCTTCAAAATATCCGTGTACGGTCGCCGTATTGATATTAAAACGTGCCAAGCGAATACCGCCGAGTGCGGAATAAATAAGTACGGGAATAACTCCGATCCAACCCAGAGTATGCAAGGTGTAATTATACATTAAGAAGGCCGATGCGGCACCGAAAGAAACACAGTCCGATAAGGAATCGAGCTCTTTTCCGAATTCACCGCTTACGCCCAAAGCTCGGGCCGAGCGTCCGTCCATAGCATCACAAAGCATGGCAAAGAAAATACATAGGGCACCCCAAAAGAAGTTCCCTTGCGATGATAAAATCATGCTGAGAACACCGAAGCACAAGTTACCAGATGTAAATAAACAGGGAATTACCTTTTTCATTCAACAATCCTCCCGATTATCGATTCTCCGCCGCGAACCCGGTCGCCTTTTTTGACGGAAATCTCTACATTATCCTGCACATATACTTCTATGCAGGAGCCGAACTTGATCATGCCGTATAGCTGACCGTGCTCCAGTGCATCCCCCAAGGTAACCCACGATACAACACGGCGTGCCAAAACGCCGGCGATGAGCGTTACCAACAACTGTGTACGCCCGTTATCAATGCCGATAGAATAGCGTTCATTTTCATAACCTACGCCATCTTGATAAGCAGGTCGAAACCGTCCGCACGTATATTGTTGGAACTTAATAACTCCCGACAAGGGGGTACGATTAACATGAGCGTCAAAGATGGACAAAAAGATGACCACCTTACGACAGTCCTGTCCTAAAAATAAATCTTCATGCACCGATTCCACGCTGACAACCGTCCCGTCTGCCGGTGAGACGAGAAGAGACGGATCATCAGGAATGATACGATGCGGATTTCTGAAAAAGTACGTAAAATAGGCTGCCAAAACAAGGGGAACAACGGCAACATACAAATTAATAAAATAAGCCGCCAATAGGGCCAGCACTAAGGGAACGGCTATAAACGGATAGCCGTCTTCAATAATAAACGGTTTATTCATAAGTCACCTCGCCTCAAACTCGGCTGCCGAATTTCACGGCAACCACAAATTTCGGCAAAGCAAGCATACGCATAGCTCGACTCGGTTCCTTGTACAGGCGGTAAAGCCATTCAAGACGATGTTCCTGCATCCACTTGGGGGCTCGACATACATGACCGGCCAATACATCGAAGGTACCGCCTACACCCATGCACACACAAGGTCCCAATTCATATAAATGACGATGTATCCACTTTTCCTGCTTCGGTACGCCGAGAGCTACGAATAAAACAGATGCCCCCGAATTCCGTATATCTTCAATGATTTTCGGCTCTTCTTCAGGCGTAAAAAAGCCGGACCGAATACCAACAACGGGAAATTCGCCCACCGACTCTTTCATATTTCGAGCCGCCTTTTCGGCAATTCCCGGAGCCCCGCCGAAGAAATATACCTTTGTCTGTCTTTCAACACAACGGGCCATAATCCGACAAGCTAAATCTACGCCGGCAACTCGTTCTTTGAAATGTTTTCCTTGTTGTTCCGCTGCCCAAAGCACTCCGGCTCCGTCGGGCACGACCAAGTCGGCTTCCGCCAAAATACGGGCCAACTCGTGATCTTCTTTGGCCCTCATAATCATTTCCGCATTGGCTGTAGCGACAGTCGTCGCTCGACCTTCGGCGATGCGGGAAAAGACAAAATCCGTCGCTTCGTCCATCGATACATTACGAACGGGAACGGACAATATTTCTATGGTCTCTTCCATTAGGACCTCCGTTTTCTAGTTTACGCTGTAATTGGGTGCTTCTTTCGTAATGCTGATATCGTGCGGATGGCTTTCTCTCAATCCGGCACTGGTAATCTGAATAAATTGTGTGTTTTCAATCATTTCTTTAATCGTATGGCAACCACAATACCCCATAGATGCTCGCAATCCGCCTACCATCTGGAAAATCGTGCTGGCTGCCGGTCCCTTATAAGGCACGCGACCTTCAATGCCTTCAGGAACAAGTTTTTTGGCATCTTCCTGGAAATAACGGTCCTTACTGCCCTTTTCCATAGCGCCGATAGAACCCATACCACGATATACTTTATAGCTTCTGCCTTGGTAAATAATCGTTTCACCCGGACTTTCTTCCGTTCCGGCTAAAAGGTTACCGATCATGACCACATTACCGCCTGCTGCAATAGCCTTGGCCATATCGCCCGAATACTTGATACCGCCGTCGGCAATGATAGGAATGCCGAAACGTTGCGCCACTTGTGCACATTCATAAACGGCCGTAATCTGCGGTACGCCGATGCCGGCAATAATACGAGTCGTGCAAATAGAGCCCGGCCCGATCCCCACTTTAACCGCATCGACACCGCATTCAATCAGGGCTTCCGTCGCTGCCGCCGTAGCCACGTTGCCGGCAATAACCGGAAGATGAGGATAATTCTTTTTAATTTCTTTCAATGTATTCAGCACGCCCTGAGAATGGCCATGAGCCGTGTCGATGACAACTACATCCACTTTAGCCGCTACTAAAGCATCAATACGATCAATCATATCATGCGTTACACCTACAGCGGCGGCAACGAGAAGGCGTCCGTCCGAATCTTTCGCCGAATTCGGATACTTTGTAGCCTTTTCAATATCCTTAATCGTAATAAGGCCTTTCAAGTTGTTGTCTTTGTCGACAAGGGGTAACTTTTCAATGCGGTGACGCCGCAAAATTTCTCGTGCTTCTGCCAAAGACGTCCCTACAGGTGCGGTAACGAGGTTTTCCTGAGTCATGGTATCCCCGATGCGTCGAGACATATCTTCTTCAAAGCGCATATCACGGTTCGTAATGATCCCTACAAGCTTCCCATCTACTGTAATAGGTACACCGGAAATGCGATATTTACCCATCAACTCATTGGCATCTGCCAAAATATTGTCGGGATGAAGGAAAATGGGGTCAATGATAATGCCGTGTTCCGACCGTTTAACCTTATCCACTTCACGAGCCTGTTCGGCAATAGACATATTCTTATGAATAACACCGATACCGCCCTCACGAGCAATGGCAATCGCCATAGGGGCTTCCGTTACGGTATCCATTCCGGAACTCATAATAGGCACGTTCAGCTTAATATCTCGTGTCAAATTAGTAGAAATATCGACGTCTTTCGGCAATACATCGGATTTTGCCGGTACCAGCAGCACGTCATCGAATGTCAAGCCTTGCATACCGAATTTATCAGTTCTCATATTCGCACCTCTATATTAATAAAATATAATAAAAGGGGAATTTCACCCTCAACAGCTTTATCCCTAATTATAGCCGATAAACACCTTTCTGTATATACAATTGAATTAATTGTCTAAAATACGTAAGAAGTCATTGCCGAAGCGTTTTTTCAGAGCCTCTTTCACGATCTTCTCCGTTCCCGGCAAGCGCAGGTACGCTTGTGCCCCGTCTCTTGCAGGAATGAGAAGGTCAGCGTCCTCAATAATGCGGGCCGCCTTCAAATCGGGTAACCCGTGCTGCATACTACCGAAAAGTTGGCCGGCACCTCTTAGAAGTAAGTCCTTTTCGGAAAGGGAGAAGCCGTCATGAATCGTCTCCATCCACTTAAGACGCTGCCTCGTTTCCTCATTGCCGCTCTTTGCCAGTAAAATGCAGTAGGCCTGCGCCGCTCCGCGCCCTACACGGCCGCGCAACTGGTGCAACTGAGCCAAGCCGAATCGTTCCGCACCGTCAACACACATAATTGTCGCATTCGGTACATTCACACCCACTTCTATAACACTCGTGGCAACCAGAAGTTTTATATCGCCCCTTTGAAAGCGTTCCATGACCTCGTCTTTTTCCTTGCCGCTCATACGGCCATGTACCAACCCACAGGAAATATCGGCAAAATCAGTACTTTTAAGGGATTCATACAGTGCCGTAGCAGCTTGTAAGTCCGCACTTGCCGACTCTTCCACCAAGGGGCATACAACATAACATTGATGTCCTGCCGCAATTTCTTTACGCATAAAGGCATATATCCGACTTCTCATTCCTTCCGTTACGGCATAAGTTTTGACCGGTTTACGACCGGGCGGCAATTCTCGCATAGTCGACACATCCAAATCCCCGTATACGGAAAGGGCCATAGTTCTCGGAATAGGCGTAGCCGTTAAAAACAGTGTATGCACATCCTTCCCTTTATTCCTCAAAGCTGCCCGTTGCCGCACACCGAAGCGATGTTGTTCATCTGTAACAACCAAGGCCAAGTCGGAAAAAATCACATCGTCTTGAATCAAAGCATGCGTACCCACTAAAATATCAACTTCTCTATGAGCTGCCTTTTGTAGTATCAATTCTCTTTCTTTACCTGTCGTCCTACCTGTAAGCAAGGCTATACGTACAGGCAAGTCTTTAAAAAGTCGATTCAGCTCTTCATAATGCTGTATCGCCAAAATTCCGGTCGGAGCCATCAGTGCCCCCTGATAGCCGTTTTCCACGGCCTTAGCCAAGGCCAACGCGGCAACAACAGTCTTCCCCGATCCGACATCCCCCTGTACGAGTCGTTGCATAGGTACTTGAGTCTCCGTATCGTTCACAATATCGGCAAACGCTTCCGTCTGCCCTTTTGTCAACAAAAAAGGCAGGTTGTTCAACAGGCCCTTAATCAGCTTGCCGTTCGGCCCGAATTTAACGGCTTGCCCCGACTGTTCCGCACGACGCTTCAATAACAACCCGGCCTGCAAAGCAAAGAGCTCTTCAAAGGCCAACCTCTTACGAGCCCTTTCCAGGGCTTCAAAGGACGCGGGAAAATGCAAGGCTTTATACGTCTCTACGCTTACTTCAGTGCCCTGAATATCCAACGATAGGCATGGCGGAATCAAGTCCTTTACAGACGCTTCATCGGCAAAGAGGGCCGCGACGGCCCTGCGTACATCGGCCTGACGCAAGCCCTCTGTCAAAGCATACACGGGGACCAGGCCGCCGGGGACAGCCGGACCCGGCTCCGCCTCCGGTGAATTCATTTGCAAGCGCCCGTATGCCCGTTCCGTTTTCCCGAAAGCATGAACGTCTTTCCCGACCTTAAACAGACGCTTTTTGAAGGGCTGATTAAACCACACCAGTTCTAAACCGCCCGTACCGTCACTGATTAGCACTTTGAGAATCGTCATACCGCGCCGCGGTCGTAGCTCAACGACAGACTTCACGGTTCCGTTGACAAGAACGGGCCGGTCGTCATTATTACTTATATCTTTTATGGCCCGTATTTTCGATCGATCTTCGTAAGCACGAGGAAAATACTGCACCAAATCACTTGCCGTTTCAAGTTTCATACGAGCAAACAGCTTAGCCCTGGCCGGTCCTATTCCTTTTATATCCTTTATAAACTTTATCATCTTTACACCGTCACTTCGCACACCCAAGGTGTACACCTTGTTATTTCCTTTTGTTTATTGTATCATATTTACGTATAGAATCAGGAATTTGAAGGTAAATAATTCTTGCTTTGCCTTATTTTTTATGCTATTATTTGTATGTTGTACTGTGACACTGCAAGGAGGTGTGTGCGTCATGGCAAATTATTGTGAAATTTGCGGCAAGGGTACCATGAGCGGTATGAACGTCAGCCATTCCCACTTGAAAACGAAAAGAACGTGGAAACCGAATATCCAAAGAGTACGTGCCATCGTAGACGGCGAAGCAAAACGCGTTAATGTTTGCACTCGTTGCCTTCGTTCCGGCAAAGTACAGCGCAATGCGTAAAGGAATATAAAAAGAGATGATTCTGTGACGAGTCATCTCTTTTTATGTGCCTTGAACGAACCGAAAAAGAACAGACCTGCCCTCAACTATACAAAAACAGCCGTCTTGAAGTGACCTTCTCCACTTCAAGACGGCTGTTTTTTTACTCATCGTACAGCTCTTTATTCCGTTTTACAATATCCAAAATCAAGTTAGCCGTTTCTTCAATAGCCTTTGCCGACACGTCTATAACCGGACAGTGAAGACGACGCATGACGTTTTGTGCATATTCCAGTTCTTCATTGATTCGTTCTACATCGGCATAGTTTGCATCCGGTTCAAGACCCATAGCCCGCAACCGTTCAGACCGGATATAATTCAGTTTATACGGATCAATAACAAGCCCTACGATTTTCCGCGCCGGTACTTCAAATAGCTCCTGCGGTAAAGGCACTTCCGGTACCAAGGGCAGATTGGCCGCCTTTACGCGCTTATGTGCCAAATACATGGATAAAGGGGTCTTCGACGTTCGAGAAACACCGATGATGACAATATCGGCCTTTAAAAACCCTAAGGGATTTTTGCCGTCGTCAAACTTAACAGCAAATTCGATAGCATCGACACGCTTGAAATATTCACCATCCAGACGATGAATCATACCGGCCTTAATGGTCGGTTCCGTATCGGTCAAATGGCCGATACCGTTCATCATAGGTCCGATAATATCGATAACGGGAATATGGGCACTTTGCGCCAATGTGCTCAAACGTTTACGCAAAACAGGAGAAATGATGGTATAGCAAATCATGGCATTTTCATCCGTTGCTTTTTGTACAATTTCTTCAATTTGCTGTTCCGAACGAATATAGGGAAGTCTTACTATATTAAATTCCTGTTTATCATATTGGCTGGCCGCCGCTCGAGCAACGCGTTCCGCCGTTTCCCCCAAGGAGTCGGAGCAGGCGTAAATAATAGGTCTATCCATTTAGGCTCTCCTTCCTGCCGCACAATCTGCAAATAAGCGTGTAATATTAGTCTTTGATATACGACCTAAAATATGAAGCTCTTTCTTTTTCGACTGTTCGTCTTCTTCAATACGCACAACGGGCAAGCAGTCAATTTCAAATTCCAGCAATCGCTGTGCCGCCACCAAGGCCTTTTCATCGCCTTCAACATAAATGATTTTACTTACAGGTGTCATAACCATCCGTACCGGTAAGGTCCGTAAGTCATTGTTGCCCATAGCGGCTTTCAACAAATCCTTTCGCGACACGAGTCCGACCAGAATTTCAGCGGCCGTTACGAATACAGTTCCCACATCTTCCGTAAACAAAGCAATAACCGCATCATAGGCCGTCATTTTCTCATCGATTACGACGGGTTGGGAAAGATAGTCGGTTACGTTAATTTCTGTCAAAGCACGTGAAAGTAAATCTTCTTCCTTATTGCCCGTATAGAAATAACCTAACTTGGGTCTGGCATCAATAAGGCCCAACATGGTAAGAATGGCCAAATCCGACCGCAATGCCGCCCGGGTAACATGCAATTGCTCCGCAATATGTTGACCTGTCACGGGGCTATTTGTCCGAACAATTTTCAAAATTGTTTCCTGTCGTTCCGTCAACACGTGCATCACCTCCGACACGTGAAAAAACAGCATATACTACTGTTATTTATCATACTATATTTTCTTTTTTAAAAAAAGCCTTGCTGCCAAAACAGCAAGGCTTTTAGTATGTCTGCAAGAAGGGAGGATTTTTTATTCCTACCAGCTGTAATCTTCCGTATCCGCCCTACCCTTTCCTGTAAGAGAATCCATGAGAATACGCTGTTCGATTTGTGCTACACTCTTACGCGTCGAAGCTACTACATCAGGGTTGACGGAAATAGAATCTATACCGCTCTTGATTAAGAATTCCGTAAAGTCCGGATATACACTCGGTGCCTGCCCGCAAATTGATACGGTCTTGCCTTCTTTATGTGCGACTTCGATTAAGTGACGAATAGCACGTTTTACAGCAAGGTTGCGTTCGTCAAAGAGAGGTGCTACCGTTTCGTTGTCTCTGTCGCAACCCATGACCAACATAGTCAAATCGTTTGAACCTATGGAATACCCGTCGACAAACTTATTAAACTGATCGGCCAGAATAATATTCGAAGGAATTTCAGCCATAAGCCATACCTTGAAGTCCGGTCCGCGATGGAGCCCTTCAGCATCCATTAATGCTACTACTTTTTCCATTTCATCAACGCGACGGCAGAAAGGAACCATAACATTCAAGTTCTTCAAACCGAATTCTTCACGCACTTTACGTACCGCTTTCAATTCCAATTTGAAAGCTTCAATGTATTTCGGATCATAGTATCTGGATGCACCGCGCCATCCGAGAAGAGCACTGCTTTCATTCGGCTCGAACTTATCTCCGCCTTTAAGGTCACGATATTCACTCGATTTAAAATCGCTGAAACGCAAAGTAACCGGGCGGGGTGCCATAGCCTGGCACATCTTGCGAATACCTTCAGCCAATTGATCGACAACGCGTTCGGGATGTCCGATTTCGATGAGATATAACGGATGTTCGTGAATGAAGGTCGTCCAAATAAATTCTTCACGCATCAAGCCGATACCGTCGCAGGGTAATACGCTGTATTTTTCAGCCATGTCGGGGTTACCGAGATTCATATAAATCTTCGTGCCAGTAATCGGGGCCGGTTCAACAACAGTCATCCCGCCTTGAGCCTGTTCCTGTTTCGGTTTTACCAGGTCTTCCACATACCCTTCATACACAACCCCGTTCGTTGCGTCAACCGTAATGTCGGCACCGTCATGAATCGTCGTTGTAGCTTCCGTGCTGCGACTCTTTGTACCCACAATGCAGGGAATACCGAGTTCACGACTGACAATGGAGGCATGGCAGGTCATTCCCCCTGCATCCGTTACAATGGCCTTGGCCTTCTTCATCGCCGGTACCCAGTCGGG
This sequence comes from Megasphaera micronuciformis F0359, assembly GCF_000165735.1. Taxonomy (GTDB): domain Bacteria; phylum Bacillota; class Negativicutes; order Veillonellales; family Megasphaeraceae; genus Megasphaera; species Megasphaera micronuciformis. Next base: position 33,511 of record NZ_GL538185.1, read on the forward strand.
AGCCGTCATGGTCGTAACCAGAATTTCTCCTTCTTTAAATTCATCAATACGCGAGGGGTCTAAAATAACGTGAGCCTTACCTGCTGCTTTTCCGGGGCTTGCAGGCAAGCCTTTAACGACGACAACACGTTCCGACGTAACTTCCATGGTTTCACCTTCCGTTGAGGGTTTCTTTTCCTTATTTTTCTTCGACCAAACTGTTTCGGGACGAGCCTGGAGCAACCAAATCTTATCGTTCCGTTCATCAACGCCCCATTCCATATCCATGTAACAACCGTAGTGTTTTTCTATGGCTTTAGCATATGATGCCAATTCTTTAATCTGTTCTTCTGTCAAGACTTGCACCTTTTGCAAATCTTCAGGAACAGGCAATTCTTCGCAATCTCCACCGGCTTTGCGAACAAGTTGAATGGGCTTCGTATTTACCATAGTCGATACGATGCTTAAATCATCTTTTTTAACCCGGAAGTTATCGGGTGTAACAGTACCTTGCACAACATATTCGCCCAGGCCCCAAGCGCCTTCAATAGTAATCGTCGAATCGTCGCCGGTTACAAGGTCAACAGTAAACATGACACCTGCACTCTTAGAGAATACCATCATTTGAATAGCTGCACTCAAGGCTACTTCCAAGTGGTCAAATCCTTTTTTCGTGCGATAGTATGTAGCTCTGTCCGTAAAAGTAGATGCATAACATTCTTTTACCTTCTGAATAACCATATCGGCGCCGCGTACATTCAAATATGTATCCTGTTGGCCGGCAAAGGATGCGTCAGGCAAGTCTTCAGCTGTAGCACTGGAGCGAACAGCCACGAAAGGATCCGGTTCGCCTACTTTTTGACCCAGCTCTTCATACCCTTTTCGAATCGATTCGGCCAATTTCGGCGGCATCGGAGCGGCACAGACGGCTTCACGAATCTTAGCTGTTACTATACGAAGTTGCACTGGATCTTCGACATCCGTCAATTCTTCAAGCATTTCTTTAATCTGTTTATCAAGACCTGTTTCGGTCATGAAATATCTATATCCCGCCGCTGTCGTAGCAAAACCGTACGGTACCGGCACGTTTGTAGCCGACGTCAATTCACCTAAAGACGACGATTTACCTCCGACTAAGTCCACATCTTCACGACGAAGTTCGTCAAACCATAAAATAAAAGCACTGTTTCTGTCCATGGCTCTACCTCCCGATAATCGGATATATTATTCGTAAACACTGAATTTATTACTTTGCTTCTTTATGGTATATTATTTAAATTTAAATGTCAACTACTTTGTGCTAAAAGGTGTGTTTTTATATATTTAGTATACTCTATATTTTATCTGGTGACTTTCCGAAAACTGCCATTATAGAGATTTATATGATATCTATGCCTTTTATCACATTTTTTCAAAATAAATTTCCCTTTCCTATATTAGATGATATATAATAGGAACGATAATATCGACGTGATATGCCTTAAACGGCCTTGCGCCTTAATCGAACACCCAATAGGAGGATATGATGTATACACCCAGACATAGAGTTCGAACGAAAAAGAAAGGGCCTTTTCGTTCTATTCGCGTCATGGCGGCTCTAGTGCTCGTCATTATTGCAGGCCTCATGTTCGGCTATATATTCGCGGCATACCAAAGCTTACCCGAAGTAGGTAATAACATGCGGCCTGCCGTCTCATCACAGGTTTTTGACAGTCAGGGAAAGCTGATTACGACTCTGCACTCCGATCAGAACCGGCTGCCCATTGATATTAACAAGGTCCCGAAAAACTTGCAGAACGCCTTTATTGCCGCCGAAGATAATCGATTCTACGACCATATCGGTGTCGATCCCATCGGGATTTTACGTGCCGTCGTAACCAACTTGACTAATCGCGGTATTGCTCAAGGCGGCAGTACGATTACTCAACAGTTAGCTAAGAATGCTTTTTTATCCCAAGACCAGACATTAAAACGTAAAATTCAGGAAGCCATCTTAGCTCTTGAATTGGAACGTAAGTACAGCAAAAAAGAAATTCTGGAAATGTATATGAATCAGATTTATTTTGGTCGCGGCGCTTACGGCATTCAGACGGCGGCCCACACATACTTCGGCAAAGATGTAGGCGATCTTACTCTGGCCGAATGCGCTATGATTGCAGGCCTACCGAAGAGCCCCAACTACTATTCCTCCAGTGTTAATGAAGCCACCGCCCGCAAAAACGTAGTGGTAGGCCAAATGGAAAAATACGGATACATTACACCTTCCCAAGCGGAAGAAGCTAAAAAATCAAGTCTGGATATTAAGCAAAAATCGACAAGCAATACACCGGACGAAACGGCATACTTCATCGACTATGTTACTCAGGAAATAGCACAAAAGTACGGTGACGACGCGCTTTACAAAGATGGATTGAAGATTTACACGACTCTTGATACGGATAAACAGCATGCAGCCGTTCAAGCTATGCGCCATCTCCCGGAAACACATACGGATGATCAGGGACTTACTCAACCGCAAGGAGCCATTATCTCTATTGACCCGAAAACGGGCCATATCCTTGCCATGGTCGGCGGCCGCGGCCAAGACAGCTTTAATCGTGCCAGCATGGCAGTTCGCCAACCCGGGTCGGCATTTAAACCCTTTGTCTATATGACGGCTATGGAACACGACATGACTCCCGATACGATAATGGAAGATAAGAAGGTTGAATACGGAGGGTGGTCACCGCATAATGCCGATAACAGCTACCAGGGCCGCATGCCTTTATGGAAGGCTCTGGCATTATCCGTAAATACGGTCGCCGTTCAATTGGCTGACAAGGTCGGCCCTTCCAATGTCATTGCCAATGCCAAAAAGTTGGGTATTACGACCTTGGTGGAAGACGGCAGTCCCAACGATGATAACTTGGCTTCAGCCGCTCTCGGCGGTTTGACTAAGGGCGTTACCCCGCTGGAAATGGCGGCAGCTTACGGAGCCTTTGCCAACAAGGGAGTATATATAAAACCGACAGCTATCGTAAAGATTCTTGACCGCAACGGCAACGTTTTGGAAGATAACTCTTCAGATGTGCAAAAGACTCAAGTTATGTCCGAAAAGACGGCCTACGAAATGACCAGTATGCTCGAAGGGGTTATTGCAAGAGGCACGGGCACGGCCGCTTCCATCGGCAGACCTGCGGCCGGCAAGACCGGTACGACCGACGACAATCATGATGCATGGTTCATCGGCTATACGCCTGATATTGTAACAGCCGTTTGGGTCGGCGATGACACGGGAAGTCAAAGTCTCGGAGAAATTTACGGCGGTACTGTACCTGCACAGATTTGGCATGACTACATGGCTTCTGCCGTCAGCGGCACATCGGCTGATGATTTCGATGTCCCTGCCGGTATGGGAAAAGCTTACTACGAAGAACCTAAAGAAGACGTCAAATCTGATAAAAAGAACGATAAAGAAGACAAAAAAGAAGAGTCCGCCTCAAAGGATGACTCTTCAAAACAATCCGTTTCGGACAAACCGCAAAAGCGAAAATCATCTAAGCGCTAAAAACGCTCCCGCCGACGGCACCGGAAAGTTAACCCCGACTTTCCGGTGCCGTTTTGTCAACGGGAGCGTTTTTTATTTTTTTACGCAGCCTGTCGTTTATCCGTCACTTTATGAACAAGGACAGATAGTAGGACAACTGCAACAATTACGGGGAAGGTAATTCCTAAAGGGGTATCCCAATCGAGAAGTTGCCGATAAAGGCAAAAACCCATAGCCCATAAAACTAAATTCGTAAGATTCACACTCGTGTCTCTGCGGTCAGCATGCAATACAAAATAATCGGCTATTAAGACAGCTGTCATAGGGGCAAAGACAGAACCGATGAAATAAAGAAAATCCTGAAAAGCATCTGTATCGAAAAAGACAGCCAGTATCACGCCCAGAACACAGGTTACTAAGGCACAAGGCGTATCTTTTAATCGAGGAGAAATGGAAGAAGCGCTGATGCCGGCTGACAGAGCATCCAGAAAAGTCGTCGTAACGGTCGACAACAAAACGATTAAGATACCCATACAGCCGAGACCGGCAGCAGCCATAACCGCCGCCAAGTCATCACTTCCCAAATAAATAACGGCTCCCATACCGATAAAGAACATCCAACAGCTGGCTATAAAATAAGACAGGCAGGAACTGACCGTCACTTTCACGGGAGATTCGGCCGTACGCGTATAGTCGGCAATAAGAGGCAACCACGACAAGGGCATGGCTACAGCCAACTCTACTGCTCCGCCGAAGGTTATATCCCCGCTCACAGGTTGAGGAATACCGTCAAAAACAAGACGACTTAAAAACAGGGTGAGAAGAAGCAAGGCTGCCATAATAACACGGTTAACCTTATCCAAGTTCTTAATACCCAATAAAATCCAAAGAGCAATTCCTGCACCGGCGATAACGCTCCACACTGCATTGCCCCAAGGCACTAAAGCATCCGCCGAAGTAGCCGCAGTCGCAATCATGACAGCTGTCCAGCCGATTAGCTGAATAACATTCAGCAAGGCAAACCAAAGCCTTCCCTTACTGCCGAAAGCCATCCCTACGGTTTCCATGGACCCCACACCGGTCCTGGCTCCGATCAGTCCGGCTGCAAACATAACGGCGCCGCCGATTAAATGGCCGATTAATATAGCCGTCGCCCCTTCGACAAAACCCAAGGGTGCTACGAGCATGCCTGTCAAAATTTCGGCAATGGAAATACCGGCCCCGAACCATAACAGCCCGTTACTTACTACTGAAGTTTTCATACACACAACCCCTCTCTTCAAGGGGTGCAAAAAACGGCCGCCTGAAAGACGACCGTCACATAAGTATATATGTCCCTACGTTGGCATTATCCACATCAGGTTACGGGTCGAATAAAATTTCCTCTCAGCCGGTTAAAGCTCCCCTTACATATATTAAGTATACCATAGGTGCTAAGCCTGTCAATTTCCCTACTGTCAAAGAGATGTTTAGATTTTTTAATTTATGAATTATAGGCGATACGTCAAATATATGATATACTGGTACTCATATTATTAAAATATTTTTCTTTATATAGAATCAGGTGAACTTATGAAGTTAAACGTACAAAATCTTAAAAAACGACCGAAACTTTTAATCGCCGTCGCACTTGTTGTCATCTGTTCAATAGGCGCCTATGCCTATTATGAGCATACGGTATCCGCCTCTAAAGCCGGTGCCGTGGAAACGGCGGAAGTCACACGCATGAATATTAAGTCCAGCATTTCCGCTACCGGTGTTATCAGCCCTGTAAATTCCGTTGAAGTATCTCCTAAAATTACAGCTCGAATCAGTACTGTAGCCGTAAAAGAAAATGACCGTGTCGAGAAAGGACAGGTCGTCGCCACCTTGGACGGTAAAGACTATGCTGCAAAGAAAGATCAAGCTCAATACAAATTGACCAATGCACAGCTCAAATACGAACGAGCCAAAGCCCTATACGAAGCCGGTGCCGGCAGCAAACAGGACTTGGATAATGCCCAGTTCGAATATGATACGGCTGCCAGCAGTCTGAGTGAAGCCGAATCAGATGTTGCCGAAACGGTCATTACAGCGCCCATGAGCGGAGTAGTGGTCGGTGAGCCTAAGACCCCCGGAACGATGGCCGTACAAGGCAACTCCAGTCCCACCGTTATTATGAGAATCGCCGACACGGGAACAAAACAAATCATCGCTAAAGTTGACGAAACTGACATCGGAAAAATCAAAGTCGGACAAGATGCAACTTTTACGGTAGACTCTTATACGAATAAGACCTTTACGGCTCATGTTTCAAAAATTTCTCAAACCGATACCACCTATTCATGGGACACGACGAATACGACCTCTTCAGCATCTGCTTCTTCAGCCAGTGTTATTTATTACTATGTAACCTTGGACGTAGATGACCCGAACGACGACCTTCGCCTCGGAATGACAGCTCGTGTCGATATCAGTACTTCTCAAAAGGAAAATGCACTGGTCGTTCCCATTGCCGCCTTGAAAACGAATAATTCCGGTTCTTATGTCGTCGTTGTTCACGATGACGGCTCAACGGAAAACGTAATGGTTCAAACGGGCATTTACAGCGACGACTATGTTGAAATTACAAGCGGCCTGTCCGTCGGCGATAAAGTTTCTATCGCCTATACTTCATCGGGTAAGTCATCGGAAAACAATAAACAACAGGGTCCGCCGCGGTTATAAGGCAGGAATCTCCTATGGATAATATTATGATAGCCCTTCAGGACATTCGCAAAATCTATCACATCGGTTCTCAAGATTTCGCTGCCCTGGCAGGCATTACTCTACAAATTAAAGAGGGCGAATTTGCAGCACTTATGGGGCCTTCCGGATCCGGTAAGTCTACACTCATGAACATTCTGGGATGTCTCGATCGCCCTACCTCGGGTTCCTATAAATTAGGGGGCAAAGAAGTCGCCCATTTATCGGATGATGAATTGGCTGTTACACGTAATAAAAGCATCGGTTTCGTTTTCCAGAATTTTAATCTTCTCGGCAAAATATCAGCCTTGGATAATGTGGCCTTACCGCTGGTCTATGCCGGCGTTGGCAAAAAAGAACGAACTGAACGAGCCATGGAAAAGCTCCGTGCTGTCGGCTTGGAAACATGGTCACACCACAAACCCAACGAATTATCCGGAGGACAACGTCAACGCGTCGCCATCGCTCGTGCTTTAGTCAACGATCCGCATATTATTATGGCCGATGAACCTACGGGTAACTTGGATACAAAATCAACACGGGAAATCATGGATATTTTCGAAGAGCTTCACAGTCAGAAAAAAACGGTAATTCTCGTTACCCACGAACCGGAAATAGCTGCCTGTGCAAGCCGTCAGCTGTTACTCAGTGACGGTTTGATTACTAAAGATGCCGGAAAAGGGGTGGTTATGGATGTTATTTAAAGAAAGCGTTACCATCGCTTTAACTGCCCTTTTGAGTAATAAACTACGCTCCATCTTGACCATGCTCGGCATTATTATCGGTATCGCCGCCGTCATCGTCATGATTTCCATCGGCATGGGAGTACGAAAAAATATTACGGACTCCATTGCCAGCTTGGGCAGTAATATGCTTATCGTCACCCCCAACTCGTCCAACTCCCGCGGTATGCGTGCCGCTGCCGGCTCAGGTAAGAAGCTGAAACTCGACGATGCAACAGCTATAAAAAAACGAATCAAAAACATTGATTATGTAGCCCCGACAGTCAGTGCTTCTTATCAAGTCGTCAACGGGAACGAAAACTGGAATACGAGTGTCTACGGAGTGACTCCCGAATACTTGCAAATCCGTTCCCTTACGGTTACATCCGGGTCCTTCATCAGCCAAGCCGATTTGGATTCACGCAATCGTGTCGCCGTCATCGGTTCTACCGTAGCCGGAAATCTCTATGGCTCTGAGAACCCTGTAGGTAAAAACATTCGCGTAAACAATCAGCCGTTTAAAGTCATCGGCGTCCTGGAAAAAAAGGGGCAAGCCTCTATGGGCGGTGACCAGGACGATGTCGTCCTCGTCCCCCTGACAACCGCACAGGAACGCTTAATGGGGATTACGTACATTCGCTCTATTAACATCCAAGTCTCTTCTTCCGACAAAATCGATGAAGTCCAAGACCAAGTCGGTACCCTTCTGCGCCAGCGGCATCACTTAGGTATAGGCAAGGAAGATGACTTTACCATTAACAATATGACGAGCCTCATGGAAACGATGAATTCCACGACGGCAACGCTTACCCTTTTTCTCGGTAGTGTAGCAGCTATTTCACTCCTCGTCGGCGGTATCGGCATTATGAATATTATGATTGTCTCCGTTACGGAACGAACCAGAGAAATCGGTATTCGTAAAGCCCTGGGAGCTACATATCGGACTATTATGACGCAATTCTTAATCGAAGCCGTTATTATCGGCCTCATCGGCGGGGTCTTGGGAATCGCCTTGGGCATCTCCCTCGTCGAAGTATTCAAAAAATTCGCCGAAGTACCTCCCGTTATCACCTTGGCTCCTATTCTTATTTCCTTTACCTTCTCTGTCGGTATCGGCCTCTTCTTCGGTATCTATCCGGCACGCAAGGCTGCACGCCTTGATCCTATCGAAGCCTTGCGCTACGAATAGCTTCACAAAATTAAAATCAACGATATAAGTAAAGAGCCGCTCAAAATCGAGCGGCTCTTTACTTATAAAATTTTACACCCTATTATGAAGCGGCGAATCCTACTTACCGTCTAAACGCTCTGCATTCAAGCCGTTATACGCATTGACATACGAATTGTACTGTTCGTACATGCCCGCTCTGGTTTCTTCATCGGGATTAGCCATAAATTCCCTAACGTCACCGATTAATTCATTTCCTTCGGTCTTCAGTATATCCCCTTCGCTTGAGCTGATACTTCCCAGAAGAGTCGAAACGGCTCCCAATTCTTGTTCAATTTTAGCTTTGTCGGGATTTTGATCATGCGTTCCCAATTCATCCATAATCGCTTTGAAACGCACAGTAGCTTCTAAAGCGGCTGCCATATTTTTCTTCCCGGCAGATTTATACTGTTCAATCTCTTTCTGACTGTTTTCTTGATTAACCTGTCCGATGGCATCGTCTAACTTATCCATAGCGGCATTAAACTTATCTACCGCTGCTAAATACTTAGGTGCTACTTCTTTAACTTTCGCATAATTATCATTTAAATAAGTCTTAGATTCGTAATAAGTCTGAAGATCCGTGGCTACGGGAACCAATTCATCTAAGGCACTTAAAACCTTATCAAGTTCCGCATCAACGTTCTTATAAGTAGCACCGCCGGCTTTTACGGCTTTCAGTGCTTCTTGCAGAGACTTGTAATCGGGAGCCACAAAACTCTGATCGTATACGCCGTTTCTTAAGCCGTCGTTAAACTGCTTTTCCTTGCCTCCGAATGAAAGTCTAAAGTCAATGTAGTTATTTTCCGCATCAATCAGCTTATTAAAATTTTCAACTTGACTACCGCTTGCTTTTTCCGCCGCACTGCTTATTTTACCTACAGTTCTGGAAAGGGAGCATCCCGATACAAAAGCGGTCGATGTCAATACGGTTACACACATAAAAACGGATAAAAGGCGTCTCGTAGATTGCTTCACTATAACAGTCCTCCTAAGACTCATTTATATTCTATACTGCACCCATTTTATCTTATTTCTTCCTCGTTTTACAATAGTCTTCTACTTTAAATAACAAAACCGCATACAGTCGATATCCGGAAATACCGACTGTATGCGGTTGTATCACTTTTCTTTATCGCTTTGCAATATCACGTAAGGCTGCTAATGCCGCTTCTACTTCTTGCTTCGTCGTAAAGAGGCTGAAGGAGAAACGAACAATACCTCGCTTATCCGTGTGTAATTCTTTATGAATCAAAGGGGCACAGTGGAAACCCGCTCGTGTTGCCATTGCATATTCTTCCCAAAGAATTTCACCGACCAAAGCGGCTTCAGCTTCACCGATATTAATGGCAAAAACATTGACGCGCGGCCGCGTCAAATCGGCATACAAGGTAAGGTTCGGGATTTCCTGCAGGCCTTTAATAAAAAGGTCCGATAATTCTCGCTGTGTTCGAACAATATCTTCTTCGCCCCGTTCCAACAACAGCTGAATACCCGCCTCCAATCCGGCTATACCGGCTATATTTTCCGTACCTGCTTCAAATACACCGGGAACTGTATGAGGAAATTCTTTGTCAAAGGTATGAATTCCGTCTCCCCCTGTAATAAGGGGCTTTACATCAACATCGGTTTTAACAATCATACCTCCCGTACCGCCCGGTCCGTATAAAGACTTATGCCCCGTAAAGCAGGCCGCCGTAACGATATCATCCGACAGGTCGATAGGATAGGCACCTGCCGTTTGCGAAATATCGACAATAAGCATCAACCCGTGACGCTTACAAAACGCCTTAATAAAATCCAAGTCGATAATATTTCCCGTCACATTGGAAGCATGGTTGCAGACCACGGCCTTCGTTTCGTGACGAAGTAGTTTTTCAAACTCCTCATAGCAGAGAGCCCCCGTCTTACTGTCAGACCTTACAAAGTCGAGAGTTACTCCCTCTTGCCCCATTTCATATAAGGGGCGTAGCACTGCATTATGCTCCCATGTAGTGGAGATAACATGATCGCCCTTACGTAAGAGCCCTTTGATTACCATGTTCAAGGCGGTCGTCGAGTTATGCGTAAAGGCTACATCGTATGCAGGGCCGGCGTGTACCAGTTGCTTTACACTCTCTTTAGCGGACAATACGACCTTATAAGCTCGTATAGCATAGTCATGCGCTCCCCGTGACGGATTGCCGTATTCCTTTTCTGCCAGTGCTTCATATACGGCTCTGGCTACCTCTTCCGGTTTATGAGCTGTTGTTGCGGCATTATCAAAATACATGTTAATCTCCCCGATCTTTTTCTTCAGTCGCCGGATTTATCGTATCGCTTATAACCCGAATCGAGCAAAAATCGTGTCAACGTGACTGAGCATCTTCTTTACGTCAAAGCAAGCTTCAATTTCTTCATGCGTCATAACGGTCGCAATATCTTTATCTTTTTTCAGGTTTTCCAAGAAGTCTTCCCCTTCAAGCCAACGTTTCATAGCATTACGTTGCACCCAGCGATAAGCCTGTTCACGAACGGCACCTTTTTCAACAAGGGTATTTAAAAGAATGGGGCTATAAATCAGTCCGCCTGTCAATTGCAGATCTTCCATCATCTTTTCAGGATAGACAATCAGCTTATCGACAACGCGAGTAAACGTTGTCAACATATAATCAAGTGCAATCGTACTGTCCGGCAAGATGATACGTTCTACGGAAGAATGGGAAATATCCCGTTCATGCCACAATGCTACATCTTCCAAGGCAGCCTGTGCGTTGCCGCGAATAACGCGAGCCAAGCCGCACATGCGTTCACACGTAATAGGATTCCGCTTATGAGGCATAATGGATGACCCTTTTTGTTTAGGGCTAAAATATTCTTCAGCTTCACGTACTTCCGTTCTCTGTAAGTGACGAATTTCCGTTGCAAACTTATCGATGGAGCTGGCAATAACAGCCAAGGTCGTAACGAATTCGGCATGACGATCACGTTGCAATGTCTGTGTAGAAATGGGCGACGGCGTAATGCCCAACTTCTTGCACACATACTCTTCTACAAAGGGATCTACATCGGCATAAGTACCGACAGCACCGGAAATCTTACCGACAGATACGACTTCCTTAGCTCTTTTCATGCGTTCAATATTGCGTTCCGTTTCGGCCAACCACATGCACAGTTTCAAACCGAAAGTCGTAGCTTCGGCATGAATACCGTGGGTACGACCGATAGTCGGTGTATATTTAAATTCAACAGCACGACGACGCAAAACATCACGAAAGGCTTCCAAATCGGCCAAAAGAATTTCGGAAGCTTGTTTCAACATGTATCCCAAAGCCGTATCTTTTACGTCCGTTGAAGTCAACCCCAGATGCACATATTTACCGGCTTCTCCTATGTTCTCGGAAAGATTAGAGACGAAGGCGGCAATATCATGGTGAGTTTCCGCTTCGATTTCATGAATACGGTCAACGGAAAAAGCAGCTTTTTCCCGAATCTGTTCGGCAGCTTCCTTGGGAATATTACCCAGTTCCGCTTGAGCTTCGCTGGCAAGAATCTCTACCTGCTTCAGTGTATCCCATTCATTTTGTTCGCTCCAAATACTGCCCATTACTTCATTGGTATAGCGTTCAATCACGTCAAATCTCTCCTTTTTCTGTATATGAGTTTATAATACCTCTATATTATAACAGCCGCCTTGTGAATCCTCAATGAATTTACCTACGGAGGATTTTCTTTCTAAAAAAAGCAGACAGGCCAGCCCATGCGTGCCTGTCTGCTTGTATGAATTATTTCCGGACCATTAAATCCGTACCTTCTTTTGCCGTTACATAGCCGATGATTTTACCGCACGGCAAGTTGTCACTCAATTCCTTTTCCAACGCCGGCGCATCCTTTTCACTGACGGCAATCATCAAACCGCCCGAAGTCTGCGGATCGTAAAGAATATCCAATTCCGCTTCACTAATCGGCCCTTCGGTACGTACATGACCGTCCGTATAATCACGATTACGATAAGCACCTGCAGGAATAAATCCCTGTTTTGCCATTTCAATCGCTTCTTTATGATAGGGCATGTTGTTCATATCAAAATGAATAGTCATGCCGCTACCGGACGCCATTTCATAGGCATGTCCCATAAGGCCGAAGCCCGTAATGTCAGTACAGCTGTGCACATCATACTTCATCATAATATCACGGCCGTACTTGTTCAGTTCCGCCATTTCCTTATAAAGCTGCTGTTCCAAAGATTCGTCCACAAGTCCGACCTTAGCCGCCGTCGTTAAGATACCGACACCCAAAGGTTTGGTCAATAAGAGAACATCCCCTTCACGAGCCGACGAATTGCTGAGCAGATCCTTCGGATGCATAAAGCCCGTTACGGATAAGCCGTACTTCGGTTCCTTATCTTCAATCGTATGACCGCCCGTAATCAATACACCCGCTTCATAAGCCTTGCTATAGCCGCCTTGTAAGATTTCCCGAACCGCATCTTGACCCATAGCCGAGTTAATAGCCATGACATTCATTGCCAATTTGGGATCGGCTCCCATAGCAAAAATATCGCTCAACGAATTGGCCGCCGCAATTTGTCCGAACATATACGGGTCATCGACAATAGGCGGGAAAAAGTCTACCGACTGAACAATGGCCAAATCATCGCGCACAACATAGACAGATGCATCATCACTCTTATCGTACCCTACAATAAGTCGATCATCTTGATGTCGGGGAATGCCGTTCAACATTTGTGCCAGTACACCGGCACCGATTTTTGCGCCTCAACCGGAGCAGGACGCCATTTCTGTTAATTTTACTTTATCACTCACTGTAATCATCCTTTACATCGAACTGTAAATCTTTTCAAATCCGGATTCCGTTTCCCGGACTACTTGTTCGACTTCACCACTTTCATCGCCTGAATAGGTGTAGTCGTCAGGTGCCTCAAAGCGGGCACAGGTGCCGCAAGACGAGCTCAGGTTTCGCGGCACGGGCATCAATTCAATAGATGTCACCGACGGATGAGCTTCGTTTTTAAAACGAATAGCACCGAAATGCGAATAAAAAGTAGCGATAAATTTCATGTTTACACCGACCTTACCTACTATTTTTTCTTGAAGACAAGTTTGTAGTCGTCTCCTTCGGCTGTCGAAACAACCGTATACCCGTTATGGGATACATATCGAGTTACGTTTTCCATAGCCGTCCGAGAGTCTACCAACATTTCATATTCCTGTTCCTGTGTCGCCAATGCCTTTTGAGCCATAATTACCGGCTCGGGGCAAGAATATCCTCTAGCATCTATCATCACGATTCCTCCTTATGCACCCTGTTTACGCGTATTGACAACGGCAATAATCAAAGCTACGACAAAGCCCAAAACAACAGCTACTTCACCATTGAATGTAGGCCCGTTGCCGCTTGCGGCAAGACCGAAATTATGAGCAAATGCCGCACCGATAACAAGACCCAAAACCGTAATGGCCGAGTCCGTATTACCTTCACCCGTCATAATAAGCTGACGCATGGGGCAACCGCCGAGCAAAATACTGCAAAAACCTGCCAAAGCCATGCCGAGGAAGTTCCATAAACCGTCCGTATGGGCAATAGGCTGATTGGCAAAGCCGGGATGGAAGTTACCGAAAGCGAGGTTAACGAGGAATGCCGCTACAAAAACAGCAACGAAGCCCATCAACAATTTCGTTTCATGGAATAAGATTATATCACGAATACCGCCAACCATGCAAAGGCGTGTGTATTGCGCCAAACCGCCGACGACAATTCCGGCAATAAGAGATACGGCCCAGAAAGCATGTACCGCCCCAGGACCTTTTTCACTGAAGAAAATGAAAGCCGGAGCCATTACGACGAGAATCAACAATCCTACCATAAGAACCGGCATAACTGCCGTATCAAACTTGGGAAGGCTATACGTACGCTTTAACGAATACCCTCTCTTCAAGAAGAAGGTCCCCGCACCGATGCCGACTGCAAAGCCTACAAAGCCTAAAATAGCATTCCAGTCGCCGCCGGCAAGACGCAGAATCAAGCGGAAGGGGCAACCGAGGAACATGAGGCAACCAATCATAACGAAAAAGCCGAGAATAAAACGCGTCATGGGAGCGCTGCCGCCCTTAGCCTGATGTTCGCCGCGAATAAAAGATAATAAGAACGCACCTAAAACAAGACCGATGATTTCCGGACGAATATACTGTACCGGTGCCGCCCGGTGCAACCCGAGTCCGCCTACAGTATCACGAATAAAGCAAGCAATACAAAAACCCATGTTCGCGGGATTCCCTGCCAGGACCAAAAATCCCGCAATGGCGCCGATGATTAAACCGGCAATGATAATAGCGCGTTTTTCATGTGCTAAACCCAAAATAAATCCTCCTCTCAAACTGAACCCATGCACCGTTCTGCATTAATAAATTATTTCTGTATTAAAACTCCTTATCGATTTACCTAAAACGAACATTTGTAAAACGACCGGATGTCGACTATACTGAACGGAGCAAGTCATTTCATCCATAGGAGACAGAAAATGCGAAGAATATACCTTGATAACGGGGCTACGACTTTCCCCAAACCTAAGAGTGTTCCCGAAGCCATGAGCCGTTTCATCAGTGAAAGCGGCGTCAATATTAATCGAGGTTCGTACGCTCCTGCTTACGACACGGAAGAAACAGTCTACCTGACCCGACTTTGGCTAAAAGAAATGTTCGGCGGCGACGATGTGAAGAATGTCATCTTCACACAAAATGTCACGATGAGCCTCAACATGGCCATTAAGGGGTTACTCAAAAAAGGCGATCACATTCTCGTATCGTCCATGGAGCATAATGCGGTCATGCGGCCTCTTGTCCAGATGGAAAAAGAAGGCCTGACCTTTGATCGTCTGCCCTGTCGGTCTGACGGTTCACTCATTCTTGAAAGCCTTGACGATTTCGTCAAAGAAAACACGAAAGCCGTTATCATGACCCATGCATCCAATGTCTGCGGGACCGTAATGCCGTTAAAAGAAGTCGGGGCCTTTTGTCGCAAACACGGCCTGCTTTTCATCGTCGACTCGGCACAAACGGCCGGTACGATACCTATCAATATGAAGGATATGAATATCGACATCTTATGCTTCACCGGACACAAGGGACTTCTAGGACCTCAAGGTACAGGCGGCATGGTTATTCCCGACTCGTTGGCAACAATCATGACCCCTCTCATTGCCGGCGGCACGGGGAGCCTTTCACATACGGAAGAAATGCCGGACTTTCTTCCCGACCGTTTCGAATCGGGTACTTTAAACCTACCCGGAATCATAGGCCTTCATGCAGCCCTTGACTTTATCAAAGCGGAAGGCATGGAAAATATCCATCATAAAGAAATGGCTCTTACGTCTCGTTTCTTAGACGGAATCTCCGACCTGTCGAAACTGACCGTTGCCGGCAAAAGGGATTTACAGGACCGTACGGCCGTCGTATCTGTTGCCGCTAAAGAAATGGATAATTCGGCAGTGGCCTTCAAGCTTGAGTCCGAATACGGAATCCTCACCCGCGTCGGCCTCCACTGTGCCCCGTCAGCTCATAAAACATTAGGAACCTTTCCGGGCGGAACAGTCCGCTTCTCCTTTGGATATTTCAACACGGAAGATGACGTTGATACGGCCGTGAAAGCTCTGCGTGAAATCTGCGGCTAAGCCGTATTAAGACCTGCTGTATAAGGCAAGTCTTTTTTTATTCACAGCCCAATTTACCGCAAGCATCGGCACGACAACGACTGCAATGCGTCATTTGTTTCATCGAACCGCTGATAAATTGCCGTACTCGGTGTATATCTTCCTTAGACGGTGTTTCAATGCCGGCAAAGGGAGTGTCATGCACAGGGATCATGGCCATACAATTCATAATATCGGCCTTCCATTCTTTAGCCTTAGCGGCAATTTGCGGTACATGATCCATATTAATTCCGGGAATGACGACCGTATTAATCTTGACGATCATACCCGCTTCCTTCAGCTTGCGAATCCCTTCATCTTGACGAGCCAGTAAAATGGCAGCTCCTTCTTCGCCCGTATAAGTTTTGCCGTTGTAACGAACCCAAGCATAAACTTTACCGCCCACAGAGGGAGTAACGGCATTGACCGTTACTGTCACATGACTGACTCCGATACGCACGATGTCATCTACATGTTCGGGTAAGGCCAAGCCGTTGGTGGAAAGACACAGCATGAGGTGCGGGAACCGAGCACGGCACTTTTCAAATGTCGGCAAGGTCTTATCGGCATCACACATGGGATCTCCCGGTCCGGCAATGCCGATAACCGAAATATCCTGTCTGTCCTTAAAAAGTTTTTCCAAATAAGCCACGGCTTCATCAGGAGTGTACACCTTCTGAGTAACGCCGGGACGATTTTCATTAGCGCAGTCGTACATACGATTGCAGAAGTTACATTGAATATTGCAATTCGGAGCCACCGGTAAGTGAACCCGCCCCCAATTAACCGAAGCCCCTTTGTTGAAGCAGGGATGATTATTTAAAAAGCTTTGTGTATGTACGTCCATTACTGTTTACCTTTCCGCCCGAATTTAATAGCGTTCTTATGGCAAACATTCAAGCAATCCCCGCAGTTCGTGCAGTTCATTTCGTCAGGACGCGTACCCATATCACACTTACGCAGGCAAGCATCACAGTTGTCACAGGCATCGGTCTTGAAAATACGGAATATGGAAATCTTGCGTATCAATTCCATGGCCCCGCCGACAGGACAAATAAACCGACACCAGAAATTCGAAATAATGAGCGATGCCGCAATAAGTGCTACGACGATAACCGTACGAACAGCCCAATACCAATCGGCAAAGCGAATGGACATAATAAGCGAGTTAAAGTATTCATCACTCGTACGAATAGGTATCATAACGCGCGGGTTGTCATAAATGAAATATACACCCAGTCCGATTAAAATCGTAACAACCATCCCCAACTGAGCCCATCTCATCTTTTTGTTGCGTATCTTCAGCTTCGTAATTGCTACCTTACCGAGCATTTGATTGACAAAACCGCTCGGGCAGAGCCAGCCGCAAAAAGCTCGTCCCAGGAAGATAGCCAACAGAGGAATGAATAACCAGAATCCGAAGAAGTAGGCTGTAATACGCCCCCAACAGGTGATTACGGGACATCGTTCACAGTTGACAAAGGGGACGATGAAGGGACATCGGAAAATTCCGTAGTATATCCACTTACCCATGACGGCCAAGAATATAAGTTGTACCAAATGCCGTAACTTCGGTAAGTAGAATTCTTTTTTCTGTGCACTTGTATTATTGGACATCTTTTACGCCGAACCTTTCTATTAAGTCTAAGCCTCGTGCCGAGTGGACGGATGTGAAACCGTTTCTTTCCAGTATTTCCTGACCGTCGGAACGGACGAAATCCGAATAGTCTTCAGCCAACTTTTCATCCTTTACATACTTCATTACATTGAGAGTAAAGGTAAGAGGTGCCGGCGGAATAAACTTCGGATCAATAGGCATGTACTCAATTTTATCCTTAAAGCGATCGTGTGTAGTCAAACGTTTTTCAATAATGGAAGCATCGCCTTTTCCTTCTACGAGGCCGCACATCATCTTAATGACACACGTTTCGTTAACCGTCATATTCTGCATGACAGGATCCGTAAGACCCGACTTCTTCAGAATCCCCTTGACGGAAGCACTGCCCGGAGGTGAAGCCCCTAACGGCAACATGACACGAACCCCCGGTTCCGCCAAATCCTGCAAGTCGCGAATACCTGCCGGATTCCCCTTAGGAACTACAAGAACATAGTCCGTAAAGCAAAGGGGTTTAAAACGAAGGCTGATTCCCTTTTTACGTAAATTTTGGGCCAGTTCCAAACCGCGTGCTCCGAACATCTCCGTTTGTCCTTTTAAGGTTAACAGAGATTTACCCAATGCCCCCGCAAAAGCACCGGTGTACTGAATGTTATGGCCTGTTTTTGCTTCATATGCATCGTTGATTTGCAAAAAAGCTTCCGATAAGCCGCCGCAAGTCCACACCTCTAGCGAATCGGATTTAAAAGGTGTATACCCGGCGGAGATCAGCTTAGGCCCAGCCGCCGCTACGGCAGCCGTCGCTACAGCGCCCTTTAAGAACTGCCGTCGCGAAATTTTGTCTTTCAAAAACTCCATACTTTGTACTCCTTCTTAATAAAGAATAATATTAAGGTCCCCATTATTGTATCACTTTTTACCTTCCTTTTTCTCATCTCATTTATAAAAAATTATCCATAATTAACAGGGTGTTAATTATGGATAATAATAAATGGATGCGTATTGATAATTTTTATTACTGTTTGCCTTTCCGCTCGAATTTAATAGCGTTCTTATGGCAAACATTCAAATAATCCCCGCAGGTCGTGCAGTTCATTTCATAGGAATGCGTCTCTATCACCAAACAATGATTGCTCCTTCTTTTTACATCATATATTTTTCGCATGTAATCATAGGAATCCCCTATGATCCGGTAAAAGTCCGAAAAACTGACGTAACAACGATAACCTATGGTATAATGTCATCAATGTACCTTGTTTCGAAAGGAGTTACCCTCATGAGTCAACGACACCGTGACCATATACACGATTCAAAACAGGATTTGCATCTGCAAATCGGCATTTTTCTTTGGACTTTAATTCTCGCTCTCCTCTTATTGTGTGAGTTTTTCTTCTCACTACCGCTTTACGGTATGGTCGCCACGGCTTTCATCCTTATCATTTCATCCTTATTTTTTAAAGTTAAATACAAAGATTTCTACACCTATCGCGATCGTGGTCAACGAACCCAATGCGCGGTCATAGCCTTATATATCAGTCTCCTTTTCACCGGTACCTGCCTTTACTTATATAGCCGGTCAACGGAACTTACCTGGGACTACGGCCTTGTCTTTTTATTCGGCTTTCTCTTCTTTACGAACATGGCCTACCAAACCCTCAGCCGAACCATGGTTGTCGGCAACAAGCGTATGCCCAGACGCTATGAAAAATAAACAAGAAGCCTCTGTTATAATATGGCGAGGCTTCTTGCATCGGCATGTACATAGTTTTATATATAAAAAGAAATTGAACGGTATATTCAATGAATATACCGTTCAATTTCTTTTTTGGTGGGCGATGACAGGATCGAACTGCCGACATCTTGCTTGTAAGGCAAGCGCTCTCCCAGCTGAGCTAATCGCCCGAGTGTGGTGACCCCTACGGGATTCGAACCCATGTTATCGCCGTGAAAGGGCGGTGTCTTAACCGCTTGACCAAGGGGCCATATAAAATTGTGGTGATCCACCCGAGATTCGAACTCGGGACACCCTGATTAAAAGTCAGGTGCTCTACCGACTGAGCTAGTGGATCAAGAAATATGGCAGGGGTAGCTGGATTCGAACCAACGATGACGGAGTCAGAGTCCGTTGCCTTACCGCTTGGCGATACCCCTACATGGCTCCTCAAGTAGGACTCGAACCTACGACAAATCGGTTAACAGCCGATTGCTCTACCAACTGAGCTATTGAGGAATATTCTTTCCTCCTAAGAGAAAAATGGAGCGGAAAACGAGGCTCGAACTCGCGACCCCCACCTTGGCAAGGTGGTGCTCTACCACTGAGCTACTTCCGCATGACAACAAGTATCTTACCATAGACTCTTAACGTCTGTCAACAGTTTTTACCCATACTGCCTGCATCTTTTTTCCAATAGCATAATCAGGATGCTTATTTATTATACGTGAAACTGCGGATAAGTGTCAAGACAACAGATTTAAATCAAACCTTTGACCAAAGCATATACGTCTTCGTGAATAGCCCCGGGAGAACGAAGCACTCCCTCTCTTGTACAGTCAATCTTATACCAACCGTACTTAGCGGCCAATCCGACGTAGGCGGCGTGACATTTGCGCAAAAATTCCCGGTCTTTTTCATGAATATCTCCCGTCGTACCGCCCGTCTTACCGGTACGTTCGGACATCAATCTTTCCGTCACTTCTAAAGGCACGTCTAACAGTATGACAGCATCGGGTTCGGGCAAGCCCAACTTTTTAAACTCAAAATCCCATAGCCAGTCCAAGTAAGCATCCTGGTCAGCTTTCCCGGGTATTTTGATCATTTGGTATAGCATATTACTCGTCGTATACCGATCAGCCAAAACGATTCCGCCGTCCTTAAAAAACCGCTTCCATTTCAACTCATAAGAGGCAATACGATCAACGGCATAAAAGGCCGACGCCGCATAGGGATTAATCGTATCCGCATCAGTTCCGAAGTCGCCTCGCAAATACATTTTTACGAGTGCACTCGATTCGCTGTCATAATCGGGGTACGATACCGCTTTAACAAATTCCCCGTCGTCCGCCAGGTGCCGTCGCAGTAATTCGGTCTGTGTCGCCTTACCGCTTCCGTCGCCGCCTTCTATAATAATCAAATGTCCCTTCATGACTTCTCCTCTTCACTTTTCACCGTTTTAATAAAGGTCGCCGTTTTATCTTCACACCCGTGGGGTCCATATCCTTCAGCAATCTTTCTCTGAATATAACGTACACATTGAGCTGTTATCTCTTCCCCCGGTGCCAGAACGGGAATACCCGGAGGATAGAAAATCACGGATTCCGCGGCAATCGAACCGATTGCTTCATCCAATCGTTTGTCAACAGACGGCATATGCCACGCGGCCCGCGGTGCCAAACGCACTACCGGGTCCGGCAAGGGGACTTCCTTCATTTCGACTCTTTCGGTTTTTTCTCCACCTTCGGAAATATGCCGACAAGCTTTGATTAAGGCCTCCGCACTTTCATTATCATCGCCGGGAGTAATTAAACATAAGACATGGTGCCCCGCCGTCAACTCGACTTCTATCTTTTCACGACGCAATAACCGTTCCGCTTCAGCCCCTGTAAGGCCCAATCCGGAAAAGTCTATGGTAATTTTCGTTTCATCGAAATCCTGCACACCGTCATAGTCTAAAATATCTTTTCCGAAAACACGAATTCCCGCAAGAGTATTCAACTCTCGCCGAATACGTCGCGCCATTTTTAAAGCTTTTTCTTCATCATCATGTCCGTATAGTGCGGCCCGCCGTCTGGCACTGTCTAATGATGCTAAAAACCAATAATGGGGGCTCGTAGACTGCAGCAAATGCATAGCCGCCGCCACTTTATCTACATGCAAAAATCCCTTCCGACAATGAAGCATGGACGTTTGGGTCAAAGAACCACCCAACTTATGAGTGCTCTGTGCCGCCATATCGGCGCCGCACGACAACGCCGTTGCCGGCAAGTCTTCGTGTAATCCGAAATGAGCTCCGTGTGCTTCATCAACAAGAACAAAGAGCTTGTGTCTATGGGCTGCCTCGCACACCGACTTCAAATCGATACAAAGGCCGTCATAAGTCGGATAGGTAATAACTATCCCCTTCGCCTTCGGATGAGTCTCCATCAAATCTTCAATTTCCCTTGTGTCGGGGCCGAGAGAAATTTCCTCCTGCAACGCAAACCGGCTCTTCATATATACAGGTACGGCACCGCTCAAAATAAGTGCATTCATAACACTTTTATGAGCTTCACGCGGAATAATCAATTCATCTCCGTCACCGCATACTGCTAAAATCATGGCCTCAATACAAGCTGTCGTTCCGTTAACGGAAAAAAAAGTCCGACCTGCCCCGTATAATTCAGCAGCCAAATCCATGGCTTCGCCTAAGGGCCCGACCGGATCAAATAGGTCATCCAGGGCATACATAAGCCCCAAATCCCGCCGCAAGGCTGCCCCGAAGAGCTTTCGTTCCTCTGCAGAACTTCCTTTCCCGCCTTTATGTCCGGGCGTATGGTAGGGATAAAAACTTTCTCTGCAATAAGCTTCCAATGCCTCTGTAAAGGGAGCTCTCCCTTGTTTTTTTCTATTCACGGGCCGCCTCCCGGGGAGCTGTCAAAAATTCTTTAAGAAGTTCTGTCGAAAACGCGGGTATCTTTTCCATTTGTCGCAAAGCGGTATGCAAAGATGCATGGATGGGGTATTGATTCAATTCATCGGGCCGGACCCACGCATAGTCCGTGTGTTCTGATGAAATCATAACCTCTTGCCGTGTCGCCGTAGCCGTATAAATCACACCGTTTAAAAACTGACCGTTTCGCTTGCGATACTGCCAGGTTCCGGCAAGTCCGTCAACATGAACGGACAGCCCCGTTTCTTCTTTTACCTCTCTATACAGGCCGTCCAGGAAATTTTCACCGCGCCGTAATCCGCCGCCGGGAAATTCCCAATGGGATACGGTCTTCCCGTCATTTTTCCGCAACAATAAAAGTTTTGCTTCGAAAAAAATCATGGCCTTCACGCTGAGCCCCATGGCAACATCTCTGTCTTGCCCCATAATTACCTCCCCCGAGACAATCGTTAGTTTTAATTACATATTGTATCATATGTCTTTATCCATAGATAGGTCGAGCACGCCAGATGGAAGCGGACTTTACGTAAAACTGTCTATTTACATATCCCGCATATTCTTCATAATATACATAGACAGATAATAAAGGAGGCAGTTTCATGTCTACAAAAAGAGTCTTGGCAATTCATGATTTATGTTCCTTCGGCCGTTGTTCTCTAACGGCGGCAATCCCCGTTATATCAGCCTTGGGAAGTCAGGTTTGTCCCTTTCCGACAGCCTTGTTCAGCAATAATCTTACATACGGTACCTTTAAAAGCACCGATTTATCCGCGACCATGCCGGATATGATGGCAGCCTGGTCGAAATTAAATCTTACATATGACGCAGTCTACAGCGGTTTTCTGGCCGGACCGGATCAGGCAGAAACGGTTAAAGAGGCCGTGTTACAATTCGGTAAGGGCGGTTTGTCCATTATTGACCCGGCTATGGCCGACAACGGCAAATTGTACCCGGTCTTTGACGAGTCCATGATAAAGGCTATGAAATCGCTGATTACCGTAGCCGACTTAATCACTCCCAACTATACGGAAGCCGCACTTCTCTCCGATACGGAAGTTGATTTCTCCGCTACACCTACAACCAAATCAGTCCTTGAAATGTGTAAAACGCTATCAGCTGACGGTCCGCAGCGAATCGTTATCACCAGCGTACCGTCACGAGACGGCATTAAAAATATCAGCTACGATGCTACCACAGCCACCTTCGATGAGGCAGTCACTTATAAGGTAGATTTCAGCACTTGCGGTACCGGCGATATCTTCACGTCCGCACTTACGGGGCTGTTATTGAAAAAAGATGATCTGCATGCTGCAACGGCAGCTGCCACACGCTTTCTTACAAAGGCCATTGAGTTCACAGCCGCCTCCGGAGCGGATCCGCGGGAAGGCGTCCAGGTTGAACCCTGCCTGGCGGATCTCATCGCCGAAAATCGGCCCTAAAAATCCTTTAGTCCATACATACAATACTCAAAAACGGCGAAACCCTTCGGATTCGCCGTTTTTTTTAAAACTGCAACATTGAGCTGAGAAAATTCTTCGTTCGTTCATTTTGAGGATGTTCAAATACATCTTCAGGACGACCTTCTTCCTGAATAACTCCGTCGGCCATGAAAATAATACGATCTGCCACTTCTCTGGCAAAGGCCATTTCATGCGTTACAATAACCATGGTCATGTCTTCATCGGCTAATTGCTTTATCGTTCGCAACACCTCACCGGTCAGTTCCGGATCCAAGGCCGATGTCGGTTCATCAAACAACATAATGTCCGGTTTCATTGCCAAGGCTCTGGCAATAGCCACCCGCTGTTTCTGACCGCCCGATAAGCTGGAAGGGTAGACATCCCGCTTATCCCATAAGCCGACCTTTCGTAAAAGTTCTTCCGCCAGCGGTAAAATATCCGCATCCTTCATACCTTTTACAACTCGTGGCGCTTCCAGAATGTTATCAAGAACCGTCATGTGCGGAAAAAGGTTAAATGACTGAAAAACCATACCCATGCGACGGCAAATTTGACGTACCTTATCAGGAGATGAGTACACAGTCTTACTTGCCCCCTCAGGTTGTTCAGCCATCACTTCTCCACCCACGCAAATATCACCTTTATCTATTTTTTCCAATTCGCACAAGCATCGCAAAAAAGTACTCTTACCACTTCCCGACGGGCCGATAATAGAAACCACTTCACCTGACTCCATGTGCAAGGATACATCTTTCAAAACTTCCAGGTTACCGAAGCTTTTACCTATATGATTCATCTCAATAAAACTCATATTATCGCCTCCTATCCTTCATATACATTGAAGCGTTTTTCAAGATACATAAAGAAACGGGTCAAAATAAAGGTAAATACCAGATAAAATACAGCCGCTACAATAAAGGCCGTCGTATCGAAGTCTCGCTGTACAATAGAGCGGGTAATGCGCAATACGTCATTCATAGCCAAGATGTAAACTAAGGACGTATCCTTCAGCAAGTTGATGGTTTCATTGGCTACCGGCGGCAGGACGCGCTTTAACACTTGCGGTAATACAATGCGACGCATGGTTTGCGCATATGTCATGCCCAGAACTTTAGCTCCTTCATATTGACCTCGATCAATGGACTGAATGCCGCCTCGAAAGATTTCGGCAAAATATGCGGCATAGTTTAAAACAAAGGCGATAATAGCCGCAGGATAATCGGCCAAGCGTAACCCGGGAATCAGGAACGGAAGGCCGTAATAAATAAATAAGATCTGTAACATGAGCGGTGTACCGCGCATTAAGTAAATATAACCTTCCAAAAGCTTACGCAAAACGGCTAAAGGACTTAGCCGCGCCATGGCCATAATAATCCCCAAGGGCAGGCTGAGAACAATGGTGATGACAAATATTTTTAATGTAACTTGAAGCCCGTCGGCAATAGCCGGAACGATTGTTGATAAATAATCCATAAGAACTCCCTCTGAAACAAAGTAAATGAGGAATCGTGCGATTCCTCATTATACTTGTCGTTTTTATAACTTCATCGAAATATCTTCACCGAACCACTTTTGTGAAATTTTAGCCGTCGTGCCGTCTTCACTCATTTGTTTGAGAACGCTGTTAAGTTTATCTCTGAGCAGAGTATCTTCTTGACGCATACCGACGCCGAATTCTTCTTCACCCATGTTTTTATCGATGACCTTGAATACGCCCTGTTTCTTCTGCATGTAGTATCTGCCTACGGAGCTGTCAACCAATACCGCATCGACACGTCCCAATTCAAGATCCATCAAAGCCGCTACATTATCTCCGTACAGTTTAACATTCCCTAAGGACGCTTTAAAGTCGGCTGCTTTATTAAGGCAATCAATCGAGCTGCTGCCGTCTTGTGTTGCCAAGGTCTTTCCTGCTAAACCGGCACGGTCCGTAACAGGTGAGTCACTACGAACCACGATAATCTGACCGTTTTTCATATACGCATCGGAAAAAGCGATTTCCTTTTTTCTATCTTCCGTAATACTCAAACCATTCCAGAGCATATCTACTTGCTTGCTCTTCAAGGCAGCTTCCTTACTGTCCCAATCGATAGGTTTAAATTCTACTTCAATACCGAGACGTTTTGCGGCTTCTTTAGCCAAATCAATATCGGACCCGACGAGATTACCGCTTTCATCTCTGAATCCCATGGGCGGGAAATTATCATCCAAGCCGATAATAACTTTATCAGGTAACTTTTGTTCCGACTTGGCCGAGTCGGAACCGCACCCGGTTGCAAGCATAGCTGTCATTGTCATAATTGTTGCGGCCAATATCCATTTTTTCATATTCATTGTTATTCCTCCCTAATTACCGTTTATTGTCTCCTCAGACCGCGTTTCCGGATACCCGCCGTCTTTCGATGTCTTCATTATACTTTAGTACGTTAAATTAGTAAAGTATTTTTTCGAAAATTTTTCGATTTTTTTATTTTCCCGCATTTCAGGTGTCTTCAGGCTCTTCTTGAGCCGCACGAATCCTCGCCAGTATCTCTTTTTTATTCTTTGCTGACAAATACCTGAGCCGCACAGGCTGCACAACAAGACCGCCTATCTCGGCACTGCCTAATTCAAAAGTTACCCAATTAGACGGTATATCAAAAATAGCTTTATACGGTATAAACACAAGATGCTCAGCCCCAAAAAGAATCTCGCTCATAAACTCATAAAAAGTTCGATAATGGCTGCGTACAACCAGTCCCTTCTCCGTTACATAACATACCGTATCGCCTTGCCGATACATCCGCACAAGACAAAACACCAGCCCGAGGAACGGATAAATGCGAAAAGCGGCTTGAGTTTCTACCATAAAGGAGTGAAAACAATACATACCCGCCAGGGCAAACACAGCCCGTAAGAGAAAAGATATTTTCCGGCTATTTTCATACATTTTTTCAACCTTGCCGCAATCAAAGCGCTGTTGTAATTCTTTTGCCTTCATCTTCACCCCTCCTTATGGCTCTTATTGTACACTACACACTGAACGACTCTCAACCAAGACAACCTTTATACCTGATGCTCATACTTGGCAAGATTCTCGCCGATAGTATATGATAAGTATATATACAAAGATACGATTTTCTTTATATTTACGATACTCACCTTAACATAACGGGATTGGCCTCGTTATACAAATACTGCAAGCGAAGAACAACCACCTCTGAACCATGATTACTTTCTATAGGAGCTAGGATGAAGAAGAATGCCGCACCTGCGTTAAAAGAACAAGTATATAAAACGGTTAAAAATCGGCTTCTCGACCAAACTTACAAAGATGGCCAAGTATTAAC
The DNA here is from genome assembly GCF_000165735.1 of Megasphaera micronuciformis F0359. Classification (GTDB taxonomy): domain Bacteria; phylum Bacillota; class Negativicutes; order Veillonellales; family Megasphaeraceae; genus Megasphaera; species Megasphaera micronuciformis. The sequence continues at coordinate 60,406 of NZ_GL538185.1, forward strand.
GGAAAGGGCTTTGGCTGAAGAGTTATGCGTCAGTCGCACACCTGTGCGCGAAGCCATGAGGCAGCTTCAAAAAGAGGGCTGGCTTCGTTATATCCCTCGCAAAGGAATTGTCGTCCGTCGTCTTGACGAAAAGAATTTGACCCACATCTTTCAAATTCGCACGGCACTGGAAGTCTTAGCCGTCCAATTAGCCAGTACGTCAATTACCAAGGATCAGCTGGAACTATTACGGCTTCTCGTAGAACAGCAGAAAAAGTTAATCCATCACAAAGATCCGGCATATAAGGAGTTTATTTTCAGCGACACGGAATTTCATAATATCATTATTGCTTCTACGGGAAACACATTACTTCGTTCCCTCGTAGAAGAAATTCGAGATAAAATTCGTCGTACAGGTATTAATTCTCTGTACAGCCACGCTAACCGGGTGCAAGAGGCGGCCGATGAACATGCGGCAATTTTAGATGCCTTAAGTGACGGCAATACGCAAGAAGCCGTACGCATGATGGAAGAGCATCTGCGTATTTGCTATACGTCCGCCTCGTCTTACATTGCGACGGAATCGGGAGAGGATTCCCTATGACCGCACAGGATGTGAAAACCTTTTGCAGGACTTTAGGACTCACTGCCGTAGGCATTGCAAGTGCTTCATTACCGATACCGCCCACACAAGGAGACATTTGTCCTTTAGCCTCCGGACGCGGTATCGATCGCTATGACCCTTGCCGGTTACTGCCTCTATGTCGGTCTATCATTGTTGTCCTCTTCCCGTATTTTTGCGGCTATCCGAAAAGCAGTAATTTATCCTTGTACACTCATAGCTATGATTATCATACAATTATACACTCTTACTTAAACCGCATAGGACAGTTTACGGAAAAGGCCTTTCCCGGCTCGTCTTATTATTCGGTAGTAGATACATCACCGTTGTCCGACCGCCATTTGGCCGTCACTGCCGGCCTCGGTTTTATCGGCGACAACGGTTGTCTTATACATGAGACCTACGGATCTTACTGCTTTATCGGTGCCGTTTTAACAACAGCCGATTTAGAAGTAGATGAGCCGACAAAAAAAGAGTGTTTCCACTGCGGCAATTGCGAAAAAATCTGCCCAGGCAACTGTTTTTCAGGAACAGCTTATAATTTTGTCACCTGCAAATCTTACTTAACTCAAAAAAAAGGCGACCTTACATCTCAAGAACAAAAAATTGTCGCCAAAACACCGTACATTTTCGGTTGTGACGAGTGTCAGCGAGTCTGTCCTCACAACAAGGATATTCCCGTAACGCCACTTGCAGACTTTCGTACGGATCTCTTATCTTATGTAGATACCCGCTCCTTTAAGAATCTCACAAACCGCCAATTTAAAGAAACCTACGGAAAGCGAGCCTTTTCTTGGCGCGGAAAAGCCATACTCATTCGAAACTTTACTTATATAGAACAAGAAAACACGCCCGAATCAAAAAAATAATTCGGGCGTGTTTTTATTGCGGCACTTCGCTATGTCGAGTATCCAAGTTCATAAATAATGTATACTCACCTTTAAAGTACAGTCTGACTGTACCGGTAGGGCCGTTTCGATGCTTAGCCACAATAACTTCCGTAATATGTTGGTCTTCCGTCTCTTTATTATAGTAATCTTCCCTGTACAGGAAAGAAACGATATCCGCATCCTGTTCCAAAGCACCCGATTCTCGCAAATCACTGAGCATAGGTCGCTTATCCTGTCTGCTTTCAACACTACGGCTGAGCTGTGACAAAGCAATAAGCGGCACCTTCAGCTCTCTTGCCAACGCCTTCAGGTTTCGCGATATGTCGGAAATTTCCTGTTGCCGACTTTCGGCATTTTTCCCTTGCATAAGTTGTAAGTAGTCAACAATAATCAGGTCCAAGCCATGTTCCGCCTTAAGGCGTCTGGCTTTGGATCTCATTTCGCCGACGGATATCCCCGGCGTATCGTCTATATAAATAGGTGCATCATATAATTTACTGCAAGCTTCTGTCAGTTTCGTCCACTCTTCATCCGTATTCAACTGCCCGGTCCTCAGCTTTTGTGAGTCTACATGGGAAATTTGACACAAAAGTCTATGAACCAGCTGTTCTTGAGACATTTCCAACGAAAAAAAAGCAACGGTCTTCTTTTGACGAACACCTACATTTTGTGCAATATTCAGGGTGAACGCCGTTTTCCCCATACTGGGGCGAGCTGCCACCAACACAAGGTCCGACGGTTGCAAACCTGAAGTCAGCATATCTACATCTTTAAATCCTGTCGGCAGACCCGTAAGCCCTTCCTTGTTTTCATACATTTTCGTAATATGGTCCAAGGCTGTACCTACAACCTCTCCCACAGAGGCAAAATTGCCGTGTTTACGACTATCACCCAGACGTAAGATCTGTTGTTCTGCCATATCCAGAATATCTTCTGTCGATTTTTCGCCGTTATAAGCATCGGCTGCCACGTCCGTACAGGTTCGAATAAGCTTTCTGCCCAACGCCTTTTCAGCCACAATCCCGACATGATATTCAATATTGGCCGCTGTAGCCACCAGATTCGGTAAAGATAAAATATACTGTATACCGCCTGCTTCTTCAAGCTTTTTCATGCGTCGCAACTCTTCATCGAGAGTAATAACGTCAACTTCTTTATTGGCACGATTAAGGTTTACCATGGCTTCAAAAATAAGCCTATGTGTATCCCTATAAAAATCTTCAGCATCCAATTTTTCCGTTGCCGCAATGACGGCACTGCGATCAATCAACATGGCTCCTAAAACGGCCTGTTCCGCTTCCACATTTTGCGGAGGTATGCGCTGTTCCATATAACTCTCCTATTCGACAAAGAGGAGACTCATGACCTCCTGAATTGTCGTAACGGCATGAATATTTAGATTTAAGTGATGTTTCGTAATTTCATCCTTGTTTTCGACAGGAATAATCATGTCTTTCATTCCGGCTCGAGATGCCCCGTAAGCTTTCTCGAAAATACCGCCTACAGCACGGACCTGTCCGCTCACGGATATTTCGCCCGTAACAGCCGCGTCTTGACGAACCTTTTTCCCTGTAAGTGCGGAAATGAGAGCAACCGTAACGGCCGTTCCCGCCGACGGGCCGTCAATTTGGCCGCCGCCGACAAAGTTGACATTTATGTCGAAGTCGGAGATTTCCTTTCCCGTTACAGCCCTAACGACAGCCGCCGCATTAAATAGTGAGTCCTTTGCCATAGAGCCGGCCGTATCGTTAAAACGAAAATACCCTTTCCCCGCTTCACGGGCCGGAAATGCCACCGCCTCGATTTCTATGACCGAACCTAAATACCCGGAAACACCGAGCCCGAAGACCTTTCCCGCTACCGGAAGGGATGACGCTTTTTCCGCTGCATACGGGATAAAGTGACCGATTCTTACCACATGCTTGGCGTCTTCAAGGGTAATAACCGTATTTTCTCCCGATCCCTGCTTATAAACGGCATACCCGTACATATCGGCCAAAAGATTAATAGCCTTACGCCCTTCGACTGTAAATTCAGAAATATATTCAGCCACGCCGTCTTCCAAAGATACTGATAAATCATGAGCCGCGTTGCGAACAATAGCCTGAATATCCGTTCCGTTCAAGGGCTCAAAGTACACTTCCGCACAGCGAGAGCGAATGGCAGGATTGATTTCCTGAGGACTACGAGTCGTCGCTCCGATTAAAATAAAGTCTGCCGGAGCTCCCTCTGCAAAAAGTTTGCGAATATAAGCCGGTACTGCCGGGTCCGATGCATCATAGTAAGCCGAATCGAACTTTACGCGCTTATCTTCCAATACCTTCAACAACTTATTCAATAAGAGCGGATCCATTTCACCTATTTCATCGATAAATAAAATACCGCCGTGGGCATCCGTTACCAAACCCGGTTTGGGTTCAGGTATGCCCGTATCAGCCAAATCTCGACGTGCCCCCTGGTAAATAGGATCATGAACGGAGCCGATAAGGGGATTCGTCATATCGCGGGCATCCCATCTCAAGGTGGTTCCGTCCGTTTCAACGAAGGGAGCGTCAACCGAAAACGGAGTATACGGAAGTTTCTTCGCCTCTTCCAAAATAATGCGGGCAGCCGTGGTCTTACCGACTCCGGGCGGCCCGTATAAGAGAATATGTTGAGGATACACGGAAGCCACCTTACTGCGCATGGCTTCGACAGCTCGTTCCTGGCCGACAATACGCTCCATTTTCTGAGGACGTACCTTTTCCATGACCGATGCGGCCAGTTTTACCTTATCCAAAGATTCCAACCGTTCCAGCTTTTCCTTCGTCTGCGGGGTCTCCACATCATGCAACTCTTCTTGTATAAGCTGCATCTTAATTTCCTGAACATATTCCTGCTGCTTTTCATCCATCCGTCTGGAAATCTTCTTTTCAAGACGCTCTTCTACAGCCTGACGAGCCAGCATTTCAGCCAATACATTTTCCAAATCGTTCAAAACGTCTACGACCTCATCATCTGTAGGTACTTTGTCATAAGATGAATCTTCATATATAAGACGTTGCAACCCTGTCAGCCGTTCGCGCGGATCTTCAGAGTGGATATAGGCCAATGCCGAATATTTCCCGGCACGAAGCACCATTTTTTCCGGCCCCATAAGTCCCGTAAAAGCACCATACAGTACATTTACCTGACGTCGAAGTTCGTCTTCCGCCGTCGGTTCCAAATATTTGTGGCGCTGCAACAGTTTATCCAATAATTCTTTCATATAATTATCCTTCGACAATATGTACCTTAATGACCGAAGTAATGGTCGGATGTACCCGGATTGTCACTTCAAACGTCCCCAGAGCTTTAATGGGTTCCTTGATTTCTACTTTTCGCTTATCCAGATCAAGGTCATATTGTTTTTTCGCCGCATCACTGATATCCTTCCCCGTTACGGCGCCGAAAACTTTACCTCCTTCACCGATACGCACGGGAATCGTCAGTTCCACTTTCTTCAACTCACTGGCCAAAACCAGCGCTTCATCCGATGCTACTTGTGCCTTATGGTCGGCCGCCGCCTTTTTCTGTTTTGCATCATTCAGATTTTCCGATGTACCGGGAACAGCCAATTTGCGAGCCAGTAAATAATTCCGGCCGTATCCGTCTGAAACTTCGACGATTTCACCTTTTTTACCGAGCTTTTTTACATCTTGCAATAAAATAACCTTCATATTATTCAGACTCCTTTTCTTCCGGAATTTCTTCCAGCGCCTTCCGAACGACTTCTTGTGCCTCTTCAATCGTAAGACCCTTCAACTGAGCACCGGCTACATTGCTGTGACCGCCGCCTCCCAAGACTTCCATAACACGTTGAACGTTAACTTCGCCCTTTGAACGGGCGGAAATACCGACAGTTTTTTCGGCCAGTTCGTAAAAAGTAAAGCTGGCTCTTACATTATTAAGATTGATCAACATATCGGCTAATTGGGCCGCCAACATAGTCGCATTTTCTTTTAAATCACCGCAATCAAGCATAGCCACGCCGTCTTCAATGGTTGCCTTTGCCAAGAGGCTTGATTTGAGCCGTACAGTAGCAAAATCGGAGCTGAAAATACTGCGCACAATTTCGGGGTCTGCCCCGCATCGACGTAAGTATGCGGCTGCATCAAAGGTTCGAACCCCGGTCTGGACGGCAAAATTTTTCGTATCCACAACAATTCCCGCATACAGAGCCGTTGCCTCCAAACTGGTCAGCTCCACTTCGTCTTGATAATACTGAATCAATTCCGTGACAAGTTCACTCGTCGATGAACTGGATGTTTCCATATACGTCAATAACGGATGTTTAATAAAGTCTGCACACCGACGATGGTGATCAATGACGACCCGATTCGGCGTAATATCAAGTAATTTACTGCCTGCCGCCATATCTCCGCGATGTGTATCAACAATGAAAAGAAGAGACTTATCCGTACACAAACGCGCCGCTTCATCCGCTGTGATAAATAGTGAATACAGCTCGTCTGCCTTCAGTCGATCCAAAAGCGGGTGCACCGCATCCAATTGTTCACTGAGAATAATGTATACAGGTCGGCCGGATAAACGTGCCATATGAGCTACGCCGATAGCCGCACCTAGGCAATCATAATCTTCCCGCACATGTCCTGTAATAAATACGGAATCACAGCCGTATACCAATTCTCTCATAGCCTGTGCCACAACACGTGCACGAACGCGCGTCGCTTTTTCTACGGACTGACTCTTACCGCCGTAAAAATGAGGTGTCCCGTCTTTTTCATAAACGACGACCTGATCGCCGCCTCGGCCGAGTGCCAAATCAAGTCCGGCTTTGGCCTTTTCAGCCAAAACATCAAAATTCGTATCGCCTTCATTCAGCAACTCTTCTTGAATAGCCGCAACCCCCATGCTGAGCGTAACGGGAATACGATTTGCCGTATGAATCCGACGAATTTTATCAAGAAAAGAGAAATTGGTTTCCGTCAATACATTTAAGGCTGACCGACTGAGGCAGGCAAAGTATTTACCGTTAGTATACGAATGTATATAACACCCCAGCTCCGTCAACTCACTGACAATACAGTTGTTGACGTTAGTCCACAACGTTGCCTGTTGTACTGCCGACATTCCCTTTGCAACTTCTTCCATATTGTCGATTTCAATGCTTGCAAATACGGGAATGGACTTCATGAAGAGAGTCTTCTGATGTTCCGTTTCCGTCACATCATCAAAATACAAAATCAGATACCCGTTTCCATCGCTGATTTCATCAGACAAACCCTTATATACAACCCGATATTGGCGGTCATTGATAGTTTCATAAAAATATCCGGTCTTCCCCCAAATCCGATCAACATTCAGATTTTCCATAGCCTTGTCAATCCGTTCATTTTCCTGAACGGAAGCCCCGACCCAATCGAGAAGGACACTGTTTGCCCAACACAAAGCTGAATCTTTGTCGACAATCGCAATGCCTATGGGCAAATTTTGAACGGCATACGTCGTCGCCTGATCGACACTTTGCGAAATAGCGTCAAAATATCGCGTAATTTCGCGGTTCCGTTCTGTATCACTTTTATGTGTCAAAACAGAAACGCCGGCAATCAAAATACATGCCAAAGCGGCAATAACCCAGTTATATACGGCAATCAACGCCAACAGAATCAGTATCACCGTTAAATAAACAAATTCGGCTTTACCGGAAAACAATTTCTTAAGCATAGGATCTCCTACAATCAGTTAATGCGATATTTACGACGGAAATGAAACAGGGCATCCGCCAAACCGAGTAAAAACGTCAAGTACTGCACGGGAACGGGAATGAAAATATAAACAAGAATAACCAAGGTCCGTGTCCATACAGTAACATGAATACGTCGTTCCAAAAAGAAAAAAATGACAGCCAAACCGTTGACGGACAAAAGGAAAAAAGTAAAGTTATCCAAGTTGATCCCGCCTGCATTCAGCCAGAATATATGTCGTGTCGTCCCCCAGTACTGCATAACCTGAGCCAACACATATAAGTATAACACAGGCCTACCGATTTCCCAATAACGCAGCGGCAGGACCGGGCTTGTATCCAAACCGCCCTTAGCCATAATCAGTCGACTCAATTGAGCTTGTACATATACAAAGATCAGAGATAGCGTGATTAAGGCCGAAGGAATCATATACGGCATAATTTCCGTTAAAACCTTGCCGTTCGCCCGTGCATTTATTAAATCTACTTGTGATACCCCGGCCGCAGCCGCATTATGTAAGGCCTGTTCAAAAATCGTCGTCATAGCCTGTCCGGCAACCACAAAAATATTAATATCAAAGGCTACGTAGAGACCCGTAAAAAAGGCCGAAAACAAGACGGAACTGAAAACGCCGCTAATGATAATCAGACGTTTTAATGACCATGCGTTTTTAAAAAAGAGTCCCGTTAACATGCCGAAGGGGGCACAGAAGGCCAAGAGCATCAAAGCTACCCCGGGCGTCGACAAAATACCGGCCAATACCGTCATAACAGCAATGACCGCTAAACACCTTCTCAGTCCATATGCATTATATGCGATACCAAGGGGCAACGGGAAAAGCATGCAGGCAACGGGGAATGTGGCGGGAACCACAAGCGATAAATCTGCCAGAAGCACCAACAGAATTATAAGTTTGGCAAGAACGGAAAGATTGCGTAACTTCTCCATAGGTGTCCCTCCTTTGCTTTTATAATAATTCAACAGCGGAGGCAAAATACGACCTCCGCTGTTATTATATCATCTTATTTAAACTTCCATAATAATCGGTAAAATCATGGGACGGCGTCTAGTTTTTTCAAACAAATACCGACTTAACGTGTCCCGTACTTGCGACTTAATGACAGACCACTCACGAATATTTTCATCTTCACACCGTTCCAAAACGGCTGCCACCTTATCGTGAGCCTCATTCATTAATTCTTCCGAGTCTCGCACATAGACGAATCCTCGCGAAACGATATCGGGACCGGCCAAGGCATGACTGGAACCTTTAGCTAACGTCATTACGACAATAACCATACCCTCCATAGCCAACTGCTGGCGATCGCGAATGACAATATTGCCCACATCTCCGACACCTAACCCGTCAACAAAGACACGGCCCGCGTTAACGCGACCTCCCTTTTGTCCGGAACGACTGGTAAACTCGAATATCTGCCCGTTGTCGCCGAGCAGAACATGGTCCTTCTCGACACCCATTTCCACTGCCAATTCGCCGTGTTTTTTAAGCATTCTATACTCACCGTGAACCGGCAGAAAATACTTCGGCTTAATAAGACCGAGCATAATTTTAAGTTCTTCCTGGCTGCCGTGTCCGGATACGTGGATACGTTTATTACTGCCGAAAACAACCCTCGCTCCTAAGCGCATCAGGTTATCAATCGTTCGACCTACACCCGTTTCATTCCCGGGAATAGGCGTTGCCGAAATAATAACCGTATCGCCGGGCATAATACTGACACTGCGATGATTATTCGATGCCATTCTGGACAAGCCGGCCATCGGTTCCCCTTGGCTTCCCGTTGTCAAAATAAGTACCTGATCAGCCGTATACCGATTCAGTTCATCGGCTTCTATTAGAACACCTTCCGGCACGTCCAAGTATCCCAATTCCTGAGAGATCGCCACATTATTTACCATACTACGCCCCAAGACAAGGACCTTGCGCTTATACAAAACAGCCGTATTGATAGCTTGCTGAATGCGGGAAATATTGGATGCAAAGGTTGCCAATATAATTCGGCCTTCAGCATCCTTAAACTCTTTGCGGAAGGCTTCTCCTACCGTTCTTTCCGACTCCGTATAGCCCGGTCGCAATGCATTCGTACTGTCCGACATGAGAAGTAATACTCCTCGACGCCCCAATTCGGCGAACTTGTGCATATCCATCAATAATCCGTCAACAGGTGTCAAGTCGATTTTAAAGTCACCTGTATGTACGATCGTTCCTACAGGGGTCTTGAAATACAAGGCACTCGCATCGGGAATGGAATGATTGGTATGAATAAAGCCGACCTTCATACAGCCGATCTGCACCTCGTCACCGTGGCGCACTTCATTTAACGTATAATTTCCTATATGATTTTCTTTCAGTTTTCCTTCTACAAGACCGCAAACCAACTTGGTTGCGTACACAGGTACATTCACTTCATTCAGCAAGTATGCCAACCCGCCTATATGATCTTCGTGACCGTGTGTAATGACGACGGCACGTACCTTGTCTTTATTCTCAATAAGATAACTCATATCGGGAATAACCAAGTCGATGCCGAACATATCATCGTCAGGAAAGGCTAACCCGGCGTCCAGAACAATGATGTCATCACCATAACAAATGGCCGTCATGTTCTTACCGATTTCCCCGAGACCACCCAAGGGGATAACCATAAGCTTTTCCTTCTTAGCCAAAATTCTTACCTCCTATTCAGTTTTAAACTAAACGTTCTTTATTTGAATGCCTTTGGTAGGCTTTATCAAGTCACGTCCGTTTACATTTCTTAATATTTTCCGCTTTTTTCCTCTTTCTGTCAATATATTTAAATCTTTTGCCATAAAAAAGACAGATTCGGCATAAATCCGAATCCGTCTTTTCATCACTTTTCCCTTCGGCAACCTATTATATACCTTTATCTTGTAGAAGGTTCGCACTGCCCCGTCTTTATTGCATCCTTAAAGCGGTCAGCGGCACTTTTCTTTACATAGTCGGGAACCTGTAAATCTACATTATCCGGCAAGGGTGCATAATCTACGGTCAAGATTACGGAGCTGTAATCCGTCACCTGATCCGCAATGAGGCGTTCTGCCGGGGTCAGCACATCGACAGACATAACCCCGTATTTCATCAAGCTACGCAACTGCCCCGTCAAGGGCACTTCGGCATGTCTGATTTTATTCGAGCTCTTATCAATGTATGTCGTAATATCGATGGGTCCGCTTTCTTTTAAAGCCTGTAATACTCCTGTAATCGTTTTTAATTCTTGCGAATTATACGCCTTAGCCGTCGGCACGGAGTTCAATCGCACCAAAATAGCATCTATATTCAGTTTGGAGGGATCGACCGTCAGGACATACGTGTCGGCACCTGTCTTTCTCACACCTTGGAAATAAGTCGTGTCGATTTTCGGGGTTGCTGTCATCTTATTTTCTATGGGTACGGAATCATTTAATTTTACCGAATCCCGTATCCATTCGCCCTCATTTTCACGATGATAGACATCTACAGCATCGCCTTCCTGTCGGGCATATACATCCGCACGCATCGCTACCGGTTGCACACCTTGCGATTGTACATCCGTATGTCCTTTTACGGCAAAAGGACGGGTCTGTATACTAAGAGTCTGATTTGCCCTGGCATTCATCAGAAACGGAATGGTCGTATCCAGGTGCAGTGTATACATGCCCTCAGGATGGGCTGCCATATTGGTCAGGGCCGATACATATTCCTCTTGCGGTGTCTGGGCCGCAGCAACACCGGCTACAACACAGACAACAAGAGCCCCTGCGCAAATTCGTTTAACAGATCGTACAATATTCATAATCGTCTCCTTTTATTCCATACCCGCTTTTTTATATAAGCCGTAAAAATGATGAATGGGACCATGCCCCTTACCAATCGGTTGCGCATGTGCAATGCCCTCAAAAACAAAGCGTTTAGCCTCTCTCACCGCGTCAATTAAAGACAGGCCGTTGGCCAAATCGGCTGCAATAGCACTGGACAGTGAGCACCCCGTTCCATGCGTACTCGTGCTGTCAAGATGTTCGCCCTTAAAGTAAGTGAACTCCTGATTGGCATACAAAATATCCGTTGCGTCACCGACACGATGACCGCCCTTAACCAATACGGCTTGAGGCCCGAGCGCGGCAATACGCCTTGCGCTTTCTTCCATATCGGTAAAAGATTCTATTTTCATGCCGGCCAATACTTCCGCTTCGGGAATATTGGGCGTCACTATAGAAGCTTTAGGTAACAATACTGTTTTTAATGTTTCTTCCGCTTCAGTGGCCAACAGACGATGTCCGCTGGTTGCAACCATGACCGGATCGATAACCGTTACCGGCGGTTTGTACTGATCCAATTTGCTCGCAATAATACGAATAGTCTCAGGCACACTGACCATACCGATTTTCACGGCATCCACAGAAATATCTTCAAATACGGCATCTATTTGCGAAGCAATTAATTCAGGCGTTACGTCCATATAATCACGGACACCGCAAGTATTCTGCGAAACAACGGCCGTAATGACATTCATGGCATAGCACCCGTGTGCTCCGAATGTCTTGCTGTCCGCTGCAGCCCCCGCACCGCCGGACGGATCCGTGCCGGCAATAGACAAAACATGTTTCATCATAAACCTCACCCTCTCAATTTAATTATCCAGGTAATGCAGAGGGATTCAAATAGGCCAGTATTTTTCCCTGCCCTACAGCCCCCTCATCAAGGTCGCAATCTATCAATGCGGCTGCCGCTCGGGAAAACTCGAGAGATGTCCCTGTCCACAGTCGTAACCACGCCTCTAAATACGGCGTATGTCCCACCAAGATTACCGTAGAGTTTCTGTTATTAATCAGTATATAGCGATACAGGGCTCCCAAATCGCCGTTTTCCAGATACACGGACGGCACGGCTCTATCTATACCGAAAGCAGAGCAGACGATATCAGCCGTCTCCGCTGTTCTTACCGTCGGACTGCAATAGACAACAGTTTGACCGGTACGAACATATGTCGCCATAGTCCCGGCCGTCTTAGATACATCGGCTAATCCCCGTGGAGATAATTGACGTTTAGCATCTTCCCCGTCTGTCAGAGGCGCTCTGCCGTGCCTCATTAGCCAAATATACACCGAGTTCTCCTTTCTCGTCTATTCGGAAACATGTTCCAGCCCTACTTCCAGTAGGGTGTAGACATGACGGTCAGCCAAGGAGTAGTATACCTCCTTGCCGGCTCGTCTGAACTGTACCAACCGGGCGTTTCTTAAAATGCGTAATTGATGTGACACTGCTGATTGCCCCATATCGATTTTACGCGAAATATCATATACACATACTTCGTTATGTAAAAGCACATGTAAAATGCGCAAACGCGTCGGATCGCCTAACACTTTATAAATATCCGCTAACGGCTGTATATACCGTTCTTCCAATACAGGTCCGTCTCCTTGCGTTACGTCAGATGCCTCTGTCGGCAAGGTTACCTTGTCATTATCGCTCATCCCGTACGCCTTCCTTCTTTATAAGATTTTCCGAATGCTTACTGTCTTTTATTATATCATAATGAAGTAGACTCAAGTTCCGGCAGTCAATACGTCATACGCATAGCGTACAAAATACGCCAATTCCCAAACAGTACGGCTTTCCGCCGTAACATTTCGGGCTCCTATGGCACAAATCAGCGGCTTTTTCCTTCCGTAAATAATGCCGCAATCATGAAAAAGGCCCTCTAATTGCCCCGTCTTATGGGCAACCGTTAAATTATGCGGCAGTTGGGCCGGCAATAAACAATTATCTTCCTGGGCAGCTAGTATTTCGATCATGGCCCGATCCTCTGTGGGGCCTACACACCGCCCCTGTGCCAACAAAGATAGAAGTTCCGATGTTTCCCTCATTGTCGTCGTATTCTCTTCTCCGCGCCGAGCCGCTTCAAAGTCCATCATGTGGCGACGTAATTTTGTCTTCACAAGTCCGAAAGACCGAACGGTTTCATTAATTCGTTCAACTCCCAAACTACGAATCAACATATTCGTACATGTATTGTCACTTTCCGTAATCATGTGAAAAATCAATTCATATATCGGCACTGAGTCGTCTCTTCTCTTGATATAAAAGGAACCGCCTTCTACGACATCATTTACCGTCAAGCATTCTGAGAAATCAAGGGTTCCTTCTTTCTTTCGACGAAAAGCCTCTATCATGACGGCAATTTTTATTAAACTGGCCGCCGGCATAAGAACGTCTTCTTTCCCACCGCACCCCGCTTCACCTACCGGTGCAAAATACCAAGACAACTCCAAGCCCGCCTCTACATTATTTTTTATATACTCTTCAAGAGTTTTCTTTTGTTCTTCTGTATAAGCACTCATGTCGGTTACGTATTCTCCCCTTGAGGCCGACACTCGCTACAATAGCCGAAGAGTTCAAGATTATGGCCCCGAATATCAAACCCCGTTTCGGCTGCAACCCGACATTCAAAATCACCCAGAGGACAATGTGAGATATCGATCCTCTTATGGCACTTCATACAAATAAGGTGATGCATATGCTCCGCAGTTTTTAAAGAAAAGCCGTAACTTCTCGAGTCGGAAAAAAAGGTTTTAGTCACCAGTCTCTTTTCAGCAAACAACTCGAGAACCCGATATACTGTCGAGAAGTTTACCCCGTCTCCCTTTTGAACCAATGCACGATAGATTTCTTCTGCCGTAAGAGCACAATCTTTCTCTCCCAAAACGGAAAGCACCGCGTTTCTCGGCTTTGTACTCTTCATTCTGTGGCTATGAAGCAACCGCTTATAGTCCTGACCGTCAATCATCAGCCCCGACCTCCTTCATCTCGTTTCTTTGCAATCATTCGACCTTGTCTCCACGCCATTACGGCAAGCAAAACCAATACGGATATAACGGCCGTCAAACCGCCCGGTGCCGTGCCGACTTCATAAGAAAGTCCCAGACCTACAATAACATCGAACAAGCTGAAAACAACAGCCCAAAGAAGTGTCTTCTTAAATCCCTGCTGCAACTGTAATGCCGTTGCTACAGGCAATGCAATTAAAGAACTGATAACCAAAATACCTACAATTCGAATAGATACGGATACGGTTGCTGCAACGAGCACTGAAAAGACATAATTAATCAGTCGTGTTTTTACACCGGCAATCTTAGCCGCATCTTCATCAAAGGTAAGCATGACTAATTGCGGAAAGAGAAGCCAAACAGTCAGAAACGTTACGACACTTAGGATGACAACGGATATGACATCTTCATTCGTAACCGTAAGAATACTGCCGAATAAAAAAACCTCAACATTAGCTCGTACAGCGCCCGAGCTGATAATCGTAATAGCTATTCCGACGGAAAAAGTCAATATAATGACCAGAATCAACTCGGAATAACGACTAAAGCGACGTCTCAATCCTTCAATAAGGAGTCCGAAACAGGAAGTAATGACAAAAGCACTCATAATCGGATTGGCATGCAAGGCCAAGCCCACGGCTACGCCGGCTAAAGACGCATGTGATAATGCGTCGCCAATCATGGAGTATCGACGCAACACAAGAAATATTCCGATAAGCGGACACACCAACGAAATAAGAACGGCGACGACAGCGGCATTTTGCATAAATGCATACTCAAACATAAGACTCACTCCCCGTATTGGCAGAAACATATTCCTTTACATAATCGCAAGGAGAACATAAATGCCCCATTCCGTCAGTAATATGAAACATGTATTTGGAATTTCGTTCTGCGGCTCGCAAATTGTGCTCTACCGTTATAATGGTCATACCTTCCTGATTCAATCGATGCAGCAAGTCGTACATTTCCGTTTGACTACGCACGTCAATACCTACTGACGGTTCGTCTAAGATCAACAAATCCGGTTGTGCCATAAGAGCCCTGGCAATAAATACTTTTTGGCACTGACCCCCTGACAAATTTCCTATTAATCGGTTCGTATACTTCTCCATCCCTACTTGATGCAAGTATTTCTGAGCGAGGCTCGCATCTTTCAGCTTCAGAATTTTCCGGTAATAATGCATAACCTCACCCACTGTAATGGGAAACTGAGAGTTTAATGCCTCAAACCGTTGCGGCACATACGAAATGCGCGAAAACGAATTCTCTACGGTGCCGCTCGTCGGTTCCACTAAAGCAAGTAAAATTTTCATAAGTGTACTTTTACCGGATCCGTTTTCACCGACAACGGAAATATAATCGCCGTCGTGAACTTGAAGATTAATATCCTTCAGCACGTACGGCGATCCGATATCATATGCAAAATAAATATGTTTTAATTCAAGCATGTGTATCTCCCCCTCTTACATATGAACAATTATATAGTTGCGCAATTGCAAATGCAAGCGATTTGCATATTTCTCAGGAAAGCACATCTATGAGTAAGAATATATTTAAAATCGTGACAATAAGAGCAATTAGACTCAAACCAGTCCGCTGTAACTTCGTGTTGGCGTAGACTCCCATAACCTTAGGTGACGACGTCAAATAAATCTGTGTAAAGACGGTCAGAGGTAATTGGACGGAGAGAACAATTTGAGAATATACCAATCCTTTAAAAGGATCGGTTATGAAGCAAATAACGACCACAGCCAAAACATACGTAAGGGCTACACCGTGCCACGAATGATAATCTTTAATATTATACACTTCCCCGAAGATTCCCGCACAGATTGTACCGCCGGCCATGCCGGCCGTCATAGTAGACGCAATTCCGGCAAAAAAAGCGCTACGGCAAACAATAGTGCCGCTCCCTTCCCCAACATGGGCTCCAACATAATCTGCGCCTGTGCAATTTCCGTAACATCCGAACGGGTCGAAAAAAACAGTGCCGCCGGAATAACAGGCATACCAGTCAACATTGAAATAGCTAAAGCACCGCCCAAGATTTCAGCTAATGCCGTTGCTATCGATGCAGCAACAGCCGTGAGAAGGAGAAATCCGGACAAAAACAGCGGCAAATGTGTCGTCGCCGCCTCAGCCAGACACAGACCCGTGACAATCCCCAAGTGGGCTACGTTATGTTGTAAAAAAACAAGCATAATGAGGAATAACGGGCTTTATAATAAAAAACCTCCCATGACAAAATAATTTGTCGTGAGAGGTTTTATTATTATATAAAGCGGCCTGCCTTATTTCATAACCGCACCCGTATTAGCCGATGTTACAAGGCGTGCATAACGAGAAAGGTATCCGGTCTTTACCTTCGGTTCAGGCTGTTTCCACACCGCTTTACGAGCCGCCAACTCTTCATCAGGCACGCATAAGTCAAGTTTTCGTTCAGGAATATTAATACTGATTTTATCGCCGTCTTTAATGAGTGCAATAGGGCCGCCTTCCATTGCTTCCGGCGAAATATGACCGATGCAGGCACCGCGACTGGCACCGCTGAAACGTCCGTCCGTCAAAAGAGCTACCTTCAATCCCATGCCTGTAATAACCGCTGTAGGATTGAGCATTTCACGCATACCGGGTCCACCCTTCGGGCCTTCATAACGAATAACAACGACATGACCTTCTTTAATTTCTCCGCCGATAATAGCTTCAATAGCCGCTTCTTCCGAGTCATAGCATTTAGCCGTACCTACATACACGGAAAGTTCCGGATCGACGGCGCTTTCCTTAACGACAGATCCGTCAGGAGCCAAATTTCCCGTCAGTATAGCAATCCCGCCCTTATTCATATAAGCATTTTCTACGGTATGAATAACTTCCGGCCTCGTAATCTTAGCACCGGCAATGCGTTCTCCTACCGTGCCCGTTACGGTTACGGCATCGGTATGAATCAGGTCTAACTTTGTCAACTCCTTCATGACCGCCGAAATGCCGCCGGCCTCCCCCAAATCCTGCATATGATACGTACCCCCGGGACTGAGCTTTGTAATATAAGCCGCTTTTTTGCTGATTTCATCAAACAAAGACAGCGGCAATTCTACACCGGCTTCGTGTGCGATAGCCGGTAAATGTAAAACCGTATTGGTCGAACCGCCGATAGCCATATCAACGGCAATAGCATTTTCAAACGCTTCGCGGGTCATAATATCGCGAGGTTTAATATCTTTTTTAACCATATCCAAAATAACCGAACCGGCCTGTTTGGCCAACATACGCCGAGCCCCGAAATAAGCGGCAGGGACAGTACCGTTTCCGGGCAATCCCAAACCTAATACTTCGGTCATACAATTCATCGTATTGGCAGTAAAAAGACCCGAGCAAGAACCGCAGCCGGGACAGGCCGAATTTTCCATATGGTGAAGTTCCTCTTTCGTAATCTGTCCGGATTCGAATTTACCGGCCGCTTCAAACACTGTGCTGACACTGATATCCTGTCCTTCATAACGACCTGCCAACATAGGACCGCCACTGACCACTACGGTCGGAATATTAACACGACCGGCTGCCATCAACATGCCGGGCACTATCTTATCACAGTTCGGGATCATGACCAAACCGTCAAAAGCATGACCGTTTGTAACGGCCTCAATGGAATCACAAATAAGTTCACGACTGGCCAACGGATATCGCATACCCCCGTGACCCATTGCAATGCCGTCACAGATACCGATAGCCGGAAATTCAATAGGCGTGCCGCCGACTGCGGCAATTCCGAGTTTTACCGCTTCCGCAATTTGACGCAAATGAATGTGGCCGGGAATAATTTCATTAAATGCATTTACAACACCGATTAACGGTTTTTGCAAATCTTCATCCGTATATCCCATGGCATGGAAAAGAGCCCGATGTGCAGCTCTGGTACTGCCTTTTTTTACAATATCACTTCTCATACTAAAATCCCCCCTGAATAAAAAAACTTCCGGTTTACGGGTTATGCCGCCGACCGGAAGCGTAATAAACTTATTTTACAACAATGACCGGAATCTTCGTATGTTCCAGTACATACGTGCTGACCGAACCTAAAGCTACACCGGCAAAGGTTCCCAGACCGCGTGAGCCCATGACAATGAGATTCGCGCCTACCCTTTCAGCAACATCCGTAATGACGGCACCCGGAGAGCCTACTTCAAAAAGTTCTTCCGTCGCAATTTCCGCAGGAATAGTTGCCTTGGCTTTATGCAAAATTTCTTCGCCTTTTTCACGAACTCGATCAGCTACGGCGCCGGCATCATAATTGCCGAAAAAACCGCTGATACGGGTAGCTGCCGATGTTAATGATGCTACATATAGAACGGAAATGGTTCCGCCCGATAATTTTGCCAAAAAGGCTGCATGTTCTAACGCTAACTGAGAGTGCGTCGATCCGTCATAAGGAACGACAATTTTTTTATACACTTCCATGATTAAGACCCCTAACTGATTTATACCTTTTTCGGTGTCGTCTTAATAACGACATTATTACCGTCTCTGACAACTTTCAACGACACTTCGCCGACGCCGTCTTTGTAGTAGGCTAATTTTATATCCAGAAGAAGCGCTCCTACCTGTTCTTGCAACTCCTTCGTAAAAAACTCTTTTCTCAATGAATTATGCTGTCGCCCTTGGGGAAGATTGGTCAAACCGACTTGAGGTTCATCCTCGACTCCTCCCGTTTCAAAGGTAAGCTCTTCTTTTACGCCTGCAAACATTTCATTAAGAGAACGGTTTTTAGGAATTTTATGCTTTGCCACTGCCTATACGCCTCCTTTATTTAGCGTTATCGGCCTTATCAGACGCTTCATGCATACTGTCCAAAGTAATTTTATTAAAATCTTCAGGCGTAGAATAGGTTGCAATTTTCGTAAAACCTTGACGTAATCGACCGCGGTATGCTGCCGTCACCTTCCCGTCCTTATTTACCTCGGCAATGTAAATTTCCTGCCCGTCTATACCCACAAGACGGAACCGACCGTTAGGTGAAATTTCTCGCCACGTTCCCGTATCACCTTCAAGCATATAGACAACGCCTGTACGCAAGTTATCGTAGAAGAACACATCGCTATCATAAAAGACGGCAATGCGACCGATATTTTCAGCTTGTACGGGAATTCTCCGCGTATCATAATTGGCATCGGTCCGATAAATACGGAACTTATTTTCACCGACTTGAAGTTTCATGTATACGACATTGGTCGCCACCGAATACGCTACATCGACAATCTTACTGTCTTCCGGGGCTTTTTCAATTTCCGTATCCAATTCACGATCCGGTGCTAAAGGATTGTACTGAGCCAAGTATACACCGTATTCTCCTGTACGCTCATCTCGTCCATATGTGGCGAAAATCGCCAAATCCCGATCGGGCAACCATTCGAAGAAAGACAGTTTGCGACCGTGCAAACTGATTTTTTGCGACTCTCCTTTTTTACCGGCTTGGTAAATCGTTACCGTATCACCTACGACGGTGGCCATAAACCGTTTATCAAAAGAATAGTATGCCTGCCCGTCCGGCTCGACGCCGAATCCCATGGCTTCCTGCTTATTCGTTCCGTCAATCTGATAGTCCGATGTAGCCGCAAAAAGAACGTTATCCAAATAATAGTATATGCCGGCTTGCAGGGCAAGACCGGCTGCAAAGGTAAGTACTACTTTTTTTAATTTCATACGCCACTCCTACTTCACAATGAACGCCGTCGGAATCATGCGCTCACCCAGAAGGTCTGCCGGCTTGTTGACGACATTACCGTTCATATATAAGGTAGAACTCGAACCGCCGTCCAAGTTAGCCGCAATATAGGCGCCTTCTTCATACAAAATATTTTGTACATCTCGCAACGTGGCTCCGATGGAGTAAGACGGCTGACGCCCGTCAATGACGAGGAATAAAACAGTACCGTCTTTCTTTTGTCCGATAGCCGTACGCGGACCGACACCCCAACCGCCGTCACCGCTGGTAATCATGCGTTCACCGTTAACGATTAAGGCCGGACCGAAGGAGATACCTTCTTTCACATCCATGGAAATCAGCTCACCCTTGCTATAGTTACCGGCTATGAGGTTTCCGTCGTCTGTCAATCCGACAAATTCATTAACTTCGCCATCTGCCACATTTTGTCCTAAAATAAATTTCCCGTCGTGAATAATAAATCCGTACGGACTGCGCCCCGTACCGGTTCCGTTTGCATCATAAAAGCCGCCCGCATTAATGGCCGCTACGGCACCGTTGCGCTTAGCAATACTGCTCGTCGTTTCACCTTTTTCATCAAGATTTTCCGCCGTCGCAATCTGCACCCGTTTCGGGTCGGGTATTTCCAATAAGAACCCCTTAAAGCGGCTGGAATCGATATTCTTCAGTTTTAAGGAAGAATCGGTACGTGCCGTAAACTTGAATAACTCCTGTTTCGGCGCCGTGCTGATTCCGCCTAAGATACGGTCTATTTCTTCCTGAGAAAACAACCAAGTAATATATTGCGGATGGCGACTTTTCAAAATTGCCCCTACAACAGTGCGTTTAATGTTGTCAAAGGGTCCGAAAAGGACGACAAAGGGTGACGACACTGCAAAAAAGAGTAATGTCACCAACAAAAATTTACCGATTTCTTTTGCTATCTTCATATATACCCCAATCCCGTAAAGCTTGCACTTTTATCGGTCTTCGTATGCTTCGGTAGTAACCCGTTGCTTAAAGTTTTCTATATCTACAGCATTTCCGATCCAAATACGCTTAAGTGCATACGGATTATCCCCGTATTTCACCCAACCGGGATTCATGGTAAACGCCAACTTGATACCGTTCTTCTTCATAGCTTTCTGCGATGCTTCGTCGTTAGAGCCGTAAGGATAGCAATAGTATTCATTCGTGATCCCCAATTGTTCCTTCAGCTCTTTCTGGCACATAGCCACTTCTCTATTGAGCACGTCTTCATTCATTTGTGCCAAACGTTCGTGGTGATATCCGTGCCCGGCAATGGTCATACCCGACGCTTGCATCTCCTTAATCTGATTCCATGATAAGCGAGTTCCCTGATCGGCATCATAGGTGGGAATAAAGACGGTACAGGCAAAGCCATATTCTTTCATAAGCGGCATTACGATAGAGTACGTATCGACATAGCCGTCATCAAAAGTAATGACTACGGGCTTTTCCGGAACAGGCTTATTAAACATCACATATTCGTAAAGCTGATCCAATGTCAAAGGGTGGAATCCGTTATCCTTGAGAAACTTCATTTGCTCTCTCAGGTGTGATTCTTTTAATACCGCATCGTTATCCTCTATATCACCAATCATGTGGTACATAAGAACCGGAATCCCTTTTTCCGGAACGGCCATCTTCGTTTCAGCCTTTGTTGCTCCGTCCGAGGTCATCGAGTTCTCCTCTTTGGTCTTACCGCACCCGACTAAGACGACTACCGCTAGCAGTAAGCAAAGAATCAGTTTCCAACTACGCATGACAGTCTCCTCCCGTTTTTACCGTCTTACAACGTTTCAGTCGCCTATTCTTCTTCAGAGGATAAGCTCACAAAAGGAATATCTTCCATCTTATCATCCAGAAAGAGGCGAATGTACCGTTCCGCATCATCGTATTTCGCTTTCTCCGCCTCTACCGAATGTGCCCGAACATCAGGTGTGAGTAAAAACTCGGGGCGCTCCAGCATTTCCAAAAACATGGTGCTCGGGTGCTCCGTTGTCAAGGTATCCAAAGCAACACTGCGAATATGCCCGTCATCAACGGCATGATATAAAGCCGCCTCGTCAACGAGCCCGCCACTGCCGCAATTAACCAACATGGAACCCTTTTTCATGCGTTCCAACTGTTCTTCTTGAAACATGTTCTGCGTTGCCTCTTCAACCGGCAAGTGCAAGGTAATCAAGTCACTGGTCTTTAATAATTTATCAAAATCCACAGGCGTTACACCGTTGTCGAGCATGGTTTTCTCACTCACAAAGGGGTCGTATGCCTGTATGCCGCACCCGAAGGGGCGCAGACGTTCCGCTACCAGCTGTCCGATCCGACCGAAGCCGACAATCCCTATAAGGTTTGCCGATACACGATGTAACGGCCAAGGCACGGATCCGAACTGCCAACGGTTGTTATCACGTACATCATAGGCATATTCGGGAATTTGACGTAATAAAGCTAAAATCATGGCACATGCATGATCTGCCACATCTTCATCAAAATAATCATGAAGACACACGACCTTGATATTACGATCTTGTGCCGTCTGTAAGTCGATATGAGAAGTTTCCTCCCCCATTACGACAATAAGTTTTAAATCATCTGTTTCTTCCAGAACTCGGCCCGATACAGGCTCATCGTCACAAATGAGTATATCCGTGCCGTCCAGTTGATCTATCAATTCATCTTCATCTTCAGCAGAGCAATATTCCACTTCGGCAATATCGCTCAACCGCTCTCCAAAATCATCTTCGTCTTGATGTCCTGTCAGAACGCTTATGTGATACATATCACTGCCCCTTTTCTCTAAAACCTGTTTTAAGATATAAACGTACAGTTAAATATATAACATAAATACCGTGAAATATCAAGGATAAGCCGCTTGACAAGGCTATCTGTCAATCATTTTGTTTTTAACGAAAGCCGGCTAAGTCGAGGTTTACTTTTATAGTATTTCTTTCTAAACAATATCATGGCAATTCTGTCTTTAACTTATATTTATATGTCTTTTTATCTTGATGACAAAGAAAAACACGGTCACCTATCGGCAACCGTGTTTATTATCCCAATTTTTTCAAGCGACAGACCATAACCGTATCCGTTTCTATCCGTTTCTCTTCCAAGACATCGACCGCATAGGCTATGCCTTCATGAGATACGATGCGGCCTTCTCCGTATTCTCGCTTAAACCGTGCTTTTCGGTTCGGCTCGCTATCGGAAAAACCGCTGACTTCTATACGTAATGCCCCGTCGTCCTCTTTTACAAACTTCAACGCAAAGGGTGATTGATCCGTACGATTTTTCCGACCGACTGCATAAAAAGCAAGACAAATAATGATGAATACGGCGGTCGATGCTGCCAAGACAGTCTCTGATGATACTAAAGACATATCACAGGCCTCCTTCATATATCTGAAAAAAGAGGAATCGAGTCATACGATTCCTCTTTTTTTCTCTACTGGCGGAAGGGGTGGGATTCGAACCCACGGTACCTTGCGGTATCACTAGTTTTCAAGACTAGCTCCTTAAACCACTCGGACACCCTTCCGTAACGGAATAAGTATATCAAATTCCAAAGACGACAGTCAAGAATCCCTACACGGTAAGTAACCCGGCCATCCCCAATATAAGTCCCAAGACTCCCGAAGCGAAAAGAATTGTAATGACACCTATATGGCGCCGCACGGCGACCAGCGTCACAATAAGCAACACTAGCCCCCCCAAACTGAGATCGCTCCAGTGTACGGGTAATTCCTCTGTGTTCCATAGCGCCAGAAGAATAAAGTCGATGGATGCGGCACAAATAAGCCCCACTACAGCAGGTCTCAAGCCGTTTAGAGCACCTCGTACAGGACCGATATCACCGTACTTCAAGAAAATTTTAGCCAAGGTAATGCCGATACAAAGAGAGGGTACGACAAAGCCGACAGTTGCCGCTACACCACCGAAAATACCGGCCGTCTTCATACCTGCAAAGGTTGCCGCGTTGATGCCGATGGGGCCCGGCGTCATTTGCGAAATCGTAAAAATATCAACGAATTCACTCATAGTGAGCCAATGATACCCGTCCACAACGCCGGCCTGGATGAGCGGCATAGACGCATATCCGCCGCCGACACAAAAAACACTGACCTTACAAAATTCCCAGAATAATAAGAGATATATCATCTGTCCGCTCCCTAATTATACTTCGCCGAACGCATAAACAAGAGACCTATGAGACCGTCCGTTAAAATAAGGTACATTATATTAATTTCAAAGACCACATTGGCTATAAAGGTGGCCAGGACAATAAAAATAGGCAAGATTAGTTTGCGCTTACACTGTTTTAAAAATAAATCAATGCCCACATTAACGATAAGTGCCGTCGCCCCGCACTGCATACCTCGCAAAACCAATTTAATATAATAATTCTGAATAAAAAACTCATAAAAAACGGAAATAATCGACAAAATCAATAAAGGCGGCAATACAGTGGCCGTTGCAGCTACTAAAGATCCCATAAGACCGGCCATACGATAACCGAGAATGATTGCGGAATTAACGGCTACAACCCCCGGCATGGATTGGGCGATCGCTACAAGGTCCAGAGTCTCTTTTTCTGTCAACCAACCGAAATCATCAACATACTTTCCTCGTAAAAGGGGAATGATAACAAATCCCCCGCCTACAGTTACGGCACTGATAATAAATGTGGAACGAAACAGGTCCCAATAAAAAGCGGCCGTTCGTTCGGACTTAGACAGTTTTATGTCGTTCACAGCCTCTTCCTCCGAATCCAATCCTGTCGGTTCTCATATCCATATAACAGTATACACCCAAAAAAGCGGGACACAGTCCCGTCTTATGTTCTTTCATGTTTTTTCTGAAAATGCGGAGCATCTCCCCACTTCCCGAAACCTACCCTATCCCCCACCGAGGCAACACGGGCGGCAATACATTGGCGACACTGCGACGGCGTGTCGTCCACACACGGCTTGTTATCGTAAAGTAAATAGTCTTTGCGAAACTTCGGCAGGGTAATAATGGGCATAAGCACATTGGCCCCCGCCTTTAACCCCATTTCTCTTCCCAAAGGATGCAAAGCTTGCAAGGCTGTTGTCGCCGCAATATTGCAGTCAGGTAAGAAAAGCCGGGTTACGGCAATCATAATCAATCCCAGCCGCAATCTCCGATTTCGTTCAGACTTTATATCAAGATCTTCGTTCACAGCATATTGTCCCAAAGGAGTCTCGCCATGAATGACATACGGCCCCATGCCGATCATGTCAATATTTTCTTTTTTATAAAAGAGGATGTCATCAGCCAGATCTTCCACCGTCTGTCCCGGCAAGCCGATCATAACGCCGGTTCCTACTTGATACCCTATGCGATCCAACGCCTTTAAACAATCGTACCGCTTCTGCCAACTGTGTAGCCCGTCATGAGGATGCAAGGTCTCATAAAGCTTACGGTTTGATGTCTCAATGCGCAATAAATAGCGATGGGCACCAGCTTCGAACCAACGACGATAGGTTTCTTCCGATTGCTCCCCCACACAGAGAGTGATGCCCAAGGCACCGTCGCCGATGGCCTTCACAGTACGAATCATGGCCTCTACATCATGAATAAACGCTTCGTCTTGTCGTTCTCCCGATTGCAACGTAACGGATCCGTAACCGTTTTCATAAGCCCATTGTGCCATACTTTCTATATCTTTGAGAGCCGTCCGAAATCGCTTCACTTTCCCATTTTCTCGACGAATTCCGCAATATAGACAGTTTTTCATACATTGATTGGAGAACTCCATTAAGCCGCGATAATACACGATATTTCCTACGTGACGTACCTTCGTTTCATAAGCGGCTCTATATAAGCTTTCCAAATCCTCCGCTTCCGTCAGGGAAAGTAAGCTGACTAAGTCGTCACGATTCATAGCTTCTCCGCGGCGGACTATATTATGCAACGACTCCATTCATATCCCCTCGTTCTGCCGAATCCTTAATGGTAGTTATCAATATGAAGCCTTTCAAACAGTAAAAAGGCCAAGCTCAAAATCATGGCTACAACAGTCGCCAAACCCATCCCTTTTAACTGTACGGGGCCGACAGCAATCGTAGCCCCCGACAGGCCGCAAATCATAGTAACAGCTGTAAGAATAAGATTTTTCGAACGTGTATAGTCCACATGTTTTTCAACAAGCATTCGAATCCCCGATGCGGCAATAAAACCGAACAAGAGTATGCATACGCCGCCCATAACGGGAACGGGAATACCGTGAATCAAAGCGGCAATCTTACCGACAAAGGAGAAAATAACCGCCAGCAAAGCCGCCCCACCGATAACCCAGGTACTGTACACACCTGTAATCGCCAAGACCCCCATATTTTCGCCATATGTCGTATTCGGTGTAGATCCGACTAAGCCGGAAAGAACATTGGACAAGCCGTCGGCAAACAGAGAGCGATGAAGACCCGGATCTTCAATAAGGTTGCGCCCCACAATATCACTTGTGACGAAAAGATGCCCCAAGTGCTCGGCAAAAACGACGAACAAAGCAGGCATAATCATCATAATGGCACTGAGATTGAACTTCGGTTCATAAAAAGTCGGCACGGAAATCCACGGTGTAGTTTCTACTACCGAAAAGTCTACAACGCCCATAAACCAGGAAAGGATATATCCCGAAATGACACCGATAAGAATAGGAATAATACCGATAAAACCGCGACCCAGCACCGTCGCCAACAAGGTTACAATGAGTGTAAAAGTGGATATAATCATGGCCGTTTCATTTGTCATGCCCGACGCCTCGCCGAGATAACCGGACATAGTCATAGCCAAAGGAGCCAGTTCCAAACCTATAATGGCAACGACCGCTCCCATAGCTGCCGGCGGGAAAAGGACATCTATCCAGCGTGTCCCCACTTTATTTACAATGCCGGCCAAGACGATAAAGGATAAACCGAAAACAATGAATCCGCCTTGGGCATCGCCGTAATCCATCCCCGATGTCGCACACACGGCCAAAACAGGGGATATAAAGGCAAAGCTCGATCCTAAGTAAGCCGGCAAGCGCCCTTTGCAAATGAGAAGATACAAAATCGTACCTATGCCGTTCATAAAAAGAGCCGTAGCCGGATCAACATGCAGTAAAAACGGCACTAAAACCGTAGACCCGAACATGGCAAATAAATGCTGTAAACTCAAAGGAATAGTCTGCAATAAAGGCAGACGTTCGTCAACTTGAATGATTCTGTGTTGTCTCATGACTACTCTCCTAACAATTAGTGACGGCCCGGTCTGAATACACTCCGAGTTTCATCTCTCATAGAGGTGAACTCGCGTTCTTCGGCAAGTCGCGTTTGCCGTTCCGCTTCCCGCCTGTTTGACTTACAAATATTTAATAAAATAGCCGCTGCAATCATATTAACTATCAAGGATGTCCCACCGTAGCTGATAAACGGCAAAGGCACTCCGACAACGGGAAGCAACCCGCTAACCATGCCGATGTTGATAAATCCCTGAACGCCGAAATACATGGTCGTCCCGAAGGCCAACAATCTTCCGAACGGGTCTTGACACATAACGGCACACTTACATCCGTATACTAAAATAATGCCGAAAAGCACGATCATTCCCAGAGAGGCTCTTAACCCCAATTCTTGGGCTAAGACGGCAAAGGCAAAGTCTGTATGGGCTTCCGGTAAGTAACTGAATTTACTGATCCCCTCCGCCAAGCCTTGGCCGAAAATCCCCCCCGACCCGATAGCAATCAACCCCTGGACGGTCTGGTAACCCAAGGTCTTCTCATACTCCCACGGATCGATCCACGCGATAATGCGATCTCTTCGATACGGCTCGTAGAGAACGAAAAAAATGGCGCCTACGGCAACAAGCAAAGCGGGCCACTTTACTTCCATAAGCTTAGCCCCGCTGATCCAAACCATCAAAACAGGCAAAATCAAGATAATAATAGCCGTACCCGCATCGGGTTGCTTAAAAACGGGAACTGCCAAGACCAGCGTCAAGAGCAGGGCTCTTTGCGGCCACCAGGGAAAGCGTTGCCAAACAGGTGCTTTCTTATTATGCGAAAGAGGTGCCAAAAATGTAACCTCCTTACCGGCCTTCAACATAGGTGTCAGCAAAGAAGCCGTACATAAGATGGCCGTCAATTTTGCCAGTTCCGAGGGCTGAAAGGTAAGCTTACCGATGCCGAGCCAACGTCTGGCACCGTTTGCTTCTATGCCGATTAAGGGTACGGCCAACAAAAGCAAAAGGGTTACAAAGTACATGAGTTTAGAATATTTCGACAACCGGTGATAGTCGCTACGAAAAACCATAACTGCAGGAATCAGACCGACTGCGGAAAAAACCAATTGTCGCAATAAGTGTCCGTAAGCACTGCCTGAAAGACGGTCCTCCGCAAAAGTAGCACTGAAAACGTTAACCGTACCGATAACCCAGAGGAGCGCAAAGGCTCCTAAGAGCAACAGCATGGCCCGATACATCTGTTTAGCCTTCTTGTTGTTCATCATCAACATCCTTTGCCGGCTTGGCGGCTACACAATGAAAAATCGGTTGTCCGAGGCCGCTGAACTTCGCTTCATACTCGGTCATAGCCTCATTTAAAATGTCACTGCCGTGTAAATCGTAGGTTACCTCTGACAAAGGCCAGTGACGAGCGTTGAACTCTTCCAACGTAAAGTCGAAAAGTCCCGCATTATCGGACTTAAAGTGAATTTCTCCGTCAGCAGCCAACAAACGTGCATAGCGATCCAAAAACCCCCTGTAGGTCAAGCGGCGTTTGGCGTGCCGTTTTTTAGGCCAAGGGTCACAGAAATTGATAAAAAAGCGATCTACTTCGCCGGGTGCAAAGAGAGTTTCCAAAAAAGCGGCATCAAACCGTAACAAGCGTACATTGGTAAGTTCGGCAGCCGCACATTTCTTAGCGGCATAGTATAAAACCCCCAATTGCACTTCAATGCCTATAAAATTAACCTCTCTGTGAATATCGGCTAAGCGAGATATGAAGTTTCCCTTTCCCGTACCGAGCTCAACCCACAAAGGCGCCGTCGGATTATCAAAGACCTCACGCCATCTTCCTTTCAGGCCCTCCTGCGGTTGCAAGTATACGAAGGAGTCGTACTCCCGTATTGCCTCGTCAATCCACGGTTTTCTACGTAATCGCATGCGTGCCTCCTCTAAAAAAGGCGGCTGTCGAAGTATACAGCCGCCTTCATCTCCCTTGTCCGAAACGGGTGGAGAAATATAACCTTCGACTCCCATTTCTTTTTTCTTTACTCATTATAGGTAAAGCCTATTTACCTGTCAATTTTTCGACTCTCATCAGCCTTGTAAAGAGTGCGGCATAAGCAAATTCTTATACCGCACTGCTTTATGATTTTTCCTTATGCGAAATAATTTTCTTTACGGATTTTTCGAATTTAGGTCGCGATACCATGACGCGATGACCGCAACCGCAACAAACAATAATAAAATCGACACCCGTCCGTACTACTTCCCATTCAAATGAACCACAGGGATGTGCTTTCTTCAATTGCACAATATCTCCGATTGCGTATTTGACAAAATCGGTCATATTTTCACTCCTTACGCGGACATACCGTTTTCTTTAACAAGTTCGGGACCACCTATACGAATACTGCGTAGGACGATACCGGCAGTATACAGACGCTTGGCTGCCTCGTACTGATAAGCCGCACACACGGTATATGAGTCGACCCACGCCGACGGCAGATTCACATCATAGAAAAAAGAGTCTTTGTCCATAGAAGACAGGCCCGACACGGCGGCTCCGGGTTTCAATTCCTTGAGCCCCGACACGGCAGCCAAAGAATCATTTAAAATTTTCATAACCTTTTCCGGGTCGTAGTCTTGGGAGACACAAATGCGGACGGCTCCGAAATACGTTTCTTTCGAGTAGTTTGTCACCGTATCAATTAAGCCGTTCGGAACAATGTGTATCACATGGTCCGACCCTTCCAACTTCGTAGTTCGCAAGGTCAGTTCCAAAACCTTTCCCGTTAAGCCTTTGATTCGAATAATATCCCCGATTGCATATTGGTTTTCAACGAGTATAAAAAAGCCGGCTACAAAATCCTTAACCAAGCTTTGCGCACCGACACCTACGGACAAACCGATAATACTGACACCTGCCAGAAGCGACGTCGTATCAATATCCAATTCCCTCAAGAGCGACATAAGCCCGAAAAAGCAGAAAGTAGCAAAAAGAACATGTTGAATAATAGACAGCAGAGTTTCCCCGCGCCGCCGACGCTTACCGCCTAAATGCCCCATAGGGACCCCGCCGACACGGGCAACAATAAATTCACATAATCGATAGGCCGCATAAGTACATATTAATATTAAAATAATTCTAAGGCCTTTCGTGGCAAGAGTTTCTCCGTACTCTTGTAAGATCGCCTGCATATAAGTGCTCACGTTAATCCATTCCTTTCGAAACCGTTTCGTCTTATCTTACCGTATGACATCTTCTTTCGCAAGCAACCTTACTGGTTAGGCGTCATAAAGTATGCTAATATAAAATAAATTCTTTAACTGCTTAACAACATTCTCACTCGGAGGTTTTTTTCATGTCCACTTCAGCAACCCCCGGTAAATCCGCATATACCCTACTCTATACGCTGGGAACCGTATCACTCTTGTTTTGCGCCGGCTTTATGATTCGTATTGCCTGGTATATTTTGGCCGGCGCCGAACCGTTAGCAGCCTTGAACTTTCTACCTGCGGATTACCGCATATTCGCACCGCTTGGCTTGATTTCCATTGCCGCTATCGGAATTTTCTGTTGGCATAAAGGGGCTCAATTACAAGAAAGAGCTAATCACAACTCTTCAGGAAGGTAATACAGTGAAAAAAAATGAATTTATGGATCTCCTACGTTACTACTTTCGCCACAGTAACAAAAAAGACCTGCGTGAAATCCTGGACGATTGCGAAGAACGCTTTATACGCGGCCGGCGTCTTGGCATGAGCGACGACGAGATCAGTAGAGAGCTCGGTTCACCGCGAGACATTTATCGATATTACATGGGAGAAGAAATAGACACGGCACCTCATCGACAGACACGTCGGAATCGTCGTCAAATTTTCAATTATGACGGCCCGAGTGAGCGACACCCCGAATTTAGCGACAACTATAATCCCCCTTTCTATGATACGGATGATTACGAGCAAGAAGAGCCCGAGGCGCATGGTACTCACCGGGAAGCGCCGCCGCTAAATATGTTCGAACGTTTTCTATACACCCTTTTGGGCCGTCTCTGCGCCTTCTTGGGCAGTATTTTTTTACTCTTATTCCTTGCCGCTGCCGTCGTAACCGCTCTTATATCATATTTTCCCAACTTTATGTCTCTTTCACCCGTTCCTTTACCTCAAGTCGGTTCAATTTCGACCCTCTTCATAGCTATCTTTTTACTGGGACTCACCATCGTTACCAAGTATCTGGCTTCTATCTGTCGCAACGCCTTAAAACGTTCAAAGGGTCGTCGAAAGTAATTATGCATTTACGACGTTTTAAATTATGCGCAAATAATATCGCTTCCGGTTTTCTTATATCCTTGACGCCTTCATAAAAAAGGATATAATGTAATCAATAACAAATATTAGTTATTGATTACATTTATCGATTACAGGAGGTTCACTATGGAATTAAAAGGAAGCAAGACCGAAAAGAACCTGCAGGCAGCTTTTGCAGGCGAATCTCAAGCTCATACAAAATACGGTTACTATGCAAGTGTTGCAAAAAAAGCCGGCTACGAACAGATTTCCGCGTACTTTGACGAAACATCTCATAACGAAAGAGAACATGCTAAAATCTGGTTCAAACTTCTCCATGACGGTATGCCCGATTTAGACGGTGCTCTGAAAGATGCTGCTGACGGTGAAAATTGGGAAAATACGGAAATGTATCCTGAATTTGCTAAAGTTGCTCGTGAAGAAGGGTTCGACAAAATCGCATTTCTCTTCGATCATGTAGGTAAAATCGAAAAACACCATGAAGAACGTTATCGCGATCTCTTGGCTAACGTTGAAAGCGGTGCTGCTTTCAAACGCCCTGAAAAACGTACATGGGTTTGTCGTAACTGCGGTTTCATCCTGGAAGCAGAAGAAGCCCCGAAAGTATGTCCCGTTTGTTCGCATCCGCAAGCGTTTTTCGAACTTTTGGTTCAGGATTACTAAAAGATACAAAAAAGCAAGGCTGTTTAACAGCCTTGCTTTTTTTATGTCTATCTTCCCAACTGTAAGCGTCTGAAGCCGTAGTCCAAAATAGCCGGAGCGTCAGTCCAGCGGTTATCATCATTAAAGAGAGACACGACCAGAGTGTGTCCGTTTCTCGTGGCCGAGGCGACGAGGCAAACACCGGCTGCATCCGTATACCCGGTCTTAACACCGTCAGCCCCTTTATAACCGCTCGTCAAAAAGCGATTCGTTGTTTCCACGTATTTGGTCCGTCCGTCCAGATACTTCACCGTATAATTCGGTAATGACACGGTATACTTAAATTCAGGATAGTGCTTTAACCCGTAAGCAGCTATTTTAGCCATATCCACGGCTGTCGTATAATGTTTCGGTGCCGTCAATCCGTTAGGATTGACAAAATGTGTATGCGTTGCACCCAACTTAGCGGCTTCGGCATTCATCATGTCCGCATAGGCCCCTACGGTTCCACCCAAGGTCTCTGCTACGGCTACGGCTACATCGTTACCGGATACGACCATCATACCGCGCATAGCTTCCCTTAGGGTCAGCTTGTCGCCGGGAGCAATCCCCAGAACGGACGGCTCCGTATCGGCTGCATATTGTGAAATATGAATCGGCTGATCCAACTTGTCAGCCCCTTTATCCAGAGCGGTAAGCATCGTTACTATTTTTGTCGTACTCGCCGGATGAACCCATTTATTAGGATTCACTTGATATAAAATCCGACCTGTATCGGCATCGATAAGGCAAGCCGCCTCTGCCCCCGTCGTCGGTACGGCTGCAGAGGCGACGATTACGGTCACAGCCCACAGCAATGCGGTAAATAAGGCCATGCGGCCTTTTCTTAATAATTTTTCCATGCATGTCTCCTCTGACTCACTCAAAACTACCGGCGGGCAAAATCCCTGCTAAGCCCTGCCGAAACACTGCCTGTACAGATACAAAGCCGCACCTTGCCGGACATACCGATAAAGTGCGGCTCTTATATTCAAGTCTCTATCTATTGCGCCTCGGATTATAGCGATTCATGCCTTTAGACACGCCAAGCTTTAAGCAGCCTTCTACAGCCTCGGCCGCATAAGCGGCACCGTCTGCAAAAGTCTGACGATATTCTTCCGGAAAAGGCGTCAACACATGATGTATAACGTCCATATGTCCCAAAGGGCGTCCGATGCCCAAACGAAAGCGAACAAAATCACGACACCCGTTGGCAAATAAGCTCTTAATACCGTTATGACCGCCATCACTGCCGTTTTCACGAATACGTAATTTACCTATAGGTAAATCCATATCATCATACACGACATACACGTCTTTTTCATCAATCTTATACCAACGCATAAGCGGACCGACAGACTTACCACTGTCATTCATATACGTTTGCGGTTTAACAAGTAAGACCTGTTCACCGTCAACATTGGCAATTGCCACTTCCGCATCCATTCTGGTCTGCCAAGTATTAACGCCCCACCGACGTGCCAACTCATCGATTACCGTAAACCCCGCATTGTGTTTACTGCCTTCATACTCACGACCCGGATTACCGAGTCCCGCAATCATATGCACGGCTTAAAACTCCTCTTTATTTTTCAAACAGTTTACTTACCGATACTTGATGGAAAATCCGCATAATCGCTTCACCCAGTAAAGGCGCTACGGAAAGAACCTTAATCTTGTCGATAGCCTTTTCTGCCGGCAAGGGGATGGTATTAGTAATTACGAGTTCGGAAATATCGGAGTTTTGAATTCGTTCTACAGCCGGATCGGTCAGCACGGCATGTGCACAGGCTGCCATAACCTTAGCCGCACCGCGTTCTTTCAATGCTTTGGCCCCGCCGCACAAAGAACCGGCCGTATCGACAATATCATCAACAATAATACAGGTCTTGCCTTCTACGTCGCCGATAATATTCATAACTTCGGCAACACCCGGACGGGGTCTTCTTTTTTCAATAATTGCAATAGGAGCATTTACGCGATCTGCCAAATCACGAGCGCGCGTAACGCCGCCTAAGTCGGGAGAAACTACGACAATATCACCTAAGTCCGTTTCTTCCTTTTTCTGGTTAATATATCGAGCAATAATCGAGGCCGATCCCAAGTGATCTACAGGCACATCAAAAAAGCCCTGAATTTGCCCGGCATGCAAGTCAACGGTCACAACTCGCGTAATACCCGACGTAGTCATCAGATCGGCGACCAGTTTCGACGTAATAGGTTCTCTACCGCGAGTCTTCCGATCCTGACGAGCGTATCCGTAATAAGGAACCACTGCCGTAATATGATTAGCCGAAGCTCTTTTCAAAGCATCCGCCATAATTAAAAGCTCCATCAAGTTATCATTGGCAGGTTGGCTGGTCGGCTGAATTAAAAAGACATCCTTACCGCGAACGCTTTCATCAATCATAACCTGTACTTCGCCGTTATTAAACTTACCTACAAAAGCCTTTCCCAATTCAAGGCCCAAATAATCGGCAATTTCTTTCGCCAACTTCGGGTTTGCATTACCCGAAAAAATTTTAAGCTTCTTGCCGTCCTCGTAACTCATCATATCCTCCTGGCGATTATCATATAGTTAGTTATGCGAAAATCCAGATTTTTACTTCTTATAGGTATCGTCATTAACCCAATTTTCAATATTGCGCTGTTTAGCACGGCCGACAGCCAAGGACTTCGGCGGCACGTTCTTAGTAATCGTAGAACCCGCCCCGACATACGCCGACTCGCCGATTTCTACAGGTGCAACTAAGTTGCTGTTACAGCCTACAAAAGCGTGGTTACCGATAGTCGTGCGATGTTTAACCTTGCCGTCATAGTTAACCGTAATCGTGCCGCAGCCGATATTGACACCGGCCCCCACATCGCTGTCACCGATATAGCTGAGATGCGGTAATTTCGTTCCTTCACCGATATGTGAATTCTTGACTTCCATAAAGTTCCCCACTTTTACATGGTCTTCAATATGGGTTTTCGGTCTGAAGTGAACGAAAGGACCGGCGGTCAGATTATTTTCTATCGTACAGTCATGAGCATAGGTGTATTGCAAGCTGTTACCGTCTCCCATGGCAACATTTGTCAATCGCACAAAGGGACCAATTTCACAATTCTCTCCGATTACCGTTCGACCTTCCAAGACCGTGCCCGCATATAAAACCGTATCGCGCCCGACCGTTACCGTAGTTTCCACATACGTATTGGACGGATCCTGTACCGTAACGCCTTCTGTCATTAACTCTTCCAGTTTGCGTTCTCGCAAAATTTTTTCCGCCTGGGCCAACTGTAATCTGGAGTTGACACCCAAAGTTTCTCTATAATCTTCAGCCGCTACGGCGCTTACCGTCTTACCGTCAGCAACAAGCATGCCGATAATGTCGGTTAAATAATACTCGCCTTGGGCATTATTATTGCCGATGCGATGTAACAACTCCCATAATTCGGGTAATTCAAAGCAATAAATTCCCGCATTGACTTCGTTTACAGCCAGTTCCTGCGAAGTACCGTCTTTTTGTTCGACAATCTTCGAAACCTTTCCGTCCGCACTTCGAATAACCCGGCCGTATCCTGTAGGGTCAGGCATACAGGCTGTCAAAACTGTAGCCGATGCTTGCGTCTTTTTATGACAATCCAAGAGGGCCCGGAATGTTTCTGTCCGTACTAACGGGGTGTCGCCGCACGTAACAAGCAAGATCCCTTTTTCGCCTTGCAATAAAGATTCGGCTTGCAACACGGCATGGCCCGTGCCGAGCTGCTCCTTCTGGACAACGGTCTCCGCCGTCTCGCCTACATAGGCCGTAACCGCTTCCGCTCCGAAACCGACAACCACGATTTCCCGCTTTGTTCCGGCATCTTTTACCGCCCGCAACACTTGTCCGACCATGGGGACGCCGCCGGCCTTATGCAAGACCTTCGGCAATTTAGACTTCATACGAGTCCCTTTACCGGCAGCCAGAACCAGTGCAATTACCTCTTCCATCTTCATCGAGCCTCCTGCTACGAATAACTGTCTAATGCCTTATAAGGATACCACAAAATCCGCGGAAAATACATACTTTTACGTAAACGGACCTATAAAACACGGCAAATCATAACCACCCGTTAAACGGGTGGTTTG
>NZ_GL538186.1:0-50784 GCF_000165735.1 Megasphaera micronuciformis F0359
TTTCTTTGTCACATATGTCCTGTTCTCTTACAATCGGGGCGCTATGTTGAATATTAATACACAATATCTTTTCGGTGATACCGTAGTTTGCAACTTGGCTCCCGATAAATAATACTAACATGTGCTTTCTTTTCATGTCTTTCCATGATAGGATATAGATAAGAGAATGAGGGCGTTGCCCTCATCCTTCTTACTTCTTGCCGTTAAGCCTGTCCCAGATGCTTATCAGTCCTACTAGAGTGATTAATTACCTGAGATATAAGGCTAACGGCTTTTTCTATATCCGTTATCATGTTTTCACCTCTTTGTTGTAATTTCTACAAGAAATTAGGCCTTCCGGAATATTCCGGAAGGCCTTTTGCTTATTTCTTCGACAATTCGGTAAATCCGTCTTGAATTGTCTGTATGATATTATCTATTGTAGAATGAATACCTCGCAGATAAATTCGATTTCTAATCTTCGCCCACACCGATTGAGTCATTTCGATTTCTGCTCGGTTCGGTTTCTTGTCTTGCAGCCTTTTCTTTGGCTTCTCGTTGCTCTTTCGACTCGCCGTTCAATTTCCCGACTTCTGCCTTAATGGTCTCCACCATTGCCGCACTGCCGTTGAGCTTTTCCGGTGCTGCATACAATTCTGCCATTGTCATGGTTCTCATTCTCCTTTTCGAACACATTAAATATATGTGATGCGGTCTCCTCCGCTTTTCACCAATAAAAAATGCCCTACGCACCACTGCGCAAGGCATGAAAAAAGCACCCACATTCGTGAGTGCTAAAAGATATTTCTCCGTTACCAGTCAACTTGAGGCAAGCAGTCCTTAAGAGGCTTTCCGTCAAACATCTGATTGTTTACCAAATCATCAATCGTATCATAGTAAGCTCGCTCTTCATTACTTAAAAACTCATAACCTTTATCTGTTCCACAAGCCAAAAACGTTTTTCCGTTATATTCGTATGTTGTATCGGTCGTAGCAACCATATCTTTAAACTCTTCAATTGTCATGACTTAAGGCTCCTTTCTACATCTGTAAGTGCTTGTGGCTTACTTTTTCGCACTTCGTCTTTCCCCGTTTTTTCATTCTTCACGATTTTATATTCATGCTTATGCCAATAATCAGGCTTATCATCCGTCTCCATGTTATGTTTTTTCGGATATCCATGATGCCCAAAGTGTATTTGTAAGCACATGTTTCCATTTTCATCATAAAAAGTGATATTTTCTTGCATTTGTTCGGGGCCACATTTTGATAAATGGCGAATTGCCGTATTAGGTTCTCCTCGCATAGGGATTTTGTGATGAACCTCATTCGTTCTATCAATGATTTCTGACTTAAGTATACCCTATAAGCTGGCTCTTGCAATACATTGTCTTTGCCTGCAGGCTTTCTAACCTCAAAACCCTCTTTAGAGACGCTCCTAGCATTAGCAAACCATTCTTTTTTGCCGTTCATTACATCTTTTCTGCCATGGATACCAAGTAGCCGCTCTTGCTCTCGTTTCGGAAGCGTATCGATGTATGCTTTTCCACCTTTATCGACATTATCCTTTTGCCTACTCATGTCAATCATGCCGTCGACAATCGGCTTTATTCTACATAAGCAGTGAGGATGTGCCGGGAGCTTCGGGAATTTATCCTTCGGTAATATACCCTTGCCGAGTCCGTACAGGTCGGCATGTGCGTATACGTCGCAAATATCGCACTTCGGATGTCTATCGGCATTTATGTAGTTGTATACGATGAATATATAAAAATCCGGTATAACGACAAAAGCGAACTACCCATCCTTATCAATTAATAAGAATAAGTAGTTCGCTTTTGCATTCTCTGGTGGAATGTAGCGACCTACAATCGAACTTCATCTTCTACCCTGAAGGGTTCTCGTATATCGTTCGTCGAGTCGCTTAGTAGAATGTAAGCGTTCCTAACCAAGCCTCATTAATTAACTTCCGAATAACTTCCGACCGATTCAAGCCCTGAGCCTCAGCATAAAAAAACAAGGCCCCCGATTATTCGGAGGCCTTTTTGCATCACCATTCTTTTATTGTGTACATTACTGTACCACCCTGAACGCCCGTGCCGTCAGTGTGTATAATTCCTTCAACTCGCCCCGCTTGGTAGCCAATCGATAAGTACGGCTTGCCGTCGATGTACGTGCCGCCTGCTTTAATCTTGTGGTTGTTCCGTAAGTTGATTTTATAAACGTCAACTTTTTGTTTTTCTTCGTCAACAGTTACAACCGTTCTATCTGATTTCGCTCGTGCCGCAGACGGGATCTGACTATCGTTCTTCCGTATTGCTTGCTCCGTTCTATCGGCGGCTGCGTTCAAATTCGGAGCGGTCACATAATATGACACGTTCGGAGCAGTCTTCCCGTCGTGAATGCGTTCGATTTTCGTTACAATTTCAGTTGCTTCACGGTCCGTAACGTGTAAATCTTTCTTTACCGAATTTTTGTCCGTTGTGTCCGAAAATTGCATTCGTGTAGGCTCGTCTGACGGCTGTTTCACGTGGTGTACAGCAAAGTATATGCCAAACAAACAAAAACCAGTCAGAACGCAAAATAAGCCAAGTTTTAGCCATTTGCCTGTTTTTTCGTCGTGAAAGGGTTGAAAGTTCATCAATTCACCGCCTTCGCCTAGTCGTACATGACGTTTTCGTCTACATTCACGCCGTCGACGTTGCCGGATTCTGAATATTGCCATATTTTTATGTTCGCATTCGGCTTATCAAGTTGTAAGTCATTTCGGCTAGAATATTGTGCAACCCAAAGCGGAACATAATTCGGCAAGCTGTCGATATTCATTCCGTTCATGAACATATCATAGCTTCCGTATACGCCTACGTACTTGCCTGCGGCGTTCATTCGGTTGACCCAAGCCATAACGACGGTTGTCAGTTCATCAGCTCCGAGATTCCTTTGTGCTTCGGTTTCGACATCAAGCCATATACCTGCCG
This sequence comes from Megasphaera micronuciformis F0359, assembly GCF_000165735.1. Classification (GTDB taxonomy): domain Bacteria; phylum Bacillota; class Negativicutes; order Veillonellales; family Megasphaeraceae; genus Megasphaera; species Megasphaera micronuciformis. The sequence goes on from NZ_GL538186.1 coordinate 2,958, forward strand.
ACAGGTCTACCCCGTCGAGGTATGTATTCAGTTGGTTGAGTAACCAGTCCGCTTCGGCTTCGGCTTCTTCGGTAGTAGTTGCCATCGAGTAATAATATACGCCTAACTCCATGCCGTTCGCTTTGGCTTCGTTAATATTATGTACGAACAGGTCATCGAGATTATAGCAACTTGCTGTATATCCGACATAGCAGGTATAACCGATACGGCAGATACAGAAATCATAACCGAGTATCCTCGCACGCTCGAAGTCTAAGCCTTCTTGCCAAGTGGATACGTCTATACCGTATTTCATCGCTTTCCTTCACCTCTTTCGTTGTTCATCGGCACTTGCGGCCGTTGCTGTTCTTCCAGTCTGTCCGGGATTCCGTTGCCGTTTCGGTCAATGAACAATGCCAGAAACCCAGAAAAGGCGACAACCACGGGCGGCGTGAACACATGGTCCACGATGCCCGAGCCCACCGTAATTAGTCGCCCGTGTTCTTCGCTTACGTATCCTTGTAAGAACGACAACAGATACGTAATCGACATCAGTACAATCGGCGTAATCATAATCGATACGAGGAATCGAGTCGCAATAATCCCTATCGGACTGATTCTCGCAATCCTTGCCGACTGGAACGCTCGCTTGAGTGAGTTAATAACCTTCTCTCTCATCGCTTATCTCCGTGCATTTCATTCCTCAAATCATTTACACGAGCCTCGAGGACGTCAACACGTCCAACAAGCTGAAGGTGACGCTGTGCCTGTTGTATGCGGTCTTGACGAGATAGCTTGATTTCTTCCTTTAACTCACGCAAGGTTTCGATGAGTGTATCGTATTTAGAAGAAAAAAATGTGCGGTCGTTGATTCTATCTTCTTCGAGCCGCTGTAAGAACGGGCGAATCACCAAGTAATAAGCCATGCCGCCGAGCGTACTTATAATCGTTAGGGTTGTCAATACGTCTGCCAACTCAAAACTCCATGTCCACATAGGCCGCCCCCTTACAGTCTGTCTTGCTTAGCATAGCTAACCCCTACGCCGTGGTCCCACGTAGAGCCGTCGCAGTCGATGTTCGCCCAACTGAACACGTCATCGGCGTACCCTTCTGCTCGGCCTTTTCGCCTGAATTCGAGGTTAAGCCGCTCGGACTGACTAGGCAACTGAATATGCCTGGGCATTTCTTTATCTCTCGGGAAATACGCTTTACTCGTCAATCTTGCAAGCAACATCATGCCTGTAATCGTAATGTCATCGCCGCCGCCCGAAAGTTCGTTAAGCTCCAGGCTGTCGAAGTGAAGCGAGTCAAGATTCGGATTATTATATATCGGGTCGAGCATAGCGTATGCCGGAAATTCGATAACAGCTTGACCGTCTGCACGCCGATAAATCTTCACGCCGTTCTCGTTGAACAGCTCTTCATTGCCCCCGCCCGTCTGCACTGCCGGGATTGTAAGCGAAGCGGCCGTACCTTCGCTGCTGTTCGGGTACTCCATTGTAAGAATCTTTTCGTTGCCGTCAAAAGGTTGCATGAGGGCAAAGTCAAGCCGTCCGCTGTCGGGTATCATCTGACGATTGCCCGTCGTGTCCACAACATAAAATCCGGGCTGACCTTCCACATGTACGACCGTGTCTCCGACTGCAACCGACGTACCGTCAACAAGCTTGAATTCGGCAAGATCCGAGGTATAGCGACCGTCGGGAATGACTTCCCGTAACAACGCTTTGAGAACGTCCTCCAGGCTGTCGCTGTCGACCTTCATCGCTCTATCCTTCATCATTCTGTATACTGTCAGAAAGTTCATGCTGACCGGCTCGGAGCTGCTGCCGTTCTGCCCGTGAAGGCTTTCGAGCCATTCGTCAACCGTGCCAACAAAGCCCTGTTCGACAGCTACTTCGTAAGCACTCTTGCCGTCCTTGCCCGGTAAGCCCGGGACTTGTACGGCAATGTTAAGCGGATTCGGTAATGTGAGTTCTACTTTTTGTTTTTCTTCCATTTTTTGTTCCCCCTCTAATGCATTGATTCATCATATACGATTCTCATATCGCCCATAATGAGCTTGTAGCTGTAGTCGTTTTCCTTTGTTACGAATACGTCGTACTTACCGACACGGTACCGTCTCGGTATCTCTCGACTACGCTCGCCAGGTATCTTCACTGTAACGGATTCCCCGTCAACGGTGCAGTCGGCTGCTACAAGCTCGATGTCGTTTTCTGTGCGGACCTTCATTACCGCCGTCGCTCCTGTGAAGTCGTGGCCGTCAGCAACGTACCGCCGAACGAAGTCAGATCCGCAGTGCAGTTCATCGTTGAATATCGTCATTCGCTCACCTACTTTATATGAGATACATCGACAACCATATAGACCGTTTGTCCACAAGGCACCTCATCGTAAACCATCGCTCTTCCGATGCCCCGATGTTGTTCTTGTACGATTCAAAAACAACTACCCCATCTTTTACTCTTAAGTGAACTCCACTTAATACGCCCCATGCGTCCCAAGCGGCATCCTCATAAACTGCATAATAATAAACGAATTCATCGTTACACTGTACAATGGCACATTCTTTATCCGTCGGAATAGTATATCCAGGCTTATCTGAATAGTGAAGCACTTTAAGAGGAAGCCAGTTACTGTCATATACAACTCGGCCAACTTCGTTAATAACTTGTAGCCCCATGCCGTGTTCAGAAGGCTGTTGAGAGTCTGCTGAAAATACGTATCGGCGCCCTTCATTGGAAGGGCTGCAGCCATATGCAGTCAGGCAATTTATTCCGTATGCAAAGCTTTCATCTTTGCTTTTTTCCTTGTCATACCAAAAATTCACATATGATTCATTAATTACAATCTCGCCGTCATCTGTATATACTCTCAATCCTGTCTCTGCCATTAATATAACCCCCAGTATAATATCCCAGGCGAACCGGCCCACGCCATTTTATATGAATACGAAATTTTGCCGTCATCAATAGTAATGACAGGATTAATATAGTGCTCCCACATCATATACTCATCTCCTGAGCTTCTAGGAAATACCACGGCCGCCCATGTTCGGTTCTTTTTAATAAGCGGGTTTGTAATTTCGCCCGGCGTTTTTCCGTCGATGTTGATATATCCTAATGAATTACATATCGTGTCAGTCGTATTAATGACGATATTTCCGTCCTCATCAAAGACCTGCATACCTTCTGCCATATATATCACCGTTCCTTTCGTTTCTTTGCCGTTGTTTATGATTGTTACCGCTTCACCTTTATTGTTTCCATGTTTAGTTGCGGTCTGTACGCTTTCTTCCTTCTGTGCAGTATCAGGCGGTTTCTTGCTTTTATTTTTTAGCAATATAACGGCTGCCACTACAACCACTAAAGCAATTCCGATTACCACGGTTACCATACCCCCATTCTGACTCGTAGCCTATCATTAGAATCGTAAACTTCGATGAGATTGTCTCGTATCTCCGTCCGAGCGCCACTCGTTGCAGTACGAAGTGTGCCGATAGTCGCCGAAATAGCCGATAAGCTTTCCACATGCATTTTGTCGGCGGTCACCGCACCGGCTTGAATCATCTTCGGAGTGACAATGTTGTCATCGAAGAGTGCTTGGCCAGTGACATGTAGCAGCTTGCCGTCGATTCGTGTTCCTGTTGGTGACAGATTAATACGAGATATCAGCTCCTTGCCGTCTAGGCTGTTAAGCCGTAAATCAACGCTGTTTGAGAGCTGAGTAATACGAGTCGACGTTCCGGTTACTTCTGACTTCACAACCCCAACATCACCCTCAATCTTGGCAATCGCCCGGTCTATTTCATCCAGGCCTAGTGCTTCACGACTGATGATTGACTTATCTATCTCGAGCTTCACTGTGGCAAGCTGTTCACCGCTCTTTTCGCCTTCTCCGAAGATATCCGTATAAGCAACTCGTACTCGGTAGATGCCAGGCGTAAGAATCAGAGAGAACGAATTAGTCGGAGTGAAGTAAACCGCATCGTCGACATATACGTTGGCCCCTCGGCAACCAAGCGGAACAGGGTCAAACGTAACGCCGATTCCCGACATGCCGCCTTTAGCCGTTATATGCGTCGGTACTTTCGGTGCTTTAACACTATACTCAAGCATAGCCGGAGCGCTGTATCCCTTCATCGGATTGTGAGCGTACAAGTACACTCGCCCGCTTCGTTCCGTCAGTGTTCCGACGTATGTCGTATTCGTGCTTTTACCGATACGGCCGACCTCTTGACCCGGATTCAAGTCATGTCGAATCTCATAGAAGTCAATATCGGCGTTTCGCACCTCGAGCCAATTAAATGTGGCCGCATTTCCGAAGGTAACGGCAAAGCCTTGTGGTGTATTCGGGACTTCTGATTTCATTTCGACAGTAAACCTCTTAATAAGGCCTTGTGAATAGTTACCGTGTCGGTCTTTAACCCTGATTCGAATGTCATACGTATGACCAAGCTCACACCCACTGATGACGATTTGGCCGTCACCGTTACCGCCATATTTCCAGTCACCTGAGCCTTCTTTATACCACCCTTCGGCTGTATCGAAGCTTGTAATTTGAGGCGGTGCAAAGGTTGCGATAACATCAAAAGACGAAACGCCGTCGCCTAAGTCGTAATATTTCGTATATACGGCAAGGTCTCGAACTTCAGGAATGTAATACGGCTGTATCGTATACTCAATGGCCTGCACTTCGGAAAGGTCCTGCTCATTGGACCCGAACATATTCACCGAAGCACACTTAATCCATATCTTCTTGCCGATATCTTCCGTGCGGTACGGAGCGTGAAATAGTGCTTCATCGATTCGCACGCACTGCGAACCTTCGGCGTGGTTATTAGCTGTCGTGGCGTATTGGCCACGCACTAAGCCTGTTAGTAAATACCGCCCGTCAGGCTGAAGAGTCGCACCTTCGTAACTCAGGCACTCGCCGTCAATCCAAATGAGCGTGTTCCCTCGCTGAGCGTCGATAGCCGATCCGCCTCGAAGCTCACCTGAGAATAGTTCGACTATGCAGCTTGTTGATTCGGCTGTCATGGCTGCAGCCAATCGTCCAATACGTGCCTGTGCCGTAATCTTACCGGCTTCTTTATATGAGTCGCCTGTGTCTGATACCCACACCGTACAGCCACCCCATCCCGACGGAGCCGTTACACCTAATAGCAGCTCGTTTCCTGATACATCTCCAGGTGTCTGTACAATGGAATAATGGTTAATAGCCGGAGCCGGAACATTATAGTCCGTAAACGGCCGTTCGTTCTCATGTACGTCGTACCGTGCCGGTGCGTATGTACCAGGCGGCTTGCCTTCTGCTGTGATTTCAAGCTCACCGTCAGCCGCTTCGTTAACAGCCGTAATAACAACGACTTGCCTGTCGAGTTGACATAATTCATCGGTAAGAGTTACAAGGTCTCCAGGCTCTAATCTACAAAAGGCCCAGTCAAGATGAAACGTGTACTGATTCTTGCTATACAGCCGCTTCATAGCTAATTGTTCAGCGTAATACTGCGCTCTCTTTTTCGTATATAAGTAGTGTGCAGTCTTTTTGCTTGCAGGCTTCATACCGTTCTTCTGAACGTCAGCTACCACTTCGAAGGACACCGTTTCTTTTTCGTACCCGTTGGCACGATTGATAAATTCAACAGTAGCTTGGTTATACGTCTCCGAGCTGTCTTTACGCTTATAGATAACGAGTTGCCCGTCACTGCCAGGAATAAGGTCGTCGGCCGTAAGGTTGTATTGGATTTCTTTTTTAGGATTCCAATCTCCGACCGCTTTGTCGGCCAAGGGTACAATCTTCAGCCGGTCATCGGACCAGAAAAGGTAACAATTGGTGATTTCAGCGATATCGTTAATGATTTGCTGTGCCTTTTTCGCCGATTCGTCAGTCGGTGTCGAGATAAGAATATCGGCTGCTGCACAGTACTTACGGAAGTTCTCAATCCCCTCGATTTTGACATCTTCAATCCCTGCCGCTTTCAGCACATACAGAATATAATCAGCCGGATTCACGTCGATCCCGTCGCCTGTCTCGAGAAGTTTTCCTTTAACTTCAAAATTATACGTCGGAAGGCTGCCACGATTGCCGAGGTCGACAACGCCTGCCATATACGCTAATCCGCTGTACGGCAGTGCCTTTTCAGGGTGCTTGCTAGTAACGTACGGCCACGGCTCTTGCCCGTATTCGCCTTTATAAAGGGATAATTGGATGTCGGCTTGAGGGTACTCGTAGACTTCCTTATCCTTCCACACCTTACCGATACCTTGTATAGGCCCTTCACATAAAGCAATGGCTGCGGCTACGGTATACGTATAGTCTATTTCCGTATGCTTTGAGCCGCCGCCTTTACCGGTGCGGCTTGTGTGCTTATGTTCGTGTGCCGTAAAATCATCCCAATAGATGATATTGCCCGATACCCTGGTTGTCCCAAGGACTTCAGGTACCGTTTCGCCGTATGACGCACTATTTATTTGGAAATCGCCGATAATATCGGCTCGATTCGTTGTATTGTTTTTCTTAAACAGAAAACCCATTAAGCTGCGCCCCCTTTCTTCGGATTGAAGCGATACACGGCACGGAGCCTTGATTTCCCTCGATTATCGTAAAACAGAATATCGTCGACATTCGAGATAATAACGCCAATGTCAACGAAGGCGTGAATAACTTTGTCATTGCCGATATATACCGCCCCATGACTTACACACCGCCCGTATTGATATAGCAAAAAGTCGCCGATTTGAGGTTCTCCCTGAACTTCGTCGGCGACTTGCTGTATGTACTTTAAATATTTTTCTTCAGAACGATGTAAATGCCATTCGTTCGAGTAGTTTTCTATCTGTAACTTGCCTTTTGCTATCAAACCCGATCCGACAAGTGACGCAACAAGAAGGTATGCACAATCGACTCCGTGACCTTTGGCCATGGCGTTATTAACGTACGGAGTACCGAGCCACTCAAGAGCTGCGTTTGCGATTTTTTGCCCTGTAGTCTTTCTCATCGTATCGTCTCCTTCAACGGAACATACGGAGTGGCTCTATTTCGCGCGAAATTATCGAACTTCTTCTTGCACGTTTCAGGCGTTTTATCGCAACCGGGATAAATATAAGCTTCGCTTCCAACGGCCGCTTGCGTATCACTCGGACTCATGTACATAACGGTACCGTTCGAGCTGCTCATTATCTGAGTCGATTGTCCTGCAAGGGGACCTGATACCCATTCGATACCGCCTGCATTGTAATAACCGTCTTCAAACGGCACGTCTATTCCGACAGTGTTCACGCCTGTAAGTGCCGTTACTTTCATTCGCTTACGGTACTTTTTAATGTCGACACCGCACTCCTTGGAATACACGCAATAAGGGCATTGCGGATAGTACCGCTTACTAGGAAACTCTGTATTTAACTTCTGTACGACAGACTTTACATCAAGCGTTATCGTGAAACCTCCGCCTTGTTTTACCTCGACTGTTCCGGTGAAGATATCCACAGCGTCAATCAGCGTTCCATCTTGCTTAAAGAACGCACGTTTTAGCTCCATGGTAGCTCCATCCAATCCGCCGTTATGAGCGACTGCCAATATCGGCACGCCGCCTATTTGGTCGTACTTATCACACGATACCGAAACGGAAAGCTTATCAACCGCCACATCGGAATGTGTCGAGGTCTTGTTACGAGTAATGACAGGCCCGTCTGCACGGTAGACATGTCCACCGTGACTTACGTTTGAGTCCGTATCCGTCCAGTAATACGCCATGCCGCTTTGAAGTCGAAGGGCATACAAGTCGCAACTGCGGAACGACTTTGCCGTATTTAAGTGTTGAGTTAATGCTTCTCCTGCCTGTTTCATTGCACGGTCACCAACTTAAAGGATTTTGATTTGTAAACGTCTTTATATTCAAGCTCTGCCGTAAAGTCACCACTAAGCAGCACCTTCCAATAGTACGTGTAATCGGCCGTGATGACAGCGTCAGGCGATACGGCATCACTAGTCCGAATCGTGCCACCGTCTACAGTCACGTTCTCAACAGGAACACCGTCAGCATAGAGCTTTACATTATCAACGTATGCAACAGGTTCTGTATAATCGCCAAAACGCCTCACTGCTTGCCATTCGCCTTGACTACCCTTTCCTAGGATAATACCTTTTTCTTCGTTATCTTCAGGGTCGAGCCACAAGAAAGGCTCTGTGCCGCCTTGGATTTGCGACACAAAGCCCATCATTTTTTTGTACTCTTCAGGTTTGAGGTATGCGAATTCCGTCGTAATCGTGTACTGCGGATACCGCCACGTCGTCATGGTTCGTACCCTTCCGGATCCGCTACGTTTGGATTTTGTATCCCAGTGCTGCATTTTAGACGACTTCCACGCAAGCGACTTAATACGAGGGAATTTCTTCAATTTTTCCATGGTTACCACACTCCCGACGTACCAATAAATTCACGGTCTTGGTTAACGGTAAACTGACGCAATACTCTGCCGCCTTTCGATTCAAGCCAATTGCCGAAGGACTCGGCATCAAGAGCCGATACATTCAACGTTATGCCACCGGCCGCACCACCGTTTGCCCGTGCGATGCCTGCGCCCATTTCATCATATGTCTGCGTCGATAACGGGATGACCGCTTCGGGGTATTTACCCTCGCCAATTTCTGCGTATGTACGTCCTACTGCCACGCCACCACTTGCCATGTGTAAATTCGGAGCGCTTCCCATAAGCGTGTTTTTAGCCTGCATGGCAAGTCCTGCGGCCGCACCGATTGCGGACTGTGCCGTCCATGCCGCCATACCCGTTGTTGCCGACACGCCACCAGTTGCCATTGCCACCTGCTGCGCAAGTGTTGTCCAAGGCGGTATTTGAGCGTTGGCTGCTGCGACGCTTGCAGCCGTTTCTTGCTGTTGAAGTGTCTTCCCGAGAATGGCTTGTTTAAGCCTTGCCGCCGCCCAATTGGCAACATAATCGGCCAGAGATTTGATAAGGGCCTTGCCGATATTCTCAAACGCCTTACCCAGGCTTGTCGTTCCTTGAAGAAGTCCGGATAACCCCTCTTGAAGTGCGTCAATCCCGGACATCATGGCCCCCATCCACATTTCTTGTGTGTTGAAGTATGAATCCATCACAGCCTGCTGATATTCGTCCAACATTTCTTTACGGAGGTTGTAATTGTCTTGAGTCATGACGTATTCGTCAGTCAAGGCTTGCTGTAGAGACGCAAAGTTTTGTGTCCGTAAGGCTTCATCAATAGCCCACTTCTCTTCGGACATCTGTCGGTACAGGTCGTTACGTTTTAACAGATATTCCTGTTCCTGTGCAAGGAGTTCTTTATTCTTCTCGGCCTCGAATGTAATTTCATTCTTCCCGACGATTTCATACGCAATGCCGTTAGCGTCAAGAGCCGCTTTATATTCAGCCTGTTGTTGCTTGGTCATCTTGATATATTCATCAGAGAAGCCTTGCCACTTATCCGTAATACTGTTTACCGCTTCTTCGTGGTCTTTTTCGAGCTGTGTAAGCGGTGAAGCACTACCTGTCGAGTCCTTCGTACTAATCGAGAAGTTAAAATCCTTGGCCATATCCCGGACTTTATTCCACACTTCACGAATTGCTTCTTGCTCTTCGTGTTCGGCCTGGATACGCTTTTCAGCGTAAATAGCCTGAAGACTCGTCAGGTCTTCCTGGTAGTGTTCGTTAGCGTCCTTGGACTTATTTAGTTCTTCCAGTTCCTTTTTATACTGAAGCTCAACTAACTCGCTCTGCTTGCCGAACATCTCGAGATAGTTCTGTTGAATTTGCTCATGGATCCGTTTGGCTTCTTCGGCTAATTGGTTACCGGCGCTACCTGCACCACCACCGCCACCGCCGCCTGAGCCACCTGACCCACCGCCGCCACCGGCTCCTCCGGCATCGTAACCGCCGCCGTCATAGCCGCCACCGTCAATTTCACCGCCACCACCGCCAGACAGTGCGTTAAACAGATCTCCGGCTGCAGATTTAATAGTATCGCCAGCAGCCTGTGCTTCTTCAGGACTAATGCCTTCAATATTATTAATAGCTGAGAAATCAAAATCGAATACCGATGCAAGCTTAGCCCCAACGCCGTTTACAGCGTTAATCAGCTTATTAATGAGAGCGATAATCTGATTAATCGCCCAGGCTACAGTGTGAACAAGAGTTTCCCACACTGCCGATGCGGTTTCTCCGAATCCCTGAGTCGCTGCGGCACATGTGCCGAGAACTCCGGCCAAAACGGACAATATCGTAATAACAATACCGACGGGATTGGCCCTCATGATTGCGTTCATAACCTTAGTGGCTGCACCCAAGGCCATTGTTCCGACTTTCGCCAGGTTAAGAGTACCGGATAAGGCCATCATAACGCCTCTTACTCCGGCTGTTGCAATAGCACTGGCTATCATGGCCGCCTTAAGCTGAATGGACGCAAGCGTAACGCCTATGGTCGCAATCCTGGACGCTACCATTTGCCCCTTATATAAGGCCTGCGCTGTGGCCGCTGCCTTGGTTGCTACCGATACGGCTAATATGGCCGTTTTCCAAGTCGTGAACGCTACCGCAACCCCGGCAATTATAGGCTTAATCTGATTACCCATTCCAATGATGACCGAAAAGGCTGATTTAATAACCGAAGCCACGGTCCTCACAATTACGCTTAACGCCGAGAAAGCCGCCTTTATGGCCGCAATGGCAACTTGTGCAGCCGCCGACATCACCTTAAAGGATATTCCGATACCCTCGACAATAGCCTGGAAATCACTCGAAGCGGTAATAGAGCTAAGCTGTTCGAGAACCGGCTGAAACGCCTGTAAAGCTTGATTAGAGAGCTGTTGTCCGATTTCGGCGAACGTCATCGGTATTTCTGCGAACTTGGCGTTCGTTTCTTCGGCACTGTTGAACAAGGCTTCTTTAATGACATCGGCCGTAATAAGACCTTGTGATGACATCTCCTTTAATTGTCCGACAGTCATGCCCATTTGCTGAGCAATCGCCTGTGCAAGCATGGGAGCATTTTCCATGATTGAATGGAATTCATCACCCTGCAATTTGCCTGCTGCCATAGCCTGAGTTAACTGGTACATGGCTGCCGTCGATTCCTGGACGCTTGCTCCGGAGATTTTAAATTGTTTATTTAGCTGTTCAACGAAGGCTATCGCTTCATCATTCGAGCTGAAGGCGTCCTTAGCAAGCATGTTCAGTTTAGCTACGCTGTCGGCCATTTCAACGTACCCGCCTCGAGACCGCTGTGCTGCCGCATAGACCTTGTCCATGATTTCGGTCGTCGTCTGAGTGCCGTCGTTAATAAGATTGATACGGGACTTAAGCTGTGCCATTTGGTCAGCCGTATCGGATACTTTCCCGGCAAGCTGAGCAACCTCTTGGGCAACCAAAGCTACACCTGCTGCCGCCGCTGCCATGGGCATCTTCTCTAGTGCCTTCTTGGCAATGCCGCCCATTTTTTCGCCCAGGGCATTTTCGAGCTTACTACCGACTCGGTCAATCGCCGCCTCGGCACTTGAGCTATCGCCTTTTATCTTGACGTGAATATTTGCGTTTGCCATTACAACTCACCCCCTTCTTCAAGCCATTCTCTCATAAATTCCATTTCCTCTTTTTTACGATCCAGTCGTGTCGGAGGATGTAAATCTTTCATGATATCCTTCACTTTAATTTGGTTCTTCTTATCAAGCTGAACATTAACAATAAGTGACGTCATATACGCCGTTCTGGCGTCTTCAATTCGAGTCCGAAGGTCATACCCTTGAACCATCTTCTCAAACTCCATAGGCGTAAGCTCATAGAATTCTGACGGCTTTAAAGCCAAGATACTATAAGCCACTTTTTCGGCTTTTCGTACCCATAATGCAAAAGAAGAGGGGGCATTATGCCCCCCGTTTAGTTTTTTACTGCTTCGTCTTCTTCGGCTTCGATTTCGGCATCATCTTCGGGTGTCTTTTCTTCAGGAAATGCCATGAAGTACGCCTTCTTACCGAGAATGCCACTGCCTGTAATGGCCTTCATAATCGGCATAATAATATCCTGTAACTCAACTTCTCCATTATCGAACAGCTCCTGCAAGCGATCAGAATAAAACTGAACACTGCGACGGCCATACTGACGAAGGCCAATCTCATATGCGGTTATGATATCCGATAAGGACAATTGCTGAATAGCGTTGTAAATCGGCTTACCGACTGCCGATTCAAATTCAGCCAGGCGTTGGATATTAAAGTATAAGCGTTCACCCTTGCCGAAGAAGTCGCATTTAATTTGTTTCATGGTTTATATATTCCCCTCTCTAGGATTTCTTTAATTCAGATAAAGGCCCGATACCTGCCAAGGTGCCCTTATAAGACGCCACATCATCATGCGGAGCTTCAATGGAAAGTTCCGTAATAGATGCCCAACCGGTTACATAAGACTTGTCAGGGTACTCGAATTTAAGGTGTACAGGTTGGTCTTTAAGGAAGGCATCATTCAACGCTTCCAATCCATCATCGTTAGCCATGAGCAAAGTATCTAATTCAATGCTCCATTCCTTAAGACCGGGCAATGTAGACTTCCAACCGCCAGAGTCTTTGTGCGATGCATCGATAGAATCGGCTTTACGGCTAATAGAGCCACCTTTCTGACCGCCGATTTTAGTCCATACCGCACCCGTTGTTTCATCAGTACCTGTATTTAAATAAATAAAATAATTTTTACCCACCGTCGCTAAAGAATTAGCTGCAGACGGTGCCAGTGCTTTTTTCGGTGTTGATGTCGGCATTAGTATATTCCTCCTTCACGAGTTAAATCAAAAAGGCGACACTCAATCGTATACTGCGAACCGAGTAACGGTCGCAATGCGTCGAGGTCGCCCGTTTTTTGTTTAACTTTTAAATCTAAAATCTGATAGTTACTGCCATTAAGTACGCATATATCCTCATTTAGTGAACCGACGGCTTGCCGCATTTGCTTTAAGGCTGCGTCGATTTGCCACTCAAGCTCACTAATTCGAGCGTATCCAACGGATAAATCCGGGTCGTCATTTCGTACCCAGGCTTCAAGATAAATCGTAACGAGAAGCTCGTTTTCGATACTTTCATCATTTACCGTTTCGGATCCTCGAACAAGCATGATTTTTCCGATTTCGTCGACGTTGGCATGTTGCGGTATAACCGCACCAAGCTGTACAGGTGCGGATACTTTACACACAATAAGAACATCCTGAATCCGCTTTAAAAGCTCAAACCACATTATCATATCGGCTACCCCCTGAAGATTTCGCACGACCGATAACCGGAATACTGCGTCGGGTCACCCGTAAGGTCTTCAGGTGTGATCGAGCCTTCAAGCTCTTTTATTCGTCCCTGGATATATGCAAGTTTCTTTCCGTAAAAGTCGTCCGTTTCGCCGCCACGGCCATAAGCCCCGGGCAAGCTGTACGCCTTTCGCACACATGTCTCACGATACGTATACAGTGTTACAAGCTCATCTGCCACAAAACTACGGATAACCTTTGCTTGCTCAACTCCAAGACGCTGTGCGAACAAATACAGCCACTTTTCGGCAATGGCAAGGTCGTTCTTGGTGACGTTTTTTCCAAGTAACTCGTCCGTAAATGCCATTTCGGCCAAGTCATATAACATGTGCATTCACTCCCTTTAAAATTTGAATTCAATCTCACATGCTTGGCCATTACTATACTTTTGTTCAATGGCATCACATATGTCTTTAGTGGCAAGCTTGGTATACTGGCCGAATATCTTAATGATGTCCGGCCTTTTCGTATCTAGCGCTCTATACAAGAACGGATCCATGCGATTACCGGGATGAAGAACGTTTTTTGCGAACAAAAACGAGTTACCGCCAGTCGGGACCCATCGCAAAGCCTTACGATTCTTAGGCCGTATCATGTGCGGCCGTGTGCCTTCGTGAACGAACGGCCCATAATCGGCCAATCCCTCATCAAGATATACAACGGCACTCTTGTCGGTTAACATTCGCATGTCAATAGAGCGAGTCAAATCGCCCGTTCGTGACGTGTAATTGTGATGCGTTTGTGCTTCGTCCTGGACTTCAATGGCCGATGCCTTTACGGCCTGTCGTATTCTCTTATCGAACACATCCCGACTGACGCCCATACTACTCGCCTACCTGTTCTGTTTCTTCAGCCGGTTGTTCTACGGCTTCAGCCTTCTTCGCCTTTGTCTTTTTCGGCTTTTCTTCGACCGACTCCGTTTCTTCGGTCGGCTGTTCGTCCGCCACAAACCCTTCGGCAATTAACTGCTGAAGACGGTATTCAGAATCGGCGTACTGAACTTCGTTAAGCCGAGTTACTCGAGTATTCATACGGTACCTCCTTATGCTCCAGTATTAACGAATACACCCTTAAGCTTGTTGCTCGGAATCCACAGGTCATGGAATTTTCTGTAATCAAGCTTCCAAGCGTCCGCCTTTTGGTTTTCGTCCGGAGTGAAGATGCGGACCTTGTCTGTCTTAGATACGGCAATCGGTGCGCGCTGGGCAATGACAATCCAGTTAATATCCTTCGCTTGAGTATCAGCCTTAAAGCCGCCCGCTTCCTGTCCGCTTGTAGTACCGTTGTTAAATACGTACTGCGTCTTCATTCGAGCAGACGGTACGCCAATGATAGGAATTTCATTGTACGTCCGTACTTTTGTCGTTACCGTACCAGCTGTAAAGTCGCCCGTATCGATGAACTTCTGAATACCCTTTGCATTGTTAAGAATCGTGCGTACCTTGCGATTCATCACGATAACAAGCGGTTCGTCATCGCCTACAATATCCTGCACTGCCGTAATGTCATCGTCGAGCTGTGCCAGGATATTATCAGCCGTCGGCGTAAACGTTGCCTTTTCTTGGCTTGCTGCTTTAGCCAACGCCGCAATACGGCTATAACGATATGCGTCTACTTCAGGAACGACCTGTAAACGTTGGAACTCACCCATAACATTACCCGAAGAAGCCACAAAGTTCGTTTCATCAACACTCATTGCGTCGAGCGAAAAGCTTCTACCACGGTCCTGTGTAAGCTTATAGGTACCGAATTTCAGCGTAACTGCACCCTGTACGAAGCCGCTATCACGGTCGTATGTCGCAAGTCCTGCCGTCGAGATTTCGGGCATTTTTACTTCATCGCCACCGTTATAAATTACCTGTGTTGCGTTGGCTTCCATCCATGCCGATGTTGCTGTTGCGAGCATTTGTGCGTCAAGCCCGTCTTGGAAAATTTTTGCACATTCTAACGTATTAATCGCCATTATTTAGTCTCCTTTCGTTGCCTGAGATATCCCCAGTGCCGCTTCAAACTGTGCTTTTACATCATTGCCGGCATTCTGCCCGGAGCTTCCTTGTCCGCTGCCGCCGTTTTGGTTATCCTTTACCGCCCAAGGCTTACCCTTAAGCCATGTAGTGGCTGCGTCTTCAATCGTCCCGACAGTGCCGTCTTCTTTTTTGAATCCGTACTTGCCATCATCGCCGACTTCAATGCCGCCAACAATAAGCTTGGCGAACTCTTTCGGATCCATTGCGTTATGTTTCGTTAACGCATCGACCGTCTGTGCCATGATGTCTGTTTGGATTCGTTTTTGCTCGGCTTCTTGCCTTGCAGCCTTTTCGGTCTCGAACGATTTGGAAAGGTCATCGAATTTCTTCAGCAGAGTCTTATATTCTGTCGTTTGCTCTCCTGCTCCCGGCTTTTGAAGTTCCGCAATTTGATTGGCCAACGTTTCCTTTGCTTCGGTTAACGTCTTAACCAAAGCTTCAGCCTTTTCTTTGGCTTCTCGTTGCTCTTTCGACTCGCCGTTCAATTTCCCGACTTCCGCTTTAATGGTCTCCACCATCGCCGCACCGCCGTCGAGCTTTTCCAGTGCTGCATACAATTCTGCCATTGTCATGGTTCTCATTCTCCTTTTCGAACACATTAAATATATGTGATGCGGTCTCCTCCGCTTTTCACCAATAAAAAATGCCCTACGCACCACTGCGCAAGGCATGAAAAAAGACCCTCGGCATTACCCGTTGGGTCTAAATTTCTTTGATTGATTGAATTTCGTTTACAAACAGTTCAACCGAGTACCCCTTCTGTTGTAACGATATGGATGCCGGATCCGGCTCATTATCCGCACCAGACGTACAGGATACGAGTCTACCTGTAAAAAGACTACCGTCAACATCAGTAACCTCAAAAGTGCAAGACTTGGCATTCTTAACAAACCCAAATACTGCATCTTCAGTCATTTTACCGCTCCTTTCTAGGTACTATGTGAATTCCTTTATTTGAAATATGTACGGTTGCAAGACTAGTCCTAGTCATCTCTCCCGTTTCTTTATTCACAGTATAGCCAATATGCGGTGATATATCAATAAGCACTTTATGACTCCAATTTCCGTTTTTTGTCATTTGTATTCCACTAGCATCAATGGCATCCTTTATGGCTTTGATTACATCTGCATTAGGGATTTCATACTCATAATAGCTTTTATTATCTTCGGGCTTGTATAGTTCATGCCCTTTTGTGTGCATTCCTTGCCGTGGAACGTATTCGCTCATAAAGAATGGTGAATTAATATAATCCTTAACCCGTTTTATAACATCATCAACCGCTTCTCCCTCAAGGCGTTTCCCTAATTTCCCTACGTTTACTTTGCCATTCTTAACATATGCTTTCAAACTTTCAGGAACAGGAACTCGTGCGTTGAATCCATCGTGGCTTATTCCTCTTACTTTTTCAGACCACGACAAAAAACCTTTATTTACTAAATTTCTACCATGGACACCAAGTAGCCGCTCTTGCTCTCGTTTCGGAAGCGTATCGATGTATGCCTTTCCACCCTTATCAACATTATCCTTTTGCTTGCTTATGTCAATCATGCCGTCAACAATTGGCTTGATTCGACATAAGCAGTGAGGATGTGCAGGGAGCTTCGGGAATTTATCCTTCGGGAATATACCCTTGCCAAGTCCGTACAAATCGGCGTGTGCGTATACGTCGCAAATATCGCACTTCGGATGTCTATCGGAGAGTTTCCATTGAAACGCCACAATGTCCGGGTCATCCATATATTTAGCCATGACTCCATCAGCATAGGCTCTCGCTCGTTCCGTACGTGCAATCCGTTCAGCGGTATACCTGGTCTTTTCTTGTACTGCGGTATCGATAGCCTTGCTTACGTTTTGCTTTGCCCCGTTTTCGATGGCGTCCATGACTTCACTATACGCTGCTCTTAGCCCCGGCGTTGTTCCTTGCTCAATAAGCTTTCGTGCGTGACGTATGGCTGCCTTCCATTCAGCGACCGCTTCTTCGTCAAGCCAATCGGGAACAGGGAAGTCCTTCACCTCTTGAATGAATTCGGGTATATCTTGCTCAGGAATAATGCCGCCTTTGCCGTATCCGTCAAATAGCTTCTTGGCCGTCTTGGCTGCCGACTCGCCTTCCTTAATAGCCTTGCCGATGACCTCGGCCGATTCGGCCTGGACCTTCTTGCTGTTCTTATACATGCGTTCAGAAAGATTTACGCCGTCATCGGTCCATGCCTTGCCCATGGCTTCCGATATAGCTTCTCGCTCAAACTTGGCCGCCGCTTGTTTCTTCCCGTACCCTTCAGCAAAATCGCCTACAAGGTCGTCGAGCAAATCCTTGTAAAGGTGCCGCATAACCGGATAACGGTGATACGCCACTTTTACGGCTTCTTTAGGGTCCATACCGGCTAAGATTAAGGCCCGAAGAACTCGCTCGAAACCGTCTAAATTATTCTCCAGGTTGTTCTGCGTTCTGTCCTTCGGCATTTACATCACCCTTATCACCCGGCATCGGCTCAAACCATTGCTTCATTAAGTCCCTATCCCGTTCAGCCTCATCAAAGCCTTCTTCTATCTCGCTTACGATGTCATCATACGTATCAGGCTCAATATTTGGCATATACGCCTCCAGGACTTTCTTACTTACTTCAGCGGAGAACGTATCAGATCTAAACCCAAGGTCCAGTGCCTGTTGTGCCTGAGACAGCGATTCGGTAACGTCGTTAATCTGAAAATCTCGAGGATATTCAACTTCATAGCTAACGGTTTCCTTCGCCCACAATTCGTACAGCCCAATGATATCCTTTTCAGCCTCTTCACACTGAACGGAAAAGTCCGCCAGGCGTTGGTTGGTTCGTTCAAAATCCCATTGTTTGGCCACACCACTCTTTGACTGCTCTACGCCAACTACTGAATCAATGCCGCTCATGCGATACATTTCCTTAATGAGTCGGTCAATTTGTGCCATCAGCACCTCAGCTGGCCCTTTATCCGGAGCAATAAATGCCGGTGCGTGAGACGACTCTTGCGGATACAGCAGCATGTTATTTGTCCCGAGCGTTACGTCGGGAGTGCTGCCGTCTGCAGGCATCGTCAATACGGAGAACGTCTGATTGTTCAATATTTGCGTTAAGAGGCTGCACAGGTGGTACACATGGTAGTTTGTCTGTGCAATACTCAAAAATTCGGCAGGCGGTAAAATGTCCGTCTTTTTAGAGCTTCTACCGAACCACTGAACAACAGGAATACGGCCAATGTTATGTGTACCATTTTTAATTTGGTTCCCGTTTTCGTCCAAGACCTGCCAATTCGTCGGAGTCCATATGTAATATCGTGTTTGTTTCTTTCGGTCAGCGTCGTAAATAACGTCCTTGTATGCGAACTTGATTAATATTCCCTTCTCATCAAACTGCCAGTCCGTAATGTGATGCGGCTCAACAGCCGTGAGATACGGTAAAGCTCGATTCTTGACGTTATCAGCCACCGATTCGCCGAACTCCACAACGTTATTCACGATGATATACATAACTCCGTATAGCTTGGCTAGGGTCGCTTGCTGACGTATATATTCCTGTAAGCTCGTGCCTTTGCGGTCTACGTCTTCCAAGAACACCTTGAACTTCTCCGTATCTTTATATTCACGCTTGATTGTATCTCGGAATATCGGATCTACCGACGCATTGACGATAGGACCGGTGTAATTCAAATAATACGCAAGCTTCTTACGAAAGGCGTAATTCGGCGTACTTTCCCTCGGATGACGAACCAAGCCACGGCCAACAGAAAACAGGCCTGTACCGTAATATGCGTCTTTTAGTAACTTATATCCATACAGTTTTTCAGAGTCCATATTTTTACTCCTTAATAAATATTGACGTGTGCCGCTTTAATTTGCGGTGCGTTTATCTTCTCGGCAATGCCCGTCGTGGCATCAGGTGCGTCATCGTGAGCATTCTTGCCCTCACGTTGATAACGGGTCATCGCTCTGTGATATTCAGGCCATCGGTCTTTCCAGTTGGTCGGGAAATAAATATGCTCCATGACCCATGTTGAATTAGAAAGTATTCGTGCCGTCTTATTTTTCGTCTGTGCGAACGTATTGATGACCGTCTTGTTCGACTTGTATGTGTCTTGTAGGATTCTTCGTACTTGCCGTGCAAAGCCTCGGCCACCGTTGTTTGATTCGAAGTCAACAACGTTCACGCCATTCTTATATAACATGGCGGCCGTTGCCGGCTCCGTCTCTTCCATAGCGTCTTTCGTATACAGAAGGTCAAGCACATAAGCTTCGCCGTTATACACGCCGTACACAATCGAGCAAAGGTAATCGGATCCTGTATCAGCCGTATCCGTATAATTCCGAATGGCCGTAAATAACGGATTGCCGTTTGCATCCGTCGGGATGCGGTCATACGTTTTAAAGCTCGAATATAGCTGGCCTTTGAGGTCTATCGGCTCCTGCTGATAGTTGGCACTGGCGATGTCGGCACCCATAGCACGTACTTTTTCTTCATAACTGCGTCGGGATAATATCTCATCGCAGAGCATGGTACCGTCCGGCTGCAACGCCTGCATCGTAATCACCTTGGCCGCCTTACCAAAATGTTCAATGGCTCGACCGGCAAGGTCGTCGCTCGCCCATCTCGTCATGATGATGAGTATCTTACCGCCCTCTTCAAGACGGCTTAGCATTGTGTTTGTAAACCACAGCCAGGATTTTTCTTTCGCTGTTTCGTTGTAAGCTTCTTCGGCGTTCTTTATAATATCGTCGATAATAAGAAGTGAACAGCCAAAGCCGGTTGCCGTCCCTGACGGAGACGTGGCCAAGTATGAATTGTAGCCACCGTCAAGCGACCACATATCCATGGCTGCATCACCACGTTTTATACGGACGTTCGGAAAGATATCGGAGTAAACCGTGATATTATCATCAGCCTTAACCTCTTGGATCGCATTTCGAACATTCTTAGCAAACGTCGCCGAAAGAATATTATTATACGAACCGGTCATTATCTTTTCAGCCGGATTGCGGCCTAATACCCATTCGACAAATAAACTCGCCGTTCTGCTTTTTCCATGCCGTGGCGGTTCATTAATAATAAGCACTTTGGCCTTCTCATCTTCATAGAACGCTTGTAACGCTTCACATAGCTCAACAAGATACCGCCGTTCAGGCTTATAAAAGTCTGAGGCCATTAAATTGCAAAAATAAAAGAACTCACGCCGTGCGAGTTCTCGTTTTGCTTGCCGTTTAATGCGTTCGTCAATCATCGGCAATCAGCTTCTTTATATCTTCCGACTTAACGCCATCAAAGGGATTATTCTCAATCTTTGCTTGCATATCGACGTTCTTGACGTCTCTCCATAAGTCAGGCCGTCTGTTCTTCAGCCAGAAGATTTGCGCTGTTACATCAGGCCTTTCCCGCTTAGTTACAACCTTCGTCACTGCAAGGCCTAGCGGTTCACCGTTAGGGGCATACGTCATTTCTTTCGTAATCTCGTTATACTCATACCCCATAGCTCGTTTAAGCAGCGCATTTTCAACCTCAATATCAACGACTTCCTTACCTCTTTTTAAGGCGTCAGAAAAGTCAGGGTATTTCTTCTTCCAGGAATATAAAGTGTCTCGACTAATGCCGATATGAGCCGCTATTTCGGCGTCAGTCGCTCCGTCACGAGTCCAAGCCTGTAACCGCAAAAGATTATCAGGCTGAAGCCACTGTACATATTTACCTTTTGCCATTACAGACTCACCTCCTTTAGTCCATTAGTTCATTGGCTGTTTGCTGTTTCATTCTTTTTTCCCTTCCATCGTTCGCATCAACAAGGCAATGTGTGCCTGTATCTCATTGTCTAGGTGATAGGTTATATCCATGTGACGTATGTCATGGGCTGAGATATTCAAGCCCTGACGATACCGATGTAAAAATACGGGCATTGACCGCTGTACTATTAAGTGCAGGTAATACGGAATAATCCCCCTTGGCCTTACGACTACGTATTTACTGTCGACTTCTTGGTCGTAGTCCAGGTATATCGTTTCTCCCTTGCTAGCGGATACCTGTATACCTATGCAGCCTTCGGGGTATATGGTGCCCTTTTTCGGCCTGCCTAAAATGTCGGCGACTTCTGTAATTTTGGCCGTTTTGTAATTTTTTAAGGTCATACAAACATCTCGGCCAGCATGTATTTTTTAAGGTCTTGGAGCTTTGCAATAACGGCTTCTTCTTCCTGGACGGTAACTGCTCCGGTTGATGAGGTTAAGAACTTTTCCATCTCGACGATAAACGCTTTAAACTCCTTCTCGTCTTCCGGGTTGGTGCATACGAGTTGCCGTAGCATTACCGCAACTTCCCGTCCCACCTGCTCCGCCTCTTCGTTAATTTGGTTTAATGCTTTGGCCATCTCCAAAGCATCGGGGATAGGCTCCAGCTCAAAATTGTCAATATATCTGGGAATGTTTAGGTTGTAGTCGTTGTCCCTGATTTCCTCGATTGATACACACCGTGAATACTTGTCCTGCTCCGACCTTGTGGCGTATGTGTTAATGACCCTTGTCACGTGTTCGACGGTCATTTGGTTTTTATTTTTGAGTTTTTTAAACTCTTTTTGTGCGTCAATAAACAGAATGTCTTTACGGTCCCTATTCTTTTTGAAAACAAGAACGCAGACGGGTATATCCGTGTTGGCGAAAAGCTTTCCAGGTAGTCCTACAACTGCATCCAACAGGTTACGGTCGATTAGCTCCCGTCTTATGTCTTCCTCGGCCTGTCCACGGAACAGTACGCCGTGCGGCAAAATATAAACCGCTGTACCGTTATCTTCCAATGAATGGATGCCGTCTAATACGAAGGCGTAATCCGCCTTGCTTTTGGGGGCTAATTTATATCCCTCAAAGCGTTCATCCATAACGGGATCCCATGGCATCGAATACGGCGGATTACTGATTACGGTATCGTACTTCCAGTCTTCCAGCGGGGGGACGGGAACTTGCGCAATACTCCCGTTTTCCACTCTGTAGGCATTTAATTTTTCTCCGGTTAATACGTTCTTTTCTACGACGGTTGCCGGCGCTTCTGCCATCAATAGGTTAAGCAGCAGAAAAGCGATGGCGTTTTGGGAATATTCTTCGAGATGTAGGTCGATTGTCTTATCGGTGTTATATTTTGTCAGCGACAGGCCGCCTATACCGGCGCATACGTCACGGACATTACCACCGGGGGCAATTCTTGCTACTATATCCAGTACGCATTGCGGCGTGTAGTCCTGCATATAGTTTTTGCGGTCGGCACTTTGTTCTTCAAATTCGGCTAAAATGCCGCCGTAAGAATATACGTCTTTTAAGGCTTCCATCAGTTCTTGCCGCTTGATATCGTCAAGTAAGGCCGTCATCAACGCTTCCGGTATTTCGTATTGCTCCCTGATATTAAGCTTTTGCATGATTATTCGCAATATCGCCATATTGGCAGCTACCCCCTTTGCCCGTATCGAGAAGTGTTCATAACAGACGTGGCTGCGACGAAGGCCTTGCACCTACCCGTGCTGCCGATGGTAATACAGTTAGCAGAGCAACGACATTTTTTATTATTCAGGCAGCTCCTGCGGTAGCATATGACCTTTGTCTTCGTCTCCATGAATCTCCTCGATACGGTTAATGAAATGGCAAAGGCGACATCTCACGATGCCGCCTCTCTTAGCATATATAAAAAGGACGTCCCATTAGGACGTCCTTGAAAAATCACTTTTGTGATATTTAACCTTGGCAACCACCATTACCAAGGTTTGTGATAGCCATTCTACTCTATATTATAAAAAGACAATAGCGAACGAATCGCCATAATATCAGAATCAGATAGTGAGCCCATACGGCCAACAAAATCTGACTCTTGTAGCTCTAATCTTTTAGACAATCTAACAACAGATGGTTTTTCTAATCCGGCCGCTTGCCATTGAACTATTTCGTATTCACCAAAATAGCGTTTCCTAGCTGAATGTGACGTTATCTTAAAAGATAATATGTAAGAAATTCTTTGGTCTACAACTAGAACTGGCCTGCATTCAACTTGTTCGCAATCTTCAAACTTTACATTTGCCCACCAAATCTCCCAATTATTCATCGTCATTCCACTCGGCAGGCAGTACTAAATATCCTTCATCGTCCCGTCGCCCTACGGTTTCGATTTTATTAATTACTTCTGAGAATGTGGGGATCGGATTTTGTTGAGAAAAATAACTATATATAGAGTCTATATCTATTTTCACATGCTTTCGGTTGGGGTCGTAAACTTGTTGCCACGGCGACCCCTTCTGATGTGACATTTTAACTAATGCCGACGAAGATATTTGCCCATAATAACTAGCAACGTCAAACAATAGTTCTCTCTCTTCTTCGCTAAATGCACCTTTGCTATACGGAATGCTTTCTTGAATAGGGTTTTTCTCTAATGACTTATATTGTTCATATACAGAGGGAACAACAGGCCCATATTTCCAAGCCTCAATATCATCAGTGAACAGCGGATGGCCTAATTTCTTCAAACATTCTCCCTGCGCAAAATAAAGAAGTTTATTCACGCGCAGATTCGTCATCAAATCATCTGTAGGCAATGAATTTACGATATTAATAAAAAAACGCGCAACATCAATTGCTTTCGCCATCTTAAACACCTCCTTATATAATGCATTATATACTATTTGCATTAGAAAAATAAAGTAACCCTCACAACATAAAACGAGACGCCCCACCATTTGGACGTCTCGCATTACCACTCTATATGTTTTAGGAGGTGTTCACACTATTACTATACCAGCATTTTCCGCACTATAT
Source organism: Megasphaera micronuciformis F0359 (assembly GCF_000165735.1). Taxonomy (GTDB): domain Bacteria; phylum Bacillota; class Negativicutes; order Veillonellales; family Megasphaeraceae; genus Megasphaera; species Megasphaera micronuciformis. The sequence goes on from NZ_GL538186.1 coordinate 27,082, forward strand.
CGGCACAAATCCGCACCATTTGTGACTGTTACGATTTCTTCCACTCATCAAAAAACACGAAATGCGTCTGTACCGGGATGACGGACGGTCCGAACATCATCGTCGCTATTTGTTCTAGGACTTTACTCGAACGCTTACGCACGGCCGTTTCGCTCATGTGTAGCCTGTCGGCGATTCTCATCCACGACGCTCCGTTAATGAATCGTTCTTCGGTAATTACTCGGTCCGAATACTCCAATGCCTCGATAGAACGGTTTAGTCGCTTGATTAGCGGCTCTACTTTCTCCAGGTCGGAATATAGCTTTTGCCGTCGTTCTTCGATGCGGTCATTCTCATATACGGCCCGCTCTTCCGGGCTTATCATAATCCCGTTGCCTCCAGGCGTGTGTGACAACGTCGGCACTTTCGGAGCGGCACACAGTGCTTGCGTGGCGTTTAAGTCTTCTAAGTCGGCCTTGATATTCTTAATGTACGTATTAAATTCGTGGTATCGATGCAAGTACTCCCGTACCGCATTTATGTAATCGTTATGAAACACTGTGTGCGTCCTCCTTCTTACTGTTTACGTCGTTCGGGTATCATTCTTTTACCTCGTTGTAAAATTCTTCTATTTCGTCTTGCAAGTAGGTTGTTATATTCCCGTACTCATCTCTTCCGATATAATCGCCATGTTCGACTTCGATGTTCCGGTAAACTCCCCCTTCGGGACAATGCTCACGGATTTGTAACAAAGGGCTTCCCTTAACTTTCCCGAATCTCCATTCATATTCTCTGCAATAAGTTTCGTTGTTTTCAGTTAAGAATTTATCGACTTCGCCGTTATTGTTATAAAACCGCTGAACAATTATCTCCGTCGGCTTATGTCTGAATTTTTGCATTTTCCCGCTCCTTCTTTGCCTTTCGGCTTGTGTACGAACTTCATCATATTTTCGCTTGCAGAACGACCTCGATTCTCGGCCGTTCGCTATAGAATTTCCATGCGAATATCTCGCATACAACGCTATCATCTTTCAGTACCGTACCGTTAAGGGCATCGAGTACGCCTTTTACGTAATTATCTGTGTCCGGCTTCGTTGTCGGCCGTATATATCCGAGTACCGCTTCTTCCCGTTTTTTCTTGCTGAAACTTTTCGGCATTGACCGGAAAACTTTTAATTTCAAACAACACGCCCAGTCAATCGGTTTAAAGTTCGGATCCGACAGCAACGGCTGCAGCTCCAGTCGTATAAGTTGCTTATAAGACTTCGACTGAATCGGGTCATACGCCTTGACGAATCCGCCTTGCCGTGAAAATCTCGGCCGGCCTTGTGCAACCGGATTCCCGTATACGATTAACTCTATTTGATTCTCATCTTTGTAATACTTCACCGGCATTTACTCATCTCCTCGAAAACCTTCCTATTTTGACCTGTAACGAGTTTTTAATTGCTCCGTGATAAAATTATCACAAGATATATAAAAACTCGCTACAGATACCAAATTTTTAATTTATCGGCTATCAGAACGGCAATTCTTCATCGACAGGCGTTCCCAAGTCCTCGAATCCGTTACCCTGTGATGCCGGGATTCCGTCTTCGGATTTCTTCTTGTACGGGAATAAGGCCGTGCCGGCGGCAGTTGCAATGACGTTGCTTGAATATCTCGTTTCGCCGTCTTTTTCGTACTTAGACGTTGAGAATCGCCCGAATACCCATACCCGTTGCCCCTTCGACCACTGGTCCATGCCTTCGGCTAACGCTCCGAATGCCGTAAACGGTACAAAATCGGCTGTGTCCTTCCACTCGTCGCCGTCTTTGATGCGTCTGTTGCACGCCACTGTTCCCCGTGCTACCGCCATTCCGTTTTTACTGAACGATATTTCAATATCTCGTGCGAGATTTCCTTCGAGCTGTACGTTATTCATGTTGTTCCTCCTTAATCTTCGGCAAAGTCGACAATATCGTAAGCCATATCAAGCCGCTTTATGCCTTCTTGTAAGTATTCTTTTGCCGCTTCCTGTTCATAATCATCGAGTCCGCAATCCTCGATTCGGTCTAGTGCGGATTCGACTGCGTCAATAGCTCCGGAGATACTAAATGTCACGTCGTCTATCGCTGTCTTATCTAGTGCCACGATTCTGTTCCTCCTTCAATTCAACAAGCATTTCTATATACTGCTTAGTGCCTTGATTCTGCTCCTCCTTCAATTCGATTAACATGTCGATATACTGTTTCGCTTTCTTCAAGTCCTTAATCGCCGTACCTTTGGCCGGGTATCGGTACAGATACTTCACGGCCGCCCCCAGGTAATACGCTTCCTTTCCCTCGGAGCCTTGTGTAATATCCCCGATTATCTGCTCGCATTCCTTACCTCGCCACGTGTAGTGATTCGGCTGCTTAATCTCATCTTGCCCGAATTCCGGTTGTCCGTTGACCGGGCTTCTGTGAATCGTTCCGTGTTCCATGCTTTCCCTCCGTTAACGCTTTATATATTCTTCGGCATCGTGTACTGCAACATATCGTTTTGGCTTTAATGTCTTCCCGCCGTTTCCAGTAGCTGAACTGCACCGAGCCTCCGCATATAGGGCATGTCCAGTAATCGTGCTGCCGCTTTATCTGTTCCGTGTACCTTTTTCGGCATGAAGGGCATAACTTGCTATGCCCTTCGTATTCCTTACCGCATCCGACGCATTCCATTAGAACGGGTGCCGTCCTGTTTCGACATGTCGTTTTACTCGTTCCTGGTCTTTCAGCACTCGGAACGCTTCATCAATGTCTGTCTTATCGATAAATCGCCGTGTATACTCGCCATTAGGCTGTATAGGGTATGCGTCGATAACCCTTAACATTTCACAAAGTGTCACCTCGCCCATGCCCGTATACTCCATTGCTTCTTTCATTGTCATGTACCGCTTTTCTGTCTTTTTCATGCCTATTCTCCTTTTCCTACACCGTCCTGTTAATAACCTCATCGACGATTTTATCAACGTCAATAACCGCATCTGTCCGTAATTCTCCGTGTTCGTTAAACTCTCCGCTCGCCCTGAATTTGACATCGTCTATGATGCCCCTCATAACGGCCCTGTCCTTCCATTGGCAATCACCGTCATACACGATAAACTCTTCTAATCCGTACCGTCCGATAATTCCTACTTGTGACCGTCTGTACAGTACATCTGCCGGTCGTTCTTTTCCAAACCTTATGATTCGCATTGCTTACGCCTCCTGTGTTAATACAATCCGTTCTACGACCTCGCCGGTCTTCGATAAGTACAGCTGCACCGCATTGCCCTTCTCGTCAATCGTGAATCCGTTCTGCTGATAGTGAATTAACAGCGGAAAGTTTCGGCGAATGACGCTGTCCGTAATATCCGGCCATAGCCGTTTGGCAAACTCTCGTAACCGGTTTGGGATAGGTCGCTCGAATTCGCCTTTTTTCATTTTTTCTGCCTGTTCCATAAGTGCCTGAACGTTGACCCGGCCTCGAGGCTTTCTGTATTCGGCGATTTTTAACGCTGTCCGCTCGCTTTCGGCCCTGGCCTGTGCCTTCTTATCCAACGCTTCTTTGAAGGTCGCCAAGGACGGTAAAAAGCGTTCTCGGCTTATCACTTCTTCGACTACGTCTGCAACGTCCTGCTCATCATATCGGTTGAACATTCGGACGAAGTTGTCAAAGTACCGTTGCCGTTCGTCTTTATCTCTAAGCCCGTTCGGATACGAGCCGACGATTAAATTCTCTATGAAGTCCATGCTGCCGTTCGTGAACATACTTTAGAACCTCCTTTGCTTCTTCTTGTGTTCTTCCCGCTCACGCATAAACCGTTCAAGGTCTGCGGAACGTTCCGGATCTGACTGTTTTTCCGTTCTTTTTCCTTCGATGCCCTCGTCATATCCGTTCGCTTCCCAGTTATTCAGAATCCCGGTGATATACGCCAGGCTTCTTTTGTTCCGCATAACAGCTCTTTCAATGGCCTTTGCCACGAAGGTTTCGCCGTGAGTGTCAACGAGTGCCTTTAACTTTTCCGCTTCTACCGGTGAACTTACAGGGTGAATGTTATCCCCGTACATTTTCAAGATGTCAGAAGACGACGGAGGGTCCTCCTTTTCTTCTTCTTCTCTATCCTTACCTAACCTATCCTTACCTAACCTATCCTTACCTGTGGCAACCAACGGTATACCACTGGTTGCCAATTGGTTGCCATTCGGTTGCCAGTTGGTTGCCAATTGGTATTCTTTATTGTCCGCAACAACCAGTTGTTTACGTTCATTCTCTAGCTGCGGATTGGGATTGTACCTGTCTTTCCGCAAGCTGTTGTGCAATCTCCAGTGCTTAATAACAATTACGCCACTTTCAAAGGGAATGGTGTATCCTTTTGCCTGTAACACACGCATGTCATCATCTTTAGCCCCAATCACTCGCATTATTGATTTGGGTGCGTTGATAAAGCCGTCATCGTCGGCCTCTAGCAATAAGTGGAAGTACAAGCACTGCGTTGTTGCCGGCATGTCTAGAAACTGATCTGATTTAATAATGCTTTTGGCTATCATTCGCCGTTCTGCCATTCTTTTGCCCTGTAACGGGTTCGGGCCGGAGTGATTCCCGGCCCTTCCTCCGCTTCCTTTCTTAGTTCATTGATGCCGCTAATATTGCATCGTCTTTCTGTTCTTGCTCCGTCTTGATTTCGCCCGTTGTCGGGTCTACATTGTCCGGCACTGTTTCGGCCTCGGCATCGATATAATCCGTTTCATCCGGTTCGGCTGTCATATCCGGCGTAATGTTCTTCTTGATAGTGCCGTCTGCACTCATTTCACGAACGAATTCGGTTTTAAGCGGTGCATATTTTAAGCACTTCTTGAGAACGGTCTTTTTCGCCATTTCGTCGAAGTTCTTAGCCCAAGGACTGTAATTGCTTCCATATGCCTGGCTGTACTTCTTGGCGTGATTCTTTACGTCCTCGGCACTCATAACCTCGAATCCGTAACCGCCGTCCTTGGTATGGAATACGGCATAGTAGGCAATGACCGCACCCCGATTGCTTGTGGCCGGTACGTGTCGGAGCTTCGGTTCGAGTCCTAATTCGTATTCAAATTCGTCGTTCTCGTGTACCTCGTGTGCTTGTATATCCCGGACCTCGCCGCTCCGGTATGCCAGGTCGATTAATCCTTTATCTGTTATCCTTACGGTTTATCATCCCGTAAGCACGGACTATCTCTTCACGCTTATGCGTGCCATGCACTTCGAGCAGTAACTCATCGTCTGCCCTACGCTGCTACATTCATCGCAGCTAGTCTCTACACTCCGTTAAGAGCTTTATATGATATCCTTTGACCGTTCCACTTCTTTTAATAGCCTTCGTCACGGTCGATGCGTTTACACCAAGTTTTACAGCAACGTTTTTAATTCCGATAACGACTTCTCCGGTTTCTATAATTAGTGCCTTTTTTAAGTGTCCTGCATTCGTTTGAGGAAATATTTTGTGTCGTGCCTTTTGTCCTACACTAATTTTTTTGCCGACTTCCGGCGGCATCTTTTTACCTGCCAGTGCCTTGGAAAGTTTTTCCCTTGTTTCCATAGGCCTCGGCTTTCCAATGGTGTTATATTCGGGTTGTAATTTATGGATAAAATCCAGTTCCTTTGCTGCTATCTCTTGTTTACTTGTTTCTTCCGGGAAAATTTCAATAGGCTCAATCGTGAAATTATCTCTGCCATATCTTAGAATGTCTTTCTTGACGGCCGAGTTAACGTTTGATGTGTAATCTCGCCATTGCTGTACACGTTTTTTAAATCGTGTTGTACTGCCGATATAGAATTTCCCGTTTAACACATTAGTAATTTTGTAAACACATTTCATATCATGTCGCTCCTTTCAAAGCACGGTATTACCCTCTTTAGTGACGGGCTTCACCGTTAGCCCCTGCAAGAGGACACCCCTGAGTAATAGGGTTCACACGGTTTTACTTGACCAAAAGGTTTAGCCAAGTTGGAATTGGCACTCGAGCGTGCCTTTATTCTTATACGGAATGAGATACGCCTGGCCAAGCGGTGTGTTCGGCTCTACACCCAACTGTGCCGCTTGCATCATCGCCCCCAGGAACGATTTCGGAGTGCATTGTTGTAATTGAGGATTGCTGCTCATCGCCGTGAGCACCATACGGGTGAATCTCTCACCCGTGATGACTGTCGGCAGGGCCTTCTGGATTTGGTCGCCCATGCTGACGACGAGGTCTTTCATGCTCTTTACTCCGTCCGGTTTGTTGTTTGCTTTCGTTGTCATGATGCCGCCTTTTGTTGTTGCCATAATTGATTACCTCCTAAATTTTGAATACTCTAATAGGGTTGCCTTGCTTGCTGTATTTCTCGTATACGTCCGGCATTTCGGCTTTCAGCTTCTTGCTGTCTACCGTGACTCGTCCGGCTTGCGTCTTCCATGTGACTTTACGCTCACCGGCATAGGCGATTTCGTGGTCGCCAAGCATTAACTTGATGCCGTTCTTCTTGCTTTCGATTTGGTCCTTGATTCTGTCGGCCGCCTCGTTCAATTCGTCAATTTCGGCCAACAGTTCGTCCGCTTCCTTCGGTAATGTAATGCTGTCGGTCACACCTCCCGGGAATCGTTCGGCCAAGGCCTGGGAACAACTCTTGCTACCGTCTACGTCCGGCATGATGCCGCCTTTGACGTTGTCTTCCCAAAACGCCTTCTCGGCCTCGATGAGTGCCGTTATATCTTCCTCGTTCCTGGGTATCTCCTTCTGCACGAAGTGATTACCGCCGATGAGGCACGCTATATACCACTTTTCGCAACCGGTTACTGCCATATAGTGTTGGCATTGAAGGTAGTACGAATCGGGTACGTTGTCGCCTTCCCACTCTTTGGCCTTGAATCCGTTAGCCGTCTTGCATTCCAGGCCGGCGTTTTCGCCTACGACCAGGCGGTCGACGTTGGCTATCATGAACGGGTAATCAAGCGATTGAAGGGTCCCACATTTTTTTACTTTTAATCCCGTAAGCTCAGTAAACCGGTTCGCAACCGCTTGTTCGTGAACATTCCCCCAATATACGCACTCATTGTCTGAGAGGTCTTCAGGCTCTACCTGTCCGGTCTTTTCCTGCCATAACTTGAACGGTGATTTCCAACGGTTAAGCCCGGCTATGATTGAAGCATCACTACCGCCGATCCCGATGTTTCGAAGTTTTTCCCAGGCCTTTCTGTCTTTCATTTCCTCTACTGTCATGATGAGTTTTGCATTCATTGTGTTTTTTCTCCATTTCTGCTAAACTAGTAGCAATTTAAGTATTTGTTTTTCTGTTGAAACCGCACCTGTTGCCGCAGATGCGGTTTTTTCTTTGTCGTCTTTCGTAGCGGCCTCATAGGATGATGATTGCCATCGCAATGATTAGGTATACCGTGAAGGCTCCGATGCCAATCTTTATGCCTTCTTTTAGCGTGACTTTAAAATCCTCCGATTCTTCCTCAATAACCGGCATCGGCTCAGCTGCCTGTAGTTCGTAATATCTCCGATTGATCCATGCAGCCGGAGCTGTGAGTTCTATTTGTTTCCGCATCGCTTACGCTCCCTTCCTAAATTCTTGAATGGCTAATATTAATGTCAGTATCACTACTACCGCACTCGTTCCGATTGCCAAGACTTCCATGTGATTTGCTCCTTTCTGCCTTCCATGCCCAATATTCATCACTGTTCTCTCGAATCACCTGAAGTATGTACCAAGTTAAGTAATGCATTTGTTCACCTCCTTGTTTAGAATTAAATTCTAGTTTTAGGGCCAAAAAAAATATAATCAATCGGCATGTCGTATGCAGCAGAAATTCTTTCTTGAAATATGGGATTAACGAGTCCAGAGTTCTTTTCCCATTTCATTAAAGTATCCTTTCCAATTCCAATTTTCTTTGCCGCTTCTATAAGAGTGAGTTCAGCATTAACTCGAGCCGCTCTAAGAGAAATTTGCATATCATCACCTCCTTTCCAAATGTATATTTTATATGTCAAATATTACTAGAATTTATTTCTATTGTCAAGAAAAATATTCTATGTTTTTAGATGGACAATTGACAATTTTAGAAAATTATTCTATTATTACCCCGTAGATTTAAAATATTTATTGTAATAAAGGAGCTTTTATATGCCCACTGAAGATGATATAAAAAGATTGTTCAGTCGCAGACTGTCATCCCTAATGTCGGAAAGAAATATTAATCAACGTGAAATAGCACAAGTCGTCGGAGTAAGTGAGTCAACCGTAGGCAAATGGTTGCTATTAAAAGCTATCCCTAGAATGGGTGTAATTCAGAAGTTGGCCGATTATTTTAATGTTGGTAAAACTTACTTCTTGGAGGCTGAATCGGAACAACCAGGCTACTATGCGGACCCGGAAGTTGCTGAACTTGCCGAAGAGTTGCGAACAAACCCGGATTTAAGAGTTCTCTTTAGCAGCAGCCGTAATTTGACGAGGGAACAAATGCAAGAAGCATATAATTTCATCAAATTCTTAAAAATGAAGGAAGAAAATAAAGTACATGACGATTAATATAATTTTCGCTTCTATCCCGCACGCCAAGGCTTCCGTAACGTCAAACGTCGACGGTAGCTATTCCATCGTCGTTAGTAAATCGCTATCTCGAGAACAGGCAAAAAGGGAAGTCCTGCATGAGCTTGGTCACATTGTTGGTGACGATTTCGGAAAAGATATGCATGCCAGTATGATCGAAGAGATGATTCGCCGGAGTAATATTGTTCCCGATAAAGTCGCCGAAAACGTCGAGTTTTACTATCATGTAGTATAAATGACAGGGTTTATGAAAGAAGAAAACTTTTAACGGGAGGGTTTTATGAAAAAATTGCTATTAACTATTTTATGTGTACTCATTTGTCCCCTTGCGGTTAACGCCGTTAATTACGTCCAGATCTCAAAGAATATAGACTCAGCTGTCTTTGTCGACAATGATAGCATTTCTGTAATCCGCTATGCACCACCATATTATGTTATTCAATGTGATGAACGAATTCACAGTTTTACAATGGGAAAATGGGCTCAAATAACGAGCCAATATCTCTATGACTATGATAATCAGATTATTAAAAAACGATATGTTAGCATGAAAGCAAGAAAAGAAGATTCCCCTTGGAGTAATCCTATTAAATATACAAGGATAGACGACGTTAGTAAAAATCAAGCCAACTGGTGGATAGCCAATTACATCTTCAACAAGGCATACAACATGTATTTCTCTCCGGAAGTGCAGGCCAAGTATGGAGCCAAGCATACATAACGAGCCGCACTTTTACTCAAACGAAGAGATAGAAGCATTGCCTGTACAAATATCAGGAAAAGTCGTTGAGTTAAGAGGAAAACTTTAAAATATAAAAATATTTTAGGAGGTATTCAAATGTTTTGTGAACAATGTGGTAAACAAGTATCAGAAACGGCTAAATTTTGCTCTAATTGCGGAGCCCCTGTAGCTCGTGAACAGATGTGTGAAGAGGTGCAGATTGAACACCCCATAGACTCAACGCTATCTTCTTCTGCTAATTCCGAAAATGCCCTCGTTGAACAACCGAGTGCTGAAAAAACGTTGCCTGTTTACAACAAGGAAGTAAACGGCGTTACTTTCAATGCCTTTGAGGTTGCTTTAGAAACGGATCCCTGGCAAAAAGGAAGTGCCGGCACTCTCGCTTTTAGCCAAGCTGTCCGGAAGCTGACAGGGTGCGGAATTTTTAAGGCCGCCAAAATCACGGAACAAGTTCGCACTGACGAAACATTGAAGGCAATGGTAACCGCATATAAATCGGGTATGTCGGTATCATTTAATACCTCGGACGAACCCAAGGAGCCTATAGATGGTGAGTTGCGTTGCCCTAAATGCCACTCAAAACATATTGAGTTCGACAAGAAAGGATTCCAAGCCGGCAAGGCTATTGTTGGTGGGTTGTTAACCGGTGGGATCGGTATTGCTGCCGGTTGGCATAACCGGAACAGACGAGTTGGCGTATGCTTGAAGTGTGGGCATCGTTGGAAATTATAGGGTCACTTAAAATATAAAATGGTCTGCCGGAGGTGTTCTCATTATGTCTATAAAATTATCTGATGATACATTAGCTGCATACAATAATTCGCTCTCAACTATAAAAGAATTTAACGCAAAGGATCTCGTCCGACGTGATGAGTTGGGAGCGGAAATGAGCTTTGCTGACGCCGAGGATGACTTTGAATCTGCTATCGGACTTTTCAAAGGATTGCTCGACATTGATATAACCCGGATTCCTCCGTCAAGAGTTATGGTTCTAATTAGTGATATGGACAACTTTATTAGTTGCATTCAAGCCATAAAGGACTTCTCGTCTACTCAAGGCGTCGATACAAGACAAAGCTTGATAAACGATATTATCAATAGTTACAATGGATGGTTTAACGATATCTCACCCGTCATTGCATATTGCATAAAGGCAGACACTGATTATGATGCTTTAAAGCGACAGGCACAACAGGCGAGGGATGATATTGTTGCCGAATTAAAGCAAGCAAAGACAGAGCGTGAAGAAACAAAACAACAGACAGATGAAATAATAGCCGCTGTACAAAAAGCCGCTCATTCTGTCGGTGTAACGAATCACACCGTAAATTTCCAAGAGGCTGCCACTTCTTTTGAGATGGAAAAGGGCTATTGGGCTAGACGGATACTTTGGCTTAGTATCGTGATTGTAGCATATTCGCTAGTATCTTTTTGGTATTGCCCGATACAGTTAGAAGAACCTTACTTATACCACTTTTTGCAAGCAGCCTTGCCTAGGTTCACTGGATTGGTAGTATTGTTTTATGGACTAACAATTTGCAGTAGAAATTACAGAGCCCAAGCACATAACTATATCATAAATAAAAACAAACAAAACGCACTAAGTACATTTGAGACCTTTGTAAATGCTAGTAGCAACGAAGAAATTCGTAATGCGGTGTTATTGCAAACCACAAAAGCAATTTTCTCTAATCCCCAAAGCGGATATTTAAAAGAAGACGGCTCATCAGATGACTCGGCCCACATTATTGAGATCATAAAAGATGTTTCTAAATTAACAAATCGTTAAACAAAAAAATCCCCCGATGTGTTGCAGCACATCGAGGGCAATCCATAATCCCCTCCCAAAAGGGTCGATTACGCTATAAGTATATCACATCGGCCCTTTTTACAACAGAAAGGACTGATTTTTTTATGTCGAAAATTGCAGTAATCTACGCCCGCTATTCTTCGGACCGTCAGCGAGAAGAGTCTATAGAAGGACAAATCCGAGAATGCAAGGCATATGCCAAGAAAAACGGCATTACCGTAATTAGGGTCTATTGCGACCGTGCCATGACCGGCAAAACCGATAAGAGACCTGAATTTCAGGCCATGATTAAAGATGCTAAAAAGCAGGACTTCGATTACGTCTTAGTCTACAAATTAAACCGCTTCGCACGCAGTCGTTATGACAGCGCTAGGTATAAAAACGTGCTAAAGCAACACGGGATCCGTGTCATCTCAGCTATGGAAAATATAGCCGAAGACTCTAGCGGCATTTTATTAGAGTCTGTGATTGAAGGCTTAGCCGAATACTATAGTGCTGAACTTGCTGAAAATGTTTTACGAGGCATGACGGAAAATGCCCTCGAATGCAAATGGCCCGGTGGCATCGTACCACTTGGATTTAAGCTCGATAAGGACAAGCACCTTGTTATAGACGATGACAAGGCGTTCATTGTACGTGAAATATTCCAGTCCATTATCGACGGCAAGCGTACATCTACTATTATTGATGAATTAAATGCCCGACATTTGAAAACCGCAGCCGGCAAACCGTTTCGCAAGAACAGCTTGGAAAAAATCCTTAAAAACGAACGCTACACGGGTACGTTCGTCTGGAAGGACATTCACAAAGAAAATGCCATTCCGGCCATTATCACCAACGACATGTTCAACGCAGTTCAGAAGATTTTAAAAAATCGCAAGAAAACTCGCAGCCGAGTATGTAGTGATAACTATCTTATATCAGGCCGTTTATTCTGCGGGCTCTGTCACGAAAAAATGATAGGTATGTCAGGGCGGTCTGTGACAGGCCTTCCCTATTATTACTATGCTTGCAGTAATCGGCGTAACCGCATCGGAAAATGCCATACGAAAAATATCCGTGCCGATAAACTCGAAGAATTGGTTGTCGATACGACAATTAATATCCTGTCTGATGATACAGCCATAGAATACATTGCCAAGCAAGCCATTGCGGCACAAGAAGAGAATCGAGCGCAATCCTCTATCCCGGCTATTAAAGAAGAAATAAAAGAGTTATCCAAGAAGCTCAAAAACTGCGTTCAGGCCGTTGAAAACGGTATTATGTCGCAAACCATAGCCGAGAATATACCCATGTATGAAAAACGCCTTGTAGAGCTAAATTCGGAGCTTTCTGACGAACTCGAAAAAGACAACGACCTTAAAGTCGACGAAGATATGATCCGGTTCTTCTTTGAGCGGCTTGTTCAGCGCACAAAAAAAGAGACCAAGTTCAAGAGCTTGCTACTCTCGACTATGGTCCGCTGTGTGGTCATTTATGATGATTATATTGAAATTCAGTACAACTACAAAAAAGAACTACCTATCCTCACCAATCCGGTAAGAATAAATAGTTCGATTTTGTTCGCTGTGGTGGGCGATGACAGGATCGAACTGCCGACATCTTGCTTGTAAGGCAAGCGCTCTCCCAGCTGAGCTAATCGCCCGAGTGTGGTGACCCCTACGGGATTCGAACCCATGTTATCGCCGTGAAAGGGCGGTGTCTTAACCGCTTGACCAAGGGGCCATGGCTCCTCAAGTAGGACTCGAACCTACGACAAATCGGTTAACAGCCGATTGCTCTACCGACTGAGCTATTGAGGAACAACGTGTTCCATACGGAACAATAAGAATTATAACAAAGAACCGTACAAAAAGCAACACCAAAATTGAATGCTTACGGGCAAAACACAAAAGAAGGCCGAATCCCTCGAAAGAGGACTCGGCCTTCCTGATTTCACATCGCCTGTGAGCAGACAATTTATAGGCTATATATGTCGGCTTACATCATACCGGGCATGCCGCCGGGCATACCTCCGGGCATTGCGGGAGCCGCACTTGCCGGTTCGGGTTTATCCGAAACAAGCGTTTCCGTCGTAAGTACGAGAGACGCAATAGAAGCGGCGTTCTGTAAAGCCGTACGCGTTACTTTAGCAGGGTCGACAATGCCGGCCTTAACCATATCCACATATTCTTCCTTGAGTGCATTAAAGCCCACACCGTCGGGAGAATCCATAACCTTGGCAACAATGACCGAGCCTTCCAACCCGGCGTTATGCGCAATCTGGCGAACCGGTTCTTCAACAGCTCGCTTAACGAGATTAATACCCGTCTGTACGTCCCCTTCTTCTTTGAATTCATCCAACACGGGAAGAATATCGATAAAGGTCGTACCGCCGCCGGCAACAATACCTTCTTCAACGGCTGCACGAGTTGCGTTCAAAGCATCTTCCAAACGAAGCTTCTTATCTTTCAATTCAACTTCCGTAGCAGCACCTACTTCGATAACGGCTACACCGCCGGACATCTTAGCCAAGCGTTCCTGTAATTTTTCTTTGTCAAAGTCGGACGTCGTTTCGGCAATCTGTGCTTTAATCTGTGCTACACGATCCTTAATAGCCGCAGCATCGCCATGACCTTCGACAATAGTCGTTTCGTCCTTCGTTACACGTACCTGACGTGCCGTACCGAGGTCTTCAATGCCGATGCTGTCCAACTTACGGCCTACTTCTTCCGTAATAACCGTAGCACCTGTCAAGGTTGCAATATCCTGCAACATAGCCTTGCGACGATCCCCGAATCCGGGAGCCTTTACAGCAACGGCTTTAAATGTACCGCGCAACTTGTTGACTACGAGAGTTGCCAAAGCTTCGCCTTCTACATCTTCGGCAATAATCAGAAGTTCCTTACCTGCCTGTACTACTTTTTCCAAGGTCGGCAACATTTCCTGAATGGATGCGATTTTACGATCCGTTACCATAATATACGGTTCGGACATAACGGCTTCCATCTTATCCGGATCCGTTACCATGTACGGAGAAATATACCCGCGATCGAACTGCATACCTTCTACAACGGACAACTGCGTACCCATAGTTTTCGATTCTTCAACCGTAATAACGCCGTCTTTACCGACCTTTTCCATAGCATCGGCAATCAAGCCGCCTACTTCTTCATCTCCCGCGGAAATGGAAGCGACCTGTGCAATGGCTTCTTTATCGTTGACTTCAATAGCACGCTTTTGAATTTCTTCTACCAAGCGTTTGACAGCCTTTTCTACACCGCGTTTCAAAATCATAGGATTAGCACCGGCTGCAACATTACGCATGCCTTCCTGAATCATAGCCTGTGCCAATAAGGTAGCTGTCGTCGTACCGTCGCCTGCCACGTCATTTGTCTTCGTAGCTACTTCTTTTACGAGCTGTGCACCCATATTTTCAAAGGGATCTTCCAATTCAATATCACGAGCAATCGTAACACCGTCATTCGTAATGGTAGGTGCGCCGAATTTCTTATCCAATACTACGTTACGACCCTTAGGTCCCAACGTTACTTTTACTGCATTTGCCAATGCATCTACACCGTTGCCCAGCGCACGGCGTGCTTCTTCGTTAAACAAAATCTGTTTTGCCATTATGAGTCACTCCTTATAAGAAATGCTATATTATATAGTCGCTAAAATATCACGTTCACTGACAATTAAATAATCAACACCGTCATATTTAACTTCCGTACCTGCATATTTCGAGAAAATAATTTTATCGCCTACGCTTACTTCCAAGGGAGTACGCGTACCGTTGTCCTGTAATTTACCTGTGCCTACGGCAATAACTTCCCCCTGGCTCGGTTTTTCTTTAGCCGTATCGGGCAGGAAAATACCGCTCGCCGTCTTTTCTTCCTGTTCTAATACACGAATTACTACACGATCTCCTAACGGTTTAATCATTGTATGTTCCTCCTCATATCATTCATTTCCATCTTCATTGTTAGCACTCAAGTTTTATGAGTGCTAACCACAAGACTTATATTACCCATTAAAGGTGAAAAAGTCAAGATTTATTTTTATTCGTTTCTGCACGAATTAAATCGGTCGCCGCCTTTTTCATAGAGATGCCGTGCTTCATGCAATACTGTTGAAGACGCCGTTGTGCCTCTCCTTCCGTAATACCGTATCTTTTTACCAAAATTTCTTTGGCCCTCGCCGACAGTTTCAGCAGCTGTTTCTCTTCTCTCAGCCGAAATGACTCCTCATCCTTTTGACGTTGGCTCCTGAACTGAGATACGGCCACTTCCATGGCCGGATACAAATTGGCGGGATTTACAGGTTTCACCAAATAGGCGAATACACCCGACTTAGCCGCTTCATCTACAATATCCGGCTGACTATAGGCGGTCAGTAAGATAACGGGAGCCAATTTTTCACCATGAATCAACTTTGCAGTATGAATTCCGTCAAGCCGCGGCATCTTCACATCCAGAAAAACCAAATCGGGTCGTTCTCTGCGCACCGCTTCCAACGCCTGCACTCCGTCAGCCGCTTCCGCAACGACGACATGACCCCTTTCTTCCAGCATTTCTTTCAAATCCATGCAAATAAGGGCTTCATCATCGGCAATGACTATGCGATAAGACATTTTCATCACTCCTCTATGTAAGGAAAAGTTACGGTCGCCGTTGTCCCGCACGGTTGATTGGCGCAGATAGAAAAACTGCCGTGTAAATCTTTTTCCGCCACAGTTTTCACGATTTCCAGACCCAAGCGTTTTTTACCGTCTATTCCGGGTTCCATACCTTTCCCCGTATCCGTAACGACAAGTATACACTGCCCGTTTCGCCTCTTGACGGAAAGATAAATATCACCGCAACCGTCGTCTGAAAATCCGTGTAACACGGAATTGGTAAGCAGCTCATTTAAAATCAAAGCCGCCGACACGCCTACGCCTGATGACACGAAAATCACTTCACCGTTAAAGTGTGTCCTTATTCGTTCTCGGATTTCCGTGAGACTGGAAACGGTCAATCCCAATAAACTCTCCCCTAACTTAGCCAAATCTATTCGTTCTTCTTCCCCGTATGCCAACGTATCGTGAACCAACGCGATACCGAGGATACGATTTAAAGCTTCCTGCAATGCGTTCCGTGCTTCTTCATGCTCGACACGCCGCATTTGCATGCGTAAAATACCGGCAACGGTTTGCAAATTATTTTTCACACGATGATGAATTTCTTTAATAACCGAATGCTTTACTTGCAGTTCTTCTTCTTTTCTTCTTATTTCCGTCCGTTCCGTTAAGACGAGAACCAGCTGAAAGAGTTTTCCGCCTCGCACAAGAGGAATAGCCCTTAAAGTCAACGACGATTCGGGGCTGTTAATCTCTTCCGTCGTTCCCTGCCGTGTTACCAGGGCGTGGCGTGCAGCACTTAGATCAGCAAAATCCGTAAAAACGCTTTCTCCCTTAAGCGGCGACGTACGCCCCCGTAATCTCATGATTTTTTCCGCCGTGTCATCGGCATAAATAATCCGTCCGCCTTTATCCACAATGATGACTCCGTCCTGAACGGACAGGCGACCGTATAATCCCGCTTCATCGGCCGAAGCGGGCACTTGTAAGATACTGAAAGCCGTTTCCGTCAACAGCTGTTTATCGGCCGCCACCTCCCCCGTAAAAGACAGTACGGCAATGACCTTGCCGCCGTTATCGACAAAAGGATAGACCGTCATGGATTCCGTACGACCGTAATCCACTTCCTTGTGTGCTGTCAAGCTTCGCCTTTGCGTAAACACATCGGCAATAACCGGCTCATCCCCGCAAGCTACGATAGCACCGACCGATGTATCCGCCTTACCTTCCGCTGCAAATAAGGGTTTACGCACAGCTGCCGACACGAGAAACCCCTCTTTGGATGACGGTACGAAAAGAGCCAACCTTCGTTGCGCCAAATCGGCGGCAAACTGAAGGAAAGGCTCACTTTTTTCCAAAATATGAATTTGTACGTCCGATAAGTGACTGTCACTATGACAGATATCCGCTATAGTAGGCATACGTTCCTATGTCTCCGTTCCCGTTAGAGACAATGCCGGTTTCGCATTCAAAGTCATATCTGCGAAACGGCCGTCTTGAGCCATGTAATACGCACGACAGCCGATCATAGCCCCGTTATCCGTGCATAAAATCGGCTCAGGCTTATAAAAAGTATATCCTTTTTCTTTACACACCGTTTCCATAGCCTGTGTCAAGCCGTGATTAGCCGCTACGCCGCCGGCCAGGACGACGGTGCGAAGCCCCGATAATTCCGCCGCATTGACAGTCTTTTCAACGAGTGTTTCTACAACCGTCTTTTGAAACGACGCCGCAACATCCTCGGGACTATACGTTTCACCGCGTTGCTCCTGCGTGTGCAAATAATTGAGTACTGCCGACTTCAAGCCGCTGAAGCTGAATTCAAAGTTGTTTCTCTCATGCAAGGCCTTAGGAAAAACAACGGCATCGGCATTTCCGAGGGCTGCCAGTTTATCAATTTGCGGACCTCCCGGATAGGGATACCCCATGACGCGGGCTATCTTATCAAAAGCCTCTCCCGCCGCATCATCCCGCGTCTGTCCCATGAGTTCAAATCGATTATAGCCCAGCACCTTTACAAGCTGAGTATGGCCGCCCGACACGACAAGAGCCAAAAAGGGCGGTTCCAATTCTGTATGACTGAGAAAGTTGGCAAATATATGCCCTTCCATATGATTGACCCCTACCAAGGGTTTGTCGGCGGCAAAGCTCAAGGCCTTAGCCGTAGCCACCCCGACTAAAAGGGCCCCTACCAGACCGGGGCCGTAGGTTACTCCGATATGGTCGACATCGTTCAACGTGATTTCAGCCTCTTCCAACGCTTCTTTTACAACAGGCATAACATATTCAATGTGCTGTCGTGAAGCGATTTCCGGCACGACGCCGCCGAACTTACGATGAATCGGTACTTGCGTAGATATAATATTGGATAAAATCCGACGACCGTCTTCAATGACAGCCACGGAGGTTTCATCACAACTCGTTTCCAAAGCTAATGTATACATTATCTCTATCCTTCATCAGCGTACCCAAGGGTAGGCTTCTTTTTTACAATCCATAACATAGGCATCTTCTACGGGGTCGGAATAATAATGCTTTCGTACACTTAATACCTCGTAGCCCAATTTTCGATATAGGTGAATGGCTCCCTGATTGGAAATGCGCACTTCCAAAAATATTTCAGTACAACCTGCTTCCCATGCGGCTTCCATCAAAACACGCACCAGCAATTCGCCGTACCCTTGTTGACGAAATTCCTTGCGCAAGGCAATATTGGTAATCTGCCCTTCATCAAGAACCTGCCACAACCCGGCATACCCGACGATCGTACCGTCTTCTTGCTCCAGTACATAGTAAAGAGCCCGTTCGGACTCCAATTCCCGTTGCACAGCCTGTAACGACCAGGGAATGGAAAAAGAATCCTGTTCCACTTCAAAAATTCCCTTGTCGTCGGTCCGTACGGCTTTACGAACAATTACGGACATATTGGATCACCGTGCCGTTTCTCCCAGAGAACTTCCGCCTCACTGCGCCGCTTATAAGCCGGTGTCAAGGTCATACAATCATCCGTATCGCCCTTGTCAAAACGTTCCTGTGCCGCTACTGCCAAAGCTCCGGCTCTGGGAATAATTTGGTGCGGTCGAGCAAGCAAACACTTGTCTCCGCCGGATGCAATCAAATCGGCAAACTTAGAGGCTCCGTCACCGCAAAACACAACCTTTTGATTTCCTTCAGATACGCGGTTAATAATATCCGCTACCGCCATAACCGTAACGGCTTCATCTTCATACAGCTTTCCCTGCCGCCACGAATACACGGATACATATACATTCCCCTTCTGTGCGTCAATAAGCGGACATACGGCATAAGCCGAATCGACAAAATTCCACGCCAGACTACGCGGCGTTTCAACCCCCACAAGGGGTACCTTCCAAGCAAAAGCCAGTCCCTTGGCCGTAGCCAGACCGATGCGTAAACCCGTAAAAGACCCGGGCCCGACGGATACGGCTACTCCGTCAATATCCTTCTTACTGACAGCCGCCTTGGTAAGCATATCCGCAATATGCGGCATAAGCTGTTCCGAATGAGTTAATCGTGCCTGAACGGTTACTTCCGCCTTTAATACGCCTTCGTGCAAAAGTGCGACACTTGAAACGAGACAAGATGTCTCAATGGCCAAGAGCATATCCTTCTACCTCTTTCAATAAATCTTTCCAACGGGATGCATCTGCTTCTACTGTAATCTCCCGCTGAGTATCACCTGTTTTTTTGATGGTAATCACTGCCGCATCATCAGGAAGTCGATGAGGAAACTTTTCCGACCATTCTACAAAAGAAATCCCCGTCTCCCAATATTCTTCCGGATCGATAGAATCCAGCTCATATTCTTCTTCAAGACGATAGAAATCGAAATGATGCAAAGGCGGTACATGGTCATATACATTCATAAGAGAAAAGGTGGGGCTGACAACGGGTGAAGTAATTCCCATTTGCTTAGCCGCTCCTTGGACCAAATGCGTCTTACCGGCCCCCAAATCCCCCTTGAGAGCGATGACATCCCCTTGTTTTAAAACCTTGCCCACACATTCGCCGAAGGCTATAGTTTCGGCTTCACTACGGGTATATAGAGTAATCACCTTATTCGCCTCCGCTGAAATGATTCCATCCCGACGGTGCCAATACCTGCGTATGGTGTCCGTCTTTCAAATATACGTTACCGCTCCCTGCTTGAACCTTTCCGATTACCGTAAGAGAGGAAAACTCCTCTTTCAGTAAATAAAAATCGTCGGGTGCCATAGTCAGCACGAGCTCATAATCTTCACCGCCCGCAAGAGCGTAGGCATACGGATCCTTTCCCGACACTTCGCACCATCGGCGGAGTTCATCAGACAGGGGGATTTGCAACTTGTCCAGTATCAGATCTACATGACTGGCCGCTGCAATTTCATTGCTTTCACTGGCTAAGCCGTCGCTAATATCATTTAAACTGTGACACCCGTATTTTACGGCCAATCGTCCCAGTTCTACTTGCGGCACGGGCATAGCATGTGCCTTCTTCATGGCCGCGTACCCTGCATCTCCTGCCAAGAGGACATCCAACCCGGCTCCAGAATTTCCCAACGTATTGGAAACAGCCACAATATCACCCGGTACGGCGCCGCTTCGTAAGACGGCCTTACCCGCCTCAATTTCACCGAAAGCCGCCACCGTAAGCACGGCACCTTCAGATGACACTACCGTGTCTCCACCGAGAATATTAACACCGTAATGACGGCAAATATCCTTCATTCCCCTATACAATTCATCCGTTTGCGCCGCATCCATCTGCGGTGTCAGAGCCACGGACAGAACCAGGTGCGTCGGTTCAGCCCCCATTGCCGCAATATCACTTAAATTGGACGCCACGGCCTTATATCCCGCTTCGTACCAGGTAGCCGTCTTACCGATAATAAAATGTCGACCTTCAATCATCGTATCTATAACGGCCACTTGTTCCTTGCCTTCCGTTGTCTTATATACGGCCCCGTCATCGCCTATACCGACAACGACTGATGCGGGATTTACAATCGTGTCTTTTTTTATTCTGTCTATAAACCCGAACTCTCCTATGTCCGACAACTTCATACTTTCCACCGTCCTTATGCCTTATGCGGTCTATTTGCTCATCATTTTATTGTAAAATAAGACGCCTTGCTTGTACAGACATAGACGTCTTACCTATTTTCCGAACGAATATAGTCATAAGCTATCAGTTCTCCGCCTCTTACAGTTATGATTCCGCACCGTTTAAACCCGAACGACTCTATGACCTTTTGCATAGGAAGATTATTCTTATGCGTATCAATCCGCAAATAAGGCTTCCGGTCTGAACAATAGGTAAGACAGGCCCGACCGGCTCCCTTTACAGTCCCGTCCGAAGCTAAGCGATGAACCGTTCCGTACGTTTCATTCTTACGCCACTGTCCGTCACAAATCTTCGTATACGTAGGTTCTTCTCCTACAATAAATGCAAAAGCACCGTGAACCCTTCCTTTTTCTTCCAATACATAAGCTTGGCCATCGGTAATATTTTTCACCAAAAGTTCTCGGCCGGGGTAAGAAGGCTCCCATTGGTCAGGATTTCCCGTAGTAATCATAAACTTCCTGGCCCTTGCATATATCTGTTCCATAGATGCCAAGTCTACAATAACTGCACGTCTGATTTCCACTATTATCGCCCGCTTTCATCCACATGAGTGTACCACAAAGCATCGTCTCGAACAAACATCACGGCCATAACAAAAAGTCGCATCCATAAATGATGCGACTTTCGTCATTTTCTATATTATTGCTACAACAGAAATTCCGGATTTCGTCTATTTTAAAAGACGGGCGGCACAATTATAAACCAATTCATATACACTCATTTGCATGGCAGCAACATTAGCCAACTCCAAGGCTTCCGCCTGTTTTTTTGTACCCGTTGTATACGGATAAATTCCGAACATAAAAGGAAAAAAAGCATAAGCAAAAGCTTCCGCTTCGGCAATCCCCATGTAGGGGATATATCGTGCCAAACAGCTGCACACAGCCTTTCTGGCCGCCATACAGACGCTTTTAAACTCGGCCAAGCAACGAACGTCGCTATGCTCTTCCATATCGAATTGATTCATGGCCAAAAGCTTCAATAAGATCGGTCGTGTCGAGAGCGATTCAGCCAGCATGCCGGCAAAACCGGACGCTGTCTTTTCGTCTGACGTCGGCTTTACCGCTTCCAGATAACGAATCCACGCTTCGTATTCGCGCTGTAATAAGGCCAGAAAAATATCTTCTCTCGTGCTGAAATAATTGTATATGGAAGGCCTCGTAAAAGATGTATACTTGGAAATTTCCTTAATTGTTACCTCTTTAAAGCTCATTACCTCATATAGCTTCTCACATGCATTAATAATTTCTTCCCTACGCGCCCGTGTTAACTCCGGAGATCCCTTCGGCATTTTGACTCCTTTCCGACAAGCTGCTTGCATCACTTGTCTTTCCGTTTTCTTTCTGCCGCCTCAATCCTAAGATGATTAAATTAGATTTTAATATTTCTATTTAGTAATAGTATAGTATGGCGGTCTACATAAATCAAACGTTTAAGTTACCCCATAACCAACGGGCATTAAATAAAAAACAGATAGAAGCCATAGTCATATATGACTTCTATCTGTTCCGGTCGACTGCATTAATATTTTCTTTGTAAAAATCGTTGCGTTATCAAGGCCGTTCCCATAGCCAGAGCCATAGGATAAAAAAGTTCAGTTGAAAATCGAGATATTTCCAACATAAATACGCAGGCTGTCAGAGGCATTTTCTGTGCCAATCCCAAAAATACGACAGCTCCTACAAAGGCTGCAAAAGACAAAGATACGGGACTGATACAAACACCCCACAAAGCAGCTAAGACAAGGGCCGACGTACTCCCCAGCATCATAGACGGAGTAATGCGGCCACCGTAGGCACCTGCCGCAAGAGCTGCCAAAACAGCCAACCACTTCGTCAGGAACAACCCTGCCGCATACTTCCAATCGATGGCATCCGTAAAGGTCAGCTCATTTCCCGCCTTACCGTTCCCTAAAATTTCAGGAAAATACACGGCCATGAGACCGATGAAAACAAATGCCCCTACGGCAATAACGATCATTTTCGGACTTTTTCTGTCAAACTTCGGTAAAGCGGTTACGGTCTGATTAAAGAGCCGAACAGTTACAGCCGTAAAGATTCCCAAGATAACG
The DNA here is from genome assembly GCF_000165735.1 of Megasphaera micronuciformis F0359. GTDB lineage: Bacteria > Bacillota > Negativicutes > Veillonellales > Megasphaeraceae > Megasphaera > Megasphaera micronuciformis. The sequence continues at coordinate 49,974 of NZ_GL538186.1, forward strand.
GCAAAGGTTTGGTAACTTCCCGTTACATCCGGCATAGGTAAGGCATATTGAACCGCATCTCCTACGACAAAGCGTACAATACCTGCCGCCAATCCGCACGATAACAAGGCTGTACCGACAGCCTTTACATTGCAAGTCATAACGAGAGTTTCCAAAATGAATACGGCAGCCGACAAAGGGGCATTATATACGGCAGCCAAACCGGCCCCGGCTGCACAGGCAATAATCAAGGCCCGATTATCCCTCGTTAGATTATTGTGCTTTACAAGCGCACTCATAATACAGGCACTGGCTTCCCGCGGGGCCACTTCTCGTCCCAGCGGTGAGCCGGCACCGACGGTAATAATTTGTAAGGTCGCATGAACCAGAGTCGTCACTAAGGGCATGGTCTTCTTTTCATCTTGAATAGCCGTTTTAATATCCACCAGCGGTGAACCGTAACGATGAATAAGCACCCACCCTATGCCGACAACCAGACCGCACCCGAAGAGAGCCGCCAGTCTGTGTTCGGGAGATACTCGCGCCACAGCCTGTCCGAAATCCAACCCATCAGCCGTAGAATAGGCATATACAAGATGCTGTACAAAATGCATTAAATGAATATAAAAAGAACCGATGACTCCCGCTGCAAGACCGGTAATCAGAACCAAAAATATTACTTTTCTGTCTTCCATGATCTCACCTTACGTATTCGTACAATAAAAACATTTTACTCCCTCGTCGTCCTTGCCGCTTCACAGCCCGCACTTCTCGCAACCCTCGCGGGGGTATAGACTCATTGCGCGGTAGGTTGCGGTCGTCCTTGCCGCTT
>NZ_GL538186.1:50831-73780 GCF_000165735.1 Megasphaera micronuciformis F0359
TCGCAACCCTCGCGGGGGTATGGACTCATTGCGCGGTAGGTTACGGTCGTCCTTGCCGCTTCGCAACACGCACTCCTCGCAACCCTCGCGGGGGTAACTCTAAAGCCCGCAGACTTCCGTAGGAAGGCTGCGGGCTAAGAGTTACTCCCATTCAATCGTGGAAGGGGGTTTGCTGGTTATGTCATACACAATTCGGTTAATGTGTTCTACTTCGTTAACGATACGGCTCGAGATTTTATCCAGCACGTCATAGGGAATTCTCGCCCAGTCAGCCGTCATAAAGTCTGTTGTTGTTACACCTCGTAAGGCCAAGGTATAGTCATATGTGCGGAAGTCGCCCATAACGCCGACAGACCGGTTATTCGTTAAGACGGCAAAGTATTGGTTTATGGAGCGATCAAGGCCTGCCGCCGCAATTTCTTCTCTAAAAACGGCATCGGCATCACGCAAGATGTCCAGTTTTTCTTTTGTAATTTCGCCCATAACGCGAATGGCCAGTCCCGGTCCCGGGAAAGGCTGCCGCCATACGAGATAGTCCGGCAAACCCAGTTCTTCACCGAGTTCGCGAACTTCATCCTTAAAGAGGTTGCGTAGCGGTTCAATAAGACCCTTAAAGTCTACAACAGCCGGCAAGCCGCCTACATTGTGATGGCTTTTAATAACCGCCGCATCACCGGCACCCGATTCGATGACATCGGGATAAATCGTGCCTTGTGCCAAAAAATCGACGGCACCGATTTTTCGTCCTTCTTCTTCAAAGACGCGAATAAATTCTTCGCCGATAGTTTTACGTTTTCTTTCGGGATCGGAAACACCTGCCAATTTAGACAGGAATCGGTCCGATGCGTCGACGCGAATGAAGTTCATTCCCGAATCCTTAAAGGCCGCTTCAACTTCATCGCCTTCATTTTTTCGCATTAAACCGTGGTCAACAAAAATACAGGTCAATTGGTTGCCAACGGCACGGGAAATCAAGGCCGCCGCCACAGAGCTGTCGACCCCGCCTGAAAGAGCCAGTACGACCTTACCGGCACCGACAGTCCGACGCACGTCTTCAACAGCTTGTTTGGCATAGTTTGCCATCGTCCATGTACCGCTACATTTACATACTTCAAAGAGGAAGTTATGCAACATTTCCTTGCCGTGTTCCGTATGAAGCACTTCAGGATGGTATTGCATAGCATACAATTTCTTGTCCGCATTTTCCATTGCGGCTACGGGGCAGTGTTCCGTATGAGCCGTAATCTTAAAGCCTTCAGGAATTTCGGCTACATAATCCGTATGGCTCATCCACACGATTTCTTTTTCTTTCAAGCCTTTAAAGACAAGGGACTTCGTATCCACAGTTGTTTCCGTTTTGCCGAATTCCCTCTTATCCGCTTCCTTAACAGTTCCGCCCAGAAGATATGCCATCATCTGCATGCCGTAGCATAATCCCAGAACGGGCACTCCCAGTTCAAAGACGGCGGCATCGATATGCGGTGCCTTTTCTTCATATACACTGTTCGGCCCGCCTGTAAAAATAACTCCGCGAGGCTTCAGTTCTTTAATTTTTTCAACCGCTTTATGATACGGGTAGACTTCACAATATACATGATTCTCTCTGACCCGTCGTGCTATTAATTGATTATATTGCCCGCCGAAATCGACGACAATGACTAATTCTTTCGAGTCCATCAACAGCCCTGCCTCTCCGAAATATTCCATTATTCATATGACCGAATTATACCATAAATAACTGCTCAAACCAATTAAATCGCCTGTATAAATAGCGTAAATCCGCTTCCTTATATACAAAAACAGGCGGACACCTTCATGGGAAGGTGTCCGCACAGACGGTACAAGATTTTTTATAAAGTTTATCTAGGCTTTTTCTTCTTCATATTCTTTATGCATTTCTTCCAAAATAGACCGACGTGTAACGACACCCACACACCGCTTATTGTCTACAATGGGAATAACCTTGAGGTGCTCTGCTACCATAACGCCTGCCAACTGTTCCACATCCGCATCGGGAGCCGCAATGATAACGTCTTTAGTCATCAATTCTTTAGCCGTACTGGCCATGAGTTTTTTAAAGCTCTTATCGTATTCACTGATGCCGTTGTAGTAAATGCTGGCCCCGAGAAGATTAACATAGTGCGGCACGTGGGGCTTGATTTTCTTATACAGCAAATCGGCATCCGTAACAATACCGGCTAAGGTACCGTCATCGTTAACAATGGGAATAGACGTAATCTTATTTTTAATGAATAACTGGATTAAATCCAAGACGGTTGTACTCGGATCGGCCGGTACAAAAACCTTTTCCATAATATCCATTGCTTTGCGTTCGCTCATAGTATCCACCCCTTCGTTCCGAACTGTAAATCGAAACCTTTGTTTGTACCTTTATTATACTATCTTTCACAAAAAATAGATATATACGCTGTAATTATAAGTGATAAGGCTCGTGCCGCATGATTTTTACAGCCCTGTAGATTTGTTCCGTCAGTATCATACGAATCATTTGATGTGTCAGCGTAATGCGACCGAAAGAAATACAACGGTCAGCTTTTCGGCGGACTTCATCGGACAACCCGAAGGGACCTCCTATGAGAAAGGTAAATTCACTACATCCGTGCAACGACAAGTCCTCAAAAGCCTGTGCCAGTTCTTCCGACGAAATAAGATCTCCCTGCACATCAAGAACAAAAAGATATGAACCGGGACGTACATTTTTCAGCAACCGTTCGCCTTCTTTGTCGAGGATCTGCTTTTTTTCGGCTGCCGAAGGATTGTCAGTCATCCGTTCTTCGCCTATTTCCGTAATTTGCACCTGCCCGTACGGCTTAAGTCGTTTTAAAAACTCGTCAATACCTGCCGTCAAGTATTTCTCTTTAATCTTACCGCTACCGATAATATGAAATTTCATTAATTATCACTATCCGTCTGGGGTGCCAGTTCCTGAAGGGTTACTTCGGCTGTCTGTTCCGAATCTCCCCGCATATAGGTTACTTTTACCGTATTTCCGACTTGATACGACTCGACTGTTTTTTGTAACTGCGTATAGTCATCGACAGGCTTGTCATCTATTTTCGTAATAATATCGCCTCGTTGAATACCCGAACCGTACAAAGGCCCTCCGACGACAATTTGATATACATAAATCCCTTTGACTCCTAAATCCATACCGTAACGAGCCGCCATGGCTTTATCCAAACCGTATAAACCCAAGTAAGGGCGAATAACACGACCGTTTTTAATAAGCGCATCCAGTACAGGGCGAGCCGTGTTGATAGGAATGGCAAAACCGAGTCCTTCAACGCCTTCTTTAGCTATTTTGGCACTGTTAATGCCGATTACCTCTCCGTCGGCATCAACCAAAGCTCCGCCGGAGTTTCCCGGATTAATAGCCGCATCGGTCTGAATCAGTTCCATCGGTACGCCTTCACCGACAATCGTACGGTTCAAAGAGCTGATGACACCGGCCGTTACCGTTCCCTGGAACTCGAGACCTAACGGATTGCCGATGGCAATAGCCGGCTCACCGACTTGAAGAGTATCACTATCACCTAAGGCTGCAACAGTCAGATTATCCGCCGTAATTTTAACCACTGCCAAATCCGTTCGTGCATCCGTACCTACAACAGTACCTTCAAAGGTCCGGCCGTCGGCCAAGGATACGTTAACTGTTTTATTATTACCTACTACATGATTGTTCGTAACGATATAGCCGTCCTTGTCGAATATAATACCCGACCCGACGCCTTCACCGACCTGAACGGGACGATTGAAAATATCGCGATTATATACCTTCGTCGTAATACCTACAACAGCGGGACCTACTTTTTTTACGGCCTGCACAACAGCCGTATTGCGAGCGTTGGACAAGGTTTCAGACTTACCGTCTGCAGTTTGAACCTGTACGGGAACCGTATTGGTACCTTTCAGGCTGTCGTGTAAATAATAACCGCCGAAGCCGGCGGCCCCTATAAGAATAACAGCCGCTATTACGGCTGCCGTAGATTTTTTACTCATCATGCTCCCCCTTATCGTCAAAACGGACGGCGCTGTTTTTACATGCCAATCTTACCAGCACATCTTGACCTAGCGCTTTGCCGCTACGTTCGAACTTACTTTTTATAGTTTTAATGACCTTGGCAGGTTCATTATTTTTATCACTTCTATGTGCCAAAAGAACTTTCATCATCTTCTTTTGCGGCAACTGAGTCAACAAATCGGCAGCCGCGTCATTGGATAAGTGTCCGTAACTACCGAGTATGCGTTGCTGCAACCGATAAGGATACGGCCCTTGACGCACCATATCTTCATCGTGATTGGCTTCCAACACAAGAATATCCGCATGAGAAGCAGCTCCCCTTACGGACGGTGTGACATATCCCAAGTCGGTAGCATAGGTAATCTTCGTCTGCCCGTCATAAACGGCATAGCCTACGGGCCGAGCCGCATCATGCGGAATTTCGAAGGGTACGACATAGATGTCACCCACGCCGACTCGTTTCGTCAACGGTACGAAGCGTCCCGGTGCAGAGGTTGCCGTCTTTCCCAAGGCACGCCACGTTTCTTCCGTCGTATATACGGGCATATCCGTATTTTTCAATAAAATCGGTAATCCTTGTACATGGTCCGTATGCTCATGCGTCAGAAAAAGGGCATCGATATCGGCCGGACTATAGCCTCGTGCCGACAATGCGTTCGTAATACGTCGATAGCTGATCCCCGCATCGATAAGAATTTTTGTAGAACCGCAACACACTAAGGTCGCATTTCCGCCGCTACCGCTGGCCAAGACGGTAACGGAAGACCGACAGTCAGCGGCAGTAACCGTTTCTACAGGCAGGGCAGGCTCTGTAGAAATGGTCTTATTAGCAAAACGAGCCGCCCCGACAAGGGCGGCATAGGCTTCCAGATCGTTTTTATGACCTGTCAACGGCTTCTCCTTCTACAATGGCAATGCCGGCACTGGCTCCGATGCGATCGGCTCCGGCAGCAATCATAGTCCGTGCCGTCTGATAGTCGCGAATACCTCCGGAAGCTTTAATGCAAGCACGTAGTCCGATAATTTTCTTCATTAAGCGAATATCATCGGCCGTAGCCCCTCCCGGACCGAATCCTGTCGATGTTTTAACAAACCGTGCCCCTGCCCTTACTGCCACACGGCAAGCTTCTTCTTTTTCCACATCCGCCAAAAGTCCCGTTTCCAAAATAACCTTGACAATATGGCCGTTCGCCGCCTTTACGACACCGCTGATATCGTCGGCAACATAATCCCAATTGCGGGCCTTTACTTGCCCTACATTAATCACCATGTCGATCTCGTCGGCGCCGTTAGCAATGGCAAAGGTCGTCTCAGCCGCCTTAATACTCGAAGCCACCGCTCCGAGAGGAAAGCCTACAACCGAAACGATACGCACATACGATCCGGCCAGTTCACGGCGGGCAAGCGGCACATACGACGAATTGACACATACGGACGCAAATCGATACTGTTTAGCCTCTTTGCAAAGTTGAATAATATCATTCGGCGTTGCATCGGGCTTAAGGTTCGTATAGTCAATATAGGATTCAATGGTCATAATAAAGTCCCCTTTAAAGCACACAAAACCATTTTTTACGGTTGCTATTATACCATATTGAAGAAAAAGAAAAACCGTAAAAAGATGAATTTTAGAGATACTCCTCCTATTGCCATACGGATTCAGAAATCATACATGCAACCTGTATCATTTTGCTCATGCCGCATCCTTGGGTTCTCGCACTGAAAAAGTGAAAATCGCTCCTATGGCCGCACAAATCCACAAGACTTGTAAAGCCGTCGGAATCCCCCATATATCGGCCGCCCAACCGACCAACGGGGTGAGAAGCCCCCCTATGGTAACACTTAAACCTAAGGTTACGCCTGAGGCAAAGCCCACATTCTTACCCAAGAAGGTTTGTCCCAGCACGACAATAGCACTGTACGGAGCAAACAAGGTTAGTCCTACAGGTACGATAAAGAGTGCGGCTTCCCAAGCCGTCGTACTGTGAACGAAAAAGTACATGGCCGGTACCATAAGCGTAATGGCTACACGCATTACCTTGACAAAACCTGTCCGATCCGCAATAAGGCCGCCCACATAGGTGCCGACAACGCCGATAGCAAAGAGCAGGGATAAAGCCAGACTCCCTTCGGACGGTGTACGTCCCAACACCTTGACCCAAAAGAGGGGAATAAAGGCATTACAAACAGCAAAACTTATGGAACGAGCAAAGATGACGACCGTCAGTCTACTGAAAGAAGACCAGTCATTTCGTTTTTCCATCCTGCCTGTAACCGTCTCTTCGACAGTTTCATTCCTATTGATTTGTGCCAAAACCTTCGGCAAATGATGATAGAGAAATAAGGCCAAGCCGGTATTGACGACTGCGAAAACCGCCAGCCCGTGAATATCAAAGGCATAGGCACATAAGCCGGCTATAATGGGTCCTACAGCAAATCCCACACTGCCGCCGACGGAAAATGTCCCCATAGCCTTGCCCTTTATGGCTCCCGATATTTCATTAACCATACGGGCCGCTTCAGGATGATATATAGATGACCCCAAGCCGCTCAACATGGAACATATAAAAATGACCGAGTAATTATCCGTAAAAGCCAAGGCGGTAAGGGAAAGCCCGCTCAGGAGAACGCCGAAAGGGATAAACCAGGGTTTGGACACCTTGTCGGAGTAATATCCTAAAATAGGTTGAGTAACCGATGCCAAAAGAATGTTGGCAAATAAAAGAGCCGTTGCATCCCTGTACGACAGGCTGCAGAGCGTTATAAAGTAGGGTAACAAGGCGGGAAAAGCACTTTGCGCCCAGTCAACGGAAAAATGACCGAGTGAAAACATATATACATAAGGGTTCATCCTATTCATAAAATCTTCCTTTCCATAGTTCGGATGCGTTTTATTATACGCCCATTGTCCCCGAACTTGCAAAAAGCCGCCGACACGACGATATACGCCCTGTCAGCGGCTTTCTGCCACTTATTATATCCTTTCACAATCAAGAGGGGGGCTTGATCTTAAGGCCTATTTTTGAGTTGACACAGCTTGTGCCAAAGCTTCCTGATTAGCCCGCAAAGCCTGAATTTCCTCGCTCTGAGCTTTTACAATAGCCTTCAGCTCTTCTACTTCTTTACTCAACTCCGATGCAGACCGTTTTACATGAGTTCCTTGGCCGAGCTTAAAGCTTACGCCGGCATTCATCATGTTTTCTCCGCCTCCGAAGGAGCCGCCCATACTGAACATAATATCTTCATTGGGGCGATAGTAAGCACCTACAGCCATGGCATTGGCACCGGCATAGTTACCGTAACCGGCTGCAAAGTCCCATTTGTAATCCGGATCAAATGCCAAGGGGTGAAGAGCTGCTAAAGCGGCGGCACCGGCCCCGACTCGATTCACACGATTTCCCAGCCGATTTACCAGAGTATTATCTACAATCGTCGTACCGGCAATAACACGTTTAAGTTGGGCCACGTTGACGGCGTCCGTATCGTTCGTGCCGGCTGCAACGCCTGTGATTTGCCGCGTCACCGTTGTTCCGTTGCCGACGGAAACAGCCGCATCCGTCGCCTTCCACGTAGACGACGAATTAGAGGAAACGCCTCCGGTATGGGGATCATAGCCTACGGCACCGGCAGCTACGGAAGCCACGGAATTAGCACCTATAGCCACACCGCCGGCTTGCAATACATTAGCGTTATATCCGACGGATACGGCATTGCCTACACTTGTCGTAAGAGCCGAATTCCCCGAACCTAAAATGATACTTCCGTTCGCGTTGGTCAACGTCCGTTTATCACCCATGACAATGGCATTATCTGTATTGCTTATCGTGTTTTCCGAGCCGACAACCGATACATGATTCACATCAGTACCCGTGTTTTTATAGCCGTTCAACAAATTATATTTGCTCACGGAAGCGGCAGAGGTTCCCTTTAAGGTGTTATTCACGCCCGACAGCTGAGACCCCAAAGTATAATCCGCCTTGTTGCCCATACCCATTGCCAACGTCGAGCCGCCTCCGTCGGCATTTTGTACAGCCGTCCGTAGCGTATCAGCCAAATCCTTGGGCGAAGGCGCCCCTCCTGCAGGCGCTGACAAACTGCCGATAGAATTGGTGATTTCATTGCCTGCCCCGAAGATCAACGACCCGTTTGTATTATGAGTTCTGTTGGCTAAACCGACAATGCTGTTGGCAACACCTGCATCATTATTAGCAACCGTTTCCGATTCAATGCTGTTCAAAGCCCCCGTAATGGTTGCCCCGAAGTTTTTACTATAGTCTTTACCCGTAATAGCCGAATAAGCCCCGTTGACCACGCCGAAGGATGCATTATTAAAACTGTTCGTACCTACTGTCGTAGCATTGGTTTTTTTATTATTGGAACTCACTCCGCCGGCAATCCTCGTGTTAACCGTAATATCACCGATTTGTCCGTTATAATTATGAGTGCTTACCATGACGCTTCCCGAGCGAGTATATGCATCTTTACCGATGGCAATACCCGTTACCATATTTTCAGGATGAGGTCCGGCAGTCCCGTATACAGTCATTCCCGACTGTCCGAAATCATAAGCTAATTCCTCGCTACCTACCGGACTTTCGGCAAAAGCCTTATGGCCGATGGCAATGCCGCCGCCCTGGTCGGCATAGTTGTTCGTATGAGCGTCACCGCCGATTACAATATCACCCGTCGAAGGCTGTCCGACACCGCCGTAATATTCAATACGTGTTCCCGCACCGATAGCTACATTTTCCGCCTTAGGAGCCCAACTCCCCGTACCGATGGCTACGCCGTCGCCGGTTCCTGCCGGATTGGCGGCCGGTGCCGCCAAGGCCGTAAAACCGCCACAGGTTGTACCCAGTAACACAGTAGCCGCAACTACGGCCAAACGCGTTCTCACATATCTGTCATTCATAACAGCTCACCCACTCCCATGCAATAATTTTCTTTATGTTTCTATAATATTACAATCTTTACAATTTCGCAACAATATATGCGTTTTATTCATTTGTTCATTACTTTTATTTTTATTCAATACTTACAGTATTAGATAACAGTATCCGCTTATTATATTTTTTGAAATTTTTATTTAAGATCCGTACTTTTTTCTGCTTCAATCTTATATTTTGTGACAACAACGCCATTTTATAAGGGTCTCAAAAAAATTATCTTCCGGAAGATCACTTTTTTGCAAAGATTTTCCTCGTTCGATTTACTATTGTATATATAAAACCCGGTATTCCCATGCTTTATAATTTATGTACATAGTCAATTCAATTTTAGGAGTTATACCTTAAAATTAAAAATTTATAAATGTATTTTAATACGTAAACGTTATGCGGCATGTTATTCTTCCGGTGCATGGTTTTCATTTTTTCAAAGTCGCTAAAGGCCACCATATAAAAGCGAAAGCTCCGAAAATCATATCGATTTTCGGAGCTTTCGCTCAATCCATAATTAAGCCAAACAAATCCTGTTCACAAACAAATTTCTCGTATTTCACATATATCAGAGTAATACTAAAGTCTTTACGAAAAGTTTTTACGCCTTTTCTGCAAGCACCATTCTATGGAAAAGCATTCGACTTAATGCTTCAGCTCTCTTAAATTCCTCATCACTAAGAACCAGTAATACGTAGTAATCCGTTCCTATATCCATGTCTATCAGGCTATATCCCTGCCATGAAGAATTAATCGCTTCAATCCATTGAGTAGAAAATCCGTCTTCGTCCAAAGACGCTTCGTTAACGCTCAGCCCCTTGGGTCCGGCCAACCGTTCTACAACATCCACAAGACTTTCTTTGTCGATTTTCAGGCTTAAATCCGCAGCCACGTTACACGACAACAATACCTCATACAGATCATACCAGCTGTCATCTATGAGTTCCATAGAATCCACTCGAACCCGGGACATAAATTGCTTAACCTGCTCAGAATCACCGATTAAGAGCAGTGCTAACTCTGCAAACGACTCTTCCAAGGCATGTTTATCAAACTCTACGGTTTCCACATACCGACTTCGTTCAGGCAAGACCCTTTTTTTCACGAAATCTCGCATGATCCGTATCCCCTCGGCGTATGTCATATTCTCAATGACATAGCACTTACCCTCCAGCTCTAAATAAAGGTCCATCATAGTCAAACTCTTACCGATGCGAGCCTTCATAGCCGTGCACCCTTGTACGGCATGAGGAGGATACAACTCCGTATAAGCAATAATCCCGTCCTCCATGGCCTTTAGGGAATTATTGATCCCGTCTATATGAAAACCCTTACTATTATATAGGGGACTCTTCGTACGCCATGTCACATATGTTTGAAAAAGATGTTCTTGAATCCAATCGGATATACTCATACCTGATCTCCTTTATGTAATTATTTTAGCATCGATGATTTTTATTTTATTATACATGATTAACAGGTCATCTGTACAAGACTGGTGTACTCATCGTGAAAAGACACGAAAAAATAGACGCTTCATCAGGCTTATTATCAGCTCCTATCAAAAAACAGTCAATAACTCTTGTGAACACATTACCCGGTGTTGTCATAACTTTAACTTGTTTGACTTTAAGGTTGTCCGCAAATACAGCAAGCTTTTTCCTAAATTTTGAAATTATGAGCTCCGAATTTTTCAATAAAGCCGAATACGCTTCTTTAGTCATACCATCGCTTCACGTTAAAAATTATATAAATCCCCTCATGCAAACCACGAGTGTAAGTACCTATCTATAAGACAAACAAAAAAAGGACTGCAAATGCAGTCCCTGTCTTACAGTATGGCGGAGAGTCAGGGATTTGAACCCTAGGTACGGAGTTCACCGCACACATGATTTACTGTCATGTGATATACTCCTTTTAATTGAAAATTAATTTTTAGTTGTTTTGGCCGTCTTCTGTTGCTGCAGAGGGCGGCCATTTCCTATGCACTCATCGGGAATGCAGTAATCCCGATTCGGGCAACTCTCACAATTCATGAAAACCTCCTTTTAAAGAAGTGCTAAAAGTACAATTAATAAGTAAATAGCTGTTAACGTAAGTGCCGCTTTTACCCCTTCTTTAACGTAATAGCCGATACTATGACTTCGAACTATACGGATCGGAGTGTTTTGGATTTCGTAGTATCTTTGATTGATCCACTCAGGCGGACTCTGTAATGTGGTAGCTTTCATCATTACATCCCTCTCTTTCTAATGATTAACTCGAAGTGAAACGATATAAGAACGTTACCGGCACGCCGAATGTAATTTCTCCATGTATCCCCAAATGTTACGATAAGCACCGCTGTTTCTCTCTCTGACAGGCGTTTGCCATTGATAATACTGTGGCACGCAGCCAGTGTGGAATCGACAATTTCTTGAGGTCTAAAGTGCCTTGTTACTTGGATACCTTCCACATCCGCAGTTGTGTAAATAACCGTCATCATGTGGTTTATCATTTGGTCTGCATTCATTGTTATTCTCCTTTCCGTATCTCAATCCATATACACGCCAGTACAACGGCGATGACGATTACACACGTTGCAATTTCAAGTTCAATTATTAGCGTTTCCTCCCGTCGCTTTACTATCTAGCCATGCTCTGATTTCCCATCCGGCAAACCGTATTTCTGATTTTTCGGTGAGCTTAATGTGCGGGATTTCGCCCGTTTTTACCCACTTGTAAATGTTCTGAATATCAGTGTGTAACAACCTTGCGATTTCTACTGCCGAGTACATAATGTCGGCGATAATTCGTTGTTCCATTTAAGACTCCTTTCTTTGGTTGCATAAGTGCTTTACTACCTATGCGGATTCATACTACTGATAAAAACTTGAGTTAAAATTGATACAGGCAAACAAGATGATGAAATATGCTGACCTATAAGGCGACTTATAGAAGTTCCGGATAAAAAGCCGGCACGATAACATATGTGGATAAACTTATCAATATTAACAAAGTCATGGAAAAACAAAATGCTATCGCTACTCAAATTCAGGATCAGATGAATGTAGTTCGTAAGGCTGCTGGTCTTGATGCATTTAACAGGGCAAACGCTATTGTAGATTCGTTGAATGCCAAGAATTCTGTAATGGCCAAAGTCGTTGGAGGTGTATATCACGCCCCGTCAGCAGGTGACTGCTGAATGTGAATCGGGTTAATTCAAGGAACCACTCTTGCAGCCAACCTTGAGCCAAGCTACAGTCGCCGTTTAACTGACTGTAGAAGGTGCAACGCATAGTCTGTGAGTTGCGGCAACGATACTCAGACCACGAACGCCCGACATCTTGTTTGCTTTCTTTTAGTAATGTTCAACGTGGAACATTAGCTCCTCGTGCGTTTTCTCCGAGTCGTCAAGTGTCAGCTTGTCGGCTTTTTTTCTGTGGACAAATTCCATAGCCTTAACGATGCATTGCCATTCGTCCCAGGGAAGTTTTTCAGCTTCTCGTAAAATGATTTCCGCCGAACTCATTTCCCATTCCCCCTTCTTTTGCTAAAGTCATAGCTAATCAAATAACTATGGGAAATCCTTATTTGACCACTTGATTGACAACCTTCTATACTGAAATTAATGTTTCTCCTCTCGTTCTTTAGGGATGGAGAGACATTAATTTCAGGAGGTGGTCATTTTGGCCAACTTTTTGTATTTTGCAAGTTTTCGCAGGAACAGCTTATAGTTGTTCCCCCAGATGCATGCCGCGGCTTAGACGGCGGCAGCCCCTTACTGCCTAAGTGACGGGAGTCTCAAGAAATCACGGTGTGGAAAGCCGTGATGGCGTGTCACTGTGATGCAGCGAAATTCTAGATACTCGCTACTAACAGCAAGTCAACCTGCAGGATGTTGCGAAAAACAATAAGGGATAGGCAGGCTTCCAACCTGTTCTATCGTCGAGCATGTGTACAGGCAAATTGGTCACACGTTCCTCAGTAGTAGCCGAGAGGATCCTTCGGGATTCCTCTCGGCTATTTACATTTGCCAAGATAGCCTCCGCCGGACTCATTTCTTCCCTCCTTGTTTGCGGTTGTTGTTTTGTTGATTATTAATCAACAATCTGGGCAAAAAAATTGCATTCCTATCCTCAGGAGAAAGATTTAGTGCCTTACTAAGACAAATAATTTCCGAACACCGGAAATCATTCTTCCCATTCAGCTTATTGTATAACCCTTGAGGGGTTAAGCCACAGGCTTCTGCTAATGCGTAAATCTTAATCCCAGATTTGTTGATTCGATTCTTCAAAAGCTCTTAATTAATCATCTTTGCACCTCCTCTCAATGTTGATTTAAAATCTACAATCACATGATAGCATTCATGATTCCATCTTATCAACAAAACTTTCCTATTTTGTAAATTTTTGTTGATTATTTCGAAACGGTCTGCTATAATTCCCCCAAAAGGAGATATTCATATGGAAACTATTTATGAACGCATTCGGCGACTAAGACAAGAAAATAATATGTCTCAAGACAAATTAGCAAAGAAAACCGGATATACTTCTCGCAGTACGATTAATAAAATTGAAGCTGGAAAGATTGATATATCACGGGCAAAAATCAAGGTCTTTGCCGACGCTCTTGGAGTTACCCCGGCATACTTAATGGGATGGGAAGACGAATCAGAGCAAGGCTACTACACCGACCCAGAAGTAGCGGAATACGCCGAAGAGCTGAGGACGAATCCTAAGTACCGGCTGCTGTTCAATGCTAGCAAGGATTTAAGCAAGGAAGATATAGATTTCGTGGTCGATATGATAGAGCGATTAAAAGCCCGTGAAGGGAAGGAATAAAAGCTTGAACGTTACGTTACTGTATGCTGAATTGAAACCGTCTCAGACGGCTGTAGTCCGTGAGAATGAAGACGGTTCTTATACTATATTAATCAATAAAAATAAATGCCCTGAACGGCAAATTCAGGGCGTATTACACGAACTGGCACATATTAAGAACGACGACTTCAGTAACGACTTACATGCCGACATGGTAGAGTCATTGCTGCACAACGCAAACCCCTGTCCTCGTGTCGCTGAAGACGTCGAGTTTTATTGCCGGGTGGTGTAAGTAACAGGGTTTATGTAAGAAGAAAAATTTTCAATGGGAGGGCTTTATGAATAAAAAAATTGTGGCCTTATTTGTTATTATGTTTATCATTATTGCTATTCAAGGAATGTTTATTTATCAGGTGACGAGGCAGGTTAATAATATTTCTTCCGATGTTGATATAACCGATCTCAACCGGCGCGTTCGCGGGTTGGAACGTAAAGTTTCTTCTAATGAGACTGAAATATTTATGCTTGATGGCCGTATTTCGGATGTTGAAGTTCGGCTGGATAATATTTTTTCGTATCTAAATGCCGGGCTTTTCCGCTAGGGGTGAATAAAATGAAAAAAGTTTTATTAATTGCCTTGTTTACAGTAATGGCAGGGACGTCTCACGCAATGGTTTTGGGTGGTAGCAATTTGGATATTTTCGGCTATCCTGAATTTAAGTCGTATAATGCGCCGTATAACCCGGCTACTGCCAGTTCATATGAAATGCAATCCTATCGTGATGACGTCGAAAAATACATAAAAGACGCCAACAGCGATATTGAGCGTATTCAAGAGGCTAAACAAAAAGCTATTTCTGATTATAATCGTGCAGTACGCCAATATAATTCAGGTAGTTATTATTAGGAGTGGCGTATTGTATCTTTAATTATGTTCTAGAATTTTTATACTTTCCTATGTGTTAAATGATACAGAATGTAGTGTTTTCTTCTGTTTTTGTAGTATTTTCTGTTATTTTATGTGAATAAAGTAATTTTATGTAATTTTACCTAGCATAAAATTACATTTTTTCACTTGATTTTTACTTACTTGCGTGATAGTATAATGACGACAGTACCCATCACGCTTCTTGTGCTTTAAGCACTAGCGCACCAGGATGGGTCTTTTTTTATTCCAAAAGAAAAGGAGTAACTTATGTCCTTTAAGAAACCTTTGTCGATTGACGAGCAAGTATCCCTATTAAAGAGCCGAGGGCTAATAATAAATCCCGATGAGGAAGCCGAAGTTATTACTTGGCTCAGTAATGTGAACTATTACAAATTAAGCGGCTACTGGTTAATCTTTGAAGAGAAAAATCAGGAAGGATCGGGCCGGAATCATAAGTTTAAACAGGGGACTACGTGGAAGTCTGTAAAGCACACGTACATCTTCGACCAAAAGTTTCGCCGGCTATTATGGACATCCATTGAGAAGATAGAAATCTCCGTAAAAGCGCACTGGTCCCAATACTTATCTATGAAATATGGAGCATTTGCTCATGAAAAGCGAGCTTTATTTAGTTCTTATATTTTTAATGATACAAAAGACCACGACTCGCCATATACGAAGCTGTCAGAGGATTACAAAAGAAGCAATGCTTTATATGCTAAACATTACCGGGAAAACTATAAAGAATTAAATACTCCCCCTATTTGGATTGTCTCGTTAATGCTTTCATTTGGCGAGATTGTGAACTGGCTAAAACACTTGAAGAAGTCTGCAGATAAGAAAGCAATCTTAATAGAATACAGATTTGATGAAAAAATTATGACTTCTTTCCTTACCCATCTGATTGAGGTGCGTAATATTTGTGCTCATAATGGAAGGTTGTGGAATCGAACGACAAAAAAAGCCTTTATATTACCAGAGCGCCTATATCCTGTTTTTAAGCGTTCGCCATCAAACGAAGCCGATAAAAAGATATATAATACCATTATTATGATAAACGAGGTATTAAAAACTATAGACCCTAAGTTCCCGTTTCTTCTTTTTATGAGAAATCTAATTAAAGACAATTATCTAATTAATCCATATCACATGGGATTCCCGAAAGATTGGGAGACAAAAGAACCTTGGGGAAGTCTGCCTAAATATCGAAAATCCCAGTAACAAACAAAAAGCCCGCACTCTGCTACCAACAGAATACGGGCGTGCCGGGTACTACCAATACCTCGGCGATATAATCCACCTTCTCACGGGCTGATTACGCTATCAGTATATCATAATCAGCCCCTTTTCAGAAAGGAGCTGTATTTTTTTTTATGATTTCAAAGAAAAAAGAAATATATTACGTTGTCATCACTCAGAAAGACCCGTTAACGAATACTTGGAAAAAGAAATGGATACGATCCGGCACGAGTAAGCGTGAAGCCGAAAAGCTTGAACGGAAACTTATGAGCGAAAAGGACGAAGGGACAATTATTTTAACGGGAAGAGGAATTCCTACACTACTTGATTTTCTCACCAGATGGCTCGACACGTGCATTAAACCGCCTGCTCGTAAGGTTGCCACTTATACTAATTACAGGGCTATCTGCAAGCGAGTTATAAATGATTTAGGGGAACATAAGCTTGATAAGATTACACCTCTTATGATTGCCACTTATTATAAAGATTTAAGCGGCCGAGGGCTTTCCAACACTACAGTCCGATTAACTCATCGCATTTTAAAGGCTGCATTAGACCAGGCTGTTAAATGGCAGCTCTTAAATCGTAATCCGCTAATAGATGTAGATCCCCCGGCGCCGATAAAACCGAAAAATGAAGCCCTTACTACTACTGACGCATTGGCCTTAATTGAATACGCCACTAAACTGTCAAAACAATCAGGATACACTCGAAATAAAGTAAGCTGTATTCTTTTGCTCGGTATCTTCTGCGGCTTGCGTCGTGGAGAGATTGCGGGGCTTCGTTGGCAAGACGTTGACTTTAACGAGTCTACCCTACACATCCGGCATAGCCTTTTGCGAATTCCCATTGATGATTTAGCCAGGCTTGATTATCCGTATATCAAAAGAAGTATAAATTCAGCCCTTGTATTAGACACTGTGAAA
This sequence comes from Megasphaera micronuciformis F0359, assembly GCF_000165735.1. GTDB lineage: Bacteria > Bacillota > Negativicutes > Veillonellales > Megasphaeraceae > Megasphaera > Megasphaera micronuciformis. The sequence goes on from NZ_GL538186.1 coordinate 67,705, forward strand.
ACGGAAGCGTCTGAAAATAGCATTATTGTTCCGCAGCATGTTATCTCTTTCCTTCGTCATGTAAAACGCCAATATGACACCAACCAAATGCGATTTGGGCCGCATTTCCATAACACCCAGTTTGTAATGGCCAATGAAATCGGAGACCCTTATGATCCGAACTGGTATCGCAAGACTCTACACAAGCTAATTCAGTCGTACAATGATAGCCATCCAGATTGTCCTCCGCTTCCTCTTATACGAGTCCACGACCTTCGGCATACAGCAGCCACTATCCTATTGGAAAATGATGTGGATATTAAGCTTGTAAGCCGGCAGCTCCGTCATTCAGATACGGGCATAACACAGAACCTCTATCAGCACGTGACTGAACGCCTGGAATCAAAGATTGCGAACACACTAGATAGCCTAATGAATGCCGCCAATGCAGAAAAATAAGTTTATGGTAGAAATTATGGTAGAAAACCTTCTTTCTACCATTTGTTTTTAGCAAAACTGGACAAACAAAAAAGGACTGCAAATGCAGTCCCTGTCTTACGTTATGGCGGAGAGTCAGGGATTTGAACCCTGGGTACGGAGTTCACCGCACACATGATTTCCAATCATGCTCCTTAAGCCACTCGGACAACTCTCCATGGTGATTCACATTGTGTTGCTATGCCTCGGGATGACATCCAATGTGAATATGGTCGGGGCGACAGGATTCGAACCTGCGGCCTCTTAGTCCCGAACCAAGCGCGCTACCAAACTGCGCCACGCCCCGTTACCTGACTTAAATATAATATCAAGTTTCCTATACCTTGTCAAGACAGGACCCGCCTGCCCATACGATCTGACAAGCCCTTATTTTTTAGGGATTGTCATTCGTTTCCAAACAATACCGCCGAGAACAGTCAGTAACGTTAAAGCAATTTTTACATACAAGGCCGTATCTTTCGACAGAGCCAAATATTCGTCGGCTCCTACCATAGATCCGGCTGCCCACCCCAGTATCAAACCGCCAATATAAATGAGTACGGGGAATTGGTGCATAATCTTAATGACTACCGTACTGCCGAAAATGATAATAGGTACGGAGATAACCATACCGAAGAAGAGAAGTCCCATGTGGCCGCCGGTCGTACCGACTATACCGAGAACATTATCCAAACTCATAAGTGCATCGGCTACAATAATAGTTTTAACAGCACCGCCCAGAGAATCCTTGGCCTCTACATGAGCTTCTTCTTCACCGTCTTGTTTGCCTATAAGCTTCATGCCGATATATACGAGTAATAATCCGCCGACGGTATGTAGGTACGGAATCTGTAAAAGGTAAACTACTATCATGGCCATAAAAAAGCGTAACACAATGGCTCCGGCCGTTCCGTAAAGTATAGCTTTTTTCTGTAATTCATGGGGCAGGTTTTTCGCCGCCATGCCGATGACAATAGAGTTATCTCCGCCTAAGGCCAAGTCAAGTAAGATGACCTGTATAATGGTCCAAATATCAGTAATTAATTCCGCTTCCAATTTCAGTGTCCTTTCTTATACATACTATGAGGCTCATTATACCATAGGAGCAAGCTTCATAACACATATAACCTTGCAAAAATCGTAAGTCTGTTTTTCTATATAGACTGCAATAAAAAAAGCAAGGACCGTAGCCCTTGCTTTTTCGTATACGCTTATTCTACAGGAATTTCATCGTTAACATCTACAACCTTACCGGGGTTCATGATGTTCTTCGGATCCAATGCTTTCTTAACAGAACGCATGAGTTCCATTTCAACGGGATCCATGTATTCTTTCATCAACTTAGCACGTTTGTATCCGATACCGTGTTCACCAGAGAGGCGGCCGCCCAAGTTGTAAACAAGTGCGTAAATTTCTTTTTGAATCTTCGGAAGCATTTCTTCCCATTCTTCCTGAGAGCGATCGTCTTTCAAGATATCGATATGTACGTTGCCGTCACCGCAGTGGCCTGCGCAATGCATAGCCACATCATATTTTTCACCGAGTCGGGAAATCTGCTGTACGGCACCGGGAATTTCCGTCATCGGAACGACAATGTCTTCCATGGAGAATACGAGACTTCTCTGACGGTCTGCTTCCAAGTATGCTTTACGGGATTTCCAAATCTTGTCTTTATCGGCCACCAAGACATCAAGAGCCCCGTTTTCACGAGCCAATTCGTCAATTGTAACGCACTGTTCATCCAATACGTCTTCACTGTCGCCGGCAATCTGAATAATAATATAGTTCCCTATATCTGAATGCTGTAATTTTTCATTCAAGAATACTTCGACTTGCTTAATGGACGCATTATCCATAAATTCAACGCAAACCGGGGTAATGCCCGCATTCATGACTTTCGGAGTCAAATCGATAGCCGCATCGAGATTATCGAATACTGCCAAAAGGTCCATTTCATACTTCGGCAATGCAACGAGTTTTAAGAATACTTTAGTTACAATACCGAGAGTACCTTCGGAGCCGATGTATAAATGCATAAGCATATAGCCCGTAGCATTTTTACGGAACTTACCGCCCAACTGCACGACTTCACCTGACGGAGTAACGACTTCAATACCCATAACCTGATCACGCGTTACACCGTACTTAACAGCACGGTTACCGCCTGCATTGGTTGCTACGTTACCGCCGATGAAGCAAGAGTCCCCGCTACACGGGTCGCCTGCATAGAAGAGTCCTTCTTTATTGACAGCTTCCTGAAGTGCCGCCGTCGTAATACCCGGTTCGGCAACAACAACCATGTTTTCTTTATCAATTTCAATAATCTTGTTCATGCGTTCAATGGAGATGATAACGCCGCCGTAAATAGCTACGGCACCGGCAGCCAAACCGGTTCCTGCAGCACGGGGAACCATGACAATATCGTTGTCATAGCACAATTTTACAACCTTTGCCACTTCTTCCGTTGTTGCCGGTAAAACTGCAACCTGAGCTTCCTTCATATAGTGCGGATCCGTTACTTCATCATGTCCGTATGCATCGAGCTTATCTTTATCGGTATATACGTATTTTTCACCGACAATCTTTTTTAATTCTTCAATAATTTCGGGTGTAACCAAACCTTTTGCCATTCCTTTTACCTCCAATATTACTATAAATGAGACGGCCTTGTCGCAAATCACGGTGACTTGCAGGCCCTTGAACCGTCTGTATCCGTTAAGCATAAGGACCGCCATATCGTTATAGTTCCCTCATGCTTCAGCTATATTATATCCTTCCGGTATGCATTAGTAAATCACCTATCCCCATTTAGCATATATCTACTTTGCAACCTTAATCTTTAACTATCTATCTTATGCATACCTTTTGAGTCTACTTTGTGAACTGATTCACGTTAACCTATTTTTTACTCATTTCTTGACTTTTCTCAGCTGCAGTCATTACGGCTTCCATTACGGCACTGCGAAATCTCCGTTCTTCCAAAGCTCGAACTGCGGCTATCGTTGTTCCGCCGGGAGAGCAAACATCGTCTTTTAATTTTCCCGGATGTTCTCCCGTTTCCAATACGGTTTTAGCAGCTCCCATTACGGTTTGAGCGGCAAAGACATAGGCCTTGTCCCGCGGCATACCGGACGCAACGGCTCCATCCGCCAAGGCTTCAATAAACATATATACATAAGCGGGGCTACTACCGCTTACTCCAATGACGGCATCAATCAAATATTCATCCACTACTTCCGCCCGTCCGAATGATGAAAACAGTTCTTCAATTTTGGATATCTCTTCTGCCGACACGTGTTCATTAGGCGTCAAGGAGGTCATACCGGCACCTACTACGGCAGGTGTGTTCGGCATGGCTCTTACCAGTTTTCTATCCTCTCCGACAGCGACTTCCATTTGCTTCAAAGTGACCCCGGCAGCTACGGAAAGAAGGATAGCATCCTGTTTCAGGTTGCCTTTGATTTCTTCCAAAAGAGAAGAGACTATTTTAGGTTTTACGGCAATAATGACTAAATCCGCTTCTCGTACGGCTTCCCCGGGTGTAGATGCAATACGGGCACAGTTCTCCAAATTTGCGGCTACAACCTCGGCTTTATGAGCATGAGGGTTATACAAGATGATATCCCCGTTTTTCATGTCCGGCGAGCGGCCGATTCCTTCGGCAATAGATCTTCCCATATTTCCGATTCCCAATATGGCAACTGTCTTAAACATATATTCCCATCCTTTCAAAAACGGGCATAACGAAGGTTATCCCTTTGCTATGCCCGTTTATTTCTATACTATTGAACGACACCGATCTTATCCAAAGCCGTCTTAATCTTTTCAGCCAATCCGTGTATCTTTTTCTTTGATACAGAGCAAACAGCCAATCGAATTCCCTTACCCAAGGGGACAAGGAAAATATGTTCCTTTTCCAATTCGTCAACAACAGCCTGTGAGCCTATAAGAGGAATGGTAATAAAGAATCCCGATAAGTACGGTAAGTATTTCAAGCCGCAAGCATCGGCTTCAGCCATAAATAAATCGGCTCTTTCTTTGATTAAGTGGAAATATTCAGCTCTTTCTTTATCTAATTCGGCTACCCGTGCCGGGTCACTGCAAATATGTACCATAGCCTTCATGGCCGCACTGTTGGAATTAGACCACGTCGCACGGTTGGAATATTGGTTAATGGCTACAAATTCATCGGCAATATCCTCACTCGGTGTAACGCCGATCATAGCACCCATTCTCTGGCCGTACATAGTAAAGCCCTTACTCAAAGTGTAGGCTACAATAACCAGAATGTTTTCAGGCAGGTTCCCGAATTTTTTGAAAAAGCGGCGGCATTCGTGTTTTTCACCGCTATAGTCCAAATATGCCACATCAGGAACGAGAATGACGTTTTTATCCTTATTGGCTACGATTTCTTTCAAAAAGCTTAATACGGCATCCCAATCGGAATCGGACAAGGCAAAGCCGGTCGGATTATTAGCCGGAGAGTTCATGATAATAACGATATTGGTTTGTTTCTTTGCCATATCTTCAACATGAGCTTTGAAATCGGCAAAGTTAAACTGTCCCTTATCATCAAGTAGCAGGAATTCACGCAATGTTCGGCAGTTATCGCGACACATGGACCCGTATGCACTCCAATGCCAGTCACTGGTCAGGATTTCATCTCCCGGAGCGGAATAGTTATGAATAACGTGATGCAAGACACCGGAACCGCCCGACGTAGCACAGGCACGAATATAACCTTCAGGCTTGGATTCACCAAAACACTGGTCAATAACGGCGGACAAATAGTCGTCATATCCCTGAATAGGCGCATAGGCAATAATATCACGCGTAGACAAGGCACGAAAAGCTTCTTCTACAACCTTGAGCATTACCAAATTACCGTCTTCATCGAGAATGGATCCTACAGTCCCGTTGATAACCGCATCGGCACCGAGCTTTTCAGCCAATGCCGTCGCCCGGTTATTGGCACCGAAAATTTTATCTTCTGAAAACTTTCCGCTTGCTTGCGGAGCTGCTACACTTTTTACCATTACAATAGTCCCCCTTATATACTCATACCTTAATTTATATCATATTCATCATACATATACAATACAGTAGCTCGTGTATACAAATATACATAATAAACCGCTTGAATCATATTCGGAAATTCTCTTTCTATGTGATTATACATATTGTAAAGACGTACTATTGAATGTAAAAAACTATGTACAGCAATCCTTAACCAATTATGCCGCACTACCGACTAAGTTTTTGGGACGACTTTGAGCGTATCTTATTAGTCTATTGTTTTAATTTGGATACGACATCAAAATACGGTCCATACAAAATGTATGGACCGTATCGCTTTGGTGACCCGGTAGGGATTCGAACCCTAGACCTACTGATTCGTAGTCAGTCACTCTATCCAGCTGAGCTACCGAGTCATGACGAGGAGTATAGCTCACCGGAACTTCTACCCCTCCGATTTTGGCAGGGGCAGAAGGAATCGAACCCTCAACCAACGGTTTTGGAGACCGCTACTCTACCAGTTGAGCTATACCCCTATGAACGAGAAGAGAGAACATAGTTCTCTCTTCTCTCTTAATCAGCGGCTTCCTATCCTCCCAAGGGG
>NZ_GL538187.1 GCF_000165735.1 Megasphaera micronuciformis F0359
CACTCGCCGTTTGGCGACTCGTTTATCTTACCAAAGCATTGCTACTTTGTCAAGAAAACTTTTTGAAGATTTTCAATCTTCATTCGCAAGCACAACTGAGCGGATTTGTTCAATTCGTCCTCTGTCCTTGCGACAATATGAATTTTAGCATTTCCCCTTTATCGTGTCAAGGCGATTTTTATCTTTCTTTTTGTCTCTTTTGCGTTTTCCCTTTTATAGAAAAGAGACTTTTTATAAATATGCGCCCTTTCTTTCAACTTGCTGTACTTTTCCTATTTTTTAACTCTATATGAAGTATGATTCAATAAAAATATCGTAATTTTATTATTCTTCACTTTTATTAAGTCTTTCTTTTTCCGTCCTGCCTCTACGACCTTATATTGATTTTGCTGTCCGTACTTTTGGACAAAAAACGGCACGAACCGAAGTTCGTGCCGTTTGTCTGATAAAGTCTTAACGTTTCGAGAACTGCGAAGCCTTACGAGCTTTCTTCAAGCCGTATTTACGACGTTCTTTTTCACGCGGATCGCGTGTAAGGAAGCCGGCTTTTTTCAAACCTTGACGGAATTCCACGTCTACTTCCAAGAGAGCACGGCTGATACCGTGACGGATAGCACCTGCCTGACCGGAAGGGCCGCCGCCTTTTACGTCTGCAATGACATCGTATTGTTCCGTAACACCTGCCAATACGAGGGGCTGCTTAATAATCAATTCCAGCGTTTTACGACCGAAATATTCTGTCAATTCTTTTTTGTTTACTGTAATTTTGCCTTGACCCGGAACCAAACGAACTCTGGCAACGGATGTTTTTCTACGGCCAGTACCGTAGTATTGTGCTACTGCCATGAAATCTTCCTCCCGGTATTATCGAATATTCAACTTCAAAACTTCAGGTTTCTGTGCCTGGTGGGGATGTTCCGCACCTGCATACACATTGAGTTTACGATACATCTGTTCACCCAATTTGTTTTTCGGCAACATACCGCGAACTGCCATTTCCACTACGCGTTCAGGGCGCTTTTCGAGCATATGACCGGCCTGAGTAAACGTAGATCCGCCGGGATATCCGGAATGATGGAAATAGGTTTTCTGAATCAATTTCTTACCTGTCAATTTTACTTTGTCCGCGTTGACAACAATGACGAAGTCGCCTGTGTCTACATGCGGGGTAAATGTAGGTTTATGTTTTCCCCGAAGAATTTTAGCCACTTCGGCAGCAAGACGGCCCAGTGTTTGGCCTTCAGCGTCAACAACAAACCATTTCCGTTCAACATTGCCGGAATTGGCCATAAATGTAGTTTTCATGCTGTTTTATTCCTCCCTGTTTCGACTATCTGACCTAAGCTTTTGGGTTCTCTTTCTCCGGGGCTTGTGGAGTCCAAGTAAAAAGCTTACTTTCCTATTTTATAGATAATATCGGTGTTTGTCAAGAATTCACTTCTTTTTTCACCGATTTATCGTAACTTCTATATAATATAGTAAAAAGTTATTTTAGGCAAGGTTTTTCATCTGTAAGAAATATTCTTTACAACTCATCACCTCAACAGTAAGCTTAGTATAATAACAGTATTCATTTGACGAGGTGAAATGATGAATAAAGGACTTATACATATATACTGCGGTGACGGCAAGGGAAAAACAACGGCATCTATCGGATTGACCATTCGCTGTGTCGGTCGTGGCGGAAAAGTTCTATTTGTCCAATTTTTAAAAGAACGGAAAACGGGAGAAATTGCCGTATTGACAACTCTTCCTTCCGTTACGGTCCGCCGCGGAAAGGGAACGGGAAAATTTACATTTCAAATGAATTCCCTTGAATTAGCCGCCGCTAAAAAGATACAAGAAGAGACCTTTGATTATATTTGCCGAATCTGCCGAGAAAATCCGCCTGATCTCTTAATCATGGATGAGATCATCGGTGCGTGTACAACGGGCCTAGTTTCTGAAGACAAACTTATTCATTTTCTTACTTCCAAGCCGATACAAACGGAAGTCGTCCTGACAGGTCGCAATCCGTCGCAAAAGTTAATCGCCTTGGCTGATTATGTATCGGAAATAAAAAAAATAAAACACCCCTTCGACAAGGGCGTCGAAGCCCGCGTAGGAATCGAAGAATGAAAACAAGAGAGACTGTCGGGAAATGCCTGAACATTTTCCGACAGTCTCTTTTTAGGTAATGCGTCCCTACGCTTCAGACCGGTGCCGAGGATATATTGTTTTGTAAAAAGCAACTAAAGCACCGCCTTCTCCCAAAGCGAGAATAATAGCCATTGGCATAGCCGTATAACTACCGGCAATGCCTACAAGAGGAGCCATAAGTCCTCCCGAAACAAGAGAAAAGAAGCCGATAAGAGCTGCCGCCCCGCCCGCAGCTTTCCCGTGTGCCGCCATAGCCAGGGAAAAGCTGGATGCCCCCATAGCCGAAAGGGTCGATACGGTGACAAACAATACGACGGCAATAAATACTACCGAAACTTGAAAAAAGAGGCCTAAAAATAATACGATACTTCCCGCAAACGCCAGTATCAACGCACACCGTAAAATTTTCCAATCCTCCGCATGGCCCGCCAAACGACTGACGAGAAGCCCGGTAAGCCACAAGCCGATACCGTTAATACCGAAAAGGTAACTATACGCTTGTGCCGACAAGTGGTACACGTTTTGAAAAAGAAAAGAAGATCCGGCAATATAAGCAAAAAATGCGGCAAATGCAAAGCATTGCATTATACAATGTCCCATAAAGTATGTATCCCTCATGAGAATCCTATACATAATCAGACTTTTTTTCAGCCCGCCTTTTCCCGTCATCTTCAGAGTTTCTTTAAAGATAAGCGAGCCGACAGTTAAGCCTACTGCAATAATAAATAACAGTGCAAAAACCCCTCGCCACGAAAAGAACCTCAAAATTTGCCCCCCTATGACGGGAGCCGCAACGGGCGCCAGACCGTTGACCAACATGAGCATGGAAAACAACTTCATCAACTCGGGTCCACTCGCTATATCACGCACGACGGCACGGGCAATAACAATTCCCGCACCGCCGAAAAACCCCTGTAGCAAACGAAAACACAAAAAGGGATAAATACTGTCTGATAAAAAACAACCTGCCGTAGCCAGGGAAAAGATAAGCATAGAAGCAATTAAAGGCGGTTTGCGGCCGAAAATATCGCTAAGAGGTCCGGCAAACAGCTGTCCTACAGCCATACCTACGAGGGAACCTGTCAAAGTCAGTTGCACCATAGATGACGACACATTAAAGTTATCGGTCATAGCCGGTAAGGCCGGTAAGTACATGTCTGTCGACAAGGGAGCTATGGCAGCCAACAATCCCAGGAATACGATAACAACGGGAGAGATTTTCTTACTTATTACAGTTTTATCGGTCATATCTTATAAAATCTCCTCTTCTTGTAAGCAATGTACCGCTTCAATCAACGAGTCGCAAATATATAAAGCTTTATGTGCGATAACCTCATCTATGACAGCCAAATCGGGTACCAGAATAACCGGGATTCCGCCTGTTTCAGCAGCCTTCAATCCGTTTTCCGAATCTTCAAAAACCAGTGCATCCTGCGGCTTCACATCAAAATGTCGGCAAACAGCTAAAAAAATATCAGGATACGGTTTTCCCCTTTTAACGGTTTCCCCGCTCTGCAAATAAGAAAAGTACTCACGTAAACCCGTCTTATTCAACAATATTTCGATTTGGATTAACGGGGATGATGATGCGACGGCACAAGGAATCCCCCATTTTTTCGCATGATTTAAAATTTCTTTCACACCCGGCTTTACGGGAACAGGATGTGCATTATACCATTCATTCTGGCGACGTATTTTCTCTGCACAAAGAGATTCAAAAGGGAAATCTTCTCCTATTTCTTGTAGAAAAACTTCCTTTCCGCCGGCATAGCTCATGCCTATAACGCCTTGCAATACCCCTTCGGGTATGGTATACCCTTTCTCTTTTGCCACTTCTTTCCAAATTTGCGCCGATATGGGTTCCGTATCAAAAAGGGTACCGTCCATATCGAAGATAAACAGTTTCTTCGCTCCCACAGCGTCTCTCCTTTTTTATAATTATATTTATTATACAGACCTGACCCATGATTTCAATATAAAAGAAGAGAGCCCTCCGCGCCGCCCGTAGGCACAGATGAATCTGCCACTACGAACCGCAACGGAAAGGCTCCGTTTCTATCTCCCGTCAGGCCATAACAGTACGACCTGTTTTTGTTTTTGCGTCTCTTTTACATCAATAATGCGTTGGTTCGACGAGCCTCTAAAATACAGCCCCGGATCTTTCAGTGCTTCTTGAAAAGGTCCGTCTACCAATACATCACAAAGTTCCAACAAGGCTTTTCGGCCTTCGTCCTTAACAAGCTCTTCATAAACATACCCGGAATAAACCCATATATTCGTATCAACCGCTTCTCTCACCCTCCGAATTACGGGAATAAGTCCGTCCGTATTCTGCATCGGTTCTCCCCCCAAAAGGGTCAGTCCCGATATGGTCGGCTCTTTCAAGTATGAAATAACTTGGTCAGTTTCCTTATCCGTCCACAAGGTGCCGAATTCAGGATTCTGATATTCTTCATTAAAGCAGTTATAGCAATGATGGGTACAGCCGGTTACGAAAACGGAAGTTCTGATACCGGGCCCGTTGGCAATATCCATTTTCCGTATCTGTCCGTATCGCATAGCGACTCCTCTCAATGCTTAAATGTGCATAACGCGAGACTTGATTTCCTGCGTTCTGCCTTCATTCCAGAAATTTTCTCCTAAATACCCGCATGTACGACGAATAACCGTCAGTTTAGTTTTATCTGTATTGTGGCAACGCGGGCATTCCCATTCATTATTTTTATTCAACACGATTTCACCGTCGAAACCGCATTCATGGCAATAATCCAGTTTCGTATTGAATTCGCCGTAGCTGATATGGTCATAAATGTATTCAATCATCGTCAAAATAGCCGGAACATTATGAGTCATGTTAGGTATTTCGGCATAACTGATGCAACCGCCTGTGGACTTGTCTTCAAACTCAGATTCAAAGGCAAATTTATCGAATACATTAATAGGTTCGCGTACGTCTACATGGTAGCTGTTCGTATAGTAACCCTTATCGGTAACATCTTTAATATTACCGAAGCGGGAACGGTCCTTCTGGCAGAAGCGATGGGTCAGGCTTTCTGCCGGTGTACCGTACAAGGCGAAGCCGATATTCGTTTCTTCACGCCACTTTTTAATATGTTCGTTCAAATCATCCATAATACGGTGAGCAAACCGTTTGCCTTCCGGAGTCGTATGCGAAACGCCCTTGGTCAACAAGGTAGCTTCATACATACCGATATAGCCGAGGGACAACGTCGCATATCCGCCGTACATGAATTTTTCTATCGATTCACCCGGTTTAAGTCGGGAAATGGCCCCATATTGCCAGTGAATGGGCGATACATCGGACGTAATCTTCTTCAATAATTCTACGCGCAACAATAAAGCCTTCTTGCACAGTTCCAAACGTTTATGGAGAATTTGGAAGAATTTTTCTTCATCTCCGTCAGCCAAAATACCGATTTGCGGCAAGTTAAGAGATACGACCCCCATATTGAAACGACCGTCGAACTTGTAATTACCGTTTTCATCTTTCCACGGACTGAGGAAGGAACGGCACCCCATAGGACTGAATACATTACCTTCATAGCTTTCACGCATTTTCTTCGCCGAAATATAATCGGGGTACATTCTCTTAGCCGTGCATTCGGCAGCTAACTCGGTCAAATAATAGTAAGGCGAGCCTTTACGCGCATTGTGTTCGTCCAAAACATAAATCAATTTCGGGAAAGCCGGTGTAACATATACATTGGCTTCGTTCTTAATCCCCTGAATACGCTGACGCAAGATTTCTTCATCAATCAGAGCCGCTTCCTTAGCATATTCGTAGTCGGGTTGAAAATACATGAATAATGTAACAAAAGGAGCCTGTCCGTTCGTTGTCATTAATGTATTAATTTGATACTGAATCGTCTGAATGCCGTCTTTAATTTCCTTTTTAACGCGCTTCCAAGCAATTTCTTCAGCCTTTTCCATATCCGGTTCGATGCCGTATACATCGCGTTGCTCTTCTACAACCGCTTCCAAATACTTCTTAAAGGACTTACGGACATAAGGTGCCAAAATACGGTCGATGCCGTTAATAGACTGACCTCCGTACTGACCGCTCGCCACTTGAGCGATAATCTGCGTCGTAACCGTACAAGCAACCTGGAATGACCGAGGCGTATCGATTTTCTTTCCGTTAATAACCGTGCCGTTAGCCAACATATCTTCCAGGTTAATAAGGCAGCAGTTGAACATAGGCTGAATGATGTAGTCCATGTCATGGAAGTGAATAGCACCGCTATCATGAGCCTGAACGATGTCGGCGGGAATCAACTTGCGGCGTGCAATATCCTTGGAGATTTCACCGGCAATCAAGTCCCGTTGCGTAGAAACAACATGGCCGTTCTTATTGGAGTTTTCATTCAAAACATCAAAATTCGTATTATCCAACAAACCGAATACGTCCGTATCCGTCGTATTGGTCTGCCGTTTAAATGCCTGAATGGTTTTATAGTTTTCGTAGGCTCTCGCCGTAGCCGGGTTATTGGCTTGAATAAGACGATAATATACCTGATCTTCAATGGCATAAATCGTCATTTCCTTATGCATTTCTTTGGCATAATCTTCAATCTCTTTAGCGATGCGATCGGCCTGACCGTCTTCATAGATGCCGCTACTGCTGTTCATTGCCTTTTCAATAGCTACCGCAATTTTCTTACGGTCAAAAGGAACCTTAGTACCGTCACGTTTGATAACTTCCAACATTTTACATCCTCCATACAAAATACTGTAGTTTTATTTACAGGCCGATGGTTATCTATACCATATATGCCACTCAAGTCGTGTTGACGACTACAAGTATAATACTACCTCTAGTAGGTGATGTCAATTAAAAACTACCATATCATGAAAATTACCCGGTCAAAAAGGCCTGTCATGCCCACAGTTATGCGAGTTATTTCTTATATATCAATTCTTTATAAGTAACCTTTATTCTTTTTTATACCCAAAAGGTCCCGAACGACGGCACCGGCCATAATCAGACCGGCAACGGAAGGCACGAAGGATATACTGCCGGGGCTGACTCGTGCCGAATCTTCCGGTATCTTGTGTGTCACGGGAATTTCCTTGGAATAAACGACCTTCAGTCTGCGAATACCTCGTTCCTTCATTTTCTTACGCATAATTTTAGCCAACGGGTCGACAGATGTATTCTCGATATAGTCAAGTTCAAACAGTTCGGGATGCAGCTTATTACCGGCTCCCATGGAAGAAATGAGAGGAATACCGAGCTCATATGCCTTTTCCGCAATAGCAATCTTGGCCGTCATATTATCGACGGCATCAACAATATAATCGGGGTTAACGTCTTTAATAAAGTCGGTATCTTCTTCGGGTAAGTAGAACCTCACTTGTGCGTCTACATAAATATCCGGATTGACAGATCTCACCCGTTCAGCCATAACCTCTGCCTTGGCCCTGCCTACAGTCGACGGCAGGGCTCCTAACTGACGATTGATATTCGATTCGTCAAAGACATCTTTATCGACAAGAGTGAGTTTACCGATGCCGGCTCGGACGAGGGCTTCCACTGTAAAGGATCCCACACCGCCCAATCCGAATACGAGTACGGACTTCGTCGCCAAGGCGGCGACCCCGTCAGAGCCGATCAGCTTTTCCGTCCGCACGGTATATTCTTTTTTCATTTACATATTCTCCGGCACAATTTCCAGCCAATATCCGTCAGGATCGACAATAAAATAAATCCCCATATCCGGATTTTCATAAACGACACAATCCATTTCTTTGTGCTTTTTCAAAGCACCTTCCATGTCGCTTACGGAAAAGGCCGTATGAAACTCGTTTTCACCGAGATTATACGGTTCCGTTCTCTTTTTGAGCCAAGTCAGCTCCAATTGGAACGGGCTGATACCGTCACCGAGATAGACAATGGTAAATTCATCTCCCCCGTCAATTCGCGATTGCTCCGTAAGTCCCAAGGCTTCTTTATAAAAGTCGAGACTTCTCTGTAAATCGAGAACATTAAAGTTTGTGTGTTTAAATGTAAATTGCATTTTATCTTCTCCTTTTATATCAATATATACCATACAAAAACTTACTTACTAATTTACTTCAAAAGCGGCTGTACTGCCCCTATTAGTCTTATTGACATGAAGTCGTGTCGTAATACGTTCCCGCAATTCGGATACATGGGAAATAATCCCCACTAAACGACCGCTTTCTTGCAGAGAACTCAGTACGCTCAATACCGTATCCAATGTTTCGCTGTCCAAGGTTCCGAAACCTTCATCAATAAAAATCGTATCAAGGCGTACACCGCCGGCATAGGCCTGGACCGTATCGGCTAATCCCAGAGCCAAGGCGGTAGAAGCCAGGAAGCTTTCACCGCCCGACAAGGTATTGGCCGGCCTGGCACAACCCGTATATTGATCAAACACCTCTATATCCAGACCGATCTGTTTTACCCGTTTGTCTTCCCATGTCGTAGAACGTTGTAACGAATAGCGTCGGCGACTCATAATGGCAAGGCGCAAGTTGGCTGCCGTCAAAACCTCATCAAGCAGAGCTCCCAACACATACCGTTCCAAACTGATACCGCTCTGCTTACCCGACGTCAACTCATAGAGACCGCCGACGGCGGCAAATTGTTTCTGCAACTCGTTCTGCTCGTTGCGCAACTGCCGAATTTGCCCTATGGCCTTATCCATATTTTCCAAGACGACCTTTGCATGTTCCGCCGCAGCGACCAGAGCCTTATATGCCGCATCTTTTTCAGCCAATATTCTTTCGCTTTCCTTTAAATCGGGCCGTGTCTTGCCTGCTGTTTCCTTGCGTTCCGCAGCTATCTGCCCTTCTACACGATGAACTGCCGCACTGTACTCGTCAATACGCCTTTTCAATTCATCTCGTTGGTCGATTGACGCCTGCATGAGCCGACAATCGTCCCAGCTTGCGAAGCCGTCGGCGAGAACCTTTGCCGTTAACGCCTTTTTTTCCGCCCCGTACTTTTCACGCAGACGTGCTACTTCTCCACACAGGTTCGCTATCTCACCTCTACTTGTAGCAATACGCTTCTCTACGTTGCGCACGAGATCTTCTAAATCCCGTTTTTCTTTGTCATAAGCCTGAACGACCGCATCTATGTCGCACAATCGTTTTTCTGCGTTCTCTATGTTACGGTACTCAAGAGGTACATCTTTTTCCAAATTTTGAACGATCACCTTTTTTTCAATGCGACTTCGTTCGGCTTCATCGAAAAGACGAGTCTTCTCATCTTTCTGAAGTAAGGCGGCTTGACGTTCTTTCTGAATCGCGTCGATTCTTTCCGTAAACGACTTGTACTCAGCCGCCTTCTTGCACAATCCTTCGTATTCTTCCTTCGCCTGCCGTTCCTTCTCCAGCCAGACTGCTATATCACCGTCTGCCGGAACTTCTTCCCGCAAGCGAGTATGCTCATCCTCCTTGGCTTTCAAAAAAGCCTCTTGGCGTGAACGATACATTTGAGAGTCTGTCAGCTTCGCCTTAGCAGTCGCCAAGACCGTTTCAGCCGCCGTTACTTCGTCTTCTGTAGGAATCTGTCCCGTTTCACTTGCCGGTGCCGGATGATAGAGAGAACCGCACACGGGACAAGGATGATTTTCTTCCAACTCTTTTGCCAAGACGGCGGCTTGTCCGCTAAGGCGGGCTATTTGTAAGGTCTTAACTGTCAAATCGGCTTTCTTTTCCGCTTTTTCCGCCGCCTCTACGGCACTTTGAGCCGTCTGACAGGTCTCCTTCAAGGCTCTTATATCATTTAAAAGCGACTGAGCCGTCTGTTCAGTCTTGACACGTTCCTCACATTGCCGTACAACGACGGAAGCCTTCTCCGCCGCTTCCGGTGCGGTTTTCAACTTTTCCCTTGCCGCTTTTATTCTACCTTCTTCTTCATCCAACGCAGTATAAGCCGCAATGACATCATTTAACACACGTGATGCTTCGGCAGAAGCCTTTTCGGCTCGAACCAGTTCCGCCTGTGCCTGTCCGAGCCCCTGTACCTTCGGCAATAAATTTCGCAATACGAGGGCTTCCCTTTCACTTGCATCCCTCTCTTCCTGCTTTTTTGCCACGGCTTGAAGTTGCGCCTGTTTTTCCTTCAGTTCTTCCTCTTCCCGTAGGTTAGCCGCTTCCTTTTCATCAAGAAGACGTTTGCGTGCTTTCCCTTCCGTCTCCCATTGTGCCAACGACCTGTACTGCGGTTCGTAAACAGCCGCTTTATTTAAAATATCCAACTGTTTTTCCCGTTCTTTTTGAACTTCGCTGCCGGCTTGCAAGGTCTGTAACTCACGTTCCGCCTTTTCCAAGGCTGCAAAATGAGATTCTACGAGTCGGTCCGTTTCAGCTTGTTTCCGTCTTGCCGCCAAGTCATCGGCACTCGCTTTTACCTCACGGCGAGCCGCTTCGACATCGGCCGTACGTTTTTCCCGTTCGCCCTCTATCTGAGCTTCTTCGCTTAAGCCCAAATCGTGTAAAATGCGGTCGACTTCGGCATTTCCGTCTTTCTGACGACTGGACAAGGCATCATACCTGGACCTCACACGCTCTTGGAAATCCTCGTATTTTTGAGTGCGAAACAGGGTCTGCATAATCTTTTGCCGTTCATCCGACTTGGCCAACAGGAGCTTTCTGAAATCGCCTTGCGGTAAGAGGACGACTTGGCGAAACTGTTCGGACTTAAATCCCAGAAGAGCTTCTACAGCCGTCGTAACTTCCGGCTTTTTAACTCCCATAAGCCGCAAATCCGTCCCGTCTTTATCCGTTTCATAAAAAGCCGTCTTCGCTTTGACTCTCTTCATAGTACCGTTTTTCGCAGCAATTTCCTGTTCGGGATTGCGTTCAATGCGATAGTATTTTTGTCCCACGGAAAAACGAAAAGACACACGCGTCATCGTTTCAGGTGTCGCATGTTCACTGCGCATATGTGCTCCTGTTCGTTCATTGCCGCTCGTATGTCCGTAAAGAGCATAGGTTATGGCGTCAAGAATCGTCGTCTTCCCGGCCCCGGTAGGTCCGTAAATCAGGAAAAGAGTCTTATCACCGAGTAAGCGAAAATCCAGGACCTGTCGTCCCGCATAGGGTCCGAAGGCATCCATTTCCAAGTAAATCGGTCTCATTCTCTCTCTCCTTCTTCATCATACAGTTCCTTCCACACCTTCTCAATAAGACGCCTTTCCTCTTCCGACAAAGGCTGATCGGGCCTCATAGCTTCAGCGAAAGACGCAAAGAGCTCCATATCGCTGAAAGACCTCAATAGGTGCGAACGTTGGCCTGATGTTTCGGCCACAACCCGTTCAGGCATTTCCATTGCCATCAGATTGGGATACTTACGTCGTCCCTTTCCCATAGCGTCGAGAATGGGCTCCTTATCCTTTAACCGTAACATGACATAATCATCCGTATGCTCGTCGGCCGCTTCCATAATTTCCGAGAAATATCCGGTTATAACCCGTACATCTCGAGAGGCTTCCAAGGGATGAAAATCCGTCTTGACGCGCCCGTCTCCATCTATTTCAACAAGGATAACCCCTTTTTGCTGCGAGGCTTCACTGAAAGAATACTTCATAGGACTGCCGGCATATCTGACGGTGTCGCTTCCTGCTTTCTGAGGCCCGTGCAAATGCCCCAATGCGGCATACGTAAAGGGTTCAAATATATCGGCACCTACAGCATCGGTGCCGCCTACGGCCAAGGGACGCTCCGAGTCACTACCCGTGCTTCCTGCTAAAAAAGCATGGCCTACCGCTACGCTTCTCCGTCCGGGTATAAGTCGTTTGCACGCATCGTCCCGTATTTTTAAGAGAGCTTCTTCATGGTCATGAATCGTTGTGTCCCCATACAAGAGCCGCACTTTAGCCGGATCCGCATAAGGCAGGAGCACGAAATCAACAGGGCCGTACGAATCACTCAATGTCACAACAGTTCCGGAAAGAACGGGATCACCGGCTATATACAGACCTTCTCTTTTTAATAACGGACCGGCGAAATCAAGACGTCTACCACTATCGTGATTGCCGCCTATAACGATAAAGGGAATCTTCAAGTCTTCTACAATTTTCGTCACTACATGACTGAATAATTCCACCGCTTCCGCCGGAGGCAAACTGCGATCATAAACATCGCCTGCCAAGACGACCGCATGGGGATGATAAGACTCGACAAGCGGTAAAAACTGCTCGGTCAGCAACTGCCGTTGCATATCCGTTAAGTATTCTCCGTAGAACATCTTCCCCAAATGCCAGTCTGCCGTATGTATGATTTTCATAATACAGTCCTTTCCGCTTACAATGTAATGTGAATCAATTATAGCATATCCCTTGAATAGACCGAGATATAGTGACAGAAAAAAGCTGCGAGACACGCTCGCAGCTTTTAAGGCATCTTCATACTATACTTTTTTATTGCGGCATTGGGGACATAATCCCGTAAATGCTACACCGACGGAGTCGACTACATAACCTGTCTGCTCAGCCGCCGCCTTGGCCATACCATCCTGGTCAATGTCCACGTCTGCAATTTGATTGCACGACGTGCAGCGAATGTGTGCGTGAGGCATTGTATTATAATCGTAACGATGGGCATCTTCACCGCATTGCAATACTTTAACAACACCGATTTTCGCAAAGATTTCCATCGTCTTGTATACAGTAGCCAAACTCATGGAAGGATACTGAGGTTGTAACTCTCGGTAAATGACTTCCGCATTCGGATGCGTCGGATTATGCTCGATTACTGCATATACAGCCAATCGTTGCGGCGTAACTTTATATCCGTTTTGCCGTAACACTTCAGCAATATCCACTATAGCCACCCCCCCTTCTGTGTTGATACCTGTAAAAAACGCTCTTTCCTTTTACAGATAGAGAATTTTCTTTATTAAATTGTAACCGTTATTAATGAAATAATCAATAGGGTAATTGAAATTTTTTATTAATTTTCTTGCATAGACCGTATCTCATTGACGCCGCCCTTGTTTTTCCGCATAATAGGCCGAGAAAGGAGTCTACCATGACAGAAGACCGGATTATATACAATATAGCCTCTGATTTGAAAATCAAGCCGCATCAGGTAAAGGCAACCCTCCATTTACTGGAAGAAAAAAACACGATTCCCTTTATCGCACGCTATCGTAAAGAAGCGACAGGCTCCTTGGATGAAGTACAGTTGCGAGCCGTACAGGAACGTTTTGAATATGAAAGCCTCCTGGCCGACCGCAAAAAAACCGTGGAGCAAAGTATTCGTGAACAGGGGCTTTGGACACAAGACCTGTCTCGTTCCTTGGAAAAAGCAACTCTTCTTCGCGAAGTAGAAGATCTATACCTTCCTTACAAACCGAAAAAACGAACAAAGGCTTCAGCCGCTCGTGAAGCGGGCTTGGCCCCCTTTGCAGAAAGAATGATACGGCAAAATCAGCGTGATCCGTCGCCGGAAAGGGTAGCCGCATCTTATGTAAACGATACCGTTCTTTCTACAGAAGATGCGATTAACGGAGCTCTTTATATTATTGCCGAAACCCTGTCGGAAAATGCCGACTGCCGACAAGCCATTCGCAAGGACCTTTGGAAACATGCCGTACTGGAGTGTTCCCTAAATGTTGATGAAGACGAAGCCGGTCCTTTTGCTACTTATAAAGACTACAGCGAACGAATTTCTCTCATGCCGAGCCATCGAATTCTTGCCGTTACTCGCGGAGAAAGTCTGAAAATATTAAAAGTACGTTTACAAGCCGACCATGAAGCCCATATAGAACGTTTATCCCGGCAACTCATTACCGGACCTTCGCCGTATACGAGCTTACTCAAAGCGGCGGCGACCGACAGCTACAAGCGCCTTATTTTTCCGCAATTGGAAAGAGAAATAAGAAACGAACTCTTCGAACGCGGTGAAAAACAGGCCATTACGATTTTCTCCGAAAATCTACGCAGTCTTTTGATGCAACCGCCCTTTACGCAACAAACGATCCTCGGTCTGGACCCGGGATACCGCACCGGTTGCAAAGCTGCCGTCATCGATCCTACAGGAAATGTCCTTGACTACGGTACGTGCATGCTCACCGGTTCGGAAAAACAAAAAAGCCTGGCTGCCGACACGCTTACCCGTTTTATTAAGACCTACGGAGTCAATCTCATCTCCATCGGCAACGGTACAGCTTCTTATGAAACGGAACAATTTGTATCTGCCCTGATTGGTGACAGAAAACTTCCGTGCTCCTACATTATCACCAATGAATCCGGGGCCTCCGTATACTCCGCCTCCGATTTGGCACGTGCCGAACTTCCGGACCTGGATGTAACCATCCGCGGTGCCGTATCCATTGCCCGGCGTATCCAAGACCCCTTGGCCGAATTCATAAAAATCGACCCTAAGTCCATCGGAGTCGGCCAATACCAACATGACGTAAATCAGAAAAAGCTGACTTCCGCCTTGGATGACATTGTTGAATCGGTAGTAAATCGAGTAGGTGTTGATTTAAATACAGCCTCTCAAGCCTTATTACAACATATTTCAGGACTGACAGCCGCCACGGCAGGCAATATTGTAGCTTACCGTAATACTAACGGTCCCTTTCACAGTCGCAAAGAGCTGAAAAAAATCCCGCGCTTAGGTGCCGCTACCTTTACTCAATGTGCGGGCTTCTTACGCATAAAAGACGGCACCGACCCCCTGGATAATACCTCCGTACATCCCGAATCCTATAATTTGACAAAAAAGATTGCTGCTCATTACGGATTCAGTCTCCACGACTTGAAAGACGAAATGCATCTAGATGATTTAAAAAAGAAAGTTCAAGAAAGTGATGCCGCCATATTAGCTCCCCTTCTTGATGCCGGCGAACCGACTATACGCGATATTATTTCCGAACTTCGCAAACCCGGTCGCGATATTCGCAGCGATCTGCCTCAACCTTTAACGCGAAAAAAACTCATGTCTCTTGACGAGCTTCAAGTGGGGACTGTCGTAAAAGGAACGGTGCAGAACGTGGTTGACTTCGGAGCCTTCGTCGACTTCGGTTTGAAAACGGCAGGACTTATACACCGCTCCGAGCTGAGCACTCGTCCCTTTAAACACCCCTTGGATATCCTTCATACCGGTGATATTGTAGAAGCGCAAATCATCGGCGTTGAAGCCAAAAAAAATCGTATCGCCCTATCAATAAAGGCTCTCGAAAAAGTCAAAAACTGAAGACCCTGTCACTGATTCATACAACCGGAAATTCCTTCTTTATATATTAAGAATAAATTATTACATGCTTTTAACTTCTCTTTTAATTGCAAAATTTCTTCATTTTTTTATTTGACAGTATCAATTTCTCATGATAGACTTACGTCATCAAATTAATACAGGTGCAATGAAGAGAAGAGTACATGAGAGTGACTGTCACAGAGAGCTTCCGTTTCGGTGCAAGGAAGTACATGATATTTCATGGAAGATGGCCTCTGAGCAGGTAGCCGAATAATTAAGCTGCCCGGGAACACCCGTTACAGTGTTAGAGTATTCAGGGCCTTGTGCCTGCGTACTTGAAAAGGCATATATCGCGAGGTATATGTGAAATTGGGTGGTAACACGGTACTTCCGTCCCTTATGGGGCGGAAGTTTTTTTTATGGTCCCGACTGACTATCATTATTTTATAAGTCTATGGAGGAAACAAACATGAGCGAACAAACAAAAAATTACAAATTCGAAACGTTACAACAACACGCAGGACAAGTTCCCGATCCCGTAACAGGTTCCCGTGCCGTCCCTATTTATCAGACAACTTCTTATGTTTTTAAGGATACTCAGGACGGTGAAGATCAATTCGCACTCCGTCAGCCGGGTTACATTTATTCCCGTTTGGCTAACCCGACTCAGGAGGTCTTTGAAAAACGTATTGCCGCATTGGAAGGCGGCACAGCCGCTTTGGCAACGGCCAGCGGCTCTTCGGCTATTTCTTTGGCTGTTCTCAATATAGCCGGTGCCGGAGATGAAATTGTGGCAGCTCCGACTCTCTACGGCGGTACGGTAGAACTCTTTACGGAAACATTCAAACATATCGGCATTACGACACGCTTCTTTAATCCCGACAAGTTGGACAGCTTAAAAACCGCAATTACGGATAAGACTAAGTTGGTTTACATTGAAAGCCTCGGTAACCCGGCTATTAACATTCCCGACTTCGAAGAAATTGCTCGCATTGCCCATGAAAACGGGCTGCCTGTCTTTGTAGACAACACCTTTGCTACTCCGTACCTTTTCCGTCCCCTTGAACACGGTGCCGACGTCGTCTTACATTCGGCAACTAAATTCATCGGCGGACACGGTACAACCTTGGGCGGTGTCATTGTCGAAAACGCATCCTTTGATTGGGCCGCTTCGGGTCGTTTCCCTGAACTTACTTCTCCCGATGCCTCCTATAACGGTATCAACTTCTTCAAAGACGTTCCTACAGCTCCCTTCGTAACACGTATTCGCGCCAAGGGACTGCGTGATCTCGGGCCCGCAATCAGCCCGTTCAACGCCTGGTTACTTCTGCAAGGAACGGAAACCTTATCGCTCCGCGTAGAACGCCACGTAGAAAATGCTCGTAAAATTGCGGATTTCTTGGAACACCATGATAAGGTGTCCAAGGTAAACTACCCGTCCTTACCGTCTTCTCCGTACTACAAATTAGCTCAAAAATATTTTCCTAAAGGAGCCGGCTCCATCTTCTCCTTCGAATTAAAGGGCGGCTATCAGACCGGTCGTGATTTCATCGATAAGACGGAGATCTTCTCCAATTTGGCTAATGTAGGCGACTCCAAGTCTTTACTCATTCACCCCTCTTCTACGACTCACCAGCAGCTTGATGCCAAGGCTCAGGAAGCTGCCGGCATCACGCCGGGTACGGTTCGTATATCCGTAGGCATCGAAAATGTAGATGACTTAATTGCCGACTTGGAACAGGCCTTAGCTTCCGTATAACTATTATACGAGATATACAAAAAGGTCATGGTACGTAAGTGCCATGACCTTTTTACAATTCAATTCACGACCGTTACCGCCACATCTAAAAATCCCCCTATAGCCCGCAAGTGCGGCTTATAGGGAGATTTTTATTATTATGATTTATTTTGTCCCAAAAATACGGTCACCCGCATCGCCGAGTCCGGGCACGATATACCCGTGTTCATTCAATTTTTCATCTAAAGCGGCTACAAAAATCTTAACATCCGGATGATCGGCGTTAATCTTTTCAACACCCGTAGGTGCCGCAACGAGGCACATTAACTTAATATGTTGAATACCTCTTTCCTTTAAGAGAGTAATAGCTGCGGAAGCGCTGCCGCCGGTAGCCAACATGGGATCGACAATAATGAAGTCACGTCCTTCCACATCGGGAAGTTTACAGTAGTATTCAACCGGTTCCAACGTCTGAGGATCTCGATATAAGCCGATATGACCGACCTTAGCCGTCGGGATGAGATTCAACATTCCCTGTACCATACCCAAGCCGGCACGCAATACGGGAACAATACCCAACTTCTTACCGCTGATTTGTTTTCCCGTCATCTTTGTTATAGGTGTTTCTATAGCTACATCTTCCAAGGTCAAATCACGAGTAATTTC
Source organism: Megasphaera micronuciformis F0359 (assembly GCF_000165735.1). GTDB lineage: Bacteria > Bacillota > Negativicutes > Veillonellales > Megasphaeraceae > Megasphaera > Megasphaera micronuciformis. The sequence continues at coordinate 17,744 of NZ_GL538187.1, forward strand.
ATAGCCCATGAGCATTGTAATTTCTTCCAGTAATTCACGAAAATCTTTCGAACCCGTTTCTTTCATGCGCATTAAGGTTACCTTATGTTGAATAAGAGGGTGATCCATTACTTGTACTTCCATGATGAGACTCCTTCCGCTTCCTTATTTATCTAATTCCTTAATCATATTGACACGAATTTCATGGCGACCTCCGTCAAACCCGGTGCTCAGAAAAACATCGACAATAGCCTTAGCCAAACCCGGGCCGATAACCCGTTCACCCAGGGTCAAGATATTGGCATCGTTATGGCGTCGAGCAAATTCTGCTGAATACGTATCGCCGCACAAGGCTGCACGAATACCGTGAATCTTATTAGCTGCAATCCCGATGCCGATCCCCGTTCCGCAAACCAGAATGCCCTTATCAAAGGTTCCGTCCGCCACTGCACGAGCCGCTTTTTCGGCAATGAGAGGATAATCGCACCGTTCAGGCGTATGAGTTCCGTAATCGGTAAACTCGATACCTTTTTCCGTTAAGTGGGCTTTGACTTCTTCCTTCAGTCTAAAACCGCCGTGATCACTTGCAATAACCAATTTCATTCCGTCGCCTCCTCCGTAACCCTGTTTATTATACACGAATTTATACAAATTTACACGGTCATAACATCTCCGTCCGCCGCTTTTTTCATTCGATTCATAACAGCCGTACCTATACCGCCTGTCTCTACCCCTTCCGCAACGATCAGATCGACGGGATGCTCATCAAAAAACAACAGGCCTCGATATAATTCTTTGGCCAGTTCCGTCTTATTGCCGTGAGTGCCCCAACAATAAACGTCTTTACCCGTCACTTCAGACTTTTCAATAACCTCCCGACTGAGTAAATACCCCAGACGTTTGCCGTCGTTTTCCGCTGCCGTGCGTACCTCGCCGACAGCTTTACTTACCTGATCCGCACTTCCTACGAAAACCCGTACCGGCGCTTCCGGTGCATAGTGGCGATATTTCATGCCCGGCGCCTTAGGCACTCCCTTACCGGTAACAAGATGCGTATCCGTCGTCACATAAGGAGCAACTTCCGCCAGCATTTCTTCCGTAACCGCCCCGGGACGTAAAACCGTGACCACATTGTCCAAAACTTCGACAATAGTCGATTCTACGCCTACTGTACACGAACCGCCGTCCAGAATCATGGCTACACGTCCTTCCATGTCATGGAAAGCTTCAGATGCCGTTGTCGGACTGGGGCGACCGGAAAGGTTGGCGCTCGGTCCGGCAACAGGTACTCCCGCCGCTTTCAAAAATTCTCGACAGCCTGCATGGTCGGGACACCGCAGAGCCACCGTATCAAGACCGCCCGTAGCCGCATCGGGAACCGTATCCTTGCGAGGCAACACTAAGGTTAAGGGGCCGGGCCAGAATTTTTCAATCAATGTTTCCGCCAGGGGCGGTAAATAAGAAACGACCGCTTCGACTCCGGCTTTATCGGGAACCGTCAAAATAAGCGGATTGTCACTGGGTCGTCCCTTTGCTGTATAAATGGCCCTGCATGCAGCGGCGTCCAGCCCGTTGGCGCCTATCCCGTAGACAGTCTCCGTCGGAAAAATGACAAGCTCGCCTTGGCGAATCAATCTACCGGCTTCTTCCAAAACATTTTTATCCGCTGACGTGCCGGTGAGTTTCACCAGCTTCGTATCTTTCACAGTCTACCCCTTCTTTCTGAGTAAAACATGTCGTTCCGTATCGGCATAATCATTAATAATTCGCACGAGTTCAAAATCTTGCTCCGTAAACAGTTCCGCAACCTGCCGCGCCTGTCCGGCGCCTACTTCCACAATACAGTGTCCGCCGACTTTAAGGTAAGCACCGCCTTCACTTGCCAGGCGGCGATATATATCCAGTCCGTCCGTACCGCCGTAAAGAGCCGTTTTGGGGTCGTATTTTACTTCTTTCTCCAGATTCTGCATATCCGGAGCGGTTAAATAGGGCGGATTGGAAACGAGCCAATCGTACTCATGAGCTTCTACATTTGTAAAAAGATCGCTATTCACCCACTGTGCCCGGTCTATGTGAAGGGCCTCGCTGTTTTCGGCGGCTATTTTCAAGGCATCAGAAGAAATGTCTACACCCGTTCCCGTCGCCTGCGGCAAATACGATAGGAGACTCAGCAAGATAGCACCGCTTCCCGTCCCCATATCCAAGACGCGTACCGGAACCTCTTTAGGGCAAATTTCCAAGACAGCCTCAACCAGAAGTTCCGTTTCCGGACGCGGCACGAGAACATGTTCATTGACAATAAAATCAAGCCCCATAAAAGGCTTTATACCCAAAATATGGGCGACCGGATACCGGGCCGCCCTTTTCTTTATCATCTCTTTATATGCCGACAATTCCGTCGAAGTCATGGGTTCGTCAAAATGAGCATACAAATAAATACGTTCTTTTTCAAGAACGTGTGCCAACAGAATTTCCGCATCCAGTCGCGGCGTATCAATTCCTTTTTCGGCAAAAAATCCTTCCGTCCACTTCAGAAGAGAGCCGATTGTCCATAAATCATTCATTGCTTTCTTCGGCTTCCTTCATTAATTCGGCACGGCGAGCTTCGGCTAAAGCCTGAATAAATTCGTCAATATCGCCGTTCATAATATTTTCCAACTTATACAACGTTAAATTGATGCGATGGTCCGTTACGCGTCCCTGCGGATAGTTATACGTACGCACGCGTTCACTTCTATCACCCGTACCAACTTGGCTGCGACGAGCTTCCGTAACTTCCGCATTGGCTTCTTCTTCGGCCTGAGCTAAAAGGCGAGCTTTCAAAACCCGTACGGCCTTGGCACGATTTTCCAACTGAGACCGTTCGTCCTGACACTCAACGACAATACCCGACGGAATATGCGTCATGCGCACGGCCGAGGAGGTTTTGTTGACATGCTGACCGCCGGCGCCGGAAGCTCGGAAATAATCGACGCGTACGTCTTCCATATTCAAGTTGATTTCCACATCTTCCGCTTCAGGCAAAACGGCTACCGTCGCCGTCGATGTATGAATACGACCGCCCGACTCTGTAACAGGCACACGTTGTACGCGATGTACGCCCGATTCGTATTTGAGCTTGCCGTATACACCGTCACCCTCAACGGAAAAGATAACTTCCTTATAGCCGCCCAGTTCGGGAGCGTTGGAACTGATAATACTTGCCTTCCAGCCCTTTTGCTTTTCAATATATTTCGAATACATGCGGAAGAGATCACCGGCAAAAATAGCCGCTTCATCGCCGCCGGCACCGCCACGAATTTCCATAATAACATTCTTATCATCATTCGGATCCTTAGGCAACATAAGAACATGCAATTCTTCTTCCAAAGCTTCCTGTTCCTTGGTCAATTCGGATAATTCTTCTTTAGCCATGGCCGTCAACTCCGCGTCGGACCCGTCGGCAATGATTTCCTTGTCATCCGCAATAGTAGCGGATACATCCTTATACTTGCGAAACGTTTCGATAATCGGTGCCAGGGAGGCATGCTCTTTCGTCAATTTTTGCCATTCATCCTGTCTGGCAATGACGGAAGGGTCACTAATGCGCTGCTCCAAGTCGATAAACTTGTTCTCTACGGCTTGTACCTTATCAATAAACACGCTATACTCCTCGCTTTCCGAATCTACTGCTTATTTTCCGTATGTTCTTGCGGCTTCGCCGCTTCCAAGGCCTTAATAGCCACTTCAATCTGATCGTCATGCGGTTCTCTCGTCGTCAAATATTGCAACCACAATCCGGGTTTGATCAATGTCTGAATTACATGATTCGTCGTCCTGCCTGCCAAGCGTATGATTTCATAAGCAATCCCGGCCACGACGGGCATCAAAATAACACGCGACACAATTCGTTCCGCAATAGACGGCCAGCCTAAAAAGGCAAAAACAAAGATGGAAACGACCATGACGATTAAAAGAAAGTTCGTGCCGCATCGCGGATGCAGTCGAACCTGAGGACGTACATTTTCTACCGTAAGGGGTAACCCCTTCTCATACGCCCAGATTGTTTTATGCTCGGCTCCGTGATATTCAAACACGCGCCGAATGTCTTTAGTAAATGAAATGCATCGTATATATAGTAAAAAGACAGCCAGTCTAAGCAAGCCTTCACAAATATTCAACATGACCGGACTCGTAACGGAACCCAGTAAATATTTGGCCGCAAAAGTCGGCAAGGCTACAAAGAAAACAATAGCTACTACACAGGAAAACAACATAGTCGCCGCAATTTGACTGTTTGTCATCTGTTCTTCTTCCTCTCCCGATGCACGGGCGGAAAAAGAAAGACTCTTCATACCGTAAAAAAGTGATTCTCCCAAGGCGACTGATCCTCTGATAAAAGGCTTCTTCAAAAGGGGGTATCTTTCTGTAACGGAACGGACTCTGTCTTTTTGTACTGTAATGTCTCCCGACGGTGTGCGTACAGCCGTCGCAATGTATTCAGGGCCGCGCATCATAACGCCTTCGATAACCGCCTGCCCGCCTACATAAGGTTTACTCAATGGAACCTCCCGTTTATTTACAAACAAATAGAGCAGAGCATTGCTGCTCTGCCTACCGCTTGTCTGCTGTTATTCAGCTGTTTAGCCTTTTTTACCGTAACGTTTATTAAACTGTTCAATACGACCGCGAGCAGCCTGCGTACGCTGTTGACCGGTATAGAACGGATGGCATTTAGAGCAAATTTCGACACGCAGTTCCGGTACTGTGGAACCTGTTTCAAAAGTATTGCCACACGCACACGTTACTACGGCTTTACCGTAATTCGGATGGATACCTTCTTTCACCATTCACACCTCTTCTCTAAACATACTAAACCCATACTGTGAAATTATATCACGAGCTCAGTCTGTTTTGCAAGATAATCAGCTTGGATTTTTGCCAAGTCTGTTTCCTTATCATATCAATTTCCGAGCTCTATTGCAATATGTACAACCCCGGTTCCAAAAGCAAAGCCAATTCTTTTTGCAGTTTCGGTCCTGCCGTAATCCAATACTTCTTATCCGTCAAAATAGTGCGTCGGCTTCCTGCCAAATGAAAGTAAACTTTCGTATTTCCCGGATACCGGCTGAGGATTTCCGCTACCTTATCACTTAAATCACTCTGTTCTAAACGGGCAGGAATCTTAATAAAAAGTTTTTCTCCCTGTCCGTTTAACCATTGTGATTCTACCGGAATTTGTGTCGACTCATGTCGCTCCTTCACCGCTTGAGCCGCTTCTTCCGTCAAAGGTTGCACCGTATCGGCCAAAATCTGTACATCATCATCCGTAATATCGGCACGTCCCTTAACGGCTACGGGCGCATCGACGACAATCAGATCCCGGCACTTTTCAAAAACTTTGGGGAAGACGACTACCGTAACGGTATGCGTAAAATCTTCTACCGTTATAATGGCCATCGCATCGTTACGTTTCGTCGTGACTCGCCGTACGGCTGTTATCAAACCGCCTACAGTGATCATCTTGCCGTCATAGCCTCTCGCCTCTTCATCATATAAGACGGCAAGGGGAGTCAATTTATTCATGACCTCCGTATACGCATCTAAGGGATGCCCGCTGAAATAAAATCCGTCGTACTCCTTTTCCATGGCCAAGCGCATGGATAGGGGATATTCTTCCATGTCGGGATACACTAAATCCGTCGAGACATCGGACACGACATCGTCGAACAACCCCATCTGGCCCGACTCGTTATCCTTACGTCGTAAGGCCCCCATGGACATGGCCTGATCCAAAACGGCCATAAGTTGTGACCGTTTCTTACCGAATGAATCCATGGCACCGCATTGAATCAAACTTTCCAAACCGCGCCGATTGACGATACGAGAATCCACGCGACTGCAAAAATCTTCAAAGGACGTAAAGGGACCGTCTTTTTTACGAGCCTCCAAAATCGTCCGAATGGCGTTTTCTCCCACACTCTTAATGCCTGCCAACCCGAAACGGATATTGCCCCCCTGTACGGAAAAAACCGATTCCGACTCATTCACGTCGGGCGACAAAACAGGTACATGATGACGCTTACATTCAGCGGCATAATAACTGATTTTCGCAACGTCGCTGATCATGCTGGTCATGGTAGCGGCCATAAACTCGGCACAATAGTGGGCCTTTAGGTATGCCGTCTGCCAAGCAACATAAGCGTAGGCAGCGGAATGTGACTTATTAAAACCGTAACCGGCAAAATATACCATCAAATCGAAAACTTTATTAGCAATGTCATCATCAATATGGTTCTTGCGAGTTCCTTCCAGAAAATGGGCTCGTTGAGCCTTCAAAACTCCTTCTTTCTTCTTACCCATAGCACGACGCAACAAATCGGCTTCACCCAGGCTGAACCCGCCCATGGCGGAGGCAATCTGCATAACCTGTTCCTGATAAAGAATAACCCCGTACGTATCCTTTAAAATGGGCTCCAATAAGGGATGTAAATACGTTACCTTTTTTTCACCGTGGCTCCCCTTAATAAAATCTTCAACCATACCGCTTCCCAACGGCCCTGGACGATAAAGGGCCACTAAGGGAATCATGTGCTCGAAATGCTTCGGTGCCAGCTCTTTAACCAAGTTCGTAATCCCTTGGGATTCCATTTGGAAGACCCCCGCCGTATCTCCTTCCGTCAAAAGACGGCATGTCGCTTCATCGTCCAAGGAGATCTTGTCTATATCCAAGTCGATGCCGTAATTACGGTTAATCATGGCTACGGCATCGCCGATAACCGTCAAAGTCCGTAACCCGAGAAAGTCCATCTTCAACAAACCCAATTCTTCAACCAAATCCTTGTCGTACTGAGTTGTTAAATAGCCTTCCTTCGAATACTGCATAGGCACGTAATCATCTACAGGTGCTGCTGAAATAACGACGCCGGCCGCATGTGTTGAAGAATGGCGGACCAATCCCTCCAATCGCTTACCGAAGTCGACGAGTCGGCGTACTTCCGCCTTCGTCTCATAATCCTTGCGAAATTCCTTACTCGTCTGCAAGGCCTTATCAAGGGTAATCCCCAATTCGTTAGGCACGGTCTTCATAATGCGGTTCACTTCACTAAGCGGCATATCGAGGACTCGCCCTACGTCCCTGAGGACAGCTCTGGCCGCCAAGGTTCCGAAAGTAATAATCTGTGCCACGTGGTCCTTACCGTATTTACGGGTAACGTAATCGATAATCCTACTACGATTTTCATAGCAAAAATCCATATCAATATCGGGCATGGTGATACGTTCCGGATTCAGAAACCGTTCAAAAAGCAAATCGTATTTTAACGGATCCAGGCCCGTAATCCCCAATAAATAAGCGACAACGGATCCGGCCGCCGATCCTCTGCCGGGACCTACGGGGATTTTGTGATCACGGGCATACTTTACATAGTCCCAAACAATGAGAAAATACGAAGGAAATCCCATGGCGTTAATAACGCCCAACTCATAATCCAAACGCTCGCGAACGGCATCGGTAATAACCGAATATCGAGTGGGCAATGCCTCTTCGCAGAGTTTGCGTAAATAAGACTCGTCAGTTTCTCCGTCGGGCACGGGAAACTGAGGCAAATGCCGTTCATCGAAAGAGATTTCCACATTACACTTGTCGGCAATTTCCAATGTCGTATCCAAAGCTTCAGGCAAATCGGGGAAAAGTTTTTCCATTTCTTCCCGCGATTTCATATAAAATTCATTATTGGAAAAGCGAAAATGATTCGGGTCATCCAGCGTACTGCCTGTAGAAATACAAAGTTTGACTTCCTGAGCCGGTGCATCATCCTTATCCAAATAGTGGAAGTCGTTCGTCGCTACAAGCTTCAAGCCGTATTCTTCAGCCCAGTCTTTAAAAACACGTCGGACTTCCCGTTCTTCCGCTAAGCCGTGGTTTTGAATCTCCAAGTAAAAATCGTCTTTACCGAAGAGAGAAATAAACCGTTCCAAAGTCTGTCTTGCCTGCATTTCGTTGCCGTTCAATATATCTTGCTGAACCTGCCCTTCAATACATGCCGATAAGGCGATAAGACCTTCGTGATACTGTTCAAGCAAATCGAAGTCGGCCCGCGGTCGATGATAGCTGTTTTCTCCGTCTACAAAAGCCTTGGAAACAATTTTAACCAAATTTTGATAACCGTGAAAATCCTTAGCCAACAAAATTAAATGGCACAATCGTTCCTTCGATTTTTGTTCAAAACGACTCCCTCGTGTCATATAAATTTCGCAGCCTAAAATAGGTTTAATACCTTCTTTTTTAGCCGCCTTATACAAGTGAATGAGTCCATACATATTGCCGTGATCCGTTACGGCCACAGCCGGCATCCCCAAGTCTTTGGCTCTTTTTACCATCTCGGGAATTCGTGTCAAACCGTCAAAAAGACTGTATTGTGTATGATTATGTAAGTGTACAAACGGTTTCATAATATCTCCGAATCATAGGAATTACTATTGACATATACCCTATTATTGTATCACTGAACGGTGATTTTTTCACGCCTCGCTGAGGCGGCTCTTACCGTTGGCGTACAGCAGTTTATACAAAAACCCTTTTCTCCGTTTGACAAATATCCGTATTTTTAGTAGAATAATACCGTTAGCGGGACGTGGCGCAGCTTGGTAGCGCGCTTCCTTGGGGTGGAAGAGGTCGCGAGTTCAAATCTCGCCGTTCCGACCACATGAAAAGACATTGCTCAGCAATGTCTTTTTTTCTTTATATAAAAGAGCATCCGTCTGCAAGGTGTATCCCGTCATTCAACAACACCGTGCGAGCGGATGCTCTTTTCTTATTCCGTTACGGCCGACTCTTGAGCGGCCTTCCGTTGTTCATCTCTTTTAGCAAAAAAGGGCAATGCCACTTCAGGGAATAAGGCGTAACTCAGCACATCTTCAGGCGATGCGTCGGGATAGCCCGCTTCCGCCAATTCCGCCTTTGCCTTATCCAATTCCGGTTCCAAGTCATCGGCCGGACGATGATCAATAACCGGTTCATCACCGATACAAAGCTTACGGAAATCTTCGGAAATCTCACCGGGAACTCTCCCGTACTTGCCGCGTACAATATCTCGAACTTCGTTGGTAATCATCTTGTAGCGACCGAACAACACATTCAGAGCCGCAGCTGAACCGGTAATCTGACTGGTAGGCGTAACCAGGGGCGGATAGCCCAAGTCGCGACGAACTGCCGGCATTTCAGCCAAAACATCATCGAATTTATCTTCTTCGCCTTGACTTTTAAGCTGATTGTACAGGTTCGTCAACATACCGCCGGGAATCTGATACTTTCTGACAGCCGGATTGATTTGACTCGGCATGGTCAGATTGAATTCCTTTGCCAGTTCCTTACGTACTTCTTTAAAGTGATTCGTAATGGGCCACAGCTTTTCCGTATCGATATCCGTATCGTAAATACTGTTTTGCAAAGCCATGACCATCGTTTCCGTTGCCGGCTGACTGGTAACGGCGCCGAAAGGCGACAAGGCCGTATCGATAATATCGACACCCGCTTCAGCAGCCTTCAAATAGGTCATTTCTCCGAATCCGCATGTACAATGCGTATGCAATTCAATGGGAATATGCAGGTGTTTTTTCAGCATGCGCACAAGGTTGTATGCATCATAAGGAGCCAAAAGACCCGACATATCTTTAATACAAAGAGAGTCGACACCCATCTCCTGTAATTCTACGGCACCCTTAGTAAAACTTTCCAAGGTGTGAATAGGACTGATTGTATAAACCATCGCACCCTGGACATGAACGGACTTCGTATCCTTACCGGCCTTAATAGCCGATTCAAGGTTACGAGAATCGTTAAGGGCGTCGAAGACGCGAATAATATCAATGCCGTTATCCACGGCTCGGTTGACAAATTCATACACCATATCGTCCGCATAATGTCTGTAACCTAAAATATTTTGACCGCGGAACAACATTTGCAAGGGGGTCTTTTTAATATATCGTTTTAACGTTCTTAACCGTTCCCACGGATCTTCATCAAGGAATCGCATGCACGAGTCAAAAGTGGCACCGCCCCAGCATTCAATAGCGTGGTAGCCGACTTCATCCATAGACTCCAAAACGGGAATCATCTGATTTATACGCATACGCGTTGCCGCAATGGACTGATGCCCGTCACGCAACACCGTTTCCGTAATTTTTACTCTAGCCATATAGCCTCCGTATATATAAAACCAACTATTAGTATAAGGTCATAATTAATGGTACTGGTTTATTATATCATATTTTTTTTGTAAATGAAGGCTCAGGTCATATGGATTATACAAGAGAGATCTCCCTTATGGCAGACATCCCCCGGTGTACAATTTTTTACATCAACAGCTCTCGTATATCCGCCGTAATTTTCTCCACCGTAATCCCCGACTCCCTTAACAAGTCTTCCGCATCATAGCGATCGTGAAACGCTCTGGCAAGACCGTAATTTTTAACCTTCATCTCTGTCGGTCCGTAAAAAGAAGCAATATTTTGCCCGAATCCGCCCGTTACGACGCCGTCTTCCAGGGTAACCGTCAATTCGTGGTCTTTGCGGAGTTCTTCCAACAACCGCCTGTCAACACCGTTGGCAAATTTAGGGTTAATAACAGTGGGACAGATACCCGTCTCTCGCTCAAGAACTGCAGCGACATTCACGGCTAAATGATAAAAATTTCCCAAGCCTATAAGAACTACCTTCTGCCCATGTTGAGTTATTTCAAAGCGATTTATTTGATTATAGTCCGTTGTATCAGCTACTCCCTTTTCCACCAGAGGACCGACGGGAACGCGAATTCCTACGGAGTGACTCGTCTGCCCTATAGCCCAAGCGAGCATGGCCAGGTGCTCTTCTTTACACGTCGGCGCCAAATAAACGAAACGGGGCACGGAATTGAGCATGGGAATATCGAAATACCCCAGATGAGTAATATCATTCATGCCGTATACGGACGCACGATATACGAGGATGACGGCACTATTGCCATTGACACATAAATCTTGCATAACTTGATCGTATGTACGCTGCAAAAAGGTGCTGTATACATTAAAAAAGGCCTTTCCTCCGTACTTGGCAACGCCTGAAGCCATGGCCACGGCATGCTCTTCCGCAATACCCACGTCTACGTATTGACCTCCCGCTTTTTTACGCCATTCTTCAGTATAGCCGAATCCGCTGGGCGTCGCGGCATTAATGACGACAAGCGACTTATCTTCTTCTATCTTTTTCATTAAATACTCGGCCGTAATACTTTCATAAGTCGGCTCCGCAATTCGTGTTCGCAGCTCATACGTTTTCTCATAAAAAGGTTTGGTATAATGCCATCTTTCTTTGTCTTCTTCAGCCGGAGTAAATCCCTTCCCTTTTTGTGTTACTGCATGAACAACTACGGGATGATCCGTATCCTTAACGGATCTTAACATGTCAATCGTCCGTTCCAAATCATTGCCGTCTGCCAGAAAACGGTATTCAAAACCCATGGCCGTAAAGAGATTTCGATGACTCTGCCCCTTTGTTTCACGCAATTCCTTAAGACCCTCGTAAATACCGCCGTGTGTCTCAGCAATAGACATGCCGTTGTCATTCACAATAATGATCATATTAGAACCCAATGTAGCCGCATAATCCAGTCCTTCGTATGCCTCGCCGCCCGACAGAGATCCGTCACCGATAAGGGCAATCACGTTCTCCTTGCCTCCGGTAACATCTCGCCCCTTAGCCAGCCCCGATGCCAGACTGACAGATGTAGACGTATGACCGATGTTAAAAAGGTCATGCTCGCTTTCCTGCGGATCCGTATATCCCGTTACGTCATGGTAGTGTGCTTCTTCCATAAAAGCACGTACGCGGCCGGTAAGGATTTTATGCATATAACTTTGGTGCGATACGTCATATACGATTTTATCGGTCGGCGAATTAAACACATAGTGTAAGGCCATAATTAATTCCACGGCTCCGAGTGACGGCCCCAGGTGACCTCCGCAAACAGCCGCCTTTTGTATCAACGCTTTCCGAGCCTGCGTTGCAAGATCCTTCAACTCACTTAACGATAATCGCTTTATATCATCTGGCGATGTAAGGTCTGCCAAATTCATTTCACTACCTCCTTGATATTATGATATATGAGGTTGTTTCTTTTATCTTTATTCTAGCACAAATCAATATTTATTCCTTATGCATCATTTTATATACGGCATCTCTACTTATGAAAAAAGCGATACCTCGCAAAGAGACATAAAAAATACACGACTCGAATTTTCGCGTCGTGTATTTCCTGCACTTATTATTTCCCGGACATAGCCATTTCCTTAGCCGCCAAATCGGCAAAGTTGACAGACTTCAGTTTTGCCGCCAAATCGTTTTGAATTTCTTCAAATGCATTATATAAAGAACACATGCCGCCGCAACCGCGCGTACATGCATCCGTGTCGGCCAGACAACGCTGCAACTGTGTTTGTCCTTCTACGGCATCAATAACATCATAAAGAGTAATATCCTTCGGGTCTCGTTGCAAGGCAAAACCACCCTCTACCCCGCGATAGGATTTCATAATATCGGCAGCTGTCAGGCTACGCATAATCTTCAACAAAAACCGTTCCGGTATATTTTGTTTTTCCGCCAGAGCGGCGCCCGTGATTTTCGTGCCTTCCGGACACGTTGCTAAATACAAAACCATTCGAAAAGCATAGTCTGTAGCTTGATTCAAACGCATAATTCCGTCCCTCCTTACCTCTTGTATTACATTATACAATATGTAACCAAAAAAGTGTAGTTTTGTTTTAAAAAAAGTACAGTATAGATACATCTATACTGTACTCAGATGATATATCTAAAATAAATGAGCCACGCCGTTAATGACCAGATAAATAAGTCCCGATAAAACGGCACTGAGAGGAATAGTCACGACCCAGGCAACGAGCATACTGCGCGCAACCCCCCAGTGTACGGCACGAACTCGTTCAGCCGAACCGATTCCCATAATAGACCCCGAAACAACGTGAGTCGTACTGACAGGCAAGTGTAATAAGGTGGCCGTAAAAATTACGACTGAAGAGTTCAAATCGGCAGCAAATCCGTTAATGGATTCGAGCTTAAAAATCTTCGTTCCCATAGTCGAAATAATTCTCCAACCGCCGGCTGAAGTACCGAGAGCCATAGAGGTAGCACAGGCCAGCTTTACCCACGTAGGAATCTCCATAGTATCGATATAACCGCCGCTCAAAAGAGCCAAAGCAATAATCCCCATGGCCTTCTGCGCATCATTCGACCCGTGAGAAAATGCCATCAGACTGGCGGAAGCAATCTGCATTCTCCGAAACTGTCGATTCAAGGACACGGGAGAGTAATTGCGCACAACCCATAAAAGGCCGATCATGACAAAATACCCTGTTACCAGAGCCACTACAGGAGAAAGAACCAGGGAAAGAACGATTTTGCCGATTCCCTCACCCGATAAAATCTGCGGTCCCACGCTTATCGATACGGCACCGATAATACCGCCGATTAAAGAATGGGATGAACTGCTGGGTATCCGATAATACCAAGTCAGAATGTTCCAAATAATAGACCCTGCCAAAGCCGCTATAATAACTTCCAGGCTGATTTGGGTCGGATCCAGAACCAGGTCGCCGCCAATCGTTTTGGCAACTCCCGTACTGACCATGGCACCCAAAAAGTTCAATCCCGCCGCCATCAAAATCGCATGATTCGGCGATATAGCTCGCGTCGACACGCTGGTAGCTATGGCATTTGCCGTGTCGTGAAAGCCGTTTATATAATCAAAGAGAACAGCTAAGATAACGACTGTCCAGATCAACCAATGCTCAGGCATATTTTAACACGATCCTCCGAAATAAAGTGGCCAATGATTCGCAACCGTCCGTAACATCTTCAATGGACTGAAGAATTTCCTTCCATTTAATGAGCTCGATGGGATCTTTACATTCTGCAAAAAGCTTGCCCATTTCTTCATGATACAGATCGTCGCATTCTTGCTCCAATTTCATAATTTTTTTACTACGCGCCTCGATCTTCAAATATTCTTTTTTTACATTGCGCATAGCTTCAATGGAACGTCGAATCTCTTTCATGGACTTAGCCATAATGGTAGCCATACGCTTCGTTCCTTCTGTTGCCGTTCCGACGCGATAGATACACATCTTGTCCATGATTTCCGTAACATTATCCAAAGCCTTATCGAGTTTGTCGATAAGTTCCTGAATGTCTTCACGATCCATAGGCGTAATAAAGGATTTCTGCAATCGCTTCATCGTTTCCAGTACCAAATCATTCGCCTCTTCTTCAAGGGCGTTAATTTTTTCCATCGCTTCCGCTTTGGAAATTTCTTCATTCACCGCTTCCTTAAGAATATCTGCCGCCGCATAGCAGAGGGCTGCATGCTTGTCCAGCAAATTGAAGAACTTTTCTTCTTTCGGCTTTAAATGAAATGCCATCTCTATCAAGTCTCCTTAACAGACGTTATTAGACAGTAGTAAGTCTACATATAGACCTGAATAGTATTATACCATAGGCGTATATATTCGTATACAATTTACGGCTCTACTTATATACCGTTGTCACATAAAAGGTTTTTTTATGGAAAAAAAGCTCCCGACCTTTACGATCGGGAGCTTTCGAATTTCAACTTACCTGCTACTGTTTTGCCATGAGCTGTGCCACTGCCGCTTTTAACGCGTCGATTTCTTCTTGCTGTTTCGTCAACGTCGCCTTTTGCTGTGCATTTTCGGCACGCAATTGAGTAACTTCATCCTGCATGACATAAACGGAGCTGATAGGACCGGCTTTGTACCGATCGGGAATAGCCGCCTTCTTAGCCGCACTGCCGAACTTATGCGTGACTCCGACGTTTACCATATTGTTATTGTCGCCGAGAGCTACGCCCATATGGAGCATCGTGTCTTCATTGGCATAATGTGCCAAACCTACGGCTGCCGCCGTTTCCCCGCGATAGTTACCGATACCGGCCATAATCTGATTCGGTTCGAGAGGATCGTACTGAATGGGCTTTAAGGCTGCTAAAGCCGCCGACTGCGCCGCAACACGACGGCCTTCCGATTCAACCGCACCGATACGATTGACCACTCGTTCAAGACCGCCCGTCGTCTGATGAGAGATAGCATTCATAGCATCGACAACATTTTGTGCCGTCGCCACACCGTCATTACCGTTAAGGCCGGCCATGCCGTTATTAACGGCGATCGTAGCCGTCTTCACGTCGTATTTCACATCGCCGTTGGGAGCTACGGACGCAGTGGTCAAATTACCGTCCTTAAAGTTCAGTCCGGTACTCAAGCTTACCGTTTCAGCCGAGCCGCCGTTCGCTTTGTAGGACAAGTTCGTAGATTGAGCGGCTTTTGTGCCGTCAAAGGTCACCTTATAGTCCATAGAATGGCTTCCCGGTGTTGCCGTAACGGTTATGGGATTATTCGGGTTGGAAGTGTCCGTGCTGACTGTAACGGCACTGACTGCCGCATCCTTTACGGCCGCCTCTTTCACCTTAACTTGAATACCCGTAGCATTGGCCGTCGTTTCCGTAAATTGACCGTCACCGTTAACGTTAAACGTACCGTTCTTCAGAGCTAAAGTCTGTGTACCGCCGTTGTCACCGTCATACTTCATCGTTACGTTATCGACAGCCGACTTGGCTGCATCGGCAACCTGTTTCAATTGGCCTTCCGTTGCCGCTCTGTCCGGAGTGGTCGTCGTCCCGCTCCAAGTCGTATTGGAGAGGCCTGTAATCGTATTGTTACTGCCGTTTACCGTCACATTGCCGGCCTTCACCGTATTAGCAGTTACACTGCCATCTGCACCGTCAACAGTGACCTTATTACTACCCGTTCCGACAGTTACCTTATTGCTGAAGTCTCCGTCTTTAGCTGTAACCTTGCCGGTCGTACCGTCAACGGTTACGGCATTACCGGCCGTACCGACCGTCACCTTATCGGCAAGCTTAACATCGTAAGTAACCTGTCCGTTAGCCGCCGTAGTAGACGTAAGAGAAATATTTCCCGTCGTACTGTTTGCACCTTCTCCGCTGTTGGCCGTTACTACGGTCTTTGAACTGCCTGCAGCCGCTCTGGCATCATCAGCAACCTGCTTTAACTGATCTTCCGTTGCCGCTCTGCCCGATACGGGAGTGCCGCTCCATGTCGTATTGGAAAGACCCGTAACCGTATTGTTGGCGCCGTTTACATTAACACTTCCGGCCTTAAAGATATTGCCCGTCACCGACCCCGTCGTTCCGTCGAGGGTAATGAGGTTCGTACCCGTTCCGACCAATACACTGTCGGCGGCCGTTACCTTATTAAAAGATACATCGTCTGCCGTGGCTATGGTAAATTC
>NZ_GL538188.1 GCF_000165735.1 Megasphaera micronuciformis F0359
ATCTGTCCCTCGTCGGAGTATTGCCAGAGGCTGCACGTCTTATTCGGATACTCTTGTTTAAAATAGTTGACCGGTCCGAAAATGGCTACGAAAAAAGGCACGTAATCGGGGATATCTTCCAAATTCATACAGTTTACCAGCGTATCATAACTGCCGTAGATGCCTACATACTTTCCTGCCTCATTCATTATATTAATTCCCGCCATCACTACCGACGTAAGTTCTTGGGCTCCCAGTTCTTTTTGCATCTCTTCTTCTATATCCATCCAGATGCCCGCTTTTAACTCTACGTCCTTTAGGTATATATCCAACTGTTTTACCAGCCACATGGTTTCTTGTTGTGCTTGCCAGGTTGTGGTAGCCAGGCTGTAAAAATACACCCCTATATCCATGCCCGCAGCCTTGGCCGCATTAATATTGTGAATAAATAAATCATCCAATTCCTGCCGTCCGTCTCCTCGGGTACGTCCGATGCGAACAATACAAAATTCTTTCCCCGCCGCCTTAGCGGCTTCAAAGTCAAATCCTTCCTGGCAATAGCTTACATCAATTCCTTCTCTCATTTTTATCCTCTCCTATCTTTATTAAAGAAGTAGTCATATTGGGCTTTTGCCCTTCCGGTGAATTGTACTTACTGTCAAGCCCGTACTTTGTCCAGGCGGCCTTAGCAAGACCCACAACCGTTACAATCCCGGCCCCTACGGCCGACACCCCTTGCCAGCAGCTGTTGATTTCAAAGTGAGTGCCGTATAATCCGTTACTCCAAAAACCGTATAGCCAGGACAACACAATTACAACCAGTAAGATAAACAGTACTACCGCCAACATAGCAATGAGCGCCAGCCAATTGGCCTGCGCCCATTCTCCGAATCGTATACATCTACTTTTCATATTCTTTTTTTATCTCCATATCCAGTACCAGCTGATAGATAGAGGTCATGACCCCGTTTTTACCAAGTGCGTGATAGCATTCATACATATTGATAAAGTTCTTTTTCTCCGAGTAGGTAATGCCTTCTTTTTTATACCGCTCGTACTCAATGAGCATGCGGCAGCGTAGCAAGGCTTGAACGCCTCTATCCAAGCCTCGGCGTCGGTTCTTTTCAGATACGTAAAAGGCAAGCCCCGCCGACAGTAGCATGGGAATTACCGTCTGGGCGATAAGAGAGGCGATTTCAGTGGATATCGTCATGATTAAATACGTCTCCTTTACTCAAATTCATCGACCGTGTTCGGCTGTACACCGTCTACTTTTACGACCAGATAATCAAGACTCGGGGTACCGATAAACGGAGTCGGTCGATACGCTGTGGTCGGAAGTTCCTTATCCCTCTCGACGGTACCTACGGCCTCGTCTGAGGTAAAAGTCACTCCTTGCCGAACCTCATATTGCCGAAGGCCTGAAAATTTCACCTCGTTTGTGCAAGCAATTCCTTCAATCACCGAGGTTTCTATCACGGCCACCTTTACATGATAGGGCTTGGAGTCTTGGTGAGATAATCGGATATCGCCTTGAACGTAGGTATCCTTGGAATACGTTACCGTATTTTTAACCTGATCCAGGACTACAAGCCACGGAAGCCTAGAGTCATACAAAAGGTCTGCCGAATACCGCTCAAGTTTTCCCTTAGCCTTTTTTACTTCTTCACTTCGTTTATCGGCTTTAGGCGAATGAAACCGCTCGTTCCAAAACCGATGATACCCGTAGACCTGTACGCCGCACTTACACTTGTCTATATCCGGGTACTCCTTAAGAGCGGTCAAGTTCGGTCGGGGCTTACGAAGAACTTGCCACGGCAGTTCCACATGCCGATTGGCATCTCCTCGATACATCCCCTCATTTACAAAAACCTTATACCCCAGTTTCCATACACCGTCATGGACGCTAAGCATCCCTTCTTGAATTCGTCCGTATCCGTTTATTTGACCTTGAGGCGTTAAAAAGTCGTATATATAAAGTTGGATACCTTTATAAATTTCATCGACGGTGATATCTTTATCGTCGTTTCGCCATATCCGTAAATAATGGATAAACCGCATAACGTCTGACTCGTTTCGAACTTGCATATAGGCTTTAAAGTGATACCCGCGAGGTATGGTTACGGCCACTAGAGGCGGTGTGGGAAATACGTCGGGATGAAACACGGTCGTTGCCAGGACGCTTTTTTTATCATCTAAGGACCACGGAGCCACCCCCATGTAGCCGACATGTTCCGTACTGCTATCACCAAAGGCGGGCATAGTTTCTAAGGATACGTTCTTAAGCCGTTTTATTTGTACCTTCTTTCGAGGTTTGCAGACAAAGTTTTCATAGGAGCTGTTAATGACGGTCTTCTTTCGTTTATTAGCAATTTGTATCAGCTGCATCTCACATCGCCCCCACTATGACATATCCCCAGTACGGGTTTTTGATATATTCTTGAATATGTCCCGGTGTTTCAAGCCCGTCTACGGCGTCGTATTTTTTGCCGTCAGCTCCGGGTACTTCAAACCATATATTAACGGCCGACATATCTTTATACTCTTTAA
>NZ_GL538189.1 GCF_000165735.1 Megasphaera micronuciformis F0359
CCGCCGCTGGCTACATTGCTGATTACCTTGTTGCCCGCATTGATACCGCTGTTTGTAAGGGATATACCGCTTGACGTCATGGTAATGCTGTTCGCATCGATAGTCGTCACATCGGATCCGCTCGTAAACATGGCCTTTGTAAGATGATTGAGAACGGGGTTGAGTGAATAGGTAAAACGGTTTCCCGTTTTATTGATAACCAGATTATCTCCTGCTTGTAACAATACGCTATCGTTATTGCCTATTCGTGTTTCCTCCGTATCGCCCGTGCGAACCCCCAACCCTGAGCCCATAGCCTTTATCTTCCAACCTGCAGAATTGACCGCCGTGTTGATGGCTGAAGCCACATTGTTGGCATCGGCCAGACCCGTACCGGCTGATGCACTCGTACCGTTCATCGTAATATTTTGTATATTGGGCGTAATAGTCAGATTTCTGCCGACTGCCGACGTCTTAATATATGTATTATCGCCCTTAATGCCAAGGGTGCTTTTTGCCAAGTTCACATCGCTCGTTCCCGTATTTCCGGCAAAGCCGAGGTTGACAGACTTTAACTGAGCCACATTGACTGCATCCGTGTCCGCCGAACCGGCAGAGACACCGATGATTTGTCGCGAAAACCCGTTGCCGCCGATCGAAACGGCCCCGTGGTTGGACATAATAGCCCGGCCGGTAAGCCCTGCATACTTATCGGTTTTATTATCATTGGCATCGTAGCCGGTAACGCCCGGGGCTCTGTTTGCCATAGAGCTGTTACCGATAGCAACGCCGTCAATAGCGGTAACGCTCGTACCGTTACCGATAGCTACCCCGTTATCCGCCGATACGCTGTTACTGTAGCCGATAGCTACGGAACCTTCATTAGAGGACCTGGCATGGTCACCGATAACGACGGAACTTGCTCCTGTCGCCGTAGCCCCCTTGCCGATGGCAACGGAATTAGTCACGGCTTGAGCTGCCGTGCCCACACTGGCTCCGTCACCGATAGTTACGGCCGAAGCACCGTAACTCTTTGCACCCTTACCGATGGTCACGGCTCCGGCACTCGGGTGTGCTTGCGTACCGGCCGTCGTCCCGTCGCCGATGGTCACTGTCGAAGCGCCGTAGCTACCGGTCCCTTTACCGATGAGAACAGCCTGTGCCCCTGATAAAGTAGCTCCGTTGCCGAGAACCACATTGTTCGAGGCATAGGCGTCGTTCGCTGCGATCCCCTTACCGATCAAGATGTTATTGGTACCCTTATTGAATAAATTCTGACCGATGAGAACACCTTCTCTATTTAGATTCATAATTTGTGAACCCAGGAGTACGGACCGCTCTCCGTCACTGTTTCCGGTGATACTGTGACCGATGCCGATGCTTTCATCTCCGGAAACTCCGACAGCTCCGCCTATAGCTACGCTGTTTAAGCCGCTGGCACCGTTATTGTCTCGGTTATTGTTTTCCGTCGATTTTACCGATACGTAGTGAGTCTTGGCTTTATCAATCGCCGTGTATACAGCGCCTGCCGTGACAAGGCTGTTACCGTTTTGAATGACAGCCGTTGTCTTGGGCGTAAAGGTCAGCGTGACTCCTTCATTGGTGTTCAATGCTTGTATTTCAAGTTTATCCTTATCCGTAGATTTAGCAACCAGGGCTTGATTCGCCAATATATAATCACTGGCACCGTTTGCCGTGTTTTCGTTATAAGCCTTTACCCTCGAGCTTACGGAACGAAGCTGAGCCACGTTGACTGCATCCGTATCGGCATTACCGGCAGCTACGCCCGTAATCTGACGGGTCTTTTGACCCGTGCCGATAGCTAAGGCCCCCAGGCCGGATGTAAAGGCACCGGTCGTTCCCGCATAAGAATTATCCCGAAGTGCAGTCATGTTATATCCGCTTACGCCGGCTCCTTTATCCGCTACGGAATAAGAACCCAAAGCAATGCCGTCAGCCACTTTTACGGTTGTAGCCGTCGACGCTTGATTCGAGTTGCCGATGGCAATGCCTCGATCTGCATTACCGGCAACCGTCGCGAAAGTACCGAGGGCCGTCCCGTAGTTAGATCCCACGCTGGCACTGTTGCCGATGGCCTGGGCATCGTTACTGGTTGCAGAGCTGTTCACCCCTACAACGACACTCCGGGCTCCCGACGCAGTCGCCGCCGCACCGACGGCGATGGCCTTTTCACCTGTCGCCTTAGCACCGAAGCCGTTATTGTTACTTCCCAAGGCTAAAGCCCCTGCACCGGATGCTTCCGATAAACCGCCGATGGCTGTTGCATAGACTCCCGATGCTTTAGCACCTAAAGCACTGTCATCTTGAGCCCCGCCTATAGCTGTTGCTCCCATTGCCGTTGCTTGTGTACTACGACCGATGGCAATGGATGAATTCCCCGATGCATTAGCCCCATAACTGCTAGGCGTAGCCGGATTGCCGCCAGCATAACCGGTGCCGATAGCCAGAGCGAACTGCCCACTTGCCGAAGAGGACGAACCGATAGCGGCACTGTATTCACCATTGGCTGTCAAATCACGACCCAGAGTAACCGCCGAGCCTCCTGTAGAATTATTCCTAAGCCCGACTGCAACAGCGTTATCCGTCATTGCCTGAGATGATTCCCCCATAGCAACAGAGTTTTTTCCTTTTGCAAAAAGATCGCGGCCGACAGCTACACTCCATGTGCCGTTGGCAACAGCCTTCGTACCGACTGCAACGGCCTCTATCCCCATAGAACGAGTCTGATAGCCTACAGCTAAAGAATTTTGTCCCTTCGCATAAGCATTATTCGTAATGCTTACCGCATTGCCGGCAATAGTTACATTCTGAACTCCCGGAGCATTCGTGCCGCCGACAGCCGTCGATCCGTCACCTTCCGCATTGGCATTGGCACCGATAGCCGTACCGGGGCCCACATTGGCCTTCGCATTCGTACCGATAGCCGTACCGTACGTACCGCCGGCAGAAGCCCCGCTACCGAAGGCCGATGTATAAATATCAGATGCTCGTGCCCCTACACCGACAGCCAGTGCAAAAGAAGCGGATGCGTTAGCATTTTGCCCGAAGGCTGAACCGGAGATTCCTGTAGCCTTAGCCCCATCACCGACAGCCGTTGTAGAATTATTGGTCGCTTGAGCGGTATTTCCTACGGCTACAGAACCGGTACCCGAGGCTTTGGTCGTCACGCCTATAGCGACGGAATTGCCGCCGGTTGCCATAGCGTTGTTACCGCCCGCAAAGGAATTGTTTGCTGCCGTTGATGAAGAACCGACAGCCGTACCGGCAACGCCGGTTACTGTAGCATTGCTACCCAGCACGGATGCCGATGCCTGATTGGTACTTGCACCGGATCCGACAACGGTAGAATCCGTACCGGTAGCGGAAGCATTGGCACCTACAGCTGTCGCTTTAGTATTGGAGGCATTGGTGCCAAAGCCTACGGCCAAGGTGCTGTCACCGTCAGCAAAACTATGTGCCCCAATTGCCGTTGCCGGATGCACTTCTTTATTAGGCCAGATGCCGGTCAGGGGACGACCATATGCCTTGGCATCGGAGCCGATAGCAATAGACTTATTTTCAGTCGATTTCGCCGCTCTGCCTATAGCCATCGAGTTTTCTCCACTTGCACTAGCTCCTGACCCAATCCAGAGTGCACTAAGCACACCTTCACCGCCGGGAGGTGCCGCCTGTACGGCACTGCTTCCCGCCAATACGGCAAATGCCACCAAGGCCGTGGCTACCGACTTCTTACCGCTTGTATTCTTCGCATACTCGGATACGACAATATAACATTGCCGCGACTTACTCCAAACAATCTTAAAAATCTTGTTCATATAGCTACCTCTGGTAATATTTCCCTAATTTTAGTTTTAGTATTTATAGCAATTTATATAATATTATATATATATGAGTGAATACAACTAAAAGTTCATAATATCCTCATATCAATATAAAAAAATCATTATTCTTTTTACGGAATCATTATTTTTAAATTTAATTTTCGTTACATCTGAAAGTTTTACATCCGTTTTTTTCATTTTCTTGTCTCTTTTGCGTGGTTTTCTCTTTATTTGTGATTCTTTTGTAACATTTAAGTATGATGAATTTATATCGTTAACGGCGGCTTATGTTTAGCGTTAATAAGGTGCCGCCATGATACTCTATAAGAAATTTTTAGTCCCCATTTGTTATTTTTTATACACAAAAAGAAGGATTTAAGAAATATTTGAAGAAGTATATATATGAGTTCTCTTTTCAAACTCCTTATGTTCTCGTGAATAAAATCGACCTGTTTTTTGCCTTATATGAGTAGAGGGGATAAACGAAAGGAGGGTTGCCCTTGTCGGAGTTTCTCAGAACGCTTACCAAAGAACGCCTTATCTTTTGGATTAGCCGTTTATTCCGGTTTTTAACGGATCGAAAGCCCTATTTTCTCTGCGGACGCGCGGCCCGCTGTCCCTGCCCTGTCGGCGGCGGTGCCACGGTTATGGGTCTGGCCGTAGGCGATACGATTCGTTTTTCCATGGACGGGGACAAAAAGAAGTCCCCCTCCCGTACAGCTTAGACTCATCATCCGTGCAGCTGTATAAACTCTTATATGTCAACGGTCTTTTATTCCCCCTCCAAGATCCGTGACACTTTATAACTTCGTATATTCATTCCGGCCGACACCGGCGGTTTCAACCTTACCGCTCTACGCCACCCGTCGTCACGGGATTCGGCGGTATGAATAAGCGATTTTCATCTACTCGTTTAAGGAGGTCCCGTATATGGCAACAAAACAGGCACTGGCAAGTAAGTTACAACTCACCGTTTCGTATACAGACGAGGCGGGTAAGAAAAAAACACGCACCCTTAATTTTTCTTCCCTTAAAGCCGATGCCGACTCCGGCAACGTCTTAACAGCCGCCAACGCTCTCGCATCCTTACAGGCTGATGCTTTGGACGGAGTGAAAGAAACGGTTCAGTACGAAATAACGGCGTAATTCATAAGGAGGATCTACCATGATTACTAAATCGGAAACGAAAACTTTAATCTTATCCTTTGCCGACAATGCAGGCAAAAAAGTCAACTACACCTTGCAGCGACCGAAGGCCGACTTGGACAAGGAGAGCGTTGATAAGGCCGTTGCCGACATCTTAAACGCTAAAGTATTCGCCACTGAAACGGGCGACTTATCCTCCCTGCAGGAAAGCCGAATTGTAACCCGCAAGGTCGAAACCTTCGCATAAGAAAGAGACTGTATCTGCGACTCTTTCGAAAAGAGAACATCTTGTAACGAAAGAAGTGATTATTCATGCAAGCCCATTGGGATACGACAGCGTGTATCCGTCATGCACGCCGCGGTTGTACTGAATCGAAAGAACGACTCCTCACTCGATATACACCCTTGATTTTGAGTCAAGTTCGTCGTTACGCTTCTTCCTTCCCCACTCATGCCGACGCTTACCAGACAGCCGTGACAGCAGCATTGCATTGCATCATGGCCTGTCCCTTAGACGGCGACAAGCCTTTCGCTTATTATTTGAAAGCTTTTGTTCGTCAGGCCTTACGACGTGAACATCTGGCCGCCTGTCGCGACCGTTTCTACACGGCCGTTTCCGTCTTGACAACGGACGGAGAGGAAACGGACCTGCCGGAGGTAACCGATCCGAATCCTCTGAGCAGACCGGAAGAGTCCTTTATTCTTCGTCATGACGACCAAAAGGCCTTGCTCAATCATTTGACTCACGAAGAAAGGTATGTTCTCGTCCATTGCTGCATAGAGGGCTTTACGGAAACGGCCGTCGCCCGTCGCCTCGGCTGTAGTCAGGCTAAGGTAAGCCGTCGTCTGCACAAGGCTAAGGAAAAGGTTCGGTCCGCCTGTCGTGCCAAGATATAGCTGTATCCTTGCAAAATATCATCACTTTTCGTATAAGAACGTAAAAGGAAGCTCTCACGGTTCCGCACCCGGAGAGCTTCCTTTTTTGCAAAAAATCTCCCTTGCCTAAACAAGGGAGAT
>NZ_GL538190.1 GCF_000165735.1 Megasphaera micronuciformis F0359
TGGCAAGCCATGAATCACGTGTGCCACAATCGTAAGACCGCTAGAGAAGACGGCGGCTTTGGCCACTGCTCTCGTAATTGAGAAAATGTAATTTTAAATGAGAATGAGAAAAGGCCCCCCGGTCAAAAAAGTTTTTACCTTAAAACGCCGGACCGTTTTGGCCTCTTCTTCTTAAAAAGTTCGTGAAATTCCCCTTACGGGATAACGGAGGTAATAGTATGCCAAGAGGAAGACCCGCGGTGCCTGTTGCTCTTCATCTCATGAAGGGGAACAAACGGCATCTTACTGCGGCTGAGATAGAAAAAAGGCAGCAGTCGGAAGTGAAATTGGGCGATAAAAAATTGGTCTGTCCGAGCTATGTTCGGGCGGATAAAGAGGCCCATAAAAAGTGGAAAGAGATAGTAAAATTATATAAAAATATCGATTTTGTAAGCTCGGCTGACGTGGGAATGATGGCCAGATACTGTGTTACTTTTTCGGAATATTTGGATTTATTGCATCATCGGGAAAAAATAAGAACGGTAGGGTTTACTCCCGATGAAGGACTGGCAGCCGTCGAGGCGCTGGCTGAAAAGTACGGAACAAGACGAGCGGAAAAAATGTTTGAAAAGATAGAATACGTCCTGTCTGTATCGGGGCTGTTAAATCTGGACAAGGCCATTAACGCTAAAATGAATTCACTCGTTCAAATGGAAGACCGAATGTTTTTAAATCCT
>NZ_GL538191.1 GCF_000165735.1 Megasphaera micronuciformis F0359
CTGGGGGTTTTGTCATGCCTATTCGGCGTACAGCAAAAGAGACCGCCTGCAAAACAGACGATCTCCTTATGCCCGTATATAAGGATATATAAAAATATATCCCTCTTATTTAGCCAATAAAGCATCGGCCTTAGCAATGTTGTCACGTATCTTCTGACAACATTCTTTAAAGGTTTTCAATTCTTCAGCCGTTAAGTTGTATTCCATAACCTGTTCTACGCCGTTTTCTCCGATAACGGCAGGTACACCGGCATAAATACCCGTTTCTCCGTATTGGCCGTCCAATTCGACACTGGCCGCCATAATCCCCTTTTCATCATGAAGAATGGCTTCAGCCATGCGTACGGCCGTAGAAGCAATGCCGTATTCAGTACAACGCTTGCCCATAAAGGTATACCACCCGCCCTTAATAGCACGTTCTTGAAGTTCCGCCTTATCAAAACGGAAGCGTTCATCATGTTCAGCCAATTCTTCAAAAGGTTGACCGGCAAATTTAACAAGAGACCAGGGAGTCATTTGAGAATTGCCGTGTTCTCCGAACATGAAGGCCGTGAAAGAATGATGATCAATCCCCGTCTGCTGAGAAATAGCACTGACCAGACGAGACGTATCAAGACCTGTACCTGTACCCATAACCTTGTGAGACGGCAATCCGCTCTTTTCGCGAATCAGATGAGTAACAACATCGCACGGATTGGTAATATTAATGAAATAGCCGTCAAATCCCCCCTTCATAATCTTGGGAATATAATCGGCTACACCCGGTACGGTAAATCCCATTTCATCATCACGACTGCCCGTCGCACACAATTCAACCTTGCCCATGGCATTAATGATAATGTCGCAATCACCCAATTCTTCATACTTTGCAATCACATAATCTACATGATGCGGCATGAAAAGGACGGCATCCATCAAATCCTGACGTTCGCTGATAGCCTTCTGTTCATTTATATCGCAAATTTTAACTACATCGGCGGCACCTCGCATGCCCAACACAAAAGCTACATGAGCACCTACATGACCCATTCCGACTACACCGATAATTCTTTTTTTCATGATAAGTCCCCCTAATCCGATTAATATTCATGAAGTACTTTCTTATCATACCACCATTGAGCCGCTCTGTCATATGCACAGTTCCCCGTTTTTTATGCGAATGTTATAATTTACTTAATATCTCTATGACATCCACACGAAAGGACACTGTATGAAACAATACGTATTTACGGCAGGAAGTGAAAAATCGGAAATACTCACAGCCCTTACCTTACCGTTCTGTTTCGGTCTGAACATATTACTTATAAACTTATTCCTGTTTTACCTGCCGGCACACAAAACACTGCCCGGACAGACTGTCCTATACATATTTCTTACGATTTTTGCAGTATACACCGCTTGGTACTTGGTAAAGAAGATACAACGGGCATTATTGAAAACATACACGGTTGAACTGAACGACCGAATCGTCACGATTCGAAACAACGCAACTGTACTGTTAAGCGGTCCCATTCAAAGCTGTCAGCTGCATTATAGCCCTCAAAAACGAATTTCCTGCCTGAAGCTGACAATCCGTACGGATGAGCAGGCGATAACCTTTATAGGCAGAAATAAATCATTTACAACTATAAAAGGTACAAAAAGCCTCAATATCTTCGGTACCTGTACAACGGCAGATATAAATACACTCTGCGAGCTGGGCCGAGACTTACAAATGTTATGTAAAAAAGACAGTCCTCTATAAGCAAAGACATTCGCCACCATACTTAAAAAGAGTTACGACCGAAGTCGTAACTCTTTTTTGCTTATCCTTTTTTAGCCGCTTTCTTGCGGTCGTGTTTATCCAAAATAGCCTTACGCAACCGAATGCTTTTCGGTGTAACTTCTACGAGTTCGTCGTCATTAATCCATTCCAAGGCCTGTTCCAAACTCATGATGCGAGGCGGCACAAGACGGAGAGCCTCATCCGATGCGGAAGAACGCGTATTGCTGAGATGTTTCTTCTTGCACGGATTGACATCAATATCTACGTCACGATTACTTTCACCGATAACCTGGCCGAGATAGATTTCCTGAGCCGGCGAAATGAACATAGTGCCTCGGTCCTGCAAGTTATAAATACCGTAAGCCGTTGTTTCGCCCGCTTCAAAGGCAACGAGACTGCCGCGCGTACGACCGGGAATATCTCCCTTCCAAGGGGCATAACCGTGGAAGACATGGTACATAATACCGTTACCCTTCGTAGCCGTTAAAAACTCACTACGGAAACCTATGAGTCCGCGAGCCGGAATAATAAATTCCAACCGTGTATAGCCGGCAATATCGACCATGTTGACCATTTCGGCCTTACGCGTACCCAACCGTTCCATAACAGCCCCCATAAATTCCTGAGGCACGTCGATGGTCAAGGCTTCGAGAGGTTCGCACTTCTGACCTTTAATTTCTTTTGTAATAACACTGGGCTTACCGATTTGCATTTCATAGCCCTGACGACGCATTTCTTCAATGAGAACGGCAATATGCAATTCACCGCGACCCGATACCTTAAAAGCATCGGCAGATCCCGTTTCTTCTACACGCAGGCTGACATTGGTCTGCACTTCGCGGAAAAGTCGGTCTCGCAAATGACGGCTCGTAACAAAATCGCCTTCCTGACCGGCAAAGGGACTGTCGTTAACATAAAAAATCATGGACAGTGTCGGTTCGTCAATATCGATTTTCGGCAAAGCTTCGGGATTCGTCGGATCGGCAACGGTTTCACCGATTTTAATATCGGGAATGCCGACGATGCAGGCAATATCCCCCATCGAGGCCCCGTCTTCCCGTTCTACACGATTCAACCCTTCATACGTATACACTCGGGAAATTTTAGCCTTTCTCTGGCTCTCACCGTCAACGAGAAGCACGTTCTGATTCGGTTTCATACTGCCGCGAACGATTCGACCGATAGCGATTTTACCGACATAATCATCGTAGTCCAAGGTAGTAACCATGAACTGCAAAGGTCCTTCCAAATCGCCCTTCGGGCACGGGCAGTGGTCGATAATCGCCTTAAACAGGGGCTGCAAGTCCGTACCTTCATCCGCCATATCCGTCTTGGCAATACCGTCACGGCCGTTGGCATAAATAACGGGGAAATCAAGTTGTTCATCATTGGCATCCAATTCCATGAACAATTCGAGGACTTCGTCTTCTACTTCCGCAACACGTGCATCAGGCTTATCAATCTTATTAATGACCACGATGGGTTTTAAATTTTGTTCCAAAGCCTTACGCAATACATACTTGGTCTGCGGCATAGGGCCTTCAAATGCATCGACAAGAAGCAATACACCGTCAACCATGTTCAAAACGCGTTCCACTTCGCCGCCGAAATCGGCATGGCCCGGGGTGTCGACAATATTTATTTTTACGCCGTCATGCATAACCGACGTGTTTTTGGATAAAATCGTAATGCCTCGTTCCCGTTCGATGTCCCCCGAATCCATGACACGTTCCGCAACCTTTTCATTAGACCGGAAAACGTGGCTCTGTTTGAGCATCGCATCGACAAGTGTCGTTTTACCGTGGTCGACGTGAGCGATAATAGCAATATTGCGAATATCCTGACGTTCCATATATATTTCCTCTCCCATTCAGAAAAATAGAAAAACTTCAATTTTTATATAACTGTAATAGTATAGCACATATACCGACCATAGCCAAACAAAAAGCGGCTCTCAACCGCAAGGTCGACAACCGCTCGTTCCACCTCTTATTACATTAAGGTGTTCCCATAATACGCACTTCCGTCTCTAAAGTCACTCCGTGAGCTTCTTCCACACGCCTTTGAACTTCACGAATGACGGCTAAAACATCTGCCGCCGTAGCATGACCGCGATTAACGACAAAGCCCGCATGCTTCTCCGATACTTCCGCATCGCCGTGCGATAACCCTTTAAGCCCGGTTTGGTCGATTAACGTACCGGCAAAGTACCCCGGCGGACGCTTAAAGGTACTGCCCGCACTGTGCATTTCCAAAGGTTGCTTCGACGTACGACGTTCCGTTAAATCATCCATCGTCGCTCTGATCTCGGTTTTATCGCCGTATTGTAAAGACAACTCCACATCTACCACATATTCCTGCAATTTCTGAAAAATGCTCTTTCTGTAAGAAAACCCGAACTCGCCCTTTTCATAGGTCGTCACTCCGCCGTGACCGTTTACCGTACGTACACGGGAAACTATCTGGCTCATTTCACCGCCGTAAGCTCCGGCATTCATAAAGACGGCACCGCCCAAGGTACCGGGAATGCCGCAGGCAAATTCCGCTCCTGTAAGACCGTTTTCATAAGCAAATTCGCATACGTCGGCCAACATGTAACCTGAGGCGGCGTGAATACGATTGCCGTGGCATGAAAGGGTTCGCTTCATCTCATTGAGCTGAATGACGACGCCGCGTATTCCGCCGTCCAGAACAAGAACATTGGAACCGCCGCCGAGAACCGTTACGGGCAGTTCCAAAGAGCGAGCCGCCCGAATGGCCAGAGACATTTCCTTTACCGAATGCGGTAAGACGAGAACATCCGCCGGTCCGCCGACGGCAAAGGTCGTGTGATCACGCATAGGTTCGTCCCGATAAATTCGATCCTTAGGAATCTCGGCACCGAGGCATTCCGTGAACTTTTCAACTGCCTTACTGGTCAAGAATGCTCATCCCTTCCGCCATGGAATTCTGTATAATCTGATAAATTTCGCCGGCCTTCGACTGCCACGTATTATACGCCTGCAAGTATTCCATAGCCGTCGGCTTATTTTTAATAATATCGGCTAAGCGATTTAATTCTTCGATTTTCTTTTTTACCGGTTTGTCACCCATAGACTGTGCATAAGCTAACTTAGCCTGTAAAATCAGATAGTCGCGCACGTTTTTTCGCGTACTTTCTTCGGCTGCCAACTTTTCTCCCGCAGCGAGAAGATTCTTATAGTCTTCACATTCTCCTACAGCCTTAGCCAATGCATCGGCTTTTACAAATACGTCTTCCATGCCGCACCTCATTTACAAATTTTCTATACCCTTACCGCCCGTCATTCCCGGGAAACCCAGTTGTCGTAACGCTTCATACGAAACAATAGCCACGGCATTCGACAGGTTTAAACTCCGTGCCTTATCAATCATAGGAATACGAAAACAGTAATCCGCATTTCGTTTTAACAAATCTTCAGGAAGCCCCTTCGTTTCCTTACCGAAAACCAGCATATCATCTTCTCTAAAGACAATATCCGTGTACGACTTATCCGATTTGGTCGTCAAATAAAAATATCTGCTGTTCGGATACTGTTGCTGAACTTCCTCAAAATTCTCATGTACATGTAAATCGAGAAGATCCCAATAATCGAGACCGGCCCGCTTAAGATACTTATCTTCCAACGAAAACCCCAAGGGTTTTACTAAATGTAAGGTTATATGGTTAGCCGCACAAAGGCGGGAAACATTACCCGTATTCCCGGGAATTTCCGGTTCCACCATTACTACATGCATCGTAATCACACTCCGTTTTTAATTGTACAAGATACGCCGCGGAAAGACAAGAACGGGTACATGTCTAAACAGCAAAAAACCGCGATTTTCATCGCGGTTTTTCGAATTTCATCAAACGGACGGTTTATATCCGCTTATTTACGGTTTATAGACTGCCACAAGTCGACTGTATGGTCTTCCTGTTCGGTCGGTTCCGTAATATGTTTGTCTTTTACGACCTGTTTTGTCGTAAACCATACGCCTTCATTCATATAATGGCGCAGTTCTTCATTGGCTACATGTTCCTGGTCTTCAACCATGACAGTGAGAATCGCATTTTCCAAAGCGGCTGCTTCTTCATCACTCTTTACGCCGCCTTCATCCTGCTGTTTTTTTGTAATCTCAATAAGTCTGTCAGCCATACCGCGCATGACATTCCAGCCATAGCTGTTTGTATAGCCGTGCTTCATATCCGTACCCGTTTTCGGATCCTTACCGGGCATGGTTTCATAGTTGTATTCCTGAATACCGTCGTTTTCGGCATTCCAGTTCATTACGAATTCAAGACCGTGGACATACGAATAAATGTCTGTACGGAAATAGTCGCCGTAATTGTTGACTCGATTGGATTCGAGCCATTTCTTTTCATTTTTTGTCAACTCTTTGCCTTCAGCCTGCTTTGCCTTTACTTCGGCAATACGTGTTGTCGCATGTTGCCAAGCCTGTGCAAAAGCGTGTACCGAGTCCTTAACTTCCTGATTCGGAACCTTTACGAGTACGACTGTGCCGAGTTGCGGTGTCGTTTCGGGATTTTTACTAAGCAAGGGATCGTGCAATGCCTGTACGGATGTACCGGCAAAAGCCGTTCCTAAAACAAGTGCTGCCGTGAAAGCAGACAAGATAGATTTTTTCATGTCTATACTCCTCTTCTTTAGTATCAAGTCTCAAGTTAACAGGCGACGGGCCTCTTGCGAGGCCCTACCTGTCATAAAAGCCGCTGAATTACATGCCGAGTTTCGCCATTAACATAGCGATATTCTTCTTCATTTCCGCATTTTCGCTCTTCAAATCGGCTACTTCACCCTTCAAGCCCTGATTTTCTTCTTTCACTGCCGCCATTTCCTGTTGTAATGCGTAAGCCGAGCTGATCGGGCCGCGACGATAGCGGTCGGCAATAGCCGTTTCCGGATCGCGGTGACCGAGTTTCCACGTAACACCAGCATTAGCCATCATGTGGCTTGAACCGCCTGCCCAGGACATGCCTGCATGCATCATGAGCGATTCGTTTCTGTAATGAGCTACCCCTAAAGCCAAAGCCGAGGTACCGCGATAGTTACCGTAGCCGGCCATAATCTGAGTCGGTTCCAACGGATCGTACTGAATCGGTTTCAGTGCGCCTAATGCGGCTCCTAATGCACCGACTGTCTGGATTTCATCACCCAGGTTGTTGAGACGATTGTAAATAGTCGGATCCGGAGTACCGTTACCGCCTGCTACATGAAGGTCATAAGTAATTTCCTTCGTCGTCGTATTTTCGTTTCTCGTAACAGTTACGGATCCGTCATTGGATGTAACCTTCGTACGAGCGCCTTCCAACTGGCTGAGGTTTACGGCATCCGTCGAGCTTGTGCCCGGTGCCAGGTTGGTAATCTTGTTACCGCCCAGGCTCAAATTACCGTTATTAATCGTTACCGTGTTGGAGCCGAAGTCGATACGCGGAGCATTACTCGTTGTCGTACCGCTGCTGATGGACTTAATGTTCTGCAAGTTCGGGTTCAGAGCATACGTAATCTTCTGATCCGTATCGTTGCCGCTCATGGTTTCGCGTTTAACGACCATGTTGTCGCCTGCAACGAACTGCGTGCCCTTATTGACTACAGCTGCACCGGCAGCACTGCCCGATGCCACGGAACCCGTACCTGTAGCGGCCGTATCAACCTTCCGATTCGTAGCCGACAAATCTACGTCGACCTTGAAGATCTTCTTGCCTGTTGTATCCTTACGAGAGGAAACAGTCGTGTTATTACCGTTTTCCATGTCGATAAGGTTCGTAATAACGTTCTTGCCGTCGTTTGTAATATTTGACAAGTCGTTCTTGGCAATGCCTTCAATAACCGCTTTTTCATCAGCTACGTCGTCACCGTTGCCGTCCACATAGGTCATGGTTACCTTACCGTTGCTGTCAACAGTATAAGTTCCCGGCTTAATGTGGCGTTCAGCAGCCTTCAATTCGCTCTTGGCGTCTTTCAACTGGCTTACGTTAACAGCATCCGTATCGGCCGTACCTTTAGCAACGTTCGTAATCTTATTGCCGCCGTTGTTGAGGCCGTCAGATCCGAGATGAACATCCGTCGTCGTGCCGCCTGTCGGTGCCTTAATGGTAATACCGCCGTTGTTAACCGTCGTATCACCCATCTTGACACTGCCGCCGGCCGTCAAATCAAGGTCCTTGGACAGCTGTACTTTAAGCTTGCCGTTTACGTTATTGACGCCGATATTGTTATCCGTAAGCTTCGTCTTATCAGCACCGCCGACAATGTCGACAACCGTATTGAGTTTCTTGCTGATAACCTTCGAAGAATCCGTCTGGCCGTCGTCACCGGCAAACTTCATGCCGTCGTCAAGTGTTGCTACCTGATGGTCTTTATTGTTCGTTTCGTCATGGTATACGATACGCGTCGTGTTCGTGCCGTCAAGACCCTTAGCTCCGTCTTTACCTTGAATGGTAATGCCGTCGCGGCCGTTTGTGCCGTTCAAGCCGATGGAGCCGTCCTTGCCGTTAATCACAACTGCCGAACCGTCTGCACCCTTAACGCCTACCTTACCGTCTTTTCCCGGCGTTCCCGGTTTACCTACTTCGATTTCGTCGCTCAGGCCGTACTTAATAACCGTATTGCCTGCACTGTCGTTCGTCTGGGTAATGGTGACGTTCTTTCCTGCCTGGAATTCAACAGCCTTGCTGTCCGTAATATCCTGAGTCGTATCACCCGAGTGTGTACCTTCGCCTGCAGAAGACTTAGCTACCCACTTGCTCATGCCGCTTGCCGGTGTGAAGCTGCTCAAGTCGACTACCGCCGTCTTTCCGGCTACGTCGTTTCCGTTACCGTCTACGTAAGTAAGAGTTACCTTACCGGCTGTATTCGGCGTATACGTACCCGGTTTGATGTGAAGTTCATCTTCCAGGTTCGCTACCTTATGCGTTACCGTAGAGCCCGGTGTGGCACCCGGCGTCGTATCCGGCGTCGTGTACGTAATGCGGTCGCCTGCGTAGTTAATCGTCGTGTGGTTACCTACAGGATCGCCCAACTGGATTGTCTTCGTTTCTACCGTATTCAAGCCTTTTACAGTCTTGTTCAGCTTAATCGTCAACGTATCCGTGCCGTCTGCTACCACTGCGATATTGCCTGCCGCGCTGTCGAAGGCATTCGCTTCCGCTTCCGTTACGCCTTCACCCTTTACCTTAACCAAGCTGTTGAGCTTGTGTTTGTTTTCCGTAGACGTGTTGTTACCCGTAAAGCGTAAGCCGTCGTCCAGTGTTGCTACTTCATGCTTACCCGTATGGTCTTCATATACGACACGCGTGGTTGTCGTTCCGGGAGCACCGTTTACACCGGGCTGACCTTTTTCAACATGAATGTCTACACGACTCGTACCGTTAATACCGTCCACACCGTCTTTACCATTAATGCCAATAGTACCGTCTTTGCCGTTTTTACCCGTAACGGTAATCGTTTCGGTCTTCAGGTCTTTATCGAGCTTCACGTCAATCGTCGTGTTGCCGCTTGCATCCTGGTCGATGAACGTCTTGATGTTCGAACCGTCATAGTTCGTGTCGGCCTTCGTGCCCGCACCTTGTACCTTAACCGTCGATCCGAGCTTGTTCGTCTTCACGCCGCCCGAGTTGGCGTCAAACTTAAGACCCTTGTCCGTTAAGCCGTCGGCCGTGTTCTTCAAGTCCGATACGTTAACGGCACTGTTCGGGTTGTTCGTATTAGCCGCGTCGAGTTTATCCAGGAACGTAGCTCCCGTCTGGTTGGAGATCGAGCTTGCTACATTGTTCAGACGCATCGGAGCCGTCGTCGAGTTGTTGCCGTCGTTCATGGACGCAATGACATCCGACTTCGCTACCAAGTTGCCTTGTCCTTCTGCTTTATCATCGTAGAAGTTGCCGTCGTTATGCAGATATACCTTCGTGCCGTCCGCCTTCGTGTACGTTACGGGAAGTTGTGCGTTGTTTACGACCTTCTGCGAGTTGACTGCCAAGTCATACTTGTGGTCCGGTGACGTACCGTTATCCGTTACTTTGACCGTACCGTCTGTCGATTCAACAATCGTATTCGTGCCGCTGCCGCCTGTGGACAGATCGGAGAAGTCGATGACCGCCTTCGTGTCGCTTACAGCCGTGCCGTTTCCGTCGTTATATACCAACGTAACTTTCTTCGTCGATGCATCGTACTTGTAAACGGCATCCGTACCCGTCGTCTGCGTCGTTTCCGTCGAGCCTGTCGGTACGTTTGTCGGACGAATGTGGCGTTCTTCCGCCTTTAACTTATAAAGCTGCGAGCCGTTTACGGCTTCTGTCGACGTGCTGCTGATTTCACCCGGAGATACGTTGGTAATCTTGTTACCGCCCATGCTCAGGTTGCCGCCGTTAATAACCACCGCCGGCGTATTGCTTGCGCCGCCCGGAGTGGTGTTAAGCGTAATCGTCGTGCCGCCGTTTTTAATGGTATCAATATCTTTCAGGTTCTTGGAAAGCTGTACTTTGAGCTTGCCGTTACCGTCGTTGTTAACACCGATGTTGCCGTCCGTTAAATTCGTAGCGTCCGCTCCGCCGATGATATCGAGCGTTTCGTTGAGCTTCTTATTAACGACTTTGGTCTTATCCGTACCCTGAGCGTCATCGCCTGCATACTTCATGCCGTCGTTCAGTGTTGCCACTTCTTCTTTGCTGCCGTCCGGCTTTTCGTATACAACGCGAGTCGTCGTCGTTCCCGGTGCTCCGTCTACGCCCGGCTTGCCGTCACGAGTTACCGTAATGGTCGTCGTTTGTCCATCCGCACCGTTAATACCGATCTTGCCGTCTTTGCCGTCTTTACCCGTTGCCGTAATCGTATCCGTTTCCAGGTTTTTATCGAGCTTTACATCAATGGTCGTATTACCGACGCTGTCTTGATTAATGATGGTTTTAACGTTCTTGCCGCTGTATTCCGTATCGGCTTTAGCACCTTCGCCTTGAACCTTAACCGTAGAACCGAGCTTGTTCGTCTTTACGCCGCCCGAGTTGGCATCGAATTTGAGACCCTTTTCCGTCAAGCCGTCTGCCGTATTCTTTAAGTCCGTTACGTT
Source organism: Megasphaera micronuciformis F0359 (assembly GCF_000165735.1). GTDB lineage: Bacteria > Bacillota > Negativicutes > Veillonellales > Megasphaeraceae > Megasphaera > Megasphaera micronuciformis. Next base: position 10,850 of record NZ_GL538191.1, read on the forward strand.
GACCGCTGCATTTTGCGTCTTCGTATCGCCTGCCGCCGCATCGAGTTTATCGAGGTACGTCGGCGACGTCACGCCCGGAGTCGTATGGTTGGAAATAGCGCTGCCCACGTTATTGACGATCATAGTACCGCCCGTCGTGGCTCCGCTCGGATCCTTAAAGGAAGCAATAACGTTGGAATTATTTACTTCCGTGCCGCCCGTCGCAGACGTATAGAACTTACCGTCGTCGTGGAGGTATACCTTGTTGCCGTCCTTATCCGTATAAACTACGGGGCTTGTCGTGCTGACCGTATAGGTCTTTTGTCCCGTCGTCGCATCGGATGTAGACGTAACCGTTACGTTATCACCGGCTTTAACAATAGTACCGAGGCCTGTAATCGTCTTTTTACCGTCATTGGTAATATTGGTTAAACTCGTATTAGCCAAGTCCGAGTCGTTAAATTTCAATGTAATTTTTGAATCTTTCGTACCGTCATCGGCTGCTACGGTGCTGATACGGCCGGTTCCTTCAACCTTCAGAGAACCGTCGTGAACGAGGAAGTCCGATTTTCCCGTATTGCCTTTTACAATCACACCGACATTCTTCAACTGAGCCACGTTGACGGCATCATAGTCGTCGGAACCGCCGGCTACGTTGATGATTTGGCGTTTTTCTATGTCATTGCCGACAGAAACGGCACCTTGAGTCGCGCTTGCTGCAAATACGGTCGGATTGTATTTACGGTTATGAATAACCGCTCCGTTTGCATAAGCCGCATCATAAGCATCCGATTTGGGATCCGTTGTAGCTCTGGAAGAATCTGCACCCGAACCGATAGCAACACCGCCTCTCACGGTCGTCTGTGCGCCCGTACCGATAGCCGTCGCATCATACGCATTCGAAACCCGTGCACCCCAGCCCATAGCCGTAGACCGCACGCTGTCCGTACCCGATACATTAGCCGTTCTGCCGATAGCTACGGACTCTCTGGCTTCCGTATACGCACCGTGACCGATAACCGTACTGTCTGAAGCACCTTGTCTTGCCTGAGCACCCTGACCGATAACCGTCGAATAATGAGTGTTCTTCCCTGCCGAGCTGTCTTTACCGATAGCCACCGTCTCGTTGGACTGTTCGCTTACAGTCGCATTGGTACCGATAGCCAACGTATCGCCTGCATTATATGTATCGGTGGCTGTATTTGTACCGTCTCCCGAATGAATAGTCGACGTTTCCGTATTGTAGCCGCTCGCACCTACAGCACCGCCCGTACCGGAATAGGAATAAGTCGACGTAGCATCCTGAGCCTTTGTATTAGCTTTCCTGCCGATAGCCATGGAATTTGAAGCAGAAGCCTCAGCCGCACCGCCAATAGCATAGGCAGTCTCGGCTGTTGCGTGTGCCGAGAAACCAATGGCATAGGCTCCTTTCGCAGTGGCCCTTGTATCATAACCCATAGCATAAGCACCATTTCCTGAAGCCTGTCCCCTGTCACCCAATGCAACTGAACGAACTTCAGACGCTGTAGCTCGATAGCCTATTGCCGCAGACTGTGCCCCCGATGCGGTCACTTGATCACCAATAGCAATAGCACTTGTATTGGTCGCGTTTGTTTGAAACCCTATTGCCGTAGACTGTGCTCCCGACGCAGTATTCTGACTACCAACGGCCGTAGCATCATTTATTATCCCCTTATTTTTAAAACCGATTGCTGTAGATTGGAAGCCTGTCGCTTCCGATTGATCACCGAAAGCGGATGCACTCTGATCCTTTGCTTTCGCCGCATTACCGACAGCCGTTGCACCAGTACCCGTCGCTTCCGATTGATCACCGAAAGCGGATGCACTCTGATCCTTTGCTTTCGCCGCATTACCGACAGCCGTTGCACCAGTACCCGTCGCTTCTGTCGACGTACCCATAGCCGTAGAATTTTCACCCGACGCGGCAGCTCTGAAACCTATAGCATTGGAATTATTTCCCGAAGCCGTAACTGTATTGCCGATAGCTGTAGCATTCTGAGCTGTACCTTTCGCCACATTCCCGACAGCTACAGCCCAGCGACCGGTGGCTTCACTATTAACACCTAATGCCGCAGAACCGTCGCCACTTGCTGTATTATGATTACCGACACTGGTTGCCATATTCCCTGTCGCCTTATTTTCCGCACCAAGCGCCGTCGCATAATCCGTAGTAGCGCTAGAACGACTGCCGACAGTTGTCGCATATTCCCCTGTCGAAATTTTGTTGCCACTAGGTACTTCGGCATTTACATAGTCACCGATAGCAATAGAAGCATGCTTATCCGCATAAGCCACATTCCCCATCGCCACGGATGCATCCCCTGAAGCCTTTGCCCAAGCACCGATAGCCGTAGACGCACCGCCTGTCGCTTCATTTTGGTTACCGATTGCCAATGCAGAATTTCTCGTCGCCTTATTGCCCGCACCGATAGCCGTACGACCGTCTTGACCGGGAGTTGCTGCCGTGACATCATTTTGATAGCCGATGGCAATATAGTTAACGGCATTCGCATCGCTAGTCCCAGTATTCTGCGGTTTTCCGTAAGCTGAAATATTGACCTTACTTCCCGACGTATCAACAGTCCCTTGATGGGGAGCCGCCTGGACTCCATCCATGCCAACGCCGGCCATCATGAGGCCTGCCAAAACGGTTGCCAAAACCTTTTTCTTGCCGCCGTTTGACTTGGCATATTCCGACACAACTACATAACACTGTTTAGACTTACTCCAAACAATCTTAAAAACCTTATTCATTCTTCACATTACCTTCCTTTCCAAAAAATAACGATACAAACATACAATTGTCGATGTTACAGGTTTTTAACCTTTCGTTCCGTCATGTAAACGAAACTTTCACCATGAGTTCAAATTTTTAATAACTTACGTGCATGTTATTTTACAAAACTTTTTCTATTCTTTCAAGGTAGTAATCGTTTTCCATTAGTAATTTATGAATGAGTTGAACTCATGTTTTTTGATGAGGTTATCAAATTTATTCATGATGACAAGCTCTTGATTTTTTTTATAAAAAAAGACCTTCCCAATATGCGATAACACTGCATACAGTAAGGTCGGAGCTTGTTGTCCGCGTTTCTCCCACCCCCCGGAACTTCTTCTCACCAAATACGGACTCCATATTCTTTTGTGTTATTATTTATTTTTCGTGCATACTCTTTCTCCCCATACCACCCTCTCATATGCTATACACATTTTTATACTAACGTCATTCTTAAACGGAATATAATTTGTATTTCGCTAAGATTTTACCATTAATTTATTTCCGTTTATTTTTCATTCTGTTACAGTTTTATAACATTCGATTATCCGTTACGTTTCATTCCGGGTTACTTGGTTATAATGCTGTAAAAAACGGGAACCCCTGTATCATACAGGAGTTCCCGTTCCGGATTACATGAATTCTTCGTCTTGTTTACGACAAACTTTCCAATTCTTTTCGCTTCGTTTCCCTTCCCAAGGTAAGGACAATAAAGGAAATAAGTACAAATACACCGGCAAAGATATAGAATATATGTCCCATATCCCACGCATCGGTCAAAAGGGCTCCTACAAGAAGAGGTGCCACCATACCGCCTACACGACCGAATCCCGTAGCCCAGCCGCAACCCAGACCGCGAATCTCCGTCGGATAGAGTTCGGGTGTATAAGTATATATAACACCCCAGGCACCGAGATTGAAGAAAGACATGGTCGCTCCCCAACAAAGCAGTGCCGTAACAGTCTCAGCGTGTCCGAAAAAGTAGCTGGCTATGCCGCTGCCCAACAAAAACAGGGACAAGGTATAGCGCCGTCCCAGTCGATCGACGAGCCAAGCCGCCGCTGCATATCCCGGCAACTGTGACAAAGTCATGACGAGGACATATTCAAAAGTTTTGACTACCGTAAATCCTTGTTTAAATACAAGGGAAGGAAGCCACATAAAGACACCGTAATAGCTGAAAACGATGCCGAACCACACGAGCCAGAGCATGACGGTTCGTTTAATAAAACGGCTTGTCCAAAGAGACGTAAAGGAGCCTTTAGTTTCTTCCGCCACATCCTTCTCCGTCACTTCAAGGGGACGAGGTTCCATATGGCAACGTTCTTCCAAGGAAGAAACGATTTTTCGGGCTTCTTCTATTTTTCCCTTTTTTAAAAGATAGCGAACCGATTCGGGTAAGTGCATACGAATAACCATGGTATATAAGGCCGGTAAGGCTCCGATGAGAAAGGCCGTACGCCATCCCGTCACGGGAATAATAAAGTAGGCGATAAGGGCTGCCAACAACCAGCCGACGGCCCAGAAGCTTTCCAAGAGTACCATAAAACGACCTCTGGCACGCCCCGGAACGTATTCGGTCACCAGCGTAGCCGCTACGGGCAACTCACCGCCCAGTCCCAGCCCTACCAAAAAGCGAAAAAGAACGAGTAACTCATAATTCGGTGCTACGGCACACAATCCCGTAGCCAAGCTGTACAACACTATGGTGACGGAAAATACGGTTTTCCGCCCCACTCTGTCGGCTAAGGTTCCTGCCGCTACGGCTCCCAGGGCCATGCCGACAAGGCCGATACTACCGAGCATCCCCGCCTGAGTAGCCGAAAGCCCCCATTCTTTGATAAGCAAGGGCAATACAAACGCAATAAGCCCCGTATCCATGGAATCAAAAACCCAACCGATTCCTGCAACCACCAACAGCTTATAGTGAAACGATGAAACGGGTAACGCATTTAAACGTTCCAGCACAATATCATCCTCCTCATATTATGTATATAATTGTGCAAATACGCATTTTAAATTTTAAGCCCCATTTATATATATTCCTCATCCATTTTTATAAAAGTAGGACAGCCTCTATCTTCTATCCCCTTTTATTTTATCATCACTATAAATGCTACTTTATAAGTATAGCATAGTTATTCTTATAAACCTTATAAAACTTTCACATACCCATGCCGACACCTATTACTTTACTTTATACACTTTTAAAGCAATATAAAAAGAAGCCTCTTTAATAAGAAGCTCCCTCTTATATTACATTATATAAATATTATAATTGTTGACGTAAATTTACGATACGTCCTTCTTCATAGGGCGAAATTAATTGTCTATCCGCATCCATACCGGCTTGCAGTGAAAAGAGTACCGTTTCATTTAAATAGAACCGTAATTCATTGTTTTCGACTTGTCGTGTATTGTCAGCCAAAATATTCAGGAAGTCTTGTTCAAACGTTGCCTTGTTCTCCGGCGTTACATAGGAATGAGTGGCAAAAAATGTTTCATAGTCATGATAAAGCTTATAGACCGCCTGTTTGCCGTACGCTGCTTCCTTCCAGCCATGACTGTCACGATACAGATTGACGCGAACGTACATATAATGCAGAACCTGATCGTTATACCAACCCTGTTCGGATTTTACGCCCACACCGACTTCCTTGACCAACTGCCCGCCTCTTTGTGCCTGTAGGGTCGTAAATTGTTGCAACGCCTTATACACTTCCGTATTCGGAACGACGATAGCCGTCATTTCCTGAACTGCCGTCAAATCCCGACTCGACGGTGCCGGTTGGGATAAGGGGTCGACGGCAGCATAAGCCGTAGCGCTGACAGACAAGGCCAAGGCTGCAGTAATCAGTTTTTTCAACATAGCATCCTCCTTACGAGGTTTGCCCCCGGCCGAAGCCGGGAGCCCCCGTTTCTCATACTTACTTCAGACCCGCTTTTTCCATTAAGAGGGCAATTTGAGCCTTCATTTCTTCATTATCGGCCTGAACCTTCCGATACGCTTCAGTCAGTTCTTCTTCATGGTGTTTAATACGGGCGTTTTCAGCCTTCAGTGCCGTTACTTCATCTTGCATTACGTATACGGAGCTGATAGGACCGGCTTTGTAGCGATCGGGAATGGCTTTCTTTTCAGCCGATCGACCGAACTTGTACGTTACGCCCGCATTGACGGCGTTATCCTGTTGTCCGAAGGAGGCACCCACGTGGAGCAACGTATTTTCATTCGTGTAATGGGCCAAGCCGAGTGCTACGGACGTACTGTTACCGTACGAACCGACGGCCGCCATAACCTGTGTAGGTGCAATAGGATCATAAGCCAAGGGGTGTAATCCCGCCAAGGCTGCCGATGCGGAACCGGCATTATCCACCTTAACCTGTACGCGACGAAGCTGGCTTACATTGACCGCATCGTCATCTAAAGTGCCGGCTGCCACTCCGTGAAGCTGTTGTCCGCCGTTATTAAGACCCGTTCCCGTCAGTCTGACCCCTGTTGTCGAAGTGCCGACAGGTGTGAAGGTAATACCGCTACCGCCCATGGTCATGGACGATGTCACGGTCGGAGCCCCCGGTCGACGATCTTCACCGAGAACCGGTCCGTTTGTCATCTCTCTCGGCGTTGACTCGGGAGCCGTAGTCGACGTGGTAAAGGTAATAGTACCGTCACCCATATTGATGTCCTTAGCCAACTTAATATTGTAGCCGTCTTGAGCGGAATTCGATACTACGGCAATGTTGCCGTCCGTCAAGCGCGACAGATTCTTCGCATTGCCGCGCAGATTTAACGTATCTCCGAGGCCGACCGAAACCTTACCCCAGTCGCCTTGGAAAACACGACCGCCGGAAATCTTATCACTGACGACCTTGAGCTGATCTTCCGTTGCCGCTCTGCCGCTTGTAATATTCGGGTTCTTTACGTCCCACGTCGTATTGCTTAAGCCGCCTACATAGCTGCCGCCGCCTTGTCGACCTATACTTACTCCGCCGACACCGATATTGCCGTTTACACCGTCAATACTTACAGCTCCGGCACCGCTACCGATGGTCAATTTGTCCGAAAGGCCTACGACAACCTTACCGCCGCTTACGGACGTGCGTACGTTCGTACCGTCGCCGCCGATAGCCACCGTTTCGCCCAAGCCTTTCATAATCGACTGGCCGTCATCAGCAGTCACGCCGAATCCTTTACGGCTTATACTGTCCGCCATATCATGAAGTTGGCCGCCGTTAACGGCATCCGTACTGCCGGCACCGATACGTCCTGCCGCTACATTCGTAATAACCTTATTTCCCGCATCGATACCGTTTTTCGTAACCGACGGACCACCGTTAATAACCAGTCCGTCAGAGGTTACGGTCGTATCACCGGTCGTCACCTTATTGGCCGTAACCGTGTCAACGCGCACATCCTTATTCAGAGATACGCGAACCTTACCGTTTTCAACGGATGTGGAAATATTGGCTCCGTCGCCGCCGATAGCGACGGTTTCGCCCAAGTTTTTCTTAACCGACTTACCGTCATCAGCCGTCACACCGAAGGCTCCCTGTTTGATCCCGTCTACAGCCTTGTCAAGCTGCCCCTTATTGACAGCATCATGTTCGTCTTCGCCGTCTTTAAGGTTCGTAATGCGATTGTTCGTTACGTTAATATTGCCGCCCGTAATCGTTACGGCATCTTCACAATGGTCTTTCAAGGTTATCTTCGTATCGCCGTTAGAAATAGAGGTAATGCCTCTCAAGTCCTTCGCCAACCGAACCTTCAGGTTATCCGTTCCGTCAGAGACGACACCGATATTATCCTCTGTCGTAAGCAGAGTTCTGTTCGTAATACCGCCGATAACGGAAACCTTGTTGTTCAATTTTTTAATAATATCCGTTCCCGTATCGCCGCCGAAGACCATGCCGTCTTCCATCGTTGCAACTTGATGTTCTCCCGTCTTGTCTTCATAAACGATACGCGTAATTCCGTCCGTACCGTCTACACCTTTTTCACCCTTAATTCCCTTGGAGACATCATCATAACCGTTCTTCACAGTCAGGTCGATACCGTTAGTACCGTCCTTACCGTTGGTTCCCGCCGGCCCGGTTAAGCCGATATGGCCCACACCGTCTTTACCGTATACGGTTACGGCATCCTTACCGTCCTTACCGCTCACACCGATCTTGCCGTCTTTTCCGTCTTTACCTACTTGAACGGATTCGGTAACAAGGTTTTTATCCATCATGACGGAAATATTGCCGTTTGCATCTTTTACGGTCTTAATATTTTCACTGCTATATTCGGAATCTACCTTCGTGCCGCCGCCAACGATACCCAAGGTTTCACCGAGGTTTTTGTGAATTACCTGCCCGTCGTTACCGACGAAGTTCATGCCCTTGGCCGTCAGGTTGTTCGTCACATTCGTCGTCGTATTCGTTACGGCGTTATTTACCTGATCCGTCAGGTAATCTACATTTACGACTTCGCTTCCGTCGTTACCCGTCGCATAGGCTACGTTGGTAATATGCGTGCCGCCCGTCTTGTTAACGTACGTGCTGCCCGCCATGGTAACGGAGTTTTTATTCACCACGCCGCCTGTTACATCATACTGGACGGAACGGTTCGACAAGTTGTCTACAGCCGTCTTGGAAGCCACATCCTTTATCGTAACGGTTTCTTTTACGCCTGCATGCTTCTTATCTTCTACCGTCAAGTTCACCTTGCCGTCAGCATCGACAGAGTAGGCACCGTCGGCACTTCCGTCATTAGCTACTAAACGGAAGTCGGACATATTACCGCTCACGTTATTAATAGCTTCATTTACGACTTTCAGCTGATCTTCCGTAGCCGCTCTGCCTGAAACAGCCGTACCGTTCCACGTCTTGTTATCAAGGCCCGTCACATAGTTACCCGTCACGCCTCCTGAGACTTGCGTACCCGTCTTCACATTGCCGGCCGTTACGCTCGTAAGTCCCGTTACTTCTTTGGCAAGCTGTACCTTTAAGACTCCGCCTATGTTGTTGACGCCGATATTTCCGTCAGACAAAGCTCCCGCAGCACCGCCGCGAACGTCCAATCGTTCGTTAAGTTTCTTGGAAATCACCGTACCGTTATCTCCGGCAAACTTCATGCCGTCGTCCAGGGTTGCCACTTCGTGATTTCCCGTCTTGTCTTCATAAACAATGCGAGTAACTCCGTCCGTACCGTTGACACCCGGCTGGCCTTTTTCAACATGAATATCTACACGGTTCGTACCGTTAATACCGTCTACGCCGTCTTTACCGTTAATGCCGATGATACCGTCCTTGCCGTCTTTACCGACTTGAACGGATTCGGTAACAAGGTTTTTATCCATCATGACGGAAATATTGCCGTTTGCATCTTTTACGGTCTTAATATTTTCACCGCTATACTCGGAATCGATCTTCGTGCCGCCGCCGACGATACCCAAGGTTTCGCCGAGATTTTTATGAATTACCTGCCCGTCGTTACCGACGAAGTTCATGCCCTTGGCCGTCAGGTTGTTCGTCACATTCGTCGTCGTATTCGTTACGGCGTTATTTACCTGATCCGTCAGGTAATCTACATTTACGACTTCGCTTCCGTCGTTACCCGTCGCATAGGCTACGTTGGTAATATGCGTGCCGCCCGTCTTGTTAACGTACGTGCTGCCCGCCATGGTGACAGAGTTTTTATTCACCACGCCGCCTGTTACATCGTACTGTACGGAACGGTTCGACAAGTTGTCTACAGCCGTCTTGGAAGCCACATTCTTAATCGTAACGGTTTCTTTTACGCCTGCGTGCTTCTTATCTTCTACCGTCAAGTTTACCTTGCCGTCGGCATCGACACTATACGCCTTATCGGCCGTGTTGTTTTCCACCAGACGGTAATCTGTCGCACCGGCTCCTTGCGTTGAAATGGTATCTTGCAAGACTTTCAACTGATCTTCCGTAGCCGCTCTGCCTGAAACAGCCGTACCGTTCCACGTCTTGTTATCAAGGCCCGTCACGTAGTTACCCGTCACGCCGCCTGAGACTTGCGTACCCGCCTTCACATTGCCGGCTGTTACGCTCGTAAGTCCCGTGACTTCTTTGGCAAGCTGTACCTTTAAGACTCCGCCTATGTTGTTGACGCCGATATTTCCGTCAGACAAAGCTCCCGCAGCACCGCCGCGAACGTCCAATCGTTCGTTAAGTTTCTTGGAAATCACCGTACCGTTATCTCCGGCAAACTTCATGCCGTCGTCCAGGGTTGCCACTTCGTGGTTGCCCGTCTTGTCTTCGTAAACAATGCGAGTAACACCGTCCGTACCGTTGACACCCGGCTGACCTTTTTCAACATGAATGTCTACACGACTCGTACCGTTAATACCGTCTACGCCGTCTTTACCGTTAATGCCGATGATGCCGTCCTTACCGTCTTTACCCGTAACAGTTACCGTTTCAGCCGTCACGTCTTTGCCGAGGGCTACATCAATAACCGTATCGGCACCTGTCTTTTTAATGGACGTCTTAATATTCGTGCCGTCACCTTTAACGGTCACCTTAGAACCCAGGGCACTCGTCTGTTCACCGCCCACATTGGCATCGAAACGAAGTCCCTTGTTCGTAACTTCTTCCACCTTCGAGTCAAGCTGCCCCTTATTGACCGCATCATGACTGTCTACGGCGTTTTGGACGTTTGTGATCCGATTATTCGAGACGCTGACGTTTCCGCCCGTAATTGTTACGCCGTTGCCGCCTACACTCGTATTGTTGTTTAAGACAATACTCGTATTGCCGTTCGATATGGACGTAATGTCCGTCAAATTCTTCGCTAAGGCAATAGAAATTTTACCGTTATCGTTAGCCGTTTGAATATTCGAATTTTTTCCGACAATGCCCAAGGTAGATCCCAAGTCCTTGTGAATAGATTGCCCGTCGTTACCGACGAAGTTCATGCCCTTGGCCGTCAGGTTGTTCGTCACATTCGTCGTCGTATTCGTTACGGCGTTATTTACCTGATCCGTCAGGTAATCTACATTTACGACTTCGCTTCCGTCGTTACCCGTCGCATAGGCTACGTTGGTAATATGCGTGCCGCCCGTCTTGTTAACGTACGTGCTGCCCGCCATGGTGACAGAGTTTTTATTCACCACGCCGCCTGTTACATCGTACTGTACGGAACGGTTCGACAAGTTGTCTACAGCCGTCTTGGACGCTACATCCTTAATCGTAACCGTCTGCTTCATTCCTGCATGATTCTTGTCTTCTACCGTCAAGTTCACCTTGCCGTCGGCATCGACGCTATACGCCTTATCGGCTGTATTGTTTTCCACCAAACGGTAATCCGTCGCACCGGCGCCTTGAGTCGAAATGGTATCTTGCAAGACTTTCAGCTGATCTTCCGTAGCCGCTCTGCCTGAAACAGCCGTACCGTTCCACGTCTTGTTATCAAGGCCCGTCACGTAGTTACCCGTCACGCCGCCAGATACTTGCGTACCCGTCTTCACATTGCCGGCCGTTACGCTCGTAAGTCCCGTTACTTCTTTGGCAAGCTGTACCTTCAAGACTCCGCCGACGTTGTTGACGCCGATGTTGCCGTCAGACAAAGCTCCTGCAGCACCGCCGCGGACATCCAACCGTTCGTTGAGTTTCTTGGAAATCACCGTACCGTTATCTCCGGCAAACTTCATGCCGTCGTCCAGGGTTGCCACTTCGTGATTCCCCGTCTTATCTTCATAAACAATGCGAGTAACGCCGTCCGTACCGTTGACACCCGGCTGACCTTTTTCAACATGAATGTCTACACGACTCGTACCGTTAATACCGTCTACGCCGTCTTTACCGTTAATGCCGATGGTGCCGTCTTTGCCGTTTTTGCCCGTAACGGTTACCGTTTCAGCTGTCACGTCTTTGCCGAGAGCGACGTCAATAACCGTGTCGGCACCCGTCTTCTTAATAGACGTCTTAATATTCGTGCCGTCGCCTTTAACGGTCACCTTCGACCCCAAGGCACTCGTCTGTTCACCGCCCACATTGGCATCGAAACGAAGTCCCTTGTTCGTAACTTCTTCCACCTTCGAGTCAAGCTGCCCCTTATTGACCGCATCATGACTGTCTACGGCGTTTTGGACGTTCGTGATTCGGTTATTCGATACGCTGACATTACCGCCCGTAATGGTCACGCCGTTGCCGCCTACACTCGTATTGTTGTTCAAGACAATACTCGTATTGCCGTTCGATACGGATGTAATGTCCGTCAAATTCTTCGCTAAGGCAATAGAAATTTTACCGTTATCGTTAGCCGTTTGAATATTCGAATTTTTTCCGACAATGCCCAAGGTCGAGCCCAAATCCTTGTGAATAGATTGTCCGTCATTACCGACAAAGTTCATACCTTTGGCCGTCAGGTTGTTCGTAATATTCGTCGTCGTATTCGTTACGGCATTATTTACCTGATCCGTCAGGTAATCTACATTTACGACTTCGCTTCCGTCGTTACCCGTCGCATAGGCTACGTTGGTAATATGCGTGCCGCCCGTCTTGTTAACGTACGTGCTGCCCGCCATGGTAACGGAGTTTTTATTCACCACGCCGTTTGAAATATCGTAGTGAACGGCGTCTTCATCGTGACCGCCCTTTGCGGAAATACGGATTTGCCCGTTTGCCGACTTTTCGATGGTCACGTTTTCACCGTTTACAAGATTGACCTTACCCCGGCTGGGCGGTACATCTTTCCCGTTAGCCTGTAGCGTCCAAATATCCGTCTTCTTCGCCAAGTCGCAGTCTTTAAAGCCGATCTCATAATGTCTGTTTCCGTTTGCATCGATACCGCCGTTATCTTTAACGGTAATACGACTCCCCGGAACGGCGGACACAGTCGTATCTCTACCGTTTACAGTATAAGTTTTTGTTCCGTTAGCAACAGTTGATGTAACGGTCGTATTCGAACCGCCTTTCACTACGACGGCCTTCTGAGCTTCGTTGTGAATAACCGTTTTGCCTTCATTGGTAATGTTGGATAAGTTAATGTTAGCCGACGCATCAATCTTTTGACGAACCGCATCGGTTAACCCGACAGTAACCGTTCCGCTTCCTGCCTGAGTGGTCACATACTGATTATCACCTTGAATTTTTAAAGTCTGACTATCCAATAAGACATCCGTATGACCCGTATTGGCACCCACTTTGAGGTTCACATTGCGCAATTGCGCTACATTGACAGCATCCGTATCCTTGCTGCCGGCTGCTACATGGGTAATCTGTCTTGTATGGCCTTCATTACCGACGGAAACGGCTGCATATTCGGACCGTAAAGCAGAGCCGCCAAGTCCGGTATAACCGTTTGTCCGCCCGTCTTCGGTTTTAACATTATAGCCCCATTCACCGCTTGTTCTGTCGGCCCTCGAGTTGGAGCCCAAGGCTACGCCGTTTACCGTCGGTGCCGAAGCGCTTTTACCGATAGCCACGGCATTATCGACACACGCTTTGGCATCGGTACCGTAAGCAATAGAGCTGGCACCGCCGGCCGTACTGCGACTGCCGAAGGCTATACTGTCTACGCCCGTAGCGTGAGCCGTCTGCCCCAAAGCAATGGCACGATCGGCCGTAGCCTGCGTATTGTTTACACCGTCATAGGCGGCAATGGGAGTTCCCTTGGAATCATATTGTGTCTTCGGTGCTATGGTGCCGATGGCGATGGACTGATTGCCCGTAGCCGTAGACGAATGTCCCATAGCCAGGCTGGCTTCCCCCTTAGCTACGGCAGCCGTCCCGATAGCCGCCGCATACTTACCGCTTGCATAAGACTGACGCATCATGGCCAGAGAGTTAAATTCCGCAGCCTTGGCCCCGGCACCGATGGCGACAGCGGCAATCTTTTCGGCAGACGCATAGGGACCTACGGCAACGGCCAGCGAACGAGCCCGCGAATAATCACCGAGTGCCGTACCGGATGCCGTCTGTACCTCAGGGTCATAAGCGTTGGCGGCGTTACCGAGTGCAATGCCGTACAAATGCGTCCCCGTATATAATTGATACCGACCTGTGCCGTCCCACTGTAAGATCCCCGTGTTGTCATAGGCCTTATTACCCGGCGTCCCGTAGTCGTACATCTTCGTCGCCGTACCGCCTTCCAAGGCAGACATCCACCCGGATGATAAGCGAATGCCCGCACTTCTTGCAGGGTTGGGATCGGTCGGTCCCGGTTCGTCAGTGACGGCAGCAAAGACGGGTACACAACCGGTTAAAAATAAGACCGCCAATGTTGAAATAAGTGTGTATCCTCTGTCTTTGGATGTTTCGGACTTAGTTTTTGAATGAGACTTTGCTATTTCCGAAGTAACAACATAACAGTTTCTGGCTTTGTTCCAAATAACCTTAAAAATCTTATTCATATCATGACCCCTTTTTCTAAAAAGTATTTTTGTTTATGTACTTTTAAAAATTCGTACATATCCTCCTTCCCTTAGGAACCCAAAACATCTTCTATAAATTATCAATTCTTTTACATTATGATTACACATTCTATTTTGTTATGGCAATGCTTGAAGGTGAAATTATTACAATTCTGTTACATTCCCGTTTTTCGTTATTTTTTTGAAATATAAACGCATGTAAACACGTTAATATCTGGGGTAGTACGAAAATTTATTTATATCCATTTCCCGGGATTACCTTTTCTCCCTTACAATGTTTAATCAACATACCGCTAATACTTTGTACTTACTGTAACTCATAGTGAGTCAAGAAAACCCGTTTTATCTTGATGTCATTTGTGTTGCCTGAAGTTTTCTGTATATTCTGTTATATTTCTTTTATTTTTACTTCTTTTATTTGATAGTTTTTCTCCCCTTCCTTTCATTTTTCATTCCTTATTTTCTAACAGTTTTTTCACAGCCTTTGGGGGATATTTCAGCTATTTACTCTATTTTTTCTTAAAAAGATTTATTTGTAATTATTTATCCCTCTTTTTTAAATGATAGTTTTATTTTTATTTACTATCATCTCAAAAGATAAGATAAAATCACTTTTATTTTTTCTTTCCAATATTTGACTTTTTGACTTTTAAGTGTATAATCATAGTTGTAGTCGAGAACATAAAGAAGTTTAAATGAATGAATCGTTCCTATCTCTTGACCGCTAAGGAGGTTTATACTATGGGAAATGAAAAATACACACAAAAGGTAATGGCCGCTTTCCAAGATGCACAACAGACGGCGGCTCTCCACTATAATCAAGAAATTACATCCGTTCATCTGATGATCGGTCTAACCAAAGATCCGGAAGGTCTCTTAGCCTCTATTTTCAGCGATTGTAAAACTGATTTGCCGCTTTTAAGAGCCAAGTTGGAACAGATGCTTAAAAAGATTCCGTCCGTTCAAGGTTCAAGTAACCTGTCCATGTCGACAGAAATGGTACGTATCATCGGCAAGGCTCAACAGCGTGCCGAAGCTATGCACGACGATTACGTCAGCACAGAACATTTGCTTTTAGCCGTTGCCGAAGACAGTGATGAAAGTATGCAGGAAGTTTGCCGTCAATTCGGATTAAATGCCGATAAGATTCTCTCTTCCATTAAGGCAAACAGAAAGCAGTCCGTTTCATCCGATAATCCTGAAGATAATTATAAATCTTTGGAAAAGTACGGCCGCGATTTGACGGCTGCCGCCCGTAAAGGAAAGCTCGACCCCGTCATCGGTAGAGACGAAGAAATTCGCCGTACCATCGAAATACTTTCGCGTCGTACCAAGAACAATCCGGTTCTCATCGGTGAACCCGGTGTCGGTAAAACAGCTATTGTCGAAGGCTTAGCCGGTCGTATCGTTGCCGGTGATGTTCCGGAATCTCTGAAAAACAAGACCCTCTACTCTCTCGATATGGGGTCTCTCATTGCCGGAGCTAAATATCGCGGTGAATTCGAAGAACGGCTTAAAGCCGTCCTCAATGAAATCGTTAAATCGGACGGCCAGATTCTCTTATTTATCGATGAAATCCATACGGTCGTCGGTGCCGGTGCTTCAGAAGGCTCTATGGATGCGGGCAATCTGTTGAAGCCTATGCTGGCTCGCGGCGAACTCCGTTGCATCGGTGCTACGACCTTGAATGAATATCAGAAATACATTGAAAAAGATGCCGCCTTGGAACGCCGCTTCCAGCCGGTTATGGTGGACCAGCCTTCTGTAGAAGATACAATCACCATTCTTCGCGGCTTGAAAGAACGCTATGAAGTCCATCACGGCGTCCGCATTCGTGATAATGCCATGGTCGCCGCTGCCGTTCTTTCGGATCGCTATATTTCCGACCGTTTCCTTCCCGATAAGGCGATTGATCTCGTCGATGAAGCCGCTGCAAAGCTTCGCACGGAAATTGAATCCATGCCGGCACCGCTCGATGAAATTCGTCATAAAATCATGCAGCTGGAAATTGAAGAACAATCGTTAAATAAAGAAACGGATGATACTTCTAAAGAACGATTGGCTAAAATTGTCGACACGAAGAAGGAACTGGTTGCAGAAGAAGAAGAATTAAAAGCTCGTTGGGATAAGGAAAAACAGGCAATTTTACGTACTCAGGCCTTGAAAAAAGAACTGGATGACGTACGCCATCAAATGGAAAAGGCCGAACGGGATTATGATTTAACAAAGGCTTCCGAATTAAAATACGGAAAGTTACCCGAATTGGAACGTCAATTAGCCGAACAGGAAGACTTGCTTTCGAAAGAAAAAGACAGCCACTTATTGAAAGAAGAAGTCAGTGAAGAAGACATTGCACAGGTTGTCAGTCGTTGGACGGGTATTCCCGTTACAAAGATGATGACGGGTGAACGTGAAAAGCTCCTTCATTTGGACGATACACTCCATCAGAGAGTCGTCGGCCAAGACGAAGCGGTTCGCGTCGTAAGTGATGCTATTATGCGTGCTCGTGCAGGCATTAAAGATCCGAATCGTCCCATCGGTTCTTTCATCTTCCTCGGACCTACAGGCGTAGGTAAAACAGAACTGGCCAAAGCCTTGGCTGAATCGCTCTTTGACGACGATCGCAATATCGTACGTATCGACATGAGCGAATATATGGAAAAGCACACCGTGTCAAGACTTATCGGAGCGCCTCCGGGATACGTCGGATACGACGAAGGAGGTCAGTTGACGGAAGCTGTTCGCCGTCATCCCTATTCGGTCATCTTATTAGATGAAATCGAAAAGGCCCATCCCGATATTTTCAACGTTCTCTTACAAATCCTCGATGACGGTCGTCTGACGGACGGCAAGGGCCGCGTAGTAAATTTCAAAAATACGGTTATCATTATGACCAGTAATTTAGGTTCTCATGAAATTCTTGAAGCTGCCGACTTCGAAACGGCGGAAAAATCGGTTAAGGATATCTTAAAATCCTATTTCCGCCCTGAATTTCTGAACCGTATTGATGACATTGTCGTCTTTAAAGCGTTGAAAAAAGAACAGGTATTCGATATTGCCCGTATTTTGTTGGAACACCTCAGCAACCGTTTGCAAAAGCAAATGAATATTACCTTGACGTGGACCGATCGGGCTTTGGAAGAACTGTCCGATAAAGGATATGAACCTCAGTTCGGTGCTCGTCCCTTGCGCCGCCTCATCACGCATACCGTAGAAACGGCCTTAAGCCGTGATATTATCAGCGGTCGCATCGGTGAAGGCCAAACTGTACGCATCGATTTCGACGGTACAGACTTTACTTTCACTCCTGTCAAGGGGTAAGCCTTTCCTATTCCGAACAGCCGGGTTTCCTTTATTCTATATTTATATAAAAGGACTCTTCTCAAAACGAGAAGAGTCCTTTTATTTCTTTTATCCCTTTCTTTTCGGCTTTGTCACAATAAGGTATCGGTTTTTCCTCTTCTCTTTCTCAAGATATACCCCCGAGGGTACATTCGTTCGCGTTTACAAGGGGTCAAAAAAATATTATAATGAACTGCAAATACATAGACAGGTGAACGGAATGACTAATACTTTAGGTAAGCATTTACTTATTGATTTTTACAACTGCCGACTCGTAATTTCCGAACCGGAAGAGTTGCGGCCGTCCATAGAAAAAGCATTTGCTCAGGCAGATGTTAAACTTGAGGGAATCAGTTTTTTTCAATCAACTGATGAAATGACGTGCATGGCCTTATCGGGTAATACGCACGTCTGTATTCATTATTACCCCGTTTTATCATATGCCGCCGTCGACTTGTACAGTTTTTCGACGGACTTGAATTTAAATCGGTTAATGAACATCTTCAAAATCAGCTTAAAGTCGGATCGCATCAAGGCAACCAGCGTCCGTCGTGGCGATTTCGGTTCCATTAGGGATATGCGTCCCACGCGTAAGTCCAAAGTCTCTACAGCTCGCAGAGTCAAAAATACGGGAGCTCGTTTAAAGCGCACGAGTGCCAAAATGATTAATATTTTGCGCCACCCCAAACGGCCTCCCAATGAATAATCGTTAGTTTGTTTGTCCGCATCAGAAAGGTCTTATCCCCATGTACATGTTATCATTGAGTCAATCTGCCGGCATGGGCTTTGATGAAAAAGAATCACTGGAAGCGATTACAGCCAATCTCGTTTCATTCTTACAAATGAAGAGTCAACGCCTGTACAGACATTCTTTGCAGGTTGCCAACTACAGCGTCAGTGTGGCTGCCAAACTCGGCTTGCCGAAAAGCGAAATCGAGTTGATTAAATACGCTTCGTTGTTACATGACATAGGAAAACTCAGTCTTTCCAATTCCTTACTGGCCAAGGCCCCTTATCTGAATCGTTCGGAAAAGGCTCTGTACCGGCGTCATGCTGCAGCCGGTGGTAATATGCTGGAAAACATTCCTTGTTGTCAGGACATTATTCCCTATATCGTTCATCATCACGAACGTTGGGACGGTTCGGGTTACCCCAAGCACTTGCGCGGTGCCAATATTCCCTTCGGTGCCCGCATTATTGCCGTAGCCGATTATTATGATACAATTATTAATCCGTCTGCGGATTTTTGGGCTAAGACGAAGCAACAGGCTGTACGTGAGCTGTTCTCCGCTTCGGGGCTTCTCTTCGATCCGGAAATTGTAAAAGCCTTTATCGATACATTGGGAAAATAAACAAATAACGAAACCCCTTCTTTACAAATTGTAAAGAAGGGGTTTTCAGTTGCGCGACGAAGCTATAACAAGTCCGGTCACTTCAACGGCACCGTTTCGCTTTAAAGCGGCGGCACAGGCCTGTAAAGTCGCTCCCGTCGTATATACATCATCAACCAGTAACAGGCGACAATCTTTCACGGTCTTGCCGGCAACCACGGTAAAGGCCGCTTTCAAATTGCTCTGTCGCTCTTTACGTGCCAAGCCGACCTGCGAACCAGTCGGCCGAATTCGTTGTAACGCAGGTAGCCACATGTAACCGTGTCTTTGGGCCCACGAACGGAAGAGAATATCATTTTGGTTAAATCCTCTTTCCCTTTCCTTCAAAGGGTAAAGCGGCACAGGCACAACGGCATCATACATCTCCAATCGCCGGGTGAAGGGAAAGGCTTCCAGCAGATCCGAGAAAGCGCGACCGTACTGTCGTTTTCTCTTATACTTAAGATGCGTTAAAGCTCGTTGTACGGGCTCCGAATAATCACATAGGGCATAGCAACCGTCCAGTCTGTTTCGTCTGCTGTCATCCAAAAAGCGGGGATGCAGTAAATTTTTTCGGCAAACTTCACACCACTCGGCTTCAGTAGAGACATAGCACCCACAGCCGGGACAAGCGGGCGGAAAAAGAAGATTTTTTAAAAACTTTCCCCCACGACTCAGCATATTTCATCTCTTTTCAATCGTTGAGCCAATAAGGTATACCGCTTACTTTTATCGGTAGCCCTTACAGCTCGTTGCAGTGCCGCCTTCGTACCTACAAGGATTACCTTCTTCTTGGCACGTGTAACGGCCGTATATAAAAGGTTTCGCTGCAACATAATGGAATGACTGTTTACAAGGACAATAATAACCGTATCATATTCACTCCCTTGACTTTTATGGACCGTTACGGCATAAGCCAGAGATATTTCTCCCAAGTCATTTCCTTTGTAGCGTATATCCTGCTCGGGATAGCGTACATGCATGCTGTCATTACCGAGCGCGAAGACGGCTCCCATATCCCCGTTAAACACGCCCTTTTCATAATCATTCTGTTTTTGCATAACCTTATCGCCTGTACGAAAAAGTATATTACCGTTTTTCAACTCCGCCTTTGCGGCATCGGCGCCATTTACTTGTTTCTGAATCAATTGATTCAGAGCATCGACGCCGCATGCATTCCTGTACATAGGTGACAGAACCTGAACTGAGAAAATGTCCCCGCCCGTAGACATCACTTCTTTCTCGTATAGATCGGCAACAAGATGAGCGCCTTTGTCCTCATCATTCGTCTCTATAAAACAAAATTCTCCTTCTTTGTCCACAACCGGCATACCACCGTGATTAATGCGGTGCGCATTGGTGACAATAAGGCCGCCTTCCTGTTGCCGAAAAATAGTTTCCAAACGTACGACAGGTACTGTTTCCGACCGAATAATATCATGCAAAACCGCACCGGCACCGACAGAAGCCAACTGATCCGCATCTCCTACAAAGATACACCGGCAATGGCCGGGCAAGGCTTCCAAAAGGCAGTCCGTCAATTCCAAATCGAGCATGGAAACCTCATCAACAATAATTAAATCGCCCTCCAGAGGATTGTCTCGATTATGATCGAATAAGGGATGTGTCCCTACATATCCGGCAGGTCCTAAAAGCCGATGAATAGTCTTGGCTTTACGCTGAGTTGTTTCGGCCAGTCGTTTCGCTGCTCGACCCGTAGGAGCACACAGCAAAATATTCAGTCCTTCCTGCTCAGCCAGTGCGATAATGGCCTTTACAACTGTCGTCTTACCTGTACCGGGACCGCCGGTAATCACGGTCAGTCCCGAGTCCAAAGATCTCTCGACCGCCTCTCTTTGCTTGTCTGCCAGCGTAAATTCCCGTTCTGTCTGCCACCGATCTATAAACTCGTTTATATTGACATGAGTCTTTAACGGTATCATAGCCACCAGATTGCGAATGTCGTCGGCAACACGCAGCTCCTTCTCATAAGCATCAACCGTATATATATAGGTCAGACCGCTGCAATCTTCAGCTACAAGACGTCCGGTTATCAAGGTCTCATTTAATACATCGCGAATATGTACGGGTTCGGCCTTCAACACATTCGCCGCCTTTTCGACCAATTCATCGTCAGGCAGGCATACATGTCCGTTCGACGTCATTTCCTGTAATACATACTCGATACCTGCCGACAGCCGTTCCGTTCCCGTCGGGTCCGTTCCAAAAGCCAGTGCGATTCGATCGGCCGTATTAAACCCGATACCGTCAATATCACGAATCATTCTGTAAGGCTCGTGTTCAAGCACATAGGCCGCTTCATCACCGTATTCCGCCAACAAGCGTTTGGCATAACGACCTGAGATATAGTGAGTTTCCAACAAAAGGGCCAACTCGTTAACGTCTTTTTCCGCCTGCAAAGACGCTGTAAGAGCCGTTAATTTTTTCGGCCCTATTCCTTCAACTTCCTTAAGCCGCTCGGGTTCATTCATCATGATTTTCATCGTTTCCGACCCGAAAGCGTTAACAAGCCGCTTAGCCAAAGCCGGACCGATACCGTCGACAGCACCTGAGGCAAGAAAGTTTTCAATACCTTCCGCCGTATCCGGCAAAAGCCGCTTCCACGAAGAAGCGGCAAACTGAGCTCCGTATTTTTTATGGATTGTTCCGTGACCTCGTATCTCCAATCGGTCCCCCTGTAAGGGCTTTACTCCGTTTCCCGTTACAGTCAGCAAGGCACCGTCATCTCGGCGAATGCGAAAAACGAGGTAATCCGAGTCGGGTGCTTCAAAAAGCAGGCGTTCAACTGTCCCTGAAATTACTTCTCCTTCAACCATTATCCGTTCCTCTTCATTTCATCGTCTTCATAAACCTTGCTTTCATCCATTAAGGCCTGATAAATACGCTTAATATAAGGAACCAGCAGCTTATCTGAAGTAAAGGCGGCTACTTTATCCAGAACGGCTGCTTCTCTGCTTGCATCGAGTACGGGCATACGGTGAGCTTTTTTATAGGCTGCCACAGCGGCTACGGCTTTCATTCGTTCTTCCAACAAAGCCGTTATTTGTTTGTCAATTTCATCGATTTGCTGACGACTGGCCGTAAGGTTCATATCTTTCATTCCTTTTGTTGAGAAACAGTATATTTTTTTCATTATACCGCACTTTATAAGGGAAAACCACGGTTAGCAAGGGACTTTTATTTATGCGTACAACGCCGTTTCTTCAGATGCAACATATTTATTACACATTTACAGTCTTCAAGTAATTGTCAGAGCCTTTCTCTTTCGTTATAATATTATGTATTATTTATGAATTTATTATATCTTATACAAAGGTTGTGATTTCTCACATGTCAGAAGAAAAGCAAGAGTTACGACGGAGCCTGAAGGCCCGTCACATGAACATGATCGCCATCGGCGGCGCTATCGGTACAGGCCTTTTCGTTGCCGGCGGGGAAACAGTCAGTACGGCCGGTCCCGGAGGGGCCTTGTTGGCCTATGCCTTCATCGGCGTTATGGTGTACTTTCTTATGACCAGTCTCGGTGAAATGGCGGCTTATCTGCCGGTCAGCGGGTCCTTTGAGACATACGCCAACCGTTATGTCGATAAGTCCTTAGGCTTTGCACTGGGTTGGAATTATTGGTTTAACTGGGCCATAACACTGGCTGCCGAACTCGTAGCCGGGGCACTCATTATGAAATACTGGTTCCCCGATGTACCGGCTTCCGTATGGAGCGGTATTTTCCTGGTCATCCTTTTTTTCCTTAACTATTTATCGACCCGTTCTTACGGTGAAAGCGAATTTATTTTCTCCAGTATCAAAGTTATTACGGTTGTTACCTTCCTCGTCGTCGGTACCTTACTCATCCTCGGCGTAGGCGGTGAAGCACCCGGCTTTACGAACTGGACTGTCGGGGAAGCTCCTTTTGTAGGCGGCGGTGCTGCCGTTCTCGGTATTTTCATGGTTGCCGGCTTCTCTTTCCAAGGGACGGAAATGATCGGCATTGCGGCCGGTGAAAGTGAAGACCCGGAAAAAAATATTCCCAAAGCCGTCCACTCCATTTTCTGGCGAATTCTCCTCTTCTATTTAGGTGCCTTCGTCGTTATCGGCTTCCTTATTCCTTATACGGATCCGAACCTTTTGAACACGGATGTGGAAAATATTTCCATCAGCCCGTTTACCCTTGTTTTTGAACGCTTCGGCCTCGTTGCCGCCGCTTCCGTCATGAATGCCGTTATTCTTACGGCCGTTCTTTCGGCAGGCAACTCCGGCCTATACGTATCGACGCGTATGCTCTACGCTATGGCCAAGACGGGACAAGCTCCGAAAATCTTCTTAAAGCTTAATAAACGCGGCGTACCTACCAACGCCCTCTTTGCTACGGCTATCTTCGGCCTCGCCGCCTTCCTCACTTCTCTTATCGGTGAAGGCAAGGCCTATGACTGGCTTGTCAATATCAGCGGCATGGCCGGATTTATTACTTGGATAGGTATTGCTATTTGTCACTATCGTTTCCGCCGTGCTTTTAAGGCTCAAAATAAGGACTTGTCCGCCCTGCCTTACAAGGCGTCTTTATTTCCCTTCGGACCGATTTTGGCCCTTATTCTTTGCATTATCGTTACGGCAGGACAGAATTATTCGGCCTTCACAGGCCCTGAAATCGACTGGTACGGCGCCAGTGTTGCTTACATAGGTATTCCCGTATTCTTAGCCGTTTTCTTCTATCACAAGTTCAAGCACAAAACCAGTCTTATCCCCTTGAAAGATGTAAACTTGACGCGTGAAGAACACATAGATTCAAAATAAACTATACAAAAAGCCCCTTGCAGGTCACCATAAGATAATCTGCAAGGGGCTTTGTATTGCTTATTCTTGTCAGGATACTAATTTTTTAAGACACGATGCGTCTACACGGCGTACATCCGCCGTTCCCGTAATAACCATAGCATCTATAAGTTCTCTGCGAATTTTATCCAAATACAGAGCTACGCCTTCAGCGCCTCCGCCTATGGCGGCTACGGCCACCGGTCTGCCGATAAGAACAGCGTCGGCCCCGAGAGCCAACATTTTAAGTACATCTTCACCCGAACGAATACCGCCGTCGACAAAAACAGGTATGTTACCCTTAATTTCAGCGGCAATTTCCGGCAAAACATCGGCTGTGCCGGCCATATCATCGAGAATACGCCCGCCGTGGTTGCTCACTACAATAGCACCCGCTCCCGCATCGGCACAAATTCTTGCCTCTTTGGCAGACATAATTCCTTTGACGACAAAGGGTAAGGGAGATTCCTGACAAATACGACGAATACTCGCTTCATTTTTAGGACCTACCGGTTGGCCGAGAAGTCGCATATTTACCAGTGTAGCCGCATCTATATCACAAGCTGTCGCCGGAGCTCCCGCCGCTTCACCCCGAGCGATTTTTTCAATAATCTTGTCGTCTTCCCGCGGCTTAATCGTCGGAATCACTCGCCCGGGACAAGCCGCTGAAGCCGCCAAGGTTCCTTCATACATATAAGGAGCTCCGCCATCTCCGCAAAAAGCTAGCGTTCCCGCTGTAGCCGCTCCGGCCGCTACAGCAAGGGCATACTCTTTTTCGACTTGTTCCGGTTCGCCTTCTACCTTACAATTCAGGGTAATGGCTCCGATAGGGGCTACCATGACGGGCATGGACAGTTTTTGTCCGAAAAACTCCGTTTCCGTCGACGGTTCTTCTATGCCCCTCAGACTGTTCATAATCAACCCGTATTCATTTAGTGCCGCTATATTACGCAAAAACGAACGACTGCGTCGCAATCCCCCGAACCCCGGTATATGACCGATACAACCGCGACCGTCACATTGAGAACAGACACGACACCCCTTCATTTTAGCCTTAGCGGCGGCACGTATTTCTTCATATGTCATAGTTACTCACTCTCCTGCCCGAAAAATTTATAACCATATCATAACAGGTTCTACCCGACTAGTGCAAAAGGGCAAAAAAATACCGTCACGAAAGTGACGGTATTTTAAAGTCTTACATTTTCTGGAATGCGTCTTTTGCGGCACCGCACAAAGGACATACCCAGTCAGCCGGAACATCATCCCATTTCGTGCCTGCAGCTACGCCGTTATCCGGATCGCCTTCAGCTTCATCGTAAATGTAACCGCATACTGTGCATTCGTATTTATCCATTGTTACTTCCTCCTGTGATTACTAATAAATTATCGTTATTAATTAACTACATCCCTATTATAACATGGATTTTTTCTATTGCAACAAGTTATCCATATTTCGTAGTAAAAAAAAGGGATTTTTCCTATTTCAAAATGGCATATACATGACGATCCATATCTTCCCAAGCCGAGATTTGTGCTTCTTCCGATCTTAAAAGCCTTTCACCGTCCGCACATTGTCGAGAAACCGATTCGGGAGCCGTACCGCTATACGTTTTGCGCCCTCTTACGCAAGACTCGATTTGTAAAGCTTCGTAAACATCGTCTGAAAAAACGGGACTCCATGTCCGCAATTCATCAAGACTTAAGTCCTTCAAGACCTTACCGTGTTCAATACAATACCGGACGGCATGGCCCGTGACGGCATGGGCTTCTCTGAAAGGAAGTCCTTGACGGACAAGGTAGTCGGCCATATCCGTCGCATCTGAAAAATCGCCTTCCAATACAGCCCGCATGCGATCTTTGCAGACGGTCATCTTATCGATCATATCGGCATATACGGACAGTGCGAAGTGTAAATTATCGACAGCGTCGAACAGTCCTTCTTTATCTTCCTGCATATCCTTATTATAAGCTAAAGGAAGACCTTTCATTACAGTGAGAAGAGCCATAAGATGCCCGTAGAACCGCCCTGTTTTACCGCGGACAAGTTCACAAATATCGGGATTTTTCTTTTGCGGCATAATAGACGACCCTGTGCAATGAGAATCATCCAGTTCAATGAAGGCGAATTCTGCCGATGACCAGAGAACGTACTCTTCAGAAAGACGACTTAGGTGCATCATTACTTGAGCGCCAAATTCCAAAAAAGCAATAATGTAGTCTCTGTCGCTCACAGCATCGAGGCTGTTTTCATATAATGTCGTGAATTTCAGTCGCTTTGCCACATAAGCCTGATCCAAAGGCCATGTCGTACCCGCCAAGGCCCCGGCACCCAAGGGCATCATGTCAGCCAAGTCTCTGGTCAGGGATAGATATTTAAAATCACGGGACAGCATGGCAAAATAAGCCATCATATGGTGACTGAACAAAATGGGCTGCGCTCTCTGCAAATGGGTATAGCCGGGCATAATAACATCTTCATACCGCTTCGCCGCTTCCAACAAAGAGTTCTGTAGGCGCAACAGAAGCTTCCCCGTCCGGGTAACGGCCTTACGCACATATAAATGCGTGTCCAAGGCCACCTGGTCATTACGAGATCGTCCTGTATGCAAACGCTTCCCGCCTTCACCGATCATATCCGTCAATTTCTGTTCAACGCTCATATGAATATCTTCAGCCGCATCGGAAAACTCGAATTCATCTTTTTCAATAAGGCGGTATATCTTTTTTAACCCTTCAATAATATCCTTCTTGTCAGTCTGTGTAATAATGTTTTCCTTTGCCAACATTTCAGCGTGTACGATACTGCCGCAAATATCTTCGGCATACATACGCCGATCAAAATGAATCGACGCCGTAAAAGCTTCTACGGCCTTATCCGTTTCTGCCGTAAATCGGCCGCCCCATAATTTCATACCTATTCCTCTTTTCCCCGTTTGTACACGGCTACTTTTTCTTTGCCTGCAACATCAGGGCTCTCATCTTCAACGGCAATCCGAAAAGATTGATAAACCCTTCCGCATCCTGTTGATTATACACATCATCTTCGCCGAAGGTAACGAATTCTTCACTGTATAATGAATAAGGAGATACGGAGCCGGCACTGATAATATTACCCTTATATAACTTCAATGTTACGGTACCCGTTACGGTTTCCTGAGTAACATCTACAAAGGCCGCCAAAGCTTCGCGCAAGGGCGAGAACCACATGCCGTCATAAACGAGGTCTGCGTACTTACCGGATAATTCCTCTTTGCAATGCATAGTAGCTCTATCGAGGCAGAGATATTCCAACTCTTTGTGAGCATACATAATCAGGGCTCCGCCCGGGTTTTCATATACGCCCCGGCTTTTCATCCCTACGAGACGGTTTTCTACAATGTCGACAATACCGATACCGTTGCGTGCTCCTATTTCATTCAAAGTCGTCAATAACTGAACGGCTCCCTGCTTTTCACTGTTCACGGCCACGGGAACCCCTTTTTCAAAGTCAATGCTTACGTATTCGGGCATATCCGGAGCTTTTTCAGGCGGCGTCGTTACCAAGTATACATCATTTTGCGGTTCATTAGCCGGGTCTTCCAAGTCCGCACCTTCATGACTTAAGTGCCAAATATTCCAATCCATGCTGTACGGATAAGGCTTATCCGTACTTTGATGTGCAATAGGGATATCATGAGCCGCTGCATATGACAAGGCATCTTCTCTGGACTTAATATGCCAAACTCTCCAAGGTGCAATTATTTTCATTTCCGGTGCCAAGGCTTTGACGGTCAGTTCGAAACGAACCTGGTCGTTTCCCTTTCCTGTTGCACCGTGACAAATAGCATCGGCTCCCTCTTTTTTTGCAATTTCTACCAATTTGGCTGAAATCAACGGCCGTGCAAAAGACGTGCCGAGAAGATATTTTCCTTCATATACGCAGCCGGCCTTCACTACAGGCCATACATAGTTTTCTAAAAACTCTTTTTTTACATCTGCAATATATACCTTGTCGGCTCCCGACATGTATGCCTTCTCTTCAACGGCCTTAAAGTCATCGGGTTGACCTACATCGGCACATACGGCTATAACTTCAGATCCGTTATAGTTTTCTTTTAACCACGGTATAATGACGGAAGTATCCAAACCGCCCGAGTATGCTAAGACAATCTTCTTTATTTCACTCATGTTACTGCTCCTTTCTACCTGTGCCACATCAACCTGTGACGTTACCATATGCTATGATGAGAGTATACTCTTATCTGTTATTTTATGCAAGTATTTTGTATATTTTCTATATATATTTTTAGCAACATCCCTTTTTTTCAGGTATAAACCGCTTATTTTTGCCGTTTCTTTGCGAATATGCTATAATTCACCCGGAGGAGGGCCTATGAAAATAAAGTATATTCTCTTCTTCGTGCTGGCCTTTGCCGTAACGGCCGCATGGAGTCATTTCAGTGACACGGCTCGACCGGCTCAGACAGTACAGGCCGAGTCCGAAGAAAATTCCATATCTCCGTATTTTCACTTCCGTGAAGCTATGCAACAAAAACTGAACGGGATCCCCTCATATGTACGAAACGATAATATTCCGTCTTCCATGAAAAAAGCTCTTGTCGCAGTTGAAGATAAACGTTTCTACGACCACGGGGCTATCGACGTTCTCGGTCTTCTTAGAGCCGGCCTCGTCAACTTATATTCACAAGACACGGTTGAGGGCGGCAGCACCATCAGTCAACAAGTTGTTAAAAATGTCTTTTTAACGCAAGAGCGCACCTTTTCCAGAAAGTTGAAAGAGTTGTACTTAGCTGTCTTACTGGAACGAAACTACAGTAAAGACGCCATTCTTGCCGCTTATCTTAATACGGCCTATTTCGGTGCCGATGCGTACGGAATCTCCAAGGCCTGTCGAATTTATTACGGCATTTCCCCTGAAAGCCTGACACTGGCCCAATCAGCTATGTTGGCAGGATTGGTTCAGGCACCCACTTACTACAATCCTTTCGAAAATTATGAAGCTGCCAAGAGTCGTCAAAAAATAGTTCTCGACCGAATGGCGGACCAGGAGCTTATTACTAAAGCTCAGGCCGATAAGGCATATGCCGAAGACCTGCACCTACAAAAAAAGGGTAAGACCTGACGGTCTTACCCTTTTTATTCGGTTTAAAGCTCTTCCATAGCTGTCAATAAGGCATCTACATCTTCCGCCTTGGTAGCCCACGAAGTACAGAGGCGAATAGCTACACGACCGTCCGGTAAGTCCCCGAAATGATCGAAAGTAAATTCTTTTTCCGCCAACTTATCGCATTGTTCTTTCGTCAAAATGGGTAACTGTTGATTCGTCCTGTGATGATAGAAGAAGTCGAATCCCAGTTTTTTTAATCCTTCGTGTAAGACGACGGCCAAATCAGCCGCATGACGAGCAGCCTTAAAATACAAATCGTCTGTAAAAAGAGTTTCAAATTGCAATCCTAAGAGCCATCCCTTAGCTAATAAAGCACCGCGCTGTTTCACATGGTAAGGGAACTCACGCTTCAGGGTCTCATTCGTAATGACGGCTGCTTCTCCGAAAAGAGCCCCCTGCTTTGTACCGCCTATGGTAAAGACATCGCAAAGTCGCGCCAAGTCGGGCAACGTCATATCACAGTCGGGAGATTCGAGAGCATACCCCAAGCGAGCGCCGTCTACAAAAAGGATGAGATCGTAACGACGACAAACATCGTGGATGGCTTCTAATTCGGCCTTTGAATAGAGGGTTCCCGTTTCCGTCGTCTGCGAAATATAAACCATACCCGGTTGAACTATGTGAAACCCGTGTGTATCAGCCTGATAGGCACGACAGTATTCTTCAATCTGTTGAGGCTGTAATTTTCCGTCTTCAGACGGAAGAATCAATACCTTATGACCCGTTAATTCAATGGCTCCGGCTTCATGAACATTAATATGAGAAGTCACAGGAGCCAATACACCTTGATAGTTTTTTAGAGCCGCTCCGATAACGGTAAGATTGATTTGCGTGCCGCCGACAACAAAGTATACTCCCGCATCGGGAGCGTCACAAGCCTGACGAATCAATTCCTTTGCATGTTCCGTACGTTCATCCGTCCCGTACCCGGGATGCTGTTCTCCTGCCGAAGCGGCTAGGGCTTCAAGGATTTCCGGAACAGCTCCTTCCAAATAGTCACATTCAAAGCGTATCATACTGCTTCCACCCTTTCTCAATTATTTTTTTGTATTTTTGGTTCGCACCAATATGTCCGTTACAGTCGACAACAAGTCTCCACTATCCTCATTTTGACCGAAGATCAGTATCACATCCGCCCCGGAACTTCGAGGTGCAACAAGAATGCGAACGGCTTCCGTAAATCTTCCGTTATTTACGAATAAATCTCC
This sequence comes from Megasphaera micronuciformis F0359, assembly GCF_000165735.1. Lineage (GTDB taxonomy): Bacteria > Bacillota > Negativicutes > Veillonellales > Megasphaeraceae > Megasphaera > Megasphaera micronuciformis. Next base: position 40,927 of record NZ_GL538191.1, read on the forward strand.
ATTGACAGTCCCTATATAATAAGTATTTCCGTTCACTTTGACGCCATGCATATTTTCAGCTACATAAAAATTACGAGGTAATCGGCCGGTCAAAGCATCATTCATAGCTGTCAGCGTTATGGAATCGGTGCCGATAAGTGTTTTTACATCGGAAGACAACAGAGAATAATGCATCATATATGCATATTGGAACTCTCCCTTATAGACCTTAACCAACTGATAGGTATGAGGGGTTACTCCCGGAAGAGCTTGGGCAATATACGACGTCATATCATTTCCCGTCTCCTGGGCGATCAATAACTGTTGGGTTCCGGATTGGATATATAAGCTATCGGGAACTGCAACGTTTCCCCATCCGTTTAAGAACATATCCGCAGTCTTATTTTTATCTTTTGCACTTACGGGTGCCGCAAAAATACATACGGCTAAAGCCAGGCAAGCCAATGTCTTTATACGCATTTTTATTCCTTTCTTACTGAAAAATTAATTATTTATAATTCTATACTATTTTACCTTTAAGGTCAAAAAAGACGCCCTTTTCAGGGCGTCTTTTTTCGATAATAAAGCCGTTTATATACATTTGTCACCTAATCTATTTTTAAAAAATATTGTTGTGCCGAAACATCGATAAGTCCCGCCATTTCCAGTTCCGTCAAGGACGAGGCCAAACACGCCGGCGATAAGGCCGTCTCGGCACATAGCTCTTCATAGCTTACGGAGCGATCGCCTTGCATCAGTTTATAAATACGGCCGGCTCCTTTAGATAGAGGTGGCAAGGCTTTCCTTCCTCTTTTTTTCACCTCTTCTTGCCAACCGTAGGTCTCCAATAATTCTTTACCGGATAAAAGCGGTACGGCACCGCTTTTAATCAAACGATTCGTACCGGCACATAGTGGTGAGTATACGGAACCGGGTACGGCAAAAACATCACGCCCTTCTTCCAGGGCAAAATCCGCCGTAATCAAAGACCCGCTTCGCAAGGCCGCTTCTACTACGACTACGGCTTGCGAAAGGCCGGCGATAACACGATTGCGAGCCGGAAAATTACGCCCCAAAGGCGGTGTTCCGAAAGGAAATTCGCTGCAAACGACACCGCCTGCTCCGATAATTCTCCGAAACAAGGCCGCATTTTCCGGCGGATACGTTTTATCCAAACCGGCCCCCGTTACAACCCACGTCATTCCTCCACCCGCCAAGGTACCTAAATGTGCCTGCGTGTCAATGCCTCTCGCTCCTCCACTGACAACGGTTACACCGGCCTCAGCCAAGGTGCGTGCTAACCTGTGTGCCGCACGTAACCCGTACGTATCGGCCTTCCTCGATCCCACAAGAGCCACGGTCTTTTCCGTTTGCAAGAGACGACCGCAATAATACAATACAGGCGGCGGATTCACGGTACAGCGCAGTAAATTAGGATAAGATTCATCATTCCACGTAAGAACAACGGCTTCGTATTTTTTTAAATTTTCTTTTGTCCGTTCAAACGAATACTGGGTACGCCAGCTTACCAAGGCTCGCCTGAATTTTTCAGGCAGTCTTTCATCCCTTTCCCCTTCATACCAAATCGTCGCCGCCGTACCGCACTTTTCAAATAAATCACGCAAGGTGCCGGGACCCGTTCCGGGCATGGCCGCCAGAGCCGTTAAGCATTCTCTTTCCCCTTCACGTTTTATAAGTATCCCTTCCTTCATCCTTACTGGCGCTGTACCGTATCTCTGTAAGCAGCCGCTTCCGTAATATGGCAAGCTTCAATCACATCGGAACCGGCCAAGTCGGCAATAGTTCTGGCAACCTTTATGAGTCGATCGAACCCGCGAGGACTCAATTTCAAATGTTGGAAAATCCGAGCCGCTAATTCTTTTCCTTCGCTCGTAAGCGGACATGTTTCACGAATCTCTCTGTGCCCCATCAAACCGTTACGTAAGATTCCGTACGGTTTCAGGCGCATCGCCTGAATGTTCGCTGCCGCCGTAACACGTTCTCGAATAGCCGCAGATGATTCTTGCCGCTGCGATGAAGATAATTCACTGTATAAAGGGCGTTCAACGGTAACATGCAAGTCGATGCGGTCCAATAAAGGCCCTGAAATTTTACGTACATATTTTCTGATTTCTCCGGCCGAACAAGTACAAACGTGATCTTTATCATGCAAATAACCGCATGGACAGGGATTCATGGCCGCAATAAGGATAAAGGATGCCGGATAGGCTAAAGAAGCCCGTGCACGTACGATTCTCACATCACCGTCTTCCAGTGGTTGGCGCAATACTTCAAGAACGGAACGAGAAAACTCGGGCAATTCGTCCAAAAAGAGAACGCCGTTATGACTTAGTGTCACCTCTCCCGGCTTAGGCACGGAACCTCCTCCTATAAGACCTGCTGCAGATACGGTGTGATGGGGACTTCTGAAGGGCCTTTCCGTAATGCGACCTGCCTTGTTCAATATACCGGCTACACTGTAAATTCTCGTAACCTCTAAAGACTCGTTTAAGGTCATGGGCGGTAAAATAGTGGGCATCCGTTTTGCCAACATAGATTTACCTGACCCCGGAGGGCCTGTCATAAGCAGGTTATGCCCTCCTGCAGCGGCAATTTCCATCACCCTTTTAGCCACTGCCTGTCCCTGTACTTCCGAAAAGTCATTATGATATTCCTTATCTTCCTCCTGTAACATTTTAGCTGAAGAGGGAGAAAGGCAGTGTATCTTTCGTAAGTGATCGGATAGTACGGCGAAAGTCTCGGCCTCATAAACCGTTATCCCTTCACATAAAAGAGCTTCGTCTCCATTCTCGGGGCTGACGTAAACAGTTCTCATGCCCCTTTCTTTAGCAGCAATGACCATGGATAAAACCCCGACAGTCGGCCTGATAAGACCGTCCAGCGACAGTTCCCCGATAAATACGGAATCTTCACATGATTCCGGTGCAATTTGTCCGCTTGATACCAATAAAGCCACGGCAATGGGCAGGTCCAGTGCCGCCCCTTCTTTCTTCATATCCGCCGGTGCCAGATTGACGGTAATTCGACGTACGGGAAAGGCTAACCCGCTATTTTTGACAGCTGTTCTTACTCTTTCCTTTGCTTCTTTAACAGCTACAGTAGCCAAACCTACAATATCAAAAGACGGTAAGCCGTTAGCAATATCTGTTTCTACTGTAATTAAACAACCGTTCAATCCGAATAGGACGGCCCCGTATATACGTGAAAACATGAATCAACACTCCATTATAAAAGCATGTGTAATATGTCTTATATCATAAGAGGGTTTCGTTTTTAGGATTTCGATGACATCAAAGCGGCAAGGACGGTCGTTCTCCTTATACTGTTGAAGCCAGCATTGCGCCGTCTTGACAATTTTTCTGCGTTTTCTGTAATGAACCGCTTCCGCCGGTACGCCGAACCGTTCGGATCGTCGTGATTTTACTTCCACAAAAACCGTGGTCCCCTTATACCTGGCTACAATATCGATTTCTCCGAAAGAGGTCGTATAATTGACAGCCACAATATCGTACCCTTTACGACGCAAAAAATCGGCAGCCAGATCTTCACCCTTATAGCCGAACCTTTTATAATCCGTCACCTTATCACCTCATGTTTTCAGTATAGCCGTTCTTTCTGTGAAATTACTTAAACTCTTTCTTAAAAATACATAAAAAAATCGGATGAACCTCATTGAGATTCATCCGATTGCTTATAATCCCTTTACAGCCAGCCAGGCGATAATGACGGCCAAGGCGGCTACTGCTGCAATACGAATCAAAGCGGACGAGTTAAAGGTAACTGTTACCTTTTTTTTCTTCTTCGTCATATTATACTCCGGGCCATGCCATCTCTTTACCGCCCAAAATATGAGCGTGCATGTGGTGTACCGTTTGACCCGCTTTTTCTCCCGTATTGAAAACTACGCGATACCCGTCTTCAGCAAGGCCCAAGGAGGCTGCCACTTTTTGAATGGCAAAGAGCATACGCCCTGCCACAGCCGCATCATCCTGTGTAAGAGCCGCAATACTTTTAACATGTTTCTTGGGAATAACCAATACGTGTACAGGCGCTACGGGAGCAATATCTTCAAAGGCGTAAAAATCTTCATCTTCATACACTTTTTTGCTCGGTATTTCACCCGCCGTAATTTTACAAAAAATACAATCTTCCATCATACATCCTCCTTCTCTACTCCCGTCAAAATCGTACCGTCACGGCCCGTCAGGAGTATCTTTATAATACGACCGCTCGTATAAGCGGTCGGAACTTCCGCACGTATACGTTCGTACTGTTCCGAAAATCCTTCAACTGTCGTCCCCTTTACCTCTTCAATAAGAACGTGAACGGTCTTACCGATCATGCCGTCGAGAATCTCTTCCTTCTGCTCTTTGGATAAGGCATTTACCGTTTCGACACGCTTTTTCTTTACGTCACTGCTTACCTGATTCTCCATTTGTGCCGCCGGAGTTCCTTCCCGCGGCGAATAGGGAAAGGCGTGAATATGGGAAAACTTTAGGCGTTTCAAAGTATCCATTGTTTCGTCAAACAACTCGTCCGTTTCGCCGGGAAATCCCAGTATCAAATCGGTTGATACTGTAAGATCTTTAATCTTTTTATGCAAGTCTTCGATAAGGAGTATATACTCTTCCTTTGTATAGTGCCTTTTCATGCTCTTAAGAATCTCATCGGACCCCGATTGCATGGGTAAGTGTAAATGAGGACAAATTCTGGAAGAAGAGTTGATGGCCTCTACCAAATCGTCACCGATTTCCACGGACTCGATAGAACCCATACGAATACGGGCAATATCCGTTTCCGCCAAGAGCCTTTTAAGTACGAGTGCCAGTGTAGGCCTGTCGGGCAAATCCATGCCGTAGGCCCCTAAATGGATACCGGTCAAAACGATTTCCTTAAAACCTGCCGCAGACAGTCTCTTCGCTTCTTCAATAACCGCATCGGGTTGCCGTGATTTCAGACTACCGCGAGTGTAAGGGATAATACAATAGGCACAGAAATTATTGCACCCTTCCTGAATTTTTAAATCTGCCCGCGTATGTTCTACTGCCGACGGATAAAGAGGGATTTCTTCAAACTCATCTCTTCCCATAATGTCATGTACCGCCCGGACAGTCCGCCCGCTTCGTTCGTTACGTAACGATTCGACAACTTGAACGATGCACTTTCGTTCGTTCGTCCCGATAACGGCATCCACGCCGGGAATGGCTGATAATACATCGGGAGATAACTGAGCATAACAACCCGTGACAATAACAAGGCCGTCGGCATTATTTCGTTTGGCACGACGTATAATTTGACGCGACTTTTTTTCACCTACATGGGTGACGGAACAAGTGTTGATAACATATACATCGGCCGGACCGCTAAAATCCGCTTCTTCATAACCTGCGGCGGCAAAAAGACCGCGCATACTGTCCGTATCATATTGGTTCACCCTGCATCCCAGAGTAGTAAAAGCAATAGTCGGCATTAAACAAATCCTCTTTCATACATAATGACGGAACAAGCCGCCAAAGCCGCCGTTTCTGCTCTCATAATTCTTTTGCCGAGAGATACGACGGCATATTGTTCGCAAGATGACGTAAGCTCCTCTATTTCTTCCGGAGCGTATCCGCCTTCCGGACCGATACAGATCACAGTATCTTCCCCGGCCGCCCGCTCAACGGCAATCCGTGCCGCTTTTTCTTCCCCTTCGTAAGGGATAAAGAAAAAGTACCGGTCGTATTCTTGTATAAGTTCTTTTAAGGTCCTCACTTCATCAACGGAAGGGACTCGAGTACGACCACATTGCTTTGCCGCCTCGAGGGCTATTTTCTGCCATCTTGCACAACGTTCTTTACGACGTTTTTCATCTAATTTTACTACACAGTGTTTCATTTGTATAGGAACGACGCGGTCTACCCCCAACTCCGTAGCCTTCTGAACCAACCAGTCGAAACGATCATTTTTCAACAAAGCGGCAGCTAAAATCAGCTCATGTCGCTCTGTTTCATCTTCAGGTACAATCTTTTTCAACGGCCGCATCAAGGCCCTTTCACCGGCCGTATCTGCAATAAGACAAGTATAGGCAATCCCCGTACCATCCGATACGGTAAGAACATCTCCCGTAACGTGACGCAATACGCGAACAACATGGCGAGAGTCCTCGGGGGATAAATAGAATTCCCCTTCTATAGGAAAATCTGTAAATAATTTACGCATTATATACTCCTTAACACGAGGGCATACCAACCGTTTTCAAATGCTTTCCGTTCAACGGAAAAACCGTATCTTTCAGCATAGTTTATGACTTCTCCTACGCGTTCATCAATAATACCGCTCGTAATGAACAGACCGCCTTCTTTTAAGTAATCTTTTAAATTCGGCAACAAACGAAGAATCAGGTCCGTAACCAGGTTTCCTACAATAAGATCAGCCTTTTCTCCTCGAGGCACCATTTGTTCTAACAGGTCACTGACAACCAAGGTCGTACAGGCATCTGCAGCATTTAATTTTATATTCAGTCGAGCCTGTTCTACAGCCTGCTCATCGTAATCGCCGGCCCGCACCGTAGAAGCTCCGCACTTTGCAGCTGCAATAGCCAGAATACCGGTGCCCGTACCGACATCGTATACGACTTGTCCCTGTTTAACAAAGTCTTCCAGGAAACGAATACACATGCAAGTTGTTTCATGAAATCCGCTGCCGAAGGAAGCTCCCGGCTCGATACGAATAACTTCCTCACCTTCTCGTACCGACACGGACTCTCCTACCGGTGCCGCCCAAAAACGTGCAGATACTTTTTTAGGATGAAAGAACTCCTGCCATGCATATAACCAGTCCGTTCCCTCACCTTGCCGAACGGTCAAATCATAGTCTTGCCATGTATGTTCCTGCCACAAAGAATCTAAGAGTCGACGAATTTCTTCAGCCACACGTTGTCCCTCAGCTTCCGTATACACAGTCAGAGATTTCATGCCCTTTTCATCCGTTTCTCCGTCTGTTACGGATACATTCACCAAGGATTCCCAAATAAGGGATGAAACACTGTCGGCACTTTCAACCGGCACGTGTAATCCTATTTCCGTCCACTCCATATACACATCTCCTTTATACGACAAAAAGGCTGCGAACAAACTCGTTGTCCGCAGCCTGTAAGACCTACATTCCGGCTGCAAATTGACTGTATCCGATACATCTGTTACGGACTATTTTCGTCAACCTGTCCCAGATTCCTTCTTTTTTGTTTTTTTCCTTTTTACCCTTACTTTCATCTTCAATAAGCCAATCTTCTCCACCGGCTATACCGAATTCTTTAAGCAAACGTTTCTGTTCAGAGTTGAGACGTTTCGGCACGACAATATTGACTTGAACATGATGATCGCCGCGACGATCCTTGGACCCGAGGACGGGAACCCCCTTGCCCTTAATACGGAACAAGGTTCCGGTCTGTGTTCCTGCAGGGATTTTTAAGTCAATTTTACCATCCATAGTCTCTACACGAATAGTAGCACCCAATGCTGCCTGAGTAAAGCTGATGGTCTGCTGCGAAATAATGTCGTTACCGCGACGAACAAAGTTCGGATCTTTACGCACGAAAATGTATACATACAAGTCACCGCGACCGCCGCCGCGCACTCCCGGTTCACCTTCACCGGCTATGCGCAATCGTTGACCGTCATCGATGCCTGCGGGAATCTTGACTTTAATCTTTTTACGCACACGAATCGTACCCGTTCCGTGGCACTTCTTGCATTTCTTTTCAATAATCTTACCTGTACCGCCACAATGAGAACACGTACGAACATTGACCATCTGCCCGAAGGGAGTATTTTGTACGACCCTTTGTTGCCCCGTACCGTGACATTCGGGACAAGTATCCACCTTGCTTCCCGGTTCGGCACCGTTACCGTGACAATGGTCACATGTGTCATCCTTCGGTATCTGGATTTCCGTTTCATCACCGAAAACGGCTTGCTTAAAAGTAATGTCTAAGTCATATCGTAAATCGGCACCTCGTTCGGGTCCATTCTGTCGTTGTGCCCGACCGCCGCCGAAAAAGGAGTCGAAAATATCACCGAATCCGCTGAAGTCACCCTGGAATCCGCCTTGGCCGAAACCGCCCTGACCGAAGCCTCCAAAGCCGCCGAAACCGCCGGCACCGGCGCCTCCGTTTTGGAAGGCGTCGGGTCCGAACTGATCATACTGTGCCCGTTTGTCCTTATCGGAAAGAACACTGTATGCTTCATTGATTTCTTTAAACTTTTTTTCCGCTTCTTCCGGGTTATCCCGGTTTTTATCAGGATGATATTTTATGGCCAGTTTTCGGAACGCCTTTTTTATATCAGCCTCGCTCGCATCTTTCGATACACCGAGCAATTCATAATAATCCTTTTTACTCATTCCGAGCTGCCCCTTTTCTTACTTCTTATTTCTTATCATCATCTACGACTTGGTAATCCGCATCGACTACATTGTCGTCACCGGCACTCGTCGATTCCTGTGCCTGTTCCTGACCGGATGACTGCTGAGCCTGTTGTTGTGCTTCAGCCTGCTTATACATATCGCCGGTTAAATCATAAAGCGGTTTCGTCAATGCTTCAGATGCGGCTTTAATCTGTTCCGTATCTTCGCTCTTAAGTGCTTCTTTCAAAGCGGCAATCTTATCTTTAACTTCCGAAACCTTAGTCTGATCGGCTTTATCACCGACTTCCTTCAGCGTCTTTTCAGCCTGATATACGAGGGAATCGGCATTATTTTTAGCTTCAATACCTTCTTTACGCTTCTTATCTTCCGCTTCATGAGCAGCCGCTTCTTTTACCATGCGGTCGATTTCACTCTGGTCGAGACCGGACGAAGACGTAATGGTAATTTTCTGTTCCTTACCTGTGCCGAGGTCCTTTGCCGATACATTGACAATGCCGTTGGCATCGATATTGAAGGCAACTTCGATGCGAGGTACTCCACGGGGAGCTGCAGGAATACCGGACAATTCGAAACGGCCCAACGTTTTGTTGTCTGCGGCCATTTCACGTTCGCCCTGCAAGACATGAACATCAACGGACGGTTGGTTATCCATAGCTGTCGAGAAGATTTGTTTGCCTTCCGTCGGGATGGTCGTGTTGCGTTCAATAATCTTCGTGAAGATACCGCCCATAGTTTCAATACCGAGAGACAAGGGAGTAACATCGAGAAGCAATACATCCTTAACATCGCCTACGAGAACTCCTGCTTGAATAGCCGCACCGATAGCTACGCATTCATCGGGGTTAATGCCCTTATCCGGGTCTTTTCCGAGAATATTTTTAATAGCTTCCTGAACAGCCGGAATACGGCTGGAACCGCCGACGAGGATAATTTTATCAATTTCATCGATGGAAAGACCCGAATCTTTAATAGCTTGGCGAGTCGGTTCCATCGTAGCGTGTACGAGGTCTGACGTCAATTCATTGAATTTAGCCCGCGTCAGCGTAAGATCCAAGTGTTTCGGACCGCTGGCATCTGCTGTAATGAACGGCAAATTAATGTTTGTCGACATAACAGTGGACAATTCAATTTTTGCTTTTTCAGCCGCATCTTTCAAGCGCTGTTCGGCCATCTTATCCTGTGAAAGATCGATGCCCGTTTGTTTCTTAAATTCTTCTACCAGCCAGTTCATAACGGCGTTATCGAAATCGTCGCCACCCAAGTGAGTATTACCGTTCGTTGCCTTAACTTCAAAGACACCGTCACCCAATTCGAGGATAGATACGTCGAATGTACCGCCGCCCAAGTCGAATACGAGAATCTTACCTTCACCGCCCTTATCAAGGCCGTATGCAAGAGCTGCCGCCGTCGGTTCGTTGATAATACGCAATACATCGAGGCCTGCAATCTTACCGGCGTCTTTTGTTGCTTGGCGTTGGCTGTCGGAGAAATAAGCCGGAACTGTAATAACAGCCTGCGTCACCTTTTCGCCCAAATACGATTCGGCATCTTCTTTTAATTTCTGCAAGATCATAGCCGAAATTTCCTGAGGCGTATAATCTTTACCTTCAATCTTTACGGTATAGCTTTCACCCATGTGACGTTTAATAGAAGCTACCGTATTTTCAGGATTGGAAATAGCCTGGCGCTTTGCCAATTCCCCTACAAGACGTTCACCGGTTTTTGAAAAACCTACTACGGACGGTGTTAAACGAGAACCTTCCGAGTTGGTAATAACCGTAGGTTCGCCGCCTTCCATAACAGCGACTACGGAGTTTGTCGTACCTAAATCAATACCTATAACTTTTGCCATTCTGAATTCCTCCTCAATATATACACGATTATTTAACCGTTAAATGCTACTTTTACCATGGCCGGTCGAAGCGTTTTATCTCCTAAAAGATATCCGTCTTGCAACACTTCTACGATTGTATCGTTAGCTACCCCTTCGGCAGGCACTCTCATGACCGCCTGGTGGTAGTTCGGATCAAAAGGTTTATCAAGAGCTTCGATCTTACGGACGCCCGCCTTTTCCAAAACTCCGGCCAATTGTTTGTAAATCATTTCATATCCTTCAATAAAAGGTCTTACTTCTTCACTTTGCTTTTCTTGCGGTACGTTTAAAGCCCGTTCAAAGTTATCCATTACAGGAAGTAACGTACTGATGAGTTCTCCCTTGATAACGCCGGCTACTTGCAAACGTTCGGCTGAAGAGCGCTTTTTATAATTTGCAAAATCGGCCTGCAGACGCATGAACTTCTCTTGAAATTCTTGAGCCTTGGCTTCAGCCCCATCCGTCTGACCCGCGTCTTGAGATTCCGTCTGTGCCGTATCATCTACAACATCTTCAACGATCTCTTCAACTACCGGTTCTTCGACAGCCGCCTTTTCTTGCGTGTTTTTTTCCTCACTTTCGCTCATCCAATATACCTCCTACGTGTCTTCATGATGGTACGACAAGATTTGCACTACATGCTCTTTCATAAAATCGAGCAAGCCGATTATTTTGGCATATTCCATTCGCGTCGGCCCGAGAACGGCAATTTTTCCGACTACCTCGTCCCTTTGCCTGAATGTAGCCTCAATAATGCTGCAATCATTTAAAGGTGCGGGAGTTCGTGCATCTCCTATGCGGACGACAGGATTTTTTTCTTCCGTTTCCTTGCCGAGAAGATGGATTACCCTTTCCCTTTCTTCCAGCATACTGAAAAGGGAGCGTGCCTTATCCATGTCGCGAAACTCGGGAGTATTCAACAACTCCGTAGCCCCGCCCTGGTATAAATCCTGCTTCCGAAAAGCCCGTTGCAGATTTCGAAATGCCGCCTTATATAAATCAATATCGTCGACAATATCGTTCCTGAAACGTTCCAGCACTTGTGTCGTAATCTTACTTAGCTGCATACCGGCCAAGCGCTCTGTCAATTTCTGTGCCAATACGTTCAACTCGTCTATCTCTACATGAGCCGGTTTGGCATAAATACTGTCTTCTACCTGGCCCGTATCGCTGACAACCAGCATAATGGCTCGCCTGTCATCTAAAGGCAAAAAGCGGACATATTTCAGTCTGGCACCGCTTTGCCCCGATGTAACGACAAAACTCACATTGTGAGTTATCTTCGCCAATACCTGAGCCGTTGAGCGAAAGAGTTGATCCGCATTATCCGCTCGATCCCCGAGCCATGTCTGTACAAGCCGTTTATCATCTTTTGTAACCTTTGACGGTTGCAACAGACAGTCAACATAAAATCGATACCCCTTGGCTGAAGGAGTTCGGCCTGCCGACGTATGAGGCTGTTCCAGGTAGCCCATTGTTTCCAAGTCGAACATTTCGTTGCGAATGGTCGCCGCACTGACGCCTAAATCATATTTACGCGCTATCGTTCGGGATCCTACGGGCTCAGCCGATGTAATATAATCCTGAATGACGGCTTCCAATATTTTCTGTTTTCTTTCATCCAGTTCCATCGACTTCACCTCGTTTCGGTTGATTAGCACTCCGTTATTTTGAGTGCTAACAACTGTATAAAAGATAACATGTTTATTTTTCTTTGTCAATAGATTTTAAGCCAAAAACAGCAAATTTAGTCAAAAGGTCAAAAATGTTTTATTTCTTAGTTTTGAAAAAGGCAAAAGAGCAGATTCTCCCTGAGAATCTGCTCTTTTATTTCTTCTATCCAAGGTGAAATTATTTAGAAAGCATTGTGCGAATATACATAATAAAGTTCGCTCAATTCATCCATTTTTTTACTCATCAAGACTTGCAAATCCGAAGCCGTGTCATAGTCTTCTTCCGACAAGGCCCGTTTGATTTGCGTAAAGAGAGACAAATTCTTATCCGTATCTCTCCCCAGTTCAGTACGCAAAGCATTAATTTGCTGCCACCGTTCTTCTTCCAAAGGATTCGCATCGCTATCTAAATGCAATGCCTTAGCATTAATTACCCTTTCCAGATTATCAGGGACAATACGGTACTGAAGTTCAAGAGCCCACCGTTTCAAAGCTCCTTCTCGGAAGGAATCCATAACACGTCTTGCAAAGTTATCGCAAGCCAGGGTTTCCAGTTTATGGGGATATACTTCCCATGACTTGAAATTTTCCCAAACCGTCGCCGGAGCCTTGCCGAACATAGTATTGCGTTCTTCTTCCGTGAAGGCTTCAAACACATCCACTTCCGAACGATAAGCACGATCCGCAGCCAGGTAGTCTGCCTTATCTCCCACCTTCTTGGAAATTTCAGCCAATAATTCAGCCGGTGCTTTTTTATTCTTCAAAGCATAACGAATGCCGTCCAAGGCTGCCAAGTAGAAGAGGGCAATAGCGATATAAGTATTGGTAAACGGATTGGGAGCCCGCATTTCCACACGCGTCGCATTAGGGCTTGCTACGTTACGAATCAAGCCGGCCAAAACGGAACGATTTCGAGTCGGCACGTCGGGGCTTTCACCGCCCAAAGAGGTTACAATGCAGACCGGTGCTTCAAATCCCGGTTTCAAACGATTCAACGAATCCGTCGTAGACGATACAAAAGGATTAATGACTTCATAATGTTTAAGAATACCCATTAAGGCCCCGTACCCTACAGATGAAAGGAACTCTTTCATCATGTCATCCGGATTGAACAGGTTAACATACTTACCGTTTTTCATAATAGCGCCTATACCGATATGGGTATGTTCACCGCTACCGGCAACCCCCGATATCGGTTTGGCCTTAAAGGTGACTTCCAGGCCGTTTTCACGAAAGGCTTCGCGAATAATAATACGGGCCTGAATTTCGTTATCTGCTGTCTGAACAGGATCGGACGAGAACTTCCAGTCTACTTCCAGCTGTTCAAGAACGAAGATAAGTTTACCCGAATCATCAATATGAGCCTTAATACCGCCTACTTCCTTGTGCCCCATTTCCGGCTCAAGGCCGTATTTTTCAAGGCGTTCAACTGCCTGTTCCAAGGCCGTGCGTACAACACCGTGTGTCCGTTGCCAATATTGTTCCTGCAATTTTTGCGATGTGGACAAAAGGCGAGAAGCCACGTCCTGACTGGGCGACTTAACCCAAAACTCCAATTCCGTAGCTGTCGTAAGTACCAGTTTCTCTATATCATTTACATTGATATTCAACCCGGGAACACCGTATTCCTTAACCAGCTTGAGAACTTCATCGCCTACATAGTCGGTCGTATTGCGCAAAATAGATCGGGAATCTATAAAGCCCGTAGCATGTTCAAGGAAACTCGGTATACGCAAAGTCCCTACAGGCTTTCCCGTAGCTTCATCTATATTTCCGTCGTTATAGTCAACAAACCAGTTAACGCTCGGATCCGCCTTAATATCTACACGAGCATTGTCTAAGGTGGCAATCCCCGGCAGGACTACGGAAGAACCGTCCGTCTGGAAGGCCGAGCCGTCAAAGAAACTTTCATAGTCGTCAAAGAAGACGGAGATAGGGATCTTTTCATCCGTATCATTGCCCGCCAAATCGACACCTACCAAAGATACGAATTTAATTTCCGGATGTTGTTCCAAAAGCGCCAGAATGCCTTCTTTTCCGTACTGTCCGGCAGGGATTACATAAAGCAAGTTTTCCGTATTCATACTGTTCCTCCTTAGAACTAAAAAACTCCGCACCTCTACCGGTGCGGAGTCCCCTTTGACTCGGTCATATTCTTTTGTCCGAATTACAGTTACATTATATGAGTAACCGACTCGTCTGTCAACTCGACGATATAAAATCTATCTGCTTTGCAGAGTTTTCTTTACCGCATCGGAAATGACCTTTCCGTCAGCCTTGCCTTGAAGCTGCGGCATAACCGCCTTCATGACATCACCCATTTTTAAAGCACCTTCGCCCATACCGGCCACTATGTCGGAAACAATTTTAAACACTTCTTCCGACGACATCTGAGCAGGCATGTATTTTTCGAGAACTGCAATTTCCGCACGAACTTGTGCAGCTAAATCTTCCCGACCGCCTTTGACAAAGTCTTCCAGCGATTCTTTGCGTTGCTTCATTTCTTTGGCGATGACCTTGCTTACACCGGCGTCATCGAGCTCGCACTTTCCGTCGATCTCCACGTTCTTGATGGAAGAACGTACTGAGCGAATAACGGCAAGTTCAATCTTGCCCGCTTCTTTTTTCTTCATCGCCGACTTCATGTCCTGCGATAATTCTTCCTTTAAAGACACTGTATCAACCTTCTCGGATTATGCTTTAAATTTACGTTTACGTGCCGCTTCGGACTTTTTCTTTCTCCGTACGCTGGGTTTTTCATAATGTTCGCGTTTACGGACTTCGGAAAGAACACCTGCCTTTTGGCAAGAGCGCTTGAAACGACGCAATGCGCTGTCCAAAGTTTCATTTTTACCAACTCTGATTTCTGCCATTCTGTATCCCTCCCTCCAAAATTATCGTTAGGGAGTGCTGTTTTGCACACATGAAAATTATACTTAAAAAGCGTCGTTTTGTCAATTACATGCCCTTTTATCCTATGCAAAAACATTCTCTCGTGTTTTATCTCAAAAAGCGGCTGAACACATAGTTTCCATAAAGAATCCCCTGGCTTGTAAGGCAATATCCCCACTCGGTCTTTTCCAGGAAACCTCGCAGTACCAAATCCTCTATTACCGTGCCGAAAGCATCTGTCACCGTTCTCTTAAAACACCGCTCAAACCGTTTATTATCAATTCCTTTCATGGTTCTCAACCCTAAAAAGCAAAAATCTTCTTCTCCTCTTTCCTTGTCGATTAGTTCATGTTCTGCCAGGACCGATGTTTTTCCTGCATTTTTTATATATTCCGGCAAAGAACGTATATTTGAAAAACGATAGGTGCCGTCAAAGGAGTGGCTCGAAGCGCCGAACCCGATATACGGCTCATACTGCCAATACTTAAGATTATGCTTTGATTGAAAACCTTCCGCCGCATAGGCTGAAATTTCATAACGCTTCAAGCCGCCCTTCTCCAGAGTATGGCATACCCTTTCTCCCGCTTCTTCCGTAACACGATCTTCCGGAAGGAGGATTTCCCCCTTCCGGACAAGACGCTTCAGCATCGTACCTTCTTCAACAATAAGGCTGTATGCCGAAGCGTGTGTAACACCCAGTTCGATTAAGCTACGGGCATCGGTCTCGGCGTCCTCGGGTGATTGTCCCGGCAGGCCGTAAATGAGGTCTGCCGATACATTCGTCACACCGCCAGTACGTACGGCTTCCAAGGCCGCAAAGGCTTCCGCCGACGTATGAACCCGCCTTAACAATTGCAACAATCGATCGTCAAAAGACTGGATTCCCATGCTGATTCTATTAACGCCAATTTTTATAAGATCGCGTATATAATCGGACTTAATTCCGTCCGGATTTACTTCAAACGTAATTTCGCTATCTGCGTCTATCCGAAAGGTATCTGTCAGTGCCGACATTATTTTTTCGCCTTGCCGTGCCGTCAAAAGGGAGGGAGTACCGCCGCCGAAATAGACGGTATCCGCCGCCTCCCCAATGTATGAAGTTGCGCGTATTTCTCGACACAGAGCCTCTACATAGTCATCTAAATACGACGAAATGCCTCCGTACGACGGAAAGTCGCAGTAGAGGCACTTACGTACGCAAAAAGGAATATGAACATACAGGCCCGTCATCAGTTATCATCCACCTGCAAGACAGCCATAAAGGCTTCTTGAGGTATTTCGACACTACCTACCTGCTTCATTCGCTTTTTACCTTCTTTCTGTTTTTCCAACAGCTTGCGCTTACGCGAAATATCCCCGCCGTAGCACTTAGCCAACACATCTTTTCTCAAAGCCGCCACGTTTTCACGGGCAATAATTTTATTACCTACAGCCGCCTGGATCGGTATTTGGAAAAGTTGACGGGGAATAAGACCGCGAAGTTTTTCCACCAAGCCTCTGCCGCGGCGAGCTGCAAAGTCTTTGTGGACAATGACACTCAAGGCATCGACAATTTCCCCGTTAATGAGGATATCCATCTTAACCATAGGCGAGGTGCGGTAACCGTCCAATTCGTAGTCCAGGGATGCATACCCTTTAGTAGACGACTTCAAGACATCGAAGTAGTCATAGAGTATTTCATTCAACGGCAAATCATATACCAAGGATACCCGCGTGTCGTCAAGATAGTCCATAGTCACATACTGCCCACGCCGATTCTGTGAAATTTCCATGACCGTTCCCACCATATCCTTGGGAATTATAATCGTCGTTTTTACAAACGGTTCTTCTATATGTTCTATTTTAGTCGTATCCGGCAACAGGGAAGGGTTGTCCACCGCTACCATTTCACCGTCTGTCTTATACACATGATAAATAACGGACGGAGCTGTCGTAATCAGGGATAATCCGTATTCTCTTTCCAGTCGTTCTTTAATAACATCCATGTGCAGCAGTCCCAAGAAACCGCAACGGAAGCCAAATCCCAAAGCCGTCGAAGTTTCAGGTTCATATAAGAGAGCCGCATCGTTCAAGTTAAGTTTTTCCAATGCATCTCGCAAATTATCGTATTCACTTGTATCTACGGGATATAGGCCGCAGTACACCATGGGTGTTGCCGGTCTGTAGCCGGGCAAAGCGTCGTGTGCCGGATTATCAGCCCTGGTCACCGTATCTCCAACGCGACAATCGCGTACGTTTTTCATGGATGCGGCAAAGTAACCTACACTACCGCACTCCAGGCTTTTTACGGCATACATGCGCGGCAAAAAGACGCCTGTTTCAATAACTTCAAATTCTTTTCCCGATGACATCATGCGTATTCTGTCGCCGGTCTTGACGGACCCTTCCATAATACGCACATTAGCAATAGCACCCTTATAGGGATCGAAATGCGAATCGAAAATCAGAGCCCGCAAGGGTTTGTCACTTTCGTCCTTCGGCTCGGGTATCTTTTCCACAATAGCCTCCAGCACCTTGTCGACGCCGAGTCCCGTCTTGGCACTGACCATGACGGCTTCGGATGTATCGAGGCCGATAATATCTTCAATTTCCTTGCACACCCGTTCAGGATCGGCACTGGGTAAATCAACCTTGTTTATAATCGGAATAATTTCCAAATCATGTTCTAATGCAAGGTATACATTTGCCAAAGTCTGAGCCTCTACCCCCTGAGTCGCATCAACAATAAGCAACGCTCCTTCACAGGCAGCCAGACTGCGTGATACTTCATAATTAAAGTCCACATGCCCCGGCGTATCGATAAGATTCAACGTATATTGATGCCCGTCCTTGGCATCATATAACAATCTGGCTGATTGGGCTTTTATAGTAATACCTCTTTCCCGTTCCAACTCCATGGTATCCAAAAGCTGCTCTTCCATCTCTCTTTGAGAGATGGTTCCGGTCATTTCCAACAGCCTGTCGGCCAGGGTAGATTTACCGTGATCTATATGAGCAATAATAGAAAAGTTACGTATATATTTAGTAGCCACTGTCCGTTCTCCTTCTTAAGTAATCGTACCGCCGCCGAGAACGCGGTCATCCTCGTATAGCACCAAGGCCTGTCCTGCCGTAGCCGCACGCTGAGGTTTGTCAAAAACGACCTTCATTTCATTGCCTGCAGGATATACCGTACAGGGAGCCGCTTGAGCGGCATAGCGAATTTTACCGTAGGCCTTGAAAGGCTCTTCCCGTACAGTCTCAGTCCAAGTCACATCATGAGCTTTAATTTCGGCGGAAAAAAGTTCTCGTTCCGAACCGACGCGGACTTCATTGTTTTTTTCATCCAACGACACTACATAATAAGGACCGCCCGGGCCGCCCAGGTTCAATCCTCGTCTCTGCCCGATCGTATAAGCCGCAATTCCCTTATGAGTACCTACTGTCCGCCCTTGTCCGTCAGTAAATCTACCGGCTTTAAAAATATAGGGAGCTTCTTTTTTCAAAAATCCCTTGTAATCATTATCGGGAATAAAACAAATGTCCTGACTTTCCGGCTTATTAAATACCGGCAATCCCCACTCTTTTGCCAACTCCCTGGTCTTCGTTTTTTCCAAATCCGCCATGGGGAAAATAATATGTTTCAACAAATCCTGTGTCAGTTGATACAACACATAGGACTGGTCTTTTCTTTCATCCTTACCGCGACGCAAAGTATAAATCTTTCTTTCATTGTCATAAACAATTCGGGCATAATGTCCTGTTGCCAACAAATCCGCTCCGAACTGTTGCGCCTGATCCCACAGCAGTCCGAATTTAATGAACCGATTGCAGGCAATACAGGGATTCGGAGTCTTGCCGTGTGCATATGAATCAATAAAGTAATCAATAACGTCATGACGAAAAACATCCCGAAAATCCAAGGTATAATGGCGTATACCTAAGACATCCGCCACGGCTTTGGCATCATTAACCGAATCGAGCGAACAACAGGCATGAATATTTCGTTCGACTTTACACGCAGGCTCTTCTTCCCAAAGTCTCAAAGTAATACCGATGACTTCATATCCCTGTTCTTTTAAAAGTCCCGCCGTAACGGAGCTGTCCACACCGCCGCTCATGGCAACGGCAATACATTCAGACATGATTATTCCTCTCCCGCTATGCGGCGAATAACTTCAACAGCCCGCCGCACTTCACTTTCCGTCGTATCTTTACCCAAAGATATTCGAACACTGCCCGTAAGCCATTGCGCCTCCGTCTGCATTGCCTCCAGAACATGAGACGGTTGAGCCGCACCGGATTCGCAGGCCGAACCGGCTGAAAGGGCAATTCCCTGCCTATCCGCACTGATTAAAACAATCGTTCGATCCTTTCGAGCTACGGAAAAATTAATAATATTGGGCAACGAGTCGTTCAAGGTCCCGTTCACATGATATAGATCCGGTCGCTGTCCCAACTGTTCGACTATATATCGTTTCAAACACGCTGCGTGTTTTATTCTTTCTTTACCTTCCAGTTGCAAGAGTTCACAGGCCTTACCGAAACCTACAAGAGCCGGTACATTTTCCGTTCCGGCCCGCAAATTACGTTCCTGGGGGCCGCCGATAAGGTCGGGAGCTAACTGAATCCCGTCACGTATATACAAAGCACCGGCCCCTTTAGGACCATATATCTTATGACTCGCCACAGATAAAAGATCTATATGCAGCCGCTTTACATTCGTATCCGTCCAACCGAATCCCTGTACGGCATCAACGTGAAGTACGGCACCGTGTTCCTGTAAAAGTTCACCCACGGCCCGAATAGGCTGCAACGTTCCGGTCTCGTTATTAGCCGCCATAATCGATACAAGAACCGTATCGTCCTTTAATGCATTTTTAACGGATTCTATAGAAACGCGGCCTTCTTTATTAACAGGCAAAACGGTTACATCATATCCCTTGGTCCGTAAAAATTCGAAAGAACGCAAAACGGCAGCATGTTCTACGGCCGTTGTTATCAAATGCCCGCCTTCGGGACAGTTAGCTCGTAAGTACCCGAATAGAGCCAAATTATCAGCTTCAGTACCTCCGGCGGTAAATAAAATTTCTCGTCCTTCAGCCCCTATGGTTGCCGCCACACGGTCTCGCGCCGTTTGAACAGCGGCTCTTGCCTTTTGGCCGAAGGCATGCAAACTCGAAGGATTTCCGAATTCAGTTGTCATATAGGGCATCATAGCGTCCAACACCCGCTTATCCACCGGTGTGGTCGCCGCATAATCCAAATAAATGCGTTCCATAGTTTTCCCTTCGCAAAGAAAGTCATTATTAATCATATCACATAGCCTGCGTATCTACCAGACATATAAGAGATAACGAAATGCCGACCTTTCTATAAAAAGGTCGGCATACAATTAAAAAGCATCCTTATATATTTCACGATAATCGGCTTCCGTAAGAGTCACAAAGTTATGTGCCGTCAATCGCTTCTGCTCCGTTTCCACTGAATGAGCAAATGCCGGTATCATATCTTCCGTAACGCCATATTCTCTAAGTCTTTTCTTCGGCAAAATCACATCAATAAGACGAGCCAATTCAGTTAACACATCTTTTTCGGAAACCCCTAAAATCCGTGCTGCAAAAGCCTTAAATACACTTAACTCACCGCCGTCTCGACGTTGTTCATAAGCCTTCAAAACATTTGTAAACACGGCATAATTGGATTCACCGTGAGCAACATGACAGGTAACGCCCAAGGGGTAACTCATGGCGTGTACGGCTGCACATCCTACCGTGCCGAAAGCAATCCCGGCATATAGTGCGGCTGTCAGTAAGTCTCCATATAAGGGTTCACGTGCATCCTTACCGTGTTCTCGAATATACCGGTAGGCACAAAGAATCATTTCCATAGCCTTATAGCTGAAAAGCTTGGTCGTTTCCGTCGCAGCCGGCGATAAGGCTGACTCCACGGCATGAACTAAAGCATCGACGGAACTGGTTGCAAAAACCTTGAAGGGCTTGTTTACATAAGTACTATTAAAAAACAGGCACTCTTTAGTCTGAAAGAGTGCCTGTCTGTAGTACATCAAAGCTATTTGGTTTTTGTTGTCTTTACAGCTTTTGCTGCCTTTTCGGTCTTTGCAGTTTTTGTATTTTTCTGCGGTTGAACATGTCCGCCGTATACATCGCGATAATCTTTCATCTTCTTGTTATCTTTGTTGTTAACACGAACACGTTCTACTTTATGACGGTCGTTATCTTTACCGGAAATGCGGTCAACACGAGTTCGATCCAATTCTTGAATACGATTCAATTCAGGTTCGAATTCGCCCATAGCTTTCGCCATCTTCGGATCAATAGGCGCTCCGTTTTGCAATGCACGGTAAATAACAGCCGCAAATTCATAACGAGTCATCGAGCGGTCACCCTTGAATTCGCCATCAGGATAACCAACAACCAGGCCTCTATCAGCTAAGGATTTAACATATTCATATGCCCAGTGGTTTTCCGAAACGTCAGGGAAGTTAACATTACCCGTACTCGTCTGGCCCACAGCCATTTTACCGGATTCCATTGCATCAATCTTTGCGTTTTGTGCTTTGACGATAGCTTTTAATGCTTCTACTTCTTTAGCCAAGGCTACTTGTGAACGTGTTACATGTTTCCCTTGCCCAAATTTCAAGCTGACTCCCGCATTTACCAGGTTTTCACCGGCACCGAAAGAACCGCCTACGCTGAACATGACATCTTCGTTCGGACGATAGTATGCACCAACAGCCACAGCGTTAGCACTATTATAGTTGCCATAACCTGCCGCAAAATCCCACTTATCATCCGGATCGAAGTCAAGAGGATGAAGGGCTGCCAATGCTGCAGCACCGGCACCAACACGATTTACTTTATCACCCAACTTATTAATGACGGCAGAATTAATATTATTGTTATTACCAATAGCCTGTTTTAATTGAGCCACATTGACTGCGTCTGTATCATTTGTGCCGGCAGCAACGCTCGTAATCTGACGAGTACGAGTGGTACCATCGCCTACAGATACAGCAGCGTCCGTTGCTTTCCATACAGATGTTGTGTTTGTCGATGCAGTGTGAGTCGACGGATCATATCCAACTGCACCTGCACCTACGGATGCAATAGAACCGGAACCAATAGCTACCCCACCAGCTTTTGTTACATTGGTATTGCGTCCAATAGCGACCGCATCTGATACGTTAGTCGTGCTACCAGTATCATGCGATCCTAAAATTACGCTATTATTCGCTCCCTGTAATGTTCTATTATCACCGATAACCACGGCATGATTAGTATCACTAATCGTATTTTCAGAGCCTGTAACCGTTACATGATTTACATTCGTTGCCGTATTATGAAAACCGGTAATAGAGTTGTTGGCACTTTTCGCACCGTTAGTCCCTGTTACTGTATTATTAACACCAATCATGGCTGTACGTAATGTATAATCAGCTTTATTTCCACCACCGAAGGCCATTGTGGAGCCACCGCTACTCGATGCCCGAATAGACGTTCGTAAGCTATCGGCAAAGTCTTTTGCTGAAGCGCCCCCATCAGTCGGGGTACCGGATAAGCTCGTATATGAGTTGGTAATTTCATTGCCGGCACCAAAAATAAGAGAGCCATTGGAATTAGCTGTGCGGTTAGCAACCCCTGTAATGGTATTGGCAACACCGGAATCGTGAACACCTGTTTTAGATTCAACGCTATTTAACGAACCGTTAATAGTAGCCCCTAAATTTTTCGTCGCATTAGATAAACGACCACCATTGTAGTCACTAGAAATAATGTTGTAGGACCCTGTACTCGTAGTAAAAGCACCATTACTAAAGCTATTAGCCCCTACGGTTGTAGTATATACGCCTAATGAATCAGTTCTAGTAGAAGCACTGTTCACCGTAGTATCGCCCAAATCTCCATTATAATTGTGAGAACCGACCATCGTACTCCCTGTACGAGCAAATGTGTTATCACCGATAGCAACACTTCCTACAACCTTAGTCGGATCAGCAGGAATTCTAGAAGAAGAGAACCAACTACCACTATATGTTGTCTGACCAAAAGCAAAGCTGGCTTCTCCGCCACCAGCCATGTTTTCTATGTGTGCATTTTTACCAATGGCAATACTACCGCCTTGGCTGGCATAGTTATCAATATTGGCTCCGTTACCTATTGCAACATCACCGGTTGCAGCGCTAGCACCATTAGAATAACTAATGCTGGCTCCTTGCCCAATTGCTACGTTTTCTACTTTCGGAGCGCTACTCCCCGTGCCAATAGCAACACCAAGACCATTACCAGCCGGATTCGGTGCAGGGGCTGCTAACGCCGACACGCCGCCTAAAGTCGTGTAAATTAGAGCGGCCGTTATCGTAGCCGCAAGTCTTTTCTTTGCATATTGTGTCATACCATTACACTCCTTTTCTCTCGAACAATATGTACATGACATGTCTATTCTATATTGTTTATTACAAATTTTCAACATATTTTTATAACCATAGCTATTTGTGAATGTTTTTTGCCCATAAAAAAGATCTTATGGTATAATGCACTAAACAGTAATAAGTGAACATTTCCTTGTGTTCATTCATTTATTATTGTTTTAGCATGATTCCGCCTTTCTGCCATCCACCTGTCTGATTGTAGAATCAACTAATGCGCTTCAATGATATGATAATTAGAGTCTCTTTACGAATAGGCAGTTAGGCTATCCTTCTTTTGCTAATAGAAAGACGCCCTATATTTAGTTATAGGGCGTCTTTCCATTATGTACCTAAAATCATAACCACCCGTTAAACGGGTGGTTTG
>NZ_GL538192.1 GCF_000165735.1 Megasphaera micronuciformis F0359
AGTAGCTTAATTATATCTGTCCAAGAAAATGGAGGCAGATCAAATACATAGTAAACGGTTTTATTATCCAATTCACAAACCATGTAATAAAAAGCCCCTTTGGATTTTTGATACTCTTAAAGTCAATCTTTAACATCATAGGATAAATCATAATCCAAAGTAGTATTGTTGTTGGTATTGATACATTATAAAACTCTAATTTCCCCAAAGCATTTGGAACAATTGGAATAAAACGACCAATTAAGACTCCAATAACCATACAAATTAAAACCCATAATGTTAGATTTTTTTCAAAGAAACTTATATCTTGCTGTTTCAATTATTTTCCCATTCCTTGACTTCTTCGATTAAATCAAGTACCTTTCTTTCAATTTCTTTTATGACGGTTATAAATTCTTCATCTGGTTTCCCTGATGGATCAGCTAACCCCCAATCAGCTTTTTTATAAGTGTACTTTTTCGCCAAAGCTTAAGCAATCTGACTCCTGCAAGAATTGTGCACGCACACAAAGGCTACCTTAATTTTCATAGTATTATCCTCTTGAATTCTTGATAAGCTGAACGCATTCATCCGTAGTTAAAACTTTTCCATAACTTACAACCTTATTATCAATCACAAGTGCAGGTGTTGTCATTACTCCCATGGCTGCAATAAGTGTGAAATCTCTTATGTGTTTTACTTCTTCTTTAATATTTAGGCAGGCTAAAGCTTCTTTTACATTTTCCTCTAAAGAATTGCATTTAGCACATCCTGAACCTAAAACGTAGATTCCTTTTTCTTCAATTTTACTTTCCCCTTGTTCCGATGCCCCGTTACAACGGGCTTTTTTCTTAAATAACATTTTTCTTCCTCCTTAAATAAACAGATTTTGTAATAAATTAAAAATATATCCTGTTATTATAATTCCTAACGTTGTTATGCCGATAAAAATATATAAAAGTTTCGGTTTTATTGCCTTTCTTAACATAATCATTGACGGTAAACTCAGTGTAGTTACTCCCATCATAAAAGCTAAAATCGTTCCAAGCATCGCTCCTTTTGAAAGTAAAGCTTCTGCAATTGGTATAGTTCCAAAAATATCAGCATACATTGGTACACCAACTAATGTTGCTAAAACTACACCTAACGGATTATTACCTCCTAGTATTTTTTCTATTAACGTTTCTGGTATCCAATTATGAATAATCGCTCCAATTCCTACTCCAACTAAAATATATGGAAACACTTTTTTAAATGTTTCTACTACTGCATTTTTCGCAAATAGCAATCTTTCTCTCTTCTCAATTTTTGCATCTTCAATTTGAATTCCTCTCGGTGCATTTAATATAAAATCTTCCACTTCACTTTCAAGACCGAGTTTTTCAATTATAATTCCTCCAATAACAGCAATTAAAAGTCCTAATAAAACATACACTATTGCAACCTTAGCTCCGAAAATACTCATAAGCAGTACTAAAGAACCTAAATCAACCATAGGTGATGATATTAAAAAGCTAAATGTAACACCTAACGGAAGTCCGGCTGATGTAAATCCTATAAAAAGAGGAATCGATGAGCAGGAGCAAAATGGTGTAACTGTACCTAATAGTGCAGATATAATGTTTCCCCATATACCTTTAAACTTTGATAATATTTTTTTGCTTCGTTCAGGTGGAAAATAACTTTGAATATACGAAATTATAAAAATTAAAGTACATAATAAAATACCTATTTTTATTACATCATAAATAAAAAAATGCAGTGACGCTCCAACTCTGGAACTTAAATTTACACCTAAAATATTTAATATATGCCCTATTAAATCGTTAAGCCATTTCATTCCTAAAATTTGGTTCTGTATAAATTCACCTATTAACACAATCATTACATTACCTCCTAACATATTAAATATTTTTGATGTGTTATTTGTTTTTTTAGTCATCCTACATTGGATGACTAAAAACTTATAGATAATCGTCTAATATTTTTTTTGCTTCTTGTATCCCTTTTTCATTAATACTGTAATGCGTCCATTTTCCATCCTGTCTGAAATTTACTATACCTGCTTCACTTAAAATTCTCATATGATAAGATAATCCGGACTGAGTCAAATCAAGTTTTTCAAGTAGTACACAGGCACATTTTTCTTCGTTATGGATCATATCTAGTATTTTTAATCTTTTTGAATCGGAAAGAGCCTTAAACACCCTAGCATTATCTTCATATTTTTTCATAGACAACCTCACATCAAATATTTTTGATGCATTTATTGTATGCCCAATAAAAACAGTTTGTCAACATCAATTCAAAAATGAACTGCACCCCAAAAATTGGACACAATTTTTGGAGGTGCAGTTTTTTGTGTCAAAATATTCAAAAGAAGTAAAAGAAAAGGCTATTTATCTTTCTGAAAAAGGATGGAATTCTTTTAGCATTGCTAAAGAACTTGAGATTCCAGAAAGTACTGTAAATGGGTGGTTACTTAAATTTAAGATTAATCATAATATAAATAGAAAAATGGTTAAACAGGTATTTTCAGCAGACTTCAAACGTAAAGTTATTGAAACCAGATGGAAAAATAAGTTATCCTTTAAGGAAGTAGCAGAACATTTTAATTTAGATAATCCTAGCCTAATCGCAGCATGGTAAAAAAGATACTTAGATGAAGGAATCTCAGGATTACAACCTAAACCTAAAGGTAGACCATCTATGAAACCGAAAAAACTAATACCACCCACAAAAGATCAAAGTATTAAATCAGACAAAGAACGGATAAAAGAACTAGAAGCTGAAATCGCTCGGCTGAAATATGAAATGTCTTTTTACGATGACTTTATGAAAGAAATGCGTGAAATTGCTAAACCCAATAGAGCAGTAAAAAAAAAGCACAAACAATTGCCATCGAAAGATTAAGAAAAATATATCCCC
>NZ_GL538194.1 GCF_000165735.1 Megasphaera micronuciformis F0359
GGGGATATATTTTTCTTAATCTTTCGATGGCACTTGTTTGTGCTTTCTTTTTACAGATCTATTGGGTTTAGCAATTTCACGTATTTCTTTCATAAAGTCATCGTAAAAAGACATTTCATATTTCAGCCGAGCGATTTCAGCTTCTAGTTCTTTTATCCGTTCTTTGTCTGATTTAATACTTTAATCTTTTGAGGGTGGTATTAGTTCTTTCGGTTTCATAGATGGTCTACTTTTAGGGTTAGGTTGTAATCCTGAGATTCCTTCATCTAAGTATCTTTTTTACCATGCTGCGATTAGGCTAGGATTATCTAAATTAAAATGTTCTGCTACTTCCTTAAAGGATAACTTATTTTTCCATCTGGTTTCAATAACTTTACGTTTGAAGTCTGCTGAAAATACCTGTTTAACCATTTTTCTATTTATATTATGATTAATCTTAAATTTAAGTAACCACCCATTTACAGTACTTTCTGGAATCTCAAGTTCTTTAGCAATGCTAAAAGAATTCCATCCTTTTTCAGAAAGATAAATAGCCTTTTCTTTTACTTCTTTTGAATATTTTGACACAAAAAACTGCACCTCCAAAAATTGTGTCCAATTTTTGGGGTGCAGTTCACGTAAAGAGAAACCTTCTTTTTAGTTTTTAATCATTCGTTGTAGCGGCGAGGTATTCGGCCGTGTCGGACAAGTAATTAACCGCGTACGATTCAATATCACCCTTATCCACATGGGCGGCAAATTGCGGATCAATAGGCAACTTGGCTACGTGAGGAATTTCGTACTTTTTAGCGGCTTCGTCTACATGGCTCTTGCCGAAGATTGAATGTCTCTTATGACAGTCGGGACATTCAAAATAGCTCATGTTTTCTACGATACCGAGTACGGGGACCTTCATGAGATCCGACATGCGCAAAGCTTTTTCGACAATCATGGAAACCAGCTCCTGCGGTGATGTAACAACAATGATTCCGTCGATGGGCAAGGATTGGAAGACTGTTAAGGGTACATCACCGGTTCCGGGAGGCATGTCGACAAACATGTAATCAATATCTCCCCACAAGACATCCGTCCAAAACTGTTTAACCGCTCCACCGATAACGGGGCCTCGCCAAACAACCGGATCGGCAGTATTATCGAGAAGTACATTCATGGACATAACCTTAATACCCGTTGAAGTTGTTACAGGAATAATGCCGCTTTCATCCCCTGAAGCACGTTCATTCAAACCGAAAGCCTGGGGGATAGAAGGGCCTGTAATATCAGCATCAAGAATCGCCGTTTTATATCCGTGCTTTTTCATTTGTACGGCTAAGAGGGAGGTTACTAAAGATTTGCCGACACCGCCCTTGCCGCTGACAACTGCAATGACGTGTTTTACGTGTGTTCCTTCATGCGGTTCTGCTAAGAGGCTTTGAGGTGCTTTACGATCGGAACAGTTGCTGGCACAGCCGGAGCAACTGCTTTTTGTACAATTTTCGCTCATTTATATCAATCTCCTTTAGGTATATTACGGGAACTTTGCAGCCTTAGCGGCTACGTATTGCTAAGGGGGTAAATAATGGTATCCCTCTTATGAGCAGCCCTTATTCATTGAAGGATAACTTCTGCAAACTTTCGACGGACAGATGTATAAAACCTGTGTTGTAGTCTTGTACCATACGGCATGGCTCATTCTTCTTGTGTCGAGATGGGGTAACATCCGTGAGAGAAGCGTCATGATAACCATGCGGTCGGGATATAAAAGCTATCCTATCGTTCTCATTATAGGAAGGCGAATAACATATGTCAATTATTCGGTATTTTCGTATAAACTGTTTTTAAGAACGATTTTTCGTCATCATAATATGGAGGACTTCCTTGTCGGCAACTTGCATACCCTTAGTCGCGAAAGCCCCTATATTTCGTATTGATTCGTCGGCGGTGTTGCTGACAAGGCCTTCGGCTCCACCGACACGAATTCCTTTACGAGCCAGAAAAACGGCTCTATAGGCGGCGTCGACAGCCGTGGCGATTTTCAAGGAGCAGCCGTCTCCGGCACCGTCACAAACCATACCGATGTGTTCACCGGTCATATTGGAGATGACGGCTTCCAGCATTTCGTATGAACCGTCGAAGAGAAGGGTCATACCGGCCGCAGATCCCATGGCAGCCGTTGCTGTTGCACAAAGACCGGAAAGTTTAGGGTAAAAAGCGTGAATATAAATCGCCGTAATATGTGAGAGTGCTAAGGCACGTATGTGGTCTTCACGGGATGACTTGAGATAGCGAGCCGTCACATTAACCGGGACGGTTGCTGTAATGCCCTGGTCGCCAGAGCCGGCATTCGTCATTGCCGGAAACGGAGCTCCACCCATACGGGCATCGGAAGCAGCTGTAGTTTCCATAATCAGGCGATCGTGGAAGTTTTCGGGTATCATTCCGTTTTGCAAATCATCAAGCATGGATTTGCCCAGAGAGAGACCGTAATGATGGCGTAGGCCTTCAGCTGACAAGGCATCATTAACGCGACCGGCCTCGGCCATGAACTCAATATCGGCTAAGGGAACGGTTTTTGCGAATTCATATAAAAGTTTTAGATTTAGTGTTTCCATAAAAGGCAGATCGGGGTTGGTAGGAGATGCTGATTCGTCATCTTTATGGAAAATAACCTTTTCATCCGTTTCAATGCGGACAATGTTTGTATGTCGTCCTTGGATAATGACGCGAACCCAGTGTGCATCCGCGGTAAGACAGACTTCGACATAAAGCGGCAGACCAGTGTCGGCAACTTGGACAGAAACTATTTTTTGGGCAATTAATTCTTTTGCCTTTTCCACATCGGTATCTGTTAGCTTACGAAGAACATCCAGACCGCCCTCGGGATCGCCGCCCGTAACGCCTACAGCCACAGCAATATCCATACCGGGAAGTCCCGTGCCGGGTACCTTGACGGCCATGCCGTTTTTCATGAGATTGGGTGATACGAAAGCAGCTATCTCGGTCGGTTCCGACTCTAAGTATTTGCGAGCCGTAGCCGCAGCGTAGGCTAAAGCAATGGGTTCGGTACAGCCTGTGGCATAGACGACCTCTTTTTTCAAAACTTCAATGATACGTACGTATAAAGTGTTTTCAGACATAGGTAAGTCCCCTTTTTTCGAATAGTTACCAGACAGCTACGTCCCCGTCCGTGCGAGGATCCGTAGCACCGGCAAGTATGCCGTCTTTATTTCGCCAAATAATCTGTCCTCGGCCGAATACGGCTATATCAGAATTTACAGTAACGCAATGCCCCTTTTCTCGTAAGGCGGCAACGAGGCGGGAATCAAAGTCGGGTTCAACTTCTATGTTCTTGTCGCCCGTCCATTGCCAACGAGGCTTGTTCAAAGCCGATTGCGGATCCAGGTGCTCGTCTACTGTATCGATAACTAACTGCAGTTGTCCTTGCGGTTGCATGAAGGCACCCATGATGCCGAAGGGACCGATAGGTATACCGTCTTTACTTAAGAATGAAGGAATAATTGTATGGTATGATTTTTTACGCGGTCCTACGGCATTGGGGGAAGTCGGGTCGGCACTGAAATTTCGTCCTCGGTTGTTAAGAGCGATGCCCGTTCCGGGAATGACAATGCCCGAACCGAAGCCGTCATAATTACTTTGGATGAGGGATACGGAGTTTCCGTCCTTATCGGCCGTGCAGGCATATACCGTACCGCCATCGCTTACGTCGGGGCAGTCCGGCAAGTGAGCTGTAGTGGAAATGCGGCGTTGTCGATTCAGCCTGCTTTCTTCAGAGAGAAAGTCGTCTGTTGATATTTTCATGTAGGTCGGATCGGCAATAGTTTTCTTACCGTCCGTTAGAGAGGCTTTTAAAGCCTCTATTTGCATATGCAGTTTTTCAACAGGGTCGGCAGTAGGCGGCGTAAGATTATTTAATATATCCAGTGCGGCACTTACAACAATACCTTGACCGTTAGGCGGCAATTCCCAAACGTCGTAATCTTTATATGACATTTTTACGGGGGTTGTCCAAGACGGCTTATAAGCACTTAAATCTTCGTGACGAATAAGTCCGCCTGTCATACGAGAGTATTCGTCTATTATGCGACTCAGCTGCCCCGTGTAAAGAGATGAACATGCCGTTTCGGCCAAGTTTCGTAAGGTTTTTCCGTGGTCGGGAAGCGTTAAGACGCAGCCTTCTTCGGTGGGCCCGTCAGAGAAGAACGTATTGAAGAGACCGGAAAATTCAGACCGGTTCTTGTAGGGAGCATACTTTTTGTACTCGCTTTGTAAGAGTCGGGCTAAAACCGGCATGACGGCAAAGCCATTCTCCGCATAATCCACAGCCGGTTCGAAGAGACTTTTAAAAGGCAACTTGCCGAAACGACTGTGCAATTCATACCAAGCAGCCGGGGCACCGGGAATCATAACCGGCAGCCATCCGTAGGAGGGGAGACGGTTTGGTATATTCGGATCGGATTGTGTCAGTTTTGCAGGGGAAAACCCGCTGCCGTTTAACCCGTATAGATGTCCGTCCATATGAATAATGGCGAACAAGTCGCTACCTATACCGTTGCTTACGGGCTCTAAAACGGTAAGCGCAATAGCAACGGCTACTGCAGCATCGACGGCATTTCCGCCTTTTTTTAACATATCCAGACCAATATGTGCCGCCAACGTCTGAGAGGTGCAAACCATGCCCTTGCGACCGTATACGGTGCGGCGAGGCCGGTTATATAAAGGTGTTGTAGTATTAAAACCCCATGACATAGATGTAAGGCCTCCTCGTTATGTATTCGTTTCTACTATAGCACAGGAACGTTTTATCTTCACTAAACAATTTATTATAGTTATAATAAGGACAGATGAAATGATAGGAGGGCATACCAGTGAGCCGGTGTATGATGATTGTAAACCCTACGTCCGGGCGGGAAAAGGCAAAGTATTATAAGGACGACTTGTACGCTCAACTGCAAACTATGTTCGATGAAGTGGAACTGCGTGAGACGCGGCGTAGCGGGGATGCCGTCAACTGGGCGAAAGAAGCGTCTAACAATAATTATGATGCCGTTTTTTCCATGGGTGGAGACGGGACTTTAAATGAAACCGTAAACGGCTTGGCTCAGGCCGGAAAAGAAATCAAGTTCGGC
The DNA here is from genome assembly GCF_000165735.1 of Megasphaera micronuciformis F0359. Lineage (GTDB taxonomy): Bacteria > Bacillota > Negativicutes > Veillonellales > Megasphaeraceae > Megasphaera > Megasphaera micronuciformis. Next base: position 5,127 of record NZ_GL538194.1, read on the forward strand.
TTTGTACCCTTGGGAACAGTGAATGATTTGGCACGGGCTTTAAATATTCCCTTGCAGCCGGAAGATGCTATCGACATGTTACGGGATTGCAAGTTGGTAAAAGTGGATATAGGTCGAGTTAATGATCGTTACTTTGTCAATACTGTTGCGGCAGGTGTAATGCCCGAAGCGGTGGGAAGCGTATCTATTGAACAAAAGACGCGTCTCGGCCCGATGGCGTACTTCCTTACAGGTCTTAAGGCCTTGCAATCACGCAGAACATCACTTTTTAAGATTGAGTCGGACGAGGGAACGGAAGTCCGCAGATCGCCGCTTATCGTGGCAATGCTCACCAGTTCTGTCGGCAGTTTTAACAACATAGCGCCTAAGGCCAAGGTCGATGACGGTACGATTTGGCTGGCTGTGTTTAAGGAATTTAATTACCTGGATGTATTAAAGGTTATCCCGGAAGTCCTGGCGGGGTTACCCATAAACTCGGAGTATATGACGCTGACACAGATAAAAAAAGCACGTATTTCCATTGTAGACGATGAGAAACTGTCGACTAATATGGACGGGGATAAGGGACCGGATTTTCCGCTTGAACTGGAAGTCTGCCCTTCGTTTCTAAGTGTTTATGTGCCTAGAAAGGCCGTTCAGACAGGGTTTAGTCCTATTGTCGTTCCCAAAGAATTATTCCACGGATAACGTATTTGACCGCTCCTGTAAAGGGGCGGTTTTATTATTAACCGGAAGCGGCTTGAAGGCTGGTGTATCGTTGCCGACAGACAATAAGTTTTGAAAAATGAAAAGGCTGAAACTGCATGCAGTTTCAGCCTTTTGTTCGTTATTATTCAGCTGTGTACGGCAACAATGCAATCGCACGTGCACGTTTAATAGCTACTGTGAGTTTACGCTGATGTTTAGCGCAAACACCGGATACACGGCGAGGAAGAATTTTTCCTCGTTCCGTCGTGAAACGACGGAGTTTAGCCGTATCTTTGTAATCGATTTCTTCGATATGATCTACGCAGAAGTTGCAAACTTTTCTTCTGGGTCTTCTCGAACGATCTCTTCTCATTATATAATTCCTCCCTCTATTGGATTTGAAGGGATGTATTTGACTCTAGAACGGGATTTCTTCGTCCGACTCGCTACCTAAACCGTCAAAACCGGTATCGGATGATGCGGGTTTACTTACAGGAGCGCCCATGCTCTGGGACGAATCGGAACCCATCGGCTGTGCTACAAAATCGGCGACGACTTCCGTGCGATAGCGTTTCTGGCCGTCTGCTCCTTCGTACGAGCGAACGGAGATACGACCTTCTACGAATACACGCTTGCCTTTGGCCAAATTGTTACCACAACTTTCTGCCAAATTACCCCATGCGACACAAGGAATAAAATCAGTTAATTCGCGTTGTTCCGTACTTCCTGCAGGAATGTACGTGCGTGTGCAGGCTACGGTAAACATTGCGACTGCTTTACCTGTCTTGGTAAAACGGATTTCCGGGTCACGAGCTAAGTTTCCCAATAATTGTACTGAATTCATATCCTTTGCGCCTCCGGTTATTCGCCGATCTTAACGATCAAATGTCTCAAGATTTCTTCACGGATTTTAATGACACGGTCAATTTCGAAAATCGCATCCGGTTCAATTTCAAAGTTGATCAAGACATAGTAACCGTCGTTTTGTTTTTTGACGGGATATGCCAAGTGGCGTTTGCCCCAGAGATCGACTTTTTCAATCTTTGCACCGTTTTTTGTGAGAAGATTGCTGATAAACTCTACGATAGGAGTAACTTCAGCTTCTTCGAGCGGTTTTGCGATAAACATGACTTCGTACTTTTTCACGAAATCACCTCCTCTTCTGGACATATGGCCCTTTTTTGAAAAAAAGGGCAAGAAAGATGCTTGACCCAATCAAGCTTTTATATTCTATCACATTCGGAAGGCGAACACAAGGAAAGAGGTGTGGAAAGGGAGAAGGTTACCGTTTATTGCTGTATCGCCAAATTTTGAAAGCCTCCGCTTCTTTAATCAAGTCTTCGCGGAAATCGGGATGTGCCAAGTTAATAAGTTTTTCCGCACGTTCCCATGTGGAGGCGCCCATCAGGTTGGCAATGCCGTATTCCGTTGCTACATAATGGGTCTGGGATCGAGGTACGGTCGTGATTGTACCGGGAAGTAAGGTGGGACGAATTCGGGATTGCATTTTTCCCGACTTGTCCGTGAAGGTGGCATGGAAGGCAATGATGCTTTTTCCGCCTTTGGAGCGATAAGCACCGTCGGCAAAATCAAGCTGCCCGCCACTTCCGCTGATGTGCTTTGTTCCTGATGATTCGGAAGAAACCTGGCCGAACAAGTCTACTTCGAGACAGTTATTGATGGAGATAAAGTTATCCAGCTGAGCTACTACGCAAGGGTCATTGACATAGGAAACGGGGTAAGCCGCTAAATAGGGATTATCATCCAACCATTCATACAATTCTTCGCTGCCTGCAGCAAAAGACCAAACGGCTTTATTCCGGTCAAGGCTCTTGCAACGGTTGGTCAGACGGCCTTTTTTATACATGAGTAAGAACGCGTCGACGAGCATTTCCGTGTGCATACCCAAGTCTTTTAAGTCGGAATCGGCGATCATGGCGCCTACCGCGTTGGGAAGACCGCCAACGCCTAACTGTAAAGTAGCTCCGTCAGGAATTTCTTTCAAAATCATTTTGGCAATCGTCTTATCCGTGTCGTTGCCGTCTTTGAAAGGAATGATAGGCATGGGGATAGAACCGGCTTCGACGACTAGGTCGACATCGGAAATATGAATGCATTCGTCGGAGCCGCCGAGAACGCGAGGTGCCGCTTCGTTAACTTCCAGGATTACTTTTTTCGCCTTTTTACAAATTTCAGCCGTTGCGGAAACCGTAGGTCCGAAGGTGAAGAAGCCGTGTTTATCCATGGGGCTCACCGTAATCATCGCTACGTCCACATCCAGAATATCTCTATAAATAGACGGTTTGTTACGGTACATCATGGGAATGAAGTTGCTGAGTCCCTGCGAACAAAGTTTGCGATCGTATCCGCTCATATGCCAGTTCATGGCCGTAAATGTTTTTCGTTCCGGGTCTTCATCTATAATATGCCGCGGAGAGAGCGAAAAGGCCATACGGACTTTAATATCCTTTAATTCATCCTTACGGGCTGCCAGGGCCTTATCGAGCACAATCGGTTGTGACGTAGCCATACCGTAGTCGACCCAATCGTGGTCTTTTACAATTTTAACGGCCTCTGCGGCACTGACAGTCTTTTCTTTGTACATATCTGTCCATTGAGACATTGTAATCACCAAACCCTTCATATAAGTTGTTATTATAGTTGTTCATACGTACTCTTATTCTTAATTATAGTTCCTTGTGATAAAAAGAACAAGGTAAACAATGCAATAATCGGTTAAGCGATATACGAAAAAAGAATAGCACCCCCGCCGCTTATGCAATGGCAGAGGTGCTCATATTCTATTCCTGTTTTTGAGCGGCCTTTTCGGCAATGACCGAATCGATTACTTTTTGAGGAGCTTCTTCGTAAGCATAAAATTCCATGTTGAACGTGCCCTTGCCTTGAGTCATGGAACGCAAGGTTGTAACGTAACCGGTCATTTCGGCTAAGGGGACCTGAGCCTTGACGACTATGATGCCGCTACGATTGCGATGATGTTCCATACCGAGGATTCGCCCTCGACGACTACTGAAGTCACCCATGACATCGCCCATAAATTCTTCGGGTATGACGACGTCTACATTGTATATCGGTTCAAGAATGACGGGCTTTGCATCAGGCACACCCTTTTTCAAGGCCAGAGCGGCAGCTGTTTTGAAGGCCATTTCGGAAGAATCGACAGGATGGTAAGACCCGTCCTTTAAGGTTACTTTGATGTTAATCATAGGATAACCGGCTAATAACCCTTTGTCCAAGGTCTCGCGTACACCCTTTTCAACGGCCGGAATATATTGCCGCGGTACAGCACCGCCGAATACGGCATCGACGAACTCAAAAGATTCACCGTTGTCGGACGGCTCAATTTGTAAAAACACATGTCCGAATTGGCCATGGCCGCCACTTTGCTTTTTATGTTTCCCTTCAGCCGTTACGGAGCCGCGAATTGTTTCTCTGTAAGGAATGTACAGCTTTTCTTGCAGAGCTTTGATTCCGTATTTTCGCTCTATTTTTGTAAGAATGTGTTCCAAATGAACGTCACCCATACAATGTAAGATAACCTGATGCCCTTCAGGGTCCTTTTCCATACGGCAGGTAGGATCCTCTTCGCTGATGCGCAGGAGAGCAGCTGTCAGTTTTTCTTCTTCGCCTTTTTTTGCAGGAACCAAGGCTATCGTGTGAAGAGGTGTGGGGAAGCGAACGGGTTCGTACACAATGGGGAAGACCGAGGTTGCCAGTGTGTCACCTGTTTTGGCATCGCCCAGCTTCGGCAAGACGACAATATCACCGGCCGTAGCCTTATCTACAGGAATCTGTTCCTTTCCTACCAGAGTAAAGACTTTGCCGATTTTTTCCTCTTTTTGCTGATTTATATTGACAATGCGGTCGCCTTCTTTTAATTCGCCCGAAAAAATTCGAATATAGCTTAATTTTCCGGAGAACGGATCGATGGACGTTTTAAAAATAAAGCCGGTAAAGGGCTTATTAGGATAAACCATGACCGGTTCATTATCCGCCGTGTTAGTGCCCATAATTACTTTTTGGGAAGCGTCGGGCATATAGCGAACCAGACGATTCAGCAGTTCCGTAGTACCCATGTGGGTTGTGGCGCTGCCGCACATAACAGGGCAAACGCGTCCGGTGAGCATGCCTTGACGTAAGCCGAAACGTAGTTCCTCCAGGGTCAGTTCTTCGCCGTTCAAATATTTTTCCAGTAAAGTGTCGTCACCTTCAGCCGCCGCTTCCATGCACATTTCACGAACTTCGCGTGCCTTTGCCATATATTGAGGAGGTACTTTGATTTCCTTGACCTCTGCACCGGTCCATTCCCAAGCCATCATTTTGCAAACGTCGATAATGCCGCGAAAATCATGTCCTTCACCTATAGGTATTTGTAAGGGCATAATGGATTTGCCGAAAAGGGAACGCATTTTTTCCAACGTTCCGAAGAAGTCGGCATGTTCCGTATCCATTTTATTAACATAAATCATACGCGGAAGTTGTAATTCTACGCCATAGTCCCACGCACGTTCAGTATCCATTTCAATGCCTTCTTCAGCCGATACGACAAGTAAAATGCCGTCACAGGCCCGTAAGGCGGCACGCACTTCTCCGCAAAACTCGGAGTAGCCGGGCGTGTCGAGGAAATTGAGCTTATATCCATCCCATTCACACGGAGCGATGCCGAGTTGAATAGTTACATTCCGCTTAATTTCTTCAGGTTCGAAGTCCATAATGTGCTTATTATCTTTGCCTGTCCCTACGGCCGATACGGCGCCGCCGGCAAGGAGTAATGATTCTACAACGGCCGTTTTGCCGGCTCCGTCATGTGAAAGTACAGCTACGTTACGAATTTTATCGCTTGCATATTCTTTCATACATTAATCGCCTCCTAAGAAATACGTTATTGTTATAATTCGGCGTAGAGTAAAAAAATCCTTCTTTTTTAATGAAACTTTTCAGGGCCTTCTATGCCGATTCGGAACGACATAGTCAAGAAGAATTACTCAACCGCATGAAATTCCGTGCTTTTCAAGGAAGACCGGAAGAAATTATTAAAAATATGAACGAACAGCCCTGTTTATTTCAGTATGATGTATTATAATAAAGAAGATTCCGATACGGGTTATGAGCGCTTGCGGTCGGAGTGAACTGTATAAGAAGCTTATGAAGTAGGAGGAAGAGAATGCAGACTTTTGATAGAGAACATAGCGTATGGGCCAGATTTGATGTGCAGGAACGGAGAAAGGTTGATGAATATTGTAAAAATTATCGTCAGTTTCTTGATACGGCACGGACGGAACGCTTGGCAGCTAAAGAAATTCTCGGACAGGCCGAGAGTGCGGGATTTCGTTCTATAGACTCATATACGAGTTTGCAAGCGGGAGATAAGGTTTACTGGAATCAAAAGGACAAGTCCGTTATTTTGGCAGTCATTGGAAGACGACCCTTGGAAGACGGAGCCAGGATCGTCGGCTCACATATAGATTGCCCGCGATTGGATTTAAAGGTAATGCCGGTTGTCGAAAAAAATAAAATCGTTTATTTTAAGACCCATTATTATGGCGGGGTTTTAAAATACCAGTGGGTATGCCGGCCTTTAAGTTTAATCGGAGTTGTATATAATACGGACGGTCGTAAGACGGAAGTCTCCATCGGTGATAATCCGGATGATCCCGTATTTTTCATTAATGATTTATTACCGCATTTGGGAAAAGACCAGGCGGCAAAAAAGTTAAGTGAAGCGATTGAAGGTGAAATGCTCATGCCGGTTGTCGGGCTTTGCGGGGAAGAAGAGGAAGTTAAACCGGCAATACTGCAGATTCTTAAAGATAAATACGGCATTGAGGAAGAGGATTTTGCCAGTGCGGAACTGGAAATTGTTCCGGCCCAAAAGAGCCGTGACGTGGGACTGGATCGCTCCATGATTATGGCACACGGACACGACGATCGGGTGTGCTCATATGCCAATTTGGCGGGGATTTTAGATGCAACGGCAGGAGAATTTACCCAAATTGCTCTTTTTGCGGATAAGGAAGAAATCGGGTCAGTAGGAAATACCGGTGTTCAAGCATCGTATTTCCAGGATTTTGTAGCGGAACTATTGGCTTTACAAGGGAAAAAGGAAGAATTATTTGTTCGCCGTATGTTGCGCCATAGCAAGGTCTTGTCAGCCGATGTGTGCGCGGCTTTTGATCCCGTGTTTCCCGGAGCTTACGAAGAAAATAATTCGGCACGCTTGGGTTACGGTATTTGCTTATGTAAATATACGGGAGCTCGCGGTAAAGCCGGCAGTAATGATGCGAATGCCGAGTTTTTGGCACAGGTGCGCCGAATTTTCAATGCAAACGGTGTTCCGTGGCAAACCGGGGAACTCGGTAAGGTAGACCAGGGGGGCGGCGGTACGATTGCCTATATTATGGCCGACTGGGGGTGCGAGGTCGTTGATTGCGGCGTAGCCATGCTCAGTATGCACGCACCGCTTGAATTGGTTGCCAAAACTGATGCGTACTGTGCGTATCTTGCCTATAAAGCCTTCTTTGAAAGCAAGTAATAAAAATATAAAAACGTCCTGTCAATATTTGATTTGACAGGACGTTTTGTATTATCGTTTGTTGCTTTTGCGCCAAATTTGTTGCTTTTCAGCGGCTTGAATCAACTCTTCGCGGAAGTCGGGGTGAGCCAAACCGATTATTTTTTCGGCGCGCTCCCAGGTAGGTAAGCCGACGAGTCTGGCTATGCCGTATTCCGTAACCATGTACGGAGCTTGCGTGCGCGGAGTCGTAATAATGTCGCCTCTCGTAAAATGCGGAAATATATTGGAGTGGCGGATACCTTTTTTTTCGACATACATGGACGGCATGGCGAGGAATGCCTTGCCGTGAGCAGCGCTATAGGCTCCGGTTACAAAGTCGAGTTGTCCTCCGGTACCGCTGATTTGTCGTGTGCCCGATGATTCGGAACAAATTTGTCCGTACAAGTCCATGGAGATACAGCTGTTAATGGAAATAAAATTATCCAGTTCTGCCATGACCGTCGGATTATTTACATATGACATAGGGGCCGAGAGTATTGACTCGTTTTGGTGAAGAAAGTCGTATAACTCTTCCGAACCCATGCAAATGGAGAAAACACCTTTGCCGCGATGGAGGGTTTTCTTTTTGTTCGTGATTTTCCCGGCCTTGTACAGCTCCAAGTACCCGTCACTCATCAATTCAGTGTGCATGCCCAAGTCTTTCAAATCGGATTGGGCAATAAGTGAGCCCAAGGCGTTAGGCATACCGCCAATACCGAGTTGAAGTGTCATGCCGTCGCGTAAATACGGAAAGATGTGTTCGGCAATTTTAATGTCAATGTCTCCGGGATTGCGATTAGGCATAGTCGGCAACGGCGTGTCCGATTCGACAATGTAGTCTACATCGCTAACGTGGATATGGTCATTAGCCAGGCCCGAGATAACGGGCATGTGCTTATTCGGAATGACGATAATCTTGCGAGCCGCATCTAACATTTCCTGTTGGCAACAGTTCGTGAGGCCGAAGCTGAAATTACCGTGCCTATCCATCGGGGAGACGGTAAGCATGGCTACATCGACGGGAGCGATGCCCTGTTCATAATAGGAACCGCAGTGGCGGAAGAGCATGGGTTCATGGTAAGCCATACCCTTGTCGAGATAAGTTCGATCTAAACCGGAACAGTGCCAGAGGTTATACGTAAAAGCCGTCTGGTCCGGGTCTTCTTCTACGACAGCAATCGGGAGGGCGGAAATGGCGTTACGGACCTTAACGTCCGTCAGTTCATCTTTACGAGCCGCCAGAGCCTTATCCAAGTCGGTCGGGAAAGAACAACATTGACTGTAGTCGATCCAATCACCGCTTTTTACAATTTTTGCAGCCTCTTCGGCAGTAATTAACTTTTTTCGGTATTCGTTGAGAAAATCCATGAAGCACCTTCTTTTCTATAGTAGGTAAGCGAAGAATGAGATTTAACGATAGGACTTCATCAATTCGGCGAATGCCGGGAGAGAACGGCGAATCATATCGGGCTGTACGCAATAGGAAATACGGACATAGCCGGGGCATCCGAAGCTGTCAGCCGGTACAATGAGCAGGTTAAGCGCCTTTGCTTTTTCGGAGAAGGCATTAGCATCCGCTTCGGGAGATTTGACGAATAAGTAAAAGGCCCCGCTCGGATATACACATTCATAGCCCAATTCTTTAAGACCGTTGTAAAGCAATTTTCTGTTAGCGTCATAGACGGAAATGTCCGACGTTTGTCCAAGGCATTTTAAGACTACGTCTTGGAAGAGATGGGGAGCGCATACGAAGCCCATGATGCGGCCTGCACCGCAGACAGCCGTATAAATTTCCTTACTGTCCGTAGCCGAAGGAGGGACGAGGATGTAGCCGATGCGTTCGCCCGGTAAGGACAGGGATTTACTGTACGAATAGCAGATAATCGTATCCTTATAGTAGTGAGGAACATAAGGGACGGTCAGGCCGTCATAAATAATTTCGCGATACGGTTCGTCGGCAATTAAATAGATGGGGTGTCCGATTTCGCCGGACTTCTTTTCCAAGAGAGCGGCTAATTTCTTATACGTATCTTCAGAATATACGACGCCGGAAGGGTTGTTCGGAGAATTGATAATCAGAGCTCGTGTTTTCGATGTAATCGCCTGTTCCAAAGCATCGAAGGGAATCTGGAAGCTTTCCATATCGGGCGGTACTACGACTTTTTCAGCTCCCGAATTTTTAATAAAAGCTGTGTATTCCGGGAAATACGGAGCAATGACGACGATTTCATCGTCCGGAGATTCTACAAGGGCCTTTAACGTAATAGTCAAGGAAGCGGCAGCACCGCAAGTCATGTAGAAGTTACCTGCTTCGACGCCGGCATTGAAGGTTTTATTCATATAATCGGCTAATCCTTTGCGGACGACAGGGTCGCCGGCTGCTGCCGTATACCCGTGAACAGCAACGGCTGTGCGGGTTTCCATGATTTCCGTAACGGCGTCTTTGATACATTCCGGAGCCGGCACGGTAGGGTTACCGATACTGAAGTCGAATACGTTTTCGTCACCTATTTTTGCGGCTTGTTCACGGCCATATGTAAAGAGGGCGCGAATTACGGAGCTCTGAGCCCCCCATTGATACATTTCTTTAGATGCCAATGAAATCACTCCTTTATGAAGAGAATATCATGTTAACCGTCCCTATGAAAGGGAGATAAACGGTGAAATAAGTAAGAAGAAACCGAGTAAGGCTATGGGTACGACCTGGAACGTGCGGTATTTCTTAAAAACGTCAAGTTTATATACAAGACAAAGGGGTAAGAAACAAGCGATAATTCCGATCATAGGGCTTAACAGAGAAGCAAAGCTGAGTACCGGGGCATTAAAAACGATGACGGCCCAACAAAGGACTATACAGAAAATACTGGTGCCGTATTTAATGATTGTGCGGTTGATTTTATCCGTCGGAATAAGCCGTTCCAATATGTTAACGGCAATGCCGCAACAAGAGTCGCGGAAACTAAGGAACATAGCAAAATAGGCCGTTACAATGGCAAAAATATTAAGCAAGAGACTGAAGACTTTTACTAACGAGCCGTCAATATCTTTTGCCGCCATAGCCAAGGAGGAAATGTTGGCATGATATGCCTGAATGGCCTGTTCTTGAGAGATTGCCAAGTTAAAGGATACGGTGTAGAAAATTACGACTACCAACAAGATGATGTAAGCGTAATTGTATGTACGTAATGCCTTATAGTGGGCTACTGTTTTATTTTCGGCATGATTGCGGTAGTAGATAACCGTAGGGCTGAGATTGGCGAAGAATTCAATAGACAATGCGGCAAAGGGTAAAATAATGATGAATTGCTTAATTATGTACCCGATATTATGCACAGGAGCGATGTTGGCGACGTTCCAGTATTGAACCATTAACACACCCATGGCGGCAATGACGAAGACCTTCGTAAGAACCATGCCTGATGCGACTTTAAATAACAGCTTTTCACCTTGAGAAGCAACGGCTACGAGAACGCAAATTATGCCCAATCCGTAGAAGATGTTATCAGCCATGGATGTTTCCGTGACCCCGAAGGTTACGAGGAAAGAAGCGCTGTCATTGGTCAGTGCGGTTGAATAGAGAAAGATGAGGATCGTCGTAAAGATAAAATAAATAGCACCTAAGGCGAACCCCCAGTTCTTGCCCAGGTATCCCGAAATAATGCCTGCAAAGTCTTCACACTTCGGCGCATCGGCCAGAATATTTAAGAAGAGTTTCTGGTGTTGATACATAATAGGATAGCCGATGAGTGCGGCAAGAATATAAATCCACAAGCCGGATAAACCGACCTGAACGGGAAGAAAAACAATGCCGGCGCCGATTGCCATGCCGATGTCCATAATAATCCACCCAATGTCAATACCGCCGAGCTTTGTTGCGGCCTTCCATTCGGAAAGGGTCATACCCGCTTCTTTAGCCAGCTCTTCTTGAGACGGGCCTGTGAAACGGTTGATGATAGGAAGCTTTTCAATGAAAGACATAATACCCTCCTGAAAACTCTCTCTTACGGGCCTCCCCCGACCCGTAAGAGGAGTAAAATTGTTATACGGCAGCCATACCTGCATCGAATGCTTTTAAGTTTATATCAACGAATTTAGGCTTCACTGTACGACTGATAATAGATTTCCAATCAATATCCGTTAGATCCAATGCTTTGATTAAGGCTCCGAGAAGAACGACGTTGGCACTTTTGGGGTTGCCGATATCCGTAGCAATCTGTGTGGCATTTAAGGGTAACACGGTAGTCCGCGCTTTTAATTCTTCCAAGACGGTTTGCGGATATTTTCTTTTTCCCGATAAGACGGGCATAGACGGGATCTGGAGCGTATTGACAACAACCTTGCCTTCGGGTTTTAAGAACTTCAGGTAACGGGCCGCTTCCATTTCTTCAAAAGAAACGAGTAAGTCCGCTGTTCCAGGACCGATAATGGGAGAGTAGACCTTCGGACCGAAGCGTACTTGAGTACTTACGGAACCGCCGCGTTGGCTCATGCCGTGTACTTCCGACATTTTTACATCATAACCGCTTTCTATTAAACCGATAGTGAGAATTTTGCTGGCAAGAATTGCACCTTGTCCGCCGACGCCGACAAAGAGCACGTTTTTGATTTCGCTCATATTAACGAGCCTCCTTCCGGGAAATGGCGTTGACCGGGCAGACCTGGGCACAAACGCCGCAACCGACACAGTCTACGGAAATATTCGATTTTCTGCTTTCGTCGTCAAAACGCAATGCCGGGCAACCGGTAGAGAGACATTTTTTGCAACCGATGCACTTGTCCTGGTCAACGACAAAGGGTGTCATATTTAAATCAAATTGTTCTTTATCTTCTTTAGAGAATTTCTTCAAAACACAAGGCCATTTGGTGATGATTACGGACGGTTCATCCGTAATAGCGTAAGCCCAGTCCAGAGCTTCGTTCATGGCTTTTAAGTCCAAGGGATTGACGATGCGAATATTTTTCAAGCCCAAGGCACGGACTACGGCTTCGATGTCGATAAACGAGGTTGTATCGCCCTTGATATTATAGCCTGTACCGGGGTTTTCCTGATGACCGGTCATACCCGTAATACGGTTGTCGAGGATGACATTAATTGTCGGAGACCCATTGTAGGCCACCTCTATGAGAGAGTTAATCCCCGTATGGAAGAAAGTAGAATCGCCCATGATGCTGACGACGCGTTTCGGTTGGTTGCTTTTTTCGAAAGCATGAGACATGCCGTGCCCTAAGGAGAAAGCGGCACCCATACAGACTGCCAGATCGATGGCATTTAACGGATCGGCACCACCGAGAGCATAGCAACCGATATCGCCGATCATAACCGTATCTTTACGCTTGCTGAGGGCATAGAAGAAGCCTCTGTGCGGACAGCCGGCACAGAATGTAGGAGGTCTGGGAACCAATAAGTCTTGAGGTACATCGTTGAATTCCCGGGTTGTCCCAAGAATGGCTTCGGCAATGATATTGGGGTTTAATTCATCAATCTTGGGAATGACGTCTTTGCCGTGGCAGTCGATACCGGCCGTGCGAAGAATCTCTTCCATATACGGATCCAACTCTTCGATGACATATAATTCGTCTACCTTTTCGCGGAATGCACGAATTTTCTCAACCGGCATGGGATAGGATAACCCGACCTTAAAGTAGGATGCTTTGTCGCCGAACACGTCTTTGGCATACATGTAAGCGGCACCGGATGCAACAATACCGATTTTCGTATCATGCATTTCTTCGTAGTTCCAAGGACAGTCGTTGCTATAAGCTTTTAATTTTTCTTCGCGAGCTTCGACGATATGTCGGCGTACTTTGGAAACGGCCGGAATAGCATCATTTCGTTCAGGATGCTTTTCGTACAGGACAGGGGCAACCTCTACACGATTGCCTTCAGTAACAAGGCTCTTGGAATGACAGACACGTGTCGTCATACGAATCATGACAGGCACTTCAAATTCTTCACTGAGACGATATGCGTCTTTGGTCATGTCGAGACATTCTTGAGAGTCCGAAGGTTCAAGCATGGCGATTTTCATGAATTTCGCGTAGTTTCGGTTATCCTGTTCGTTCTGGGATGAGTGCATACCCGGATCGTCTGCGGAAACGAAGGCAAATCCGCCGTTTACGGCTAAATACGAGAAGGTAAAGAGGGGATCGGCAGCTACGTTTACGCCTACCCTTTTCATAGCGGCAAAAGAACGTACGCCGGCCATTGATGCACCGATAGCAGCTTCCATGGCTACTTTTTCATTAGGAGCCCATTCGGAGTAAATTTCATCATACGTCGATACGTTTTCCAATATTTCCGTACTGGGAGTGCCCGGATAGGCCGAGGCAAAGAGGACGCCGGCCTCGTAGAGGCCTCTGGCGACGGCTTCGTCACCTGTTAACAGTTTTTTCATCGTACAACCTCCTGGTTTAATAAAATATGACGTTTTTACGTCTTTCATTCTTAAACTTATGAATGAAATTATCGTGCCAACATATAAAAAGGCGGATTTATGCGAAAGGTAGATTTTAAAGATATTAAAGACATAAAAAAATGTAAAAAAAATAGACATGACTTTACATGTCGGTGTATTCTAAAGAAGAGGAGGCTATGCTTATGGGAAAGATCGTATTTTTACTTGCCGATGAATTACTGAAAAAAGAAGTAGAATCTATTCTTTGGATTTATAGACCGGAAGAAGAGAAAAAACAGATTGATACGGAAATTGCAATTATTGAGTTGGAAAGGGTGGTCGAACAGGCTGAACAACTTATTGCCCAAGGAGCACAGGTCATTATTACCAACAGCGGGTCTTATCAGATTTTAAGTGCCGCCGTTAAAGAGATTCCCGTCTTATGTCTTTACAGTTCGACCAGTGACACGTTGTATACATTGCAACAGGTAAAAGACTATGATACTATACACCTTTTATTGAGCAAAAACTTTATGTTTAATGCTGCCGCCTGTCCAGCGGAACTTGAGCAGAAGTTAAAAATACATGCTGCTTATGCGATAGAAACGACATACCAGGAATTGCGTACTATTGTGAATCGCATTCCCGTAACACAAAATACGGTTATTGTCGGCTGTACTCTGTTGCCGCAAATTGCTAACACACCGATGCCGATTATGACGATTCGCCCCAGTGAGTCGGCTATTTTATCAGTTTACCAGTATGCGTGTGAACTCGTTGATTTTAAGCGACAGGGGCAAAGTTGGGGGGCTACGATGAGCGCCGTCTTGGAAAACTATCATGACGGGATTGTTGTTTGCGATGAAGAAGGAAATATATATCATGTCAACAAAGCGGCTAAGAAATATTTACATTACGTTGATCAGGGAAAGAATATAGCCTCGGCTTTTCCGTCAGCATTAAATATAGAACCTCGTGCACTGTGTGATAAAGAAAAGGTCATCACAATTCGTTCTTACACTCTGGTTTTGACGGCAACGATCTTTAAAGTTGACAATGACACACGCTATATCTTAAATATTCGAGACGTAACGGAACTTCAACATTTAGAAAAAAATATTCGCTATAAGTTGTCTCGTACGGGCTTGGTGGCAGCCCATCATTTTGAAGATATTAAGACCTGTGACGAAAAGATGAAAAGTGTCATAGAGACGGCTAAGGTGATGGCAACTTATGAAGCGCCCGTATTGATTCAAGGACAAAGCGGAACGGGGAAAGAACTCTTTGCCCAGAGTATTCATAATTACAGTATACGTCATAAGGGCCCTTTTGTGGCCGTAAACTGTGCGGCCTTGCCGTCGGACTTGTTGGAAAGTGAGCTCTTCGGTTATGTCGGCGGCGCTTTTACAGGGGCCAGAAAAGAAGGAAAGGCGGGACTTTTCGAATTAGCTCATACAGGGACTATTTTTCTCGATGAAATAAACAGTATGTCCGCTAATATACAGTCTAAACTGTTACGAGTTCTGGAAACGAAAGAAGTCATGAGAATAGGTTCCGACTTCGTCATTCCTCTGGACATACGCATTATTTCGGCGGCCAATCAGGATGTTGTCAAAGAGGTATCACAGGAGAGATTCAGAAATGACTTATTTTTTCGTCTCAATACACTGACGTTGAATTTACCGACGTTGGATGACAGGCCGTCCGATATAACGTATCTGTTTGCTTCGTTTATGGAGCAGATATCGAGACAACCGTATAGTGAGGAGTGTATTCCGCAAGCCCTAAAAAAGGCGTTGCAAAGACATCGTTGGTGGGGAAATATCCGTGAACTGTACAGTGTGGCATTGCGTTATCATGTTTTAGGGGAAGAAGACAAGGGGGACTACGGCTACTTATTTGATACACCTGAAGAAGCAATTGACATAAACGGAGAAGGGCTCCCCGATTTAGATATGAAAAAACTTCAGCACTTATTCCAACAATCGCTCATTCATGATTTGAGGGCACAAGGATATACGCAAAGTCAGGTGGCTAAAATTCTGCATTTGAGTAGGCAGACGGTTTTTACGAGATTGAAAGAAAAAGAGTAATTTATATAAAAAACGGACCGCTATGCGGTCCGTTTTCATTCAGCTTTTAGAGGATAATGTTTTGCTGTTTTCCTGCCAAGAAGGTGTGAATA
This sequence comes from Megasphaera micronuciformis F0359, assembly GCF_000165735.1. Classification (GTDB taxonomy): domain Bacteria; phylum Bacillota; class Negativicutes; order Veillonellales; family Megasphaeraceae; genus Megasphaera; species Megasphaera micronuciformis. The sequence goes on from NZ_GL538194.1 coordinate 20,968, forward strand.
TTTTCAAATACGATGTGAGCTCGTTTATTCATTGATTCATGGGTAGCGAAAGCGGCATGAGGAGTTACAATAGTATTTTTTGCATGAAGCAGGGGGTGGTTGACATCAATGGGAGGTTCCGTTTCGAAGACATCGATAGCGGCACCGGCAATAGAGCCGTTATTAAGCGCGTCTGCCAAATCCTGTGAATTCACAACCGGACCGCGAGCTTCGTTAATAAGGTATGCTGTAGGTTTCATATAGGACAGACTTTCTTTATTAATGATTCCCCGCGACTGGTCCGTTACGGGGCAGTGGAGAGAGACGATATCGGCTTCCTGCATGAGTTCTTTTAAAGGTAAATATGTAATGAGCTCCGTATCGGGTTTAGAGGAAAATCCGTTATAAGCAATAACGCGGGCTCCGAATGCGTGTACCAATTGAGCGACTTTGGTGCCGATAGCTCCAGTGCCGAAGATGGCTACTGTTTTTCCTTCCAATTCGCCCCCGATCAGGCCGGCCTTCGTTTGTCCCCGGCGGCAAGCGGCATCGATTTGCGGTACGTTGCGGAGTAAGTCGAGCATCATGGCTAAGGTAAGTTCTGCAACGGCCACCGTTGAGTATCCCGAAGCATTGCTGACTTTAACACCCATTTCTTCAGCCGCTTTAAGGTCTACATGATCGACTCCTGTAAATGCTATATTAATATATTTCAAGTGTTTGCAGGCACGAATGACTTCTCCGGATAAAGGCATGTTGGCTATCATTAGAATATCCGCGTCGGCACTTTCTTTAATTAATGTCGCCGTATCATCTGTCCGTTCATAAGCGGTGAAGGTATGGCCGAGATTTTCCAATTCTTTGGAATAAGATTGTAGCGTTTGGGAAGTAACTCCCAGGGATTCAAGTAAGACAATGTTCATGGTAAATAACCTCCTTAAGATGATATAGTAATGTACTAGAAATGCTTTAATTTCAGTCCCGTGCGAGTCAGTAAATCCTCGACGGATGAGGCCCCGGTACGTTCGGCTGCGGCACAAACGATTCGGGCACAAGCACGGGCATCGTCTAAAGCTTGGTGGTGACGGAAAGTAAAGCCCAAATGGCCAGCAACCGTATCCAGTTTGTGATTGGGCAGATCGGGCCAAACCTTACGTGAAATTTCAACGGTACAAGCGTAAGAGGCATTCAGTCCCGGTAGATTGTAGCGCTTAATCAAGCTGCGCAATACGCGTGTATCGAAGACCGCGTAGTGGGCAATAAGAATTCGTTTATTCAGACGTTTACGTATATCCGGCCATAAAGCGTCAAAGGTCGGCTTGGCAGATACCATTTGCGGAGTAATTCCGTGAATTCGAATATTGTCCTCGTCAAAGCGGTTAAACGGCGGCTTAATTAATGTATATCCCTCATGCATCACTGACTGACCGGCTATACTTACGGCTGCCAGTGAGCAGGCACTGTCGGCGTAACGGTTGGCCGTTTCAAAATCAATGGCCGTAAATTCCAACATAAAATCCCTTCTTATAGTGAATATATTAAAGAGGTGAACGGAGAATTATCATGAAAACAACAGATACTCTACGCATCGGTGAAAATGTATACGAATATGAATGGCGACGTAAACCCATCAAAACCTTAAATCTTCGCGTCAGACCGGACGGAAGTTTATATGTATCATCGCCGCCCTTCGTATCTAAAAAAGAAGTAGAACGGTTTTTGCAAGAGCGTCGCTTATTTATTGAAAAGGCATCTATGCGGGGGCTCACTCTGGCAGACGGTACGAGTGTGCATATTTTCGGTAAGGAAATGCCGTTGTTCATTGAGCCCGCCACTCGTCGTCATCATGCGTGTATAACGGAAAACGGAGTATATCTGTACGTTTACGAAAAAGATAATCGAGATGAACGAGTCAACCTTTACCGAAATTTGTTAAAGGAAACGGCGGAACACGTTTTTCCACAGGTGTTAGCACGCTTGTATCCTGTGGCGGCTCCGTACGGTGTTCCCTATCCGCAGATGAAGTTGCGTCGCATGCGCTCTCGTTGGGGATCTTGCATACCGACTAAAAGTTTGATTACTTTAAATACCTATTTGGTTATAGCACCATTGTCCTGTACGGATCAAGTTGTTTTACATGAATTATGTCATTTTTTGGAGCCCAATCACTCGGTACGATTTTATGCGTATTTAAGTCGAATGATGCCCGAGTGGCGTAGGTGGCGAGAGGCACTTAAAGAGTATACCCCTTATTGTTTATAAGGCGACTGCGTATCCAATAAAGCAGGACTGCCCTGCCAGAAGGTAAAAATAAAGGCGGGATGAGTTATATGACGTCCTTGTACGGTTGTCGGTCCCGCGGCACCGGCATAGTCGGAAATGGAGGATAAGGCTTTATGTACATTTTCCGGGGCAGTCGAACCGGAAAGCTTAACCGCTTCGGCGATCAACATAACAGCATCAAATCCTGAAGCGGCGTATGAGTCGGCAGAAATTCCGTACTTCGCGTAATAGCGCTCGGCAAACTCTTCGCCTGCTTCATATGTCGGGTCATTTCCGTATGCTTCCGTATAAAAAAGACTTTGTAAATAAGTAGGCGGCAGATACTGTTCCAAACCGTCGTAACTCCATAGAGAAGATCCCAAGACAACGGGAGAACGGCCGGCCTGTCGCAAGAACGTTATAAAAGAAGCAGCTTGACGTCCTGTAAGCGGCATATAGACGGCATCATACGAGGCGGTAAGCAAATATTCGCATAAATCGGCCGTACCATGTTGATGCATGTCCATTGAAAAAGTTTCCATATTGTCAGTGGCGGAGAAGGCCTCGGCGGCAGCGGTAGAACGGGGAGAATCTCCGGCGTAGATGACTAATATACGGGATTTATGTAGTTTTTGAGAGGTAAAGGCTGCCATGGCACGCCCTTCTTCCGCAGAGGTGAGGGCTGCGGTAAACACGTAATTGTAAGGGATCCCTGTACAAGTGTCCGTCCACATATCTGTATCGACGTGTGCCGGAGTAATGATGGGCAAGTCTCTGTTTTCGCCTACGATAGCTGTCGGAGAAAGCAGTTTTGAATCTAAAGGGCCGATTAAGGCTGCGGCATGGCGTAAAGCCGCGTTTTCAGCCGCAATTTCACCGCCTTTTTCATTTCCCTTATTATCCAGTGTCATAATTTCTAGACGACGACCGTTAATGCCGCCCTTTTCATTGAGTATGTCGGCGGCTAACTCGATACCCTGTTCCATATGTAACTCGGCAGGGGCAGCCGTTTCGGAAAGGTTTAGACTGACACCGATGCGTACGCTTGAGGTTATACGTGTATAGTGAACCCAAAGTGTAAAGAGGATAATAATTACAGGTATGAGTAATAAGGGGCGTTTTTTTCCGCTTAATACCATAGAGGCTCCTTTGAATGAATCATGCCGAAATGATTAAATGGATACGGCGCCGTCAAGAGATTTGTAGATTTTGGCTCCGCCGTTTGTTGTAGACACGGAAAGAGATTTGTTTATCGAACTTGAAGAGTGGGGGCGATCTCTGGGAATTCGTTTGTACGGGAATTCATCGAGAAGTCTTTTTACAGCCGGTCTCAGTATATCATCGGGATTATTCAAGTCGACGGCTTCTTTACTTCCTTGTCCGTTTACGGTGTAAGAACGGAAGGAAGCGGTTTCTTTATCGTAAGCATAGAGACTGAAACGATAAGAGTATTCCGTATACCAGTCGTCGTTATACGGGAAGAATCCTTGAAATTGTCTGAAGTACCAATGGTTGACAAAGGGAACGATGACGAGGTCCGCCTGATAGCGAGTAGCCAATTCGGCCAGATTCGCTTCCGTAATGTCGGACGAAGAAAGAATTTCATCGGCGTTTATAACATTCCACCAAGGAATCCGAAAGGGCTCCCTGATACCTTTATTTAAGTAATGAGACGCATAATTATTTTGTGTCGTACGGCAAATCAGTACGTTCCGACTACCGTCAAAAGTTGCCGTATCAGCTGCCAAAGATGTAAGACAGATGACTTGGATTAGAAGTAACAGAACGAATACTTTTTTCATAATATATCCTTTCATGAGTATATCAATTAAAAACCACCGGTATTATTGAGGAGAGGTACCGTATTATCCAGTTGCGGTTTGTATAAACTTAGCTCGGATAAAAGAGCACTTTTATCTTGGGGCAACGTGCCGGCGAGGGCAAAGAGATTGGAAACATGATTGCTGCGGAAAATACAAGGGGAAGTCATTGTTGTTTGTTGTAAAACGGCTTCCAGCTCGTCGAGAAAACCGCGGGCTGTTAAGGGAGTAAATCGTCCGGCTCCGACATCGATAGATAAAGGGGCCGTGCGAGGAATCATGAGTGTTAAGGCACTGAGCATGGTCGGATTCACATCCGAGATGAGGGATGCTGTTTCAGTTGCATGTTCTTTTGTATATTCTTGGCCTCCCAGTCCTAACAAAATCATGGCGGAAAGTTTCATGCCCGCCTCTAACACCTTGTGACAGGCCAGGCGCGTTTCATGAGCTGTGACTCCTTTGTTGATGAGTGATAAGACTTTATCACTGCCGCTTTCGATGCCTATGTAAATAATTTTTAAGCCGTGCTCTTTCAACGTTTTTAATTCTTCTACCGATTTTCTGTTAATATCAGCTGCAGTTGCATAGGCGCCGACACGAGTCAAAGACGGGAATGCGGTACGGCATTTGTCGAGAATTTGCAACAAAGATTCTGTCGGTAAGACGAGAGCATCGCCGTCGGCAAGAAAAATTCTGCGAGTATAGGGCATAGCTGTTGCAGCACGATTTATAATACCTTCTATTTCTTCAAGGGGGCGAATACGGAAGCGAGAGTCTTTATACATGGTGCAAAACGTGCAGGCATTGTGGGAACAACCGATAGTAACCCGTAAAATAAAACTGCGAGCTTCGCTGGGAGGTCTGAAAACAAGACCGCCTGCATCATCTATAAGCATAAACTCCTCCTTATATAACTAAGAATGTATGTCTTTATTATATACAGTGATTTTAAAAAATAATAGAGCTGAGTCATTTGAAAACAAAGGATACGACGGAAAGTCGTATCCTTTGTCACCTTTTTTATGTATTTCAACATCTACGAAGAGAAGTTGTTACGGGCAAGTACTTACCCATTGAGTAAATTCGCGTTGAAAACGGCTGCCGCCGCCATTAGCCGGATGCCGCATGGCTGTAGCCGTTATACCGGCTGAAGACAAGGTTTCCGCTGATTTGCGACCGATAGCTCCGATACGAACTGACGAAGGGCAAAGAGCCAAGAGTTCTTTGGTATAGGTCAGGCCAATCGTAAGCTCTTGAGTTGTCGGTGTCCGATTGGAGAACAAAATGCCTTCTTTGTAGGGGTGAAAAGGAAAAATGTTCCAAAGCAGGACTTCGCACGGATTTAAACCGTTGTCTGCGACAGCTCCCCATACATAAGTATCCGTCGGTTCGTTCATTCCGCTTGTTCGTTGTGCATCAGAGGTCATATAAGGGCTGTCGGGGCGACTGGTTCGAATACCTTTATGGCCGAGAATCAGATTCGGATTCGTTTTTTTATGCAGACCTAAAAGCATCCGTTCACAGGTTAATGCGATTCCCGTAAAATGCCCCCCCTGGTATCCGGCCGCCTCGGCAATAAGAATATATCGGGCCTGGGCTAAACGGAGATTTAAGAATTCAATTAACTGGTTACGGCGAATCATCGGTGCATCGGGGCCGATATCGCTCTTTGAATCGTAGTCTCGCCAGGGATTGAAGACGTTCTCACCGGTATAAGATTTTAAATTATCAATGAATGAGGATACGGTCATAATATCTCCTCTCTCGGCGTATAGACAAAAAAGGTTCCGTAGACCCCTTGAAGGGTCATTAAGTCTTTAAATTCGCTTTTTTCGAAATCGGTGGTGCGGCTTTTCGGGACGATGAGAGTCAGATTTTCTCCGGCGTGTAAACGCGATGAGAAGGAGTGACTTTCTTCGGTTTTGAATAGGTGCTTGCGAGACCAGACTGAATCTCGTTTGAGGCGAGCACTTTCATCATATTCGGCAGGAGCGATCAGTACGGCAGAACGGCCCGTATAATATTCAAAGGATGTACGGTATTCTTCAAAAAAATATATGTGCCCCTTTAGATTCCGAGAAGCTGTGACAAGCGGTATTGTTGAACGATATTCGTAAAAGGGAACCAGAACCTGCCAAGTCAACAGAACGTAAATGGCGGCTGTAGCCATAGCAATGAGCGGAGATATGGCGAGGTACGCCCTTTTATACAAAGCAATCGAGATGATGAGTATGGCTGTAGGAATAAAGACGATTAAGGGCCATAAAGAACCCAGATGCAGATAGTCGACGCGAACAAACAAAGCACTCCCGAAAAAGAGAATCCAGAAAAAGAACGCAGGACCTACGGCTATGAACTGGATTATACGCCGATTGGATTTGTAAAGGTAAACAGCTCCGACAGCGGCAAACCACATGAGCGGAATGTGCGCAATATAAGCGTACGTCGGGTATTTGGTAGCTAAAAGCGTGTAGAAAAGGACGGTTATACCGGCCCAGAGAGTAGCAAAGAGCGGAAATCCGGTACGGTGAAAAGCCTTTTTTATACCATATAAGGCGACCCCCGTCCAAGGCAAAAGTCCGACAGGGACAACGAGTAAATAGTAGTACCAAACATTTTCTTCGGGATGTTCAGCAATGACGGCCCGCGTGACGTTGTTGAAGCCCAACAATCCGTCCCAAAAGGCTTGCCCGTGAGTGATGTGCATATAAACGTACCACGGTAAGCAAAGAAATAAAAACAGGAAAGGGCCGTCAGGGCGAAAAAGTCGTTTGAGGTAAGCAGTCTTGCGTTCACAGGCAATGTAAACGAGGATGATAAGTCCGGGCAAGACGATGCCGACAGGCCCCTTGGTTAAGACTGAACCGGCAGCGGCTGCATAGGCGATATAGATATGGCGACGATTATTTTCCGAGAGCCCTATGTACAAGCTGAAAAGAGAGATTTCCGTGAATAAGAAAAGAAACTGGTCTGTCAAGACGGAACGGGTAATAACCCAGAACAATAGGGAGGTAGCGGTCATGGTAGCGGCCAGGATTGCCGTAGCGGTCTCATTACCGCGGCGTTTTATGTAATAGGCCAGCATGGTTACGGAAAGGGCACCGCAGAGCGTGAAGGGAAGGCGTGAGGCAAAGTCGGAAAAGCCGAAGAGAGCGTAAGATACGCAAAGTGCCCAGTAAGTGAAGACGGGCTTATCAAACCAAAATGTGTTGTAAATTCGAGGGGATAGCCAGTCCCCGGAAAGCACCATTTCTTTGGCCGTTAAGGCGTAGTTGGATTCTACCGGATCTGTAACGGCGAGCAGACTGTTGCCGATGGAAAGGAAAAGAAATGAAATGATACAGACCGGGATGAGAAGACGAGCATATTTCACGAGTTACCTCCTACCGGCGAGAATTACTTGTCCCGGTGTAGTTGCAATAATGTTATAGTCGCTTAAATCAGTGTGAGTACGCAATAATTTATTATAGGTTGATTGCTGCATGATTACATATATATCGGGGGTCTCACGGCGTAGAGTTGCAAAGTCGGGAGCGTTTTGAGATTCCCAGGATACACCGGTCGTATTGCCGTAAAAAGCCAAGGCGGGACAAAGAAATTTTTCAATATATACGGGACCGGAATGATTTAAGGAGATATACTCTTCGGCAATGGCCTTGCCGGAAATATATTCGGCTGACTGAGGCAAAATACCGGCAAAGGCAACAGTCATAAATACAAACATACAGCTCACTGCCGAAAGTAAGGCGGAACGCCATCTTTTTAAGTGCATAAAGGCGGCAGGTATGATGAGGGCCAAGGTCAGTAAAACGGAAGCCCAAAGGATGGGGGTTGCAAAGAACAGGGCACTTTCATTCAGCGGGATGGCGTTGCATGCCAGCAGGATGACGCCGCCTATGTAGGAGACGGCCAACCAGATACGCGGGAGCTTGCCGTTTCGCTTCAAGGCATAGGTATACCAACCCAAGATAACCGACAGGGGCGGAAAGAGGGGAGATATATACGTGACTAATTGTGTTTGAGAAAGAGAAAAGAAAATAAAGATAAAGGTAGACCAAATGAAACAGAAGAGGAGTCCGTCACGGTACGGGCCGTTGCCGCGAAGGCAACGGATAAGTGCTTGAAAAAGGGCTCCTGTCCAAGGCATGAGGCCACCCAATACGATGGGAATAAAAAAGAAGATGCTGTTTTGCCCGGGATGTTCCGGAGCAGCAAAGCGTGTAATGTTATGATAACCGATAAAAACATTTGTAAAGTCTGTACCGTGTACGATGTACATATACACGTACCAGGGCAGGCCGACAAGAAAGGCCAGAAGAATACCTTGAGGGATTTTCATCTCTTTCAGCAAAGACCAACGGCGAGTACCTGCGATATAAAGCAGCATGATCAATGCCGGGAAGGCGTATCCTACGGGGCCCTTGGCCAGCAAAGCCAGACCGCATCCGAAGTAAGCGAGGTAGTATTGTTTACGGTAGAAGGCAAACATGCTGAACGTTAGAGTGAAGACGAGGGTCATGTCCGTAACGGCCGCCTTGGCTATATAAATAAAACCGACGGATGTCAACAGTATAAGGGCAGCTCGGAATGCGATGTGTTTATTGAAAACGGCCCGACTTTGAACATAAACGGTAGCAACGGTAGCGATTCCCATAACGGCACTCGGTAAGCGAGACGTGTAGTCGCTGATGCCGAAGAGCGAGTAGGAAATCATTTCCAACCAGTAGAATAACGGCGGCTTGTCATACCAAAAATTTCCGTATATGCGAGGTGACAACCAGTCGCCGGCAGCCAGCATTTCACGAGCCGTCTGCCCATATACGGGCTCATCCGGGTCGATTAGGGGAAAGGCACCTAAAAAAGGCAGCAAAAAAATTGCTGCCAAAAGGATGATACCTAACCCGTAACGATTCTCGTGAATATAAGCGGTAAAAAATTTCATAGCGGTTATTTACCTCTGCGTTTAATGAAGAAAACAAGAGTGATAACAGCTGCCAAGACAATCAAGGCAATGAGGAAGATGTGATTATATTCAATAAGATCACGCCAGTGGCTGCCTAAAACGGATCCGGCCCAAACGAGTAGCCAAGTCCAAGGAATGGTCCCGACGGTTGTCAGAATGATGAATTTGAAGAAAGGATAGCGCGCTACTCCGGCGGGGAAAGAAATAAAGGTGCGAACACCGGGCAAGCAACGGCAGACGAGGACTGCAATGCCTCCGTAAGAATCAAAAAGACGCTCAGTCAGCTGGAATTTCTTTTCATTAAAGAAAATGTATTTGCCGTATTTCAGCAATAAGGGACGGCCTCCGTAAAGGCCGAGAAAATAGCTTATAACGGAGCCGAAGATTCCGGCCAGACAGGCAATAATAAACGTAGGCATAAACTCGAAGACGCCCTGAGAAATTAAAAAGCCCGCAAACCCCAAGATAACTTCACTGGGAATGGGAATATTGGCATTTTCGGCAGCCATGGCGAAAAACATGGCAATATAACCGTAAGACTCCATTAGTTGCAATAATGTATCCAAAACAGTTCTCCTCTGCGTAAAATAGCTGGTGTTCAAAATATTGTCTTATCATAGCATAGACGGAAATCCTTGCCAAATGCCAAATTGTACTACGGATCCTTAAATGAGGGGATGCGGCTTAATAGGTGTTCGTCGAGAAAGCGAAGGTAAGCAATCGTAGCTAAAAGAGTAAGACACATGGATAGCCATAGAGGAAAGTCGAAAGGGGTAAGTAAGGAACGGATGGTAAGTGCGACGATATAGGCGGTATACGAGATGCCGTAAGCTCGTTGGGCCAATATACGCTTTGTACCGCAAGACACGGAAAACAGAGAGCCTACGTATAAAAAGGCGGGTATACCCGTACCGGCCGCAAGGGTCAAGAAGACAGGTATATACATGCCGGCAAAGTCTGTCAGAGAAAGGCTCAGAAAAATAATAAAAGCGACGACCCAAGCAAAGGCCGGTTTGAAGGTATTGTTTGCAAAAATACGGGCGCGGTAAGCTTGTATACCTGCAACGTAGTAGATACTCCAACCGATGAGGGTCGTTAGTATTTCGACGGTTCGGAGATTTATGTTAATGCCGCATATGAGGATTAAGGTGATTACAACATGTAAGAATGTAGATGTCAGTAATACCTTTTGAAACGATGTATTGTAACGATGTCTGAAAAAGGTCGATGAAAATTTTTTTAACAAGGCGGAAAGCAACAAAAGAAAAAGAAATACGCCCAGAAAAGCATACGGTCCGGGAGCGTATGCACTATAAATGAACGTCGTCGAAAAAAAGGGGAGTTCGTTATCCGCATCAAACAGATGTGCGAGGACGGTAAGAAGAGGCACTAAAAAGATAAAAGCGACAAAGGTCGGAAGAACAATTCGTATTCCCTTTTTCTGAAAAAAATAGGTGAAATTATGAATGTGTAAGGTAGCGGCACAGCAATAGGCGCCGATAAAAAAAAGTACACTTAGAGAAACGGTGAAAAAGACGATACCTATACGACCGAAAAGAGATGTGCAAAAAGTGGTTTCTGACGAAGCGATCGGAAAAAAATAAATAGCCGGTACGGCGTACACGGCTAATAGACTTGCAGCCGTAGCCGTGTAAACGGCTACGGTTCTGGCCGAGTCCAGTATGGAAATATGTTTGCTCACGAGAAAGAGTCCTTTCACAGTAAAGAATTTCAGATATTAGACGAAAAGAAGATGTCCTAAATAGACAACAATCGGTATGGTAAAGGCGCTGAAAGCAGTCGTATTCATAACCGTTTGTAAGGCGTAATCCCCGTTATTGTTAAATTCCATAGCGAAAAAAGCCGTATTGACTGCTGTAGGGATAGAGCAATATACGAGAAATACCATAGAGCCGACAGCCGAAAAGGTGCCGGGAGCCATCCAGTTAGCTGCGTAAACCGTGCAAAGTCCCAGTATAGGTAAAAAAATGAGTTTAATTACACCGGCAATGCAGACGTCTGTATTGAAACGGCCTATGCCGCTTTGGGACAGTTGAATCCCTACGGTAATCATAGCTACGGGCAACAAGGCGTGTCCGGCCATATCCAGAACCGGCCAGAAAAAGAATTGAGTCGCATCTATTTCGGCCCAGCGGCAAATCAGGGCGGCACTGATCATATATACCATTGGCATGCGAAAGATGACACTCAGTGTATCGTGAACTGTCAGGTTACCGCGAGCTGCCTGGTACAATCCTAAGGTATTAAGAAAAACACTTTGAATCACATAAATGACCAACTGTACTACCATGGCTTCGGCCAAGTAAACCGGTTGTCCGTCCACCAAAAAAGGGGGGTGTGAAAAAATCAGTAAGATTAAAGATACGCCCAGATTTCCCGTGTTATTAAACATGAGTGCATTGCGACAGGCACGAATCATACCGGCATCGTAGCCGCGAGCTTTACCGACCCCTTCAGCGATTAAGGCTGACAGTATCAAGAAAAAGAGGACTGTTAAAATAATAGGAACACTCGTAGCAGGAAAGTCCGTAGTGTAAATACTCGTGAAAATGAAAGACGGAATGACGATGTACATTAAAAACTTTGATAATGTTCGTACGTCCAGATGAAGTTTTTTATCCAACAGAAAGCCTAGTGCCGTAAGGCCGAAGATAGGCAACATTGTGTGTTCGATAATAAATAAAAAGACCATAGGTACGCCTTTCAAAAGAGGAATACGTAAAAATGGAATTAGCGATAGAGCGGCAAATAATACACGAGGGTTGCCAGTGCTTCACAGGTATATTTAAGCATAACCGTATCCCAAATGAAGTCGGGAGAACCGTCATAAACGGGGGTATCACGGTTGATTCCGGCAAAAACGCTGAGAGTCGGGCATTTAGAGGCAAGCCGAGTGATGTCGTCAGAGTGAAATCCGGGATTCATAGGAAGACAAGTGAAACGATCAGTTCCGTATTCAGCCAAAACTTGATAAGCCTGCTTGCATAGTTGCGCATCATTTTCTCCGGCATCCGATCGGGAAATGACTGACAAATGTCCGTTCGGATACAGAGAATGCAACTTCTGAAGGAGGTTGTCACGGATTTGTGAGTCATAAGTTCGTAAGGTGCCGGAAATGCTTATACAAGCCGGGAGTACGGTTAAATTACCGCTATTCGAATCGAAAGAAAAAGACAGAGATGCTTTGTTGTTCGGCAAAGCATCCACCTGAGTGACGGCCTCGTGCATGAATTTAATAGCTGTTGTAAAGGCGTTTTCATCTGTGGAGACGGCATAAGGACGACCGCTTTTTCCGTGTATAGCCAGACGGAAATCGTCGCGGGATGCAAAGAGAGGCCCCGTTGCAAGGCCTAGATAGCCTCCTTTTAAGGATCCGTCCAATTGCATATCCAAGACGTAATCGACAGACGGATTTGACAAAATACCGCTGTCAATCATTTTGTCGAGGCAACCTCCGGTTTCCGTATCGGGTTCGAAAACCAGGCGAACGGTGCCATGCAACTGGTCGTTATGGGATGTCAGTATTTTAGCCAAACCTAACAGGTTGGCAATAAGTCCGTCATGCCCTGACGCATGCATGACGCCGGAAACCAGGGATGCATAGGGTAAATCATTATTTTCATCCAAGGCGACGGCATCTGTTTTGGCGCGTAATAATACGGTAGGACCGGGAAGCGCTCCACGAATTAGGGCAGTTACCCCCGTGCCGGCAATGATGCGGATGTCTTCGGCACCCAGAAGACTTAGTTCGCGAAAAATAGTTTTACATGTATCGAATTCATTGCCGCTCGTTTCAGGGCGAGCATGAAAATATTCTCTCATTTCCATCATATACGGCATAACTTTGCGGACTGCCGTTCGAATGGAAAAGGTAACAGAAGTTGCGGTCATAGGAAACACCTCCGGCATCGGACAGTCCGATGCTTAATTATGGTTATATATAAGATTCGTCGTCAGTCTGAAAAATCCTTTAAAAATACTAAAAAAAGGATTCTCCCGCAATGAGACCTATAAAACAACAGATGAAAGCAACTCCGACATTGAGCAAACCGTACAGACAGGCATAAGAGAGGTGGCCCGTACGAATAAGCGTTAAAAGCTCGAGGTTGTAAGTGGAAAAGGTCGTAAATCCCCCGAGAACTCCCGTAACGGCAAAGAGTCTTATTGCCGGCGGCAAATCGGCGTGTACGGAAAAATATGCGGCACATAGACCGATCATAAAGGAACCCGCAATGTTTACGATAGCTGTACCGTACGGAAAAAGCAAGCCGCCGTGTTCATTGGCATAAAAAGAAACTAAAAAGCGCAGTGCGGCTCCAAGGCCGCCGCCGCAAGCGATGACTAATATATTTTGAGCCATAATTACCTCCATTATATTCATTTATAGGTAACACGATAAAAGGAGCCTTGTCAATTTCAGATAGACGAATCAGCCTGTGCTATAATACGAAGAGAATAACTTTCGGGAGGATATTATGCATATTTCGGGGCAATTGATTCCGACAATTCGTCAATTAAACACTTGGCCGCGGTTTCGTCTACGGCTTTTTGCCGAAGGGGCTCTGGTAGGTGTATTCGCCGGCCTGACGGCCGGTTTTTTTCGCTTTGCTTTGGAAAAAGGAACTTTATTGCGAGAATATATATATACTATATTAATACAATCGGATTTATGGGTAAACCTTCTATGGTTTGCAGCACTTGCCGCGGCCGGATATATTTTGTGGCGCTGTGTTGCTTATGAACCTGATGCGGCAGGAAGCGGCATACCGCAAGTAAAAGGGGCAATTGCCTGTGCTTTGCACATGTGTTGGTGGAGGATTTTGTGGGTAAAGTTGTTTAGCGGAATTTTGGGAATCGGCTTGGGCTTGTCACTGGGACGTGAAGGGCCGTCCATTCAGTTGGGAGCCGTGGCGGCTCAAGGGATTAGTGAGACTATGGGTCGCACGCGTATGGAAGAACGGTATCTAATCACAGCGGGGGCCAGTGCCGGTCTGGCAATGGCTTTTAATGCCCCTTTAGCGGGAGTACTCTTTGCCTTGGAAGAACTGCACCGCAATTTTTCCGGCGTAGTTTTGGCTCCGGCTATGGCGGCAGCCTTGATTTCCGCCGTTTTATGTCGATTTATGTTTGGGGGACAGTCGGTATTTCAGTTCGGAATGTTACCGACCTTTCCCGTTGAATACACGTGGTTAGCTGTTATTCTAGGACTTATCTTGGGATTGTGCGGATTGGTATTTAATAAGGGATTATTGGCATCGCGAAAGTTTTATGAATTGCCCGTATTCAGGAAACCTTGGATGCCTGTTGCATTCGCGTTGTTTACTGCCGGAATTTTGGGTTATGTGCTGCCGCAGGTTTTGGGTGGCGGTAATGATTTAATTAATTCACTGCATAGTATGCCTTTATCATTGCAACTTTTCGGGATTCTGTTGGTCGGAAAGTTTTTATTTACGTTAGTCAGCTACGGTAGCGGAGTTCCCGGGGGATTTTTCCTTCCAATCCTGGTTATCGGAGCCTTAACGGGGAGTGTAATCGGCATCGGGTTCATTCAAATCGGACTGGTAGAAGAAGCTTACTTATCAAATATTGTCATTATTTCCATGGCTGCATTTTTTACGGCTTCTGTGCACTCTCCCATAACGGGGACCGTTCTGATTATGGAAATGACCGGTTCATATGAGCATTTGCTGGTATTATGCATGGCCTCTTTGATTGCTTTGGTAACAGCCAAGCTTTGTGGAGGCAAGCCTATTTATGATACCTTGCTTGAACGACTCCTGAAAACGGGGAATAAAGTCGGAACTCATGAGAATCAGCGCAATATCATAGAGTTTGCTGTTATCGGCGGCAGTCGCTTGGACGGTAAAAAAGTAACGTCCGTTGAATGGCCGGAACGGGTAGCTTTGGTGGATATTAAGCGAGGCGACGGGGAAATTATTCCTGACAGTCGGGCTGTAATACAGGCGGGAGATTATATTTATATATTAACGGATTCTCCGCAATCGGCTGAGGCGGTACGTTGCTTGGCAGAAGAAGAAATTGTATAATAATTAAAAGGCTATACAAGATAAGGGAAAAAACATTAGAAAAACAGCTAAAATACATGAGAAAATAGTTGATCGACCATTACAAAAAGGTATAAAAATATCAATAGTTATGTATAAAACTGTAGAATTTTGACTTAACCATCTTTTTTTGCTATACTCACCGTAAGCAGAGCTTACTGTTTAATCGAGGTGGTTTTTTGAAGAAATTCACAATACTTTTACTTACTCTTATTTTTACCTTATCTTTATCAGCCATCGTAATGGCTAATGTTTCTTTAGGAATGACAGGCACACGCGTTGCGAGTGTTCAGAATATGCTAATCGGCACGGGATATTTGACTGACGGGGCGGATGGTGTGTTTGGAAGCGGTACACAGGCTGCTGTACAACGGTTCCAAGCGGATCATGGGTTGACGGCTGACGGTATTGTCGGCACGCAGACGATGAATGCGTTATCAACTGCCAGCGGACAACCTATTCCTGTCGATAATACAATTGTAATGGAAGCTACTGCTTATACTGCCGATGATCCCGGCAATAGCGGATATACCGCAACGGGACAGCCTTTGGCATACGGAATGGTATCCGTAGATCCCAATGTAATTCCGTTGGGAAGTCAATTATATATTGAAGGATACGGATATGCCGTTGCTGCCGATACGGGCGGAGGTATTGTGGGAAATCGAATCGATTTGGCTATGGATTCCGTTTCCGACGCATTGAATTTCGGTCGCAGAGATGTGGTCGTACACGTATTGTAATAAAAAAACAGGGAGACATATGTCTCCCTG
>NZ_GL538195.1 GCF_000165735.1 Megasphaera micronuciformis F0359
GGAGGAAATGTACAATGGCAAAAGAAAAATACGAAAGAACCAAACCCCATGTCAATATCGGCACGATCGGTCACGTTGACCACGGCAAAACGACATTGACGGCAGCAATTACGAAAGTATTGTCCGAAAAAGGCTATGCTGAATTCTCCGACTATGCTAACATCGATAAAGCACCGGAAGAACGTGAACGCGGTATTACGATCAATACGGCACACGTAGAATATCAGACAGACAAACGCCACTATGCACACGTTGACTGCCCGGGCCATGCCGATTATGTAAAGAACATGATCACCGGCGCAGCACAGATGGACGGGGCTATCCTCGTAGTATCGGCAGCTGACGGCCCCATGCCGCAGACACGTGAACACATCCTCCTGGCACGTCAGGTAGGCGTACCGGCTATGGTTGTATTCTTGAATAAAGCGGACCAGGTTGACGATCCGGAATTGATTGAACTCGTAGAAATGGAAGTTCGTGAACTTCTCAGCTCCTACGATTTCCCGGGCGATGAAATCCCCATCGTAGTAGGTTCGGCATTGAAAGCTCTCGAAGGCGACGAAGATGCTAAAAAAGCGATTCTCGAATTGATGGATGCTGTCGATGACTACATTCCGACGCCTGACCGTCCGACGGATCAGCCGTTCTTGATGCCTGTCGAAGACGTATTCACCATTACGGGTCGCGGTACGGTAGCAACGGGCCGTGTAGAACGCGGAACAGTAAAAGTCGGCGATACGGTAGAAATCGTAGGTATGCAGGCAGAAGCAAAATCGACGGTTGTAACGGGCGTAGAAATGTTCCGTAAGCTCCTCGACATGGCAGAAGCAGGCGACAACATCGGTGCTTTGCTCCGTGGTGTAGACCGTAAAGAAATCGAACGCGGCCAGGTATTGGCAAAGCCCGGTTCCATTCATCCGCACACGAAGTTCAAAGCTCAGGTATACGTATTGACGAAAGATGAAGGCGGCCGTCATACGCCGTTCTTCACGAACTATCGTCCCCAGTTCTACTTCAGAACGACGGACGTAACGGGCGTTATCCAGTTGCCGGAAGGCGTAGAAATGTGCATGCCCGGCGATAACGTAAAAATGGAAGTTGAATTGATCACGCCGATTGCTATCGAAGTAGGTTTGCGTTTCGCTATTCGCGAAGGCGGCCGTACGGTAGGTGCCGGTGTCGTATCGGAAATCGAACAGTAAGATTTCTTATAAACGAAAATCTCCCTTGTTTAGGCAAGGGAGATTTTTTG
>NZ_GL538196.1 GCF_000165735.1 Megasphaera micronuciformis F0359
GTTCCGTTGTCGGCCGTGTAGGCAAGGTTCGTCTTTTGTGCCAACTTCGACGTATCTACGGTAATCTTATAGTCCTTCGAGTTCGTTCCCGTCGTAGGCGTGATCGTTACCGGGTTGTCCGTAGCCGCATCGGTGCTGACCGTAACGGCACTGACTGCCGCATCTTTTACGGCTCCTTCATTAACCGTCAAGGTTACATCGTTGCCGTTGGCGGCTGTCGTCAGGTACCCGTTGCCGCTCTTAATGCCGAAGTTTACATCTCCGGTTGTCAGCGACTTAGCCGTCGTCGTTCCCGTATCGCCGCCTAAGCTGATCGTTCTTCCTACTGCCGTAGCCGTGTCGTTTACCTTATTATTCGTCGTCGAATCAAGGCCTACCGTCAAGGTCTGGCCGTTCATATTCGTCGTAATACCGTTAGCGCCGGCTACCTTCAGAGACTGGTTCTTCAAGTTCACCGTTCCGCTGTTCGTACCGTCCGTTACCGTCAGGTTTTGCGATAAGTTGGCTACCGCATTTTGTACGTCTCCGATATTGGCCGCATTCGTCGCCGTCGTACCGCCGCTGGCTAC
>NZ_GL538197.1 GCF_000165735.1 Megasphaera micronuciformis F0359
TCCTTGTCACAAATGTCTTGATACACTACAATAATACTTGACAAATTCATATCAGCTTGTTGACGAGGAAAAACTCGTGTGCTATAATAACTCATTGCAGAATATCCAGCAGAAGGTCTGTTTTTATACACGGAGGCATTCATCCTTAACAAGGAAAATTAAGCAAGGTTCAGGTTATGTCAGAGCCTTGCTTTTTTGTCGCTTTTCCGTAAACTCAGGGCTTCCGTTTTAAGAGATTTACTTTTTATAAGGGGTGAAGTTGCAGCATGTTCAAACCTGTACAAGTAGGGAAGAGAACTCGGTATACGTATGCGAAGATTAACGAGGTCTTGAAGATGCCTCATTTGTTGGATTTGCAGACCAAATCTTACAAATGGTTTTTAGAAAAAGGGTTAAAGGACATATTTAAAGATATTTCGCCGATTGAAGACGCATCGGGCAATCTGTCCTTGTCTTTTGAAGACTTCTCGTTAGGCGAACCGAAATATGATATTCGAGAATGTAAAGAACGGGATACGACGTATTCCGCACCTCTTCGCGTGCAGATCAGCCTTCTCGACCGCGGGACGGGTGAGAGAAGAAGCCAGGAAGTATTTATGGGTGACTTCCCTCTGATTACCGATACAGGTACGTTTATTATCAACGGTGCCGAACGTGTTATTGTCAGCCAATTGGTGCGTTCTCCCGGCGTGTACTACGGTCGTGAAATCGACCCTATGGGCATTCGTCTGTACAGCTCTACCATCATCCCTAATCGCGGTGCCTGGATTGAATTGGAAACGGACACAAACGGTATCGTCTATGCCCGTATCGACAGAAATCGGAAGATTCCGGCAACGGTTCTTATTCGTGCCCTCGGCTGGCCGACAAATAATGATATTATGGAACTTTTCTATAATGACCCTCGGTTACAGGCTACATTTGAAAAGGATACGACAGAATCGCAAGAAGAAGCTCTTGTAGAAATCTATAAAAAACTTCGCCCCGGCGAACCTCCGACAGTGGAAAGCGCACGCAGCCTATTTGAAGGCTTGTTTTTCGACCCTCGTCGCTATGACATGGCTAGAGTCGGTCGTTATAAGGCGGCTCGTAAGTTGGGTTGGGAGCATCGTCTTTTCGGAATTACCTTGCATGAACCTATCGTTAACAGCGAAACGGGTGAGCTCGTATTACCGGCACAGACTGTTATCGGAGCTGAAGAAATCGCTAAGATTAAAGAAAGCGGCGTCTTTAACTTTGACGGACTGATTGAAGTATTTGCGGAAAAACAGGACGGTACGGTTGCCAAGATTATTTGCAATAACAGCAACTTGCCTTATGACCACCGGACGATTACAAAAGAAGATATTATTGCCAATATAGGCTATT
Source organism: Megasphaera micronuciformis F0359 (assembly GCF_000165735.1). Classification (GTDB taxonomy): domain Bacteria; phylum Bacillota; class Negativicutes; order Veillonellales; family Megasphaeraceae; genus Megasphaera; species Megasphaera micronuciformis. The sequence continues at coordinate 1,369 of NZ_GL538197.1, forward strand.
TGTTAAACCTTATGGACGGGTTCGGGAATGTGGACGATATCGACCATTTGGGCAATCGTCGTCTTCGTTGTGTCGGTGAATTATTGCAGAACCAGTTCCGTATCGGTCTTACGCGTATGGAACGTGTCGTACGCGAACGCATGACTGTACAGGATGCGGAATCGATTACACCGCAAGCGCTCATTAATATTCGTCCTGTAGTAGCGGCTATTAAAGAATTCTTCGGATCCAGCCAGCTGTCCCAGTTCATGGACCAGACAAACCCCTTAGCCGAATTGACACACAAACGTCGTCTCAGTGCCCTCGGCCCCGGCGGGTTATCACGTGAACGAGCAGGCTTTGAAGTTCGCGACGTACATCATTCTCACTATGGCCGTATGTGCCCCGTCGAAACGCCTGAAGGTCCGAATATCGGTTTGATTTCGTCCTTGGCGTGCTACAGTAAGGTCAATGAGTTCGGCTTTATCGAAGCCCCGTATCGTCGTGTGGACAAAACTACACACGTTGTTACGGATGATGTCCATTACATTACGGCTGATGAAGAAGAACAATATATTATTGCCCAGGCTAATGAACCGTTGGCAGAAGACGGTACCTTTGTCAATGAACGAGTTGCCTGCCGCCACGGCGAAGCCGTTTTGGAAGTGGCACGCGACCGTGTGGACTTCATGGACGTATCGCCTCGTGAAGTAGTCTCTGTCGGTACCTCTATGATTCCTTTCTTGGAAAATGATGATGCGAACCGTGCCTTAATGGGTGCGAATATGCAGCGTCAGGCCGTGCCTTTGCTGCGTACCCAGGCACCGCTCGTCGGTACGGGTATGGAATACAAGGCCGCTTGTGACTCGGGGGTTTGCATTTTGGCTAAGCATGCCGGCAAAGTAGCTCGTGTTACAGGGGATGAAATCATTATTACGACGGACGAAGGCGGTACGGATACTTATAAGCTGATTAAGTTCGTTCGTTCAAACCAGAGTACGTGTATCAATCAGCGTCCTCTCGTGTATAAAGGTGAACGGGTTGAACGCGACCAGGTCTTGGCCGACGGTATGGCTACGGACGGCGGCGAATTGGCTTTAGGGTACAATATCCTCGTTGCTTACATGCCTTGGGAAGGCTATAACTACGAAGATGCCGTTCTTTTAAGTGAAGAATTGCCTAAGAATGATATTTACACATCCATTCATGTAGAAGAATATGAATGCGATGCACGTGACACTAAATTGGGTGCTGAAGAAATTACGCGTGAAATTCCCAATGTAAGTGAAGACAGCACGAAGGACCTCGATGAAGGCGGCATTATTCGCGTCGGCGCCGATGTCGTGCCCGGTGATGTTCTTGTCGGAAAAGTTACGCCTAAGGGTGAAACGGAACTGACTCCTGAAGAACGCCTTTTGAGGGCTATTTTCGGTGATAAGGAACGGGAAGTGCGCGATACGTCGCTGCGTGTGCCTCACGGCGAATCGGGTAAGATTGTAGCGGTTCGCGTTTTCTCTCGCGAAAACAATGATGAATTACCGCCGGGGGTAAACCAGCTTGTACGCGTATACATCGCTCAAAAACGTAAGATTCATGAAGGCGATAAGATGGCCGGTCGACATGGTAACAAGGGTGTCGTATCCCGCGTTATGAGACAGGAAGATATGCCTTTCTTACCGGACGGTACTTCCGTTCAAATTGTGTTGAATCCTTTGGGCGTACCTTCTCGTATGAACATCGGACAGATTTTGGAAACTCATCTCGGTTGGGCTATGCACGAAATAGGCGTACAGATTCTCAACCCCGATAATCACTTGGCCGATAAGTTGAAAGAAATCGGTTATGACATTGATAAATACGGCATGATTCAACCTGATGAAGCGGGTGTTCATATTGCTACTCCCGTATTTGACGGAGCTCATGCGGAAGATGTATTCGAAGCCTTGCGGGTAGCGGGACTTCCCGACGACGGCAAGACCGTTCTTTATGACGGACGTACGGGCGAACCTATGGACCGCCGCGTTACTGTCGGGTATACGTACTTCCTCAAGTTGCATCATCTGGTTGATGATAAGATTCATGCTCGTTCTACCGGCCCGTACTCCCTTGTTACGCAACAGCCTTTGGGCGGTAAAGCTCAGTTTGGCGGCCAGCGTTTCGGTGAAATGGAAGTTTGGGCTTTGGAAGCTTACGGTGCGGCATATACCTTACAAGAAATGCTTACGGTTAAGTCTGATGATGTCGTAGGCCGTGTCAAGGCGTATGAAAAGATTGTTAAAGGCGAAAACATCCCCGAACCGGGCGTGCCCGAATCCTTTAAGGTACTCTTGAAGGAATTGCAGGCTATCGGCTTAAATGTTCAGATTCTGAATGAAGACAGTGAAGAAGTCGTCATTAAGGAATTGGATGATGAAGACGAGTTGGAAGTCGATGCAGGCAAGAATGATGAAATGCGCCATATTATGGAAGGCGAAGCGACAGGAGAAGCTGTCGACCGCCCTGCGGAAGATATCGTTACGGAAGATGTCGAAGAACCGGCTGATAACGGCAATGATGACGGACTCATCGGTATGGGTTATGACACCCTTACAGATGGCATCAGTGACGACTCGGAAGAATAAGAAGCAGTACAGAAGGGAGCGGTATTAGTGCTGGACGTAAATGAATTTGATTCCATGCGAATCGGCTTGGCGTCGCCTGAAAAGATTCTTGAATGGTCCCACGGTGAAGTAAAAAAACCGGAAACCATTAACTATCGTACATTAAAGCCGGAACGTGACGGCTTGTTCTGCGAACGCATTTTCGGGCCTACAAAGGACTGGGAATGTCATTGCGGTAAATATAAAAGAATTCGTTATAAAGGGATTGTTTGCGATCGCTGCGGCGTAGAAGTTACGCGTGCCAAAGTGCGTCGTGAACGGATGGGCCACATTCAGTTGGCTACACCCGTATCTCATATTTGGTACTTCAAGGGCATCCCCAGCCGTATGGGGCTGGTTCTTGATATTTCTCCTCGTTCGTTGGAAAAAGTGCTTTACTTTGCTTCGTATATCGTCCTTGATCCGGGCGATACGCCGTTGCAGAAAAAGCAGTTGTTGACGGAAACGGAATATCGTCAAAATCTTGATATGTACGGTGAAAAGTTCCGTGTCGGTATGGGGGCGGCGGCTGTTAAAGAATTATTGGCCGAACTTGACCTGGAAGCTCTCGATAAGGAATTGCGCGAAGAATTGCGTGATTCTTCGGGACAGCGTCGTGTAAGGGCTATTCGCCGCTTGGAGGTAATTGAAGCCTTTCTTCATTCCGGCAATAAACCGGAATGGATGATTTTAGATGCCGTTCCGGTCATTCCGCCCGAATTGCGCCCTATGGTACAGCTTGACGGCGGCCGTTTTGCCACGTCCGACTTGAATGATCTGTATCGACGCGTCATTAATCGTAACAATCGGTTAAGTCGGTTATTGGAATTGGGGGCACCGGATATTATTGTCCGTAATGAAAAACGTATGTTGCAGGAAGCTGTCGACGCACTTATTGATAACGGTCGTCGCGGTCGTCCCGTTACGGGCCCCGGTAACAGAGCCTTAAAGTCCTTGTCTGACATGTTAAAAGGGAAACAAGGCCGTTTCCGTCAAAACTTACTCGGTAAACGTGTTGACTATTCCGGTCGTTCCGTTATCGTTGTCGGCCCGGAATTAAAGATGCATCAGTGCGGGTTACCGAAAGAAATGGCCTTGGAACTCTTCAAGCCCTTCGTTATGAAAAAACTTGTTGAAGAAGGCAAGGCTACGAATATTAAAAATGCGAAAAAACAGGTAGAACGTGTTCAGGAAAATGTATGGGACGTTTTGGAAGATGTCATTAAAGAACATCCTGTACTGTTGAACCGTGCCCCGACGTTGCACAGACTCGGGATTCAGGCATTTGAACCGATTTTGTGGGAAGGTCGTGCTATTAAGTTGCATCCTTTGGTCTGCACGGCATACAATGCCGACTTTGACGGGGATCAGATGGCTTGCCACTTGCCTTTGTCCGTAGAAGCTCAGTCGGAAGCTCGTACACTCATGCTGTCGGCACACAATATTTTGGCGCCGAAGGACGGCAAACCTGTTGCCGTTCCTACGCAGGATATGGTGCTCGGTGCTTACTATCTGACCATGGTAAAACCGGGGTCCAAGGGTGAAGGGAAGCTTTTTGCCGATTTTGATGAAGTCATGCTTGCTTATGATGCCAAAGTCTTGGATATCGGTGCCTTAATTAAGGTTCGTATTCCCGGCCACGGTTTGATTGAAACTACGGCGGGACGCATGCTTTATAACAATCAGCTTTATGAAGCACTGCGCCGCTTCCACACGGATAAGGTTATGGTCTTTACGGATCCGAAAGATGCGGCTTTCGCGTATGAAAACGGCTTGATTGACAGTGATCACCTTGTCAAAATTAAGCGGGAAGACGGTCGGATTCTTGATTACGGATTCACGGCCATGAAGGAAGAATTCGGTGTCGACTTGGCGGCTATTCGACCGAAAGTAGCCAAGAAAATCGATAAAGAAGCGGTTGCCGCTTTTAAAGACGATAAAGAATATGTCGATGTAGAGTGCCTCGGTGTTTTGATGAATAAGAAACAAATCGGTAAACTCGTTGCCGATTGCTTCCATCTCGTAGGAAATACGGAAACGGCTTCGCTCCTCGACCGCATTAAAGCCATCGGCTATCATTACGCTCGTCAGGCAGGCATGTCCATCGCGATTTCGGATATTCAGGTTCCTGAAGAAAAGAAAGCCATCCTCAGCGAAACGGATTCGCAGGTTCTCAAGGTTACGCAAATGTTTATGCGCGGCTTGATTACGGAAGATGAACGGTATCGTAAGACGATTGCTCTGTGGGAAAAAGCGACTGACGATGTAACGGAAGCCATGATGGATAACATGGATTCGTTTAACTCTATCTTTATGATGGCCGATTCCGGGGCCCGCGGTAACAAGCAACAGATTCGTCAGGTTGCGGGTATGCGCGGATTGATGGCCGATCCGTCAGGACGTATTATCGACTTGCCTATTAAGGCAAACTTCCGTGAAGGCTTATCCGTATTGGATTACTTTACGTCCAGTCACGGGGCGCGTAAGGGCTTGGCCGATACGGCTTTGCGTACGGCCGACTCGGGTTACTTGACTCGTCGTCTCGTCGATGTATCTCAGGACGTTATTGTCCGTGAAGATGATTGCGACGTATTCGGCTTGGACCTCATTCGCGAACGCGCTCGACTCGCAGGCTCGGTACGTCAGGCAGTCAACTTATTGAGAGAAAAATTGATCGGTCGCGTATTGGCACGCGACGTAGTGGACGAAGAAACAGGAGAACTTCTGTTTGCGGAAGATCACGTTCTGACCAATGACGATCTCGATACGGTTATTGAATACAAGATTCCCAAGTTATCCTTGCGCGGCAGTCAGATGGACATTAATGACGACCTCAATCATACGAATAAGATTGAAAACGTCATGCTCGGTGCACCGGAAGACAGCATTCGTGACGCCTTGAGAGAAGCTATGGTAGAAAATATGCTCGGTAAGACGGTGGAACGTACGGTTTATGATTCCATGGGTACGGAAATTTGCCCGGCCGGCACGGCTCTTACGGAAGAAGCGATTGAACGTATTCTTTTGAGTGATGTAGAAGAAGTCAAGGTCCGCAACAATGATATTCGCGGCGTTGAAGTTACGGCTATTGTTGAAGGCGACGGCATTATCGAACCTTTGGAAGACCGGATTGTGGGCAGAACGGCTGCGGAAACCTTATTCAATAAGGATACGGGCGAAGTGATTGTTCCCATTAATGAAGAAATTATGGAAGAACAGGCGAAGGAAGTCGTTAAGTATTACGACAAAGTTCGTATTCGTTCCGTTCTTACTTGCCATAGCCGTTACGGCGTTTGCGCTAAATGCTACGGTCGTGACCTCGGCACGGGCGGTAAGGTCAATGTAGGTGAGTCGGTCGGGATCATTGCGGCTCAGTCTATCGGTGAACCGGGCACACAGTTGACTATGCGTACCTTCCACACCGGCGGGGTCGCATCGGCAGGCGATATTACTCAAGGTTTGCCGCGTGTCGAAGAATTGTTTGAAGCCCGTAAACCGAAGGGCAATGCTATTGTCACGGAAATTGACGGCGTTGTTACAATTACGGAAAAAGAAGATCATGAGGATATTCATATTGTTCATGTTACGGCTGAAGACGGTGACGAACGGAGTTACACCATTCCGTACGGAGCTCATTTGGTAGTTCATGAAGGAGATGTTATTGAAAAGGGTAGCCGTATTACGGCCGGCTCCATCAATCCCCATGATATCCTGAGAATTCAGGGTGTCGAAGCTACGCAGCGTTATCTGGTATATGAAGTACAAAAGGTATACAAATCTCAAGGTGTTGAAATTAATGATAAGCACATTGAAGTTATTGTTCGCCAGATGCTACGTAAGATGAAGATTGAAGATGCCGGTGATGCGGATGTATTGCCGGGAGACTATGTAGAACTGAATGCTTACGAAGAAATGAATCGTCGCATTCAGGCTGCAGGCGGTAAACAGGCGGAAGGCAAGGCTCTGCTTCTCGGTATTACCAAGGCGGCCTTGGCTACGGAATCCTTCTTATCCGCCGCGTCCTTCCAGGAAACAACTCGCGTACTTACGGACGCTGCTATTAAAGGTAAGGTTGACCCCTTGCTCGGCTTAAAAGAAAATGTTATTATCGGTAAGCTGATTCCTGCCGGTACGGGAATGAGCCGTTATCGTAAGGTAAAGGTAGTTAAACCCATTTCTCTTGTTGAGTACGAGGAAGAAGATCCTATTTTGTCGGATTCCGTCGCTATTGACGGAGAATAATACATATAAGTTCGTTCGGGTATGGAGGAATGTACCTCCTCCGGACGGATACTACAAAGGGACTCGCTTATAAGCGAGTCCCTTTGTAGTATCTATTGCAATACTTGTATGGCTATAGATTGTTAAAAGGATGATATATTCGGTATAATGAATATAACTGCATGTCTAAAAATGCATATGAACAAGTGTACCGTATGCCCTTTATGAAGGAGGACTATTATGTTAGGAAATTTTAAATATGAAAATCCTACGGCTTTATATTTCGGTAATAAGGCGATGGATTATTTACACAGAGAACTCCCTAAGTATGGGAAGAACGTTGTTCTCATTTACGGCGGCGGCTCTATTAAAAAGAACGGCATATATAACCGCGTAATGGAAATTTTAAAAGAAAACGATAAGAATGTAGTTGAAGATGCGGGCGTTATGCCTAACCCCACGCTGGATAAAGTATTGGAAGGTCGAGAAATAGCCAGAAATCACAAGGCGGATTTACTGCTTGCCGTCGGCGGCGGTTCGGTTATCGATTATGCTAAGGCCATATCCGTATCCGTTCATACGGAAGGCGATCCGTGGGAAAAATTCTTTGCAGGTCGTGAAAAGCCGTCCGAGAATATTGTGCCCGTCGGTTGTGTATTGACCATGGTCGGTACGGGTTCGGAAATGAACAGCAATTCTGTTATTACCAATACGGCTCAAAAGCGCAAGGTCGGCAGAAACTTTGGCGAACAGGTGTGCCCGAGATTTGCCGTGCTGAACCCCGAATATACATATACCCTTCCTCAGTATCAAATGGTGGCCGGTATCTTCGACATTATGTCGCATATACTGGAACAGTATTTTAGCGGTGAAGACGATAATACGTCCGACTATCTGTCCGAAGGCCTGCTTCGCTCCTTGATTCATGCAAGCCGTATTGCCGTAAAGAATCCGACGGATTATGAATCCCGCAGTAATATTATGTGGGCGGCAACGTGGGCTTTAAACTCTTTAATCGGCAAGGGAAAGTCTCAAGATTGGATGGTGCATATGCTCGGTCAGTCTGTCGGGGCTTTTACGGATGCTACGCACGGAATGACATTGGCGGCCGTATCTTTACCGTACTATCGACATATTATGTCGGCCGGGTTGGCAAAATTCAAACGCTATGCCGAAAACGTCTGGGATGTAGACGGTACGGGGAAGAGTGATGAAGAAATTGCGTCTGAAGGGTTGCAGCGTATGGAAGCGTATATGAAAGAAATCGGCGTCGTTCTTCATGCAGCCGAGCTGGGAATGACTGAAGATATGGTTGAAGGTATAGCTGAAGGAGTCAGCATTTTAAAAGGCGGGTACAAAGAATTGACTCGACAGGAAGTAATCGATATTTTAAAACAGAGTATGTAAGCTATGAAATAAATAGTGTGTAAATCTATAGAAGGGTTCTTGCATTGGTGCAAGAACCCTTCTTGTGTCTTAAGTTCAGCTTAGTCAAGTGATTTCAATAATTTCGTGTCTTTCATTCGTTCAATCCCTTTGTGAGACAGCTTGTAGATGCCGTTTTCTGCAACCAGTAAGTCTTGCTTCATTAAGCGACGAGTGATTTTTTTTAAAAAACGCGGTGACCAGTGCAGATGCTCATGGATGGTACCTGTACCGTTTTCAACAAGGGCGCAAGATGTATTCTGGTGGGTAAAGACGTGAAATAAGAGGGTTTCCTCACCATAGCGGACATGTAGATGTCTGCGATAAAGTATTTTGGACATAATCCCGACTCGAGGTGAAGCGATAAGGGATACCGTAAAGATTAATCCTATGACGGATGCCACCATTCCGGCAATAGAGGTGTTCAGAAGAAAAGCGAGTTGTGTGCCGCTTACGGCTGCACAGACGGCAATGAAAAGGGCACTGATGATCATCTTCGTTACGGACTTGGCGAACAAATAGGCGATGGCCGCGGGGCCTATCATTAAAGCAATGACCAAGATGGCTCCGACAGCTTGAAAGGACACAACGACTGTCAACGATACGGAGGTCATCAGCAGGTAATGCAGAAGGTGCGGTCGAAAGCCGTAAAATGTGGCGAGTAAAGGATCAAAGGTGGACAATTTCAACTCCTTTGATAAGCAGATTACCATAAGGAGATTCAGGAGGCAGATACAACTTGTCGACCAAAGTGCGGCAGGTCCTGCGTCGAGCCCGTTTAATATCAGCCGATCGAAGGGAGCAAAGGCGATTTCTCCCAGTAAAACCGTATCCGTATCCAAATGAAGATGGCTACCGTAAAGGGTGATTAAGATAACGGCGAGGGAAAAGAGAAGCGGGAAGATAATGCCTACCGATGCATCTTCGGCAAAGAGGCGGGTGCGGCACAATAATTCCGACAGCCAAACCGTCAAAATTCCCGTTGCGGCAGCCCCGAGAACTAACAAGGGCGAGGTCAGATCTTTCGTGAAGAAAAAGGCCGCCACAATGCCTAAAAGGACGGTGTGCGTAATGGCGTCAGCCGTCATAGACATACGTCTTAAGACCAAAAACACGCCGGGAATGCTGCAAGCCACGGAGACGACAGTAATAATCAAGAGTATCTCAGTTTGTGCGTTCATAAGATACGATACACCTCCTTAAGCCTCGATATATGATTCCGTATTTGGGAGAAAAAAGGAGGCTGATGAATACAATCGTTGATAAGCAGACGATAATTGCCGGACCTGTAGGCAGTTTGGTAACAGAGGCACTCCATATCACACCGCCGATACCCGAGAGTGCGCCGAAGAAGCCGGCCAGTGTAATCATAGTGCCTAATTTGTCGGTCCATTGTCGGGCTGCCGCCGCAGGGGCAATCAGTAGAGAGCTTATGAGAACAGCTCCTACGGTTTGAATACCGATGATTACGGTTAAAAGAAGCATGCCGCGATATAGGACCGTTACTGCCGTAACGGGTATTTGTAAGGTGCGGGCGTATTCTTCATCAAAGGATGTCAGCTTGAGTTCCTTCCAAAAAATAAGTACAAGCAGGATTATCAGTACGGCCGCGGCCGAAGTCAAATAGACATCTTTTATCATCATAGAGGCGGCCTGGCCGAAGATAAACTTTGTAAGACCTGCTTGAGAGGCGTTGTCAAGGCTTTGGATATAGGTAAGTAAAACCATACCGAAGCCGAAGAATGAAGATAAGAGAGTTGCCAGGATTGCGTCGAATTTTATTTTTGTGTAACGCACGGTCAAAGCTATGAGCCAGGATGTTATAAGTGACGACACGGCAGCACCGGTCAACAGCCATACCGTATCTTTCGTACCGCTCCATAAGAAAGCCAGAGCAATGCCGGGAAGGGCTGCATGAGAGAGGCCGTCGCCGATAAGACTTTCTTTGCGTAAGACGGCGAAGGTGCCGATAATGCCGGCCGTCAAGCCGAGTAGTGCCGCGCCGACGATAATGATCCAAAAGGTGTATTCGTTCCACAGATTCATAAGACGACCTCTTGCAGGTTATAAGCCTCTTTCAAGGAGGCGGCGGTAAAGGCCTCAGTCGTTTTACCGCAGGCTACGGTACGTACATTGAGGAGAGTGATCCAGTCGAAATAGGAGCGAACCGTATTCAAATCGTGATGAACGACAACGACTGTTTTACCTTTATTCTTCATTTCCTTGAGGATGGTAATAATTGTTTCTTCCGTTTTTTTATCGACACCTTTAAACGGTTCATCCATGAAATAGATTTCGCCGTCTTGAACCAGGGCGCGGGCCAGGAACACCCGTTGTTGTTGGCCCCCGGATAATTGTTTGATTTGCCTGTTTCCGTAATCGGCCATACCGATTTTTTCCAGTGTACGTAAGGCCAATTCCCGCTCTTTCTTGCCGGGTCTTCGAAACCACCCCAGATGTCCGTAACGTCCCATGAGGACGACATCCAAAACGGTTGTAGGAAAATCCCAATCGACGCTGCCGCTTTGCGGTACATATACGATTTGCTTTTTATCTTCTTTAAACACGCTCAAGGTACCGTTTACATAAAACTTAACGCGACCGGAAATGGTAGGAATAAGGCCCAGAGCTGCCTTTAAAAGCGTGGATTTACCGGCCCCGTTAGGACCGAGCACGGCAGCCAGAGCCCCTTGAGGGACCTTCATATCCACGTCCCAGAGAACGGGATGCCTGTCATAGGCTACGGTCATATCTTCTATTTCTACAGCCCAGTTCACAGTGTACCTCCTTATTTTAAGGCGTCGACAATCGTGTCTATGTTTGCTTTTATCATACCGATGTACGTACCGGCCGGACTGGTCGTCGTATCGAGAGAGTCGGAGTATAATTCTCCGCCGACAACTACATTCCAACCTTTGGCTCGGCAAGCTTCCTGGACTGCTTCGATCGTTTTGTGAGGTACTGACGATTCCACAAAAATGGCCTTTATTTTATGGTCCGTAATAAATTGCACCAAGTCGGCCATGTCGCGAGTACCGGCTTCAGAGGCCGTACTTACGCCTTGCAGCCCGCGTACTTGAAAGCCGTAAGCACGAGAAAAATACTGAAAAGCGTCATGTGCCGTTACGAGGATCCGAGAATTTTCCGGAATTTCGGCACTCCTTTTTTTAACATACTCGTTCGTTTCGTCTAATTGTTGCAAATAAGTTTGCGTTCTTTCCTTGTAATGGGCGGCGTGCTCAGGATCTTTTTCAGCCAGAGCTTTTTCTACGGCTGTAGCCGCTTTTTTCCAATTTTCCACGTCAAACCAAATATGCGGGTCTTGGGCAGCCGCACCCTCGTTTTCAAAGGTCAGAATGCTTTCCGCAGGAAGACTGTCGGCTACGTAAACGGTAGAGATTCCCTTGTTTTCAACGTTTTTCAAAACATCTCCCATTTTTCCTTCCAAATGAAGGCCGTTGCAAACAATGAGGTCTGCACCGGATAAGGTTGTTACATCGCCGGCGCCGGCCTGATAAAGGTGGGGGTCTACGCCGGGGCCCATGAGCCCTGTCACGGTCACATCGTCACCGCCGATTTGAGAGACTAAGTCTGTAAGCATGGTAGTCGTAGCTACGACATGAAGCTTCTCGCCCTTTTTTACCGGTTGAGATTGACTGCCGCAGGCCGTAAGGAAGAGCAGACATAAGGACATCAAAAGAAATAGTGAAAGCAGTCGTTTTTTCATAAAGCCTCCTTAAAAAAATGAACATAAGGTTTCCAGGTATCATACTTTACTTAAGAATATCATAAATGATATTTATTCTCAAATAAAAGAGGAGAAATCGGTAAAGTCGGTTTTCATAAGATAAGGAATAGGAAATACCCGGAAACGTGTAATAATGAACGGTGAATTCGTGCAGTTTATCGGTGAAAAAGGATTGACAGACAAAAGGGGGAATGATAAAATACGTAAGTGTTGCAGTGTGTGCAACATTTATTTTTGCGGGTAAGGGGTGTGTTTCGTGAGCTTGGAAAGTTTGCGTACGGCGAGAAAAACAGTCGGTGCGAAACAAACGTTAAAGGCGATGAAGCGGAACGAAGTGTCCGCAATATATCTTGCTAAAGACAGCGATGAGGCTGTCGTTCGTCCTTTGGCGGACTGCGCCGCTCAAGCGGACATAGTCGTCGATTCGACATATACTATGGAAGAATTGGGTGAGGCCTGCCGCATTAAAGTAAAGGCGGCAGCCGTAGGTCTGTTAAAGTAATTTCGGTAATATCATCTAAAGGGATATTCCCGGTGATGATTACAAATATAAATCTAATTGTTTAGAGAGGAGGTGCCCATATGCCGACAATTAACCAATTGGTTCGTAAAGGTCGTCAGACATCCGTTAAAAAATCGACGGCTCCGGCCTTGAAAGAATGCCCGCAAAAGCGCGGTGTCTGCACTCGTGTGTACACAGCTACGCCGAAGAAGCCTAACTCCGCTTTGCGTAAGGTTGCTCGTGTTCGCTTGACGAACTCTATCGAAGTAACGGCTTATATCCCCGGCATTGGTCACAATTTACAGGAACACAGTGTTGTATTAATTCGCGGCGGTCGTGTCAAGGACCTTCCGGGTGTACGTTATCACATCGTGCGCGGCGCTTTGGATACTGCAGGTGTTGCAGATCGTAAGCAGTCCCGTTCGAAATACGGCGCTAAAAAGAGCAAATAATTTTTGCCGCAGTAATTGATAACTTACATTTAAGGAGGAATTAGACATGCCTAGAAAAGGCCCCGTGCCGAAGCGCGATGTATTGCCGGATCCGGTATATCATTCCAAACTCGTTACGCGCTTCATTAACAAAGTAATGTTGGACGGTAAAAAGGGTGTTGCCGAATCCATCGTTTATGATGCATTCGATATTATCCGTTCCAAAATGAATAAAGACCCTATGGAAGTATTTGAACAGGCTTTGAACAACGTTATGCCTGTATTGGAAGTTCGTGCTCGCCGTGTCGGCGGTGCTAACTACCAGGTTCCCGTTGAAGTTCGTGCAGATCGCAGATTGTCCCTCGGTATCCGTTGGACTGTAGGCTATGCGCGTAAACGCGGTGAACGTACAATGAAAGAAAAACTTGCTGCCGAATTGATGGACGCATTCAACAATACCGGCGCCGCTATCAAAAAGAAAGAAGATACTCATAAGATGGCGGAAGCAAACAAAGCGTTCGCTCATTATCGTTGGTAAGAGTAAGTTACTACTATTGAGGAGTGGAAGAACATCGTGGCAAGAGAATATTCCTTGGAAAAAACAAGAAATATCGGTATCATGGCTCACATCGATGCCGGTAAAACCACGACGACGGAACGTATCCTTTTCTATACCGGCCGTGTACATAAGATCGGCGAAGTCCATGACGGCGCCGCTACTATGGACTGGATGGCACAGGAACAGGAACGCGGTATTACGATCACGTCCGCAGCTACGACAGCTCATTGGAAAGATCACCGCATTAACATCATCGATACTCCGGGGCACGTTGACTTCACAGTCGAAGTTGAACGTTCCTTGCGTGTACTCGACGGCTCCGTTGCCGTTTTCTCTGCAAAAGGCGGTGTAGAACCTCAGTCTGAAACCGTATGGCGTCAGGCTGAACACTACAAGGTTCCGCGTATTGCATTTATTAACAAGATGGATACGACCGGTGCGGACTTCCTGAATTGTGTGGACATGATGAAGGATCGTCTCCAAGCCAATGCCGTAGCCATTCAGCTTCCTATCGGTGCTGAAAATGACTTCACCGGTATTGTCGACCTCGTAACGATGAAGGCCGAAATTTACGGTGATGACCTGGGCAAACAAATCGATATCGTTGAAATTCCCGACGATATGAAGGACCAGGCCGAAGAATATCATCAAATCATGGTAGAAGCCATCTGTGAAACGGATGACGCTCTCATGGAAAAATACTTGGAAGGTGAAGAACTTTCCGTAGATGAATTGAAAAAGGCTATTCGTAAAGCGGTTGTAACGAACGCTATGTTCCCCGTACTGTGTGGTTCGGCGTACAAGAATAAAGGCGTTCAGATGTTGCTCGACGCAGTTGTCGACTACATGCCGTCGCCTTTGGATATTCCGCCCGTAGCGGGCATTATTCCCGGTTCTGAAGAACCGGCTGAACGCAAGGCGGACGACAAAGAACCGTTCTCCGCGTTGGCGTTCAAAATTATGGCTGACCCCTTTGTAGGGAAACTCGCTTTCTTCCGCGTGTACTCCGGTACTCTCGATGCGGGCACGTATGTGTTCAACTCGACAAAGGGCAAGAAGGAACGTGTCGGCCGAATCTTACGTATGCACGCTAACCACCGTGAAGAAGTTCAGACGGCGTACACCGGTGATATCGGTGCCATTGTCGGCCTGAAGGATACAACGACGGGGGATACGTTGTGCGACGAAAAGAACCCCATTATTTTGGAAAAAATGGAATTCCCCGAACCGGTTATTTCCGTAGCTGTTGAACCGAAGACGAAAGCCGACCAGGAAAAGATGGGCGTTGCCCTTGCTCGCTTGGCCGAAGAAGATCCGACGTTCAAAGTTAAGACGGATGCCGAAACGGGTCAGACCATTATCTCCGGCATGGGCGAATTGCACTTGGATATCATCGTTGACCGCATGGCTCGTGAATTCAAGGTAGAAGCTAATGTCGGCAAACCGCAGGTTGCATACCGTGAAACGATTCGCAAGACTGTTAAACAGGAAGGCCGTTTCGTTCGTCAGTCCGGTGGTCGCGGTCAGTACGGCGATTGCTGGCTCGAACTGATTCCTCAGGAACCGGGTGCGGGCTTCGAGTTTGAAAACAAGATTGTCGGCGGCGCTATTCCTCGTGAATATATCGGCTCTGTCGAAGCCGGTGTAAAAGAAGCGATGGAAACGGGTGTTCTTGCAGGTTTCCCGATGGTAGATATTAAGGTTGTCGTTTTTGACGGTTCATACCATGATGTCGACTCTTCGGAAATGGCCTTCAAGATTGCCGGTTCTATGGGCTTCAAAGAAGGTGCGCGTAAAGCGGACCCCGTACTTCTCGAACCGTATGTTAAGGTTGAAGTCGTTGTCCCCGAAGATTACATGGGCGATGTTATCGGCGACTTAAACTCTCGCCGCGGTCGTGTAGACGGAATGGAAATGCGCAGCGGTGCGGAACATATTAATGCGTTCGTACCCTTGGCTGAAATGTTCGGTTATGCAACGGACTTGCGTTCCAAGACGCAGGGTCGCGGTGTTTATACAATGACTTTCGACCACTACGAAGAAGTTCCTAAGAATGTAGCGGAAAAAGTTATCAGCGAAAAAGGCTAATTTTAATCGCATTGGAGGAAATGTACAATGGCAAAAGAAAAATAC
>NZ_GL538198.1 GCF_000165735.1 Megasphaera micronuciformis F0359
ACCGGAACCGATAGCGGGACCCTTTTAAATCCCGCACAGTGGCTCATCGATGCCATCGGCGGCGGGGCGGTTCTTACACCGGAACAAGCCGCTAAGAACTCGAACGTAGCCGCATGCGTGTCTATTTTAGCCGACGATATCGGAAAACTTCCGATTCATACGTTTAACAATCAAAAGAAAGACATCGGCATGAAGCACCCGGTCGCCAAACTGTTATACGAGCGGCCGAACCCCTTCATGTTGGCCTTCGTATTTAAGCAAACCATACAAGGGCACATCGGTATCTACGGCAACGGCATTGCCTATATTAAATGGGGGCCTGACGGGTACCCCGTGGCACTGTGGCCGCTGGATCCGGTACGTACGTTTGTACAACTGGATGCCGCTACGGGCACCCTTCATTACCGAACCCAAAACGCACAAGGCGAGGTATACGATTTAAAGCCCGATGAGGTGCTGCACTTTAAAGCCTTTACGCGAGACGGGATTATCGGAATCCCGCCGTGGAAGACGCTTATCGATGAACTCGATAGCCAAAACGCCCTTAAGTCGTTTATTTGTGACTTTTACCGTAACAGTACCTTATCGAGCGGTAT
>NZ_GL538199.1 GCF_000165735.1 Megasphaera micronuciformis F0359
AAAAAATAAGAAGGAACTCTGTTATAATGCAAGTGACCAAACCAACAAGATAACAGGAGACCCTTCTTATGAGACCTATTATAACCGAAGAACTGAGACTTCGTAAACGGATATGTGAATTTGCCATTAAGCATGGAAACAATGCAGAGGCAGCTCGGCGTTATCATACAAGCAGACAACAGGTGCAACGGTGGTTAAAAAGATATGACGGAACCCTAGATTCGTTGCGTCCTTTAAGCCGAAGACCGCATACACAGCCAAACCAACACACGACAGCCGAATTAGCTATGGTTCGTCAGATGAATACGCGATATCGTCACGAAGGTCTGGCTCAAGTATACGTAGAATCGTGTAAGCGGGGATATACTCGTTCATATGGATCTATGTGTAGGCAAATACGTAAGCATCAGTTCACGGTAAAAAAGGTCAAGAATTTCCCCAAAAGTAAATGGAAGCCGGACGTAGTATCGTATCCGGGTGAGAAGGTACAAGTGGATATAAAATATGTTCCCCGGAAATGTATCGAGGAAAACCCGAATGAGATGCAGTACTATCAGATTACAGCCATTGATGAATATTCAAGGAAACGAGTGGCGGCTATTGTTGATGAAAAAAGAGTTACTCATACGAGTGAGTTCTTGTTGACGTTGGAATCCAAGATGGGATTTAAGATAAGCACGGTACAAACAGATAATGGTAGAGAGTTTACGAATATGGGAAGCAGTGAACGAATCTGTCAGTTTGATGTGGTGGCGAAGTGGCTAAAGATAGAGCATAAAACGACCCGACCATTCTCACCGTGGCAAAACGGCAAGGTTGAGCGTAGCCATAGAAGAGACGGAGAGAGCTTTTATCATCGTAGCTTTAGAACAATAGAAGCACTTTGCAAGGCTCATAAACGGTATATTAGCCGTTATAACAACATCGTACAACGAACACTTGGATTTAAATCACCCAATGAATTGGTGACAGAATTCTTCTTAGCTCATTCTGCATGAGTCCTTGTCACAAATGTCTTGATACACTACAAT
>NZ_GL538200.1 GCF_000165735.1 Megasphaera micronuciformis F0359
AGCTTAATGCGTTTTGTATTGTAATAATCAATATAATCCTTTAATTTGCTGATAAAATCTTCATAGGAAGCAAACTTTTCTAAATATAACAACTCTGACTTCAACAAGCCAAAGAAGTTTTCCATCACGCTATTATCCAAACAATTTTCTTTACGGGATATACTTTGAATAATAGCGTGATTTTTTAATGTTTCTTGATAAGTACTATGCTGGTACTGCCATCCTTGATCTGAATGTAAGATGCAGCCTTTGCTATTGGGTCTATTCTTAAAGGCTTTATCCGGCATAGATAACACCTGTGTTAATGCAGGTCGCTCTGATATTTCATAAGATACAATTTCACCATTATACATATCTAAGATTGGTGATAAATATACTTTACGCCCAAACAAGTGGAATTCAGTAATATCTGTGGTCCATTTTTGATCAGGCTTTATTGCAGTAAAGTTTCGCTTAATCATATTGGGAGCGATTTTTCCTTCACTACCTCTATATGAGCGGTATTTCTTTAGGCGAACTTTACATATTAAGTTTTCTTCCTTCATAATACGCATTACGACTTTATGGTTTATATGAATGCCTAATTTATGCAATGCTATTGTAATTCGGCGATACCCATAACGTCCTTTATTCATCGCCACAAGTGTGCGAATAGCTTCTCGTTCCTCTGCATATTTGTCTCCCTTTTTTATGCTAGCTAAGCGTGCATAATATGTACTACGACTAATGCCAAAGTACTCGAGCATAAAGTGAAGGGGATATATTTTTCTTAATCTTTCGATGGCA
>NZ_GL538201.1 GCF_000165735.1 Megasphaera micronuciformis F0359
TTCAAATGGAAGACCGAATGTTTTTAAATCCTTTGGCCAAAGCCAAAAATATTCCTAAAGAAGAGCCTAAGAAGGCCGATCCGTTGGGCGATAAAGGATTTGGTAATGTATGACGCTACTTGAAGAACTTATTGAGTATAGCCATAACTGCATAAAGGACACGGCCCATGTATGCCAAAAGCACCGCTGGGCGTGCGAACGTTTTTTAAGAGATGTTCAGCATGCGAAAACGGAAGAGTTTCCGTATGTGTTTGATGAAGAAAAGGCGCAGCGTTTTTTTAACTGGGCGCATTTACATCGGCATACCAAAGGCGTCCTTGCCGGCGAGCCGATAGACTTTGCTCCGATACAACGGTTTATCTTCGGTAACGTCTACGGATGGGTCCATCAAGATACGGGCCTTAGGCGCTTTCGTAGGGCCTACTGGCAGGTAGCCAGGAAAAATGCCAAGTCCCAGTCGCTGGCCATCGTCGGGGATTACGAACTTATGGCCCTCGGTGAGCCCATGAGTGAAGTATATATTGGGGCGACTAAGACCCTGCAGGCTAAGATTATCTACAATGAAGTCGTAGCTATGCTAAAAAGGTGCCCGTTACTTACCGGTAAATGGCACGAATCGTATGGCGCCATAAAGCACCCTAAAAGCGATTCTATTTTACGGGCTCTTTCAAAAGATGACGGCAAGACAGGTGACGGGCTGAACCCGCA
>NZ_GL538202.1 GCF_000165735.1 Megasphaera micronuciformis F0359
TTTTACCGTAACAGTACCTTATCGAGCGGTATCTTAAAGACGGCGACCAAGTTAAACGCTGAAGCGAAAGAAAAGGTGCGAAGCGAGTGGGAAAAGCTAAATAGCGGAAAGGACAACCAAGGAAAAATCGCGGTCTTGGACGTAGGCTTAGACTTTCAGCAACTTGGCATGCCGCTTGATCAGGCCCAGTTTTTAGATACGCAAAAATTCGGCATTACGGAAGTGGCCAAAGTCTATCGAGTACCGCCGCATAAGCTGGCACAACTTGACAGAGCGACCTACGCTAACGCCGAAGCCATGGGGCTCGACTACATTAAAACCACCCTGCTACCGATATTTACACAATGGGAACAGGAAATAAACTACAAGCTCTTTACCGAAACGGAAAGGGCTTCTTTTTATGTCAAATTTAACGCAGCGGCAGAACTTCGCGGTGATAGTACCGCCCGTGCCGGATACTACCGAGACATGCTAAATAACGGCATCTACACCATCAACGAAATCCGTGAGATGGAAGAAATGGACGGCATCGGTAAGAACGGCGACCAGCATTTCGTGTCGCTGAACTATACCACACTCGATCAAGTCGGACAACAAACTGCATCGAAAGGAGGTGAGGGGGAAAATGGACAACAAAACGAATAAATTAAGCTATCTTACGGTGAAAAACGAGACGCCTCAGTCGGCCGAGGTGTACATCCACGGCGATATCGTCGACGATGATATGAAGGCGTGGTTGTCGGACTGTGACGGAAAGACCTTTGCCGGGTACGTGCTGCCGGTTGATGTACGAGAAAAGCTCGAAAGCTTACAAGGAAAAGACCTTACGATTTACATCAATTCAGACGGTGGTAGCGTTCCGGCGGGGATGGCTATTGCCAATATGATAAAACGGCACGACGGGCACACCGTAGGTGTGGTAGATGGGTGGGCGGCTTCCATTGCCAGCGTTATCTTCATGGCCTGCGATGACCTTTACATGCCTAAGAACACGTTTCTCATGATTCATAAACCGAGCGCCATGGCGATGGGGGATTCGGACGATATGCTGCGAGTGGCTAGATGCTTGATACGGTGCAAGAAGGTATCGAGCAGGTGTATTTAGAGCGCGCTAAAGAAGGCGTAACGGCCGAAGAGATTCGTAAGGCTGTAGAGGCCGAAACCTGGTACACGGCCGCTGAAGCCTCTGAGGTGTTCGACATTACCGTAAAAGATACGAGCGTACAGCTCGTGGCCTGCAGCAAGGGGCTTTCCTTTAAGACTATGCCCGAGGCGGTAAAAAACGCCAAAACGGCAACAGATAAGAAGCAGCCGCCTGAAAAAGAAAATTTGCAAGACGATATTAAAAACCGCAAGAGAAAACTTGCCATTGAACTTGAGTTACTGACTTAAGGAGGAACCTGTTATGACAGAACAAGAAAGACAGTTGCGCCAGGATATGGCCAAAAAACAAGCGTATATCCAGGACTTATTGAAAGACAACCGACTGGATGAAGCCGAGTCTGCGACGAATGAATTAAAAGAATTGCGGCGTCAATTCGACGTGCTGCAGACGGTAGCCGATACGGTGCCGGGAGTCGCTGCTTCCTCGGTTACAAAACAAGAAGACGAAAAAGACGTGGATATGACACACGTTGTTGCGCAGCTTCTTAGAAATAAAGGCAACCTGTTAACGCCGCAGGAAGTAAAAGCGGCGCGCGGTATGGCCGTTTCGAACGTCGCCGGGAATTTAAACGAAGGCACCAATGAACAGGGCGGCTTTATTGTACCGGTAGACGCACAGACAAAAATTAATGAATTAAAGCGTACCTTAAATCCCCTTTCTTCTATTGTACGCGTTGAAAACGTCAATACCATGTCGGGGACGCGCGTGATGGAAAAGGCGGCCGACATTACGGCGTTTGCGCCGGTCGCTGAATTTGCCACTATCGGGGAAACGGATGCCCCGAAGTTCACGCAAGTTAAGTACCTTATCAAAAAGTACGCCGGTATTTTGCCGATGTCTGAAGAACTCTTGGCCGATACGGACCAGGACCTTTTAAATTATGTATATCGCTGGCTGGCTAAAAAGTCGGTCATTACGGAAAACGCACAGATTTTAGCACTCTTAAAGACGCTTACGAAAGCGCCTCTTACGAGTATCGACTCGGTAAAAGACGTCTTAAATGTGACTCTCGATCCGGCCATTTCCTTGCTTTCGTCCGTCGTGACGAACCAGGACGGATTTAATTACCTGGATAAGCAAAAAGATAGCGAAGGTCGCTATCTCTTACAGCCCAATCCCTTGGATTCGACGCAAAAGATGCTCTTTGGAAAGTCCGTTACGGTCCTGTCCAATAAGGTGCTGCCGACGGATGCCGCCGGTGGGACGAAAAAAGCACCCCTTCTTATCGGTAGTTTTGAAGACGCCGTTGTCTTGTTCGACCGCCGGGCGACCACGTTAGTCGGTACGAGTATCGGTGGCGACGCGTGGAAGCGCGACAGCTTTGATATCAAAGCCGTTATGCGTTTTGATGTACAGAAATTCGACGACCAGGCCGTGGTTTACGGCGAATTGGCACTGTCGTAGGAGGCTTTTATGGTACTACTGGATGACGTGAAACTTTATCTGCGCGTGGATGGCCAAGATGAGGATTCGGTCATCCAAGGCCTAATAGAGGCCGCCAAGCAGTATATACAAACGGGTACGGGCGTTACGTTTTCAGAGACGAACGCCCGCCATCTGTTAACGTTAAAGATGATAGTAGCGCATTGGTATGACCATAGAGGGCTTGTAGGAAGCGATTCTGAAATGCCTTTTACCGTCACGGCGCAACTACTTCAAATCGAAGCTGAAAGGAGCGATTAGGATGAACGCAAAAGTCATTCAAGACTGCATATACCAAAACACATTCTATAAAGAAGGCGATATCGTCACGGGGAGCGATAACGAGTTACAAGAAATCCTTGATTTCGGGTATGCCGAGGTCTACGACGGGCCGATTGAAGCCCCGAAGGAAGAAGAGCCTGTAGAAGAAACCCCGATAGAAGAGCCCGAAAGTGACGGTAAAAAGACCGCCAAAAAGTAGGTGAGCGGTGTGACTACGGTATCGGATTTAAAAAGCCGCATAGAACTGTATCGCTTGCAGTTAACACCTGACGGGCAAGGCGGGTACGATGAAACGTATGTACGAGTAGGTACGGTTTGGGCACAGATACATCGGCCCCGATTCTGGGAACCCGAGGCAGGCGGAGGTCCTGCCACCGCCATTACCCGGGCATTACGATTCGCTACCGAAAAGAGGTAGCCTCTGATTGGCGTGTTCGGTACCAACACACGGAGTACCGGGTACTTCACATTGAATACGGGGAAAAACGAGATGTTATGACCTTAACGTGCACGGCTGTGAGCCATCACGGATAGGAGGGGCTATGTATCTTCGAACGAATTTAGATGAAGAAACCTTTAGAGCCGTAGCCGATATCACGCAATTTGACGCTCTTACGCAAGAACGACTGCGAGACGTCATAAGACAAAAGGCCGCCGAAGTACAGCAGAGGGCAATTACGATGGCCCCGAAGAACACGGGGCGGCTT
>NZ_GL538203.1 GCF_000165735.1 Megasphaera micronuciformis F0359
GACCACAGCTATAGCGGGGTATCTACGCTAAAAGTTACCTTTGAAGGCAAAAACGGCATTTCAGACGTACAGAAACTGTCGACGATACCGGCTCTTAGCATGACCACGAGTACCGTTTCGAAAGCGGCCATGACGGACGTCTCCATTACGATTACGCCGCCGGAGGCCAACGTTCGTACGGTTGTCATGGCAGACGGAACCAGACTTTATCAGGAAGTTGATTATACGTATAGTCAAGGAACGCTAAAGCTTTTAAAAAATGGAGCTATGAAGGACCATCTGGTAATGGGGGACAACAACATTACGATTACGATTACAGCAGACGTCAAGCTTACGTATAAGCTCAAATTAACGGCGTAAGAAGTAAAGAGCGGTCGAAAGGCCGCTCTTTTTTACGATAGGAGGAACCTTACGATGAAAACCACACGGACGTTAACCGTCGGTGATAACCGATATGAAGCCTATCTTACCATTAAAGATATGCGCATGGTGGAAAGAGAAATCAACCAGTCGCTCTTATCCATCTTTGATGCAAGCTCCCTTGCGGTCATCTCTCGCATGACGGCCAATCTCGGTATTGACCTTGTTATGGCCGTTCTCAGATTTGCCATTCACGACGAAAAGCAGGGGAAAAGGTCTGACGATGAGTTATACGACCTTATTGATGAGTATTGCTCCATCGAAGGGCAGACGATGGATGATTTAGGCGGGTTTGTGATACAGCTCATTTTCGACACAGGGCTATATAACAAGGTGAAGTTTCATCCGGGTACGGAAAAAAACGCCAAACCGACGACGTCGAAGACGGCACGGTCGTCGTCGGCTCGATAGAAGCCTGGATTGAAAACGCGGAACCGGTGGCGTACGGGATGCTTAGCCTTAAGCCGCGTGAATTTGAGGAACTTCAAATTCAAGAGTTTAACGCCATGGTGCAAGGGCATCTCAGGCGAAAGAGAAAGCAAGATGAGATGCAAGCGTACTTTACCTATTGGCAGTTACTGCCTCAGCTTGGCAGTAAGACGTCGATTACTCCGGCCGATATTTTAGCGCCGCTGTATCCGGACGTAAAGCCCGATCCGAAAGAAGAACGAAAAGAATTACTAAAGGTATTTGGTATGTAAGGAGGATAGCCAATGACCACAGTTGCAGATTTACTGATTAAGATAGGAGCCGACGGCAGCGGGCTGTCCTCTGAGCTTGGTAAAACCAAGCAAGAAATCCAAAAGACGTTCTCGACAAATCCGATAAACGAGTTCTCGGGGAGCGTGGATACCGCAACGGGTAAGGTAAACGCCATGCTGGGAACGCTTACGAAGTTTGCAGGCGTGGCAGCCGCGGGCTTTGGGTTAAATGCCATTATTGAAAGCGCTGTCAATGCCGGTGAATCTTTGTACCAGGTGCAGCAACGGTTTAATTTAACTGCTGCAGAAGCCGCCAAACTTTCGGGCATTTTAAAGATGACAGGCGGCGATGTAGAGACGGCTGCTAAGTCTATTATGCGTCTTGATAAGAACCTCGCCAATAACACGGCAGAAGGAAAGAAGGCGGCTGCCGTCTTGTCTCAAATGGGGCTGTCTCTTACGGACTCAACGGGCAAGATGAAGCCCATGAACGAGCAGCTGGAGACCTTGGCCAAAGGCTATCGGGCGGCTAACGAAGCCGGACAAGGCCAAGAGTTCTTAATGGCCACACTCGGCACAAGAGGGCTTGCGCTAACGAAGACCTTACTCAACTACGAAGAAGCCGCCCAGCGGGTTTCCAAAATAAAAGGGGTCGGTCTTGATCCGAAAGAAATGCACGAAGCCTATATGCAGATGCAAGAGGTTAATCTGCAGTTTGGTAAGTTAAAAACCGTGGCCGGAGGGGCTTTGGCTCCGCTTGCTATGGAGATTTTACCGCAGGTTATGGAAGGGCTTTCGTGGACGGCCACAAAGGTTAAAGAAAATAAAGACGCCATTGCAACGACAGTCGTTACACTGACCAAATTGGTGGCTGCGTATGAGGCGTTAAAGCTGGCTAAAAA
>NZ_GL538204.1 GCF_000165735.1 Megasphaera micronuciformis F0359
TTCAAATGGAAGACCGAATGTTTTTAAATCCTCTGGCCAAAGCCAAGAACATTCCCAAAGAAGAGCCTAAGAAGGCCGATCCGTTGGGCGATAAAGGATTTGGTAATGTATGACGCTACTTGAAGAACTTATTGAGTATAGCCATAACTGCATAAAGGACACGACCCATGTATGCCAAAAGCACCGCTGGGCATGTGAACGTTTTTTAAGAGATGTTCAGCGTGCAGGAACGGAAGAGTTTCCGTATGTGTTTGACGAAGAAAAGGCGCAGCGCTTTTTTAACTGGGCGTATTTACATCGGCATACCAAAGGCGTTCTTGCCGGCGAGCCGATAGACTTTGCTCCGATACAACGGTTTATCTTCGGTAACGTCTACGGATGGGTCCATCAAGATACGGGCCTTAGGCGCTTTCGTAGGGCCTACTGGCAGGTAGCCAGGAAAAATGCCAAGTCCCAGTCGCTGGCCATCGTCGGGGATTACGAACTTATGGCCCTCGGTGAGCCCATGAGTGAAGTATATATTGGGGCGACTAAGACCCTGCAGGCTAAGATTATCTACAATGAAGTCGTAGCTATGCTAAAAAGGTGCCCGCTTCTCAAGGACAAGTGGCATGAGTCATACGGAGTCATTCGTCATCCGAAGAGCGATTCAATCCTCAGAGCCCTGTCGAAAGACGACGGCAAGACAGGTGACGGGCTGAACCCGCA
>NZ_GL538205.1 GCF_000165735.1 Megasphaera micronuciformis F0359
TTTCTTTGTCACATATGTCCTGTTCTCTTACATACGAAGTTAATTATGACAGTCGATGAAATGAAAGATCGCAAAGCTTGGGAAAAACTTCGTAATATCGGAATTGGAGGTAGTGATGCTGCCATTATTGCCGGTATGAATCGATGGAAGAGTCCGTTCAGGCTTTGGCAAGAGAAAACGGGACAGGTAGAGCCGGAAGACCTATCAGATAATGAGTACATATACTGGGGGAACGTTCACGAAGCGGCTGTCGCAACCAGGTTTACTGAGCTTACAGGATTAAAAGTAAAGAAATGCGGAACGCTTCAATCACTCGAGTACCCGTTCATGATAGCCAACGTCGACAGACTGGTTGTTGGCGAAAACGCCGGCCTTGAGTGCAAAACAGCAAACGGATTTAAAACTAAAGAATGGGAAGGAGACAACGTCCCCGACAGCTATTACCTTCAATGTCAGCATTACATGGCTGTCACTGGTTGTGACAAATGGTATATTGCATGTCTTATCGGAGGTAATCACTTTATTTGGAAAGAAATTCCCAGAAATGAAGAAGATATTAGGGCGCTTATTGAGGCAGAAGAATCCTTCTGGATGAATAATGTTAAGGGCGGCATTATGCCCGATGTGGATGGTAGCAAGAGTTGTTCGCAAGCACTTACCGAACGATTTCCCGGTGGCCTTGCGGATGACATAGTACTTCCCAAAAATGCTGAAACGTTACTGACCGAAATTGATGAGCTTCAAGAAGTAGAATCGAGAATCAAAGAGCAAGTCGAAACCAAAAAGAACCAACTGAAGGCCATGATAGGTGATCATGAGGTAGCTTATGCCGGAGAAAGAAAGATTACCTGGAAGACGCAAGCCGGCAGAACGACAATTGATAGTAAGAAACTTAAGACGGAACTTCCGGATATATATGAAAAATACAGTAAGAAGGGTAGCCCGATAAGGGTATTCAAGATATAAAGGAGGACCTATTAATGGCAACCACAAAGGGCGGTTTGATGACCGCAAAAAGTAACAAAACTGACGGCGTTAGGAACATGAAGGACTTAGTAGTATCGATGGAGGACCAAATCCAGAAAGCGCTGCCTACCGTAATCACAAAAGAACGTTTTACTCGCATGGTTTTAACAGCTATGAGCAGCAATACTCAGCTGCAGGAGTGTACGCCGACCAGTTTTCTCGGGGCTATGATGCAAGCAGCACAGCTGGGGGTAGAGCCGAATACTCCGCTTGGACAAGCTTACTTAATTCCGTACAGAAACAGTAAGAATAAAGGAGCCCTGGAATGCCAATTTCAACTGGGATACAAAGGGCTTATTGACTTGGCATACCGAAGCGGTGAAGTAAAAGACATCCAAGCCCATGAAGTATATGAAAACGATGTTTTTGAATACGAGTTGGGCCTTGAACCGAAGCTGAAACATATACCGGCTACCAGCAATCGAGGAAGTGTTATTGCCTACTATGCTGTATTTCATACTCAAAAAGGCGGATATGGATTCGAAGTTATGAGTGTGGAAGATATAAAAAAGCATGCTCAAAAGTATAGCAAAGCTTCCGGCAGTAACTATAGTCCCTGGAACAGCAACTTTGATGAGATGGCCAAAAAGACGGTGCTTAAGAAGTGCTTGAAATATGCCCCGCTTAAGACCGAATTCGTAAGAGAAATGAGTTCTGATGGGACCATTAAGAAAGACATTGCTAAAAACATGAGTGATGTGCCTGATGAAATGGATTACATTGATACAGAAGCTGAAACGGTTCCCGACAATGTAGATCCGATGACAGGAGAAGTATTGGATACACGGACAGAACAGGAGAAAAAAGATGATGCAATCTTAGAAGCGTCTATTTCCGAATAACGTTCAAAAGGAGACCCTATGGCAAGGCCGATAAAACAGGGGTTAGACTATTATCCTTTGGATGTCGGGTTTTTGCAGGACGTTAAGATTCGCAGAATAATGAGAGCGTGCGGAATACAATCCATCCCGGTGCTAATCAGCCTGCTGGCTAATATCTATCGTAATGACGGGTATTTCCTTCGGTGGAGTCCTGATATGTCCTTTCTAATTGCTGACGAGCTTGGGGTTAGCGAGGGCGCAGTTACTGCGACTGTCGACAAGGCGGTGCAGGTGGATTTCTTTAACGCCAATATGTACGAATGCTACGGCGTACTTACTTCTGAAGGGATACAGAGCCGCTTTTTTGAGGCGGCTTCCCGCAGAAGGGAAGTCCGTTACGACGCAAGATTTCTGCTCATAAACGTTAATGTATACAAAAACCTAGTTAATGTAGACAATAACCCCGTAAATGTAGACGATAATCCACAAAGTAAAGTAAAGGAAAGTAAAGTAAAGGAAAGTAAAGAAGAAGGAGAAGAAAGGACTTCCGCTGCGGCTGATGAAATTATGGGGTATTATAGTTCTAATATTCATCCCGTCAGCTCTCTCGTTGAAAAGGATAAACTTATTGCTTTGGTTGAAACTCATGGTGATGCTTTTGTTCATAAAGCTATTGAAAGGGCCGTTGTGAGAAATAAAAGAAGCCTGGCTTATATTACCGGTATTCTTAACCGTTGGGAAGCCAATGGATACGATGAAGGGATTTCTGAAAGCCATAAAAGTTCCCGGAATCAGTGGCAACATTCAGAAGATTACGAGCGTTTTATGCGTGAACGTGAAGAGCATAAACGAAAACTACGGCAAAGGGGGTCCTAGGGAATGTTTACGAGCGGAAGTATGGACTTTATCCAGTCTCTGATTTGCGGTTCATATCCGAACCAATTAAGAGATAATGATGAAAGGACTCGATATTTTAAAAATTTTGAAAGAATATTTGCAAGGTACGATGAACAGGATGTAGCTGATGCGGTAGAAATTACGATTGAACGGGAAAAATTTTTGCCGTCCTTGGCAACCATAAAAGAAATACTGGATAAGAAGCTTAGTGCACGGGCAGAAGTCGAACGATCTTCTTTAAAGATTGCCGAATATAGTAAGCCGAGACATAAAATTGATGTACAAGCTTTAATAGCCAGGTTGGCAGCTTTAAAAGAAAAGAAGTATGAGCAACCCATTCCTCGCAAGTTAAGAACGTTTGCGCGTAGCCTTTGGCCGGATATTCCTGATAGCGTAATTCGGAAAAACTTAGCGATACTGACACATTACGCAAGCACCGACATGCAGCTTGATGAATGTGGAAATAAGGTACAGCTGTATTTATCGAAAAATGGTGAAATTGTAGAACGAGTTGTATTGAATTAGTTACGAAAGGAGAATGAACATGAATCAGGTCATTGTTGTAGGTAACATGGGGCAAGATCCGAAACGAAGAGAAACGGTAAGCGGCAATGTGGTTGTTAGTTTGTCAGTTGCCATAAATAGAAATTACAAAGATAAAAACGGGGAGTACCAACAGGCTACCGATTGGGTGAATGTTGAGGCTTGGAATGATTTGGCTAATTCTATCTATGAAGATTTGCACAAGGGGGATGCGGTTATCGTAATCGGCCGTATGAAGACTAACGTATATGAAAAAGACGGTGTGAATCAATACCGTACATACATTTTGGCGGATGAGGTAGGACAAAGACTGAACAAGTGGAGAAAAAAGGAAGCTACTACTGGCTTTGAAGATATGGGCGAATCGGTTCAGGAAGAAATCCCGTTTTAAAGGAGAGCATAAATGCCGATAAAGTATGAGGAAACAGAAAAAGTACGGAGAATTTTAATGACGCTTTATGGAAATCCGGTTGCCCAGGGACGCCCGAGGTTTTCACGGCAAGGCGGATTTGTAAAAACGTATGATCCGATAAAGTCCAAAGCCTATAAGGCACTGATAAGATTAGAACTACAACCGTTACTGGCTAAACCCGGCTTTAGGCAGTTTGAAAATCCGTGTAGAGTACACTTATTAATATGTCGAGCTATTCCGAGTGGATTTAGTCAAAAGAAACGAAAAGAAGCTATAGAAGCTAAAATTCGACCGACAACAAGACCTGATACGGATAATTACATCAAAGGGATACTGGACGCACTAAACGGTACCGTGTTAAAAGATGACAGCATTGTGTGCGAAATTAATGCGGGAAAAATATACAGTGATAAACCGAGAATTGAAGTTATGGTTGAAGAACGATTACGATATTAGGAGGCTACAGAAAGGATGACAGATAAACGAACCAAAGAAGTGGAAACGTTACTTAGAAAATACAATGTGACGAAAGTCTATATTGAAAACCTTCATGCGGAACTCGAAGAATACCAAACCCAGCTAAATTTGACGGCAGCTCCTAAGGTTCCGTCTCTGTCATTTGCTCCCGGAAGTAATGGGGAAATGTTAAGCCAGGAAGAAAAGTCCATGTGTGAAAAAGAAAAAATTGAAGAACTGCAAAAAAATATTCAGGAAGAACTGAATAAGATTGAGCCGGTAATTAAGAGACTTGACCGTTCTATAGAGGCTCTAAGCTATCCTGACCGCACTATTGTTGTAGAACGTTTCATTAACGGGGCGTCCTGGATGCGTATTGCGGATGTGTTACATCTAAGTGAACCGGCTGTAAGAAAACGTTCCGGTAGAGTTTTGGAAAAAGTATCAATGATGATGTTCGGTCCCTTATCAATTCCCTTGCAGATGCATTTTGTTTTTACCGATAGAAATTAAGGGATGTCACAAACGGTACGCTTTCGTATCAACTTGGTACGGAAAATGCTGGTATATTAATAGTGTGAACACCTCCTAAAACATACATTGCATGACACAAAACAAGACGCTCAGTGATTGGGCGTCTTGTTTTGTTGAACTTATTATTACAGTATGCCCGGTTTGTGTAGGGGGCGTAATAAAGGAAATAACCCCAAGCCATTATGACTCGGGGTTATTCCTTTACCAGAGGTCGACAAAATAAGATTTTGTCTTGTCTAAATCACAGTGGATTTAGACCATGTAGGATTGAAAATCCTTCTGTAAGGATATATCTAATTTTAAAAATTGTAAAGTGTTTAGGTAGATAGCTTATGGGTGACGGAGATACTGCATGTAGTAATCTTATAAATAAAAGAATGAGAAAAACGACATGTTGTATAGTCTATTCGTATTTGTCAAAGCACAATGCTATTTAGCAATAAGTAATCTAGATAAATGTCTGGCTTGAAGCATTGTAGCAAGGAGGTGAAGAGATGCCGCAAAAGAGTTTACACGTGTGCTGTTATCCGGGCTGTCATAAGCTTACCCGTGACAGGTACTGCGAAAAACACCGTAAGACTTCGTACGATAACAGACGGCAAAGCGCCGCCAAAAGAGGTTACGGTTCGAAGTGGAACAAGGCCAGGCTTTCTTTTTTAGCCGAGCATCCTACCTGTGAATGCGAGCGGTGCAAGGCTTCGGGGCAGCCGCTTCCCGCAGATGTGGTGGATCACATCATTCCGCACCGAGGTAATCAGAAGCTGTTCTGGGATACGAAGAACTGGCAAGCCATGAATCACGTGTGCCACAATCG
>NZ_GL538206.1 GCF_000165735.1 Megasphaera micronuciformis F0359
AAGGGCGGCGATGAAGTCAACTTCAAAGACGGTCAAAACATCAAGATAAGCCGTACGGGTAAGGAATTTACCATAGCCACGGCAGACGATGTATCCTTTAATAAGGTAACGGCCGCCGACAGTGTACTGGTCGGAACGGGTACGAACCTCATTACCCTCGACGGAACGACGGGGTCGGTGACGGGCAATATCTTTAAGGCCGGAAGTGTTAATGTAAACGGCGCCAACAATACGGTTACGGGTCTTTCCAATACGACATGGAGCGGCACTCCCGTATCGGGCAGAGCGGCAACGGAAGATCAGTTAAAGACCATTGCCGACCGCGTAGCCAATGCAGGTTGGAAGGCTACCAGCGGTATTACAGGTTCGGGTACTCAATCGGGTACACAGAGTGTGACATCTGTAGGCTCGGGAGATACGGTTACCTTTAATGCCGGAGACAACCTGGATATGAATCAGAGCGGGGCTGCTTTTACGTATTCCTTGAAACCGACTCTGACAGGACTTACGAGTGCGGCCTTTACGGACGGTACGAATACGACGACCGTCAACGGTAGCGGTGTTACGGCAGGCGGCGTATCCCTTACAAACAGCGGTATCAATGCGGGTAACAAGGTAATCAGCAATGTAGCCAGCGGCGG
>NZ_GL538207.1 GCF_000165735.1 Megasphaera micronuciformis F0359
ATGAAGCCCGGCGGACAAGGATGGTTTATGGCCAAAGCCATTATCCCCAAACGAGCACCGCACCCTTTCATGCAGCCTGCCATTGACATAGTACGTCCGACCATTCGAGAGGCGATAAAGGAGGCTATCGTTCGTGATAAGTAGAATTCCGTTTAACCAGGTACAGCAAAATGTGTATACGCTTCTTTCGACGGGTCAGACGATCCCTGTGTATGACAGCGTTCCGACAGAATCGGAAACGGATGCGATGCCGTATATCGTCTTAGGCGAGTTTCACGGCTCGCCTGTTGACGAAAATAAACAACGGTGTATCACACCGTAAGCCAACAGATTCACGTCTGGACCCGAGGAAGAGCTAAAAAAGAAGTCAATGAAATACTTGATGATATGGTGTATCTACTGACCAAATACTCATTACCCCTTACCGGGTACACGCAAATCGGTACGGCTGTGATTGCGCAATACATGGCGTATCAGGAACTGTATGCTGATAATAACAGCGCCTATCACGGAGTACTGACCGTGGAATGGGTATTGCAGCAGAATATGAATTAATAAGGAGGAACAGGTATGTCCTTAACAGAAGATAAAATTAAAAACCTTCCGGTCATGGAAGAAAACTCGACGGCCATTGCCGGCAAAGACACTCTGATTTATATTGCGCTTGATAGCGCCCCGACGTGGGTTCTTTTGGGTGGCCAGCGAAACAATCCGTTATCTCGTAAGGCGGAATCGATTGACGCCACGTCGAAAGACAGCGGCAACTACAGTACGAGACTTTCGGGCATGCTAAGCTGGACCATGTCGTATGAAGGGCTGTTAGTCTTAAACGATGAAGCCGTTGAAATTCTTGAAAATCGATTTAATAATCGTAAGCCGGTCTTTATTCGCCAGGAATATCCCGACGGATCGTATCGTACCGGCTGGGCGAGTGTGACGGCCTTTGACGAAGACCACAGCTATAGCGGGGTATCTACGCTAAA
>NZ_GL538208.1:0-13868 GCF_000165735.1 Megasphaera micronuciformis F0359
ACGCTATTGCGTACGCCCTCTTTGTATGTAGGTGGTAGGTGTAGAGCTTTTTAGTAGTTGTAATTGGCTTACATCATCGTATCGGGAATCTGAACTATCAGAATGAACCTATGAAGTGACGGCATAGAGTAACAATAAATTATACACAACTTATATGCATAAAAATATTACAAAAATGCATTAAAGTGCTATAATAAAACAAAGGCAGACAGGAACAACGGTACACAGTATCGACTCCGTCTAAATCATAATATCTGCCGATTTACTGTATGTATATATCACTCCCCCCGATGTATCGTACAGCATTCGCTTTTTGTTTCAGCCCATGAAACATGGTAAGCGTCTCTTAAGAATAGAGCCGGTCTGATTTAATCAGGCCGGCTCTATTCTTGTTGAATGAAGTGAGAAAAAGGCGGAAACATTGGGTTTAAAGCCGTTTTATGGTATACTGAGGAAGTAATTCATGTGTAAAATATGCTACATATATTGTTGTCAGGAGTTATGATTATGACAAAAAAATCAACGGAATGGATTGAACGGGAAGTGGATTCACTGGTTCGGGAGGGGCTTATTTCCGAACAGGCTCAAGACAGAATTCGCGCACGTTACGGCAAGCGAAATCGACGTATGTTGTCTGTAATTCCCGTGGCTTTAATTCCTTTAATTATAGGGTTGGCACTAGCGGTTATGGGCATTTTTTGGGCAGCTGCCCATGTATGGTATGACGTGTCCATGACGACCCGGCTTGTTGTGGCCGTGTTAATTTTAACAGCATCGCAAGTCGGTATGATATTAGCTTTAATACAATCGCAACAGGCGAAGCCGGCGGGAGAGATTGCCGCATTGGTGCAGTATATCTCTGTTTTTGCTTCCGTAGCTATTGTGGAACAAACTTTTTATACAGGTTGGGATGGAGATTTTTATTTACTGACTTGTGCCGTTTTGGGACTACCTGCCGTATACTTGTTGAGATCCTTGGCTGGAGCAATTTGGTACGCTCTTTGCCTTGTCATTTGGGCTTTTTCCGGAGGTATGTTGAATGCCTCTTTAGGAGTCGGGTCCGTCTGGATTCTATTGATATTAATGTTACCCTTATATGGTGTGTTCTTCCGTCATGGTGATGAAGTTCGCTTATCCTTGTATTCGTGGATTATGACGATTACCGTATATGCGGTTTTTGCGGCTGTCATGGTGGAAAGTGATTATATTCCCTTCTTCGTTCTCGGAACCTTAGCTGTCGTCATGATGCTTACCGGCTATTCTATCGATATACGGCGGGCTTACGGAATACCTTTTCGGTGGGTCGGTCGTATGGCGGCTTTAGGGGCCTTAGTAATCTCTACCTTACCTGAATCTTGGGTGGGAATTGCTTCTGTGGAAGGATTTCATTGGTCGACAATCATTGTTACGGCTCTTTTATTCTTTGGTGTTATAGCACTGTTGGCAGTAGGAGTTAAGAAACGCTTCTGGGGTCCTGTATTGTATGCGGCGATTCCTGTTATCTTGGGAGCTGAAACTTTTTTGGTACGTAGTGAAATATATTCATCGTTACCTTTGATTTTATCGTTCATCTATACGATTTTCCTGTCTTTTTATGAAATTGTACAAGGCCTTAAGGCGGAATATATCAATCATTTGCGCCTCGGCATAGTCACTCTTATCGTTCTCATGGTAGCAGTCGTCTTCGGGAATGCTTTTTCACCGCTTGTGCCCTTGGCGGTTATCGTAATCGTGGCTCTTATCGTAACTCAAGTTCGGCGCAATCATAAGAAAAACGGCAATCGCATTGAAGGGAGCGGCGGCAGTCGCACTGTCTCATCCGTACGCAGGGAAAACAGGCGGCGCAATCGCAAAGAAATGAAGGGGGAAGACGCTACACTGACAGCATCCGGAAGAGATACGTCTACAGTTCCCGAGTGGATGCAAGAAAAGTCTGATGTGACTACAGTAGTTCGTCGGCCTCAAGAAAAAACACAATTTGTGGCACCTGTATTCAAGGCTCCTGAAGATATGCCGGCACCGACGTATATGACGGAAAACCCCATTAAAGCTCAAACGGAGAAAGTAACGCGGAAGATGACGTCACCTTGGGCTGACGGTGCAGAGGAAAAACATAAGGAAAAGAAAAATTCCGTGTCTCCGTGGTCGCATAAGGGAGGGCAATCATAATGAAAGAAAAATTGTTGTCTCTCTTGGATAGTCGACGAGCCGTTTATTTTATTATCATTATGACCATTATTGTACAAACCGGCTTTTTGTTCTATTGCAATTGGCGGTGGCACAATATTACGGTAGACGGAATTGCCTATCAAATGCATTGTGTCCCGCGTCTTGAAAACGGATCTTTCGGCACGGACTATATCCGAGTTGTCTTTCCCGAAGATACGACTAAGTGGAATGATTCGGTTTTGCCCGTAAAGGGACAGGAGGTTTACGTAGCTATTACACAAGATACGAGGGGAATGATGGAAATCCTCGGAGCCTCTGCGGAACCTCCGGCCGATCGCGGTGATTATATGAAAGTTAAAGTTGTGGATGTTCGGGAGAATGACCGTACTATTGTTTTTAAACCGCCTTTTGATCGATACCGAATTGCTCCTGAATATATGGATGGGATTTATGATATTACTTCTTCGGACAATGTTATTGCCAGCATCCGTATGAAAAAAGGCGAAGGGGTTATTGAAGGGATTTTTGTTAACGGTGTTCCCCTCGAAGCCGGCAGTACCGGTGCGGCTATGGCGGCCAAGCAGGGAAAAAACGAAAAAACGACAGCTCCTAAGGTTTGTATTGTAGAAAGTTCAATGGTACCGCCGAAGGAAGAATAAGGCTATACGTGAAAGCAGGGAGATAATGAAATCATATATAAAACCGGCGATGACAGCCGTCCTGGTCTTAATGTTCATGCTTTTAACGGGATTCCGGGCGCAAACGATTATTCATGATGACGGCAGTGAAACCCAGGATGTTTTGAAGGTATCGGACTCGGCTAGGGATAAGAGTGCTCTTGAAAGTGATGCCGATGAGTTCCAAAAGCGCAACTATACAATTATGGATTATGATAACGGTAACGGAAAGGGATTCCGCGCCATGAAGACCCTTACCAGCGAAGCCGCAAATAAGCGATCTGTAGACCGTATTGTGCATAAAACTTTTGACGGGATTATATGTACCATGTATTACATAGACTATACATATACGGATGGGAGTATTGACTATTTAAGACTTGGAAAGGCGATGCCTGAAGACGGTGTAGATTTGGAATATATCGTCTCCTTCCCGTCAGGGACAGATGTACAGAGTAACAGCCCGTCCCCAGATGAACAAGGAAAGACATATATGTGGAGGTTATCCGATAATAAGTCGGAGAATATTCGTTTGCAAGCTACGGTGTGGCATAAACTGACTATTTATGCTTTTCTGTTTCTCATAGTGCTTATTGTTTTTGCTGTTGTGGTTATGGAGCATCGCCGAAAGCGGTCCGGCGATTGGGATACGGCAAAACGATTGCGCCGTTATGAAGTGTTGCTTCTCTTTATACCCTTGTTTATACTCGCTTATATGGCCTATGAATACTATGAAGGGACGCATATTACACCGGGGACGTTGACGAAAATTTCCGAACAACAACAGGAAGAACAACGCGAACGGGATGATGAAGAAAAGCGGGCCAAGGACCTGGAGGAAAAGAAACAAAAAGACAGTAATGAAGCTGTTGCCAGAATTCGTGCTAAGGCGACAGATTTAACAGATGCATTGAAGACTTTGGCTCGTGACTATGCCGGCGGTAAAATCAGCGGTTCTGAAGCTAAATCACAGGCTGCTTCCGTGGCGGCCAGAGCCAAGGATTTGGTAGGTAATGAAAGTGCCTTAACCGAAGCGGATAAGGAAGTGGTCAGCCAGTTGGTGGATACGATTGTAAGCGAAGCCAATGCTTTGGCAGCCAAGGCCGAGGAGGCGGAAGCCAAGGCTAAGAAGGCGGAAGAAAATAATAGGCAATCAAATTCTAAAAATCGTAAGGGTGATACTCAACAAAATAAAACCAAAAATAACAGGTAACTTTCTTAATGGATATTACCTATTTGTCGAAAAAGTGGTACAATGAACAGAGCATATTTGCCATAGAGTTTTAGTGAACGGACATAGAGGAGGAAATAAGTTATGCATAGTGTAGAAGAAATTAAAAATGGCGTATATTGGATGGGATGTAATGATTTTCTTACCCCTTTATTTGAACGGATTTTCCCGATTCCCGACGGTGTAAGTTATAACTCGTTCTTTATTGATGATGAAAAGACTTGTGTACTCGATGCTATGGATAAGGTTTGCCGTGATGAATTCCTGGAAGACGTAGAATATTTGCTCCATGGCCGCCAGCTTGATTACTTTATTATTCAGCATATGGAACCGGATCATGCCAGCTCAGCATTGGCTTTGGTTGAAAAATATCCGAATGTCAAAATTGTCGGTCAGGCACAGACCTTTAAGTTCTTCGAACAATTTTACAGTGAAGATTATAAGTCAAATTATATGACCGTTACAGAAGGCGATCAGCTGGACTTAGGTAAACATAAACTCCAATTCATTAAGGCGCCTATGGTTCATTGGCCGGAAGTTATTATGACCTACGATTTGACGGATAAGATTCTTTTCTCGGCAGATGCATTCGGCATGTTCGGCACAGTCGGTAATATTTTTGCCGACCAAGTTGAATACGAAGAAGAATACTTGGATGAAGCTCGCCGTTATTACGTGAATATTGTCGGTAAATACGGGGCTCAGGTTATGGCCGTATTGAAAAAAGCATCGGGATTACAAATCGATTACATTTGCCCTATTCACGGTCTTGTTTTCAGAACGCCGGAAACTATTCAATATATTATTGAAAAACACCTTCATTGGGCGCAGTACGTTCCTGAAAAGAAGGGTGTTGTTATTGCCTTTGCTTCTATTTACGGGGATACGGCCAGAGCGGCTTGCGTGTTGGCCAATAAGCTCAGTAAAGCGGGCGTTCACAATGTAATGATGTATGATGTATCAAAGGTTCATCCTTCTTATATTAATGCTAAGGCGTGGGAATACAGCCATTTAGTATTGGCTGCGCCTACGTATAATCTGAACTTGTTCTTACCCATGGAAAACTTCCTCCACGATCTCAGCACCTTGTCTTTCCAAAAACGAAAAATTGCAGTTCTCGGTTGCCATACATGGTCGTCTGTTGCTCACAAAGAAATGGTTAACTATGTGGAAAATGTTTTCAAAAACTGCGAACTCTTCCCGACAACCTTAGATATGAAGTCCTCGCTGCATAAGGATCAAGAAAGCATTATTGATGCTATGGCTAAAGAAATTGCCGATGATGTAGCTGCATATCCCGATCCGAACACCCTGATTTAAAAAAGGACGGTTAGAGTCTATGATTATTCGAGATGACAGTGCTAAAAACGGTGACCTTCACAATCCGGATAAGGCGAAGAATAAGGGCGAAGAAATACAGGTTGACTTAGGTCGACCTTTGACGGAAGAAGAAGAGAAAATCTTTGCTAAATTAAAAGAAGGGTTACACTTGTAAGGGTAAAAGTACCGGAATGGATATTCCGGTACTTTTTTGCGATATAAAAATTATTTCAGGAGGCTCTGTTATGGCTGTCAGCATTGTACTGGGAAAGGCAAATAGCGGAAAAACCGTATGTTGTTTTCGTGCCATGGAAGAAGCGGCTGCAAAGGGAAAAAAGGTACTGCTGATTGTTCCCGATCAGGGAACGTACGAGGCGGAACGTCGTTATGCCGAATCCTTGCAAGGTCGGGGATTTATGGGAACGCGAATTTCCGGATTTTCGCGCTTGGCACGACAGGTGACACAGGGGGGCAGCGGCGATACGGTCGTGTTGAACGACTTCGATAAACGCCTTGTGTTACGACGTCTGGCAGATGCTTGGGCGCCGTCTTTTACAGTTTTGCAACAAGCCATGGGACAGCCGGGTTTTGCGGCAACGGCCTCCGCCTTTATTACGGAATGTCGGTCCTTCGGTATTGATGCCGAAACGTTGAAGAACGCCGGTAAAGCCTTAGAGACG
This sequence comes from Megasphaera micronuciformis F0359, assembly GCF_000165735.1. GTDB lineage: Bacteria > Bacillota > Negativicutes > Veillonellales > Megasphaeraceae > Megasphaera > Megasphaera micronuciformis. The sequence continues at coordinate 6,078 of NZ_GL538208.1, forward strand.
GGGGTACTGAAACAAAAGATTTCCGATATTTCTCTGTTGTATGAAAAGTATGATGAATACTTACAGACACGTTTCGGATCAACTCGTGATTTGCTGACGGCACTGGCTGAAGATGCATGTCGTGATGAATTCCTTCAAGGAGCGTATATTTGGATCGACGGATTTCAGTGGTTTACGCCACAACAGATGCAAGTCATACAGGCTCTTGCACGTTGTGCCGAAGAGACGGTCATTACCTTGACGATGAATCCTGACGCCTTAGACGGACAACAGCGGGAAACAGCATTGCATCGTCGTGCTTACGAGGCTTATGAGTCCTTATGTCGCCTCTTTCCGGCTGTTCATGTTCGAGCCGTAGGTGACAGCGCATATTCAACGTTGCGAGCTTTTCGTGATGACTTTTTTTCGACAGTACCGAAATTTCAAGATGCATCTGTAGAAGGAATAAGGGCTGTACAGTGTAACACCCGTCATGAAGAAGTGCGATATGTGGCCGGACAGATTTGTCATCTGTTGCGCCAAGGCAGACGGCTAAAGGATATTACTGTCATTACGCGTACGTCCGACCCGTATAATCGTATTTGTAAACAAGTATTTGCAGAATACGGCCTGCCCTGCTTTACGGACTACAGACGACCCATGACTACTCACCCGTATGTGGAAGCTGTAACGGCTGTTCGGGAAATTTTGTTTTCCCATCTTAATAATGATGCTCTGTTTCGCCTGTTAAAAACGGATTTACTGCCTTTTTCGCGGCGTGAAGTAGATGACTTGGAGAACTACAGTCTTGCGGCGGGAATCAGACCTTTGCGCTGGTTGAAAGACGAAGATTTTACATATATGCCCGAACGATTACGAAATCGGTGCGGAGATTTGTCGTATATAAACGACATTCGGCGCCGGATTTTTCACATTATGGAGCCGCTATTTCCCTTTAGGGGAGAGAAGAAATCTCTTTATGAATGGGCCGGGATTTTATGGCAATGGACCTATGATACGCAGATGCAAAGTCTGTTGGCGTCGTGGCAGGAAGAGGCGGAAGCTGAGGGACGGCAAGAAGAAGCTCGCGAACACGAACAGGTGAGCAAAAAGGTAACGGCCTTATTAACACGGATGGTAGAGCTTTGTGGTAATGACGAAATAAGCGGCAAAGAGTTTTGCGACTTATTGGAAGAAGGCTTGGCCGAATCGGAATTTACGCTCATACCGCCGACACTGGATCGAATTACCGTTACGTCCATTGACCGCGGCTATACAATGCGAAGTCCTATTGTCTTTGTCTGCGGCGTTAATGACGGTGTTTTCCCCGTTCATTACGGAGAAGACGGCCTGTTAAATGATAAAGAACGAAATTTTTTGAAAAATTGCGGCTTGCCACTAGGTCCCGACAGCCGGTTTAAGACCTTCCAGGAACGATTCTTTTTCTACTTGGCCTTGACGCGAGCCGATGAATATTTGCATATAACCTGGTCTCTTGCCGATGAAGGCGGTGAGGCTTTAATGCCGTCGCCGTGGGTCGGATTGCTTGTAAATCGCGGTTACGTGAAAGCCGAGAGTGATACGGGAACGATTACGGTCAAAAATAGGGCTGACTATTTAGTTAATGCACGGGCGGCGTTACATTTCTTGCCGTCTGCCTTAAGGTCAGCCAAAGACGGCAAACGAATCGATGATATTTGGTGGGCCCTGTACGATTGGGCACTGCTGAACGGATACGACGACAGTGTACATACTATAGGTGCAGGCCTGTTTTATAATAGTCGGGCACAGGACTTGAGCAAAGGGTTGATTGAGTCCCTGTTTTTAAAAAATAAAACCTTACGTGGGTCTGTTACTTTGCTGGAGGCATATCGTAAATGCCCCTTTGCCTTTTTTGCCAAGTACGGCTTAAAACTTAAAGAACGGCAGGAATACGATTTTGCGGCACCTGACTTGGGCACGCTGGTGCATGCCGTGTTACGGTGCATAGGAGAACGGCTCTTGGAAGAAGGGCGGCCGTGGCGAGAGTTGAAAGATGACGAAATCCTTTCTTTGTGTACTGTCGAAACGGAGCGAGCCGCAGCAGAAGCGGCAAATAATATCTTGATGTCCGATGCCTATTTCAGACAAATCAAGAACCGCGTCGTCGCTACCCTTGTACGCACAGTACGACAGCTGAGAGACTTTAGTGAAGGTTCCGAATTTTCCGTGCGTGCTTTGGAACAACCTTTCGGTACGAAAGGTGCTTGGAAGGGGTTAAGTTTTAACCTTCCCGACGGCGTTAAGGTAGAACTGGTCGGCCAAATTGATAGGGTCGATACCTTGGAACTGGACGGTCGTACCTTTATCCTCATCGTAGACTATAAGTCGGGTAAGAAGAGTATTACCTTGCCCGAAGTTTATAGCGGTCTTGAATTGCAGTTGTTCTTATATATGGCTGTGGCTCGGCGTAATTTGGGCAGTAAGGCCGTGCCGGCAGGAGCCGTGTATTGTCGCGTCCGTAACGACGTTCAGCGCTGTTCAGCCGAGCCGACGGCAGCGGAAAAGGAAAGGGCTTATATTAAAGCCGGCCAATTATCCGGGTTTTACTTAAACGACAGCGATGTCGTGCGAGCCTTAGATGATTGTACAATGGAAGGTAGGACGGCGTCGCCCTATTCGGGATTGAAAATAAATAATGACGGCACCTTGAAAAAGGCGGCCAATGTAAGTGATGAAGCAGAGTGGTATAGGTTGCTGAGGTTGGTGGAAGCGGCGGCTTGCCGATCGGCAAGCGAATTGACGAGTGGCTGTATCGATATTTATCCTGCCCGCTGGGGTTCTTCCAATGAACACAAAGCCTGTGATTATTGCCCCTATGCCGCCTTATGTCGTTTCGACGTAACGGCTGAAGACGGGAACTCATGGAATTATTTGGGGAACCTAAGTATAGATGATTTATTTCCGGATACGGTAATAGTGAAGGATGGTGGACAAGATGGCGTGGACTGAAGCACAGGAAAAGGCGATTACGAGCAGAAATCAGAACCTGCTCTTGTCCGCCGCCGCCGGATCGGGAAAGACGGCCGTACTGGTAGAACGAATTATTCGTCGTTTAATTGACGTAGACAATCCGACGGACATTACGGAGATTATGGTAGTTACCTTTACGAAAGCGGCGGCCGGAGAAATGCGGGAACGAATAGGGGGAGCTTTGCTCAAGGCTGCTGAAGACGAAACCTTGTCTGCTGCTGTGAGAGAATCGGCACGAAGACAGGCGGCCTTGCTACCGTCAGCCCGTATTTCAACCTTTCACGCTTTTTGTCAGTACGTGTTGCGCACCCGATTTTATACGATTGATTTGGATCCTCAATTCACGATTGCCGGTACGGAAGAGTTGGAACTTTTGAAGCAGTCTGTATGGGACGACGTAGCTCTTTCTTATTATGAAGATGAAGAAAAAGTCCGCACGATGACAGCACTGACGGATGTTTTCGGCAATGATCGCGGTGACGCGGGATTGACGGAAATCGTTATGAAGGCATATGAATACATTCGCAGCCAACCGTGGCCCTTACAATGGCTTGAAGAAGCGACGGCCGCGTACGAAAAGGTGGATTCGAGTACCGACCTCGGCTCATTGCCGTGGGCGTCTCCTATTTTGGCAAATATTCGCTCGGCCCTTAGTCGTTGTGCTGACGAATATGATGAAAGCCTTAAAATCTTGGAATATGTAGAGGAATTAAACGGGCAGTACGAGCGGTTTAAAGAAGAAAGAAACCGTTTTAAAGCGGCAAGTGAAATCAAATCGTGGAGTCGCATGGAGGACTTTTTCAGCGACTTTGATTTTGGCCGATTAAAGTCTATGAGAAATTTGGTCGCCGATGTTGCCGATGCCTGGAATGATTGTAAGGCTCATCGTGACAAGGCCAAAGATACGGTCAAAAAGATTCGGGATACCTATTTTACAAAGACGTCGAAACAATGGGTTGACGATTTAATACAAGCCGGTCATACCATGTCGGCCTTATCCGGTTTAATTCGCGATTTTTATAAGGCGTATAACGCGGCGAAACGTGAAAAAAATTGGCTTGATTTCGGAGATTTGGAACATTATTGTCTGCAAATTCTGACTGTTCATGATGAGCAAACGGGCGAGGTTCTTCCGTCGGCCGCCGCTAAGGAAATGAGAAGTACCTTTAAGGAAATTCTTATTGACGAGTATCAGGATACGAACGGTGTGCAGGAATTGATAACTACCTTGGTATCCGACGGCACAAATCGCTTTATGGTCGGGGATATTAAGCAGAGTATCTATCGCTTCCGTTTGGCGGACCCCACCTTGTTTTTGGAAAAATATATGACCTTCGAACGTCGTGCCGAAGCAGTCAATCGGTGCATCGTTTTGTCCATGACCTTCCGCAGTGCTCCTGCCGTAATTGAAGCGGTAAACGATATTTTCTCGTACGCCATGACGGAAGCGGCGACGGGCATGGATTACGGTGACAATGAAAAGCTGTATGTCGGGCGGACAGATGATGAACCGGGCGTGGCGGAATTGCATATCTTAGATGAAGTAACGACGTATGAATCGCTTGAAACCGACGGCGGTGAAGAGTCGGACGACGATGATGACAGTGCGGAAGAGTCGTCGTTTATAAGACAATGCCGCTTTGTGGCAGCTCGTATCGGAGAGTTAAAAGCGGCTGATCCGTCTTTAAAATATAAGGATATTGTTGTTTTGTTGCGCTCCGTGAGTCGCAAAGCCGAAGATCTCCTGACAGTTTTACAGGATGCGGGTATTCCCGCTTATGCGGAACAAAAAGGCGGTTACTTTAATGTAACGGAAGTGCGACTTATGACGGCGTTGTTGGCGTGTATAGATAACCCATGTCGGGATATTGAATTGGCTGCTGTCCTGCGCTCGCCTATAGTCGGAATAAATGAAGCTACCTTGGCGGAGATTCGCATGTATAGGGACGGTTATTTGGTAGATGCTCTGGAAGCGTATACGGCGGGCTTACATGACGGTGTATACAAGGAACGTCTGAGCGAATTTTTGTTCCGCCTCGATGCGTGGCGTACGTACAGTCGTCGTGCCGGCGTAGCTGAGCTGCTGCGGCGCATTTATGAAAAAACGTCATATATAGACTATGTGGCGGCCATGAAGAACGGTGATTTACGACGGGCTAATCTGGAAGCTCTCTACGAGCGGGCCGGCCAGTATGAACGGGCCGGATTCCGCGGTCTCTTTCGCTTCTTGAAATTCATTGAACGCATGAAAAAGAAGGGCCTCGACTTGGCACCGGCTCGCGTTGTCGGAGAAGAAGAAGACGTCGTGCGAATTATGACGATTCATAAGAGTAAGGGACTGGAGTTTCCCGTCGTGTTCCTTGTGAATACGGAAAAGACATTTAATAAACAAGATGAGCAGGAGCCTGTATTGTATCATAAAGAACTCGGCATCGGTATCCGTGCCTTTGATGCCAAGTGGAGAATGACTTGGCCGACGCTGGCATATAACGGTATAAAGGAACGGACCGTTTGGGAAAATCGAGCCGAAGAAGAACGGCTTTTATATGTTGCCATGACTCGTGCCAAGAACAGGCTGATTCTGGTAGGAACCGTAAAAAGCCGGGGAAGTAAGAATACGGATTGTCTCTATGATCGATTGGCACGATTCCGCAATGATGTACATGCCGAAGCGGGGACCTCATACCTGGATTGGATTTTGCCGCCCTTGTTGAGGAAGTTGCCCGATGTGACCGATTTGACGGCAAGTGATGAGAACTCTGAATTTGTTCATGCCGGAGTCTGGCAGGTGACAGTGCATACAGAACCTGTAGATGCCGGTAAGGCAATGGCGGATGTACTAAGACCGGAAGAAGCCCATTTAGAAGCCGTAAGGGCCGATATGCCTACGGGGACGGCTATTCCCGCTTGGCTTGATGAGGCCTTGTCCTTTACCTATCCCTTTGAGGCGGCAACGCACACGGTAGCAAAACTGTCCGTTTCGGAAATTAAACGACGTCTGGCTGAAGCGACAGAAGAAGAGGATCTGTTGCAGGAAGGAGAGCATCTCTTTTCGACGGGGGTTGAAGACGATGAAACTGATTTGACGCGACCGCCTTGGCTATGTGAGAAAGCCTCGCAGTCACCGACCTTTGCCGGTACGGTATTTCATAAGGCTGTGCAGCTTTTGGACTTTGCCGACCTCACCAAGGAAAATATCGTAGAACAGGTAGAAGGCTGGAAAAATAGTGGTCGCTTTACGTCTGAAGAATTGTCACGTCTGCGTATGAATGACTTATATCACTTTGCCGAGTCACACTTGGCAGCCAGAATTCAGGCCTCGCCCGACGTGCGACGAGAATACGGATTTACTTTTTTAGCAGATAGCGATAAAGTAAGTCGTGTCGAAGGTGAGAGAATTCTCGTCCAAGGTGTTGTAGATTGCCTCTTTGTCGAAGGTGACGAGTGGATCATTGTCGATTACAAAACGGATAGACTGAATACGGCAGATGAGTTCAAGAAACGGTATGCCGTGCAGTTAAACTTATATAAGCTGGCTGTTGAACAAATCAGTCAAAGGAAGGTAAAGGAAATGATTATTTACAGTTCGCGCTTGGGAAAAGAGATTTTTATATAAGGGGAAAACAGTATGAGTATGTTTGATATTATCGGACCGATTATGATCGGTCCGTCCAGTTCACATACGGCCGGTGCGGCACGCATCGGCCTGATGGCCCGTCATATTTTTCAGGAAGAACCGAAAAAAGCCGATATTACCGTATACGGATCGTTTGCTAAAACGTATCGAGGGCACGGTACGGATAGAGCCTTAGTCGCCGGTATACTCGGTATAGGGGCCGATGACGTACGCTTGAGAACGTCTTTTGAGATTGCGAAAGAACGGCATGTAGAGATTAATCTGCATCCGTCGGATGCGGAAGTAAGGCATCCTAATACAGTAAGAATTCGCCTGACCGGTGAAGATAATCGGGTCTTGGAAGTGCTCGGCGTATCTTTAGGCGGCGGAAAGATAGAAATACGTGAAATCAACGGGTTTGAAGCTGTTTTAACGGGTGAAGACCATACATTAATGACTTTTCATCACGATAAACCCGGGATTATTGCCCGCGTTTCTACGTTGCTGGCAATGAAGGGCATCAATGTTTCGACTATGCGGGTATTTCGAAGCGGTAGAAATGAACGGGCTGTTATGATTATTGCGACAGATGGCCGAGTCCCGAATGAGTCGGTAGAAGAAATAAAAAAAATAGACGGCGTTAATAATGTTATTACCATTTTGCCGTTATAGGAGTCTTATATGTATACATACGAATATACAACGTTACAAGAATTAGCGGATGTGGCCCGAAAGCACGGAATTACTCTTTCCGAAGCGGCTCTTCGACATGAAACGGAAACATCGGAGCGTACGGTCGAAGAAGTTCGGGAGACGATGGCGGAACGATTGACCGTCTTTCATGAATCTATTAAATCGGGCTTAGAAGATACAGGCAAATCCGTAAGCGGTCTTGTGGGCGGTGATGCAGCGAAAATGGCTGCCAAAGGCCCCCGTCTCTTGGGGACAGCCGCTCACAAAGCTGCTACTTATGCAGTGGCTATTAATGAGGCTAATGCCAAAATGTTTAAGATTGTCGCATGTCCTACTGCCGGTTCGTGCGGAATCTTGCCCGCCGCTGTCATTGCTGTAGCCGAAACGGAAGGATTTACGGATGATGACTGCTTAAATCCCCTCTTTACGGCAGCCGGTATAGGGGCTGTCGTAGCTCGTAACGCATCTGTTGCAGGGGCTGTCGGCGGGTG
>NZ_GL538208.1:13878-172671 GCF_000165735.1 Megasphaera micronuciformis F0359
CCGCCGTTGCGGAACTCATGGGCGGGACGAATGATGAGGTATTACAAGCCTTTGCCTTGGCTATGAAAAATATATTGGGCCTTGCGTGTGATCCCGTTGCCGGATTGGTGGAAGTTCCTTGTGTTAAAAGAAACGGCGTTTTTGCAGTCATTGCTCTGACGGCGGCGGAAATGGCTTTGGCCGGTGTGCGTAGTGTTATTCCGCCGGATGAAGTTATTGCGGCTATGGATGAAATAGGGCGCTTACTGCCTGTATCCTTGAAAGAAACGGCGGACGGCGGCTTGGCTAAGACCGAAACCGGTAAGGCTATTGCCGAACGATTGTCGGCAGAAGTGGAAAAAAGTAAGTAAGTATAGTCTGTAAACAATACAAAAGTCCCCGCATTGACTATGTCGATACGGGGACTTTCGGATAATGGGGTTATTCGTTAACCGCTTTGGTGACTCGAACATGATGAGACGATATGACTGTATGTGCATGGCCGGAAATATCGTTAGATTCAAAGACGGGAAGGCCTTCCAAGCGACGATAAATAGAACGACATAAAGTTGCCGGTAAAGGACGCTCTGCAGCAACGGGAATATATTCGCGGAGTATTTCGCTTTCAAATCGGCTTAATTCAATGCAACGTGTTTTCATAAGGCCATCTCCCTGCTTCTTACGTCAAAATACAACATATCGTTTAATTCCTGGAAATATTCTACAATAAATCCTTTATTTTGACAAGTAAAGAAGGAAACCTACTGTGTATAGTAGCATCCGGATTTATATATGAAAAAACGACTCGAATTCAAATGATTCGAGTCGTTTTATATTACAGAGTTGTTTGACAGTGCTGAAATCATATTAGACTTGAAGACTGGCGACATAAGAAGGAATATCATTACTTTCCATAAGGCCCGACATTAAAGCGATTCCTTTGACGGGGGTGGCCTTCAACTCACCTACTGTAGTCGGATTCACTCCGCCTAAGGCATAGACGGGAACGGATACGGCGTTACAGATGTCTTTAACCGTAGAAACTCCGATAGGTGAATAAGCTTCCTTTGACGGCGTACGGAAGACATGCCCCGCAATGACATACGTGGCTCCGAGCTTTTCGGCTTCATGGGCTTCTTCAGCTGTATGAACGGATACGCCTAAGGTGGACATATAATAGCTGATGGATGTATGCGTTTTTAAATAGTCTAGAGAACACTGAAAGCGCGGGATATGCAGGCGTACGGCAACCCGGCCGAAGTTATGCAAAATGCATTGCTTACCGTGTATGTTACATAAACTTAATGCTTTCTTTGCGTAATCGATATACTCATCTTCGCTAAGATCTTTTTCACGGAGTACCAGAGATTCGACGGGAGACGCTACGATTTGTTCCAGTTGATCCCAATAATCCCTGTGTACAAGGTGCCTATTGGTAATTGCAATGACTTTTCGCATGATTCGCTCCTCAAAACATATAGAATAAAATAGCTATATAAAATAATAATTAAGAATACCGAACATTCACCATTTCAATTATTACTATACTGTAATATGCGTATATAGTCAATTAAACCATGCGTTAAACGTATATTAAATAGTAAAGATACACTTTACATGAAGAGATATAAGTCAAGTATGCTTTGGCTTTAAATTTTTGAAGCGAATTACGGCTTTTTTTCAATGCAGAGCTGAATTGCTAAATTGGCTTCGTGAGCGGCACAGATGGCCACGCGAGCCGACATGAGTCCGCCACCGCTTGCCGGACGGGGTGTCTCGTCGCCGCAGATGTATAAACGTGAAGAAATTCGTCGTGTGCGAATATCATTGCTTCTACCGTATCCCGACATTCCCGAAGCGCTGATTACTGTCGTCTCTTCCAATTCGCTTAAGACCGTATTAACCAATAAGGCCTTGGCTTTCGGGTCATCAAAGGCTTCAATGACAATGGAGGAAGAAGAACACAAGGAAGGAATGTTGTCTCGTGTAAGGCGAACCGTTTTCGTGTAGACTCTAAGATAGGGATTAATGAGGCGTAATTGGTTGGACAAGGCTTCGGTTTTATAAGAGCCTATGTCGGATAAGAAATATGATTGACGATTTAAGTTACATAAGTCTACCTTGTCAAAATCATACAGTCGTAAAGTCCCGATACCGCTACGACACAAGTGGACGGCAATATGCGAACCAAGGCCGCCTAAGCCGGCAATGGTGATGTCCGCCTTGTTCAACTTTTCCTGAATGGCTTGGGTGTGACGCCGGCAAAGTCCAGCTACTATATCTTCTTGTGAAGGAACGGACGTCGCGGTGATGAATGTAATATCGTCTCCGTCTTTTAGTGTTATATTGCCGGAGCAAGGACGACCGTTTATGAGAACCGTCATTCCGGCCATGCAGCGTTCACGGTAGAAATCATATAGGGTGGGAGAAGGTGTTTTTATCATGCACCCGTTTACCATAATTGTAGGCATGAGTGTCCTCGCAGAGTTTAAAGATAGATATAATCACTGGTAACGGGTTGCATACCCGCGGTTTTTACAGCCTTGTACATTTCTTCGAATGAACGATTATCGGAGATTTCGAATTGTTCATCTCCCTTAGCTTGAGGCTCTGCTTCTATATGGCCTCCAATGCCGACACAAACGCCGGCCGAAACTTTTGTCGCCGCAATTTTTATGATGTTATTACGGAAGGCTGCATTTTCTCGACTGGAGACGGTAATAGATGCAAATGGCAAAAAAAGACGATAGGCACAGATGATTTGCACCAATCTTCGTTCATCTACATCTTTCGGGTTGATTTTATCGTTGTTGATAATGGGACGCAGACGCGGACAGGAAAGGGAAATTTCGGCATGCGGATACTTCTTTTGTAAAAGACTTGCATGAACGGCTGTGGAAAGGGCATCTTTTTGCCAATCATCCAGACCGAGAAGTGCAGCCAGCCCGACACCGCGCATACCTCCCATAAGCGCTCGTTCCTGAGCGTAAAAGCGATACGGGAAAATTCGTTTATGGCCGGCTAAATGGAGCTTTTCGTATTTATCGGAGTTATAAGTTTCCTGAAACACCGTTACGTAATCGGCACCGCATTGATGCAAATAAGCATATTCATCACTATTGACAGGATATATTTCAATACCTATGACGCGAAAGTATTGACGAGCTTTCTTTATGGCATTACCGATATATTTTACATCGGACATGGACCGGCTTTCTCCTGTAAGAATTAGAATTTCTTCTTGCCCTGTAGCGGCAACGGCCTCGTATTCCCGGCATAGTTCTGAATCCGATAACTTGGCACGTCGGATGGCGTTATGCGAATTGAAGCCGCAATAAATACAATAATTTTCGCAGTAGTTGGCCAGGTACATAGGAGTAAAGATACAGACGGAATTACCGAAATGGCGTCGCGTAGTGTCTTTAGCTCGTTGTGCGATTTTTTCTAAAAAGGGAGTAGCCGCTGTAGACAGCAAGGCCATGAGATCGGATATTTCCAAAATCGATTTAGACAAAGCCGCTTCAACCTCTTTTGCCGTGTAGTCAGAGTCGTTAAAGGCATTGCGGTAGTGAAGTACCGTGTCCAGCATACGGGATTCAATAACTTCCATTCCCGGCTGATAAACCATATGGTCGTTTTTCATGGAAAATTACCTCCTTAAGAATCCAAAAAGCCCGTTAGCGGATCGGAGGCTACGGCATGGTCACTGACGGGACCGAGACCTGACAAATAAGCGTTTCGCCCGGCTCTGATCGCCTCTTTAAAGGCTTTAGCCATAAGGGGAATGTCGTGGGCCGTAGCAATGCCCGTGTTGGCCATGACAGCTGCAGCACCTAATTCCATGGCTTCACAAGCTTGGGAAGGTTTGCCGATACCGGCATCGACAATGACAGGAAGAGGAATTTCACGAATAAGTATTTTAATAAATTCTTTGGTACATAGACCTTTATTGGTTCCGATAGGAGCCCCTAAAGGCATGACAGCTGATGCCCCGGCAGCTTGAAGTTCACGGGCGGCATACAAATCGGGGTACATATAAGGGAGTACGATAAAACCCTCATCTACCAATTGTTTCGTAGCTTTTATCGTTTCGTTGTTGTCGGGCAATAAATATTTACTGTCATTCATAATTTCGATTTTAATGAAGTCACCGCAGCCGACTTCACGGGAAAGGCGAGCAATGCGTACCGCTTCTTCAGCCGTTCTGGCACCGGAGGTATTCGGCAATAAGGTAATACCTTGCGGAATATGATGCAAAATATTATCTTTCGGCCCTGCTTCTGCCCGTCGTAGGGCAAGGGTAATAATTTCCGCTTCTCCTTCCGTGACGGCAGCGTGAATCAAGTTAACCGAATATTTCCCGGAACCTAAAATAAATCTTGATGTAAACTTATGTCCGCCTAGACATAAAGTATCTGCGTTCATATACAACACTCCTTTTATGTGGAGATTAGCCTCCACCGACAAATTGAACTATCTCTACCGTATCCCCGTCTTGTAAGACTGTTTTGTCATAATCGCTTCGCTTCACAATAGAACCGTTTCGCTCGACGGCAATGAGGTCGCGATCGTAGTCGTTTAAAAGCAACCAATGGGACAGGCACAGGGACTTTTTATCAATCCCTCGGCCGTTAACAATAATCATACGGACCTCCCTTTTTCGCAAAAAACCGCACGAAAAAATACACCCGTGGTGGTGTACCCCTTCGTGCGGTCGCTGATACGAACTCACTCTATGTACCATTATAATAAAGCATATGCATAATATCAATTTATAATCTTGCACACTATTTGCCGGTTCGGTGACTTTTGGGAATACCGTTTTATGGTAAAATATACATACAGAGGAGGAGCGCCATGGAAAAGAACAATGAATGGTATGCCATAGGTAAAGATTTTTGCTTATCTGACGAAGCACTCTATCAATTTACGGCAGCCTTTCGAGAAGATATGGAAGCGGCGTTAGCCGGAAAAGAGTCGTCCTTATCTGCCGATCGGACCTTTATCGGATTACCCACCGGCCGTGAAGGCGGGCGATATATAGCCGTCGATTTTGGCGGGTCTACTTTACGCGCCGCCCGTATTCTCCTGACCGGTAAGGGATATTACGTTATTGAACGGAAGGCACAAATGCCATTGGTTGTACCGGGGAAACATGACTTTACAAGTCAGTCGGCAACGGCGGAAGAACTATTCGACGCGTTGGCCGACTTGGTGAGCCAAGTGGCTGATAAGAATAAACATTATGTATTGGGGCATACTTTTTCCTTTGCTGTAGAGCAACATGAATTGGGAGACGGTAAACTATTGTCGTGGGTAAAGGAAATCGGAACGTCAGGAGTCGAGGGGAAGTATGTGAATCAGTTGCTGACCGAAGCCTTGAAGCGCCGAGGGTACACGCTTATCCGACCGGTAGCCTTACTGAATGATACGACGGCTACCTTGCTGACGGCCGCTTATGCCAATGAAATTTGCAATGTAGCCGTTATTTGCGGTACGGGATTTAATATGTGTTTTTATGACAATAGAAAAAAAGAGATTGTCAACTTGGAAGCCGGTGAATTTTCTCGTCTTACCCGCTCTGCTTGGGACTTGGCGGTAGATAAAGAAACCCAACATCCCGGGCGACATCTCTTGGAAAAAATGCTTAGCGGAGCTTATTTAGGACGGATTTTTCGCCGCCTTGTCATGGCTTATTTTAAAACGGATCAAATTCCTCACATCTCTACTGAAACCTTGGCGAACCTGATTCGCAGTGAATCGCCACAGGAGACACGGCGTCTCATGTCGGCGGCATGGGGACGTATTCTTACCTTTGAAGATACGAAGGCGTTGAGCAATCTGGGGGCTTCCGTTTTTGTTCGCTCGGCCCAACTCATGGGAGCCGCCGTAGCCGCCGTGCTTCTTCATATGTACGGACATGAAGAAGTTCCCAACCAAACCATTGCTGTTGACGGCAGTGTGTGCACGCGTGTACGCGGTTGTCTGCCTGTTATGACGGAAGCGGCATTCAACTGCTTTCACAATGCGGCAGGAAATATGAAAGAAATGAAGGCTCTGCCAGAATTTTTGGAGAATTCGTCCCTTGTCGGGGCGGCTATTGCGGCGGCTATCGTTATGAGAGACAGGGAATAGCGGGGCGACGATTTAAATCTTGCAACATTTGACGGTCCACGTGAGTTTCATTTCCTTTTGTCGTCAAATAGCCGCCGATCATAAGGCCGTCGGCACCGGCCGTTAATGCATAGGCCTGCATGGAGCGGAGATTTATTTCCCGTCCGCCGGCCGTGCGTATTTGGGCTTTCGGCAAAATAAAGCGAAGGACTGAAAAAATACGAAGAATTTCCCACGGTGAAGGGGGCTGTACATTTTCCAGTGCAGTCCCTTTTATAGGATTTAAAATATTGACCGGGACGGAGTCGATGCCCAAGCGCTTTAAGGTATAGGCCATTTCAATACGCTGGTGTTGCGATTCTCCTAAACCGAAAATACCTCCGCAACAGGGCCGTAATCCTGCGGCTATCACTTCTTTTACCATCTTTTCCTTATCGGCAAAGGTGTGAGTTGTACAGATTGAGGGAAAATAGGACGGTGCTGTTTCAATATTACTGTGGTATCGGGTAATGCCGGCAGCCTTTAAGGCCTTTAACTGAGTTTTGTTAATCAGGCCCAAGGAGCAACATATCTCAATACCGATAGTATCCCTAATGACCGGTATGGCTCTTATAATATTTTCAAAGTCGGGGCCCGGTTCGACAGAACGACCTCCCGTGACGATTGAAAAGCGAGTGGCCCCGGCAGCCTTGGCCTTGCGGGCGCAAGTGATAATTTCTTCTGTAGAAATAAGAGGAAAAACGGGGATATTTGCGTGATGGAATGCCGATTGGGCACAGAAACTGCAGTTTTCTGAGCATTTACCGGACCTGGCTGCGGCAATAGCGCAGCAATCGACATCGTTACCGCAAAAATGTTGTCGTATTTTATCGGCAAAAGCAGCTAATAACGGGGTGTCTTCATCATTTACGGTCAAAAGTTCAAGTGCTTCTTCAGGCGTTATCTCTCCACCGCCTAAGATGCGCTGAGTGTAGGCTGATAATTTTGAAATCTCCATGCTGGTCCTCCCGGGTGCAGTTTTATTCATAAAATCAGTATAGAATAAAGAAAGTATAAGGTCAACTTAAAAAACCTTTAAAAAGTTTACAAAGGAAGCAGATATCGGAAAAATATAGCCTTTTCAGGCTCTTTTTTTTTCGTTACAATAGGTATATCTTTTATGAAGGTGAAGAAAAATAATGCTCCAAATCGACAAAGTATCGAAAAAACCGTATTATGTACAAGTTTATGAATACTTTAAGGCTGAAATCGAAAGCGGACGTATGCGGGCCGGAACAAAGTTACCGTCTATACGTGCCCTGGCTATGAGAGTCGGAATCAGCAAACTTACGGTTGAAAGAGCGTACTTTCAATTATCAAATGAAGGCTATATACAAGGGCGAAGTAAGGCTCGTTTTGAGGCCGCCTTTTTAGGTGATAAGGAGACAGCGGTTAGGGGACTTCAGGTGTGCCCGGTGGAGGAGAAACGTCGTATTTTATACGATTTTACGAGTGGTGATGCCGGGGCGGAAGGGTTTCCCTTAGTATTATGGCGGCGTTATATGCATCGTGTGCTTTCCGAGCCGGTCATGCTGAACGAAGCACAGGATGAACAAGGGGTCCCGGTTCTGAGGGAAGCGTTGAGTCGATATGTGTATGAAACCCGTGGCGTTTATACGGATAAGGAGCATATTGTTATCGGTAGCGGTGTTACGGCGCTTTTGCGTATTTTGGGGTATTTGTTGAAACAAAAAGGGGCATCGAATATAGCCGTAGAAGAGCCGGGCTTCCGTTTGGCCAGAGAAATTTTTCGATCCGGCGGCTATACTGTTTATCCCGTACCTGTAGGCGATGACGGAATCGATGAGTCAAAATTGGTTGCAAGTGCGGCGAATATGGTTTACGTTACGCCGTCTCACCAGTTTCCGACGGGCTCAGTCATGCCCGTCGCACGTCGTCGCGGATTGTTACGTTGGGCAGCGGCCCGGGACGGACTTATTATTGAAGACGATTACGATAGCGAACTTCGTTACGAGGGACGTCCCGTGCCGGCATTAAAGAGTACGGATGAGACGAATCGTGTCGTTTACCTCGGCTCCTTATCAAAAGTATTGCCTTTTTTCGTCCGCATAAGTTACATGATTTTGCCTGATGAACTCATTTATGCTTACCGTCATGAGCAGGAGCTGTTTCGTCAAAGTGTATCCGTGCCTGAACAATGTGTAGTAGCCGAGTATATTCGTAGCGGTGAAATGGCGAAACAAACTCGGCGGTTGCGTCGTCTTTACCAGGAAAAAGGGCGTCAGACGGAAACGTTATTGAAAAAATACTTCGGACCCCGTGCCGAAGTGAATCGCACCGGGTCGGGTGTACGTCTGCGGTTGGCTTTTGAGTCATCTTTGAGTGAAGAGGAACTGACAGAAACGGCTATTTTAAAGGGGTGCCTGGTGAAGCCCATGAAAAGTTTTTATGAAATATACAGCGAAGGTACAAAAAAAGTGTTTTTTTTATCCTTTGCACGTATTCGAGAGGCCGATTTGGAAGATGCCGTAAGAACATTGCATGAGGCATGGACGGCAGAAGGAGTTATTCATGGCTAAAACATTTCGATTTATTCATTGTGCCGATTTACATTTAGGTTCGCCCTTTCGCAGTCTGGCCCCGTTAGAAGATCGCTGGAAGCGTATTGTCGGGGATGCAACCTTGAAAGCCTTTCATAAAATCGTACAGTTGGCCATAGATAAACGGGTACATGCCTTAATTATTTCGGGGGACATATATAACAGTGCCAGTCACAATTTGACGGCTCAACTTGATTTCGTACGCCGCCTGCACACCTTGGCAGCACATGGAATTCCCGTATTTATCGCTTACGGTAATCATGACCCGGCTATATCCTGGCAAGCGGAAATTCCTTTTCCGCCGAATGTGCACGTTTTTTCGACGGATAAAGCGGAACGAATTCCTCTCGTTGTCGAAGGGGAAGAATTGGCTGCCATATACGGTCGCAGTTACGAACGTCGCGAGTTACGTGAAAATGCGTCGCGCGACATGAGGCGTCAAACGGGTGATCGTTATGCCGTCGGTGTTTTGCATACACAAGTGGACGGTACCGATTCATCGTATGCACCGTGTTCCCTTGCTGATTTAAAAGAAAGCGGTATGGACTACTGGGCCTTGGGACACGTACATAAGCACGGTATTCTTTGCGAATCGCCGTACGTCGTTTACGCCGGCAATCCTCAGGGATTGGATTGTACGGAAACCGGTCCGCGCGGATGCTATTATGTAGAAGCCGGCCCCTACGGTACGACGAACGTGCAATTTGTTGATACGTCCGTCGCTCGGTGGGAAACCGTGAGTATCCCCATTGATACCTTGGAGTCGGTTTCAGCTTTGCGGGAAGCGGTTAGATTGGAAAAAGAAAAAATTCGTCGTCAGGCGGGAAAACCCGTATTTTTGACTGTAGAATTTACCGGTGCCGGGAGTATGTATCGCGTTATTAATAACTCTGAATCGGTACAATACTGGATAAACAGCTGGCAAGAAGATGAAGAAGGTAAATATGCTTTTATTATGGTAACGTCTGTCAAGAATAAGGCCAGACCGAAGCTTAACTTAACGGAGCGAAGTCAGTTACCGGATACCGTCGGAGATTTTTTGAATATTGCCGAGCAGATAGAAGGCTTGCCGACCGCTGAAAAGGCGGAACTTTTGCGGCGTATATTAACAGATCGCCCTGAGTTCGAACGGCTCGGAGCCTATGGCAGAAACCTTACGGATGAGCGGCTGATAGCCGCTTTTGAACGGGCTAAATGGTTCGGAGTACAGCAGTTGACGGAGACAAGTAGAGGGTAAGCGAATGAAAATAATTCAAATGAATTTAGATGACTTCGGCATTTATCATAATGTCATGTGGAACCCTCCCGAAAAAGGGCTTATCGTTATGCACGGTCGTAATGAAAGCGGTAAGACGACGTTAATGAAATACGTTCGCTCCATGTTTTTCGGTTACCTGAGAGGTGAGTGGAAAGGCTATTTCGGACACATGGATATTCGCCGGGAGAACGGACGGGAATATAGGATTTATCGTAATGAAAAGGAATCTTATATAGCCGATGGAGACATGCTTATTCATGAAGAGCCGGCCCGTCTATGGTGGCATGACTTGGAACGTGTAACGTATGACAATATCTTTGCCATGGGGTTGGAAGATCTTCAAGGATTTAAGGTCCTGTCCAATGAAGCTGTGCGCAGTCGATTTTTCAGCATTGAAAGCGGCATGAACCTGGGGGCAACAAGTCGTGATTTACAGCGGCGTATGAGTGATTTACTGGTTGCTTCCGTTCAAGGAAAAAAGCCGATTAATCAGCTTTTATCGCAACAGCGAGATTACGATTTACGTATTGATCGTCTGGCTTATGATGAAGAAGAATTTGCCGCCTTGCAAAAGGAAGAGGAAAAAACACACGAAGAAGAACGTCGTATTCGCTTGGAAGCGGAAGAGATCAAGTTGCAGTTAGAGCGAATTTCTATGCCTATTTCCGCATGGCAGGTATATCGTCGCGGTCGTGAAGCGTGGAATCATATGCAGGAATTGGCCGATGTATCCCAATTTCCGCCCGAAGGAGCTAAGGAATTTACTCAAACGGAAGAGAAAATAGCCTCTTTTACGGAACAAATAGAGTCTATCCGCCGTTCGTACGGAAAAACGGATGAAGTTCCCGAAGACGCACAGTGCTGGAAGGCGGCGGCCCCTCAAATCGAAAGTCTACATGCAGAAATCGCTCAATGGAAACAGATGGCGACTAAGTTGGCTGAAAACAATGATGCCCATACGGACCGCAGTTTTGATTGCAATCGCATAGAACGCACTTTGCGGGAATGGACGGACGGGGAGGTTTCACGCCGGGTAGATTGGGAAGAGGGCTTGAAGGCCGTTATGATAGCCGAAAGGCTGGAACGAGAGACGGAAAAATGGCAGGCTGCCAAACCGAAGGCGGTTGACGGAACGGAAGAACGGAAAATCACCGGCCCTGTCCGCACAAAAATTCAGTGGCAGGACTTGGGAAAAAATCTGGGGGCTGCACGCGATGCCTTAGCGGAGAAACGCCGACTTGCGGAAATGCTCGAATGGATTAAGGCGACTCCGGCTCCGTCCGTTAGCGCATTGACCGGCTCCGTGATTGTCACTCTGGCGGTTACCGTTGCAGCGGTGAGCGGTGCCGTCGCGGAAGACTTGTCCTATTTATATGTAGTGGCTCTTGTTTTTTTCTGTATCAGTGCGGTGCTTTGGCATAAACGTCATAAAGCCGTATCCTATCGGCCTCAAAGAATTGGCGAGTTGGAAGCTCACTTGGAAGCGGCACAGAGTCGACTGCAATCCTTTGCAGAAGAATATGCTCCCCATCTCGATTCAACAGCAAGTGTTGAAGAGTGGACCGGCGTTTTGGACGGTTTACGCCGTGAATATACGGATTGGCAGACGCGCTCGACCCGTGAGTCATGGGAACGGGAACAACAGGACATGTATTTGGCTCTGTATGATAAATGGCAAAAAGAAGGAAAAACTCGTCGGGAACAGTTGGAGGAAGCTTTATCGACATGGCGCACATGGCAGAGTCATTCGGGATTTACACGCTTGCCGTTAAACCGATTTAATGAAGCTCATAATCTATGGGAAACATGGCATCGTTTATATGAAGCGAATCTTAAATGGGAGAGCGAACGGAGCGAGCTGGAACAGCGTGTAAGTCGTATGATTGATAGGGGCGAGCAGATCTTCAGGGAACTGTCCGTAAAAAAAGAGGTTACGCCCGATGCAGTGGAAGCAGTATATAAACAGTGGCAAGCAGTGCAAGTTCACCTTGAAGTAGCTAAAGAACAAGAGCGACTACGCCGCGAAGGGGACGCCCGTATTGCTGAATTGGAAGCGGAAAAACGACTGCGGGAAGCTCGATTACAAGAATTGTTGAAGCAGACGGAATGCCGTAGTGTGGGTGAGTTTCGTACTAAGGCCTTACAATTTGAACGGTTTTGTCAGTATAAAGAGGTTTATGAACAATCTGAATCTCATATAAGATTAATTGCTAAAGATGCGAAGACTTATGCAGAATTGCAGCGAGAATTGAGCATTCACGACTTGAAGGTCTGGGAAGACGAGAAGGCTCATTATGAAAGTCGCTTGGCCGAATGTGAAAAAAAACTGGCGGCTATAGCAGAAAAAAGAGGAACCGTCGTAGAGCGTTTGAGTGCCATGGCTAAGAACGAGGTATACTCAGAATTGTTACAGGAAAAGCAGTCTACCTGTGCCGAGCTCGATAAACTGATGGATGAATGGCTTACAGAGTTATACGCTCAGCATATGTTGCGTGAAGCTCAGTCATACTATGAACGTGTACGACAACCGGCAGTTATCAAAAAAGCCGGTGAGTATTTGTATTTTATGACAGGCGGTCGGTATACTTTGCAGTCTGCATCGGACGGACGGCGTCTCTTTGCCGTCGACGGTATGCAAAGACGTACGTCCGAAAAAGAGTGGAGTAGCGGATTGGGGGATCAGATTTATCTGGCCGTTCGTGTGGCCCTGGCCATGGCTTTCGCCGGACAGATAGAATCTATGCCGCTTATCTTGGATGATATCCTTGTTCGATTTGATGAAGTTCGGCAAAAAGAAGCCTTGAGATTTCTGGCCGACCTGGGAAAAACGGAGCAAGTGTTTTTGTTTACTTGTTCTGAAGAAACTCGGCGTCTGGCCGTTGAAGTTCAAAAAGAGTTGGCAGGAGAAACGGACAGCGTTCACTTATTTGAAATATCTAAGGGAACCATAGAAGCTAAGGGAGTATAAAAAAGCCTTGCTTTACAGGAATGTAAAGCAAGGCTTTTTTTCAGTCTCCGTATTTCTGATAGACTCTTTGTATGTGGTTTAACGTATATAAAATACTTTTGCCCAAGGGGAGTAATTCATAAAGACCTTTTTCATTTTTTTGAATTAAATGGCGGGTAAGAAGTGCTTTAATCTTTCTATTCAATTCTGTTTCACTAATATAAGGAATGTTTATCAAAATAATGGAAAATGAGTTTTTGCCGGAATCAATAGATGCCAGTATTTCGGGAATCCATTTTAGCCTGAGAATATCTTGTATATCTTGGAATTTTCTATTAAATTCGACCATAAGAGATTCACCGTCCTTTCATAAAACCTTATAGTTCTTTATAGTATATCATGGGTCTAACCTTTTTGTTAGTTGAAAATAAAAATCAATAAAGTTAAAATAAAGAAAATCAAATAATAGATAGGGGGAGTTTTACATGAAAAACTTAAAGACTGTAAATCAATATATTGCGAATCTTGCCGTTCTCAACATTAAGACACATAACCTTCATTTTAATGTAGTAGGATCGAGCTTTAAAAATGTTCATGAATACTTGGAAAGTATCTATAATACCTATTTCGAGTATTATGATGCCGTAGCGGAACTGGTTAAGATGCAAGGGCAAATGCCTTCCGTATCTACGGAAGAGTATATGAAGGCGGCTACAATTAAGGAAGTCCCGGCTAAGGAATATCCCGTGGCGGAAGCCTTGGACATTGTGTTGAAAGACCTGGAA
The DNA here is from genome assembly GCF_000165735.1 of Megasphaera micronuciformis F0359. Lineage (GTDB taxonomy): Bacteria > Bacillota > Negativicutes > Veillonellales > Megasphaeraceae > Megasphaera > Megasphaera micronuciformis. The sequence goes on from NZ_GL538208.1 coordinate 27,562, forward strand.
GTAATGACAAAGGCGGCTTTAAAAATTCGAGAAGGCGCTGAAAAGGAAGATAACTTCCTTCTTGCCAATATGATGGAAGACCATGTGGCATATTATATGAAACAACGCTGGTTTATTTCGGCAACACTATATAAGTAATATCCTTCTGATTTTATGCAACATGCAAAAAAGGGCTCTTACGAGTCCCTTTTTGCATGTGTAAAATAAATTGCGGTTTTTGAGGGAAAATAAAATTATTGTTAAATAAAATCTTGATAATATATATGACTATAGTATACTGAAACAGTCGTGAAATGAAAGTAAGGAAGTACATTTATGGAGTAGCGAACCTTAAGGGAAATTATAATAGCTTTGGTTACTGCTTTAGGAGCAGAAATACAGCCGTTGATTCTTCAGAAAGCAGAAGGCACGTCTGGTGGATTCTTATTTTAAAAGGCATAAGGACACGACGCGAACAGACTTTTACTGCAAGCGTGTTACTTTGTGTTATTGGCGGCAGTAGTATAATCTTATTTATTGAGAATTAGGGGACGAAAGGATTTCTATATGTACAGTGAATTAAAAGGAAAAGTAGCCGTCATTACAGGCGGATCTAAGGGAATCGGAACGGCTATCGCCAAGCGTTTCGGGCAAGAAGGCATGAAGGTTGTCATTAACTATAATTCCGATGCAGCCGGTGCAGAGTTGGCTGCAGAAGCGGTTCGATGTGCCGGCGGAGAGGCGGTTACTGTCAAGGCTCATGTCGGTACGGAAGAAGGCGTGCAGTCTCTGGTCGATGCGGCTGTAGAAAACTACGGAGGTATCGACGTATGGATTAACAATGCGGGCATGGAAAACAAGGTGGCGACTCATGAAATGCCCTTAAGCGATTGGGAACGAGTTATTAACGTTAATTTAACAGGTGTATTTCTCGGTACACGTGCGGCTTTGACATATTTTATGGAGCATGATGTAAAGGGAAGTATTGTAAATATGTCATCAGTTCATGAGCAGATTCCTTGGCCGACCTTTGCACATTACTGTGCGTCCAAAGGCGGTATTAAACTCTTTACGCAAACTGTGGCCATGGAGTATGCCAAGTACGGAATTCGGGTGAATGCCGTCGGTCCCGGAGCTATTAATACGCCTATTAATGCGAAAAAATTCTCCGACCCCGTTCAGTATGAAGAAACGATGAGTATGGTTCCTATGAAGCGTATCGGTAAGCCTGAAGAAGTAGCAGCTTGTGTGGTTTGGCTTGCTTCCGATGAAGCGTCATACGTAACAGGAATCACCCTTTTTGTAGACGGCGGCATGACCTTGTATCCGGCTTTTCAAGACGGTAAGGGTTAAAACTTTGTAAAAGAGTATACGGATCGGCGATATGCTTTTGCCGTAGCCGATTTAGAAAGGCACATATATGAAAAACGTATTGGTTATTTCGGGACACACGGATTTACAGCACGATTCGTTTAACAATAAGATTATTATGGCAGATTTGGAAAAGGCTCTGCCTGAAGCTCATTTCGAGTATTTAGATGCCATGTACCCCAATTTTAAAATTGATGTAAAAAAGGAACAGGAACAATTGGTATGGGCCGATGTTATTGTCCTTCAGTTCCCCATTTTTTGGTACAGCATGCCGTCACTTTTGGCACGTTGGATGGAACAGACCTTTGAACACGGGCTTTCACACGGCTCCAAAGGAAAGGCCTTAGTGGGAAAGAAACTGCTACTCTCCTTTACTGTCGGTGCACCGGAAGATATGTATCGTGAAGGAGGTTTTCAACTCTACCCTGTGGAAATGATGACGACTCGTTTTATTCAGACGGCTCATTTGTGCAGTTTGGACTATGAAGGTGCCGTGTATACGTGCGGTCTCGGCTATGCGAACCGTGATGATGTGGAAGCTTGCAAGGCTATGGAGTCGGCAGCTCACGAACATGCACAACGCGTAATTAACCGCATTGAAGAATTGGCGAAATAGGATATCTACATGGCTAAACCCGCTTGTCCTTATGGGGACAAGCGGGTTTTATAATGCGTACTATTTTAACTTTTTAGAGAAGCTGCGGTGGCGGTGTTCTTTCTTATCGGCTTTTACGCGGAAATAGTTGTGCTTAATGGCCGTATTTTTGTCGTCCGTCGTCGTGTATACATCAAAGAGATCGAGAGATTCGATAAAGGGAACAAATTTTTTAAAGCCGAAGTTTCTTACATCAAAGTCGGAGAATTGTTTATTCAATAAATTTCCTAAAGTGCCTGAGAAAATCCAGCCGTCTTCATCGGAGTTTTCTTCCGTCAGTTTGATAAGAGCCAATTTAATAGTCGATAAATCTTTGCCTAACGTATTATCGAATGCGTCTTGCCCGTTATGACGGTATTCGGAAGAATGGGAGGTCTTTTCACGGTCATGAGGTATCGAAGTTTCGTGTTCGACCGGTTCTTCGCAAGCTTCTTCAAAGAGGACATCCAAGTATAGAAACTTGTTGCAAGCCGAAATAAATGAGCGAGGTGTTTTGCTTTCACCCATGCCTAAAACATACTTTTGTGATTCTCTTAAACGAGAAGCCAAACGAGTGAAGTCGCTATCCGATGAAACGATACAATAGGCATCCAAATCGCTTTGGTAAAGAAGATCCATTGTATCGATAATGAGTGCCGAGTCGGATGAATTTTTACGAATAGTGTTGCTGTATTGTTGAATCGGCTGGATGGCATTATCGAGAATAATATTTTTCCAAGAAGCCATTTGAGGTGTTGTCCAGTTACCGTAAATGCGTTTATAAACAATATTGCCCAAGTTGTTGGCTTCAGACAAGATGACATCGATATACTTGTTGGAAATGTTTTCGGCGTCAATAAGGACAGCCAATTTCATTTCTTGGTTCATCGTCTCCCTACTCCCCTTTGTATAGTCATTAAATGAGTTGTTGTAAGCGGTTCGTCAAGTCTGTCGGATTTTGCGCAGCCGAAAGATCCATAATCGGTTGTGCCCCCACGTACAAGAGATTGTCGCTGCCGCGGTGAACGTCGGTGGCAGTCGGTTTTTTACCGTCGTGATAGACGGCCGACAAATTGCCGGCAATGAGGTAGGCTCGTTCTTTACCGCTCATAGAGGAGATGGTTTCCGGCTGGTACCAGTCTTTTCCGTGGAGAGAAATCATTCCTGTATCGGCATTGACCTTAACGACACCGCCACTCCACTTTGTAATATCTTCATTATACACGTTACGGCGGGAAATAGTGGACGGATGGTCATTAAAGAGTTCGTTAATACCGCCCGAAGACTGGCCGGGGTTCTTGTCCAGAATTCGCTGCCATACGGCAGCACCGGCTCCGATGTTGTATCCTGCATTAACGGCGTATGTGAATGCCAAGGCATCGGCTTCTTTTTCCATCGGTTTCGTAATTAATTTAGCCGTGCCGACTTGAGATAAGATACCTGTAATGAGCTGAGTAGATGTATCACCGCCGATAGCCGCACCGGCAAGGACTAAAGGCATTTGTTTACGAATGCCTTGGATCGGGTGTCCTTTTTGGCCGTGTCCCATTTCATGAGCCAAAACAAAGGCCAGTTCGTTTTCATTGTAATTTAAAGGTTCAAAGGCCCCTATATTAACGCTTAGGTTATGGCCGATAGTACAAAAGGCGTTAAAGCTTTTGTCGTCATTAACAAAGTAATTGTACGGCTTTTTCGTAATAGACGGATCCGTTTTTGCAATGGAAGCGGATAAACGCGTCATAATACGGTCCAACATGGCGTTGGCACGAGGATCGTTGTTGACACCGTATTTCTTCTTCATTTGTTCAAAAAATTCGTTGCGGCCACCGTTATCGAGATGCTTTAACTCTTTTTCGAGGGCGAAGTATTGTATGCCCGCACCGGCGAAACTTGTCCAGTCTATAGCTTCGGCTGTTTGTAAGGTTGAAGAGGCGGGACTGAGAGACACTGCCAGAATACCGGCAAGAATATATGATTTTATAGATTTTTTCATGAATAAATCCCCTTTCGAGCGGGTAGAAAAATATTTTGCACTTACGAGTTTTATTATACCACATAACAGCCCGTAAACAGCAAAAGGAAGAGGAGGGTTATGTATTTTTAACACATTGAATACTTTCTTGCAGTAAAAATGAGACAAAGGAAAAATATAAGGTTTGTGAACAGACCTTTTTAGATTGATGAGAAAATTGGGTATTGACATAAAGATATAAGGACGATATGATGAATGACATAATTATATACCGTCCATAAAACCGAAGAAGCGGGAGTAACGACGTTATCGTGCACTTACAGCGAGCCGGAACGGTGAAAGCCGGCAGAACGCAGACCGTCAAATGGGCCGCAGAGGGCGCAAGGAAAGGCAGTAGCCGAGTATTTTGCGACGTAAGGCATACGTCAGTTGCCGGGAATATGTTAGTATTCCGTCGAGAGCAGGGAGTTTCTCCTGAACCAAGGTGGCACCGCGGAACCGTATCCGTCCTTGACATGTATTCTTGTCATGGACGGATTTTTTTGCGAGAGGAAGAGAAAATGACACCTAATGAGTTGAAGCAATATGCCAAAGATTATAAGATTGTGCCCCTCAGTCGTCGTTTGTATAGTGATGTTTGTACGCCGGTAGAAGCCTTACGTATCGTCAAAAATGTGAGTAAACACTGTTATATTCTAGAAAGCATGGAAGATGCCAAACGGTGGGGACGATATACTTTCATCGGCTATGACCCTAAGGGGGAGATTACGTGTAAAGACGGTATTGTTCATGTTATAGAAAACGGCAACGTCACGATCAAAGGAGAGGAGCCGACAGTAGTTATTCGTAGAATTTTAGAAGCGAATAAATCTCCTCGCATTGAAAATCTGCCACCCTTTACAGGCGGCTTGGTCGGCTATTTTTCTTATGACTACTTACAGTATGTTGAATCGTCGATACACTTTACGGCGGAAGATGACGAGTCAATTCCTGACCTTGATTTGATGATCTTTGATAAAGTCATTGTCTTTGACAATTTGAAGCAAGAAATCATTCTTATCGTCAACATAGACTTGAAAAATCCGGAAGAGAATTATGAAAAAGCTCAACATGAGTTGCAAGTTATGCATGATTTATTGCTGTTCGGGAAAAAAGCGGCACCGGATCCGTTGGTATTAAGCAAAGGATTTACCCCGCTTTGCGATAAGAAAGAGTATTGTCGTATGGTGGAGAAGGGGAAGGATTACATACGGGAGGGACATATATTCCAGGTTGTGCTCTCCAATCGTCTGGAAGCCAGAGGAGAGGGGAGTCTGGTTGATACGTATCGGATTTTGCGGACTGTAAATCCTTCGCCTTATATGTTTTACATGTCTATAGGAGATATTGAAATCGCCGGGGCGTCACCCGAAACCTTGGTCAGATTGGAAGAAGGAAAATTGTTTACATATCCCTTGGCAGGGACTTGTAAACGCGGGGATACAGAAAGAGAAGACGAACGGTTGGAAGCTGAATTACTCGGAAATGAGAAGGAGTTGGCGGAACATAATATGCTTGTCGACCTGGGCAGAAATGATTTAGGTCGAATTTCCGAATTCGGGAGTGTACAAGTCGATTCGTATCTGAAAATTTTGAGATTTTCTCATGTCATGCATATCGGCTCTACCGTATGTAGTAACATTCGACAAGACAAAACGGCCTTAGATGCTATCGGAGCGGTACTTCCGGCAGGAACTCTGTCGGGAGCACCGAAAATCAGGGCTTGTGAGATTATTGACGAGTTGGAAAAGTGTAAACGAGGTATTTACGGAGGTGCCGTCGGGTATATAGATTTTACGGGAAATGCCGATACGTGTATTTCTATTCGGTTGGCCTATAAAAAGGATGAACGCATTTTCGTGTGCAGCGGTGCGGGGATCGTAGCTGACAGCATAGCCGAAGGAGAATACGAAGAGTGTAAAAATAAAGCGGCCGCCGTCATTCAAGCCGTAGAACGCTCTAACGGAGGGATTGACTGATGATTTTACTTATAGATAATTACGACAGTTTCTCCTATAACCTGTATCAGTTAGTGGGAACATTTAATCCCCTTATTCAAGTGATGCGAAACGATGCATGCAGTGTACAGGAAATATTGGAGATGAACCCTGAAAAAATTATAATTTCTCCCGGCCCCGGCAGACCGGCTGAGGCCGGGATTTGTGAAGCAGTGATTCGTCAGACGGCCGGAATAATTCCCATACTGGGTGTATGCCTTGGTCATCAGGCAATTTGTGAGGTTTACGGAGGTACCGTAACTTATGCAAAGGAGATAATGCACGGGAAGCAGGCTAAGGTAGTTGTTGAAAACCAATCGCCCTTATTTAAAGGCATTACGCAGCCTTTTAAGGTAGGACGATATCATTCTTTGGCAGCTGATGAGGCATCTTTGCCCGATGAGTTGATGGTTACGGCAAGGGCGGAAGATGGAGAAATAATGGCTGTAGAACATAGAAAAAAGGCCGTATACGGGGTTCAATTTCATCCTGAATCGATACTGACTCCTACGGGCCCGAAAATAATTAAAAACTTTTTGGATTTAACATAAAGGAGACTGGACGATGATTCGAGAAGGAACGATAAAATTAGTGGATGGAAATGACCTTACGGCACAGGAAACGACGGAAATTATGAATGAAGTCATGAGTGGTCGAGCGACGAATATAGAAACGGCCTCCTTTTTGACAGCCCTACAAGCTAAAGGGGCAACGATTGAAGAAATTACGGCTTGTGCTGAAGTGATGCGTAAACATGCAGATGCGTTTAAGGGAGACGGAGATTTATTAGAAATTGTCGGTACGGGCGGTGATAAGTCCTTTACTTTTAATATTTCCACAACGGCCGCCTTTGTTGCCGCTGCGGGAGGTTGCCGCGTAGCCAAGCACGGTAATCGGGCAGCTACATCGAAAAGCGGTGCCGCCGATGTGTTGGAAGCGGCCGGGGCGGTTATTGACTTGGACGGAAAGCAATGCAGAAAGGTTTTGGATGAAACGGGATTTTGTTTTCTTTTTGCCAGGTCCTTTCATAAAGCTATGAAGTATGTAGCCCCGGTTCGACAGGGACTTTCTATTCCGACGGTATTTAACCTGTTGGGGCCTTTGACCAATCCGGCGGGAGCAACCGTACAGGTGTTGGGAGTATATAAAGAAGAGCTGCTCGAACCGATGGCTCGCATTTTGTATAATCTGGGAGTTAAAAAGGGGATTGTCGCCTACGGGATGGACGGCATGGACGAGATTTCCGCGTCGGCGCCTACAAAAATTTGCGAATTCTCGAACGGGCGCTTTACAACTTCTTTAATACGGCCTGAAGACTTCGGGTTGATAAGAGGGGAAAAAGCGGACTTAATCGGCAGTACGCCGCAGGAAAATGCGACTATAATGAGACGCATCCTGAGCGGAGAAGAAAAGGGAGCGAAACGAACAGCCATCGTCTTAAATGCAGGCGCCGCCTTATATGCGGACCGTAAGGCCGCTTGTTTGGCCGGCGGCATAGAATTTGCCGGAAAAATTTTAGATGAGAAGAAGGGGCTGCACGTATTGAATGAATATATTGCAGCTACGCACAGAGTATAGAGGTGATTATATGATACTGGATGATATTACGGCCGCCGTTTATAAACGGTTAGCAGATGATATGGAAAAGACTTCTTTGAGTGAAATGAAAAAGGCGGCTGAAAATATGTCACCTCTAAAGAAAAAAACTTTTAAAGAAGCATTGAGAAAAAGCGGCATGTCCTTTATTTGTGAAGTGAAGAAAGCCTCCCCTTCCAAGGGTACTATTGTTGATGATTTTCCTTATATAGAAATTGCCCAAGAGTATGAGGCAGCCGGAGCCGATGCCGTCTCCGTTTTAACGGAACGCGATTACTTTAAAGGATCTATAGAGTGTTTAAGAGACATTGCAAAAAGTATTGGCCTACCCGTCTTGCGTAAGGACTTCATTGTTGAACCTTATCAGATTTATGAAGCGAAGGCGGCGGGAGCGTCGGCAGTTTTGCTCATTTGCGCACTCTTACCGCAAGAGGAATTAACTGAACTTGTAGACCTGACTCGTTCGTTGGATATGGATGCATTGGTAGAAGCCCATAATAAGGAAGAAATTAGCCAGGCTCTTTGGGCGGGATCCGATATTATAGGTGTTAACAATCGCAATTTAAAAGATTTCACTGTTTCCTTGGATACAAGTGTGAACTTGAGACGGGCTGTACCGAAAGAGATTATTTTCGTCGCTGAAAGCGGTATTTGTTCGGCAGAAGATATCTCACTTTTACGAAAAAAACGGGTTGATGCGGTTCTTATCGGCGAGAGTCTAATGCGTAGTGATGATAAAAAGGGAACTTTAGCAGCTTTAAAGGGTGGCAGCGGTGAAGATTAAGATTTGCGGGCTTACGAGAGAAGAAGACATACGGATTGTCAATAACGTGCGACCCGATTATGTCGGCTTTGTCTTTGCAGGTAATAAACGCAAGGTGGATGAGGCCCAAGCGGCTCGTTTAAGACAGTTATTAGATGAAAATATACCGGCTGTAGGGGTCTTCGTTAATGCCCCTATAGAACAGATATACCGCTTGGTCAAAGCAAAAACCGTACAACTTGTACAGCTGCACGGCAATGAGGATGAAGAATATATAAAGGCATTGAATGAATGCTGCCATGTTCCTGTTATCAAAGCTTTTTCCGTACAATCGAAAATCGATATAGAGAAGGCTAGGAAAAGTTCGGTGCCCTGGGTTCTTTTGGATAACGGTAATGGCGGTACGGGTGAGCGGTTTTCGTGGGATCTTATAGCGTCTCTGCAACGCCCCTTCTTTTTAGCCGGAGGCCTTTCTCCGGAAAATGTGCGGGAAGCGGCTATTTATCGGCCTTATGCTCTTGATGTAAGTAGCGGTGTAGAAACAAACGGAAAAAAAGACAAAGAGAAAATAAAGCGATTTGTAACATATGTGCGTAACTTGTAGGAGGATATATGGAAAAGGGAAGATTCGGGATTTTCGGAGGACAATATGTACCCGAGACGTTAATGAATGAAATTCATGATCTGACTGAAGCGTATGAAAGGTATAAGGAAGATTCCGAGTTTCAAAAGGAATTGGAAACGTTACTTAATACCTATGCAGGCAGACCGTCAAGTTTATACTATGCCAAACGGATGACTGAAGATTTGGGCGGAGCTCGTATATATTTAAAGCGGGAAGATTTGAATCATACGGGGGCTCATAAAATTAATAATGCTCTAGGTCAGTGCCTGCTGGCTAAAAAACGAGGCAAGACCCGTGTCATTGCGGAAACGGGAGCGGGGCAGCACGGAGTGGCTACCGCTACAGCCGCTGCATTCATGGGGCTTGAGTGTGAAATTTTTATGGGAGAAGAAGATACGCAGCGTCAGGCGTTGAACGTGTATCGTATGGAGCTGTTGGGAGCAAAGGTTCATGCCGTTACGTCGGGAACACGTGTTTTGAAAGATGCGGTTAATGAAGCAATGCGAGAATGGGTATCGCGCGTTGACGACACACATTATGTTATCGGGTCGACTATGGGGCCGCATCCTTTTCCTGTCATGGTACGTGATTTTCAAGCCGTCATAAGCAAGGAAGCACGTAGTCAGATATTAGAAGCTGAAGGTAAGTTACCGAAGGTTGTCATGGCCTGCGTCGGTGGCGGCAGCAATGCTATCGGCATGTTTTATCATTTCATTGAAGACAAAGAAGTGCGACTTATCGGTTGTGAAGCTGCCGGTAAAGGGGTTGATACGCCTTTACATGCAGCGACGATGACCAAGGGCAGTGTGGGGATTTTTCACGGCATGAAATCCCTCTTTTGCCAAGATGAAGACGGGCAAATTGCTCAGGTATATTCTATTTCCGCAGGACTTGACTATCCCGGAATCGGCCCTGAACATGCGTTTTTGAAAGAATCCGGTCGTGCCGAATACATTCCTGTTACGGATGATGCAGCTGTGGAGGCCTTTGAATACATTGCTCGTACGGAAGGGATTATTTGTGCCATTGAAAGTGCTCATGCCGTATACGAAGCCATGAAGATTGCACCTATATTAGATAAAGATGACTGCATGATTGTCTGCCTTTCCGGCCGAGGTGATAAGGATGTGGCAGCCATTGCCCGTTATAGAGGGAGGGATATCCATGAATAGAATACATAAGGCTTTTGACCACGGACCGGCCTTTATTACCTTTCTGACAGCCGGTGATCCGACACCTGAAAAGACGGTAGAATATATTTTAGAAATGGAAAGAGGCGGTGCGGACTTAGTGGAAATCGGTATTCCTTTTTCAGATCCTATTGCCGAGGGGGTTGTCATACAGGAGGCTAATATACGGGCTCTTAGCGGGCATACGAAGATAAAAACGGTATTTGATATTGTAAGAAAAGTGCGTCAACGCTCTCAAATCCCCTTGGTATTCATGACTTATGTGAATCCTGTGTTTAATTACGGTAAAGAACGATTTTTTTCTGCTTGTGAGGAAACGGGCGTGGACGGGATTATTATTCCCGATCTGCCCTTTGAAGAACGGTCCGAATGCGCAGATGTTGCAAAAAAACACGGTGTATCTCTTATTTCTATGGTAGCACCTACCTCTCAGGACAGAATTAAGGAAATTGCCGCTGTAGGAGACGGATTTTTGTATGTCGTCTCATCTCTCGGCGTTACGGGAACAAGAACGAAAATTACGACAGATTTAAAAGAAATGACGGACCTCATTCGTTCTGTAACATCTATTCCTGCTGCCGTAGGTTTCGGCATCAATACGCCTGAACAGGCTTCTGCAGTTGCCGCTGTTGCCGACGGTGTAATCGTCGGCAGCGCTATTGTAAAAATCATAGGCCGATATAAGGATGAAGCCGGTCCCCGCATTTATGACTATGTAAAAATGATGAAAGCAGCCGTTAGGAAGGCTGCGGAAAAGTAAGCAAAAGGAACACCCCGTCTGCAGGAGACATCTGCAAACGGGGTGTTTTTCAACCATATTCAATTGTCGTAAAGTCTTATCTTAGTGTGTCTATAAAATATACAAGCAGATTACTTCCATTTAAACGTTCTTACACGACCTACATAAAATATCCTTTGGCATAGCACGCACAACAGGTAATCGAAGAGATACTTTTGAAATACGTATTTATTTCTTAAGAGTGTTGTGTGTAAAACGGTAAATTGTCGTCATGCTATACGTCCATCCGTAATCCTCTCTTACAGAGAAATCTTTTCTTGCAACGTAATGAGCGACTCTGTTTCCAAGTGGAGGTGCAGTCAAGAAGTACCGCCCGAAGGAGTCGTCGATTACAGGTTCTTACTGATGGTGCGAGTCCGCCGACCGTGAGAGGAACAGCCGCTATATTGCGAAGGCTCACTGTGTTGTTCTGCGTCCAACGGAATCACCTCATCTCCTTGATTTTGCCTACAGTATAACATGGGAAAGGGGCGTGTCAAGAGCGAATTCATACGGTTAATGCAAGATATGAAGACCTGCATGCGTAAAAGTAAACGGGATTTAGACAATAAAATTTAAAATCACAAAGTAAATAGGATAATTATTTAAATAGTTTAAAAATCTGATTATAAGTGTCGGCGTTGATGGATTAGCATTTCTCGGTGCTCCCGGGTATATAGTAGTGCAGAAAGAAACAGCCTTCAGCTCATACCGATTAGTGAGTTGAAGGCTGTTTCGTCGTACCTGATCAGTCGTTAATAATAAGGGCCATGAAGACGAAGTCTTCCGTTCCCTTTGTGTTGTCTACGCCGTGTTTAAAACCGTTAGGCGTGAAGGTGACTTCGCCCGGACCGATTTCCCGGATCGAACCGTTGTCGTTGTAAAGTGCATGCCCCTTGAGAACATAGTAGGTTTCGCTGTTGCCGACGTGTTCGTGGTAGCCCAAGGCGGAACCGGCAGGGATGGTTACTTCCGCATAAAGTCCGCATTTGTCGTTCAGTTCTTCCTTACCCAATAAATGCTTAATATACATAGGACCTTGCCCGCCGGCGTGATTCATCTTTTCATCCGTCCGCAAATCGGATGTTACGAAATTTTTCATATTCATAATCCTCCTTCTGAATTGAAGCTCTGTTTATTATACGGCAAAGCGGGTGGAAATAAAACAGACCTGCACGTTAAAGAGCAGGTCTGTCCTATGGAATCTAGTATTCAGTATCTTCCGTTAAAGGTGTTTTTCCGAAGCGGGTTACCAAATCCTTCTTTTCCCAATGCCATTTGGGTGAAGCCAAACTGATGGAGTCGTCATAAGCAGGTGATTGCATATTGAGGATACCGCAAACCAGTTCGTATACGAGGTCATTAGTGAAGTATGACTGTGCATGAGATTTTAAGGTTGCCGTAATCTCCGGATTACGTTGCATGTAGTCGTCGGAAAGCCATGTAAACATGGGAATCCGCAAAACCTTAAAGCTGGCTCCGTCAGGTTGACGGGCAATGCTCGGGTCCGAACCGTGGTCGGAGAAATAGAGCATGGCATCTAAGTGCAGGTTATCTCTTGCGTAGTCGAAGACTTGGGACAAGAACCAATCGGTATATAAAATGGTATTGTCGTAGTCCGCCTCTTGATTTATCTTGCCGTCATCAAATTTTTGGAATTCTGCCGGATAGCGGTTTCTATATTCTATGTGGCTGCCCATAATGTGGAGAACGACAAAGTTCTTTTCATTCGGGTTCACCTTCGTTAAGAACTGTAACAGGGCTCCGTCCAAGGTCGATTCTTTTAAGTCCTGGTCGACCCATTCCGAGACATCTGCTGTCTTGGCAATGAGTGAAATCGGTGTATCGGCTACGCCTACGGAGCCTTGATTACTAAACCAATACGTCTTATAACCGGCTTTTTTTGCCATGTCGATGATAGAAATGGATTCATTAAACTGTTTTGTATTGTAGAAATTAGACTCCGTCAAGGCATGCTCTAATACGGGAACCGTATACCATACACAGCTGTAGACATTAGTAAAGAGGGTGAAGTGCGGGTCTTCTTTTACGGCACTCAACCAAGGCGTATTGTCCGGTGCTGACGGGTTATAGGCATTCATGAGTGTTCGTGTTTCTGATTCGCCGATAACGACGATAACCGTATTGGGTCCCAGTCGAGGATTGAGCTGCACTGCCTGTAAAGCGGCATATTTATCATCATGATTTTCCGCATATAATTTAGCCCGTTCCAAATAATCGTGAGTGTCTAAAAAAGTTCGTACAGGAAAAGAATTAGGCAAGAGTTCGTCGTACAATATCCAGACGGACGGAACGATGACGAGGAGGGACAATAAGGGTAAAATCTTTTTGTATACCGTCGTTTTCGGCAAAGATGGTGCCGTATAGTGGGTGCCGAAGAAGAATGCGATAATAAGGAATAGTAGAAACATAGTACCGATGATCATTCCCGCACCTAACGAATGCAGGTATTCCAGTGTTTCAGCCGGACCGGTTTGGAAGATAATCAAAGAACCGGATGTGGTAATACAAGACTGATACAGACTGTAGTAAGCCCATTGCATGACGTTGACGGCTACGACAAGAAGTAGCAGTCCGGTCATAACTAAAGCGCTTATTACGCGCGGTAAGAATTGCTTGGCCGTCATGGATAAAAGAAAAAGTACGGCAAAAAGAAAGAGACCGTTATATATGTCGTAAATATTATTTAAGTAGACCGTGTTGCCGTTAATTAGAGTTATATAAGCCAGATACGGCCCCGTGATTATCCATGACAATCCCACGAGAGCCGGTGCGGCAAGGGTGCGAAACGACAAATTTTGCACGTATAAGGCCAAAGCAACTACGACAGCGCCGACAGCGGGAATAAGGCCTCGCAGCATAGCGTCTATATTATCCTGACCCAAACCGAGGGACACGATAAATTGCCACTGAATACATAAGGCATATAAAATAATGAAGACCCCAATGAGGGATAAGATTCGTTTCTTTGTGTATATCTTATGGGGTTCTTGAATATATTCTGAGTCTGATGATTGATGCATGTAAATAAATCCTCCTCCGGTAACACCGCATTTACGCCACTTATTATACTCTAATGTATATGAATTACATAGTGTTTTTGTTTTTTTGGTGTAACGGCTCGGAAAAATGAAAAAAATGCTCAAAAGAATCGGAAGTTTGTTTGAATATATAAAAGAGTATGATACACTGGGTAATAAATAATACACAGATGGATATAAGTTTTATGCGGACGTCGTAACATAGAGGAGAGTGTAGTGGAAATGAGTACTGGTGGTAAAAAAATAGCCGTTATCGGTGCCGGACCGGCAGGATATACGGCGGCTCAGGAATTGTCAAAGAACGGCTATACCGTCGATATTTATGATAAAGAGAAGCGACTTGGCGGTGCTATTTACACGGGTATTCCCGAGTACCGTATGTCCAAGGTCTTTTTGGACAAAGTTTTTGCGTCTATGAAAGAAGATAAAAATATTACTTTTCACTTTAATACGAAAATCGATTGTGAAAAATTTGAGGGTCTAAGGAAAAATTATGATAAAGTTCTTGTCGCCACAGGAGCTCAGATTGAAAACACGTACGGGTTTGAACCCGGGAACGGTTTGTATGCCGGGCTGACCCTTTTATATGATCTGAATATTCACGGTAACCATGAATATTATAAGAAGTATAAGAAGGCTATGGTTTGGGGCGGCGGTAATGTTGCTATGGACTGCGCTCGATCTCTTGTTCGTATTATTGATGACGTGTCGGTTGTTTACCGGCGCTCGGAAGAAGAAATTACGGCTAATAAGAGCGAAATCCGTGATGCGCGTAATGAAAATGTTAAATTCAACTTCCTTTGTAATGTAAAACGCGTTCTGCGTGATGATTCAGGTGCCGTCACGGGTGCCCAATTGATTCGCCAGGAACTGGGTGAGCCTGATGCGTCGGGACGACGGTCGCCGCAGTCCGTGCCCGGATCGGAATTTAATATTGATGCGGATATTATTGTTATGGCTATCGGGCAGAAGGTAGATTTATCAGAACTAGCCGAAGACTTAAAAATAACGGAGAATTACCGGACTACCTTGGAAAATGTCTTTATTGCCGGTGATGCCCATGTCGGACCCGCCACTATCGGCAAGGCCTTGATGGAAGGACGTGCCGTTGCGGCAGAGATGCAAAAGGATTGAGTGCTTAGAATACGAACATATGCGAAATATTATTTTTTCGCATATGTTTGTTTTTTTATGTAAATCTATTGCCAAGGATCAAGAAGATATGATATAATCTCACTTGTTCGAGGCGATTCAGTCGCCCGGAGAGTGTAAAACGGCCTCGTGGTGTAGCGGTTAACATGTCGCCCTGTCACGGCGAAGATCGTCGGTTCAAATCCGATCGAGGTCGCCATTTTTGCTCAGGTAGCTCAGTCGGTAGAGCAGGGGACTGAAAATCCCCGTGTCGGCGGTTCAATTCCGTCCCTGAGCACCATTAATTTCATATGCGGTCGTGGCGGAACGGCAGACGCGCTACTTTGAGGGGGTAGTGAACGTAAGTTCGTATGGGTTCAAGTCCCATCGACCGCACCATAAGTAAACAAGCGCTTCTCGAGAGATTCGGGAAGCGCTCTTTTTGTATGCTGTAATAAAACGGGAGTTACGGGATATTTCATGTCGGTTTTAACAGTGATGCATGCGGAAGAATAAAAATGAGTAGAAAATATACTACTTAATGTATAAGGAAATAGAATAAACATTGATTACTAAATAATAATAAAATATAATTACAACTGAATTAACATATAAATACAACATATTTGTAACTATACTAACGATGGAGGTTGTGAGAAAAAGATGATAAGAAAGAATACTTTATTAGCTATAAGTATATTGTGTGCAGTAAACGGATGGAGTATGGCGGCTAATAGCCTGAATATAGGTGAAAATAGTGTAGTAACCGGGGATAATTCCGTAGTCGGAGGAAAAAACTCCAGTGTTAACGGGAATAATTCTATTGCTTTCGGAGAAGGAGCTAAAGTTACGGAATCCAGTGTCTTTGCAATCGGAAAGAGAGCGGAAGTTTTAAAAGAAAACAGTCTTGCTATAGGTAATAATACAAAGGCGACTGAAATTATGACTACGGCTGTAGGGTATGGTTCCAAGGCTAAAGATAAGTATGCTACGGCTGTGGGGTATCAGAATACGGCTACCGGTAACCAGTCATCTGTCTTCGGGTCCGACTCCGAAGCTTCGGGGACCAACTCTCTGGCAGTAGGCAGTCATGTGGAGAGCAAAGGTGACTATAGCGTCGGCATGGGTTTTAAGGCGAAAACAGACAGTGAGGGAGCTGTCGCTATCGGTAATCAGGCAACGAGTTCCGGGGAAAACGGATTAGCATTGGGAACCATTGCCAATGCAACTCAAAAGGACTCGGTGGCACTGGGCCATTCAGCACAAGCAACGGAGATCAACAGCGTTGCGTTAGGCTCCAGTTCCACGACGGATCAGGCCGTATCCACCGCCGTCATGACGATTAACGGTACGAATTATAATCTGGCCGGCAGTACGGCCGACAGTACTGTATCTATCGGTACAGTGAGACAGAATGCACAAGGCGATATTTTTGAAATTAAGCGAACTATTACTAATGTAGCCGCAGGTCGAGTGTCCGATACGTCGACAGATGCGGTTAACGGTAGCCAATTACATGCTGTGACGCAGGCTATTGAAACCAATGCCGGCAATATACGTCTTTTAGACAACAGAATTAATAATATATCCAATATAGCAGCTACACAAGCTAATAACTATACAGACTCGCAAGTAGGGAAAGTAGGAGCCAGGTCAGCCGCTTTGGCAGGACTGCATCCGCTTGAATTTAATAAGGATGACAAGGCCAGCTATGCTGTTTCGATGGGCAATTATAAAGGAAAAAGTGCCGTGGCTTTGGGGGCTTTTTACCGGCCCAATGAACGAACTATGGTCGGGTTCGGGACGACAGTGGGAGACGATACGCAATATACTTTGAATGTATCCTTTAAAACCGGTAAAGGGAATGACTATGTTGCGGAAGGCAAGTCGAAGGATGCCAGAATTACCCGTTTAGAACTGTTGGTACAGCAATTGTTACAAGAGGTTCAGGAATTAAAAGCAAGTCGATAATAAATGATAAAGGACACGCTTCAGAATGAGGGAATTCTGAAGCGTGTCCTTTTGTGCTTATATTTTTACTTGGCTGAAAACCTTGCCGATAGGTTCGCGAATGACCAGATCGGCTTGAGTGTCCAGTCCCGTCTCACCTTTATTGATTAGGACCAGCTTATGGCCTTTGTAATAGTGAACAAGTCCGGCTGCCGGATAGACAACGAGAGACGTGCCGCCGATGATGAGCATGTCCGCTTTTTGGATATACCGTATCGTTTCCGTAATAACCTCGTCGTCTAATGATTCTTCATATAGGACGACATCAGGTTTTATGGGGCCGCCACAGGAGTTGCAACGAGGGATGCCGTCGGCTTTTTTCATATACTCTGCATCGAAGAAGGCCCCGCAACGTTCGCACCGGTTACGGTGCACGCTGCCGTGGAGTTCCAACACATTGTGACTGCCCGCTTTTTGGTGTAGACCGTCGATATTTTGCGTAATGACGGCTTTGACTTTTCCGGCCCGTTCCCATTCAGCTAATTTCAAGTGGGCTGCATTGGGCTTTGCATTAAGACAGAGCATTTTGTCGTGATAAAAACGATAAAACTCTTCCTTGTTATTTTCATAGAAAGTGTGGCTCAAAATTGTTTCGGGAGGGAAGTCATAGGTCTGATTATACAGGCCGTCTACACTGCGAAAATCGGGTATGCCGCTTTCTGTCGAAACACCGGCTCCGCCGAAAAAAACGATATTGTCGGAATTCTTTACCATTTGAACGAATTGATCGATTTCAGACATACGAACCTCCTTATAAGGCGAAGATTTTGTTTAATAACGAAAGGCCGCTTTTTGTTTTGAATATGCTGTCGCGAAAATGTCGAATGGCATCCGCTCTTAATGCGTCTTCATAGGCATTGACAATGAAGTCGGCTTCCAAGAGGATTTGCCAGTCGGAACCGTCTATACCGCTATAAGTGTGGTGGTGAGCAATGAGAAAACATACTCTGTCTATGAGTTCTTTATCTGTCGTTAAACGGCTTAAAATTTCTCGTACCGGTGCAGGACCTTCTATTTCCTGATATTTTCCCGAGCAGTTTCCGTACTTTTCTTCGGCGGCATGAATTCCTATATCATGCAAGACTGCCGCTGTGCAAAGAATTTCCAGCGTGCGAGGGTCAAGCCCCTCCATACGGCCGATGAGCTCGGCAAAGGAATGAACTTTAATAAAGTGTTGAATGCGTTTAGCATCGCCTTTGTCGTAAGTAATGGCGGCTACCGTAAGTTTACTTATATCCATGTCAGGTACCTCAAAATCATACTTATTAATATATTTTCATTATACTAGGTCGTACAGACTTTTGCTATAAACAGAATATCTTTATAAATACGAATGACACGAGGCGATGCGCGCGATTCGGAAACAGCGATTCGCAATATGAAAAGAAAGGAAATGACCATAAAACAGAAATAAATAAGGAAAAGTAAGGGCAAAATAAAGAAAATATGAAAAATAACAAAGCTATAAACAAAAGCGATAGTTTCGATTTGTAACATATTAAAAAAGAAAGGGAAAAATCGCTTAATAAGGTGAATATTTATTGACAAAAACAACGGCACATCTTATGATTTCTATATGTGAAAATGAATTTTAACAAAAGGGGAGAGCTTTTATGGCTGCACTTATTTTAAATGAGTTGGATTATTTGGACAGTGTCCTCTATTATCCCGTCTTGGTCGTCGTACTGGTTGTAGCGGGACTTTATTTTTCTTGGCGAACCAGACTGGTACAGTTGCGGATGTGTGCCGAAAGTATTCGTGTCGTTTTGGAAAAACCGCAAGGAGCTGAATCTGTATCGTCTTTTCAGGCTCTTATGGTATCTACGGCGTCGCGTGTCGGTACGGGGAATATTATCGGTATTTCTACGGC
Organism: Megasphaera micronuciformis F0359; assembly: GCF_000165735.1. Lineage (GTDB taxonomy): Bacteria > Bacillota > Negativicutes > Veillonellales > Megasphaeraceae > Megasphaera > Megasphaera micronuciformis. The sequence goes on from NZ_GL538208.1 coordinate 46,579, forward strand.
TATTTGTCTCGGCGGTCCGGGAAGCGTTTTTTGGATGTGGCTGGTGGCTATTATCGGCGGGGCCAGTGCCTTTATTGAAAGTACATTGGCTCAGATTTATAAACGGCGTGATTCCCGAGGCGGTAGTTACGGCGGTCCGGCTTACTATATTGAAACAGCCTTGCACAGTCGTTTTGTCGGTGCTGTTTTTGCCCTCTTTTTGATTTTGACCTATGCCGGCGGCTTTAATCTCCTGGCGTCTTATAACTTACAATCAACCTTTGCCGTATACAGTTTTTATGATAAAGCGACGACGCCTTGGATTTTAGGAGCCATCTTTGCTGTTTTGGTAGGGTATTGTATTCTCGGGGGCGGCAAGCGTATTGTTCGCACGACTTCTTGGATTGTTCCTATCATGGGCGGCATTTATGTAGTAGCGGCTTTATATATTATTTTGACCCATATTACATATATCCCCGATGTGTTTGCGCTTATCTTTGCTAATGCATTTGACTTTCAGGCGATTTTCGGCGGTATTGCCGGATCTTGCCTCATGTACGGCGTAAAGCGCGGCCTCTACTCGAACGAAGCCGGTATCGGTTCGGCCCCGAATGCGGCCGCTACAGCCGATGTCAGCCATCCCGTAAAACAAGGGCTTGTACAGATGCTTTCCGTATACTTGGATACCTTGGTAGTCTGCACGGCTACGGCAATGATGTGCCTTTGTTCGGGTGTGCCCATTACCAAAGAGGCTGCCGGGGCTACCTATGTACAGCAGGCCTTGACGGCGGATCTCGGGTCTTTCGGTCCGATTCTGATTACCGTTTGCATGGTCCTTTTCGCCTTCTCCACACTGATCGGTAACCTCTTTTATGTAGATAATTGCTTGACCTTTCTTCACGGTAAGGTGCCCAGCAAATCTTTTATGGTTGCGTATCGCATCATTGCGGCTCTGATTATCTTTGTCGGTGCCGGTATGTCCATGGCTGCGGCTTGGGACATAGCGGATATCTTTATGGCCTTCATGTGCCTTATCAACATCCCGGCATGTGCTATTTTGGGCACTACGGCCGTTAAAGCTATGAAAGACTATGAACGCCAGAAAAAAGAAGGAAAGAATCCTGTATTCTTGGCGAAAAATATCGGCTTGGATGAAACGAATCTCGATTTTTGGAAATAAGCCGAGTTGTAAACGGGGGCCTCTTTTGAGAGGCTCCCGTTTTTGTGTGTAAAAAATAAAACAGTAGCGTGATTAAAAGAGTCTTTTCTTGACAAAAAAAAGAATATCAGTACAATAGGTCTATATACATAATGTATAAGAAAAAACTATGAAGAAGACGGTCGGGGAATATTCAGTCTTAAGCGAGTCGGTGACGGTGGGAGACCGACAGAAGGAACCCTTGGCGAATCACTTCGGAGTTGCAGCCGCGAACCGGTTGCCGGCTTACCGCCGTTAACGGGTCAAAAGTGGCTGTACGCAGTTATTAGGGTGGTACCGCGGTGATTAAACATCTTCGTCCCTTAGGGATGAAGATGTTATTTTTTTTAAGGAGGAAATCATAATGGATTATGGTAAAACCTTGCATCTTCCGGAAACGGAATTTCCGATGCGCGGCAATTTGCCGAAAAGAGAACCTGAATTATTGGCTTTTTGGAAAGATAACGATATCTATCACAAACGCCTCAAAAAAAGAGAAGGAGCGAAAAAATTTATTCTCCATGACGGACCTCCTTATGCGAACGGAAAATTACATATCGGTCACGCCTTAAACAAGGTATTGAAAGATATTATTTTAAAATACAAGACTCAGCAGGGCTTTTATACTAAGTACGTACCCGGGTGGGATACGCACGGGTTACCGATTGAACATGCCGTTATTAAAGAAACGGGGCTCAATCGTCATGAAATGAGTCCCCTCGACTTGCGCAAACGTTGTCATGATTATGCGTTGGCACGCGTCGATGAACAGCGGGCGGACTTTATTCGATTCGGGGTTCTCGGGGAATGGGACTATCCGTATCTGACTTTGGCTAAGCACGTAGAAGTAGCCCAAATCGGTGTCTTCGGTACAATGGCTAAAAAAGGTTATATTTACAAGGGCTTGAAGGCCGTATACTGGTGCCCCCATTGTGAAACCGCCTTGGCTGAAGCGGAAATTGAATATAAAGAAATTAAGTCCAACTCTATCTTCGTACGCTTTAAGGCTGAAGATTTAGGTAGCCATGCTCCGCAGGGATTCGATAAGGGCCATACATATGCGCTTATTTGGACGACGACGCCTTGGACCATTCCGGCCAATAAGGCCATCGCTGCTAACAGTGACATTGAATATGTATGGGTAAAGGTCGGCGATGATGCTCTCTTGTTGGCCAAGGAACTCGTTGAATCTTCCATGGAAGCCGCCAAGGTTACGGAATATGAAGTATTGCCCGGCGTCATGAAGGGAACGGATATTGAAGGGTTGCGTTTTGTACATCCCATGTACGAAGATCGTAAAGTCCCCGTTATCCTCGGCGACCATGTAACCTTGGAAGCCGGCACGGGCTTAGTTCATACGGCTCCTGACCATGGGGTAGAAGACTTTGAAGTTTGCAAAAAATATCCCGACTGGCATTTGGAACCCATCGGTACCGTAGGCCCTGACGGAAAGTATACATCGGCCGTTCCCGGCTATGAAGGAAAGTTCGCCCTTGATATGAATGTAGAGATGATTAAAGCATTGGCTGCTTCCGGGGCCCTCTTTGCTAAGGGATCATTGCGTCACCAGTATGCACATTGCTGGCGGTGTAAGAATCCCATCATTTATCGTGCTACGGAACAATGGTTTTCATCTGTTGACGGGTATCGTAAAAAGGCTTTAGAAGCCATTGATCAGGTACAGTGGATTCCTTCATGGGGACATGACCGTATTTATAATATGATTCGTGACCGCGGCGACTGGTGCATTTCTCGTCAACGTGTTTGGGGGGTACCTATTCCTATTTTCTACTGCCGCGAACATAACCATGCCATTATTACGGATGAAACCATCGCTCACTTGCAGGAAATCTTTGCTAAAGAAGGGTCCGATGCATGGTGGGCTCATACGGAAAAGGAATTGCTTCCCGAAGGCTTTAAATGCCCTGAATGCGGTTGTACGGAATTCCGAAAAGAATCGGATATTATGGACGTCTGGTTTGACAGCGGTTGCACGCACCAAGGCGTATTGTGCCATGATCCCGAATTGGCATATCCTGCCGACATGTACTTGGAAGGATCCGACCAACATCGCGGTTGGTTCAACTCATCCCTGCTCACATCGGTAGCAGCTAACGGCATCGCTCCGTATAAGGCCGTTTTGACGCACGGCTTTACCGTTGACGGTGAAGGTCGTAAGATGAGTAAATCCGTGGGCAATACCGTAGCGCCTCAGGAAGTTATTGACCAGTACGGTGCTGATGTTATGCGCCTTTGGGTATCGTCTGCCGACTATCAGGGCGATGTAAGACTCTCGCCGAAAATTTTGAAACAGCTTAGTGATGTATATCGTAAAATTCGTAATACATTCCGCTTCCTTCTCGGTAATATTAATGATTTTAATCCTGAAACGGATGCCGTTTCTTATAAGGATATGTCGGAAATTGACAAATGGGCTCTTCTTAGATTGGAACAGGTTCTGGAAACTGTTACGGAAGCTTATGAAAACTACCAGTTCCATGTTATGTATCATACCATTCACAACTTCTGCACCGTCGATCTCAGCTCTATCTACTTAGATGTAACGAAGGATCGTATGTATACGGAAAAAACGGATGCTCGTGAACGTCGTAGCGCCCAAACGGCTATGTATATCATCCTCGATACGTTGGTTAAAATCGTATCACCCGTACTTTCTTTTACAGCTGAAGAAGTATGGAAATATATGCCTGCCGTTTCAGGTAAGGAAGAAAGCGTGCTCCTTACGGACTGGCCCGAATATCATAAGGAATATCTTGATACGGACTTGGCGGCTCGTTGGACCAAGCTTTTGAGCTATCGCTCAGATTTGACCCGTATTTTGGAAGGGGCTCGTCAGGATCGTACTATCGGCCACTCTTTAGATGCGGCCGTTACGATTTATGCGACCGGCGATTCATATACTTTCTTGAAAGAATGGGAAGATAAATTGGCAACCTTGCTGATTGTCAGTGAAGCCACACTGGTTGAAGGTGCAGGCCCTGTCGATGCCGTTGCCGGTGAAGAACACGGTGATATGAAAGCTGTAGTTGCAGCCTCGGCATATGAAAAGTGCGAACGTTGTTGGAAACATGATAAGACGGTCGGTACGGACGCAGATCATAAGACCTTGTGCCACCGTTGCGTTTCATCTTTGGAATAAAAACCGGACTTACATGAAAAATCAGGCCTTGAATTTCAAGGCCTGATTTTTGTATTGGCAGAGACTTTAAATTAAACCACGGCTTTGTAAATAGTGTTTGGCTACATCCTGAGCGCTCTTGCCGTTGACACGTACATCGTAGTTCATGGTACGCATTTCGTCTTCCGTTATTTTGCCGCCTAAGGCATTTAAAATCTCCTTTAATTCCGGGTGGTCTATTAAGACCGACTCGCGAATAAGGGGGGCTCCCCGATAGGACGGGAAGAGGTGTTTGTCGTCTTGCAAGACGACGAGATCATATTGCACGAGTTCACTGTCAGTAGAATATGCATCCGTAATCGTAATGGCACCGTTCTTAAGGGCTTCGTAACGAAGGGCCGGCTCCATTGTCTTTACGTGTAAGTTCAGGCCGTAGAGGGACTGAAGACCGCGGTAACCGTCTTCCCGATCGGTAAATTCCAGGGTGAAGCCCGCCACGGCATAGTCGGAAACTCGAACCAAGTCGGAAATCGTTTTTAAGGAATGAGTTTCGGCAAAAGCGGAGGGAACGGCAACGGCGTATGTATTTTCATAGGCCATAGGTTCTAAATAGACAAGATGATCTTGTTTATAAATAAGGTCTCGTCCTTGTTTATATACTGTTTCGGCGTTTGTAGACGGAGTCGGTTTTTCCTTCAACAAGGTAGTCGTTACAGTTCCCGTAAATTCGGGATATATATCGATATCGCCGCTTTTTATGGCTTCGTAGAGAAAGGCCGTTTTGCCGAAATTCGGTTTTAATTCCACCTTTAGATCGCTATGAGCCTCAATAAGCTCCTTATACATGTTAATCAGTATATCCGGTTCAGTGCCGAGCTTTCCGGCAATAATCACTTTATTATGAGGCATATTCGGCTGAACGAAGGCAGCCGTTGTACCGATGGCTATGATCAGGAAAGAGACGGTTATAAAGCGGAGTGAACGCCTTTCTGCCAAGCGTAAGAAACTGCTGAAAGCAATGGCTAACAGTGCTGATGCGAAAGCGCCGATTATAATGAGGGAACTATCATGGCGATCAATGCCGAGAAGAATGAAGGAGCCGAGTCCGCCGGCACCGATAAGGGCGGCTAAGGTAGCCGTACCGATAATCATAACGGCGGCTGTACGCACACCGGACATAATGACGGGCATGGCTAAGGGGATTTCATAAGTTTTTAACTTTACGAAACGGTTCATGCCCAAGGCTTCACCGGCTTCTTGAAGGGACGGATCGATTTCGTTGATACCCGTAACAGTATTTTGTAAGATAGGGAAAAGAGCATAAATGACGAGGGCTACCAAGGCCGGAATGGGGCCGATGCCGAAGAGGGGAATCATAAGGCCTAAAATAGCCAATGAAGGCAAGGTCTGCATAATTCCTGTCAGTTGCGTTATTACAGCGGCCATTCGGGGCTTACGACTGATGAACAGTCCCAAAGGAAAGGCAATAAGTATGGCCAGGCACAAGGAACTGACAGACAGTTCCAAATGCTGGATGAGCGCTGTAAAGAGGTCATGTTGCCGGTCTATAAAGACGGCTATAAGATTATTCATCAATATCACCGCCCATCTCGAATAAGCGTCTTACAAACTCGTTTTTCGGATGACGGCGAATCTTTTCCGCTGTATCAATCTGGATTATCTGCCCCTTATCCATAATACAAAGACGAGTACCCAAGTAGGAGGCTTCAACCATATCATGAGTCACGAAGACGACGGTTAGGTTAAATTCTTGATGAATTTTTTTGATAAGACCCTGTAATTGCTTACGAGTTAGGGGGTCTAAGGCACTGAAAGGCTCATCCATGAGTAAAACCTTCGGACGACCGATGAGGGAACGGATGATGCCGACACGTTGTTGTTGTCCTCCTGACAATTCGTGGGGATAGCGGTGCATGAATTCGTGAGGATCCAGGCCCGTCTTTTCAAGCCATAGATAGCTACGCCGCCGAATTTCATTTTTATCGATATGCTTCATTGACGGGACGAGGGCTATATTCTCACCGACTGTTAGGTTCGGAAAGAGCGCAATTTGTTGCAGTACATAGCCGGTATCAAGTCGCAGCGACCGTAAATTCAGATCGTGAAGGGGATTGCCGTTGCGGAGAATCGTTCCGCTTGTCGGCTCTATAAGACGGTTTAATAACTTCAGTAACGTCGTTTTACCGCTTCCGCTGGCACCGACGAGAACAAAAAACTCCCCGTCATTTACCGTTAAGGTTGTTTCGTGAAGAACCGTGGTTTGACCGTATTGTTTAGTTATCTTTTTCAGTTCGAACATGGCTAAATCCTTTTTTTCAGTCAAGGGCAGTAGATAGCATTCCGGTGCAAGTCTTACTTTCAGAGCGAATAAATCAGTCTGTGTTTGTTGCTTTTGAGGTACTATAACAGCTGTGAGTATAACTGTCAAAGTATTAGATATAAAAAATGCAGGTGTACGCATGTACACCTGCATTTTTTATATCTTTGGTACTATCTATCCTTCCGAAATACAATCATTCAAGTCGGCAATTAAAGCGTCTACGTCGATTCCGTGAGCTCCGGCCCCTTCACCGATTGTTTCAAAATGAGATGCCATACAACCGACGCAACCCAGACCGTAGTCTTGGAAAATTTCAATGATTTGCGGATATTTCTGAACTGCTTCAATAATGTTCGTATCTCTGGTAATGGCCATGTGAAAAGCCTCCTTATATTTATACTGGATAAGTAGTTTTTACGATTTTTATTATAGCATACTTTGGCGATTTGGCTATAAAAATCTAAAAAAAGAGGTAAAACTTGCGGCTTCGCGGGACACGTGATAAAATGCCATAAAGTCATCAAACTGTCGATACCGATGTTTTTGTGTAATTAGAAGGTGGAGGCGGGCACAAATATGAAAAGACTATTCATAAGCATGGGCTTATTTTTGTGGCTGGTTATAGGCGGAGTCATGATAGCCGGAGCGGAATCATATCCTGTATATTTGAATGAGGACAGGAACTATATTCTCTGCGATGCCTATAAGGAAACAGCCTGGTATTTGGATCGCAGTTCATTAAACGTACAAAAATATGATCCTCCGCAATATATTATTGCCGTTAATGTTGTCACCGTGCCTGATGCGGATCGAGGAGGGACGGATATTAACGGAGTCAGGACTTTTCGCTTCTTTTATAATTATGAATTAAAGCGGATGTATGTGGATCTCAGTTTGACAGATGCTTGGCGGTATCTCGATCCTAACGGCGATTGGGCGGCGACGGATATATCTTTGCCTGTAGGAGAATTATCTTTTGCATTAGCTTACAATATGAAATTTTACGATTCTTATGATGACGCTTTTTACGGCCGAATATAAAGAGACGCTTCCAGTGAAGCGTCTCTTTATATTTTTTGACAAGAATGATAAGAAGTATCAGCATTGTGTGAAATGATAAGAAAATGAGATTGCCTAATTTATATATATATGATAATATCCAAGCGTAATATATAAGCTTGTTTGATAGGTTTTTGTCATTTTATCATTTATCTGCCGATTCATGTTCAGCAGCAAAAACTTATGAAACGGAAAATGGAGGGACAATTATGTCAGCGCAAGTAAATGCGGAACTGGTCAAACAGTTCAACCGATTCAAATTTCAGTCCTTGTGCGGGATTTTTATCGGTTATGCAGCGTACTATATTGTACGTAACAATTTTATTTTTTCTACGCCTTATCTGATGGGTGAACTCGGATTAAGTAAGAGTGAAATCGGTTTACTTACCAGTTGTATGCTCATTACGTACGGTCTCAGCAAGGGTTTTATGAGCATGCTTGCCGATAAGTCGAATCCGAAATATTTTATGGCACTGGGTCTTATTCTTTGTATTCTTGTTAATATCGCCATGGGATTCACGACCAGCTTCTATCTTTTCGTACTTCTCGTCGTCAGCCTCGGTCTTTTCCAAGGTATGGGGGTCGGGCCTTCTATTATTACGGTTGGACATTGGTTCCCCCGATCCGAACGGGGACGTGCCAGCACGACGTGGAATGTATCGCATAACCTGGGAGGCGGTCTTGTTTCACCCTTAGTCGGTGCGGCTCTCAGCTATATCGGTACGGAACATTGGCGAATCGCCGCTTATCTCGTGCCGGCAATGGCTGCTTTGGTGTGCGTCCTTTTAGTTCTTTATTTGGTTAAGAAACGCCCTGTAGAAGAAGGGTTCCCGCCTGTTGAAGAAGTCTTTCATGAAGAATCGGTCAATACGAAGGTCATGAAGAATTCGGACGAAAAGCCGAAAGATATGTCGGCCTTTAAAATCTTCTATGAATATGTCTTTAAAAATGCCAATTCCTGGTATTTGGTACTTATCGATATTTTCACGTATATGGTTCGTTTCGGAATGATTACGTGGATTCCGTTGTACTTATTGACCGAAAAAGGATTGACTCGCGGAGAAATGGGCTTTGCTTTCATGCTCTTTGAATGGGCAGCCATTCCGTCTACTTTGTTAGCCGGCTGGCTCGTCGATAAGTATTTTAAAGGCCGTGTCATGATGCTGCCTATTTATTGTCTTGTTGTTATTTTTGCTTGCGTGTTCGGCTATATGTCGTCTACATCTATTGCGGCTATTACGGTCTTTGCTACTATTACGGGGTGCCTTATTTATGTGCCTCAATCTATGGTTGCCGTTCAGGCCATGGAAGTTATTCCCAGCTTTGCACTCGGTTCGGCTGTCGGCTTACGCGGTTTTATGAGTTATATTGTCGGCAGCTCCATGGGCACGACTCTTTTCGGTTTTGTCGTCGACCATTGGGGTTGGAACAGCGGGTTCTACCTGATTATGGTAGGCGTTGTTGTTTGCCTCTTTTCCTGCTACCTTTCTAATCGAGGCGTGCAGAAAATTTATCGAAAAGACGCTTAAGAGAGTAACCGTAAAAGCTCTGTTTCCTTATGGAAACAGAGCTTTTTTGTAAAATTCGGGCCATTGTGTTTCAGAAAAAAATAAGTTTATGTATAATAAAAGGGAAGTTTATAGATAAATCTTTTCAGTAAGGATGCTGCTCTATGTTACTTGCTTATAAAAAACGTCGTGAACGATATGCCGTAGCTGTTACCGTAACTGCTTGGGTAGGGTGTGTTTCCTATGTTGTATTTTTGTTGTTAGCCTCTCTTTTATATGAGCTGCACGGGGAAGAGTTGCCTATGCCGTATCTGCCCTTTGTGACCGCCGGCACCCTGGTATTGGCGATTTTTTGCTTCTTTTTGTATTTTCGTTGTAATCGGATTAAAGCACGGGGTGAACGGCGCTTCCATGAAGGCGAGGCACGGCTCTTGCGAAAGTGGTCGGCATGTACGCCTTACATGGCAACCTTACCTAAAATCATACAGGTGCAGGTGTTGCACGAAGTGGTTGGGCAGGTTCGCCTCGTCGGAATTCTTGCCATTTTAACGCCCGGAGTGTACTTTCTATTCGGCAATATAACAACCAACCGTTTTATTTTCAAAACGTACTTACCCTTCGTTACGCAACTTTTGCATACGCCTGAAGGGAAGGGAACTTGGTTGGAGCCGATGGTCGCCGTCATGCCTTTCGTAGTTCTTGCTTACGTGCTTTTGCATCTTGTTGAGGTGTGTTTTGTGCCGTTATTTATTAAGCACTCGACACGATATCATTTAAAGCGTCACGGAGAATAAGGGCTGTGTGAAAAACTCACGAGAAATTTTTTCTCGTGAGTTTTTGTGTATACGCTGAAATGTAAGAACTTATGACCCCATATCCTTGCAGACGAGCATAAAGGACTGGTTTTCCGTAATACCGTCCAGAAGCCATGTGTCCTCTTCTTTTATACGGGCAACGAGGCGTGTTTTCGAATCTGCCGGCAAATCTGTCGTAATGACTTGTATTTCACCGTTATAACGACCGTAAGCGCCGGTGTCGACAGTAATATCACCGCGACGCCGTACCGTTGTGTCGGAATTTATAGGGACGGATATGTCTTTAAATACATTCGTACGAATACGGTTGACACGAATGACGTTGCAGGCCCGGTCAGGGCGGGACAGGAAGGGAATGTTGACGATTTTTTCCACTAAGGACTTGTCTCCTTGTGGAACAATGGGGAGCCTAATGCAGTCCGTCGATTCATAGGCGCCGCTCTTAAGGGCCTGAATGTCTTTTTGTGTAGCACGAGAGTCGCCGATGAATACCTCATCAGTGCCTAAGAGACGTAAGAGTCGAGTAGCTTTATAAATATCCGTATTACGCGTAGTCTCTAATGTAGGTAGGCCGCAATGCAAGGGACCTCGTCCGTGATTTGCGGCAGCGACAAAAGCTCCTGTTGCTATACGATAGTGGTGAAATAATTCATTTTTATGATATAAGTCACGAGGACCGAGGCCTGTATAAGGTCTCGGGTAAAAGTTGTGTAGACCTGTAATGCGCGAAAAATCACAGCCGGCACTGCAAAGAGCGTCCAAATCGTTGTATGACAAGGTAGAAGCGTTTAAGGCCAGGTCGGAGTCATAAGACAGGTCGGCAATTTCATGGGGTAAAAAGCCGTCGTCGAGGCGAAGGATGCTAATACCCGCTTTATGAAAACAACTTACTTTCTTTCCGAATAATTTTTTCGTTTCAGGAGTCATATCGGCGATAACGTTTATGTGATTTTTTCGACTTAGAGATAAGACGTACTCCAGATCTTCGGAAAAGGTTGTTTGATCTGCCTCGGGGATATGGAGTGATAAAAAAAGGTACTTTAAATTCTCTTTTATAGCAAGGGCCACTGATTCTTCTAACGATTTGCGACTATCCAAGCCTGGATATACGGAAATTCCGATGGTCATACTATACCTCCTCGCAAGATTCTTGCGGATCTGCAAACCCTATTATATACGTTAAAAAAAATCCGACGGTATAGGCTGTAATCAGTCCCAACAAATAGTACAACGGCCGCGTCGTAGCTGCGGCTAAAGGTAGACCGGATATACCGAAGGCCGCAGCTCCGATTCCGAAGAAGGCGATAACGGCACCGCCACAGGCTCCACCCAGACAAGCACAGATGAACGGTTTTCCCAAAGGTAGGGTTACTCCGTAAATCAGCGGTTCGCCGATACCGAGGACACCTACGGGCAAGGCGGAAGCAATCGTCTTTTTTAAATGATTATTCTTCGTTTTTGTGTAAACGGCAATGGATGCACCTACTTGTCCGGCACCGGCCATGGCGAGAATGGGTAAGAGAACCGTAACGCCATAGCGAGACAATAATTCGGCGTGGATGGGAGTCAGGCCTTGATGAACGCCCAAGAGGACGAGGGGTAAAAAAGTACCTGCTAAGACGAAGCCGGTCAAAGCGCCACCTTTATCTATAGCCGTTGTCGCCAAAATTCCTATGGTTTCGGAAATAAATCCGCCTACAGGTTGACAAATAAGAATGGCCAGGGCGGAAGCTATAAGAAAGGTCATCAGAGGGGTTAAAAACAGATCAAACATATCAGGAATCAAATGGTGTAACTTCTTTTCCGTCTTGGCGGCTATAAAGCAGATTAAGATGACGGCAATAATACCGCCGCGGCCGGGCGTCAGGGGTGCATCGAAAAGCATGATCTTAGACAGCGCCGGATGCATCATAAAGGCTGCCAGGATACCGCCGATTATCGGGGTGCCTTCAAACTCCTTGGAGGCCGACAGGCCTACGAAGATGTTTAATCCCCAAAAGGCTGTATTACCGGCGACGGAGGCCAGTTGGAACCAGGCCGTAACGGCCAGATTCGGGTCAACCTTGGCTATGCCGTTCAAAATACCTGTCAATAAACCGCAAGCAATAAAGGCGGGAATGAGGGGGGTGAAAATGCGGGAAATTTTTCGCAAACCTTCTTTAAAAGGAGTCGCATTTTTTTTGCGAATTCGCGTATGTAAATCGTCTCCGCCCGTAATTGGAGAAGGCGACGAAGCGATCGTCATTTCTTCATTTTTTATAATTTCTTCAAGGGCTTCCGTTACCTTAGAAGCTTTGCCGGGCCCCAGGATAACTTGCCATTCCGCACCGGAAATGTGTACACCTTTTACGTCTTCCAAGGCCTCTAAAGCCTCTTTTGTAAAGTCCTCTTTAGCTACCGTGAAGCGAAGGCGTGTCATACAGTGGTAAGGGTTAATAATATTGTTTGCCGGACCTATAATATCGTATATTTGCCGTGCCGTTTCCTTATAAGTCATGGTTGCCTCCATCCAAGGTGTGACGTATATAGCCGTCTGCTTGTTCAAGTCGTGCGTTTGCCTGTTCTGCCGTTACATGTAATAAAAGCATGACGATGGCTGTTTTGGCCTTGCCTGCCGCCGCATTCAATGCTGTTTCGGCTTCTTTAATTGTACAACCGGTCGCATCGACGACAATGTGCTTGGCCCGTTCCCGCAATTTTTCATTAGTGGCTTTGACATCGACCATTAAGTTGCCGTATACCTTGCCTAATCGAATCATGACCCCTGTCGACAAAATATTTAGGATCATCTTTTGTGCCGAACCGGCTTTCATGCGGGTAGATCCCGTAATGACTTCAGGTCCGGTTACGGCACAAAGTTCAAGGTTCGCGACGGCAGCCAACGGTGATGCGGGAGAAGAGGTGATGCAGATGGTATAGGCACCGCAAGAAGCGGCATAGCGTAAGGCTCCGAGGGCATAGGGGGTGCGGCCCGATGCACTGAGGCCGACAACGGTATCAACGGGTGAAAGTTCTTTAGAAGACAAGTCGCGGGCGCCTGCAGATTCCGAATCTTCGGCACCTTCTTTAGCCGTAAAAACGGCAGACTCTCCGCCGGCGATGAGGGCTTGTACGGTTTGCGGGTCTGTATTGTATGTGGGGGGACATTCGGCGGCATCCAAAATCCCGAGTCGTCCTGAAGTACCGGCGCCGACGTAAAAAAGTCGTCCGCCTTGGCGTATACGACTTGCCGTTTCATCGACGGCCGTTGCCAAAGCGGGTAGAATTTTTTCGACGGCCAGCGGAACCTCTTTGTCAGCATGATTAATCAAAGCGACCAAGTCTTGTGTAGATAGGGTATCAATGGCTGTTGTCGCCGTATTACGCTGTTCTGTTGCAATAGTATGTAAATCAATCATGAACGAATCTCTCCCCTCGTATATTCGGATTTATTATATCATACGGAGACGGTCTCTTCGGAATTGCTTACGCCGATAGAACATGGTATCATAAGAAAGCATCATAAGTGTATATGCGCCCATAGCTCAGGTGGATAGAGCAGCGGTTTCCTAAACCGCGTGCCGGAGGTTCGAATCCTCTTGGGCGCACCAGTATATCGGCCGCATCTGCCACTGTGTGCAGATGCGGTTTCCTTATATACGGGTTTTCTAGCTGTAGGCTTGTAAGCCGGTGTGCCTTGCACGATATTGCCGGTGAAAGTTATAATGAAAAAGGAAGATGTATAATGACAAATGAGACCTTAAAGCCCATTATAAAAGAATTAAAGGCTGCCAATGAAGCCTTTCTACAAAAATCCGCCAAAGAAGGCTTGGCAGTAGTCGATAAGTACCCTAAACGGAATCTGGTTATATTGACCTGCATGGATACGCGCCTCGTCAATTTTTTAGAACCGGCCTTGGGCCTTGAACGAGGGGATGCCAAAATTATTAAGGTGGCGGGGAATACTGTAAGTGACGGATTTGACAGTGTTCTGGGCAGTCTGCTCGTAGCCGTTTATGAATTGAAGGCTCATACGGTTCTGGTTGTCGGTCACGAAGGTTGCGGGATGCTGGCGACGACAGGCGAATCGCTGTGCGCTAAAATGGCCGAGGCGGGTATTGATGAAACGGCCATAAAAGAGTTGCGTCCGTATATAGAAACTTGGGCCGATTCGATTGAGTGCGTCGAAGACTCGACGGCTCAAAGTGTCCGAAAGCTGAAAGAATGTCCTTATCTTCCCGCTTATGTAAATGTTTGCGGTTGTGTCATTAATCCCCATACGGGGGCCGTTTCCTTTCTTGAAGACTTATAAGACCTAAGGAGGTACGCTTATGGCTACTCAAATACAGGCTGCCGAATTGTTGGCAGGACAGCGTCTTGAAAATCATTTTAAAGTCGTACAGGATATGAAAAAAATCATGCCTGAAGTAGCGTCGGCGGGACTTAGGGTGCGCACGGCTTTGGAAAAGGGACGTAAGATCCTCATTTGCGGTAACGGCGGTAGTGCTGCCGATTCACAACACATGGCGGCGGAGTTTGTCGGTCGTTTCGTAAAAGAGCGACAATCTCTACCGGCGTTGGCACTTACAGTAGATACGTCCCTCTTGACAGCCGTCGGTAATGATTACGGTTTTGATTGCGTTTTTTCACGTCAAGTAGAAGGCCTGGGACAAGAAGGAGATGTTCTCATTGCCATTTCCACGTCGGGCAATAGCGCCAATGTAGTAAAGGCGGTAAAAACAGCTAAAGAAAAGGGGATTTACGTCATCGCCCTGACCGGTGAAAATGGCGGCATATTGGCAAAGGAGTCGGATCTTTGCCTGGCCGTGCCTTCGCAAGTTACGGCACGTATTCAGGAAATGCACATTATGATAATTCACATGATTTGTGAAATTGCGGAAGCGGATATATAGGAACACAAAGACACAGGTATCGTTCATGAACGATACCTGTGTCTTTGTGTTGGGGGGTACAGACCTCGTGTTGGAGGAGGCTTGACGTCATGTTTTGAACGTGCTTGTAAGCGGATGGGAATAAAAGATACAGGCTGTCATGCAGTTATAAAGTTTCCCGCTTCAGGATAGAATAAACGGCTTTATAGACGAGGAGAATTAAAAAAATCTCCAAGGGAAAGCAAATGAGATTTTTAACAATTCGTCCTGTTAAGATGGCACTTGCCGCTTTACCGTAGAACAATGTCAGCCAAAGCGTGTTGAGACCTAAGTGAACGAAGACCGTAATGAGGGCTTCCGGCAAAAGAAGTCGTTGCCACGTAACATCCTTTTTATATAAAAAGTAACCGTATATATAGCCTACGAGAAACTCGGAGACCATAAAGCCCGGAAAGAAGACGCCTTGCCCGAAGAGCAGCATGCCGATAAAACAAGCAATAGCTGCCATGATTCCGGCGGCGACAGGACCGTAGAGAATAGCGAAAATTGCCGTGGGAATAAAGCCGAAGGTGAGATGAATAAAGGTTGTGTGAATGGCCAGTATGTAGGACATAATGACCGTTAAAGATATACAGAGACCCATACGGGCCGGATTTTGAAAATGCGAGTAGTTCATGAAGCACTCCTTGAAACAGAGATTATTAAACTTTGTGAATCAACCTTAAATGTATAGCTGTTAGTGTATAGGTGAGGCCGGATTTATACAATACAAAAACCGATACCGTAAGGTACCGGTTTTGTCTTACTTACGGTAGAAAACCTAGTAACCTAAGTCTTCACCTACAAGAATGACTTTGATGCGTCCGGCAGGTCGACAGACCCGCGTGCGTACAAGGTGACAACAAATTGTTTGTTCCGATACGCAGTGCCGACACATGCCCGTAGTGTAGCAGGGAGTTTTCGTGCCGGGAAAGCGGCGTACGTTAACAGGTGCCGCTGTGGAACGGGAGCGGTGGAAAGCTGCTTCCACGTCGGGCATTACCTTGTTCATACCGACGATGACAATGACCTGTTTCGGACCGAAGGTCAGAGCGGCTACGCGATTGCCGTTTCCATCTATATTAACGAGTTGGCCGTCTTCCGTAGCCGCGTTTGTTCCCATAATATAAGTATCACAAAGAAGTGCCTTGCGCATCAGTTCAACTCTTTCTTGCGGAGATTTGGCCGTATCCCGGTCGATGACCGGATTGTGCTCCAATACGTAGGGTCTCAAGCCGATTTCATTGATCGATACGGAACCGCCCCAGGAGACGACGTGGTCCGAAGGAATATAAGAGAGTGCTTTGGCTAAGGCCTCTTCTTTGGTAGGACAGTAGGTAGCTTCGAAATTACGTTTTGTAAACTGTTTGGCCACAAGAGGTCCTTTAATGTCATAAGCTGTGTGTTTTCCGTCTGTGCGTTCATTCATATGAAATCACTCCTTATAAATTAGCTTGCGAAACCGAGAATCGTTGCGAACAGCATCAAAGTGGCTTTGTGATGCGGCGGCATTGCGAACGTTCTCCTCGTCCGTATTCATGGCTTTTTGCAAGTATTCAACCGCTTTTTCGGCATTGCCGCGGTCACCGTAAATAGAGGCAATGCCGTAATAACTCCATGTATTTTGCGGGTCCTTGTCTATGACCTTTTGAAACCAGGTAACGGCTTCATCCGTGCGGCCTGCAATTTTGTAAGCCAGTGCCAGATTGTAAAAAGAAGCCGTATCGTCGGGGTTTACGGTCAAGGCTTTTTCTATCTTTCGGATGCCTTCTTGAATATCACTTTGTGAGCCTGTCGCATTGCCGCGCATGGCCAGGGCGATGCCGGCGCCGGATAGTGCGGTATAGTCGTTTTCGTCTATGGCGAGCGCTTGTGAATACAGGTCGACGGCTCGGTCATAGTTGAAGCGACCGTAGGCCTCGCCGCCCTCTTGAATCAGTCGTGCCGCTTCAGGACTGCGTTCGTGTATTTTTGTTTGAGCCGGTTCTTTTTCGGCAACTTTTGTTTCCGTGCCGCAACCGGAAAAAATCGAAATTACGAATAAACCTATGAGTGCCGATGCATACAATCGTTTCAAAAAAACACCTCCTTTTATCATTCTCATTATACCACAGGAACAATACGGCACAGAGAGACGGTGGCTGTGTTATAATAAGTAACGTATATAAAAATGAAAGAAGGAGAGTTATGGGGGAAGGCGAACTGTTTCGCATTGCGTACATTTTTTTCGATATTATTATGCCCATCGGTGTCGGTTATTGTTTGAAAAAACGCAGTGTTGTATCATCCGGTTTTTGTAACGGCCTCATTCGTTTTAATATTATCGTCGTCATGACGGCCTTGGCTCTTTTGAGCTTTTGGACGTTACCACTACGTAAAGAATTGATGGCCCTGCCTTTTTTTGCGTATTTTAATGTCATTGTACCGTGGCTTATTGTAAAAGTAGGCAGGTTTGATCAGCGTTTTACGAATGTACAGGAAAGAGGCAGCTATTTAATTACGGCCATTCCGTCCAACGTAGGATCCTTAGGAGGCCTTTGCGGCTATATTTTATACGGTGAAACTTCTTTTGCATACATTCAACTCATGGCCGTATTTCAGAATCTGGTCATGTTTTTTGTGCTTTTTCCCATGGGAAGTTATTATAAATATGGAGTAGAAGGTGGAGCCGGCTCGTCTATACGAGATATTCCTTGGAAGAATGTATTCATTAATAAAAATCAGTTAGCCGTTGTCGGTATGGTTGTAGGGGCAATTCTTTATTCAAACGGAATTCAACGGCCGGCACTTATGGGCGACGCCTTTCATTTTCTCATTCACTTCAGTGCCTGGGCCAGTCTGGTTCCTATCGGGTATATGATTGATTTTGCCGCCTTACCGGCATATTTTAAAAAGACGGCCGAACTCATTCCCGTAAAAGTAGTGGTAACACCGCTCATTCTTTACGGAGTCAGTCTCTTCTTCTTTGAAGACCCTGTCTTGACGGGAACGATGATTATCGCTATGGCCGCACCGTGTGCTATCAACGCTCTAATAGCCGTGCGACTATATAATTTGAATGTCAATCTGTCCATGGCGGCCTTTATCGGAACGAACCTTTTTTATATATTTGTTTTTTATCCCCTGTATTATGCAGCCGTTGTCTGCAATATCTTGCCGTTTAAATAATCTCGTCAGGAGGAATTAACATGAAACTGTATGTCAGCCATTTATGCCCTGAATGCCCGCCTGTGTTGGAACTTATTAAAGAGAAAGGTTTGAATATTCCTGTCGTCAATATTACAGGGTCTATGCCGGAGCTTAAGGAGTTTTTACATCTGCGCGATACGCGGCCTGAATTTGATTCGCGAAGAGCCGGAGGGTATGTAGGCGTGCCCGGACTGGTGACGGATGAAGATACAATCTTATTTGATGAAGACTTGAAAAAATACTTGGAAGCGAAATAGAAGGGGAGAACAAAAAAGGATAGATGCCCTGACGGGTATCTATCCTTTTTTATATTCAGATAAGGAGTATTTAGGCTCCCGCATTTTTCATGCGCGCGTATACAGGCAACCGTTTCAGTCGGTTCAAGGTAAAGTGAGCCGTAATACCGATAAGAATACCCGTGCCGGCACCGGCTACGGACAGGAGCGGTAAATACAGGAGTACCTTGGCATTTTCTACAATGAGGCAGGCAATGGCCATCTGCCCCCAATTGTGTAAAATGCCGCCGGCCGCGCTGACGCCTATGAGGGTAAATCTGTTCGTCTTTTTTAAGAAGGTCATAGCGGCAAAGCTGAAAACTGCACCGGCAATGCTGTATAAAAAAGCATTTATGCCGCCGGCAAAAGCCGTTGAGAGAATGATACGGCCTAAAAGGATATAGGCCGTATCTCTTTTTCTCGGAAATGTATATAGGGCGATGACCGTAATCAGGTTAGAGAGCCCCAGTTTGGCTCCGGGAGCGATAAAGGGTACGGGCAGTAGGCCTTCAATTAAATACAGCACTAAGGATTGAGCTATAAAGATTCCGATAATAACGGATTTAAATGTTCTGTTCATAAGCACCTCTAACGAGCACGGATGATATCCGGCTCATCGCCGTCATCGGAACGGACTTCGATGAGCACCTTGTGGGGCAAGCAAACTACCGTTTGTCCGGGTCGTGAAATAAAGCCCTCGTCTATACAAATGTGGTCGGCACAGTCGGCTTCGACGACACCGATTGATTCATCTTGCACGGCTATGGTATTGTACCCCGCCGAGGTTTTAACGGTAATCAAGGTTGTACCGCGGTGAGTATCCAACGGTACGGTTTTATATTCCTTTCCGTCTACGTGTATAACGGCATATGTGCGACCGGCCCGTGATAGTGTGCCGTCGGCGAAAAAGTAAAGCGTAGGTAAAAGTGATAAAAGAAGTAGGATACCGATGAGAAGCAGGTCCTTTTTCTTCATTATTCGCAGTCCTTCCTGTATACGATTTGAACGGCCGGGTCTGTAGCGTTTACGTCACGCACTGTAACAGGGGCAACTTCTACTGTATCATCAAGGTCCGTGAAGGCACAGACACAGACGTCGGAATATCCTTCGCAATGAAGCAATTCGCGGTCAAAGGTAAGAAGTGTGTCGCCGCGAGTTACCGTATCTCCCTCTGCAACATGAATCGTAAATCCGCGGCCGCCTAAGCGAATTGTGTCGATACCTATGTGCAGTAAGTATTCTACTCCGTTAGTATCGTGTAGTACCAGTGCGTGGTTTGTATCGAAAACATAGGTAATCGTACCGCTTGTAGGCGCTGTTACCTCTCCTTTTGAGGGAAAAACGCAAAACCCGTCGCCTGTAACTTTAGAAGAGAAGACTTCGTCGGGGGTGTCATCGATAGGATGCAGTTCACCTGTAAAAGGAGAATAAATTGTTAGTGATGAAAAGTCTATAGATATCATGAGTACCTCGCTTAAAAATAATACCCTTATTATAGTTATTTTAACATAGGGGTTATTGTTTTACACGACCCAAAAGGGATTTATTGTTTAAAATAACAGGTCTTGGTATAATCGGCATATATTATTTATAAGAGTATATGTTGGAGTGGGTATATATACTATGGAATTACCGAATATTCAGACTTTAAGGAGTTTTGTCATTTACGGGCGCTTGGGGAATTTCACCTTGGCAGCCAAAGAAGCTAACGTAACACAGTCGGCGTTCAGTGCACAAATTAAAAAGCTGGAGATCATTGTCGGCGTGCCTCTTATTCGTCGGGACAATAAGGGGAGTTCCCTTACGGCAGAGGGAGAAATCTTTTACAAAGAGGCGACAAGGATTTTGAGTGCCTTGGAACAAGCCGTTGTAAGTACGCAAACCATGTATGACAGTCGTCGCCCCGAGCTTCATGTGGCCGTTATGCGCAGTATGGGTGATGTAGTCATGAATACCCATATTGCATACTTTAAGAAACATCATCCCGACTTTGTTGTGAACGTGTACGACATGGAAGAAGAAGAAATCATATCGGATTTATATGCTGAACGAGTAGATGTAGCCTTTGTCTATATTACGGATATGACGAAGTGGGAAGCGTACGGAGTCGTTCCCGTCGGTGCCGATCGATATGTATATTTCGGACCGAAATTGAATTCATCCGATCCGGTGGATAGAGAAGAAATTTTGGACTTGCCTTTATTAAGGTATCCTCCGAAATATTTTATGGAGACTGCTTTTCACGAGTACTTTGCAGGTCGACACGCCAGGGAAGAAATTCAATTGTCCAATCCCTATGCCATGATTGATTATTGCAGGCGGAATCGAGCCGGATTTCTCTTATCTGAACGGTTGGCTGAATCAACGGGAATTCGCAGAAAGTGTAAAGATTTACGACAGGGTCTGAAGTTGCCTCTTTATTTAGTACACAAAAAGGATCATGTTAAACAGCCCTATATCGATGTATTTTCCGATTACTTACAAAAGAAAAGTTTTCAGTAAAACGAATGGCGTCATTAATTATTTTGATGGCGCCATTCGTTTTATTGTCTATACATGATATGGTGACGGAATTATAATCGTCTTTATTAATTCTTTAAGCTAATATCGAAAAGGGAGTATAAGATGATGGGCGAGAAAAAGGAAACCTTATGGACTGTTCCGTTTGTACTGGATACGGTTATTAATTTGCTGGTATTTTTGATTTACTACTTATTGATGGTTATCATTGCTGTCGTAGCTAAAGATGAATTACATGCTTCAGCCAGTGAGGCCGGATTGGCGGTAGGTATTTATATTATCGGTACTGTCGTAGCTCGTATCTTTGCCGGCCGTTTTGTCGGTACCTTAGGATGCCGACGAGTCTTGTACGGCGGTCTGTTCATTTATCTTATTTCTACGATTCTGTATTTTTATATACCGAATTTGCTCGTCTTGGATACTATCCGCTTTGTAAACGGTTTTGCCTACGGTGTTACATCGACGGCAACCAGTACGATTGTGGCTACGGTTATTCCGAAGACTCGTCGAGGTGAAGGCATTAACTACTACGGTTTGAGCCTCAGCTTGGCAGCAGCTATCGGTCCTTTCTTGGGAATTTTAATGCTGTCGATTACAAACTTTACCTTTATCGTCGCTTTCTGTGTAGCTCTTGTTATTTTGTGTATTATCGGAGCGTTCTTGTTGAAGTTTGAAGAACCTACATTCAGTGCCGAAGTCGTAGAAGAAGAAAAGGGCACGCGTATTTCCGATTTTCTGGAACCGCGAGTTAACTCTATTTCTCTTGTGTCTATTCTCGTGGGCCTGTCCTACTCCGGCATTTTGGGCTTCATGGCCTCTTATACCCGTGAAGTAAATCTCGTTGAAGCAGGTACCTTGTTCTTCGTAGTTTATGCTATCGTCATTACGCTGACTAGGCCCGTCCTCGGTATCGTATTCGATCGTCACGGCGAAAATTGTGTTATGTATCCCAGCTATGTATGTTTAGCTATCGGTATCGTACTTCTCAGTCAGGCTACGGCTTCATGGATGGTCCTTTTATCGGCCGTATTTGTCGGATTGGGTTACGGTACATACATGTCTAACGGTCAGGCCGTTGTCATTAAAATGGTTCCCGTTCATCGCATCGGCGTGGCTACATCGACTTATTTTATCGCTCTTGACCTGGGCCTTGGTGTCGGGCCTTATATCTTGGGAGCTTGGAAGGAAACCGTCGGCTTTACAGGAATGTTTTCGACGACGGCTGTTATTGCTCTTGTAGCGCTTGTGTGCTACTTTCTCTTTTACGGACGCCTTGTGGGTACGGACAAGGATCCGTCTTTAAAAGCTCAACAGGAAGATGAAGCCATGCAACTGCGTATGCGTATGGCATCGGAATCTCAAATGATTGAAGAATAAAGAAATATATATACCGCTTCTGTAAGATGAGACTTGCAGAGGCGGTTTTATTATGCTGTCTGATGATACGAAGAGGTTACATAAATAAAGAAGGGCGCTTTGCGGAAGCGCCCTTCTTAATGGAGTTTCATGAAATATGAATCGGATTTTAAATCTTATGCTTTGGCAGCAGCTTCGCCGAGAGCCTTGCATTCTTCGGAATCATTCGGCGTTTCGTTAACAATAGCTGTACCGATTAAGTTTGCACCGGCATCAATTACGCGCTGTTTCCAAGTTTCCATCCAGTCACCGGTACCCCAGCCGTAAGAGCCGAAGAGACCGACTTTTTTGCCGCTTAATTTGCCGGCTAATTCTGCAAAGAACGGTTCAACTACCGTTTCTTCCAATTCTTCGCCGCCCATTGCGGGGCAACCGAGGAGAATAACGTCTTTACCTGCGACGGCGTCGACGGTTGTATCGTCAAATAACATTTTTTCAACTTCAGCACCGGCACCCTTTGCTGCTGCTTCGATTTCGTTAGCCATTGCTTCCGTGTTGCCTGTGCCGCTCCAATAAACGATTGTTACCATAATGAACTCCTCCTTAAGCTACTATAAGCTCTTCTAATTTTATGCCAACAGAGAATCTGTTGATATAGTCTTGACGACAGCGTGTATACGTTTCGAAGATTTCGGCCGCTTTTTGAGCATCGCCGTATACCTTCCATTCACCGCACAGTTTGGCATGGTTGCCGCTATTGCGAATAAATCCGTAAACATCTTCAACAGGATAACCGAGGAAAATCCCTGACTCGTGGGGAAAACAACCCGTCTCGGAAAAACGTTCTTTCAATTTGTTCAACATATCGGTCAATGTCATACTGTCACTATATCCGAATTGTCGTAAGAAACAAAGGTTGCATTTGCGACGCACGTATTCACAGATCATTTTCGGACGATATACGTATAACAGCGTTCGAGTCGGGCAGGTGAATAAAATGCGAAAATATAATCCTTTTTTGTTGAATTTATGATTATATTTATCAACCGTATTTTTAAATTCATCTACGGTTCCCTGGCGGTGGAAACAGAGAAGAGCACCGGGTTTAAGACCCGCCAATGTCGGTGCACAGTGATGAATTAAGAGTGTATCGATATTCATGCCCTACCTCCGCAAACCATATCATCTGTCGATATCAATATATCAATTATGAAAAAAGTTGTCAATAAAAAGTAGCGGTAATTTAAATTGTATTCTTCATTTGTATGAGTAAACCTATGGTATAATGAAGAACAAACTCGAGGAGGTGCGGAATTGGAAAAGAAAGAATACACACGGTGTTTCGGCTGCGGTAAGGATAATCCCATAGGATTAAAATTGGATATGTATGTAAATGAAAGTGATTCGTATGCCGACTTTGTTCCGAAGCCGGAGCATCAAAGTTATGATGATCGAATGCATGGGGGGTTGGTATCCACGCTCATCGATGAAGTTATGGGAAATCACGTTTTCGTTTTGACGGGAAAACCGGCGTATACGGCGGACCTGCACCTCCGCTTCAAGGATTCCGTGAAAATCGGAGAGAAAGTTCGTATTGAATCTCACATCGTTTCTCGGCGAGGACGGTTGTTTGTAACAAAAGGATGCGTTATAAAGGAAAACGGAACCGTGGCTGTTACGGCTGAAGCCAAGCTGATGACAGCCTCTTAAAGACGTAAGCAAAGTTTGTAAAATCTTTGAAATGAAAAAACCGGCAGATTATATCTGCCGGTTTTTCGCTTGTAGAAAATAGAATTTTAGAGTTTTAAAAGTTTATTGTACATAGGTATTGTATGCGGAAGCTGTCGTAGGAAGGTGGGTGTCGGCAACCGCCTTGTTGAGAGCTACCTGTATATAATGGAGATATTTTGCCAGTTCAGGGGTTAAGGGCAGGTTTTTTTGTTTAATCCAGCCGACTCGCATAGTTGCGGAAATATCCGCAATGGGAACGGATACGACTTCAGAGCCGACAACAGACGGCAAGAGACAGCCTGTGCCGATGTTATAGGCTTCTGTATTGGCAATGATGCTGAGCATGGATGAACGATCGGATACATAAACTGTTTGCTTCGATATACTGTTCGGAATGACGAACTCTTCCGACAGTTGCTTCGGTTCACTGCCCTGATCATAGCATACATGAGGGTAGTCCGTAAGTTGTATCGTAGTCACTTCGGAAAAACCTGCAAGAGGATGATCGCTACTGACATAAACATGGGGCGTAAATTCGTGCAGGGGGATAAATTCGAGGTTATTTTTCGTAAGGAGACGGGACATAAATTGTTCCGTTCTTTTGGTAATGTAGATAATGCCGATTTGGCTGCGTGAAACAAGGACATCACGAATGATTTCAGACGTGCGACCTTCACGGAGACGAATGGTATAGGGGATTTCTTCAGGAATATTTGTAAGTAAGTTAATCAGGCCGTCGACGGCAAAAAGATAATGGTGAGAAGATACGGATAGTCGCAACTCTTCGTCAAGTCTCTCTTTGCGGAAATAGTCTTCCATGGCATCCGATGCCTCTAAAATATGGTGAGCAAACTGAAGAAACTCAAGCCCTTCGGTGGTAAAAGAAATGCCATGGCGACTGCGTTTTAAAATGGTAATGTGAAACTCTTCTTCCAAATCTTTAACAACCTTGCTCAGGCTGGGTTGAGCGATAAAGAGTTTTTTGGCTGCGGCGGTAATGGAACCGCTTTTTGAAATTTCAACTATATACCGCAATTGTTGTAAGGTCATGCCGCCCTCCGTCATAGTTTTTTTCTATGCAATCGTTTTACGCAACAATATTATTCGTTTAAATTATATGTTGATATACTGAGAATAGCAAAAAATATAAGAAAAAATCATAAAAAGCCTATTATAATATATTATTTTTCTATAAATAAGGAGGAAGATTATGGACAGAACAGAGTTACAAAAAATGGGGTTTGCTACACAATCTATTCATGGAGGTTCTTCGAAAAATACGTTTGGAGCATTAACGGCACCTATTTATCAAACATCAACGTTTATTTTCGACTCGGCGGAACAGGGCGGAAAGCGATTTGCTCTTGAAGAAGAAGGGTATATTTACAGTCGTCTCGGAAATCCGACGAACACGGTTGTAGAAGAAAAAGTCGCACTTCTCGAAGAAGCGGAAGCCTGCATGTCCACGGCATCGGGAATGGGGGCTATTTCAGCTACCTTCTGGACTATTTTGCAACATGGCGATCATGTAGTAGCCAGCGATACTTTATACGGGTGTACCTTTGCACTCTTAAATCACGGTATGCCCCGGGCGGACGTGGACGTAACTTTTGTAGATATGAACGATTTAGAGGCTGTTAAAAAGGCAATGAAACCGAACACAAAAATGGTTTATATTGAGACTCCTGCCAATCCGACCTTAAAAATCGTAGATATTAAGGCCGTATCCGACATTGCACATGAAGTGGACGGTTGCCTGGTCGTTGTAGATAATACCTTCTGCACACCTTACATTACGAAACCGCTTACATTGGGAGCGGATGTAGTTGTTCACTCGGCGACAAAGTATCTGAACGGTCACGGTGACGTTATTGCCGGCTTTGTTTGCGGTTCTGCCGAATTCATAGCCCAGGTTCGTCTCTTTGGTATTAAGGATATGACAGGAGCCGTTTTGAGTCCTTTTGATGCTTTTTTGATTGCTCGCGGCATGAAGACCCTGGCATTGCGTATGGAAAAACATTGCTCAAATGCCATGGAGGTAGCGGCATTCCTGGAAACTCATCCGGCTGTAGAGTCCGTTGCTTATCCGGGGCTTAAGAGTTTCCCTCAATTTGATTTGGCAAAGAAACAAATGAGTCTGCCCGGCGGTATGATTTCTTTCGAACTTAAAGGCGGTAAAAAAGCGGGCGGTACGGTTATGGACAGTGTCAGACTTTGCAAATTGGCCGTATCTTTAGGCGATGCGGAAACGTTAATTGAACACGCGGCTACGATGACTCATTCTCCGTATACGGCGGAAGAGTTGAAAGCTGCCGGTATCAGTGAAGGCTTGGTTCGACTGTCCGTAGGCTTGGAAGATGCTCAAGATATTATTAACGATTTAAAACAGGCATTGGATAAAGTGAAATAAGAAGGTAGTAAAATATAAAAGGCGATGACCGGGAGGTTATCGCCTTTTATAAAAACGTGCGGAAACTATATATATTAAATATCTATGAATATACCAAACTTTTTAATATTACACTCAAATATATGTATGTGATAGGATGTACAAAGATTAAAGTGTGTTGTATATTACCTTACTTATTGCAAAGGAGAGTGTTGGTCGGTGGACGGAAATCAGGATGAAGTAAGAAAAGAAGCGGCTGTTCAGACCGAACAAAAAGATGCCGAGATAAAGCCGAACGGGACAGCGTTATTCCCTTTTATTGTATTTGTAGGCGTGTACTTGGGGGCCGGGATCATTTTACAAATGCAAGGTGTGGAAATGCCCTTTTATCAATTTCCTGCACCGTTGGCCTCTATCATCGGTATTATCGTAGCATTTGCCTTATTGAAAGGAAAATTTAGTGATAAGTTTAATACTTTCATAGAAGGTTGCGGAAATCCCGATATTTTAATTATGTGTATGATTTTCCTGTTAGCCGGAGGTTTTGCCGTAGTATGCAAGGCTATGGGCGGTATAGATTCTACGGTTAACTTGGGGCTGACGTATATTCCTCCTCAGTATTTGGCGGCCGGTGTATTTCTTATTTCGGCTTTCATTTCTACGGCAACCGGTACATCTGTAGGCTGTTGTGCGGCTGTAGGTCCTATTGCCGTAGCTATTGCCGAAAAGTCCGGCACCCCTTTGGGACTGGTTCTCGGTTGTCTTATCGGCGGGGCTATGCTCGGAGATAACTTGTCTATCATTTCGGATACGACCATTGCGTCTACGCGTACGCAAGGCTGTGAAATGAAGGATAAATTTAAGTTAAATCTTTGGTTGACCATTGTGCCGGCCGTGATTACCTTTGTACTTCTTGTTATCTTCGGCGGATCTGACGGGGCTGTAAGCTCGGGAGAACATCCGTACAGCCTGATCAAAATTTTGCCGTACATAGTCGTGCTTGTTACGGCCGTTGCAGGCGTAGACGTATTTCTTGTCTTAGTCGGCGGTACGGTTTTGGCAGGCATCATCGGTATGTCTTACGGTGATTTAACCTTCCTGTCCTTTATGCAGGCTATTTATAAGGGTTTTTCGGGAATGTTCGATATCTTCCTCTTGTCGCTTCTGACCGGCGGCTTGGCCGCTATGGTGAGTAGGGCGGGAGGCATTGCTTTCCTGCTTCATTCAGTGGAAAAATTTATTACGGGCAGTAAGTCAGCGCAAATCGGTATTTCCGGGCTTGTTTCCGTTACGGACATTGCCTTGGCTAATAATACGGTTTCGATTATTATTAACGGGGAAATGGCAAAGAAACTTTGCTATCGCTTTAAAGTAGATCCGCGTCGTTCGGCGGCCTTGCTCAGTACGTTTTCGTCTATTTTTCAGGGACTCATTCCGTACGGGGCACAGATGCTCATTGTTACGGGCTTTACAGCCGGTGCCGTATCGCCTCTTGAAGTCTTGCCGTACACTTGGTTTCTCTATCTTTTGGCTATTTCCGCTATTGTGTCCATTTTTGTTCCTTTTTCGGACGGATTTATCAGAAAAGATCCGTGGAATTACGAGCATGAAACGGCACAGAGTAAAGTTGATGCTTTGGTAAAATAAAGGCCCTTTTACAGACAAAAAAATCCCTGCCTTTAGGCAGGGATTTTTTTGTCGATATTTAAAATGCCGGTAGGATGGAGCCTTGGAAGTGCTCTTCAATAAACTTGCGAATCGGTTCGGATTGATAAATTTCTACCAACTTTTTATATGTTTCATTATTTACGTCGTCGGCACGAACGGCAATGACATTAGCGTAAGGCGAACTCTTATCTTCAACAACAAGAGCATCCTTTTGCGGATTCAAGCCGGCCGGAATAGCGTAGTTCGTGTTTACGCAAGCTAAGTCCATATCATCGAGAGAACGAGCGATTTGAGCCGCATCGAGTTCCGTAATCTTCAGATTTTTCGGATTGCTGACAATGTCTGCAACTGTTGCATCGACGGTCTTGCCGTCTTTTAACGTAATTAACTTAGCTTGTTGCAACAGTAACAGGGCTCTGGCTCCGTTCGTAGGGTCATTAGGGATGGCTACCGTAGAACCGTCGGCTACCTGATCAAGTGATTTATACTTGTGCGAGAAAACACCCATGGGAAGAATAATCGTTTTGCCGATGGACTTTAAATCGAGACCTTGTTTTTTGACGACATTGTCCAAGTAGGGCTGATGTTGGAAGGAGTTCATATCCAAATCTTTTTGAGCCAATGCCGTATTGGGTTGTACATAGTCGTTAAATTCGACGACTTTAACCGTAATGCCCTGCTTAGCCGCTTCTTTAGCGACTTCATCCATAACTTCCGCATGCGGACCGGCAGTTACGCCAATTTTAATTTCTTTGTTATCGCCGCCGGCAGAATTATTGCCGCCGCAACCGGTAATAAACGCGGCAGTTGCTACGATGAGGGCCAAAGTGAGGCCTTTTTTCAGGGAAATTTTCATAATATAACATCCTTTCATTAAAAGCTTATGATGTGGAAGTTCATACAAAAAAGCCGTCATTCAGATGACGGCTTTTCTTATCTTTTTCCGTTCATCTGCCGGCATAAGCCGTCGGACTTGGCACCTTCCCTAACGGGGGTTGCCGCAATGTCATCGGGCCGTATCCCTCAATTGCTCTTGATGAAATCACATATATAATTGATGTTCCGTATTATAACATCGTGGAAATAAATCTGTCAACGATTTATTTCCACTAAAAAAGTACAGTATAAAAATGGGGATTAAATCTCTTATTCATGAAAGTTTAAAATCTTTCCCGGGTTAAGAATATTATTAGGATCCAGTGCGTTTTTTATCGTTCGCATCAGGTGTTTTTCTCCTTCAGGCGTAAACTTTTCCATATAGCGTAATTTTTTGGCACCGATGCCGTGTTCACCGGCCAGGCGGCCTCCGACGGAATATGCATAGGCATAGACTTCGTTGTGGAAGGCTTCGACCGATTTTTCCCACACTTCATCAGACATGTCCGTCTTGCATAAGACTATATGAAGATTCCCGTCACCGATATGAGCATTGATCTTTACTTCAAAAGGATATGCATTCCCGATGTCCATGATTTTTTCAATTGTATCGGCAATGCGGTGAACAGGGACAACTACGTCATCCGTCAAAAAGACTTTGCTGATCAACTCGACAGAAGTCTGGCAATTACGTCGCATGTTCCAAATGCGATCGTCCGCTTCAAGAACATCAACGGCACCCGATTGTTCGCAAATGTCGGCTACTTGTTCCATCTTTTTATCCGCATCGTCTGCGTCATACGTTTCAACCGTTATGATGACATATACGCCTTTTTCATAACCGGGCATATTTTCATATCCGCAATAATCGGCACAGCCGCGAACATATGAGTTATCCATATATTCAATACTCGTAGGCTCAATGCCGGCTTTAATCAACTGCGGTACCATGTGCAGAGCCGGAGTAGGCGAGTCATAGACGGCCAAGACGTCAAAACGATACGGCGGCAAAGGCGTGAGCTTCACTGTAACTTTCGTAATAACACCGAGAGTTCCTTCGCTGCCGATAATTAATTGTTCCAGACAGTAGCCTGTAGAGCATTTTTTCAAGATGCCGCCTACTTCGACGATTTCGCCTGTCGGTGTAACGACTTCAAGGGCGTAGACTTGATGGCGTGTAACGCCGTAACGAACGGCTTTTAGACCGCCGGCATTCGTTGCCAGATTGCCGCCGATAAGACTGCTTTCCGAACTGGACGGATCGCCGGCATACAGAAAACCGGCTGATTTGGCACGATTTTGTAAATCAATGGTACGCACACCCGCCTCGACAGTCATGTACATGCCTTCTTCATTAAGTTCCAAAATTTTATTCAGCCGTTCCATTAAAAGGACGAGGCCGCCGCAGACAGGAATAGCACCGTCTGCAAGACTGGTACCTCCCGAACGGACCGTGACGGGAACTTTGTAGCGGTTGGCCAATTTGAGAATTTGTGAAATTTCTTCAGCCGATGCGGGAGCAACGGCTGCTTCGGGCATATGAAACAGCTTAGGATCCGATTCATAGTCCGTTTGATAGGCGATGAGTAAGTCGGCGTCAGTCTTAACATATGACGGGCCGGTTATTTGTTTCAGCTCTTCAATAAATTCGGCTGTTACAGGTGAATAGGTTTGCAAAATATAACCCTCCTTTAAATCAGGTATATACTATTTTAACATCCTTTCTACCCCTTTCAATAAGAACGAAATATAAATTTTTTTTTATGCCGAAAAGACACAAGCGGTTTAAAGAGGAAAATACTGAGAATTGTTGACAAATAGTTTTAAAAAGAACACAAAAAGGGTGGAAAATTTTATGAACAGCATAAAAACTTATTTTTTGGACAACTATGAACGCATGAAATAAAAAAAAACAGACGAGAAATATACTCTTTTTTTATGGTTACTGACATAGATTATCAAGAATAAAACGGGTTAACCATGCGGTATTTTGGCTATTTTGATAATTGACAAGGAGGGAGAAACGTGTAATAATTATGTCAGCGAAAGGGACATGAGAACCCTCGAGTGATATTTTTTGCGGAGGTGAATACCATGCATGTAGTTTCCGATGAATGCGTAAAATGCGGTGCTTGTGAAGCAACTTGCCCGACCGGCGCTATTACTGAAGGCGAAACGAAGTATGTTGTAGGCGATGCTTGCATCGATTGCGGTGCTTGCGAATCCGTTTGTCCTACAGGCGCTATCGCTGCTGAATAATAGGCTATATACATATAAACCGCTATGTGTCATGCATAGCGGTTTTTTGTGTGTCTTCGTTGTTTTTTAACGGTGTCTGTGATAGGATAAAGGCATTCCGGTCGACTGTGCCGGTAAGTCGAGGAAGGAGATAACTGTGTCTGTTTTTATCATTGCCTGCCTTGTCGTAGCGGCAGACCAAATCGGAAAATATGCAATATCCCATTCCATGATATTGAATCAATCTGTTCCGGTTATACCGGGATTTTTTCATATAACTTATATTTTGAATAAGGGAGCGGCCTTTGGCTTTCTGGAACACAAACAATGGCTGTTTATTGCCGTTGCCATAGGGCTCTTCCTTCTGTATTTTGTATTTCGTAAATACTTGCCGAAAGTGCCGGTTGTCACTGTCGGTACGGGGCTATTGTTAGGCGGTGCCTTCGGTAATGCAGTTGATAGATGTTTATTCGGAGCCGTAACGGATTTTTTCGATTTTCGGGTATGGCCCGTATTTAATATTGCCGATATGGCCATTGTAGCAGGTGTCTTTTTATTACTCATTTATTGCTGGACCCACGGTTCGGAGTAAGGCGGTTGAAATGGAAGTTATAACCTCTGTCGTAACTGATAAAGATACGGGAATACGGGTTGATATATATGTAGCAAGGGCTTTGGATATATCTCGTTCGTATGCGGGGAATCTCATAAAGAACGGGAAGGTTTCCATGCGTAACCGCATCCTGAAAGCCAACTACCGCGTGGCGGAAGGCGACGAAATCGTCATTGAAAAGGATGAGGCTGAAGACCTTACGGTTGAGGCTGAAAATATCCCTTTAGATATTGTATATGAAGATAAGGATATTATTATTGTTAATAAGGCACGAGGTATGGTTGTCCATCCGGCGGCGGGAAATCCGAACGGGACCCTTGTAAATGCACTTTTATGGCATTGCGGCGGCGAGTTGTCGGGGATTAACGGGGTTATTCGTCCCGGCATTGTTCATCGACTGGACAAAGATACATCGGGGCTTATGGTAGCGGCTAAAACCGATGCGGCACATAAAAGCCTGGCGGAACAGATTAAGAGCCATACGGCACGACGCACCTATGTGGCTCTCGTTCACGGCAATATTGTGGAAGCAAAGGGGCGTATTGATGCACCCTTGGGACGACATCCTAAGGACCGCGTTAAAATGGCCGTCAATATGAAGGACGGCAAAGATGCGATTACACATTTTACTGTATTGGAGCGGTTCGGTAACTATACGTTGGTACAGTGTCGTTTGGAGACAGGACGGACTCATCAGATTCGCGTGCATATGGCTTATATCGGGCATCCCGTAGTAAATGATCCTCTGTACGGGTATAAAAGAGACGCCTTTCCCATTGAAGGGCAGGCGCTTCATTCCTGTGCTCTTGATTTAGTGCATCCTATTACGAAGCAAGCCATGCATTTCGAAGCCCCTTGGCCCAATGATTTTAAGGCTGTCGTACAAGCTGTTGACGGCGGAGGTGTGTAATGTTGCGATACAAGACCTTGTTATTGGATGAAAAAGCTATAGAACGAGCCATACGGCGTATTGCCCACGAAATTATCGAGCGTAACAAAGGGTTGGAACAGATGATTCTCGTCGGGATTCATACCCGCGGTGTTCCCTTGGCGCAAAGATTGGCTCGTGAATTGGAATCCATAGAGGAAGTCGTCGTTCCCGTTTACGACTTGGATATATCCGCTTATCGTGACGATCGAAAACGAACGGATATTCGTCGCGTCGACAAGGGTAAGACTGCTTTTAATGCCGACGACAAGACGATAGTCTTAGTCGATGACGTTTTATTTACCGGCAGAACTGTGCGCTCGGCTTTAAATGCCGTCATGGAGGCGGGCCGTCCGAAGTTTATAGAACTGGCCGTTTTGATAGATCGCGGACATAGAGAACTTCCTATTAGGGCCGACTATGTAGGGAAAAATGTTCCTACGGCTTTGCGAGAAGCCGTGTCCGTTCAACTTGAAGAAACGGATGAAAAAAATCAAGTCGTGTTATGTGAAGAAGTGCCTCGTTAGAGGTGCTTCTTTTATTTATTGTAAGAGTTGGACAGGTACTTATGGAAGCTGACCATGATGTAGAAGTCGGAGAAAGTGTATACATATAGACAAAAGACCGAGCCGTTTACGACAAAATAAACGACTCGTTCTGAAACAAATAAGGGATATTGCCTCGGCAATATCCCTTATTTCATGTGGCGGAGTGGGAGAGATTCGAACTCTCGCAAGCCTTACGACCCCTAACGATTTAGCAAACCGTCCTCTTCAGCCTCTTGAGTACCACTCCACATACGCTGACTGATTTAGTATACACTGGGAGCGGTTTCTCTGTCAAGCTGAGTACCGAGGTTATTTCTTTAAAATATCTTCTACGGCAGCGACCTTTCGTGTCATCATGTTTGTGTGGCCGGGACGAATGTCGGCTTTCATAATAACTTCTGTGCGAATTCCCCTTTCGGCGAAATGAAAGGTAGCTTTTTTAACAACGGACATGACTTCGTCCCATTCGCCTTCAATCTCCGTAAACATGGAGTTCGTACGGCTTTTTAAACCTGAGCGACGAATGATGTCAACGATTTCCGCCACATCGGCCGCATATTCATCCCCCGTGCCGCAAGGAGCAATACAAAGAGCTATTAATGTATTCATCGTTATACCTCCGTCAGTGAAAATTTCGCTGTATCAAGTTTATCTGTTAAAGTGTATAAATTATCGATAAAGGCCGATTTAAAAGAGGCCGGGCCGTCGGCTACGGAAGAAGCTGATTCACCGGCCAGATTATAAGCAAAGGTGCCGCAACAAGCGGCTGTAAAAGGATCTGTGACGGCTGCGTATACGGCAATGACTCCGCCTAAAGAACAACCGCAACCGGTGACTTTTTCCATTAAAGGAGAACCTCCTTCTGCCGTGAGAACGTGAGTGCCGTCCGTAATCAAGTCTTTTTTGCCTGAAACGGCGACGGCACCTTTGGTATATCGGGCCAAAGCTATAGCCGCTGTTTCGGCCGCTTCGACCGTATCCGTAGCATCGACACCGCGGACCCCTGCACCACCGCCGTGAGACAATTTCCAAAGGTCGGCGAGAGCAATGATTTCCGAGGCGTTACCGCGAATGACTGCAGGGTGGCAACTGCGTGCGTGTTGTAACAATTCGGTACGCAGGGTTCCGATGCCGAGGGCCACAGGGTCGAGAACCCAGGGCTTGTCGGTAGCCGCCGCTTCATCCATAGCAGCCGGTACCGATTCGGCATAAACGGGCAAGAGGGTTCCTACGTTGATGTAGAAAGAAGAACCGAGCCGTACTAACGAGCGTGCTTCGTCAGGTAAGTAAACCATAGCTGCCGAACCGCCTACGGCTAATTGCGCATTGGCGACAAAGTCGACTGTTACGAAATTGGTGATGGAACCTGCCAAGGGCGTTGTCTGTCGAGCCTTTTTGGCAGCTTCTGAAACTTGCTTGCGAATCATTGCTTCTGTCAGCATAAAAAACACCTCGCTGTTAAGTTTTGATTACATTATAGATTCATATCCGTAATGACGCAAATAAGCCGTTCTTGTTGATTTTTACCGACCTATTTACTATAATATTAACTGATTATCGAAATGGTATGTCATTGCCTACGGCAATAGAATCAGGAGGAATGACTATGGTGTGGAATAAGAAAATATCGGCACTGTTGGCGGTTGTCGCATTATGCGGAGTTGCAACTGTCGGAGCTGCAGACTATACGATTCTTGAAAAAGCGGAAAAGGTGGAAACGACCGTATACGGTACGACTCAGACAGGTGCACTGAATACTCGTATTGCCGCTCTCGATAAAGTTCTCAACGGTTCTGACTCCGTTTCGGGCAGTGTTGATTCGAAAACAGATGAATTATATAAAGAGGTGTACGGAAATACGGGCTCGGATCTGTCCATGGTGGCAGCAGTCAACATGATGCAGCGCCAATATTCCGGTACGGTTACAAACGATGCCTTGACGACTCGCGTAGGAGAGTTGGAAGAAGGTATCAGCGGTAAGGTCGGCACAGGGTCCCTACGTAGCCGCGTGGCGGCTCTTCGTTCCGCCATGTTGGGCAAGAGAAAATTCGTGTCTCAGGTGGTAACGATTCCTGCCGGGACAGTTGTGGAAATGACTAATGAAGATCCTATTAACTCCAAGGACTTGACCGAAGGTGATCGCCTTCGTTTCTCCGTTGCCGAAGATATTAAAGTCGGTGATGTCATCGCCATTCCTCGCGGCATGGAAGCCGAAGGGACGGTGAGCAAAGCACGTAAAGCCGGACGCTTCGGTAGAGACGGCAAGATAGAAATTGAATATGATTCCGTCCATGCTTCTGACGGTTCGCCCGTACAGCTTGTTGTCGGTGAAAAAACTAAGGAACAATACAAGCGTACCGCCGGTGCTGTCGGGGCTTCCGCCGCCGGAGCCATTATTCTCGGACCTGTCGGCTTGGTCGGCGGCTTGTTCGTTAAGGGCAATAATGTAGACATTCCCGCCGGCTCGACAATGTATGCTGAAACGAAGCATGATGCGGATGTTGTAGGTTTTAAATCCGAAGGCGGTCCGAATACGATGGAAACGGCAGACATGGCGGCTAGCGGTGTTGTCGTTTCCGGCACTAATGAACCGGCGACAACCGTAACGGAATCACCGGCATCGCCCCAGGTTGAAAAGCCGAGTGCTGTACAAAAGCCGGAACAAGCGGCAGTGCCCGAAAAAACGGAAACGCCGGCACCTGCAAAAGCGGCTGAACCGGAAGTTACGACAACGGCAGCCAATTCAGATGTTCGCCCCGTAGACCTTGACGATGCGAACGATGAAACGATTATTACCATTACGCCTACAGAACAGTAGGTTATATAAAGGTGACACGAATGAATAAACGACTGACCGCAACGGTATTGGCCTTTGTACTTCCTGTGGGAATTGCATCATATGCCGCAGGGGAAACGGCTGTAACGGAAAAATTACATACCCCGGTTCAGACCGCGTCTGCTGTCGACTTAGATGCGGCAATGGCCAAATTTGATACGTTGCCTATGCCGGCTAAGGTGTCCTCCGATTCCGTGTATGTGCGGAATTCGGACGGATACGTACAAAGTCGCGGCAATGTGGATGTACAACGCGGTACGAGTGAACTGCATACTTCCTATATGGAAGGGAACATGAAGACCGGTACATATGAAACAAAAGGACCGACCATCTATATTAATGATGACCAGGTTATTACGGCAGACGGAGGCGTTTATAATACGAAGGATAATTCGGCCACGGTGGCGACTGTAGCCGGATATACATCGAGCGATTCATCGGCCCTTTATTTCCGCGGGCAAAGCGCAAAAATGGCGGACGGGTCCGTTTATATCAAACACGGTTTAATTACGACTCCTCACGCCGTAGCTAAGACTCCGGACTATTATTTGACAGCCGATGATATTCGTATTTATCCGGGTAAGCGTGTGACAGCTGAAAATACGAAGTTGTGGTTTAAACATGTCCTCGTCTTAACGTATGGACATTACGAATCGTCTCTTGCCAAAGAGTCTGGCAGTCGACAGTGGATATTCTCGCTTCTTCCCAAACCGTCATATAATAGTGATGACGGTCTGGGTTTAAAAGGGAAAGCCGAATTCCCGCTTAGTAAAGACGGCAGCTTAGCCGTTAAGGCACGGTATGCCGTGTCCGTGAAGAGCGGATTTAAACCCTCTCTGACCTTGGAGAAAAATACGAAGGCAGGCACCTTTACATTCGGTTATTCAAAAGAAGTGAGCTCCAATGACAACGATAATGACGACCATATTTGGGTTACCAAGTGGCCGGAGTTTCACTATTATACGCCGCGACTCTACTTCGGGAATTCAGGTATATATGCTTTCGGCAGTGCTGAATACGGTAAGTGGCAGGAAAGTGATGTAGGTAAGGGAACCCACAAGGGGATGCGCGCGGAAATTACACATGACCCTATTGATTTGTGGAAGGGAGCGGAAATCCGAGGCTATGCAGGTTATCGCAAGGACTGGTATGAAATCGGCGATAATGTCCGCAAGGATCCCTATTGGGGAATTATCCTTAAACAAAACGTAACGGATCGTTTATGGACGACGTTTTGGTATAAGCGGCACAATATTAGCGGGACTACCCCCTATCGTTTCGACAGTATCGAAAATCCCGATCAAAAGGGACTGTCTGTAGGGTACGTGCTGACACCGAGAGATACGTTTATTTTCTCTATTGCCAAGGATTTGGATGACGGACATATTAATGAACGTGATTTTACTTGGGTTCGGGATTTACATTCCTTTGTGGGAACGGTTACGTATAAACAAGTTAAAAAGAAGTGGGAAGTCAAGGTTACAGCTAAAGATTTTGACTGATATGTTAACCCGTGGTGCTGAGTTAAAGTCCCACGGGTTTTATGGCAAGCTAATCGCCACCTAAAAGGTGTTGATTAATAAGCCTCTCAGTGGTATACTGCAAACAAGAGAGAATCTCTTAAAGGAGTGATTGATATGAAGGTTGAAGAAGGTACGGTCGTATCCGTATTTGCGGACGGATCGGCAGAAGTAAAAGTAGGGCGTCATTCAGATTGCATCGCCTGCGGTGCTTGTGAAGGTGCTAAAGATATTGTAGTAACGGCGGTTAATAAGGTTAACGCCAAAGAAGGGCAGCATGTAAAATTCGAGTTTCACGACACGAATATTGTAGTCGGTGCTTTTATTTGTTTTGTTATGCCCTTATTATTAGCAGCTGCCGGTGCGATTATCGGTTATTTTGTCAGCGGTTCTTTCGGAACAGATGCTGTACGTTCGGAAGTTGTCGGCGCTATTGTAGCCTTTTGCATCGGGTTGGGTGGTGTCAAGTATTTTGATCGCTCTCTGTCAAAAAGCGAAAAGTCTAAGCCGAAGGTTATTGAAATTATTGAAGGGTAAGAAGAAATCGATATTGTAGCTTGCTCGGTGAACAAGAATGCTATAATTGCATGCTTGTTCACCGTTTTTTTATATGCAGGTTAGACATATGGAGAACGGAATATATAAAAAACATATATTTTGATTACATTTATATACAGAATATTAACAAATTCTTAAAAAGAATGTATAATCATAGAGGAAGAGGTATCAAACACCTACTTTATATAACTGGAGATGAATAACTATGAATCATATGACAAAAATGCAATTATCGGCAGTATTGGCCGTCTTTGCCGTAGCAGCATCCTGTCCGGCACAAGGGGCAGATACACCCATCGTATCGAGCGGTGGTGCAGCTTATAATATCGGCTTACAAGGCGCCTCTTTTACGAACTCGGATAATGTATACCTGGGCGGTCAGACCGGTGCTGCAAACAGCAATCCTTACGCACATACGGGGGACCCAAATGCAAGGGGAAATAATATTGCCGTAGGGCGATTGTCGTTAAACGGGTCGAATGGTGGCGGTAACGTAGCTCTGGGTGCTAAGGCCTTTGTAGAAGGTAAGGGCGATTATAATTTTTTGGGAAATTTCGCCGCAGGGTTTAAGTCTACCCTGTCCGATACGATTGCTATCGGTTCTTTTGCGGGAGCTAATGCTACCGGGAATAAAAATGTATGGCTCGGTGCCGGTCAGGCCGGCGGGAGTACGGGAAATAATACGGTATTAATCGGATCGAATTCTAATGTAACCGGTAACTTTAACTACGGTATGGGCCATGGAATTATACTGAACGGGGATGATAATGCCGCTGTCGGTGCTTATAATAAGATAGAGGGAAATCGTTCAGGCGCCTTCGGGGTAGGTACTTATAATGTGTCTACCGTTGCGGGAGACGATTCATACAGTGTAGGTAATAATAATCGTGTCAGTGCGAATAATACCTTTGTCGTAGGGAATAACGTAACGACATCTCTGGAAAACGGGGTCGTCTTGGGCAACAATTCGACAGCTGAAAGTAGTGATGTAGTCGGCACTCCCGACTATACCTACAGTGACGGGACTACGGTCAGCTATGCCGGTAAAGTGCCTGTTTCCACTGTTTCCGTAGGGGCTTCGGGACAAGAGCGCACGATTACGCATGTAGCGGCAGGTCGTGTCAGTGAAAATTCTACGGATGCTGTCAACGGGTCTCAACTCTACGGGGCTAATCGGCAAATAGATAATTTGTATAGCCATATTGCCGGTCTCGGGAAAGAAGCCGATAAAGGATCCGCGAGAGCTGCGGCGTTGGCTGCATTGCATCCCTTACAGTTCGACCCGGACAATAGACTTCAGGTGATGGGCGGCTATGGACATTACAAAAATGCCAATGCACTGGCATTGGGAATAGGGTATTATAAGAGAGAAAACCTGCTTTTTACAGCCGGAGCTACCTTTAGTGAACATATTATGGCCAATATCGGCGTATCCTATAAATTGGGAGAAGAAAATACATCACAAAAAATTTCGCCCGCATCATATAATGCACTTGAACAACGGGTAGATATATTGGAAGCACAAAATAAGCAACTTCAGGAAACTGTCGCTATGCTTGTTAAAAAGATGAATGAGAAGTAGTTTTGCAGAAAATCGGTTCTGCCTGATATAAATAAAAAACGTAACTGAAAGGGAATTCTTTCAGTTACGTTTTTTATTTAATGTTCCCCAAATAGCAGCCGGATTTTTTCAGAAATTTTCCGTTAAAGACCAGGCTTAGAAATTGTCGAAGACGTGAAAAACGACAATCAGTTCCGTGAATCCGCAAATAAGGAAGAAAATGGCCGAGAACATCTGAATTCGTTTTTGTGACACATAGCGGTTAATGACCGTGCCGGCCAGTACGCCCAGTCCGTCGGCGGCAATCATGCCTGCTGTCGTACCGATTAATAGCGGAAGCCATTCGCCGAAGCGAGCAGCCATGGCAATGGTTGCTAATTGAGTTTTGTCTCCCGTTTCAGCTAGAAAGAAGGCAACAGCGACAGTCCAAAAGGGATTGATAAGCATCCTTTTATCTTTCAATTTTTCTTCCCTGTCATTACTGATGAGCGTGCCTATACCGAAAATAAAGAAGGTTGCCGCTGCTGCTAAATGAATGTAATCCATGTTGATTACCGTATTGACATAAATACCGATGATAATGGCGACGAGATGATTGGCGACAGTAGCGATGAGGACCGCCAACATAACCGTTTGCCAACGATACTTGGCGGCAAAGGCCATGACGAGAAGCTGTGTTTTATCACCCAGTTCGGCGAGAAAAACCATGAGAAAGGCTGTAAGAAAAGCAGTCATCAAAAACACTCCTGAAATTTAAAGGGTATCTTTTAAAGAAAGAACCGTCCCGTTTTTCAATTGAATGGATACAGGTTGAAGGACAGTGGATGTATTATCTAAAGACGGGAGATCTCTTAGTGTTTTTTGAGACGGGATTAAACCGTTTAAAGGGAAACGGGCTGTGAGAGACGTGCCGCCTTTATAAAGCGGTACGTGCAGGCGGGTCGTATATAAAACGGCGTCATCTTGTGTACGTTTTAATGTGAAGTCACAGACAATCGATTCTATGTCGGAGGTTCCCTGCGGGTATACGGGGGTGTAATCGAGACGTAAAAAAGTATTGTCATTGTCATCTGTTACCAGAGATGACTGTATGTTTTCAATATGCACGTACCTTTCCATGCGTTTGCTCACATCATCGTTGGAGAGGGCCAAGGCGTTCGTGGAAGCGTCGTGGATGCATGATAAAAAAGCTGTGCTGTCATCTAAATCCGCAACCGTCCAAGTCCCGTTTATTCGTTTCATGATAAGGGTACAGGGGATGGAGGCCTGTAACGTATCGTTATACCAGTATACGGTTAACAAGGCTGTTGAATCGTCGACGGCATTGCTGAAATCATGTGAGTCATAGTGCCAGCCGGTAACGGGAATTATGAAGCCGAAGTTACGCAATGTATCCTTCAAATCATCAGACTTTAGGCTGTCCGAGTTTGCCGGTACATTTCCGTCAATGCCGTCAGACAGTAAGGTATGAAGGTCTTCGGCAAAAGACTCGCGGCTCGACAGCCCCGTAACTTTTAAAATGGCAGAGACAGTGTTTCCGTCCCGTCTTTGAGCCGCATTATCATATATGGAAAAGGCCAAGGCCTTATCGTTGACGGCTTTGAAAAAAGCGGACTTATCTTTCGCATCGGCTGATGTTATAATTCGATTAAACGCATAATCAGGAGTGTTTTTATAAATATAATGATAAGAAGAGATAAGGGCGGCAAGAGAAAAAATCAGTGCCAATAAGGCCGCGATTGTACGTATGTCAAATAAAACGGCATCGCGTGGTTTCATAGGAGTCCTTCTTTCGCATATACTCATATCAATAGAATAATATCTTATTATATCACGAAATAAAAGTAAGCGTTTAACAGGAGACTGGAGGAGAAAAATGGTTCGAAGTGAAGAAAATGAAATTGTCGGCCTTTATTGCGGCAGTCGCTTTATCAGCCTGCGTGAAGCGACGGGCAAGGAGCCGGATGCCTTGCCCGTATATGCCGCAACGCCGACGGGCAATAAAATTTTGGTTCGTTCGTGTTTGATGCTTTTAGCGGCTGCTACAGATGAAGTTTGTAAGGGCGGAGAAGTTGACGTGTTCTATCCTTTAAGTAAGGGATTATACGGGATTATTCACGGTACTCCCGAGATGACGGAAGAGCTTATCGAGCGCATTCAGAAAAAGATGAATGAATTTGTGGAACGAAAAGAACCGATGCTTGTCGTGCAGGTGAGGGACTCGGGAACCTTATATAAGTGCGGAAGCATCTCTAAGTTCTTTGACGGACCATTAGTACCCCATGCCGGATATATACGTGCCGTTAAGGTGCGAGCCCGGGGAAAAGGGTTTGTTTTGGAAATACCTCAGATATACTGTCCTACGGAGCTTGCCCCGGTTGAAGACGTGCCGGGCATGGTTTCTCTTTTTACGGATGTAAGAAAATTTTATCGTAAGCTGGATTGCCGGTTTGTATCCGACTTGAATCGCCATATACGTGACGGCTCCGTTCAAACATTAATTGACAAGTGCGAGGCGAATGTATCCGTGCGCTTTGAAAGCTTGGCGAATAGTATAAGAAACAGGCTGCCTATCGTCCGCACGGTTTTGATTGCCGGACCGACATCGTCCGGAAAGACGACCTTCGGAAAAAGGCTGGCCGCATGCCTCTATGAAAAAGATGTGAACTTATTGTCCCTGTCGCTGGATGATTACTTTGTAAATAGGGAAGATACGCCGAAAAATGAGGACGGTTCGTATGATTTTGAATCCTTACAAGCCGTAGATGTCGATTTATTCAACAGTCAAGCGGAACGTTTATTGCAAGGTGAGAGCGTATGTCTGCCGCATTTTGACTTCATTACGGGTAAACGTTATTACGACACGAAAAAGACAACCCTTTCTCGAGACGG
Source organism: Megasphaera micronuciformis F0359 (assembly GCF_000165735.1). GTDB lineage: Bacteria > Bacillota > Negativicutes > Veillonellales > Megasphaeraceae > Megasphaera > Megasphaera micronuciformis. Next base: position 89,226 of record NZ_GL538208.1, read on the forward strand.
TATATTGATCGTCGAAGGTCTGCACGCTTTGAATGATAAACTCGTTCGATATGTGTCGAGAGAAAGGCAATACAAAGTTTCCGTAGGGGTTTGGACGCAGTTACCTGTAGATGAGCTGAACCGCATATCAACATCGGATACACGTATCATTAGAAGGCTGATTCGAGATAACCGTACACGCGGGAGAAATCCGGAAGTGACATTGGAAGCATGGGACGGGGTACGACGAGGAGAAGACATAAATATTTATCCGTATAGACAAGATGCGGATGCTCTCTTCGATACGTCCTTACTTTATGAGTGGGCTGTTATGAAGCCTCAGGCCGAGGCATTACTGGCTACCGTAGGCCGAGACAGCTCGTACTATTTGGAAGCACGACGACTTTGCGAGGTGTTGACACACTTCCTGCCGCTTTCTGTTGAAGTCGTGCCGAAAAAATCGATATTGCGTGAATTTATAGGTGAAGAAGGGACGGCCTGTGAATCTATTTGACAAAGAATAGGGCCGTCGCTATAATAATATAGTCGAGGTAGAGAAGATGAGGATTCAAGTCGAAAATGCACGTAAAGAGGAAGGGAAGCATTCTTCCTTTTCTTTTGTACAACCTGCTTCAAAACTGGGCGATATAGATGACATGCCGTGGAAAGATAACGATATCTCTGTAGAAGGAGAATATTGGTTCGACGGGAGTCATCTGATTGTTGAAGGTGTCATTCATACTCGCGGTATATACGAGTGTGCGTCTTGCCTGGCGCCTGTTGAAGCGGAACGCGATGCAGCACTGTCTGAAGTCTATGGTACGGAAGCACAGCTTCCCGAAGATGTCAATCCGTATAACGGAGAGTACATCGATTTGACGGAGACGATTAGAGAGCTCTTGATCCTGAGCGAGCCTATGAAGGTCTTGTGTCGGCCTGATTGTGCAGGCCTTTGCCCTCAATGCGGGGCAAACCTCAATGAAGGTGCTTGCAGTTGTCCTACCGACAGGATAGACCCGAGATTAGCAGTGCTTAGCGATTGGTTAAAGTCGTAAGTACTGACATTCGTATCAAGATTTTAAGGAGGTGCAGATAATGGCAGTACCGAAGAACAGATTGTCCCAAACACGCCAGAAACGTCGTCGCGCTAACTGGAAATTGACGGCTCCGGGATTTGTAGAATGCCCGCAGTGTCATGAAGCAGTTATGCCTCATCACGTATGCCCTACTTGCGGTTTCTATAAGGGCAAGCAAGTCGTAAATAATACGGCAGCGGAATAAGACTTTACGGGGTGGACTTATGTGCACCTTTATACCGAGAAGGAAACGTTCTCTAACGTACCGTCTCGGTATTTTTATGGATAAAAGGGATTGTAAGAGCTGTACATTCGTTATGTGTACCTCTTACAGTCCCCTGTTTAGCTTATGAAGTATATTCCTATACATACAATGCAGTTCTTAATATATATCGGCAACCGGTAATTTGTATCTATATTGACTATATTTTGACGTAATTCTATAATGGAATTGATAATAAAAGCTGTTATTCGCATAAATTTCAAAAAGACGGGAGTTATTATTAATGAATAGATCGTTACTATTAAATGGCTTGATCCTGGGTACCTTGCTTTGTACGGGAACCATTACGGCGAGGGCTGTTGATGCCGATGTACAATCAGGTATAGCAGCTGCGGCTCCGCGTGAAACTCGAGCACAAGCCGTTCATTCTACGTGGCGGGATCGTACGGATATAGCGGTAGGGGTCCAGACGGGAAGCTCATCTGAAGGACATGAAAGCCTTTTTCCTACAGATGACCACAATCAGTTCTATCGTCAAAAAAAGGATTACGGGAATTTGACGAAGGCCTATGTAGAAACCTTGCAACCGATCACTCACTATGATGAAAATGCCAAAAGTGTTGTATTTGTACAGGGGCGCATCGGTCGTAGCGGTGAAAAAATCAGATCTTACGGTCTGCGAGGCTATTTTCTTCCCGAAAAGGTAACCACACCTGTCGGACTGTCCTTTAAAGCCATAAACGTCGATGAGGACTCGTCGAAAACGTTGGGGAACACGGCCTCGATCGGCGTGGGGTATCGTAGACTTAGTGCACATGAACATGCCTATATAGGTGTAAATGCTTTTTATGACCATGCTTTCAGCGGCGGGGATCATCGTATCAGTGCCGGGGGGGAATATGTAAACGGATTTAATACCGTATATGCCAATGCCTATAAAGGGCTGTCGCAAGGAGGCCTCGTTAAAGGTCGCGGCGGTACGGCACCTCCGGCGCGGTTATATCCCGAAGGACTTCCGCCGAGGGCGGCGGACGGCAACTATTACGGCATAATTCCTGGAGAAAACTATACTACCTATACTTTGGATAAGGCTCTCGGCGGCTATGATATTGCCTATGTACGGGACTTTAAAAATGCACGCTGGGCACGAGCTTATGTTAACGGGTATTATTGGCGCGGCGGTAGTTTTAATCATGAACAGGAATATCGTTACGGGCGTCCCGGACATTGGACCGTTCCCTTGTTTTTATCGAGAAAAAATACTCACTATAAGGGACTTAAAGTCGGTGCGGAATTACAACTGACACCTCATATTTCTCTGGATATAGGGTATAATAGCGGCAATCACGCTTCTAAGGGCATGTATGGAGTTGTTAAATATACCCTGGGAGCTTCACGCTTTGCTTATTGGGGCGGGAAACACAGTGATGATATTATCACGACGGCTCGGGCCAAGATGCTTGACAAGGTACGGCGTCAAGATATGGTTGTTGAGTCTATGTATGATATAGAATATTTCTATTTGTCACCTATAGATCATTTATAGAATATGAGGTAAATAATTGAGAAAACATTTTGCACTAAAGTATCTACTCTTGGGCGGCTTGATCGGGGCAACTACTGTTACGGCTCTGGCCGCCGATGCGGAGGTTCAGGCAGCACAGAGTATGTCACAAGAAGAAGTACGGCGAGAAGCCGTTCGCTCTACGTGGCAGGACCGTACGGATATCGTCATAGGCGCACAAAGCTATAAATCTCAGGCCGGTTATGGTGAAGGGTCCCCTAATGTAGAGAACTCTCATCCTGCGTATCTTTCCTCACACGTGAATAATGCATCGGGGACGGATGTGAACGCTAAGTTTTATGTGGAAACTCTCCATCCGGTGACGCACTATGATGAAAATTCGAAAAGTGTCGTCTTTGTACAAGGCGGGGCGGGACGTAACGGCGAAAAGATAAAAACCGTGTCTTTAACGGGAGGTCGCTGGGTTATGAACCCTCGGACCGGTTACGGGTATTTACATCCCGTTTTTTCGGGTCGTGTCGAGTCTGTCGGAACGACGGCCAATATAGGCGTCGGCTATCGTCATCTCAGTAAGGATGAAAACGCTTTCTGGGGTGCCAATGCTTTCTATGACCATGCCTTTTCGGGCGGCTATAATCGTGTGAGTGCCGGTGCGGAGTACGTGACAGGGTATAATGAGTTTCGTATCAATGTATACCAGGGTCTGGGCGGCAAGAAAAATGATATTAAGGTGAACGGATATCTGGGAAATTTTAGCGGCAATTACTATGCAGATTATCTGCGGCTAAGGAATCCTGACGGCAGTCTCGGAGGAATCTCGGGCGGTGTTATCCGTTATGATTCGAGGACTTATGACAGAGCTCTCGGCGGTATCGATTTTGAGTATGCCCGTACATTTAAAAATGCTCGTTGGTTGCGAGCCTATATAGACGGGTATTATTGGCGGAGCTCTCACCCGGCAGTGCGACCCGGATTGGGCGGGACTATTTCGGGAAAGCGTGCAACCCGCGGTTTTAAAGTAGGGGCCGAAATGAACCTGACGCCGCATCTTACTATGGATATAGGTTTCCAAACCGGATCCGGCGACCCGAAGGGGGTTTTTGCAGATAACGGCGGAGGCGGTTTCGACTTTCGTCAAACAGGGCATGACAGCTTGAACGGCGTTTATGTAATGCTCAGGTATACGCTTGGTAAGTCACGCTTTGCTTGGCGTGGCGGTAAACACAGTGATGATGTTGTTACTGTGGCTCGTGCCAAGATGCTCGATAAGGTGCGGCGAAGCGAATTAGTCATTGATTCGACCTATCAGGAAGCTTGGGATGGGGAAATGTATTCGGAACTGTAAGGTATTTATAGACATAATAGTAAAAACGACACTGACCGTATATCGGTCGGTGTCGTTTTTCGTGTGTGTCGGTGTTTGACTTTATAAAATGGAAGTTAATTCAGAAGGATGGTTAATGAGAAAAGTCGGCTTCAGGCGAGCTAAGAAATCTTTGTCACGAAACCCCCAGGTAACAAGGATAATGTCGGTACCTGCGTTTTGGGCCGTTTGAAAATCCACTTCCGAGTCGCCGACATAGACGGCTTCGGCCGGCGTGAGATTGAAACGGCGGAGAGCTTCAAGGATCATTTGCGGAGCCGGTTTTTTCAGTATGGCTGACGTTTCTCCCAGGGAGAACTCCGCATAGTTACGAAAGAATTTATTATGCAAGGTTGTTACGGCTTCTTGCCCCTTATTGGAAACAACGGCCAGACGATAGCCTTTTTCCTTCAGGTATTGTAAGGCTTCGGGAATGCCGTCATAAGGACAGGTATGACGACGGCAGCGTATAGCATAATCTTGCTTAAAGTCTTCTGCCATACGGGCGCGCTCCTCTTCAGAAGCGTCGGGAGCCGAACTTTTCATGAGCCCCGAGTAGCCGTAGCCTAAGTTTGCACGAACTTTTTCACGAGTCAAGACGGAAAGACCGCGACTCTTAAAGACTGCGGACAAGCTATCGGTTAAATCGGTGAGTGTATCCAGAACCGTTCCGTCCATATCGAAAAGAACGGCTTTATAAAATTTCATTTTTTGCCTCCTGCCAATTACGAAAACTTATTTTTTATTATAGAATATGCTTTTTGCCTTGTCTAACGGTAAAAAAAGATACAAACGAGTGCGTCTGTGTGATACAATTATACGGAATGTATTCAGTATTTCGGAAAGAGGAGTGGAGATGTATGAGTCAATTTCTGCCGTATATTTTGGTAGTCGGCACGATTATTGTGTTTTTTGCCGTATGTTACCTTGTCTATTCAGGGGATGATAAAAAGAAGGAACATTGTGAAGAGCCCCCTGTCTTAAAAGAACGGCACCATGCGCCGTCTCATCACTCTGCAGGAGAAGGAAAGAAAGGACAGTATACGCCTGCTGGGCAAGAGCCTGGAACTGTTCGGAGTGAGTCTAAATCTGTACAGGTACATCGTAAGGAAACAAAGACTACGCCCGGTTATTTAACGAAAGACGGTCGTATCGTCGGGGTCGACGGAGAAGTACTGTACAGTGAGAAACATCGACAGGAAGCGGATAATGCCGAAAACACTCGAGTTCTTAAACGTGAAGAAGTAAAAGCGGCTATACAAAAAGCTCGGGCAGCTCAAGACTCGGGATCCGAAAAAGAGGAAAAAACGGGGCGTCAATCATTAGCTGATATTGCCGCTGTCGTGGCTGCCGATTTAGCGGCTAAAGAAGCCGATAAAGTAAAACCTCGGGAAGAGGCGGAAGATACAGTTGTATTAGATGCGACTCAACCCGTTCCCGTTTTGTCGGAAGTGTTAAGGAAAGGTGAAACACCTGAAGCACCGGTCCGGCAGGAAACGACTGAGGAAAGGGTTGTACCGTCAGTAAAGGTGCAGGAAAACGATAAAGCGGAAGAACAGCCGTGGCGTCGAGGTGATTTGGCAGAGTCCCCTGTCATTTCCCGGTGTACGGAACATTTCTTAAAGCAATATACTATTGTTCGTACGGATTTGAAGAAGCAAGTTCAATATATTACGGATGCCGCTTTTCGCTCCGTAGGTGCTACTCTTGATGACGAACGCGAACAGGTGATTTCTTCTTTTGCGGTTCAGGATGCATTACGGCAGGTACAAAAAAATTATACGGCTCACCCCGAGTCTTTTGTGGAAGCCGTTGTAACCCGTGCCTTTGCCGATGTGGTTCGTTGTCCCGAAACATCGACGCGTCACCTTGTGGCTACGGACGCGCTGAAGGTTATGCCCTCTTTGTCGCGGCCCCACTATCGGATTTTGGCTCTTTTATTGCTGTTTCTTTATTCGAGAAACACGCATAATGTTGATAAGGAAACGTTCGGGCAGTATATGGAAAAATATGTGCTGCCCATTGTTGATCGCTTTCCGACGGAACGGCCTTATTATCAGCAATTGGACTATCTTCATTGTACGGCTGTCGAAGCCAAGGGTACGACCTTTGCGGCTCTTTTGGGAGATTCGTATCCGCTCTTATTCCGCTATAGAGGCTTTACGGAAGAAGAATTACGTAAGGCCTTGCAGGATGAATTCCTGCCCGGAGAATTTGTCGTACAGTCTTTTAATTCGCCCTTATATAAATTGGCTCTCATCGACGAAACCATGTCTTCGCGCTTTTTCCGTATGGCCGGTATAGAAAATCGAGGTACACAGGATCGATTGTTGCGTTTGGCACGCAAGCGCCCGGCGAATTTCAGCGGCGAAGAAGCTTTGGATGTCATGGAAGGCATTTCACCTGTTTTGGCGGATATCAGTGATATTTGGGACAGCACGATGCTACGCGTTTCGACCTTGTCGCTTCTCGGTTTGTACCTCGGGCAGGGATATATCAAGGAAATTATCGGAGAAGAATTCGATTTAAGTCGTTGGTTTGAATAAAAGGAGCTATTGTGAAAAAAATACGTAAGGCCGTTATTCCCGCTGCCGGGTTCGGCACACGATTTTTGCCGGCTACCAAGGCGACGCCGAAAGAAATGTTACCCATTGTCGATAAGCCGACTATTCAGTATATCGTAGAAGAAGCCTTGGCAAGCGGTATTGAAGAAATTTTGATTATCAGCGGACATGCCAAAAGAGCCATTGAGGATCATTTTGATACGACGCCCGGATTGGAGCAGCATTTAGAGCAAAGCGGTAAAGAAGACTTGTTAAAGCTGGTTCGGGATATTTCGGAAATCAATATCCATTATATTCGACAAAAACATATGCGCGGTCTCGGTGATGCCGTTTTGTGTGCCCGCTCCTTTATTGATAACGAGCCTTTTGCCGTATTGCTCGGAGATGATGTCGTCTATAACCGGGAAAAACCGGCACTGCAGCAAATGATTGATGTATTCAACGATGTAAACGCTACGGTTCTCGGTTGCCAGGAAGTGGCCCCTGAAAGAGTATCGTCTTACGGTATCGTGGCAGGCACTCAAGTGAGCGAAAATCTTTTGCGTGTAACGGATATGATTGAAAAACCATCTCTTCATGAGGCCCCCGGCCGTACAGCCGTCTTGGGCAGGTATATTATTACTCCCCGTATTTTTGAAACATTGCAGCATACACAGCCCGGAAAAGGCGGAGAGATTCAGTTGACCGATGCGTTGAAAGAAATGGCTCATCGTGAACCCGTATATGCCTATTGCTTTAAAGGCAAGCGATATGATGTAGGTAATAAGTTAGGCTTTTTACAAGCTACCGTAGAATATGCCTTGCGTGACGAAGAGTTGGGTGGCGATTTTTACGAGTATTTAAGAGATATCGTTACCCATAAAGTGAATACGGAAAAATAAAAGTAATGTTTGTGTCTTGACAATTCTCAAAACTGAATGTAGAATTGAGAACAGGCAAAAACAATTGCTATAAGTTATGGAAAAGGAGATGTCGAACATGTTTCAAAACAGCGATTTTTGGATTGGCTTGGGCGTAGGTGTTATTGCCGGCGTTTTCGGTTATAAATTGATGGCTGAAAGAGAACAGCAGCTTCTCGCACTTCAGCAACCGGCAGTTGGCAGCGTGGCTACGAACGTACCTTTGGCTGAATTACAACGCCAGAAGGAAGAATTGGAAGATCTTATTGCCGCTCAGGAAGCTGAACAGGCTTAAGGCATAGGGCTAAAGAAACTGCCGCCACTTGTGGCGGCAGTTTCTTTTAAAAATGATACTTTTTCTTATGAAAAAATGATATAATAAAGGAGTTCGAACAACTATGTTTCACTTTTCAAAGTGGGATTTTATTATTCGCACCGTATCGGTTCGCTCCTATATACCCGGAAGAATACGTTTACAAAGTAAACGACTTATCAATAACCAGTCTTTGGTTCGGCAGGTGTATGAGCACATTTCGGCGTATAAGGAAATCGAAACGGTCGAAGTGAATCCGCTTACAGGATCCGTATTGTTGACCTATAAGCCGGATGTACTGCGTGCCAATAGGGAATTGGCTGAAGTCGAACAATATATAATGAACCATGTTGAAAGGAGGACCTAATTGTGTCCTATGTATCCGGATTTATGCTGGGCGCCTCTATCGGTAAGGCCGTTCACTCGTTTTTACACGGCTCGCCTCAGTCAGCGACTACTCCCGGTCGGGGGGGTGTAAGTACCCCGCAGAATGTACGGACCGCACCCTCGACAAACTGTGTAATACCGGCCTTTGCCTGTGTATCCGCATTGCCCGGTCGGAGACGGTATCGTGCAGCGGCTCTTGTGGGAAATGCAAGTCTTGCCGATTTATTACAGGAAGGTTTGGAAAAAGTGAAGGGCATTACGTCTGTACAGGTAAATGTTACAACGGGCGGTATTCTTATCTGTGCTGAAGACGACTCTGTTTTTAAACGCGTGGAAGTCTTCCTGGAAGGACGCTTTTTTCTGTCGCCCTGTGTAAGAGAGCCGATAATGCGGACGCAAATGCCGCACAGACAGCCTGCCTCGGAATATAAGCATACGTTGCAGGAAGTAATGGGAACTATGAGTGATTATATTTACGAACGCACACACCGCCTTTTCGATTTGCGCTCCCTTGTTTCATTCATTCTCATCGTTCGCGGTATTCGCCGTATGGTAACCCTCGATGAAATGCCTTCGGGTCCGCAAATGTTGTGGTGGGCTGTAGCACTTTTACGCGGAAAGTAGGGATAAGTATGTATAATTCATATAAAGTACCGTTGCGCGCATTTTTGCCGACGCTTATGCGTCCGATTCTTGCTGCGCAGTTACGACGCATTCGCGGTGTTGTGGCAGCCTCGGCTGATGATAAAGAAGTTGTTCTGTATTACAAGGGCTTACTTGATATGCGGGCCATTACCCGATTTATCCGTCAGTTTGAAGATAAACGGGGAGTAAAGAAAGAAGAAAAAAGTGATTTGGATGCATCGGCGTATCGTCGCGAAGCTATTTTATCCGTCGGCGGCTTTATTGCCATGAACATTTTGAACAAGACGAATCCTGAATTCTATGCTTCAATGTTGCTTGTTCGTCGTCTCTTTACCCTTTTCATAGCCCGCCGCTTTATTAAAAACGGCATTGCCGGCATTATTGAGGATAAACAGGCCAATGCGGACACATTGACGGCTACGGCGGTTATTGCTTCCGTCTTGTCCGGTAAGCCTGAATCGAGCTTGACCTTACTGGCTCTTTCCAACGGGGCTGAAATGTTGACTGAATATGCGGCTGAAAAGGCTCGTAGTCAGATCTCCAGCTTACTTAAATTGGATCAGCGTGATGTTTGGCTCGTTGAAGACGGACGGGAACGCAAGGTTCCTGTAGACTCGTTGAAACCCGGCGACTGTATAGCTGTTCACTTAGGTGAAAAGATTTGCGTCGACGGTAAGGTTATCGGCGGCAATGCGGCTGTTAACCAAGCCTCCATTACCGGTGAATCGGCTCCGGCTATTAAGCAGGAAGGATCTTCCGTTTATGCAGGGTCGGTTATTGAAGCGGGTGACCTGATCATGACCGTTGAAAAAGTCGGTAAGGATACGTCCTTGGCACAGATTATTCACTTGGTTGAAGAAGCGCAAACTCGTCGTGCACCCGTACAAAACTTTGCCGACAAGATGGCAAACATGCTCGTACCCGTTTCCTTTATCGGTGCCGCTATTATTTACGGGGCTACGAAAGATTGGCAGCGTGTCCTGAACCTGCTCTTTATCGATTTCTCTTGCGGCCTGAAGCTATCGACGGCAACGGCTATTTCCGCAGCTATCGGGGTAGCGGCTAAGCAAGGGATCCTCATTAAAGGCGGTAATTATATTGAAAACCTTTCCAATGTCGATACGGTAGTCCTTGATAAGACGGGTACCATTACTATCGGTGTACCTCAAATTTCTCATATTGAAACACGTGAAGGTGTTTCGAAAAAGGAAATCATCTTGTCTGCTGCATCTGCAGAGATGCACTCTGTCCATCCTTTGGCGGTAGCTATTCAGAAGTATGTAAAGGATAACGATTGGCAGACGCCGCCGCATGACTCATCTGAAACGGTTGTGGCACGCGGTATGAAGGCCACCGTTCCTCCCTTTGAAGAATTTTCCGGCGGTGATATTCTCGTAGGTTCGCGCCGCTTTATGGATGAAGAAGGGGTAACAGGCGTACCGACAGTTGTTGACAAAACGTGGGGTAAGAACATTCTCTTCGTAGCTAAAGACGGGGAATACATGGGCTTTTTAACCATTCAGGATCCCGTTCGTCCGGGTATGAAAAAGACTTTGAATCGTATGCGACGTATCGGCGTTGACGAAGTCGTTATGTTAACGGGCGATTCTAAGGAAGTGGCTGCAGACGTAGCTCATGCTATGGATATTGACGGGTATCATGCTGAAATTTTGCCGGAAGATAAAGCCAACTATGTTATGGAATTGCAAAAACGAGGCAATGTCATGATGGTAGGCGACGGTATAAATGATGCACCGGCGTTGGCTTTTGCTGATATCGGTGTCAGCTTGGGCGGTCAAAAGACAGATATTGCCGCTGAATCGGCAGCTATTACGATTCGTTCGGAAGACCCGGGCAGGTTGTTTAACGCCTTACAAATCGGGCAGCGGACAATGGAAGTAATTAATCAAAACTTTACGGCTACCATTCTCGTTAACTCGACAGCTATGCTTCTCGGAGCTTTGGGGAAAATCAGTCCTCTCTGGGCTGCCGTTATTCATAATACGGCGACCTTGGCAGTGGTCTTGAACAGTGCCCGAATTCTCGGACCGGGAAAAGGTAAGTTAAGATAAGATTTTACATAAAGCAACCTTATAAATCGGAAGCGATTTATAAGGTTGCTTTTATTTGCATTATACAAACTGTCCTGTTGTATATTGTATCTTTCTGTATATATTCATATAGTCAGAATCGCTGTATAATAATGTCAAATATACTTATGAGGTGATGTAATGATGCAGAAACAAGGAACAGCGGGAACAATGACCCATACAGCTACAAGAAGGTTAACTATGGCCGCTCTTTTTATGGCTATGAATATTGCTCTAAGCTCGTTCGGTATTCCCGTCCCGGGAGGACACCTGTATATTAACGATATTGTTATCTGTTTGGCTGCCCTGTTATTCACACCGAAAGAGGCTTTCTTTGTCGGCGGTATCGGTGCTTTTCTGGGCGACTTTTTCTTTTATCCGGCGCCCATGTTCGTGTCGTTAGTTACACATGGCCTTCAGGCCGGTATGATTGCCGTGCTTATTGCCGGCGGAGAAGAAAAGCGTTCTAAAGGGCGCGTCATAGGGGCTTTGCTTGTAGGCGCGGTGATTATGGTTATAGGCTATTCTTTGGGAAGGGCTTACGTCTACAGCACGCCTGAATACTCACTTATTAAATTGCCCTTCGAAATATTACAGGCCATGATCGGCGTTGTATTTTCTTATATACTTTATTTTTATACCTCTGTTCGAGAAGCATGGAAAAAGCATATAAGTGAATAATTATTTGTAATATGTGCTGAGCGTATCATTGAAAATTGTCATGATACGCTCCTTTTTTTGTGGTAATATACGGAGTTGGCAAGTTTATTGCAAATGGAAAAGAGCCTTTGATATAATCGAATCAGATAAAACAAGAGAAGTATTCCCTAGCTGGTGCCGCCTTATCTTGGCGGTACATCTTTTTTGTTGCTGTTGCGGACGGAGGGAAGCGTATGGACAAATTGGAACGGTTTAAGGGATGTATGCTTGGCGGTGCGACCGGCGATGCACTGGGATATGTCATTGAATTCGACAGTTTGAATGCTATCCGACGTAAATACGGGCCGCACGGACTTCGTACGATTTTGAAATCAAAGAAAGACGGCAATAAGGCGGTTATTTCCGATGATACACAACTGACTTTGTTTACGGCTGACGGCTTGTTATGGGCGGCTGAAGACGGGGTTGATTCGGTAGACAGAGTTTTTCGCTCCTATATGCGCTGGTATTATACGCAGACGGAACGTATCGTTAAGCCTGAACAAAAGGCGTGGATGTTACGGCAACCCCATGAGGATAAGTGGGGATATGATCTTATGGATACAGCGTCATTATATGTTCGACGGGCGCCGGGAAAAACCTGCCTGCAGTCTTTAGCCATGGGGATATCTTTTGCCGCTCACGAAGTACCCAATAGCAGTAAAAGCGGAGGAGCCGTGAAGCGGGCGGCTCCGGTAGGCTTGTTTTACAGTGAACGTCCGGAAGAAGCCTTTCATGTCGGTTGTGAAACGGCTTTTTTAACACACGGCGGGTCGGAAGCCGTCGTGACGACGGGATCCTATTGCCTGCTCATTGCCTTACTTAGTAAGGGAATGTCTTTGCGTGAAGCTTTGCCTCAAGTAATTACGAAAGCTGAAAATGAAGCGGGCGGAGAATTGACTGCAGAACGGTTGTGCATGGCCGTGACGGAGGCAGAGTCGGACAGGGTTCCTGTTGACAGTATCAAAAGGTTGACCGATAGTAAGCACGCTGCCGGTATTTTAGCGGTTGCCGTTTACTGTATTTTAAAGACCGATTCGTTGCGTCATGCCGTTATCATGTCGTGTAATCATGACGATGACAGCAATTCATGCGGGACTGTTTGCGGCAGTTTGGCAGGGACAATTTACGGTGCCGGAGCCATTCCTGAAGGATGGCTTAATACTCTGGAATGTTTTGACTTGTTGGTAGGTATGAGTCATTCATTGTATGAAGCTGTTTAAATAATAGAAATAAATGAATTTTGACTGTATAAAGGCGACCTGACGAAGGTCGCTTTTTTATTATTCACTTTGCAAGTAAGAAGTAATTAAATTTGTAAGATACGTCTCTTTGCGACAGAGAAAATATATGCTAGAATGGGTATACTGTAGTATAACGCAATTGTCTGATTAATCGGCATAATGGATAAATAGCCGGATATTGATTAAAATTTAAAATTTAAAATTAATGCGACGATTGCCGTGAGGAGAGATTTATGACAGCACAGTCGAACTATTTAGCGGGGAAACGGACGGAAATACATCCGTATAAGACGCGTGAAGGCGGTGCGACCGTAACCGTATTCGTCCCGTATAATTGCTTGAATAACTGCCCGTTTTGTATAAATAAAGCGGAATATGAAAATCCTGAAGGATTTTCGGCAGATAAAATTTGTGAGAGCATCCGTCGTATGGATGCCATTACCCCTTATTGTGACTTTGTCTTTACGGGGGGAGAACCCTTTGCGGATTTGAACGTATTGCAACAAATGTTGGATGAAATTCCGAAAACTCATAAGGTATATATAAATACGACCTTACCTGTATCGGAGTTTCAGACGGAAGATGACATTGTGAGATTTACGGAAAAAAATAAGGATAAGATTACGTGCATTAACGTGTCCAGACATATGCAACACTATGTAGTCGAGTCCAATGACGGCTTACTGAAACGCTTAGCAGTACCTTTCCGCATCAATTGTGTTTTATATAAAGACTATCCGAAGCAGGATATGATTCCTTACCTGGAACGATTCCGCCTTATTTCGGGAGCGTCTATACAGTTTCGCTTCGACTATACGGAAACGACTCCGGAAAACTTATATGAAACTGAACATGACAAGATTTTGGGCGATTTGAAAAAAATTGCCGACTATCGAGGGTTGGACGGTTGTCGCATGCGTTGCGGCTTCCATTTTGATTACAAAGGGTTGCCTTTGACTTATCATAAAACGTTGCCATACAGTACTATCGTTGAAAAAGACGAGAAGGACGGCGTTACGTATAATATTTTATATGATATCTTAATTAAGCAAACCGGTGAAATTCACAGCGATTGGGACGGGACTCTTCTCGATGTGACGGCTTACGAGAAAGTTGTATATGAGCCGTATGACTTAAAGTGGTTGGAAAGAGTCGATTTAAAGACCGGTACGATTATAGAAGAAAATAAAACAGCGGTATAGGACAATAAATCCCTCGTAGAAATGCGGGGGATTATTTTCGTCACAAATGGCGAACAAATGTTTGATAAATAGGCAAGGCTGTGATATTCTGATGAGGGGAGGAGATTGTATGTTGGGAGAAGCAATGTCCGAAAAGTTGAAAATACTTACAGATGCGGCTAAGTATGATGCATCCTGTTCGTCGTCCGGAAGCTCGCGCAAGAATACAGCGAGCGGTATCGGTGCTGCCGAGTCATGCGGTATTTGCCATTCATGGTCGGCTGACGGTCGTTGCATTTCTCTTTTAAAAATATTGATGACTAATCGGTGCATATATGATTGTGCGTACTGTGTCAATCGTGTAGGGAATGATATACGACGAGCCCTTATGACGCCGCGTGAAATTGCAGATTTAACGATTGAGTTTTACAGGCGTAATTATGTTGAAGGGTTGTTTTTGAGCTCCGGTATTTACAAATCCCCCGACTATACGACGGAACTTCTTATTGAAACGGCAAGATTGTTGCGAGAAGAATATAAGTTTAACGGCTATATTCATATGAAGGGAATACCCGGGACGGATGAAGCCCTTGTTCAACGCTTAGCTTTTTATGCGGATCGGATGAGCGTGAACATTGAGTTGCCGTCCGAAACGGGCCTAAAGTTACTGGCTCCTCATAAGACAAAAACCGGTATTTTGAAGCCCATGAACTCTTTAGCCGGCGGGATTGCAATCAACCGTTATGAGAGAAAGAAGAGCCGTAAGGCAGGTATATTTTTGCCTGCAGGACAGACGACACAGATGATTGTCGGTGCAACGACCGATCGGGATCGGCATATTTTGCGACTTGCGGAGTCCTTATATAAACGCATACATTTAAAACGTGTCTATTATTCGGCTTACGTGCCTGTCGTTACGGATACGCGTCTGCCGGTAGTGACGGAACCGCCTCTTGAACGAGAGCATCGGTTGTATCAGGCTGATTGGTTGCTACGCTTTTACGGGTTTAAAGCCGATGAAATTCTTTCGGAAGACAATCCCGATTTTGATTTGTATCTGGATCCGAAGGCATGTTGGGCTCTGCGCCATCCCGAAGTCTTTCCCGTAGAAATCAATAAGGCATCATATGAAATGCTTCTGCGCGTGCCGGGCATAGGCGTCCTTTCGGCACGGCGCATTTGTGCGGCTCGTCGTAGTGCATACTTATCTTTTGATACGGTAAAACGGTTGGGGATTGTCATGAAGCGGGCAAAGTACTTTATCACTTGCAAAGGAAAGTATTTCGGCGGATCGTATAACTTACAAAATATCGATCGTACCTTGCGTCTTCAGGAAAGACAGGCGTCTTATGAGCCTACATCCCTTTTTTAGAGGTGGCAGATGAACTATACATATGACGGGACCTTTTTCGGGTTTATGTCCGCACTTTTTGCGGCATATGCGGACGGCATTACCAGTGTCGGTACTATTGGGGAGAGTGTGGAGACCTCTCTTTTCGGAGATTGTAAATACATACCGACAGAGGCGGATAAAGCAGGTCGTGTTTTAACAGGTCTGAAAAATCAATGTGGTGAAAAAGCGGTATATTATTTATATTATGGATTTTTATCCGATATAAAGGGAAAGGAAGCGTCATTGACAACGTATATTCGCCGTGCCTTTATATTGAAACATGACTTTTATAGACGACTTCAAGAGGCGGCCTTATGGCGTGTTCGTAATATGGCGCGAAAGACAGCTAATGAACGTCACGCCTTATCAGGGCTCTTGCGCTTTCGCGAATTTTCCGACGGAATGTTGTATGCACCTGCTAATCCGGTGTGTAATGTAGTACCTCTGCTGGCATCGCATTTTGCTGCACGACTACCGAAGGAACGTTGGGTTATTCACGATGTAAATAGGCATGAGGGTGTTTTTTATGAAAACGGCAAGGCCCTTCTCGTTCATATTGACGGGCGAATATATTCATCAGCCGACTTATCGGAAAAAGAAAGAGCTTTTTCATCTTTGTGGAAAACTTTTTATAAGACTGTAGCCATCGATTCAAGACGTAACGAAGAGTTGCGTAAACAAAATATGCCGAAACGGTATTGGCCGTGGTTGGTGGAAAACCCGTAAAAGAAAGTTTATTTTTCGAGTTAAGTAGTATATAATAGTAACATTAGATTATCATAGGGAGAGTTGAGTCCGATTGAAGCGAGTGTTGGTCAGCGTTGTCAGTATCCAGCGGGATATGGACGGCAAGGAAGTTAAGTCGGAACTCGTTTCGGCGGGTAAATACTACGAAAAACATGGAGCCCGATATTTCGTCTATAAAGAAAGCGAAATTACCGGCATGGAGGGCGTTACGACGGTGATTAAGTTGCAAACCGACGGGACGCTCATCTTATTGCGTCTCGGAAAGATTCGGCAAAAACAGGAATATGCTGTCGGCAAGATAAAAAAATCCTTGTATGAGACGCCTTTCGGGGATATTGAAGTAAGTATGAAAACCTATGAAATCAAAGTCGATATGGTTGACGGTATCGGCAGGATATATTTAGCATACGATGTTTTATTAGGCGAATTGACGTCTACATATAACCAATTATTTATGGAGATTCGGGAGGATCGGGCGTAATGGATATGAAGGAAACGGTAATACAAGGAATTAAAGCGGCATTGGCAGCAGCCGTGTCGGCAGGAGATTTGCCGGACGGCGAATATCCCGATGTCCTCCTGGAAGTGCCGCCGCAAAAAGAGTTCGGCGATTTTGCGACCAATATTGCCATGCAATCGGCTCGAATAGCTCATAAGTCACCGCGTATGATTGCTGACGTACTTTTGAAACACTTGGACGCTCCGTGGTTGGAAAAAGCTGAAGTTGCCGGAGCGGGGTTCATTAACTTTTTCTTAAAGCACGATATCATTTACGATACGTTGTGCCATATTCTGGAACAAGGAAAGCAGTACGGGCAAGCTCCCTTACGGGCGGAAGATACGGTGCAGGTGGAATATGTAAGTGCCAATCCGACAGGCCCTTTACATGTAGGGCACGGGCGTGGAGCCGCATACGGAAGTGCTCTGGTTAATTTGTTGCGTGCAGCGGGATATAATGTTCAGTCCGAATATTATATTAACGACGCAGGCAATCAAATGAATAACTTGGCGGCGTCCGTCAATGCCCGTTATCTGGAATTGCTCGGCAAAAAAGCGGAAATTCCCGAAAACGGCTATCACGGAGCCGATATTATCGATACGGCTCGTGCTATTATAGAGCAAGACGGGGATAAATATTTACAAATGGATGAAAAGGATCGATTGGAAATTTTCAAAAATCGAGCTTATGAAGAAAAATTGAAGGCTCTTAAGCGAGATTTGGAAAGTTTCAACGTTACCTTTGATAAATGGTTCAGTGAACGGACGTTGCATCCCGAAGCCATTAAAAAAGCGTGTGAAACGCTGAAGGGCAACGGCAATATGTATGAAAAAGACGGGGCTCTTTGGTTAAAATCAACGGCATACGGAGATGATAAAGATCGCGTTGTTATTCGTGATAACGGGGTGCCCACCTATTTGGCCGCTGATATTGCGTATCATAAGAACAAATATGAACGGCAGTTTAAAAAGCTTATCAATATTTGGGGAGCCGACCATCATGGTTATGTGGCTCGTGTTAAAGCGGCTATGGCGGCTTTGGGGCTTGACCCGAATCAATTGGAAATCTTGCTGTTGCAAATGGTCAGCCTCTTTAGAAACGGCGAGCTGGTTAAGATGTCGAAACGGACAGGGCAGGCTATTACGCTTAACGAATTAATTGAGGAAGTCGGTACCGATGCGGCCAGATATTTTTTCATTATGCGGTCCTTGGATACACAGCTTGATTTCGATCTCGATTTGGCTAAATCGCACAGTAATGAAAACCCCGTATATTACATTCAATATGCCAATGCACGGATTTTCAGTATATATAAGCAAATTGCCGAAAACGGCGATGTCTTCGACATGACTTGGAAAAACATAAAGTGGGACAAGTTGAAAGAAGAACGGGAGTTGGCTTTAATCAAAAAAATGGCGGCCTATCCGGAAGAAATACGTAAAGCGGCTGCCGAACGGGCACCTCATCGCATCGCTCATTTCGTCTATGAAATGGCCGGTCTTTTCCATGCTTTTTATAACAACTGTCACATTATCCAATCGGATAAGGAGTTGGAAGAAGCTCGGTTGGCACTGGTTACGGCTGTACAGATTACGATTGCTAACTGTTTAGCCGTGTTGGGAATTTCAGCACCTGAAACAATGTAAGCAGTTGACATAAACGGTTGATAGTCTTTGATGGTAACGGGCACGAGCCCGGCAGGGAGGAATTATGGCAAAATACATATTTGTAACAGGCGGTGTCGTATCTTCGTTGGGTAAGGGTATTACTGCCGCATCGTTAGGACGATTATTGAAAAACCGCGGTTATAAAGTAACAATTCAGAAATTCGATCCGTATATCAATATCGATCCCGGCACGATGAGCCCGTACCAACACGGTGAAGTCTTCGTTACAGATGACGGTACGGAAACGGACCTTGACTTGGGGCATTATGAACGGTTTATCGATATTAACCTCGGTAAAAATTCGAATGTTACAACCGGTAAAATTTACTGGTCCGTTCTGCAAAAAGAACGTCACGGCGACTATCTCGGCTCGACGGTTCAGGTCATTCCTCACATTACCAATGAAATTAAGAAAAATGTACATCGTGTAGGCGATGACGATAATGCGGATATCGTCATCACTGAAATCGGCGGCACAGTAGGCGATATAGAAAGCTTACCCTTCTTGGAGGCTATCAGACAGATTAAGAAAGAAGTCGGTCGTAATGATGTCTTATACATTCACGTCACCTTAGTTCCTTATATCGGAGCAGCCGGTGAATTAAAAACAAAACCGACACAACACAGTGTTAAAGAACTGCGCAGCATCGGTATTCAGCCTGATATTATCGTTTGCCGTTCGGAAAAACCCTTGTCAGAAGATATGAAGGACAAGCTGGCTCTCTTCTGCGATATAGACAAAGACGCGGTTATTCAAAATCGTACGCTCGACAGTATTTACGAAGTACCTTTGTTGTTGGCGGAAGAAGGCTTGGATCGAATTGTTCTCGATAAATTGGCCTTAGAAGATAAGCCGTGTGATATGGAAGACTGGAAAAAGATGGTCTATGATATTTATCATACGGAAAAAGAATTGGAAATTGCCTTGGTCGGTAAATATGTAGCCTTGCACGATGCCTATTTGAGCGTTGCTGAAGCCTTGAGCCATGCGGGCATTGCTTATAAATCCAAGGTTAATATTCACTGGATCGACTCGGAAACGTTGGAAGGTGATGATGTCGATTTTGGTGCCGTATTTAAAGACATTGACGGCATTGTCGTTCCCGGCGGTTTCGGTGGACGCGGTGTAGAAGGCAAGGTAAGAACTATTCATTATGCCCGAGAACATAAGATACCCTTCCTGGGGTTGTGCCTGGGTATGCAATGTTCCGTCATGGAATATGCTCGCTATGTGTGCGGCATGCAGGGGGCCACTTCTTCAGAATTTAATGAAACGGCTGAATATCCGGTTATCGACTTGATGGCTGATCAGGTGGATGTATCTGAAAAAGGCGGTACTATGCGTCTCGGCCTGTATCCTTGCAAGTTGCGTGAAGGGACAAAGGCTAAAGAAGTATATGGCGAAGATTTAATTTATGAACGCCATCGTCATCGTTGGGAATTCAATAATAAATACCGGAAAGAATTGACTGATGCGGGCCTGGTCATTTCCGGAACCTCGCCGGACGATCGGCTGGTGGAAATCGTTGAAGCTCCCGACCACCCCTGGTTTGTTGGTTGCCAGTTCCATCCTGAGTTTAAGTCAAGGCCGACGAAGGCTCATCCGTTATTTAAAGGCTTAATTAAAACGGCATTGGAATTAAAAGAAAAATAAAATAAAAGAAAATAAAAGACTCGTTAGGAAGAGTGATTCTTTCCGGCGAGTCTTTTTGTCGTGTCGAAAAAAGTATACTTTAAGAATGATGTATGTGTAAAACGGGATAAAAACTTATGCCGACATTTGTGGAGTGAAAAAGTATTCTTTTAATAAATAAAATATACTTTGAGAGTACATTTTAATACGTATTGATAGCGTGTATCATAATGTATTTTTCTACACTCAAGAAGCGGGAAAGATTGGTAATTAGCCGTTGAATAACGGATTTTATAATGCTATAATGTAAACGATTGAAAGGGCGAATTACCTCTTCAAACAAATGCGTGAGAATAGGTATGCGAAAAAGAAGTATAAGGTTGCCGAGTTGAAGGCTGACCGGATTTTTGAGCATTCTTTAATCATGCAAAGTGGAGAATATAAAACGCATGAATATACAAGTCGGCAGCGTTTTGAATTCTTCATACATGCGATATACGGATAATAGCGGACGAAAGTCCGTCTGTTTGTGTGTTTATAAGGCTATGGCCTTATAAAACGGCGTTATCGGTTTGAAACGAAACAATTCGTTCCTGAAATTTTCTTCAGTCTTCATTATTTTTCTATTACATAACTTATTTATAATGAGGTGATTTCAGATGATGAAAAGCTTTATCGGCGGGGGTCATCCTGATGACGGCAAGGCCTATGCCAAGGACAAAGCCATCGAGACCCCGGCACTGCCGGAACAAGTAGTCATCCCTATGAGTCAGCACTTCGGTGCTCCTTGTACGCCTACTGTTAAAGTAGGGGACCATGTAAAAAAAGGTCAATTAATAGGGACGAGTGATGCATTTTTGCATGCCGACATTCATGCATCCACATCCGGCGAAGTCGTTAAGGTAGCTCCCATGCCGCATAACATGATGGTTACGTGCATGGCTGTCGTAATCAAGGCTGACGGCCTTGATGAATGGGCGGACGGGTTGCCTGATGAAAAAGATTGGAAAGAACTTGACAAGGCACAAATCGTTGAACGTATTAAACAAGCCGGCGTCGTCGGTTGCGGCGGTGCTACCTTCCCGGCTCATGTCAAGTTGGCTCCCAACAAGCCGGTAGATACGTTTATTGTCAATGCGGCAGAATGCGAACCGTATTTGACTTGTGACTATCGTTTAATGCTTGAAGAAGCGGATAAGTTGGTAACGGGTGTTCAAATCTGTATGAAGGCTTTGGGGGTTTCCAAAGGCTACATCGGCATTGAAGATAACAAACCCGAAGCTGTCAGCAAGCTGAAAGAAGCGTTCAAGAACGTTCCGGAAGTATCTGTCGAAGCGTTGCCGACCAAGTACCCTCAAGGTGCTGAAAAGATGCTTATTAAAGCTGTTACGGACCGCGAAGTGCAGCCCGGCGGATTGCCTATGGATGTAGGTTGCGTCGTTTCCAATGTCGGTACGGTTATAGCTATTACCGATGCCGTATGTCACGGTATTCCGTTTATTGAACGCGTAACAACGGTTACGGGTGATTGCATTAAAGAACCGAAGAACCTGCGCTTGCGTATCGGTACATCTTTCCAATATGCAGTCGATTATTGCGGCGGCTTTTCAGCTCAGCCCGATCGTGTAATTGCAGGCGGTCCTATGATGGGTCTTGCACAATTCCAACTTGACGTATCTGTTGCTAAGGGCGTATCCGGAATTTTGGCACTGTCTCCTGAAAAGTGTCAGGTAGGTGTCGAAGATCCCTGCATTCGTTGCGGTCGTTGTGTAGATGCTTGTCCTATGGGTTTGATTCCCAGTCAGCTCAGTATTTTGTCTCATTGCGAAGCATGGGATAAATGCATGGAATACGGTGTTATGAACTGCGTTGAATGCGGCAGTTGCGTATATGTATGTCCTGCTAAACGCAATATTGTTCAGTACATCAGAAATGCCAAAGCTCAGGTAAAAGCACAGCAACAAGCTGCTAAAGCGAAAGCGGAAGCCAAATAGGCTAAGTCTTTAATGGAAGAAGGGATAAATTATGGAAAAGAGTGCACAAGAAGTAGTTCTTACTGTGTCCTCCTCACCGCATGTCCGTTGTAACGAATCCATCCCCAAAATTATGTGGACTGTTGTGGCAACGCTTGTACCGGCCGCAGCTTTCGGTGTATATTACTTCGGATTTAATGCACTACTTAATATTATAGTATCTATCGTATCGGCCGTTTTCTTCGAATGGGCTTGGGAAAAGTTCATGCATAAGAAAATTACGATTAATGACGGCAGTGCCGTTATTACCGGTCTTTTGTTGGCAATGTGCTGTTCACCGATCTTACCGTGGTGGATGTGCATCGTCGGGTCCTTTATTGCCATCGTAGTTTGTAAGCAAGCTATGGGCGGTTTGGGATACAATCTGTTTAACCCCGCACATGTAGGCCGCGCAGGGCTCATGGTTTCCTGGCCTGTAGCTATGACGACATGGACGCAGGTAAACGGCAGTGTTATTGACGGCGTAGCCGGTGCTACTCCTTTGAATGTGTTGAAACAGAGTGGCTATGATGCTTTACTTCAACTCTTTAACAATGACCCCATGACCATGTATCAAAACATGTTCCTCGGGTTCCGTAACGGTTCTATGGGTGAAACGTCGACGGTGCTTTTGATTCTCGGCGGGTTATTCCTCATGTATAAGGGCTATGTCAAGTGGCAGGCAACGGTTGCTATGATTGCAACTGTCGGAATTTTGATGTGGGTCTTCGGTGGTGCCGTAGGCGCTCATGCAACAGGCGGCCTTTTTACGGGCGATCCTATTTTCCACATGATGGCCGGCGGTTTGATTATCGGTGCTTTCTTCATGTCCACTGATATGGTAACGGCCCCGATTACCTTGAAAGGTCAATTGATTTTTGCTGTCGGTGCAGGCGTACTTACCGTATTGATTCGTCTCCTCGGCGGTTATCCTGAAGGGGTTTGTTACTCCATCCTCTTAATGAATGCCGTAACTCCCTTAATCGACCTTACAGTAAAACCGAGAATTTTCGGCTCTGTAAAGGTCAAGGCAAAGGAGGCTGAATAAGATGTCGGAATCAACGGAAAATAACATTTTTAAAATTGCTCTCAATCTTATCCTCACTTGCTTGGTATCCGGTCTCATCATCGGCTGTGTATATTATATAACCGGCCCGATTGCTAAAGTTAAAGCGGAACAAATGAAACAGGACTCCATGAAAGCCCTCGTTCCCGATGCGGAAAAGTTTGCCGAAGTACCCGGCGAAAAAGATACGTATTTTGCCCAAAAAGACGGCAAAACGATTGCTTATGTTATTCCGACGGAACCTAAGGGTTACGGCGGACCCATTAAATTGTTGACGGCTGTTTCGTTGGACGGCTCCGTTATGGACTATACAATGCTTGAACATAACGAAACTCCGGGCTTGGGCGATAATGCTTCAAAACCCAAATTCCGCGGCCAGTTCAAGGGTAAGAAACTGGACCACTTGGAAGTTACTAAAGACCCGAGCAAGACGGACCTCATCCAAGCTATGACCGGTGCAACCATTTCTTCCCGTGCAGTTACTCGCGGCGTAAAAGAAGCTGTTGAAAAGGCCGCACAGTTAGGGGGTCACTAATCATGAGTTTATGGAAAATATTCAGTAGAGGCATTATCGAAGAAAACCCGTACTTCGTATTAGCTCTGAGCTTGTGCCCCGGTCTTGCCGTAACGACGAGCGTTATTAACGGTTTGACCATGGGTCTTACGGTTTGGTTCGTTATTACTTGTAACAACGTAGTCGTTTCTATTATTCGTAAGACGATTAATAAAAAGGTTCGTGTACCTGTATACATCACTTGTATCGCAACAATCGTTACTTGTGTACAGCTGTTCCTCCAAGCCTTTGCTCCCGATTTGTATAAGGCGTTGGGTGTATATCTTGACTTGGTTGTCGTATTCGCAATCATCTTGGCTCGTGCCGAATCGGTTGCTTCTAAAAACGGCATTGTCGTATCTTTCCTCGACGGTATGGGCATGGGATTCGGCTTTACAGTAGCAATGTTCCTCATTTCCTTCGTTCGTGAAATTCTCGGCAACGGTTCGCTCTTCGGCATTCCTGTTTTCGGAGATTGGTATCAACCGGCTCTGATTATGGCTTTACCGCCCGGAGCCTTCATGTTGATCGGTTTTATTATGGCCGGTTTCAAAGTTTGGAACCAGAAACGAGAAAAAGCACGCTTGCTGAAAGAACTTGAAGGGAGTGAAGCATAATGGGTGAATACTTTACGCTGTTCATCGGTGCTGTTTTAATTAACAACTTCGTATTGACCAAGTTCTTGGGCTTGTGTATTTTCTTCGGCGTTTCTAAGAACCTTAATGCTTCTATCGGCATGGGTTTCGCTGTAACTTCCGTTATTACGCTGAGCACCATTTTGGCTTGGTTGGTATATAACTTTGTCCTCGTACCGCTCGACCTTACGTTCTTGCGGACTATTACATTCGTTGTCTTGATAGCCAGCTTCGTACAGTTGTTGGAAATTATCATCAAGAAGGAATCGCCTACGTTGTATAACATGTGGGGGATTTACCTCATGCTTATCGCTACGAACTGTATCGTTTTGTCCGTCCCCGTATTGAGTGTAACGAACAATTACAACTTTATTGAAAACATTGTCTTTGCCGTCGGTTCCGGTATCGGTTTTGCTTTGGCGTTGATCCTCATGGCCAGCGCTCGTGAAAAACTCGACTTTGCCGATGTGCCTGCAGCTATGAAGGGCACTCCGATCGCATTCGTTGTAGCCGGTATGTTATCCTTGGCCTTCCTCGGATTCTCCGGTATGTTATAGGATAAGAGGTGACATAAGATTATGAATGAAACCTTATTTATATCTATCATGGCCGTAGTTATTATGGTCTGCGTAGGTACCGTATTCGGTTTCGTCTTGGCAACGGCGGATAAGAAGTTTGCTATGGACGAAAATCCTTTGATTGGTGAAGTTAAAGAAGCTCTGCCTCAAGGTCAGTGCGGTGCTTGCGGTTATGCAGGTTGTGCCAAATATGCCGAAGCGGTTGTAAACGATCCTGATGTTCCGCCCAATCTCTGCGTTCCCGGTAAAGCGGCAGTTGCTGAAGAAGTGGCTATGCTTACCGGTAAGGTAGCAGAAGCTGCGGAAGCTAAGTTTGCACATGTTAAATGCCGTGGCGGTATCGGTATTGCCAAGATGGCATACGAATACAAGGGCGTTATGGACTGTGCAGCTGCTAAGCAGATTCAGCAGGGGCCTAAATCCTGTAAGTTCGGTTGCTTGGGTTTCGGTAACTGTGTTCGCAATTGCCCCTTCAATGCAATGACTATGGGTACGAACGGATTACCTCAAGTAAATAAGGTGCTTTGCACCGGTTGCGGTAAATGCGCAAGCGTTTGCCCGAATCACGTTATCGAATTGTTACCTGTAAGTGCAAAAGTCAGCGTAAGTTGCAGCTCCAAAGAAGCCGGGGCAGTTGCTAAAAAATCTTGCTCGGCTGCATGTATCGGTTGCGGACTTTGTGTACGTAATTGCTCGCATGAAGGCGGCGTACAGGTAATCGATCACTTGGCAGTGGTAAATCCCGAAATTTGCCATGCTTGTGAAGATCCCACTTGTGTAACTAAGTGCCCGACCAAGG
Organism: Megasphaera micronuciformis F0359; assembly: GCF_000165735.1. Taxonomy (GTDB): domain Bacteria; phylum Bacillota; class Negativicutes; order Veillonellales; family Megasphaeraceae; genus Megasphaera; species Megasphaera micronuciformis. Next base: position 114,996 of record NZ_GL538208.1, read on the forward strand.
CTATTGCAGCATATGTAAAAGCGGCAAAAGCTGAAGTTGAAGAAGCAAAGATAGGATAATAGTGTTATGAACGGAAGAAGATATACGACCATAATAGCCGTAGTCTCCCTTCTCGTTCTGTCGTTGGTCTGCTCCGGATGCCTTTCGCGTTCGGAGCAGTCTTACGATAAGAACGGAGTAGCCATGGATACGACGATATCCTTAAAGGCGACGGGACCGGAAGCAAAGGAAGCGGTTGAGGAAAGTTTTGCCCGAATCCAGGAATTGGACCGGCTGGCCAGTGCACAGCGTCCGGATAGCGATTTGGGGAAATTGAAAGCGGCGGCGGGAAAGGACTATGTACAAGTGGATCCTGCCGTGTATGAAATGATTGATTTTGCAAAAACTTACTCTGAAAAATCACAAGGTGCTTGGGATATTACCACAGGAGTCATAACGGACTTGTGGGGAATCGGGACGGATAATCAGCGGATTCCTTCGGATGAGGAAATTGCAGCTGCCGAAAGCCTTGTTAACTATAAGGATATACTGCTGCGGCCTGAAGATCACAGTGTGAAACTTGCCAAAGCGGGTATGAGTATTGATTTGGGCGGCATTGCCAAAGGCTATGCCGTTGATGAAGTACGGGCTATTTTTGCCAAACATCATATTGAAAACGGTTTGATTAATCTCGGTGCCAGTTCCATGTATGCCTTAGGTTCCAACGCTAAAGGCGGCCCCTGGCGCATCGGCATTAAGCATCCGCGTAATGATGATAAAGACACATACTTGGGTATTGTAGCCGTAAGTAATGAAAATATTTCCACGTCGGGAGACTATGAACGATTTTTTGAAGAAAACGGTGTGCGGTACCATCATATTTTCGATCCTAAAACAGGTCGACCGGCTCGTAGCGGTGTGATGAGTGATTCCGTTCTGGTAGATTCGTCCATTGAACATGGCGGGATGTTGGGGGATATGCTGACGACCATTTTGTTTGTCCTTGGGCCTGAACGGGGAATGGAATTTGCTCATTCCGTAAACGGTGTGGAAGCCATGATTACGACAACTGATGGAAAGATATACATGACAGACGGATTTAAGTCTCATTTTTCCGACTTAAACAGTGATTTTAAGCTAATGCCCTAACCTTTTTTCGGTTATGGAAATCGGGTGAAAACATAAGATTTTTGCATTTTGTATTTACTTTTTTTTCATTTTATAAGATAATGGAATAAAGTATACGAAATATTTCACAAAGGGCGGTAGGCATATGGATCATATTGATGAGAATATTTTGGAGTTGCTGAAAAAAAACGGTAAGGTTTCGGCGACGGATATCAGTAAGGTCGTAGGATTGTCAATTCCGGCTGTGGCCGAAAGAATACGTAAGATGGAACACAACGGAATAATTGAAGGATACGGTGTTAAATTAAGTCGTCGCAAGACGGGGTATAATGTAACTGCGTTTATTATGGTTACTGTAGAGCGTACTTCGACAGATGACGAGTTCAGAAAGCGTATTTTAACCTTTGACGAGGTTTTGGAATGTCACCACATTGTAGGAGCTTTCGATTACATATTGAAAGTTCTGGTTAAGACACCTGATGAGTTGGAACAGTTCATTATGAGAGAGTTGAACGAAATTCCGACGGTAACAATGACTCAAACCTTCTTGTGTCTTTCTACCTTGAAAGAAGAATGGAATATCTGAAAAAAAGGAGCTTCGCTAATGCGAAGCTCCTTTTGGTATATGGTTATTGAACGGATCCGTTCGGAGTAATGACACATGTCTTAACTGAAAACATTTTTTGAGAGGTTGCGACGGCTTGTTCAACTGTTTTTTCTAAACGTTGACAGCAGGGAACACTCATACGGATGACGTTTACCGAGTGAATGTCATTATTTTTTAAAATATTCGTCAGTTTTTCCATAGCGTTATCATCATTCAGTTTAGGACAGGTAATGATAAGAGTCTTGTCCTTTATAAAATCTTTACCGAAATCGGCATAGGCATAAGCTGTGCAATCAGCAGCAATGAGTAAGTCCGCCCCGTTGAAAGCCGGTGATTCTTCAGGTACCAATTTCAACTGAATGGGCCAGTATGAAAGATGCGAGATATTTTCGTTATCTTGAAGAGATCTCATCATTCGGCCACCTGCCGGATTCATAAATATTTGTGTTTCCATGACGTGCCTCCTTAAAGATCTGTTTTATTTCTGGACATAGTATAGTAGAATAAACGTACCGAGTCTGTTGGAAATATAACTGAGGTGACAACATGGAAGAATACATTTCGCTTTTAAAAAATACGGATCTCTTTAAGGGCGTTGAAGAAACATCCATAGGATCTTTATTGCAGTCTATGGGTGCTCGTAAACGACATTTTGACAAAGGCAATTTCGTTTTTTATGCAGGCGATGACATAAATACTATCAGTATTGTCTTATCCGGAAGTTGTCATATCGTTCAAGAAGATTACTGGGGAAATCGTAATATTTTGACGCTCGTTCAAAAGGGACAACTCTTCGGCGAAGCCTTTGCGGCCTTACCGTCGGCACAAGCTATTGTGGATGTGGTTGTCGTTGAAGAAGGTGACATTCTTTTTTTGAGTATCGATTCATTGATGAGATCTGATACATCTTTACCTGCAGAGGCTCGGCGTGTATTGCGAAATGTAATGGGCTTATTGGCGGGAAAGAATATTCTTTTAACGAAAAAAATTCGTTATATTTCGCAACGGTCGACTCGTCAAAAGCTGATGGCATATCTGTCTGATGAGGCCCGACGCCTAGGTAGCTCTTCCTTTACTATTGAATTTAATCGCCAACAGCTGGCTGACTTTTTATCCGTAGATCGCAGTGCCATGTCGGCAGAGCTCAGTAGGATGCAAAAAGACGGATTAATTGAATATCATAAGGATGCGTTTACCTTGCTGCAATAAAAAAAGGTCCTGCCGTGGCAGGGCCTTTTCAATTATGCTATTGAAGGTGGGGGAGAATGTGACCCAGCTTGTGCTTTTTCGTTTCTAAATAGAATTCGTCGTGTTCGTGCGGTGCCATTTCAATAGGAACGCGTTCCGTAATAGCCAAACCGAATTCTTCAAGACCGTAAATCTTGTCGGGGTTATTGGTCAACAGGCGGAGTTCTTTAACACCTAAATCCTGTAAAATCTGAGCGCCTGTCCAATATTCGCGTAAGTCGGGAGCAAAGCCCAATTTTTCGTTGGCTTCTACCGTATCGTACCCCTGTTCCTGGAGAGCATAGGCTTTTAATTTATTAATTAATCCGATACCGCGACCTTCCTGTCGCATGTACAGGAGTATCCCGCGCCCTTCTTTGTTGATTTGTGTCATGGCTGTAGCCAATTGTTCACCGCAGTCACAACGACAAGAGCCGAAAACATCGCCGGTCAGACATTCGGAGTGGACACGAACAAGGAGGTTCTTGCCGTCACCGATATCTCCTTTGACCAGGGCTACATGATGTTCGCCCGTTAAATCGTTGATATAACCGTAAATACGAAAATCGCCGTATTTTGTGGGCATCTTGGCTTCCGCTTCACGAACGACATGCTTATCATGACGACGGCAATAGTTTTGCAAATCTTTAATAGTAATAAACTTGAGACCGTATTCTTTAGCCATTTCCCATAAACCGGGAGTCCGCAACATAGTACCGTCATCGGCCATAATTTCACAGCACAGGCCGGCTTGCTCCAACCCTGCCAGACGCATTAAATCGACGGTTGCCTCTGTATGGCCGTTACGTGTCAAGACTCCGCCTTTTTTGGCAATGAGGGGGAACATGTGACCGGGACGGCGGAAATCTTCGGGACGCGTGTTTTCGTCTACCAGTTTACGAGCCGTGTAAGCACGTTCGACTGCGGAAATGCCCGTTGTCGTGTCGATATGGTCGATAGAGACGGTGAAAGCTGTTTCATGATTATCCGTGTTTTGTGCTACCATAGGCGGAAGGTTTAACTTGCGGGCATATTCACGGCTGACGGGCATACAGATAAGTCCTTTGCCGCGGCTGGCCATGAAATTCATGTTTTCCGTTGTACAAAATTGTGCGGCACAGATGAGATCGCCTTCATTTTCCCGGTCCGGATCGTCAGAGACGATAATCATATGTCCTGCGCGAAGTTCTTCCAAAGCCTCTTCTATAGTATTGTACTCGTATTTTTGCTGTGTCATTATAGAAAACCTCCTATTAAAAAGCCCTGATTCCAAACGGAATCAGGGCGAATTATGTGCGTAAAGTACATATCTTCTCTCATCCAGACTATACTGTCGGTTTCGGAATCACACCGAATCTGCTTGCGCTTGCGGACTGTACCGCCGATCGGGAATTTCACCCTGCCCTGAAGATAGGTTATATATTCATTTATGTCTATATTATACGTTCAGCCGTTAGAAAAATCAATATCTAAGGTGTCGGGAAGGTAAAGATTTTGCCCGGATTCAGAATGTTATTCGGGTCCAAGGCCTTCTTGACGGCTCGCATCATGGATAGTTCGACAGGGGCTGTGAATTCTTCCATTAAGTCTCGACGTTTGTAGCCGATGCCGTGTTCACCCGATAATCGGCCGCCGACACTGTAAACGAAGGAATAGAGCTCTTGTTGGTTTCTGTCCGTCCGTGATTTCCATTCCTCGTAGGATAAGTTGTCATTTTTTAAAATATTCAAATGAATATTACCGTCGCCTGCATGGGCGGCAATTCGTGTTATCAAGGAGTATTTGGCAGATTGAGCGGCTATAAAAGTCAACAATTCCGGTTCCTTGTGGACGGGAACGACAATATCCTCTTTGCAGACAATAAGCGTTTCGGCTCGGACGGCCTCGGCAAAAGCTTTACGGGCTTTCCATATACGTTTGGAGTCGGCTACCAGGACGTCTACGGCACCATGCTTTGTGCACAGTTCGTCTAAACGGACTGTTTTATCGTCTACGTCATCTTCCGTTTCTCCTTCTATTTCTATGATTAAATGATTGCCGTTGCTGCCGGGTAAAGACATGTTCAAAAATTTTTCGACAGAATGCAGCGTAGCGGTATCCATAAACTCTATACATGTAGGTGTCAAGTTGTTGCGCAGTATATCCGAGACGGCATTGATAGCGGTTTCCGCCGTTTCGAAGACAGCCAGAATATCGACTTTATACGGTAAAAGGGGGAGCAGTTTGACTGTTGCGTTTGTAATGATACCCAGTGTACCTTCAGAGCCGATGATGAGACCGTCCAACATATAACCGGTAGACTGTTTTTTGAGTCGAGTGCCTAAACGGACGATTTCGCCGAGGGGATTCACAACTGTAATGTCATAAATTTGATGACGTGTCGTACCGTATTTTACAGCCTTGTTTCCGCCCGCATTGGTAGCTATATTGCCGCCTATTTGGCACGAGTCGCCGCTACACGGATCGCCGGCATAAAAAAGGTTATGCTTCATAGCCGCTTCTTGTAAATCAGCCGTACGGACCCCGGCCTCTACAACGGCGTACATGGCAGTATCATTGATTTCCAGAATATGATTCATCTTTTCCAACGATAAGACCAGGCCGCCGTAAATGGGGACGGCTCCGCAAGCAAGACCGGTACCGGCTCCACGGGGAACGACAGGAAAACGGTATTGGTTGGCCAAACGTACGACGGCAGCTGTCTGCTCAGTCGTCTCGGGAGTAACGACGACCTCCGGCAGATGATGATAAGCCGGGTCCGTTACCTCGTCGTGTGCATAAGGTTGCATCTTTTCTGTGTCCGTAATGACATTTTCCCGCCCCAAAAGAGATATCAGCTTGTCTTTGACTTCAGGCGTAATGGGTGAATAAGTCATAATGAAAGTCCTTTCCCGCAGGCATGAATTCCGTAATTCGGTATACGGCAATCATTCTACACTGCCAGTATCTGTTTATGTCTATTATAGACCGTGTTGTCGCGAGTGAGAAGTGGAGACTGAGAAAAAGCGGCTTAAATGACGGTCCGGATTCTTTATCTTACCTTATATACGTGATATACTGAAAATATTGTACGGTATAAGCGGTAAAAGGAGCCTGACTATGGCACAAGAACAAAGAAGGCGCAGGAAAGTGCGGCGACGCAAAAAAACGGGGACATCCTTATATAAAAAGATTATTATAGCTATTTTAATCTTTGGCGGCATATTTATCCTGAACCGCCTTTATTTGTTGTGGGAAATACATAGGGATATGCAGGTGACAATTCAACAGGAACAGGAACTGACTGAAGAAAATCATGAGCTGACGGACAAAAAGTCCAAGCTTATAGACCCGGATGAATTAATTAATAGGGCGAGAAAACAATTCGGTCTTGTTAAGCCCGGTGAAATACCGTATAAACAATAGATATTGTAAGGGTATATATAAATTATTAATTGAATTTTTTTCGTCCAATAGGTATAATGACAATAAATGCTCGGCATTTATATGCCTAAGGAGGACAAGTTACAGCATGGCAATTGAAGCAGGAAATGTGCTGGAAGGTATTGTTACGGGAATCACCGCATTCGGCGCCTTCGTTGAGCTGCCCGATAAAAAAGTGGGTCTTGTGCATATATCGGAAGTAGCGAATGAATATGTAAAAAACGTACATGATTTTTTAAAGGTCGGCGATAAGACGACTGTAAAAGTATTGAACGTTGACGACAGAGGAAAAATCGGACTGTCTATTAAACAAGCTCAGGCGGGTGGCGAAAAAAACGCTCAATCGGAACGCAAAGAGTTTCGACCCAAGCCCGAGTTTCGTGAGCGGAAATTCGATACACAACGCCGCACCGGAGGACCGTCCTCCTTTGAAGATCGGTTAAGCCGATTCTTAAAGGAAAGTGATGAACGGCTGATGGATTTAAAACGGAATACCGATTCCAAACGGGGCGGACGCGGTGCACGCCGTGCCGACTGAGACCGGTGGAATGTCGGACAACGGGAGTGTTCCTTTAAGGAATGCTCTTTTTGTTTTCTTAAGAGACAGGAGACTTATGCATTATGACTGAGACGGAGTATGCTGTTGTTGACATCGGGTCCAACTCTTTGCGGCTTATGCAGGGACTCTTATCCGACGGACAATGGCGATTTTATCCGAAACGAATGGCTACGACGCGATTGGCCATAGGTTTGGCTGAAACGGGGCATTTATGGTCTGACGGAATTGCGAACTCTTTGGCTGTTATGGAGGAGTGGAATCATAACTTACAGGGAATTCCCGTTTGTGCCGTCGCCACGTCGGCTGTGAGGGAAGCTAAAGACGGGCAGGCTTTTTTGGCAGAAGTACGCTGGCGCTTCGGTTGGCATTGTCGTATTGTGTCGGGACAGGAAGAAGGAGCTTTGAGTTTTGTCGGGGCTACCTCCCACGTATCCGATAATACGACCGTTGCCGTATTGGACATCGGTGGCGGCAGTACGGAAACGGTCTTGGGGAAAGACTGTGAAGTTTCATGGTCTCACAGCTATCCTTTAGGGGCTGTACGCTTGATAGAGACGGGCGGGAGCACCGCTGAAGGCTTGCAGGAGATCCGACATAAATGTGATTCTGCCTGGTTAAGGCAACCTGTTAAGCCTGAAACTCTGATTGGCGTAGGCGGAACCTTGACCTCCTTGGCTGCTATGGATGCCCGCCTGGAAATATACGACCCGGCTGTTACGGACGGATATGTTCTTAGCCGTGACAAGGTGAGTGAATGGTTGCGGCGTCTGGCCAATATGAGCGATGAAGAACGAAAGTGTGTGCCCGGCCTGGCATCACAGCGGAGTACCATTATTTTGGCAGGCCTGACTATTGCCGAGTCGTATATGACTTATTATGATATAGACGAAATTACGGTAAGTGAAAGAGATTTATTGGAGGGTGTTTTCTATAAACAGGCCTTTTATGATTCATGCCGTATTTATAAACCGCAATGATGGACGATTTGATCCGTAAGGTAGAATCCTTTTGTAAAAAAGAAAACTTACTTGACCGGCAAGATACGGTTATCGTTGCCGTATCGGGAGGACCTGACTCCATAGCCCTTTTACATATATTAGCCGCTTTGCAAGACCGATGGTCTTTGCACCTTGTTGCGGCTTACGTAAACCACGGATTGCGTGCGGCGGCCTTTGAAGAGGAAGTTTTTGTCGAGTCGCAAGCTCGGGCTGTGGGGGCTGAATTTTATTGTCGTCGTATCGATGCGGCGGCTATTGCCGAAAAGCAAGGGCTGTCAATTGAAACGGCGGGACGTAACGAACGCTATGCTTTCTTTTCCGAGTTGGCCGAGAAAACGGGGGCAGTGAGAATTGCCGTAGGCCATCATGAGGACGACCAGGCCGAAACGGTATTGATGCACTTGCTGCGGGGCGGCGGCGTGAGCGGAGCCGGGGCTATGAAAGCCAAAAACGGCCTGATTATTCGTCCCCTGTTGTGCGTGCCGCGTCAAGACATATTGACTGCCCTAAATGAGGTGAATTTGCCCTGGCGTGTTGATGAAAGCAACGAGTCGAGAGAATACTTACGGAATCGTATTCGTCATGATATCATGCCTTTGTTAAAGAATATCAATCCTCAAGTAACGGCAGCTTTAAACCGTTTTGCATCTATCAGCCGACAGGAAAATATGTACATGGAAAACGAAGCTGTAAAACAGTTGAAACTTGCAGAACGTCGAAACGAGCGGGGATTTTACCTGGATATTCCTATTTTGACAGACTTGCATGAGGCCTTGCAGCGCCGCGTGGTAAGACTGGCGGTACAAGAGATGACGAAAGATATATACGCACCTGACTTTGCGGCTGTCGAACGGATATTAGGCCTGTGCCGGGCAACATCGGGTAAGCAAGTGCGATTCAAGGATTTGATCGTTTACCGGCGGGGACGGGGATTGTGCTTTACCCGGGGTGTTGCAAGAAAGGCAACCTTATTTACAACCGATAGAGAAGAGGTTTTCATTAAAGGCCCCGGTACGTATGTACGAAACAATCTAATTCTTACAGTAAGACTTGTAAAAGAAAGTGACGACGAACTTAAGGAAAATGAGTTTTTCATTCCCCGCCCGAGTGAGTCGCAACCGCTGATCTGGAGATGCCGTCGCGGCGGTGACGTGGTTTTTATAAGAGAACGGTATCATAAATCATTAAAAAAGTATTTCATTGAAAAAAAAATACCTGTCGATTGCCGCGGGAAGTTGCCGTTATTGTGCAAGGACAACGAGGTATTGTGGATATTCGGTGATGCTGATTGGGCCGCCCCGCTGAGACTGAGAAAGGGAGTGGCCGTAGGCGCCGTTACGGAAGGAGATATACATGCATAAGGATTTGGAGAAAGTGTTGTTTACACAAGAAGAACTCGCAGCCCGCGTACGGGAATTGGGAGAACAGATTACGAAAGACTATGAAGGTAAAAGCTTGCTTCTCGTATGTATTTTAAAAGGAGCCGTGACTTTTTTTTGCCGACTTGGCCAGAGAAATCAAGCTTCCTGTCGAATACGATTTTATGGTTTGCTCCAGTTACGGTGATTCTACCGATTCGAGCGGATTTGTAAAAATTCGTAAAGATTTGGATACGGATGCCAAGGGCAAGGATATTCTAATTATTGAGGATATTATTGATACGGGGACAACATTAAGCCGACTTAAACCTATCTTGGAAGATCGCGGTGCAGCGTCTGTCAGGATTGCAACCATCCTCAACAAGCCGTCCCGTCGTCGGGCGGATGTACACGTCGATTATAACGGTTTTGAAATTCCCGATGCTTTTGTAGTCGGTTACGGTCTTGACTATGCAGGCCGGTATCGGAACATTCCTTATGTAGGGATTTTAAAGGAATCGGTTTATAAGGCTTAGATATTGTGATATAGGCATAATTATGGTAATATAAAAATGTATACAGTTTTGCTATACAAAAGAAAAGAAAGAAGAAAGGAGCAATATTTTGAGTAAATTTGTTCGAAATGTCGCCTTATATTTACTGGTGATTATCGTAGCAGTTACGGTTGTCGACTCGTTTATTGGCAATAAAACGGATAAGTCCGAAATTACATATACAAATTTTTTGACGCAAGTACAGCAGAAAAAGGTTGATTCAGTACAAATTACAGCAGATCATTCGATTACGGGGCAGCTGAAAGACGGCTCTTCGTTTACTACATACGCACCTACGGATGCGGCATTGATGCCGGCTCTGAAAGATTCGGATGTCAATGTAGTGGCTAAACCGCCCGAACAACCGTCGTGGTGGATGAGTGCTCTGGCATCTATTGTGCCTGTTTTGATTCTTGTCGTCGTATTTTTCTTCTTCATGCAGCAGACGCAAGGTGGCGGAAGCCGAGTGATGAACTTCGGAAAGAGTCATGCCAAAATGCATGGTGAAGGTAAGGTAAAGGTGTCGTTTAAAGATGTGGCGGGAGCAGATGAAGCTAAAGAAGAGTTATCGGAAATCGTAGAGTTTTTACGTAACCCTGCTAAATACAATGCCATTGGAGCCAAAATTCCCAAGGGCGTACTTCTTTTCGGCCCTCCCGGTACAGGTAAAACCTTACTGGCCAGAGCTGTTGCCGGGGAAGCGGGCGTACCCTTTTTCAGCATCAGCGGGTCCGATTTTGTGGAAATGTTTGTCGGCGTCGGTGCATCACGTGTACGTGACCTCTTTGCACAGGCGAAAAAGAATGCACCTTGTATTATCTTTATTGACGAAATCGATGCTGTCGGTCGTCAGCGCGGTGCCGGTCTCGGCGGCGGTCATGATGAACGGGAACAGACGTTGAATCAGTTACTGGTTGAAATGGACGGCTTCGGGGCTAATGAAGGCATTATTACGATTGCGGCAACAAACCGACCGGATATTCTCGATCCGGCCCTGCTTCGTCCCGGCCGTTTTGACCGTCAGATTACGGTGGATCGTCCCGATTTGCGCGGTCGCGTGGCTATATTGAATGTTCATGCCAAGGGTAAGCCCTTGAGCAAGGATGTGGATTTAAAGACCATTGCCAAGAAAACTCCCGGGTTTACCGGTGCCGACTTGAGCAATCTTTTGAATGAAGCGGCCTTATTGGCGGCTCGTGCGGATAAAAAGATTATCACTATGGCGGAACTTGAAGAAGCCAGTGAAAAGGTGGCCTTCGGTCCCGAACGGCGCAGTCATGTTATCAGCGAAAAGGAAAAGAGGCTTACGGCCGTTCATGAATCGGGCCATGCATTGGTGGCTTACTTGTTGCCCGAAGCGGACCCGGTTCATAAAGTAACCATTATTCCGCGCGGTCGGGCTGGCGGTTATACGATGATGCTTCCCGATGAAGATCGTTCGTATGAAACCAAATCTTACTACTTGGCTCAGATTCGTGTCGCTTTAGGCGGGCGTGCGGCTGAACAGATTGTTTTCAACGAAATCAGTAGCGGCGCTTCCGGAGATCTACAGAATGTAACGCATATTGTTCGTCAAATGATTACTCGGCTCGGCATGAGTCCCAAGCTCGGCCCTATGGTATTCGGCGAACAGCAGGACCAGGTATTCCTCGGCAAGAGCCTCGGCCATGAACGTAACTATGGTGAAGGCGTTGCAGAGTTGATTGACAAGGAAATGCATGACCTTGTTACTACGGCTTATGACGATGTTATTCGCATGTTGGAAGAACATCGGGATGCATTGAATCATATGGCGGCAGCTCTTATGGAAGTGGAAACGATTAACCATAAACAGGTTGAAAACCTGATTAAGTACGGGGCTTTGGAAAGTCCTGAAGAACGTGCCGAAAAGAAAAAAAATGAAGCTCAAAAGGCTGAACAAGTAGAAACAACGGAAACGGTTGCTGAAACGGTTGTTACCGACAAGGAAGAAACGCATATCAGCCCGTGGGGTAATGACTTGTCAGTGTCTTCTACGGAAGAAACTACGGCTACGGAAGAAAAGCCGGATAAAGAATAAAAGAGAACACGCCCTGCATACGGTAGGGCGTGTTTTTACAAGAAAAGTCTGAAATATCTGTGTAAATGAAAGGAGTTTACATATGCGTCAGAGTATACTGTCATATTTGTTGGCCCATCGTGGTGAATTCATTTCGGGACAACGTTTATCTGAAGAGTTGGGAATAACGAGGACAGCTGTTTGGAAGCATATTTGTATGCTCCGTGAAAAAGGGTATACTATTGATTCGTATACGAAAAAGGGTTATTGCCTTACAGGCGTACCCGACCTGCTTGACCCGGAAGCGGTATCGAAAAAGGTACACACCGCGTATATAGGTAAGAATGTCGTCTATGAAGAACGGACAGCATCGACTAATACGGTGGCTAAGGACTTGGCTCACAAGGGGGCTGTGGAGGGAACCGTTGTTATTTCAGAGGAACAAACCGGCGGTAAAGGTCGGTTGGACCGTTCTTTCTTTTCCCCTTATGCCAAGGGAATCTGGTTTTCCGTTATTTTACGCCCTGATTTCCCGCCTGTGGAAGTATCAAAAATGACACTGCTTACAGCCGTTGCCCTGACACGTGTATTCAGATCCTTCGGTCTTGAGAAGTGTGTCATAAAATGGCCGAACGATATATTAGTAGACGGTAAAAAACTTGTCGGCATTTTGACAGAGCTCAGTGCTACGATGGAGAAGGTTAATTATGTTGTTACGGGTATGGGGATTAATACGTCTTTTACCCGTGACGAGTTGCCGGCGGACCTTCAGGATAAAGCAACCAGTTTCCTCATCGAAGGCGTGACGGTAGGGCGTAACGAATTGTGGCAAGCTGTTATGGAAGAACTGGAACGCTATTATGAAATGGCCAAGCATGAAGGATTTTCCTGTATTCTTGATGAATGGCGCAGCCTGTCCGTTACATTGAATCAAGACGTGGAAATAGTAAAAACACAAGGAGTAACTTACGGTAAGGCGGTAGATATAGATGATGACGGTAATTTAATCGTCGTCGGGCCTGACGGCCCCGTACGGATTGTAGCCGGTGACGTTCGGATCCGCCCCAAAAAATAATCGTCAACCATATTGAATAAAAATAAAGTTGACCATAAGACCTCCAACTGATAAGATAAGCATATATATCAGTCAGGAGGTTTTTTTTATGTCTATTCAAAAGATGACGGGTGTCGCTGTTTTTGCGGCACTCGTCACCGTATTTTCACAAATGTCTTTACTTATCGGCCCGGTACCGCACACGATGCAGATTTTTGCCGTCACGCTGGCCGGAGTCGTCTTAGGGCCGAAGAGAGGAGTCTTATCTATTGTAGTTTGGGAGTTATTGGGAGCCTTCGGACTACCGGTTTTTGCCATGGCACATGGAGGACTTACCTCTTTGCTCGGACCGCTTGTCGGTTTTTTTATTGGCTTTTTTATTCATGCATATGTATGCGGGCTGACTAACAATATGCGGCTTATACCGGCCATTTTGTGTAATATCCTATCCTTGGCAGTTGTATATTTTCTCGGCGTTACAGGCTTCTGGGCAGAGTATAATTTCCTTTTGGGTAAAGCCATTCCCGTCAGCAAGGCTTTTGCAGCCTGTGCAGCTCCTTTTATTGTCTTTGACATTATTAAACTGGTTTTAGCCGTAACGGCGGGGAGAAGAGCTGTCCGCATCTTGAAAAAAGCGGGGATCAATTTGTACTAAAGGCTGTTCAAGGGGTCTTAACTTTGTTATCATAAAGGGAAAATACAGATTCATATAGGAGTATGATAACGATGTTATTGGTTATTGATGTGGGCAATACGAATATAGTCCTCGGAGTGTATAAGGACACGGAACTTCTGGACCATTGGCGTATATCGACGGATCGTCAAAGAACGACGGACGAATACGGCGTGCTGATTCGTGAACTTTTTTATTTAAACGATTTGCGAGCTGACGATATTAACGCAATCATTATTTCATCTGTCGTGCCGCCTGTCGTGCCTACGTTGGAAAGAATGTGTCAACGTTATTTCGGCCTTTCACCTCTGCTTATCGGGCCGGGTGTAAAGACGGGTATGGATATCCGATACGATAATCCCCGTGAAGTCGGAGCCGATCGTATTGTCAATGCCGTGGCTGCTTATGAAAAGTATGGCGGCCCCGTTATTATTGTAGATTTCGGTACGGCCACGACTTTTTGTGCCGTCGATGCCAAAGGGGTGTATTTGGGCGGCTCCATCTGTCCGGGTATCGGCATATCCACGGAGGCGCTTGTACAAAGAACGGCTAAATTACCGCGTATTGAATTAAAACGCACCGATTCGGTTATTTGCAGAAATACGATTGAAAGCATGCAAGCCGGTGTTTTTTACGGCTTTGTGGGACAGGTAGAAGGCATTGTTTCCCGTATGCGTCGAGAGTTGGACATGTCTGCTCGTGTCGTAGCAACCGGCGGACTGGCAGTCGTCATTGCACCGGCTACAAAGGCTATTGATGTAGTTGAACCTATGTTGACATTAGAAGGTCTCAGGATTATTTATGAACGCAATCGATAGGCCTGTACGTTTCGGCTCGGTAGAAATAGAGTCGCCCTTAATACTGGCTCCTATGGCCGGTGTCTGCGACCTGCCGTATCGGATGATTGCTCGAAAACACGGTGCGGCTCTGGTTTGTGCGGAAATGGTCAGTGCTAAAGGCTTGGTATATGGTAATAAGCATACACGTGAAATGTTGACTGTCCATAAAAACGAACATCCTTTGTCAATGCAGCTTTTCGGGGCGGAGCCGGAAATTATGGCCCGAGCGGCTAAGGTTGCACAAGAGTACGGCGCCGATATCATAGATATCAATATGGGCTGCCCTGTACGAAAGGTTGTTCAGAACGGCGAAGGATCGGCTCTGATGAAGAATCTTCCTCTGGCGGAAAAAGTAGTGAGTGCCGTTGTTAAGGCCGTGTCGGTCCCCGTTACCGTAAAAATGCGTACCGGTTGGGATGACATCGAATTCGTTGCACCCGAGTTGGCCCGTCGATGTGAAGCGGCAGGGGCAGCGGCTCTTGCTGTTCACGGACGAACGCGAGAGCAATTTTACAGCGGTCGTGCGGACTTGGAAAAAATTGCCGCTGTCGTCAAAGCCGTGTCTATTCCTGTTATAGGTAACGGTGATATTACGGATGGTCCTTCGTGTGCGCGCATGTTTGAGGAAACGGGTTGTACTGCCGTCATGATCGGACGTGGCGCTCAAGGAAATCCGTGGATTTTTGAGGAAGTTCGTGATTATCTGTCCGGAAGAACTGTACAAAAGCCGTCGGCGGCAGACCGTTATGCAGTGCTTTTAGAACACTTTGAAAGTCTTATTCGCTTTAAAGGGGCTCATATTGCTCTTAGAGAAATGCGTTCTCATGCCTCCTGGTATACCAAGGGGCTTTTCGGCTCAGCGGCATTGCGTGAGCGAATTAACCGAACCTCAACAGTTGAAGAGTTTAGACAGGTCATCTCCGAGGTGGCAAAATGCACGGTGTAAAGGTGAGCTTTTACATGCCTTTGTTTGACATTGACGATAGGGAAGAATATAATTAAATGTACTTGCGTACTTGTTAATTTACTCAGGAATAGAGTCCGACAGGACTGCTATTCCTGTTTGCAATCTATGGGCAAAAGGAGCATTCATATTCATGTCTAACGAAACACTGATTACAGCCGACGGGCTCGAAAAACTAAAAGAAGAATTGAACGAACTTAAATCGGTTCGTCGTATTGCCGTTTCTCAACGAATTAAAGAAGCAATCGCTTTAGGTGACTTGAGCGAAAACTCCGAATACGATGATGCCAAAAATGAACAGGCGTTTATTGAAGGCCGCATTGTTGAATTGGAAAATAAAATCAGAACAGCCAAAATTATTGAAGAATCAACTGATGATGTAGCCAAAGTTCGTCTGGGCTCCAAGGTGATTTTGGAAGATGTGGAAACGAAAGAACGCTTTGAATATACCGTCGTGGGTACAGCTGAAGCGGATCCGTTCAACAACCGAATCTCTAATGAAAGCCCTGTGGGAGCTGCAATTTTGGGTCAAAATGTGGATAAAGAAAATCCCGTTATCGTATCTGTAAAGGCTCCGGCCGGTGAAGTACAATATAAGATTTTGCCCTTTGAAGGCTAGAGTCGAGGAGGATAAGTATGTCTGACCAGGAAAAAAAAGCAGTACCGCATATTGAAGAAGAAAAATTAAATGACCAAATGGTGATTCGCCGCGAAAAGATGCAACAGTTTGCAGATGCCGGCGTATATCCTTTCGGTCAAAAATATAATTGGACCCATCATGCACAAGACATTAAAGACCGTGCGGAAGCGTTAGAAAAGGACGGCACGACGGTCAGTCTGGCAGGGCGACTCATGGCTTTGCGCCGCCACGGCAAAACTGCTTTTTGTGTCTTGCGCGATATAAGCGGGGAAGTACAGTTATACTTTCGTAAAGACGTAGTCGGTGAAGCTTCATACGAGCTTTTTAAACTTCTCGATATCGGGGATATTGTCGGTGTTGAAGGGGATGTTTTTACAACGCATACGGGGGAAACAACGGTGCGCGTAGTTACTTGGACGCTCTTGTCCAAGTCTCTGCGTCCTTTGCCGGAAAAGTTTCACGGCCTGACAGATAAGGAAACGAGATATCGTCAACGTTATCTGGATCTTATTGTCAATCCGGAAGTCAAAAACACCTTTATTATGCGATCCCGTATTATTAAAGGCATTCGCGAGTATCTGGATGCACGTAACTTCTTGGAAGTGGAAACGCCCATGTTGCATAATATTGCCGGCGGTGCGGCGGCTCGTCCCTTTGTGACACACCACAACGCTTTGGATATGGACATTTTCCTGCGTATTGCTCCGGAGTTGCATTTAAAGAGATTGCTTGTAGGCGGCTTAGAACGTGTTTATGAAATGAACCGCTGCTTCCGCAATGAAGGGATTGACACACGGCATAATCCGGAATTTACTACTGTTGAACTGTACCAGGCCTTCGGTGATTTGGAAGATGTTATTCGCATTACGGAAGAACTCGTATCTGAATTAGCTCTGAAATTGTACGGCACAACGAAAATTACGTACATTGATAAAGAAATAGAATTGGCGGCTCCGTGGAATCGCATGACCATGATTGAAGCTGTGGAAAAATACACAGGCAAAGACTTCTCTAAGGTTGAGACCGTCGAAGAAGCTCGTAAAATTGCCGATGAACTCCATGTTGAATACGGAGAATACGACGGAATCGGCAAGATTATTAATGCTTGCTTTGAAGACTATGTTGAAGAAAACCTTATTCAACCGACCGTGATTACGGGGCATCCTTTGGAAATTTCGCCCCTTACGAAACAAGATGCGTCCAATCCTTTGTTGACCCATCGATTCGAAGCCTTTATTTATGGCCGTGAATTGGCTAACGGGTTCTCCGAATTGAATGATCCTCTCGATCAGCGGGATCGCTTTATTAAACAAATGGAAGAACGAGCTCACGGCGATGACGAAGCCCACCAAATGGACGAAGATTACTGCCGTGCACTTGAATACGGTATGCCGCCTGCCGGCGGTTTAGGTATCGGCATCGACAGATTGGTCATGTTCCTTACAAACAGTCCGTCGATTCGCGACGTGCTCTTGTTCCCCTTGAGTCGTCCCGAACAGAAATAATATGCCCGGCACCTTCTGAATTGTCTCAGGAGGTGCTTTTTACATACGAAAAGGAGATATTATGAAAAGATTTTACTCCTTACTTGCCGCTTTGTGCATGCTTATGTCCCTGCCGGTTGCAGCTTCAGCGGCAGATGCAGATAATGTAAAGTCGGAAAAAATACCTGTTCGCCTTTTAAGTGATGTAGATGTGAAAGAGTCAAAAACTACAAAGGCAGAGCAGGAAAAGGAAACAAATTACAAAGTAAAGGCCTTGGAAGACGCTTTAAAAAACGGAGATTTACCGGTATATGAAACAAGACCGTATGAGAAGGCCACTTTGCCGGAAGGAATAGAAGCGGTTCCGCTGAGTCCTTTGAAAGACGGCGCGTTTGCTGTCGGCAAGCTGCATAAGGGAACCGGTCTTGAAGAAGTATTGAAAATATACGGTTATCCGCAAAAGAGAACGGAAACGACGCATTTATTGAAGCTGACTTATGAAAAAGAAGACTTGGCTATGCGCGTTATCTTGAGAAAGCCTGTGGCACCGGCTTTAAAAGAAAACAATATTGATAAAAATCGTATACAAACAGGTGTAGAGTCTGTATATTTAACGAAGGGCGACTCCGTTATTATAGGTGATGATTTGACAATCGGAACACCTGTGGAAATTCTGATTCGCCGCTTCGGTCGTCCCGACCGGTTGTTGCGAGACACGGATGCCAATGTATATTATTTTGTGTACTCTTCTCTGTCCGAATGGGAAGATTTAGTTTTTGCCGTCGGTGACAGGAAGATTCGTCGTGTTGCCATGATGCCTGCAAGGCCTCCGTATACGGTGCGGCAAAAAGGTGTAAACGTCGGTACGGGCTTAACTAAAGAAGATTTTACGCTCATGGGCTTTCAGCCGGGAAGTAATTTTTCGCGAGATAAATATAATATGTGGCAGACCGTTATTAAAAGAGGGAAGACCGAATTTTGGCTCTATGGTGATTACGGAGTGGAATCGGACGGAATCGGTAAGGTGCAGCAAGTATTTCTTCTTTCCAACTCGGCGTATACGAGCAGAGGCATTACCTTAGGCTATCATGTATCGACCTTATTGGCTGCCTATGGAGTACCGAATCGCATTATTGCCGGTCCTGACGGCGAGGATTCTGTAGATGCATACTACTATGACAGTCCCTATGACAGAGAGACATCTCTGGTATTTACGGTGCAGCATGAGAAGCATTATATAAATGATATAATTCTTACGAATAAGCCTATTAAGGACATTCAGGATTCGCTGGGAAGATACGGATTGAAAGAAAGAAAGGCTATCGCAAAAGAATATACCTAAGGTCTTTACTTGAAGAGATACAATCAAGTATAATGAAACCAATCAAATACTAGCAAACGAAGGTGATTTTCATGGTTACAGATGCAGAAGTCTTAAAGCGGTGGAAGTACATTGCACAGGAAGATGAAAAGTTGCTGATTCTCATCGGCGGCCCCGGTTCCGGTAAAAGCCGGATTATTCGAGATTTAACTTATCAGGAAGGATGGAAGGTCTGCGAAGCCCGAGAGTTGTTTGATGACGAATTCTTGGAAATTCCCCGTGCTGATCGTCCGGAAAAGGCCATTGACCTTATTGCCAACGCTATCAGGCGGTTAAATGCTCGCGTTGTCATGATTGATAATGTCGGCTTCCTCTTTGCACCTATTCTGAATTTAAATCCCGTTGCAATGCTCAAAGAACTGAGCCGCGAATGCCCGATTATTGTAAGTTGGAGAGGTAAGCTCGAAGGCAATACACTCTACTTTGAACACAACGGCGATCCTAAATATGCAAAATTTATTGTAGAAAATCCTAATCATGTTATTTCACTTGACTGACATATAAAAGCAATGCCCTCGGGCGTTGCTTTTTTTTTATCCGCCCCTGTGATATAATGAGCGACGTGTTAATTATGTCAGACAGTAAGGAGTAGATTATGAGCGATTATATGATAGCCGTCATACTCGGCATTGTCGAAGGGTTTACGGAATTCCTGCCCGTTTCTTCTACGGGGCACATGATACTCGTCGGTGATTGGCTTGGTTTTGACGGTCCCAGAGCGAGCGTTTTTGAAGTTTTTATCCAATTAGGTGCGATTTTATCGGTTCTTTTCATTTATAAAGAAAAGTTCATTTACATGTTGCAGCAGTATAAATGCGTGCATCTTTTGAAGAGAGAAAATTGGTTTCGACGTGATACGGGATTGACGTTGGCACATGTTGCCGTCGGCATTGTACCGGTCATGCTTGTCGGATTTTTTGCACACCATGCTATCAAGACCTACCTCTTTTCTCCCTTTACGGTTATTATAGGCCTTATTGTCGGTGGTCTCTTTATGTTGGCTGCTGAACGAGCAAGGATACCCGTAGTTTGTGATGATGTGGAAAAACTGACAATTGTACAGGCCTTTTTAGTAGGTGCTTTTCAAATGTTGGCTCTTTGGCCGGGATTTTCTCGCTCCGGCTCAACATTGGGGGGAGGCCTCCTGTTGGGTATCAGTCGGAAAGCTGCGGCCGATTATTCCTTTATTATTGCCGTTCCCGTTATGATTGTCGCTTGCTTTTATGATTTATTAAAAAGTCTGTCTTATTTAGGCGGTAGTGACTTGGCCATGATCGCCATCGGTTTTGTAACGGCCTTCGTCGTCGCTTATATTTCCGTCCTTTGGTTCTTAAAATTTCTCAATAAATCTACTTTGGCTTCCTTTGCATACTATCGCTTTGTAGTAGCAGTCGTTGCCTTTATCCATTTTATTTTGTAAATATAAAAAGAAGCGGTTACATGTTTAACATGTAACCGCTTTTGTGTTGCTTAGGCATGGCCACCTGAGAGGGAATAAAAATCATGCATGATATTTTGTATAAATGACTGGGGATTGGCTGAATCAGGCAAGTCGCGAACGATACTTTGCAGTAAGTTGGTAAACATCAAGTTAATACCTTGAGAATAGACCAGATAATAATACGTGACCTCTTCAGGAGCCCCGATAATAAGCGGTGCCAGTTGGTCGTTACTGGTAAAGGCAAGGTCGTAAAAAGAGAGGATATCTTCTTTAAACCGGCCTAAGTCCAATTTGTGAGAAGCATAATCTTCAGAAAAGGCGATGCCTATTTGAGCCAGACGTTCGGGGATTTCACTCAAACTGTCCGGAGCCTCTAATTCATGGTCTTCCATAACATGAATGAGTGTGTGCAAAGCTCCCGTGACGGATTCACAAAAGAAGTTAAAAGTAAACAGGCCTTCCGAACCTGTCGGATTTTCGTATATGTATGATTCTGACATAATATAACCTCCTACAATGTTTTTCTCTAGTGTATCACATAAAACAAAAATTTGAGTACCGCTCTATAATATGATACCATTGAAAGGAAATGCATGTTGTAGGGTCCTATACGGAGGAGAGTATGGCTACGGGGAAAAAAATAAAATTACAAAAACGTTCAACACCGCTTACACGTACAAGAGAAGGACTGTCCTTACCTGAAGGAGCGGGGAACAGCGGGTATATAGGTTTTCAAAACGCACAGGACTTGAAAGAAAAATATTTTGTGCGTACCGGACGTTTGGGCAGAATGCCTTTTGCTTTGCGTATGTTCGTTCTTTTTGTAGCCCAATTTATGTTTACCTTTATTTTGTACAATCGTATTGTAGAAGGAATTATTTTGGGTCAGCTATGGATTTGTGCACTCTTCGGTATTTTATTGATCCTTTTTACCGTGCCTACAGTCATGTCGCAAATATCTCTCGGTATCAGACGGTGTCATGATACGGGGCGAAGCGGTGCCTATTTTATCTTTCCGTATATTTGTTATTGCGGCGGTTTTGTGTTCCCTATTTTGGGTTTTCACGGAGCGACTACCATGGCATGGGTTACGGCATTCATCTTATATGTCGTTCTGGCACTTATGAAGAGTGCACCGGACGGACGATAATACGGTAGTGACTCCATGGGGAGTATAGCTATACACAAGTGAGGCTGGAAATATGTCCATTCCTATGATAAAAACCGAAAAATTAAGTCATACGTACGAAGATGAAAACGGAGACCTTGTTTACGCTGTTAAAGATGTATCTCTGACAGTAGAAGAAGGGGAATTTGTAGCTGTTATCGGTACAAACGGATCGGGGAAATCGACGTTGGCAAAACATTTCAATGCGTTATTGTTGCCTACAAGTGGTGTCTGTGAAATTGACGGGATGCGTACGGATAATGCCGATTTAATTTGGGATATTCGGCGTCGTGTCGGCATGGTTTTTCAAAACCCTGATAATCAAATCGTAGCGGCTGTGGTAGAAGAAGATGCGGCCTTCGGTCCGGAAAACCTGGGTGTGCCGTCAGCGGAGATTCGAGAACGTGTTGATAAAGCATTGGCGACCGTCGGCATGACGGCCTTTGTCAAGCATGCCCCTCATCTCTTGTCGGGCGGACAAAAACAACGAATTGCCATTGCCGGTATTTTGGCCATGCACTCGACGTGTATTATCTTGGACGAACCGACGGCCATGCTGGATCCTACGGGACGGGCGGAAGTCATGGAAACGTTGTTAAAGTTACATAAACAGGGTATTACGATTGTTCTGATTACTCATTTTATGGAAGAAGCCATTCAGGCCGATCGGGTTGTTGTCATGCATGACGGAGTTATTGAACGCCAGGGCGAACCGCATGAAATATTCTCGCATGTTCCCGAACTGTTGAATGCCGGTTTGGATGTACCCGTTGCTGCGGAAATAGCCGCAGGCTTACGCAAAAAAGGCATGGACTTGCCGCAGCAAATCATTACGGAGAAAGAATTGGGAGATGCTTTATGTCTATAAGACTGGAAAATGTGTCTCATGTATACGGTCGCAAAACGCCGAATGAGCATCTTGCATTAAAAAATATTAACTTGGAAATAAAAGAAGGCGAGTTCGTCGGTATTATCGGGCATACCGGTTCGGGAAAATCGACTCTCGTACAACTTTTAAACGGGTTATTGCAGCCTACGGACGGAACAGTTTATGTAGACGGCACGGATTTGTCCTGTAAGTCTAAGGAAGCCGTTGCGGCTCGCCGACGTGTAGGTATGGTTTTTCAGTATCCGGAATATCAATTATTTGAAGAAACGGTAGCTGACGACATCGCTTTCGGGCCAAAAAACTACGGTCTTTCGGAAGCGGAAGTTACAGAGCGCGTAAAAGAGGCTATGGATTTTGTCGGTTTGGATTATGAAACGTACGGAAAACGCTCTCCTTTTCGCTTGAGCGGCGGGCAAATGAGACGAGTGGCCATTGCGGGAATTATTGCCATGCGTCCCCGCTACCTGATTCTTGATGAACCTTCAGCAGGGTTGGACCCGGTAGGACGACGGGAGATTTTCGGACAGATTGAACGACGTTATAAAGAAACGGGGATTACGGTAGTCTTAGTGTCTCATAATATGGAGGATGTTGCGGCTCTGGCCAATCGCCTGATTATACTTAATCACGGTGAAATTGCGGCTGACGGTGTACCGACGGACATTTTTGCAACGGAGCGGGATATTTTACGGGCGGCCGGGGTTGATGTACCTCCTGTTACGCATGTATTGCAGTATTTGAAAGGGCGGGGACTTGATGTGGAGACGAGAGTCAAGACCGTGTCGGACGGTACGGATACCATTTATCGAGCGTTGAGGAGGAACGGTCATGCTGACTGATATTACATTAGGGCAATACTTTCCCGGAAACTCCTATCTCCATCGCTTGGATCCGCGTATGAAAATCATGGGGACCATGATTTTTATTTTTTCCGTCTTTTTAGCAAATGAACCTTTCTCATATGCTGTTCTGGCAGCTTTTATCGCTTTTACGTATGCTTTATCCCGGTTGTCCGTGCAGACTATGGTGAAGTCGCTGAAGCCCCTTTGGGGAATTATTATTTTCACCTTTGCCGTTCATGTTTTTACGACTCCGGGAAAAGAGTTGTGGACTTACGGTTGGATTCATATTACGGAAGACGGTATTTATAGGGGCTTTTTCATGACCTTAAGACTTGTGTATTTAATTGTCTTTTCATCACTTCTGACCTATACAACCTCTCCCATTGTTCTGACTGACGGAATTGAGCATCTTTTGTCTCCGTTTAAACGTTTCGGAGTGCCGGCACATGAACTGGCCATGATGATGACAATTGCTATGCGGTTTATTCCTACCTTGTTGGAAGAAACCGGTCGAATTATGAAGGCGCAAACGGCACGAGGAGCCAACTTTACAAGCGGTAACCTTTGGCAGAGAGGAAAGAATATGGTTCCTCTGCTAGTGCCCTTGTTTATCAGTGCCTTTCGTCGTGCCGATGACTTGGCGACAGCTATGGAAGCACGTTGTTACCGTGGCGGAGAAGGTCGTACCCGGTTACATGAGTTGGCATATAGCCGTCGAGACGGCGTAGCCTTTTTCGGAATTGTCGTTTTGACTCTTATACTGGCGGTGCTCAGATGGGTGTAATAAAGAATATATCTCTGAGACTGGCTTACGACGGCACGGAGTTTTACGGCTTTCAACGACAGTCGTCTCTGCCGTCGGTACAGCAACATGTAGAAGCGGCCTTATCGGGTATCTACGGTAGAAATATCCGTATATACGGAGCGGCTCGTACCGATTCGGGTGTTCATGCCCGTGGTCAGGTAGTCAATTTTTACGGCGATGATACGATTCCCGTAGAAAGACTTCCTTACGCCCTAAAGGGGAGCTTACCGCCGGCTATTGTAGTACTTTCGGCAACGTTGGAAAGAGAAAACTTCAGTGTACGTCATGATAATAAGGGAAAACATTATCGCTACACTTTGGTAAATGACGGCGTACCCGATCCGTTTATGTTGCGTTATGCCTGGTATATTCGGAAACCCTTAAATTGTGAAAGCATGAAAGAGGCGGCTTCATACTTAAAGGGAACACACGATTTTTCGGCTTTTGAAGGAGCCAATACGACACCTATGAATCCCGTAAAAACCATGTACGGTATTTTTGTTGTATCAAAGAAAAACAGAATTATCATAGATGTCGTGGGGAGCGGCTTTTTATATCATATGGTGAGAAATATGGCCGGAGCACTTGTCGATGTCGGTATGGGACGAAAATCTTCGCAACGAATTAAAGAAATCCTTAAAGGCGGGGACAGGCGTAAGTTAGGAGCTACGGCTCCGGCTCAAGGGCTGTGTTTGGAAGAAGTTTATTATAGTTCCGAGCGCTTGAATCAGGCCTTGGTTGCCTTGGAAGCGGGATTGGATACGGTATAATGAATCTGCGGCCTTGCATGCCTGTGATATAATATACATACTCGGTTTACTATGTATATTTTCATGGTACGACTCGGACGGTTTTTAAAGACAGTATGTTTATGTGAAAACGGTAAGAGGCGGGCAATTTATGAATGATAAAACTCTTCGACGACTTACGAGAGGTGCGGGTGTACTTGTCGTTCTTGTCGTTCTTTGGGCCATACAAGTAGTACGCCCCGATTTCTATACGACTATGTTGTCGCTTACCGTAGAAGGCGATATAAACGGGATGACGGCGTATATGGCCTCCTTCGGATATAAGGCTATATTTATCAGCGTTATTATGGTGGCTTTTGTCAACGCTATCGGGATACCGTCGGTTTTGTTTTTGACGGTTAACGGTGTCATATTCGGACTGATTCCGGGCATTCTTATTTCCTGGGCCGGTGAAGTCATCGGTATAGAAATCAGCTTTCATTTGACGCGAACGCTGTTTCGCGGTCAGGCACAGCGATTTATCGGTGGAAGTGACATGTTCGGTAAATTGGATTCATACAGCTGTATTCGAACGATTATGGCCGGACGGGCCATTCCGTATGCACCTAATGTAGTTGTAACGGCTTTGGGAGCTCTCAGTCATATCAGCTATCGCGATCATTTTATTGCCAATGTAATCGGTAAGTTTCCGGCCGTAGTTGTAGAAGTATGGTTGGGACATGACTTATTGTTAATACGCGAACATTGGCAGCGGCTCTTGGCAGTATCAGCTATTGTAGCTCTTGTTTACGGTATTTTGTGGTGGCGCAGAAAGCACGGAAATTCATAATTCTGAGGACAACCTTTCTTTTACAAAGGTTGTCCTTTTTGCATGTAGGAATGCCGGTTTATCTGGAAATTAGGTCGAAAATATTGTAAAATATTTCTAACTATTGTTACTTATTTGCAGACGGGAGAACGGCTATGTCTTATATACCGATTCAAGGATTTATCAGCAGCTTTAGGCTTTTAGATATTCTCGACATTGCCTTAGTTGCTTTTTTCTTGTATAAATTATTTTTGCTTTTGCGTAATACGCGGGCCGTATCCCTTATAAAAGGACTTGTTTTCCTGGGAATTATTACGGTTATCAGCCGTGCCTTGAATTTGCATGTTGTGAACTGGATTTTGCAGCAAGGCATGACGGTTATTTTAGTTGCCTTACCTGTCGTTTTCCAGCCGGAGTTACGTCGAGCTTTGGAACATATAGGTCGAGGCCGACTCTTCCACTCCAATCGTATGATCAGCGAAGAAGAGCTGGCACATATGTTGGATGAAATCATTCCTCTTACGGCCGGCCTTTCAAAGACGAAAACGGGAGCTCTGTTGGTCTTTGAAAGAGAGGTCGGGCTTAATGAAATTATCGATACGGGCATACAGATAGACGGCCTCGTATCTAAGGAGCTTTTGGGCAATATCTTCATTCCCAATACACCCTTACACGATGGAGCCGTAGTAATCCGTGAAGGCCGTATTATGGCGGCAGGTTGTCTATTACCCTTGACGACGGATCGCTCTTTGTCTACGGAATTGGGAACAAGGCACAGAGCGGCCATCGGTATCAGTGAAAAATCGGATGCCGTTGTCGTCGTAGTCAGCGAAGAAACGGGTGCCGTTTCTTACACATACGGCGGTCATATTTACCGACATTTGACAGACGAAGGCCTACGTAAGACTTTGGAAGGATTTTTCTCCAAACGGCCTCAAGGCTGGGTGAACTTTTTGAAGAGGAGATCCGATAAATGATAAAGGCACCGCAGGAAAAATGGAAAATTCAAATTATTTGTATTATCGTGGCCATCGGACTTTGGTTTGCCATTATCAGTGAACAAAATCCGATCAGTGAAGGTACTTATACGGTACCCGTTGTAGTGGAAAATCTGGATTCGCAATACGTCGTATCACAGGTGCCTAAAAGTGTATACGTCCACTTATCGGGACCGCGCAATACAATTATTAATGTTAACCCTGCCGATATTAAGGCATATATAGACATGAGTGAGGCTCAGGAAGGGACGATGAACGTACCCGTTCATGTTAAGATTCCGAGCGGTACGGAATTGAAGACGCAAAGCATCATGGAAGCTAATGTGCTGGTCGATGTGTATGCCGTTCAGGAATTTCCGCTTGTACCGCATTTAATGGGGAAACTTGCCGACGGTATTGCCGTTACGGGTATCAAACTTCTGCCTGAGCGTGTAGTTGTGTCGGGGGCAAAACGACTTATTCAGGAAGTGGATCGGGCTATTGTCGAAATCCCCATAGCCGGAAAGTCTTCAGACTTTACGACAATGTCTCCTATTCATCTTGTTCGCGCTGACGGCACTCCTGTTGAAGGTCTTGATTTGACACCTCATCAGAGCAGCGTAGCCTTGACACTTATTCAAAATGCTGCGTCCAAGAAGGTCCCTGTTATTGTGCCGACGTACGGAAGTGCGGATGCGTCTGTGAAGGTGAAGAAAATCAGCGTAGTTCCCGATATGGTAGAGATTCACGGCGATAAGGATAAGTTAGCCTCTATCGGCTCGATAACCCTCGAACCGATTAATTTAAACGGACTGGGTTCAGATAAAGATTTCCGAGTCGGTATTCCCTGGTCTATCGGTGACGGTACGATTGAACCTGACGTTGTAACGGTTAAGGTGGAAACGGAAGAGGCCGAATAAAGGAGAGACAGTTTTGTTACGATTGAACAATATACGCGTGGCTCTGCCTATGCGTGAAAAGCCGGTGGACATTGCAGCTCGTAAACTGCGGTGTTCTCCTGCGGATATACAAGAAGTAACGGTTGTGCGTCGCTCTGTTGATGCCAGACGCAAACCTCGTATATTTTTCGTCTTTACTCTGCAAGTAAGTGTAAAAAATGAAAAGACCGTGTTGCGGAAGTTTAAACTTGATGAATCGGTTCGAAAAATAGAAGAAATGAAGGCGGATCCGATTGTTTACGGGTCTGAACGACTGACTCACAGACCGATTGTAGTCGGCACCGGGCCGGCAGGACTGGGAGCGGCCTTGACGTTGGCGGAGCACGGTTATTGCCCTCTTGTCTTAGAGCGAGGATATGATGTAGATCGGCGCAGTGAAGCGGTACGCCGCTTTTGGGAAGACGGCGAGTTTGACAGTCGTTCGAATGTACAATTCGGAGAAGGCGGTGCCGGTACTTTCTCGGACGGAAAACTGACGACGCGTGTTAACCATCCCTTGTTGCGGCAGATTACACAAAAGTTGGTTGAGGCCGGGGCTCCGAAAGAGATTCTTTACGCGTACAATCCGCATATCGGTACGGACGTATTGCGTGCGGTTGTCAAAAACCTTCGTCGCAAAATTGAACGATTGGGCGGCGAGGTTCGCTTTGAATCCTGCTTGACCGATTTGATAACCGATGAAAACGGAAGTCTAAAGGCTGTTGTCGTCAACGGTAATGAAAGAATTGAAACTGAGGGGCTCATATTAGGAATCGGCCATAGCGCTCGTGATACGTATAGAATGCTGTATGACAGAAAGGTTTATCTTGAGAAAAAAGCCTTTGCTGTCGGTGTGCGTATTGAACATGATCAGAAAGTAATCGATCGGGCTCAGTACGGCTGTGATGCCGCTGATCTGGGGCTTGATGCAGCCGACTATAATCTGGTTTATCACGGTACGGACGGGAGAGCCTGTTACTCCTTTTGCATGTGTCCCGGCGGTACGGTTGTTGCCGCCGCATCGGAAGAAAAAGGTGTTGTAACAAACGGTATGAGTAAATACCGGCGCGACAGCGGCGTGGCCAACAGTGCTCTCGTTGTTAACGTAACGCCTGAAGATACGGGCGGTGATTCGCCCTTGGCAGGAGTGGAGTTCCAACGGCGTTACGAAATGGCTGCTTTTTTGGCGGCCGGTAGTAACTATAAGGCTCCGGTACAAACGGTAGGCAATTTTCTCGGTCGCACGAAAGAAGCGGTGCCGAGTGCGGTACATACGTATAAACCGGGCGTGACATTCTGTGACTTACATCAGCTTTTGCCGCCTTTTGTGACAGATACGTTGGCGGAGGCCCTGCCGTATTTTGGCAGAAAGATTCGCGGCTTCGATGATAATAGCGTCGTTATGACCGGTGTAGAAACGCGTACCAGTGCACCCATACGTATTTGTCGGAATGAAAAGACTCGTATGGCCGTACAGACGCAAGGTTTATATCCCGTCGGTGAAGGGGCGGGATATGCCGGCGGCATTATGAGTGCCTTTTTAGACGGAATGGAGACGGCAATCGTATTCATGAAAAAATATCACCCCGTGGAGGTAAAAAATGGCTAGATTATTCGGAACAGACGGTGTACGTGGCGTGGCTAATGCGTCGTTAACACCTGAATTGGCATATCATTTAGGTCGGGCAGCGGCTTTCATTCTCGGTAAGGATAAGGAACACCCGACCTTTTTAATCGGTCGCGACACGCGCCTTTCAGGTACCATGTTGGCCGATATTCTGGCAGCGGGTATTGCCTCTGCCGGTGGCAACTGCTTTATGGCGGACGTGATTCCCACGCCGGCTATCGCATATTTAACAAAACTTCATCATATGGATGCCGGTGTCGTTATTTCGGCATCTCACAATCCTTTTGAATATAACGGGATTAAGTTCTTTGACCAATATGGCTATAAGCTTCCCGATGAAACGGAAGATCTGATTGAAGAATTTATGCTGAAAGATGAAAGAGCAGGACAGGAAGGCCGCCCCACGGGAGCGGAAATCGGTACGATTACGGAGCTTCCGGACCTTCAGGAAGAATATATCGACTATATCGTCAACAGTACGGACGTTGACTTGAGCGGGTTAAAGGTGGTACATGATGCGGCTAACGGAGCGGCTTATAAGGTGGGTCCTGAAATCTTACGTCGTCTCGGTGCGGAATTGATTTCCATTCATGCCCAACCGAACGGAATTAATATTAATGATAAGTGCGGTTCCACCCACTTAGAAAGCATCAAAGAAGCCGTGTTGGCACATCATGCGGATTTGGGCATTGCCAACGACGGGGATGCCGATCGCTGTCTTGTTATTGATGAAAACGGCGAAGAACTTGACGGCGACAGAATTATGCTCATTTGTGCTTTGCAGATGAAGGAAGAAAAACGCTTACAAGAAGATACTGTCGTCGGCACGGTTATGAGTAATATAGGCTTTCATAAAGCGGCGAAGGAAATGGGTTGCAAGACGGAAGTTACGGCAGTAGGAGACCGCTATGTGTTGGAGTGCATGCGTAATAAGGGATATTCTCTCGGTGGAGAGCAGTCGGGACATATTATCTTTCTTGATTACAATACGACGGGAGACGGCTTGCTTACGGCTGTACAGCTCATGCGTGTTATGAAGAAACAGGGAAAGAAATTATCCGAATTAGCCGGTATTATGACGAAATACCCTCAAATTTTGAAAAATGTTCGTGTTGAGACCAAGTCCGGGTGGGAAGAAAACACCCTCATTGCCGCGGCCATTTCGGCAGGTGAATCGGAATTAGGCGACGACGGACGCATTTTAGTTCGGCCTTCCGGTACGGAACCGCTCATTCGAGTCATGGCCGAAGGACCGGATGAAGTTGAATTGGAACGCATTGTTGATGATATAGCAGCCGTTATCGAACACGAAATGGGTGAAGTGACGGAGTAGCCGTCCTGTAAAAGAGGTCCTGGCGGATCTCTTTTTTAGGCTTGTAAATAGTCACATTCGAATGCAGATGATATAATAATCGAAAAGTTGCAACGGCGGGGAGGAGGCCCTATGACAGAGGCGGTATACACTATCTTGTCCGGGTTAAATCGTGCCGGATATGAGGCTTATATAGTCGGCGGAGCCGTGCGGGACAAGCTCATGCATAAGGAGCCGCACGATTATGATATTACGACGTCTGCAAGGCCCGAAGAGATTGTTGCTACGGCCCGTAAAGAAGGTTGGCAATGTATCGAATCGGTCGGCCGGTCTTTCGGGGTAAGCCTTATTCTTATAGGCGGGCAGACATATGAAGTGGCTACTTTTCGTGATGAATCGTACGGTGAAGACAGTCACCGACCGGAGAAAATTTGGTATGCACAAACCTTACAAGAGGATGTAAAACGTCGAGACTTTACGGTCAATGCGTTGGCACAGGATAAAGAAGGGCGTATTTACGACTACGTCGGCGGTGTTAAAGACATAAGCAAGAAAACACTTCGTGCTGTAGGAGATGCGAGTGTGCGTTTTCAAGAGGACGCTCTACGTCTTTTTCGGTTGTGCCGCTTTGCGGGGAAATTGGATTTTACGGTCCACAAAGAGACGCAAAGAGCTATGCCGACTGCTTTTGAACGGGTAAAGGGCTTGTCGGCGGAACGAGTTGTAGCGGAAATCGAACGACTTCTGGTCACGCCGGCGGCTTATAAGGGACTGGATATTCTTGTGCGTTCCGGTTTGGGCAATATGACTTGCCGTCGACGAGAAAACGGCAGGTATACGGATGTGCCGATTTTGCCTGAATGTACGCATCTTCAATACACACCACAGTCCTATCCCTATCATGTCTTTGATGCGTGGGTTCATACTTTGGCCGTCATTGCTCACACACCCCCCGATCTTACACTGAGATATGCCGCCCTTTTTCATGATGTGGCTAAGGGCTTGGAAGGTGTGCGAGGCACTAAGGACGGACGTTATACGGATTACGGACATGAGCGTGTCGGAGCGGATATGACAGCTGCCGTTTTACGACGGTGGCAGTGTAATGAAAAGCTTATAAATCGAGTTGTGTGGCTCGTCAAAACTCATATGCAATATCATGCACTGTCAGCATCTCCTGAGGCCAATGTTCGCCGTTGGTTGCGACGTGAAGGCACGAGGGGAGATTTTTCACGAAATACCGACTTGGCGGAAGCCGTACGGCAAGCCACTGTCTTGTCGGTCGCCGACGCAAAGGGGTGTCGTCCCGACAGCGATACGACAGGAATAGAATCATTCGGAGAGTATGTACAGCTATTAGTACAAACCTTGCCTATTACAACGAAAGATCTGAACTATCCGCCTGAATTGCCGAAACTGTGCGGATCTTATACAGGAGACTGTCTTCGAGTTTTGCTCAAACGGGTTCAGGACGGTGCTTTGGAAAACGATTCAGCCGTACTCTATGAGGCGTCACGACGATGGTTAAAGCGGCAATTGCAAATAAGGGAAGAAGAGCATGGATAAGGAACAGTTACAACAAAAGAAGGAACAAAAAAAAGACATGAAAATGCGCAAACGCATTTTGAAGTGTTTTACAGGGCTTCTTATTTTCGGTCTGGTTCTTACGGTTAGGCTTGTGTGTTTGCAAACCGTACAAAGCGCAGACTTGACGGAACGGGCCGATGCACAAAGTGAAGCGGATCGGAAGATTCAATCGCCGCGCGGCATGATCCTTGACAGAGACGGAAAGGTATTGGCTATCAGTGAAGTGGCCAAGTCCTTATATGCCGACCCGACGATGATGCAGTCCGATACGGACGGAAAGGGTAAAACGCCGGCTGAAGCGGCCGAACTCTTGGCCCCTTATTTGCGTATTAAACAAGATGAGATAGAAGAGCGGCTCAGTCGGGATACGTCCTTTGTATGGCTGGATCGCACTATGGATGACGATAAATATCAAGCTTTGAAGAGCGTTATTGCGGATAAACATATTAAAGGCCTACGATTTGTTGATGAAAATCGTCGTTATTATCCTAACGGTACCTTAGCGGCACAACTTATCGGTTTTGTCGGCGACAACGACCACGGCCTGGACGGAATCGAAATGGTTTTGGATGACGATATTCGCGGTGACACGCAAAAGTTGCGTCTTACGACGGATAGTAA
Organism: Megasphaera micronuciformis F0359; assembly: GCF_000165735.1. GTDB lineage: Bacteria > Bacillota > Negativicutes > Veillonellales > Megasphaeraceae > Megasphaera > Megasphaera micronuciformis. The sequence continues at coordinate 147,666 of NZ_GL538208.1, forward strand.
CAACGTGCCTATTTTTGACTCGGCCTTGGAAAAGGTATTGCCTGATAAGGAAAAATCCGTTCGCCTTACCATTGACAGTACGATTCAGTATATAGCCGAAAAAGGCTTGGATGACATAATGAAAAACAACAAGCCCGAAGGGGCCGCTATTATCATTATGAATCCCAAGACGGGAGAAATCCTGGCCATGGCGAGTCGGCCGAATTTTGACCCTAACGATTATGGAAAGGCTAATAAAGAAGCCTATAAGAATCGAGCTGTTGTCAACTTATATGAGCCAGGGTCTACCTTTAAGCCCTTAATGGCTTCGGCTGCTCTTGATGCGGGGACCTGGACGGAAAGTAAGACTTATAAGGACGTTGGTTATGTCCAAGTTGATGATCGTGTGATTTCCAACTGGGATGACAGCGGTATGGGGACCGTTACGCTGAAAGAGATTCTGAAATTTTCCATTAACACGGGTATGGTAGCCATCGGATTGAATACGGGCGGAAAAATTCTGACCTCTTATGCCGAAAAATACGGATTCGGTAAGCAGACGGGTATTGAACTACCCGGAGAAGGAGAAGGGATCCTCTTTAATCCTGATGAGATGTCGAATATCAACACGGCGACTATGGCTATCGGCCAGGGTATAGCCGTGACACCGCTACAAATGGTACAGGCCTTCGGTGCCGTTGCCAATCACGGAACGATGATGAAACCTTTTGTTATTAAGGAAATAGATAATCCCGACGGTTCTGTTTTTAAAAAGACGGAACCTCAAGAAGTGGGGCAGCCCATCAGTGCGGAAGTAAGCAGGATTATCAGCACTATTATGGCTGATGAAATAAACTCCGGCGGCGGCTTAAATGCTAAGATTGACGGCTATAATTTTTGTGGTAAGACAGGTACGGCCCAACGGCTGAACTCGGAAGGAACGGGCTATGCCGAAGGTCAATACATCGGTTCTTTCGTAGGCTTCGGTCCTTTGGAAGATCCGGAATATGTCGTCCTCATTGTTGTCGATAACCCGTCGGGTGTATATTACGGGGCCCAAGTAGCGGCGCCTATATTTAAGATGATGATGACCGATATCGTTCGCATTAAGGGCATTCGTCCCGCATCGGCAGCAGCTGCCAATGCGACAGTTTTGAAAAGTCTTCCCGCAGCGGCGTCAAGAGCCCCTTTGCCACCTGTTGATGTGACAGGAGATACCGTGTTGTTGCCGTCGTTTATCGGCTATGACTCGAGAGAAGTAAATGAATGGCTTAATGCTGCCGGATTGGGTTTTATTCCCAACGGGACGGGGCTTGCTACATACCAGGTTCCCGCAGCAGGTACGTATGTGGATGCAGGCAGTAATGTAACTGTTTCATTCTCACGATGATAGGAAGAAAGAGGAACAAATGAACATGATTTTAGACGGAAAACAGATGGCAACCCTGAGGAAAGCACGATTAACGGCATATATACAATCGGAAAAAGAAGCGGGGCGAGAGAAGAAACTGGCCATTCTTCTTGTAGGTGACTCCGCCCCTTCCGAGTTATATGCACAGTCAGTACAGAGAGTGGCCGCATCAATCGGTATGGAAGCGCTACTGTGCCGCTTTGCCGACGGTACGCCTCAGGCTGAAATAGTGGCGGCTGTAGGTGATTTGAATAGAAGAGTCGATATAACCGGAATCTTACCCCTACTGCCTCTGCCCGAGGCTTATAATACGGCTGAAATCATCAATGCTTTGTCACCTTGTAAGGATGTAGACGGGCAGACAACGGTCAGTAAGGGCCGCCTCTTTGCAGGCGAACCTTCCTTTGCTCCCTGCACGGCTCAGGCTGTCGTGACAATGCTGGTCGATTACGATATTCCCGTTCAAGGTAAGCACGTTGTCATTGTAGGACGCAGCGATGTAGTAGGTAAGCCTCTTATTCATTTATTTCTTCAAAAAAATGCAACCGTTACGGTTTGCCACAGTAAGACGACAGACCTTTCCGGGATTACGCGGCAGGCGGACATACTCGTCGCTGCCGTAGGAAAGGCCGGTTTTGTCAGTGCTGATATGGTTAAAGACGGAGCCGTTCTCATCGACGTAGGAATTAACCGTGTAGACGGCAAGACTGTCGGCGATATTTGTACGGAAGCGACGACTAAGGCTGCTGCCTATACTCCTGTTCCCGGCGGCATCGGAGCCCTCGTATCGACGATGATATTGGAAAACACGGCTTACGGTATTCGTGAATAATTCTGAGAGAGCGGGAAAGTTTAGAATCTATTTATATTTTGTTTAAGCCCCTTTTACGACTTTTTGTCATACTGCAGAGGTGAAAAAACGTCAGAGTATTGTGAGGGGCTCTAAATGAATAATATGAAGCAACAGATTCATAGGATATTCCAACACCATATTCTTCTTGTTTCGGGAATATGGTGTTTTCTTTTGTATTTTACAGGGATTTGGCTGCTGGCCGTTACGGATCCTGTTGAAGTAAATTATGCCGAAACGGCTAAGGAAATGCTTTTGTCGGGAGATTGGGTTTCTCCTCGTATATACGGGAACTATTGGTATGATAAGCCGGCCTTCTTTTACTGGCAGTTATTGGCGGCTTTTAAACTTTTTGGGATACATGATTTTAGTGCTCGGATTTTCCCGGCTCTGACGGCCCTGACAGGTGTTTTTGTAGCCTATAAGTTCGGCTGCTACTTACATGATATCAAAACCGGTCTCGTCGGGGCATTCATATTGGCCACATCTCTTGAATACTGGTATTTAGGGCATGCCATAGTAACGGATATGACCTTATTCGTAAGTACGTCCGTGTGCCTGTTCTTCTTTTACATCTATTATGAGGAAGATAAACCTTTATACCTGTATGGGGCTTTTGTGTCGGCTGCCATAGGAGTTCTGACAAAGGGACCTGTCGGATTCGTATTACCGGGGCTTATTATCCTGATTTTCCTTTTATGGGAAAGAAAGCCGTCGTATTTTATTCGATGGCACCTGTGGAGCGGGCTGCTTTTGTGTATTATCTTAGTGCTGTTATGGTATGTACCTATGTATAACTTGCACGGAACGGCCTTTACGGAAACTTTCTTGGGCACTCATAATCTCTTGCGGGCTACGGTTCCGGAACATCCGCAAAATAATGTTATCTATTACTATGCTGTTGTCTGGATCGGCGGATTTTTCCCTTGGTCATTATGGGCTCTTTATGAAATGATAAAGTCGGTAAAGCATAAGGGGTTACATTTACCTCGTCAAAGCAGAGAGCGGTTTTTGTGGGTATGGCTGGCAGTAGTTTTTGTTTTCTATCAAGGCATGGCCTCTAAGTATCTGACCTATACATTTCCCATGCTCATGCCGTCGGCTCTTCTGTTGGCCCCTTACGCGATAAAGCGGGAAAGAGTTGTGCGTAATACGGTAATTCTCATATCCCTTCTCTTCATAACGGGACTATTCATCTGTATTGCCCCTCTGACACATCGTTATTCGGCAGAAGACCAAGTTCCCTTGTTGCAGTCGCTGACTACGGAAGATACCCTGATTCTTTCGTACGGTATGAGATATCCCGCCTCTATTGTCTATTATTCAGGACATAGGGTTGAGCGATTGGAAACAAGAGAAACTGTAGAAACTGAAAGACCTCAGGAAATGACCTGGAAGGATACGAATGTTATGCCTTTTAGAGCTATTGAAGACATTCCCGATAATAGGGATATATTGATTATTTCCGATGAGACGGGTGATGCCGTAAAGTCCGGTGAGCTACCGGGAAAATGGAAAGAAGTAGGAAGGCAAGGAAGATTTACCTTCTTTAAACGAATCCATACTTAATCAGAAGGGAATTTTTTATATTCCTCTTGAAAAACGGGAGAAAAAAGGTATAATAAAGATATAACAAATAACAATTATTGATTACTTACAGGAGGGGATTTACATGATTAAGTTTTATCGTAACGAAGAAACTAAGGCTGTTGTAGTGGCTTTGCACGGAGAAGCCTGTCCGGGAATGAAAGAACTCGTAGCCAATACGACAGATGCAGCTCAGGAAAAACACGTTCCTGCCGTAACGAGAGAAAACGGCAAGGTTCATGTTCAAATCGGTTCGGTTGAACATCCCATGTTGGAAGAACATCATATTGAATGGATTGCTCTTGAATCGGAAGGTCGCCTCGTATTTAAATACTTAAAGCCCGGTGACAAACCGGTTGCCGACTTCTGCGATGCCGCATCCGGTACGGTTTATGAATACTGCAACCTCCACGGCTTGTGGAAGGCTGAATTCTAATTGAAGAATAAAAAAGGCCCTGCACTTTTAAAGTGCAGGGCCTTTTTGCAATATGAGTTATTTCAAGCGATAGCCGACACCCCAGACGGTCTCAATGAATTCAGGCTTTGACGGATCCTTTTCCAATTTTTCCCGTAAGCGATTGACATGAACCATGACCGTAGCCGTATCGCCGACAGCATCCAGTCCCCAAACTCGCTCAAAAAGAGCGTCCTTACTGAAAACGATACCGCGATTTCGTGCTAAAAAGAGAAGTAGCTCAAATTCTTTATGTGTCAGGGAAATCTCTTTTCCCCTTATAAATACACGATGTCCTTCGGGCTGAATTTCCAAACTGCCGACTTCGATGAAAGATGCAAGCGACTTATCCGCCTTGGCGATCAGTCTTTCATAGCGGGCCGAATGAGCCTTGACTCTGGCAACCAGTTCACTCGGGCTGAAAGGCTTGCTGATATAGTCGTCAGCTCCTAAGCCGAGCCCTCTAATCTTGTCTATGTCTTCACGTTTGGCTGAAATCATGAGAATAGGAATATCCTTTTTCTTACGGACTTCACGAACAATTTGAAAGCCGTCTTTACCGGGCAGCATGACATCGACGAGAAGTAAGTCGTAATTTTCTGTCAGGGCACTTTCCAATCCCTTTTGTCCATCTGTTTCTATTGTGATTTCAAAGCCGTCGGCTTCTAAATAATCTCGTTCTAATTCGGCAATGGCCAAATCATCTTCAATAAGTAGGATATGTTTCATAAGTATCTCCTTTGGCAACAGGTAGGGTAATGACTATCATCAGGCCGCCGCTTTGCGAGGCTTGGGCAGCTCTGACGGTACCGCCCAGTGTCTTTATGATTTGAGCCGTTATGGCAAGGCCCAGGCCGCTACCTTTAGTAACATCCGTACGTGCTTTATCTGTACGGTAGAAAGTGTTAAAAAGTTTAGTTAATTCACCGGAAGATACGCCCGGTCCGTTGTCTGTAAAGGTAACACATACCGAGTTTTTTTGTACCTTGATTTGTATCATGACTTCGCAGCGGTCCTTATCATTGTATTTCAGGGCATTATTCAAAATGTTGCGGACGACTCGTTCAAAGTGCATGCGATCAATGAAAGTGAAGGCCGGTTCCTTATCCGTATAGTCAATGGAAAGATCTAAACCGCGGTCTTTATACAAGGGTGATTGCTCTGTCGTAAAATCTTTAAAATAAGCGATTAGGTCGACTTTTTCAAAATGAAAAGGAAGACGACCCAAGTCGAGCTTAGAAAGGAGAAAGAGATTGTCCACCAGAGATTCCAAGGTATCCGTGCTTTTTTGAATTTGTTTGATATAGTGTAATTTTTTTTCGTCCGTATCGGCAATCCCGTCTAAGATACCGCCTGCATAGCCTTTGATTGATGTGAGCGGTGTTGATAAATCGTGAGAAATTCCGGCAATAAGCTCCTTGCGATTTTCTTCGTAGCGTTCTCGTTCCAAGCGAACACGGCGCAGTTCTTGTCTCATCAGTTCAAAATCACGACAGGCACTGCCGAATTCATCGACACCGTCTATGGAGACCGGTGTATCCAAGTTGCCGGCACGAATATCGGCAGCGGCTTTTCGTAATTGGTCCAAGGGAGTCAAGATTTGTCGGGACAAGAGTCGAGACAGGTATAAGCCGAAAAAAGCAATTAAGGTAACCGCCATAATCAATGATATGTACAGGAATTCTTCGGCTCGATCCTTCCAATCATTTCCGGGAATTGTATTTTTTGCCAGGAAGGGAGTGTCGCCGGCGGCCATGACGATAGTACCGCTACGCGGTGATACATAGGAAAAATCAAAGCCGTCATGATCCCAATTCATGACGGAAGGGTTGGGGCCGTATTTTGAAAGAATACGGGCTGCAATAGCCTGTCTGTCTGCTCCGGGTGAAGTATAGTACACGGAACCGTTGCGATCTGACACGATGACGGCAATGCCCTGAGCTTCTAATAAATGTGCCGGCTCCAGGTAGTCCTTTACTCTTGGCTTGCCTTTGCGTTCAGCACGGACTCGCAGGGAACTTACTGCGTATTGCACGGTAAGTGCCGACCCTTTTTCGGGCCATAGGGCCGTAAGAATATCTTTTTGAGTGGTTCCCGAGTAGCGGAAGGCCGATAACAAAATGCCTCCGACAAGACTAAGAAGCAATACGGGTACGGCAACCATCATGAAATTAGCTAATAATAGTCTTTTTCTTAAGGATAAATCACGAAATCTTAACATAAGTGTCCTTTCACGGTAATATCGGTTTATGTTTTTTCTATAATACTATGTTTATACGGAGTCGAACAGGGTAAAGCTGAAAGGTTATGAATTCTTTTATAAGCTATTTATAGTTTGTTTAGAAGTTCTCGATATACTTTGACCATGGACAAAGATATTATGACCGAAGGTCAGAGGAGGTTTTACTATGAACACTGAAAAAAACATACAATCTGTAAAGGAAAACGTACAAAAAATAATTACGGTTAAAAATGCAAAGCGATTAGCGGCGGCTCTCGTCGTTTGTGTCATCCCTTTAAGCGGCGGTGCTTGGTATCAGCATCAACAAAAGGCCGCGGTAAAAGTTGAGGTGGAAGCCGCTAAATCGCAGATGGTTGCCCAAGAGGCACAAGAAAGGGGCATAAATCTTATCGGTGAAGATAAGGTCAAAGAGATTGCGGCAGCTCGTATCGGTACGGATGTAAACAGTATTACCTTTAATAAGATTGCACTTAAAGATGGGACAAAGCATAAAAAAACGGGTGAAGGAGAAGCTCATAAAGATAAGAAGGACAAGAAAGATAAGCAAAATAAGAATCATAAGGAAAAGAAGAGAAATGGAGATGACCGGCAAGATATGCCTCGAGAAGGTATGGGGAGGGGAGAAATGAACCCGCAGTCGTTTGCGCAACCGATGCAGGAACCGCAACAACCCAACATGAATCCGCAGGCGTCCGTACAGCCGATGCCGCAGCCGCAGCAAACCGACACGAATCCGGCGGTCCTTCCGGCGCAACCTCATGTTGCCGACTTTATTCCCGTATATAAAGTAAAATGCCAAGTTGGAAATGTAGAGTATAAATTTGTTATTAATGCTGTAAACGGTGATGTTTTGCATACGAGTATTGACGAATAAAGAAAAAATCTGCACGAAGTATTTCGTGCAGATTTTTTTTGAAAGTATTTATCAACGAATTTGATAACCGCCTTGACTAACGGTCGGCAATCTATTATGATAAGTGAAATGGTGGGGTATTGTGCCTTGCTGTTTTATTTTATTTTGGGCAGTTGCCCCGGTTTGTCGATATTTACGAAAAAGATATATTCTTAGCGCTGGCTCTCATAACGGAGAGGACGAGGAAGAGGTTGTCGAGCATTCAGCGGATGCCTCTCGGCTCAGCCGGTCGATAAAGGTCGTAAAAACCCGACGGTGACGACGGGGACAAAGCGGTATATAAGGCTATCGACAGAACTGCGCGCGTAATTGCAAGGAGGTTCTGACTATATGTGCGGTATAGTAGGTTATGTAGGTAAGGAGCAGGCAGCTCCCTTTTTATTGGACGGCTTATCCAAGTTGGAGTATAGAGGGTACGATTCGTCAGGAATCGCTACCTTTGACGGTACAAAGCTTGTCGTAGAAAAATGCGTAGGTAGGCTGGCAGCTTTAGAAGAAAAGATTGCCGGTCATATTCCCCAAGGTCATATCGGTATCGGCCATACGCGTTGGGCGACACACGGTCGTCCGGCAGATAATAATGCCCATCCTCATACAGACGGGAAGGGGCAATTTGCTATTGTTCACAACGGGATTATTGAAAATTATCTGCCCTTGAAAGAGGCTCTTTTGAAAAAAGGGCATGAATTCAAGTCGGAAACGGATACGGAAGTGGTAGCACATCTTTTAGCAGACGTATATGACGGTGATTTCGTTGCCGCTGTTCGTACGGTGCTGAATACGGTCGAAGGATCGTACTCCCTCGTGTTTTTGTCCAAGGCTCATCCTGATTGTCTGATTTGCGCTAAGAAGGATAACCCTTTGGTTATCGGTCTTGGGCAGGGGGAAAACTTTATTGCCTCCGACATTCCGGCCATTATTAACAAGACGAGAAAGACCTATATTTTGAATGACGGTGAAATGGCTGTCGTTCGTGCCGATAATGTAGAAGTCATGAATTTGGCAGGCGAACGGATTGATAAGAAGATTTTTGAAGTCAACTGGAATGCCGAAGCAGCTGAAAAGGGCGGCTACGAACATTTCATGTTGAAGGAAATTCATGAACAGCCCAAGGCTATTCGCGATACCATGTCTCAACGTATTTCAAAAGATGGAAAATCTGTCGTCTTTGACGAATTGAAGTGGGATAAAGATTTTCTTGATTCCATTAACAAAATCGCCATTGTTGCCTGCGGTACGGCTTATCATGCGGGTTTGGTAGGCAAGTCCTACATTGAAAAACTTGTCCGACTGTCTGTGGAAATCGATGTAGCCTCCGAATTTCGTTATAAAGAGCCGATTATTGACGACAAGACTTTGGTCATCGTCGTCAGTCAGTCCGGGGAAACGAGCGATACCTTGGCGGCCTTGAAAGAATCGAAACGACTCGGTGCCAAGACCTTGGCCGTTACCAACGTAGTGGGTTCATCCATTGCCCGTGAAGCAGACCAGGTCATCTATACCTGGGCCGGTCCGGAAATTGCAGTAGCTTCGACCAAGGCTTATACGACGCAACTTGTAGCCTTTTTCATGTTAGCTCTGTACATGGCGGAAATTAAGGGGACTCAGTCGCATGAACGGGTGAGCGAATTAATTGAGGCCCTGCGTAAATTGCCCGATAATGTGGGACGCACCTTTGAAGATGTAGAGCCTGTTAAGACCTTTGCTCGTCAATACGGGTTCAATGAGGACGCCTTCTTTATCGGCCGTTCTTTGGACTATAATGTGGCGATGGAAGGCTCGTTGAAGCTTAAAGAAATTTCTTACATCCATGCGGAAGCCTATGCCGCCGGTGAATTAAAGCACGGCACACTGGCACTTATTGTAGAAGGGGTGCCTGTCATTGCCTTGGCAACGCAGAAGCATGTGTATGAAAAAACTCTCAGTAATATTAAAGAAGTAAAAGCTCGTGATGCCGTCGTTATCGGGATCGCTACGGAAAATGATACGGAACTTGAAAAGTATGCGGATCATGTCATTAAGGTTCCCGAAACGGATGAACTTTTGACGCCCATATTGGCTGTTATTCCTTTGCAGCTTTTGGCTTATTATGCCGCTATTACTCGCGGTGCCGATGTAGATAAGCCGAGAAACCTGGCTAAATCCGTCACGGTAGAATAATTACATAATAAGAAATGTAAAAGAGTCTTGTCTTGGGGCAAGACTCTTTTTTTTGAGAAAAAATAACTCTAATGCAAGCACACCATAGCTATTTGATTCATAATGCTAAAACGGCAATATAATTATTCTTGACACGCATAGATAAGTATATATATAATAAACATATAGTTAAACGTTATACTAAACTGCGATAAGGAGTGAATTTCATGGTAAAATTGATTACAAAAACTATGGACGGTAACCAAGCGGCAGCAGACGTAGCTTATGCATTTACGGAAGTGGCTACGATTTATCCTATTACGCCGTCATCGCCCATGGCTGAACATGTCGATGCTTGGTCGGCACACGGGCGGAAAAATCTTTTCGGACAACCTGTTAAGCTGGTTGAAATGCAGTCTGAAGCCGGAGCTATCGGGGCTGTTCACGGTGCCTCCGAAGCAGGCAGTCTCTGTTCCACCTTTACGGCGTCACAAGGCTTGATGCTTATGATTCCCGTATTACATCGTTTGTCCGGTCAGTTAAAGCCGGTAGTACTTCACATTGCGGCACGTACGGTAGGTACACATACCATGTCCATATTCGGCGACCATTCAGACGTTATGGGCTGTCGTAATACGGGCTTTGCTATGCTTTGCAGTGCCGGTGTACAGGAATGTGCCGACTTAGCGGCAGTAGCTCATTTGTCGACCATCAAAGGGCATGTACCGTTTATGCATTTCTTTGACGGGTTCCGTACGTCTCACGAAATCCAGAAGATTCATACGGTGCCTGAAGAAGAGCTGAAAAAACTCATTGATGAAGACGCTTTGTATGAATTTAAACATAAAGGACTGAATCCAGAACATCCGGTTATGCGCAGTACCGTAACGAATCCGGACATGTACTTCCAATCGAAGGAAGCCAGCAATATCTGGTACGACCGTTTGCCTCAGATCGTAGATGAATACATGCAACAAATCAATACGCTCACAGGTCGCAACTATAAACTCTTTAACTACTACGGTGCAGAAGATGCCGAAGATATCTTAATCGGCATGGGTTCCGTTACGGGTGCCGTTCAGGAAACGGTAGATACATTGAATAAACAAGGCAAGAAGACCGGTTATATTCAGGTTCATTTATACCGTCCCTTCTCCTTACCGCACTTTACACAGGCCTTGCCGAAGACAGTTAAACGCATTACCGTATTGGACCGCACGAAGGAACCGGGTGCCTTAGGCGAACCCTTGTATGAAGATGTGTGCGCAGCTATTCGCCACACGGACTTGTCACCTGAAATTTTTGCCTGTCGGTATGGTCTTTCTTCGAAAGACGTATCTCCTGCATCCATCCATGCCGTATTCTGTAACATGGAAGCGGCAAAGCCGAAAGTTCACTTTACAGTCGGTATAAATGATGATGTAACGAACCTTTCCATTCCCGACGTACCTTTAGTCGTCGATCATGACGGTATCGTTAACTGCAAGTTCTGGGGTTTCGGTTCCGACGGAACGGTAGGGGCTAATAAGAACTCCGTAAAAATTATCGGTGATAATACGGACATGTTCGTACAGGCTTATTTTGAATATGATACGAAAAAATCGGGCGGCGTTACGAAGTCTCACTTGCGCTTCGGTAAGAACCCTATTCGCTCTACTTATTACATCAAATCGGCTGATTTCCTGGCTTGCCATAAACCCGTTTATATGAGTACTTATGACATTGTCGGCGAAGTTAAAGACGGCGGTGTATTCCTCTTGAACTGCGGCTGGTCACAAGAAGAATTGGAAACACATCTTTCCGCTAAGGTTAAGCGGGATATCGCTCGTAAGAAGCTCCGCTTCTATATCATTGATGCTGCTAAGATTGCCGGTGAACTCGGTCTGGGGACGAACCGTACCAATACGGTATTGCAGGCAGCCTTCTTTAAACTGGCCAATATACTGCCTATTGAAGATGCCGTAGAATATATGAAAAAAGCTATTCAAAAAACTTACATGGCCAAGGGTGACAAGGTAGTTGCCATGAATCAGGCGGCTGTCGATCGCGGTATCAGCGATGTCGTAGAAGTACAGGTGCCGGCAGCATGGGCTGAGTTACCGGAAGAAAAAGCGCAGGAAGATACGAGAAATCTTCCGGAATTCATTAAAAAGATTGTTGAACCTTCGAACTTGCAAAAGGGTGATGACATTCCCGTCAGCGAATTTGTTCCTTATGCCGACGGCTCTTATCCCATGGGTTCTACTCAGTATGAAAAACGCGGCATTGCGTCTGTTGTGCCTCGTTGGATTGCCGACAATTGTATTCAATGTAATCGTTGCTCCTTTGTTTGCCCCCATGCGGCTATTCGTCCCTTCCTGGCATCTGAAGAAGAGCAGGCGAAGGCTCCCGAAGGTTTTGTAACCAAAAAGGCCGTAGGCAAAGATATGGATAAATACGGTTTCCGTATTCAAGTATCTCCCCTTGACTGCTACAGCTGTTACACCTGTGTCAATGTATGCCCGGCTAAGGAAAAGGCTCTGGTTATGGAACCTTTAGATACACAGGTTAAAGAACATGAAAACTGGGAATATGCCGTAAGCCTTACTCAAAAGGAAACGGGCCTGGATAAATACACCGTTAAGGGCAGTCAGTTCAACCAACCCTTACTTGAATTCTCCGGCGCTTGTGCAGGTTGTGCCGAAACGGCTTATATGAAAGTATTAACACAGCTTTTCGGACAGCGTATGTTGGTTGCCAATGCAACCGGTTGTACTCAGGCCTGGGGCTCGGCAATGCCCAGCTTATCCTATACGGTAAATAAAGACGGCTTCGGCCCGGCTTGGTCCAACTCCGTATTTGAAGACAATGCCGAATTTGCTCTCGGTATGTCCTTATCTATGGAACAACAACGTGACGACATTCGCCTCAAAACGGAAGAACTCGTTACTTTAGTAGACGGTGAGCTTCGCGATGCAGCCAATAAGTGGCTTGAATCCTTTGGGTGCAGTAATGAAGGCGAAGTGACGGAAGCAACGAGTAAGGCCTATATTGCAGCCTTGGCTAAGGCTCAAGTGAACGGTCGTGCTGCTGAATTGCGGACGTATCTGTTGGCTCATAAAGAACACATTGTTAAGAAAACTATCTGGATGTACGGTGGTGACGGTTGGGCTTATGACATCGGATATGGCGGCCTTGATCACGTTCTGTCCATGAACTACAATGTCAACATTATGCTCGTCGACACGGAAGTATACTCCAACACGGGTGGCCAGTCCTCCAAGGCTACGCCGGTAGGTGCTGTAGCACAATTCGCTTCAGCCGGCCGTCGTTCGAATAAGAAGGACCTGGGACGACTCCTCATGACATACGGTCACATTTATATTGCACAGGTTGCTTTAGGGGCCGATTCCAATCAATTAATGAAGGCTATTAAAGAAGCAGAAGCCTATGACGGACCGTCTATTATTATCGCCTACTCGCCGTGTATCAACCACGGTCTAAGCTGCGGTATGGGACGGGCTCAGGAAGAAATGAAACGTGCCGTTGACTGCGGGTACTGGCACTTGTATCGGTATAATCCGGATTTGAAGAAGGAAGGAAAGAACCCCTTCATTCTCGATTCTAAGGAACCGCAAGCATCGTTCCGCGATTATCTTATGGGAGAAACGCGCTATGCCGCTTTGACAAGAACTTTCCCGGATATTGCCGATGAACTGTTTACACAGGCAGAAAACTTTGCTAAAGAAAAATACGATATTTATCAGACTTTAGCAGATAAATAAGAGTTAATAAAATCCGCTCCTTCATAAGGAGCGGATTTTATAAGAAAAGAGGATTCCCGTAAAGGAACCCTCTTTTCTTTATTTTTTTGTCGAATCAGATTTTGATTTTCTGGTCGAGCAGCAGCTGCCGCCGCCGTCACAGCAGGAGCAACCGGAAGACCCGTTAAACATGCCGCGTACATGTCTTACCATGTAGATGACGGCAATAAGGATTACAATTCCTACAATAATAGTTGCCGGACTCATAAAATCGCCTTCTTTCTAAGAGGCACGACATCGTCCGAAAAAGTAATGCTTACGCACCCAATCCGGCGAGCAATGCTAAATGATATGTTGCAAAAGCAAATACATAAGCTAAGACAAGACCGAGTCCTGCCGAAAAGCCCATACATTTCCAAGAGTTTGTTTCTCTTTTAATAACTGCCAAGGTAGCAACACAAGGCATGTACAAGAGGGTGAAGACCATAAGCGAGAGTGCTACGGCCTGATTGAAGTCGGGGTCGTTAGCCAAGTAAGTAACAAGGCCCGCTTCGTGCTTGTCATCGGCTTGAACGCTGTAAATAGTAGCCAAGGTGGAAACCATAACTTCTTTAGCCGCCGTGCAGGCAACAATACCTACGCCGATTTTCCAGTCGAAACCGAGCGGACGAATAGCCGGTTCAACTACGCGACCGAGACGAGCAGCATAGCTCTGGCCGATTTTTTCGGCATTTTGTTGAGAGTCGAGATCTGCCGTTGCATCGTCAGCTGCTTTTTGTACATCGAAGAGCGGTAAAGCTTGAGCGTATACCGTCGGATTTTCTTGCTGTAAGTCTGCAAATGCATCGGGGTATTCCGGTTTGGCTTGGGCTTCTGCAGCCTGTTGAACGTCACTGACATCCTGATCTTCGGCGGCAGCCGCATCGTCAGCATCTTTTTGAGCCTGAATCATGTCGTTATACATGTTGTTCAGTTCTTCGTTGTCTTCCATGCTGCTCAAGCCGTAAGAGGCGAGAATCTGAGATTGTTGCTGTTCAGCCGTAGCTGTTACCGCATCCTTGGCAGCGTCATAATCCTGGGAATAATCGACATCCATCGGATATGCCGTCAAGAACCAAACGAGAATGGACGCACCGAGAATAATCGTGCCGGCTTTCTTCAAATAAAGTATCGTACGTTCCCACATGTGCATGAGCACGCCTTTTAAGGTCGGAATGTGATAGGGAGGCAGTTCCATAACAAACGGTTCCTGGTCCCCCTTAAATTTCGTGCGACGCAAGGTAAGCGCAAGAACGATAGATACAATAATACCGAGGAGGTAGATACCGAAAAGAACCGTACCGCCATAGCCGCTTGCACCGAAGAAGGCCGCAATCAGCAAGGTATAGACGGGAAGACGAGCCCCGCAAGTCATGAAAGGAAGTGCCAAGATAGTAACCATTCTATCCCGTTCGTTATCGAGTGTACGTGCCGCCATAACCCCCGGAACATTACAGCCGAAGCCTAAAATCAGGGGAATAAAGGACTTCCCGTGAAGGCCGAAAGAACGCATGAGACGGTCAATAAGAAAGGCTGCACGTGCCATATAGCCCGAGTCTTCAATAATACTGATAAAGAGATATAAGAGGACGATAAGGGGAACGAAACTCAAGACCGCCCCTACACCGCCGATAGCACCGTCTACGACAAGAGAGCGAAGCTGTTCGTCGACAATGACGTTATTAAGCCAGTCGCCCAACATACCGAACCCTTTTTCCAGCCAATCCTGCGGATAAGCACCGATATCGATAACCACTGTAAACATGAGCCACATAAAAAAGAGGAAGATAGGAAGTCCTAAGATTTTATGTGTAAGAACGCGGTCAATCTTATCGGAGAGAGTATCGCTCGTACCTGCCGAGACAACGGAAGCATTATAGGCTTGGACAGCGAATTCGTGACGAAGCTGTGCAAAGTGGAAGTCAAGATCCACCTTGTCCTTCAGTGAATCGCGCAAAACCGTAGCCTTGGATAAAATATTTTCCGTATCGGGGAGAGCTTTTATTTTCTTAACTACGTCGATGTCGTTTTCCAAAAGCTTAACGGCAACCCAACGGTACGGATAGGTAATGGAAGAAGCCGCTTCAATAAGTTTCTGCAACTCTTCAATAGCCGGTTCGACCACGGGACCGTAATCTACCTTCGGGTTCTTCAAGTTTTTCAGCTTTTCCGTATCCGAAACGGTTTCCAAAAGTTTATCTATGCCGACGCCCTTACTGCCTACGAGGGGAACGACAACGGCTCCGAGGCGTTCACCTAACTTATCCAAATCGATTTTAACGTTCATACGGTCGGCAATATCCATCATGTTCAGCCCCACAACCATAGGCCGTTCCAATTCGGCGAGCTGCGATGCCAAGTATAAATTACGTTCCAAGTTGGACCCGTCAAGAATATTGACGATAAGGTCCGGTTTTTCATTGATAATAACGTTACGTGCGACGACTTCATCCAAAGACCGAGCCGTCAAACTGTACGTGCCGGGCAAATCGATAAAGAGAAGGTCTTTACCGTCATAGATACAGTGGCCTTCCTTTTTTTCAACCGTAACACCCGGATAGTTACCTACGTGTTGCTTGGCTCCGGTAATGTTATTGAAAATCGTGGTCTTACCGCAGTTCGGATTACCGGCCAAGGCAATGCGAATCGTATTGTCAGAACTCATAGTCATATCCCCCTAGTCGACGATTACGCTAATCATGGCCGCTTCACTTTTACGAAGCGCCAAAGCGCATCCTTTTACTTTTACTTCTACAGGATCCCCTAAGGGAGCTGTTTTGACGACTGTAATATGAGAGCCTTTAACGACGCCCATATCAACCAGGCGATGTTGGACATTACCGTGTCCTTCCAACGATTCGACAGTGCCGGAAGTCCCCACTTCCATGTCTGCCAACTTTTTGATACTCAAAACACTACACCTCCTGAAATCGATTAAATGATAAAATCACATGAAAAAACGATAACCTATATCATATGATAATAGCATTCATTTCATTCCATCAGTATATAGAAGTAAAAGAAGACTGTCAACAGGAAAAAATAGTCATTATCATTTGTTTTTGTGACGATTCATATGAGCGGATAGTTAGCGATAAAATAAAAAGCTTTTACCGTGTTATTCACAGTAAAAGCTTTGAGGGGAATATTTTTAATAATCGGGGGGAATTGTTCTTTTTGTTCTCGGCATGTTCGGAGCCCCGCCGGGCGGCACATAAAGTTTAGGAGACGGCTTACTGAACCCCGAACCCAAGACGTCGGAAACGTCATTGATGGTCATGAAGGCATAAGGATCGACCTTGTTGACGATTTCTTTTATTTTAGATACTTCCGTTAATTTAATGACGGTGTAAATAATCTGCTTGTCTTGAAGCGTATAGGCACCCTTACCGTTTAGGAAGGTAACACCGTGTCCTATGTAGCGCATAATGACTCCGGCCATCTGCTCGGGACGAACCGTTACGATGGTAATGGCTTTGCGCTGATTGAGACCGACGACGACCTTATTTGTTACGAAGGCACTTACGTATGAAGAAATAAAGGTCAGTACGGCCAATTCGAGGTTAAACATATAAGCGGCCCCCATAAGGACGAAGGTGTTAAGCCCCATGACGACATTACCCATCTCCAGGTTGTAGAACTTCTTGGCAATGGCACCGATAACATCGAGGCCTCCCGTGTTGCCGTTGTAACGATAAATAATACCCATGCCGATACCGTTTAAGATACCGCCCATGATGGCAGCCGTCATGGGATCGTGGATGAGGTTGAAGTCGGCAAAGAAAGACGTGGCGTCAATGAGTGCGGAATACATAATGGTACCGATAATGGCAAGGATGGTATAGCGCCGTCCCATAAACCTGTAACAGGCAATAAGAACAGGAATGTTCATAATAAAGTTGCCCGTACCGACGGGAAGACCCGTAGCGTAATAAACCATGATGGCAACACCGCCGATGCCGCTACTCAATAAGTGTTGAGGAATGAAAAATCCGTTAATACCTATAGCCGCAATGACGCTGCCGATGAAGTTCGCTATATACGGAATAAGCATCTGCCTGGTCGTCAGCTTTTCTTGTTGACGCATGTCCGCATGCACCGTCCTTTAATCAGAATTGTAAAAGCAGGGAGAAACCGTTATAATACAACGTAATAAACAGATTACAAGAGCCTTATCTTACCATGTATTTTGCGTATATATTACATGCGTATTATAGCATGTTGGGATTGGGAAGTTAAATAGAAACCATAAAAAGATTTTATAACTATATAAATCTGGGGAGAGACGGCATGATTTCAGAGTCTGCCTACGGTAAAATTAATTTAGCTATGCGAATTGTCGGTCGCCGGCCCGACGGATATCACGAAGTGGATACGGTCTATCAATCTGTAGCTTTGCATGACACGGTCACAATAGAAGAAAGCTCCGTCTTTAGACTGACGGCGGATCGGAGCGATTTAGTATGCGATGAGACCAACCTTGCCTATAAGGCCTATAAGGCTTTGGCGCCTTTTTGTGAAGTGCTGCGCCCTGTGCATATCCGTCTGGAAAAACGGCTTCCCGTGGCAGCGGGGCTGGCCGGTGGCAGTGCCGACTGTGCCGCTGTTTTGCGCGGCTTGAATCGCTTTTGGGACCTTAATCTGAAAGCTTCCGATTTGGAACGCATCGGGGCGGCCTTGGGGGCGGATGTTCCCTTTTGTGTGACCGGCGGCACGGTCCGCGGTAGCGGTATCGGTGATATTCTCACCCCTTTGCCGTCATTGCCGGCATGGGAAGTTCTTATACTGCATCCCCATGTATGCGTCGAGACGCGTAAGGCTTATGATCTCTTTGATAAGGCCGAGTCGGTATCTTTTGTCGATGTAGGTGAAATGGTTGACTCCGTGCGTAGTGCGTCTTTTGAAGGTATTTGCAGGGCCATGGGAAATACCTTTGAGTCCTTCATAGTGCCGCTCGTTCCCGAAGTCAGTGAGTGTAAAGCGGCTTTAAGTCGTTTCGGGCTCAATCCTCTTATGTCGGGAAGCGGGCCTACCGTTTTTGCCCTTGTACCGCCTGAGGGAGACGGCGCTTTTTTTGCGAAACGGTTGGAAGAAGAAATGAAAAATACGGATGTAATGTTAACGTCCTTAATATAGGAAGGGATTAAAGTGAACAAAGAACATAAATTGGAACCCATACGCTTGGACACGTATAAGCCCCTGCGTGACGTTGTCAGTGAAGCTCTAAGACAAGCTATTAAAGAGGGCATATTAAAACCCGGAGAACGCTTGATGGAAATTCAACTGGCCGATGAGTTGGGCGTAAGCCGTACGCCTATTCGGGAAGCTATTCGCAAGCTTGAATTGGAAGGCTTTGTCGTCATGATACCGCGTCGCGGGACGTATGTAGCCGATATTTCTTTAAAAGATGTAGTTCAGGTATTTGAAATTCGCAGTGCTTTGGAAGAGTTGGCCGCCGGCCTTGCGGCAGAACGCATCACCCCCGACGAATTGGAAGAACTGGAACGTATTTTAGTAGAGATTAACGAATATATAGACCGTGACGAATTTGATAAAATCGTCGATACGGATATTCGTTTTCACGGCGTTCTCTATCGTGCCAGTCGTAATAACAGACTGGTCGATATTTTACATAATTTACGGGAACAAATGCTTCGTTTTCGTTCCATATCGATGCATTATCCCGGTCGTTTAGCCGCAACGTGGGAAGAACACAGACAGTTGGTGGAAAGCATTGCTAACCATAACAGTGTTCAAGCTCGAAAAATAGCAAAAAAACATATGGAAAATTCGGAAAAAACCCTTATAATGGGTATTAAGCGGGATAAGGATTCAGCCCGATTGGTACAAGAATTATTTCCGCACTAAGAAAAGGAGTAATACATGGAAGCAAATATGAAGGTAGATAAATACCACGAGCATGAAGATTCATTTGAAGCATTCTTAGGATACTTGGCTAAGGGAGCCTTCGTACTCATGTTCGGCCGACTGATTATTGCCTGGGCTATGGGTACCTTATAATCTTATAATAAGAGTACAAGAGGCTGTCATGCGAAAGGGAAGCGAAGGTCGTTTTTGTATGTATGTACAAAAACGAAACGCTTCTCTTTTTATTTCTCGTTAAAGGGTGGTATAGATGAAATATAATGCGGTTACTGAAGAATTGTTGCAAGAATTGCGACAGGTTGTGGGAGAAAAATACGTAAAGACGGATCCGTCCGTCTTGGATATATATAAGGCCGATGAAAGCTTGGCTCCGTCTTATTGGGTTATGCCCGAAGTGGTGGTGTTGCCGGCGGATGCACGGGAAACGGCGGAAATTGTAAAACTTGCCAATCGGTATAAAGTGCCCTTAACGCCTCGCGGTGCCGGAACAAGTGTCAGTTGCGGAGCCGTACCGGCACAAGGCGGTATCGTAGTTCTTACGGAGCGGATGAACCGCATTCTTGAATGCAGTGAAGAGGGAATGTATATGGTCGTCGAAGCCGGCGTAAGAACAGCGGATATTCAGGCTTTGGCCAAGTCGAAGGGACTTATGTATGCCGGCGACCCGTGTAGTGCCGACAGCTGTCTTATAGGCGGAAACTTGGCAACCAATGCGGGCGGTAACAAAGCGGTTCGTTATGGCACGACGAGAAATCAGGTATATTCCGTTGAAGTCGTATTGCCTAACGGAAAAATCGCGACTTTCGGCAGCACTTTGAAAAAATGCTCTACCGGATTTTGTTTAGATCAACTGATTATAGGGAGTGAGGGGACACTGGGGATTATTACAAAGGCCACGTTGAAACTCGTGCCTTTAAGCCCTTTTCATGTAGACGTTCTCGCAGTTTTTACAAAATTAAGCGACGCTGCCGAAGCGGTACCCAAAATCGTTAAAGCCGGTATTAATCCGACGTCCGTTGAATTTATGGACGTATCCTTCGTGCGCAGTGCTTGTGAGTACTGCAAACTGGATTTGCCGCACAAGGAAGACGGCTATTATGACATCATTACTATAGAAGCTTTTAACGAAGCGGAGCTGGATGAAAAAACGGAAAAATTGATGAAGATTTGCGAAGAATGTCATGCTACAGACGTTGTAGAGGCTGACGATCGCGTTTGGAGCGTACGCCGTAACTGCCTGGAAAGTACGCGAACCTATTCGAAAGTGGGCACATCGGAAGACCTGGTCGTTCCTGTTACGAAAATTGCAGATTGCATAAAAACACTGATGGAAGAAAGCAGGAAATATGATTTTCGGCCTTTTTGTCTGGCTCATGCCGGAGACGGAAATATTCACTTTCAAATCCTGAAATGTGACATGAGCGATGAGGATTGGGAAAAACAGTTGGAACAATTTCGCGCTGTTGCCTATCCGTATGTATACTCTTTAGGCGGCAGGCTATCGGGAGAACACGGCATCGGGCTGAAACGCTTGAAGTATATGGAAAAATACACGGACCCGGTAGAACTGGAATTTATGAAAACTATAAAGCAGGCCGTGGACCCCAACTGGATTATGAATCCCGGCAAAGTGATAGAGCCTTAAAACCGGTATAATTAGACTAACTATTAAAAGTCAATTGGAAAATAAGATTTTTTGAATAAGACATCACCAGATGTTTTAGATAGCCCGGAGGCAGGCTTAAGCCTCAATCAGTACCTTGAAAATCGCATGACAAATAGAACATCTAAACAGGTGCTCTCAGAAAAGGATGTGAAGTTAATGAATTATCTTCGGTAGGCTTCGCCTGTAAGTTCCATTCGGTATATGGTGCGTACCAGTTTTTTCGTTGCATGACCGATAGCAACATTATAGTGCTTGCCTTCGCCTATCTTCTTTGAGAGGTAAGCTCCGAAATTCTCATCCCACTTGCAGACAAATTTCGCGGCATTGAACAAAGCATATCTTAGATAACGAGAACCTCGTTTCTCCATATGAGAATAGCTAGAATCCAGTTGACCTGATTGGTAGGTAGAAGGTGACAACCCTGCAAATGCCAGTATCTGATCAGCATAGTTGAATCGAGTGAAGTCACCAATCTCTGCAAGGATCATAGCTCCCATACGATAGCTAATCCCAGGGATTGTCATAATCGGAGAGTTACAAGTGTCCATGATGGATTTGATGGAATCTTCAATTTCATCAATCTCTTCCGTCATCACCTTAATCAAATGGATGGTGTGCTTTAGTTCCATTGATTTTGCCGGTATCACAGAGCCGATAGAGTCCCTGGCGGTGTTTCTTAAAGTAATCGCCATATCTCGTCCGTAATGGCCTTTAGAGGCTGTTTCTAGGAGATTTTTGAGATGGGTAAGATGACATTCGGTAATGTAAGAGGCTCCGGGAAGTTTGGACAGCAAGGAATACACCGAAGCCATATGAAGGCTGGGGACGAGTTTTTCCAGCTCCGGAAAAAGGATGTTTACAAGACGAGCTACGGAAGATTTGAGTTTTGCCCGCTCCTGAACCTTGTCGAAACGATAACGAGTTAATGACTTAAGTTCTTCGTTATGATATGATATGTCTGAGTAGGGCTTGAGAGTCTTATTAGTCATTAACATCATAGCAATCGAACGGGCATCGACTTTATCCGTTTTCGTCTTTCTAAGGCTTAGACCTTTTCTGTAAAGATTGGTATGTAACGGGTTGATAACACAGGTGGGTAGACCTTTATCAATGAGCGATCCGAGAAGATTGAGTGAGTAGTGACCGGTAGCTTCAAGACCTACTTTTATTTTGGTCTTATCATCAGTCACAGAGAACATCTTCTCATACAGCTCATCAAAGCCCGCCTTGTTATTCGGAATAGTAAATACCGGAAAGAGCTTATCGGCTTCTGATCCCAAGATGCAGCAATCGTGTTTATCCTTTGCAACATCGATACCAACATAGATCATCCACATGATCCTCCTTAAAAGTATTTGACGCTGTATTGGATCCACAGGGCTCTCTGCCGATGTAACCTCGTTCTACATAAACCGTCATGCGGTATCTAACTGATTAACACTTTGACAAAGAGGCTGTGGTTGGAGCCTTTCTGTAACCGTCTATGCGGTAGGAGGCAAAGACCAATCCACAGCATCTTCAACAGCATACCCTATACCTTAGAACAGGTAAAGAATGGGTATGACTATATAATACGAGGAAGAATAAAATATGTCAGTTTACATTGCCTGTTGTTAACAATTTAAAGAAAAATTACGACTTCATTTTTGTTACGGTCAGAAGAGAACAGGTAGAGGAGGCATTACAGACCTTAAAGGATTGTCCCTGTAAGAATATTGTCACCATGGTAAATACAGCGGAAAGCTACGAAAAGTGGGAAAAAATACTGGGAAAAGGACGTTTGATTCCTGCATTTCCGGGAGCGGGGGGAGAAATGAAGGGAAAAGTGGTAAAGGCATCGTTGACACCGGCGCTGATTCAAAAGACAAGCTTTGGGGAAATTTCCGGAAAGAGGACGAAGAGAGTAAAACAATTGGAGAGCTTGTTTCGGAAAGCGAAAGTTCCCTATGAAATATGTCCTTCCATGGAAGAGTGGCAACTCTGCCATCTTGCTTTGGTGGTGCCTTTGGGGGATGCCATACGAGAAGGTAAAGGAAATCATTTGGATGCGGCAGGGAATCAGCAGTTGATGAAAAAAACTACACGTCGAATAAAAAGAAATCTATACCTTTTACAGAAAAAGGGAGTGAGAATCATCCCGCAAAAGTTAAAGTGCTTATCTTATCTTCCGGACTCGATTTGTACTTTCGCTCTTACAAAATTGTTTTGTTCAAAGATTGGAGAAATCTATATTTATCCTCATGCACATTATGCGGAGCAGGAAATGCTATATCTTCATAAGACTTTCTACCGGCATATGAGGAAGCTTTGATAGCCGGATTGGCATTTAATACTGTCAATTTTACTTAATCTTAGATTTGTTAAATTCGATTTCCATTTTTGCATCTGAACTTACATTTTATGAAGAAAAATCATAAAAAATTATTTGACGAAAATAAAAAAAATATTATAATTATTATTGTAACTTTCTTAAAAATAGATATTTACGATATTATTTAATGATTTATAGAAATCGTATCAATGGAAAGGAGAAGCAGATGACCAAACAAAAACTTAATCTTTTGGTAGGGTCTATTGGAGCATTTATTGGAATTTTTGTCTTTATTGCCTATATCCCTCAAATTTACGCCAATTTACAAGGAAGCAAAGCGCAACCGTTTCAACCATTATTTGCTGCAATTTCCTGCCTGATTTGGGTTATTTATGGATGGACTAAAGAACCGAAAAAGGACTGGATTCTCATTATTCCTAATTCAGCGGGAGTGATTTTAGGGGGATTAACCTTTCTTACTGCTTTGTAACTTTATATAATGAATATACGAGCCGGCAAATTTTTTAAGAGGTTTGCCGGTTTTTTTCATGGACATTGTAGGATTACAATACATATCTTACATCACAACTAAAGAGATGGGAGTGCTTCGTGTTATCACAGTAACGGAGAACATTCAAAGAGCCATAAATGCTCTTGAAAACAGCGCCCCTGTTATCACCGCCCGTTGCAATAGGGATAGTCTTCTTGACATGCAATTTAAAAGGATATACGCTATCAATTGATAGCGAATATCTTAGACTAACTATTAATGGTCAAGCATAAAATTTAGATTTTCAGAATAAAATACGGAAACGTATTTTAGATAGATTAGTACATTGAAAACTGTATGACGAATAGAGCATCAGCGATGATGCTCTCAGAAAAGATTATGAGCTAATTTAACTTATAAAGGCTGATATGACGTATGGGTTATTTCCATCCGAAAGATGGTTCTGACAAGCTTTTTAACCACATGGCTTATTGCGACATAGTAGTGCTTGCCCTCTGCCCGCTTTTTTGACAGATAGAGCCTGAATCGCTCGTCCCACACAGAAGCATATATAGCAGCATTGAAAAGTGCGTAACGCAGATACTTAGAGCCACGTTTTTCCATGCGAACATAAGAAGATATTAGCTGTCCGGACTGGTACGTAGACGGAGATAGTCCTGCATAAGCAAGAACTTGATCTGCATTGCTAAAGCGTGCAAAGTCTCCAATCTCTGCTAGAATCATTGCACCCATACGATACTTGATGCCGGGAATAGTTGTAATTGGAGAACCACACTCATCCATGATTTTCTGAATGGACTGCTCGACTTCTTTAATATCGGAAGTCAGTGTGTCAATTCGGCGGATTGTCTGCCTGAGTTCCATTGATTTAGCCGGCATAAGTGATCCGATAGAAGATTTTGCAGTCTCTCTGATTTCGATGGCCTTTTCACGACCATAGTGCCCTTTTGAAGCATCAGCAAGTAGAGCTTTCAGGTGGGTGAGATTGGAACTTGCGATAAAATATGCTCCCGGCAGTTCCTGAAGAAGACGGTATACCGAGTTCATGTGCAGAGTCGGAACAAGAGACTCAAGTTCCGGGAACAGGATGTTTACAAGCCTAGATACTGAAGTTTTCAGTTTCGCACGTTCTTTAACAAGCTCAAAACGATAACGAGTTAATGACTTCAGCTCCTCGCTGTGGTAGGATGTACCTGTATAGGGCTTGAGTGTCTTATCAGTCACAAGCATTTCAGCAATGGAGCGGGCATCGACTTTATCCGTTTTCGTCTTTCT
>NZ_GL538208.1:172681-611180 GCF_000165735.1 Megasphaera micronuciformis F0359
CGACTTTATCCGTTTTCGTCTTTCTAAGGCTTTGACCTTTTCTGTAAAGATTTGTATGTAACGGATTGATGACAAAGGTGTGGTAGCCATGGTCAAGAAGTGATCCCAGAATGTTGTAGGAATAGTGACCGGTAGCCTCGAGTCCTATTTTTATCTGAGATTTGTCCTTTGAGACTGACTCAATCTTGTGGAATAATTCTCCATAGCCATCACTATTGTTCCGTATCGTAAAGACTGGGAACAGTTCTTCGGTATCTGGTCCAAGGATACAACAGTCATGCTTATCCTTAGCAACATCAATTCCAACGTAAATCATTTAGTAAATCCTCCTGTAATAAGTGTTTGATGCTGTTATCGACCCACAGGGCTCTTTGCTGATTGTATCCTCGTTCTACATAAACCGTCATGCGGTATCTAACTGATCAACAATGTAACAAAGAGGCTGTGGTTGGAGCCTAACAAAAACCGTCGCGCGGTAGGAGGTGATAACCAATCCACAGCATCAGATAACAATAGTAGCTGATTACCAAGAACAGGTAAAGAAAAGCTACAACTTAATAATACGAGGAGGTACATGGGCTCAATCGGTGCAGGGAAGACGCGGAAATGACCTTGACTGTGAGCTTAAAGGGCGAAAAAGCAGGTCAATTACGGACACGGCCATGTTTGAGCTTGATCTATAAAAAATAAGACGTGTGAAAGCATGCTTTCACACGTCTTATTTCATTTATGGTGGAGATGAGGAGAGTCGAACTCCTGTCCGTACACACTGCCCCATGAACCTCTCCGAGCGCAGTCCTTGTTAGGGATTTCAGTCGATGTTCGTACAAGGACAAACCCCATCGACCAAGCCCTGTAGGTTCCCGACACAACCGTAGGGCCCGATTGTGCAGTATCCCGCTGAGTGTCGCCTACAGACCGCACGCAGGATTAGCGGTAAGAGACGTCAGCTGCGCTTAGGCAGCTAAAGCAAAATTGTTTTCTTTTGCGTTTAATTTAAAAGTTCACCGATTTGCGGGCAGATGAAACCCCGACTCGCTGTTCATGATACAACTATGCACGTCGAAACCTTTACATCCCCGTGAAGGGACTTCTATACCGAATATTATAGCATAGAAGGGATTGTTATAATATCACATTATTTATGTATGTACAAGGAATATTCGTTGAAAAGAGGGGAGATAACGCAAAATCGGCATAAAAACCAAGTGTAACATAGCTTTATTGCAAGTGCAGGGGTATAATTAGAAATGAAAAAGTTATATATTCGAAGCCGTGTACACGACGAAAGAGGTGAGGGCATGCGAAAGATTGTCGATGATATGAGGCTTCTTGTAAAATGCTGCTCCTTATACTATCGAGATAATTTAGGACAAGAAGAAATTTGTGAGATTTTGGGTGTTTCAAGACCTACTGTTTCACGACTTTTAAAATTGGGTCGTGAGAAAGGAATTGTAAAAATAGAGGTTCTCGACCCCTTTGCTCCCGAATTCGGTGAAACGGAACGGCGCTTGGAAGAAAAGTTCGGTTTTAGAGAGGTTATTGTTGTAGAAGATAGACCGTCCCGTAGTGAGTCGGAACATATCCGCCCGCTCTTGGGTACGACGACACTGGCATATCTGGATCGTATCTTAAAAGACGGTGATATGGTCGGAGTTACATTAGGCCTTACGCTGTACAATATTGTGCATGCGGACTATACCGTAGATAAGGCCGTGCAATGTTGTTTTGTGCCCGTTTTAGGCGGTGTAGGAGAAACCTATGCGGAACTTCATGCCAATCGATTGGCTGAAGAATTTGCCCGCAAATTTCGAAGCGATTTTTTGCCCTTTTACGCACCGGCACTTTTTTCCGATGCCGGCGTGTTGCAGGGATTTAAGAAGGAGCCGTCGGTTCGCAAGGTCTTTTCTCTTTTTGAACGACTGGATGTTGTTCTTTTCAGTATCGGCGTGCCGCAAGGCGATTATTCGACCGTATTGCGCATGAAGTACATAGATGAAAAAATTTTGAAAGATTTTTCCGAGCAGGGCGCCGTCGGCGATATAGGACTTCAATACTTCGACATTAACGGCTCACCCCGGGCCTTTGTTTCTCATAATGAGCGTGTGGCCGGGATGACCTTGGCCGACTTGCGAAAGGTGCCGCGGCGTATTGCCGTAGTGGCCGGGGAAGATAAGGTTAAAGCTGTTGTCGGTGCCGTGCGAGGCGGTTACATAAATACGTTGATTACCGACGCGTCCTGTGCACGGGCGTTAGTGAATTTTAATGAAGAGTTATAGGATTAAGGGAGTTAGCATATGAAATATTATTCGGAAATAGTGGCTATCGGGTCGGAAGCTCTGGAGTTTTTGAAAGATCCCGATTCTCGGTCGCTTATTCTTTTTGATTATACGGCTTCGCCCGATTTAGCGGATATATCGATTTTGCAAAAGAAGAAGGGCGGTATGGGCGAGCCGGCAAAAGGGGATACCCTGCTAATCGGCAATAAGGCCTTTACGATTACGGCCGTAGGCACTGAGGCACCTCATACCTTGGCGGAGTTAAGCCATTGTACCCTGTGCTTTAAAGGCGGTGAAGTTCCGGAGCGACCGGGGTGTATTATGCTTGAAGGTGACGATAAACTGACTGCCTATGACATACAAATCGGCACTTCCATTGAAATCTATTGATTGTGCTATGTGTAAAATGAAATCATACTTTACTCATATGCAATTTTATATTATCCTTGAGTAGCGTACATATTTTCCTAAAAGAACGGTAAGAATAAAGGAGAGAAAAATATGACTAATGAAGAATTGGCAATGCGGGCTACTGCCGTACGCCGCAATATTGTAAAAATGTTGACGAAAGCCGGATCGGGACATCCCGGCGGCTCTCTTTCCGTAACGGATATTTTAACAGTATTATACTTTGACACGATGGATGTGACTCCGTCCGAGCCGCATCGTGCAGACCGGGATCGTTTTGTGTTGTCTAAAGGTCACGCGGCACCGGCGCTGTATGCCGTCTTGGCTGAAAAAGGGTATTTTCCTGAAGAAGAATTATTCAGCCTTCGCAAATGCGGTGCCATGTTGCAAGGCCATCCGGATATGAAACATACGCCGGGGGTCGATATGTCTACCGGCTCTTTGGGGCAGGGCTTGTCTGTAGCTAACGGCATGGCCTTGGCTGCTAAAACGGATGGAGCTGAATGGCGTGTTTATGCTGTTTGCGGTGACGGTGAAATTCAGGAAGGTCAGATTTGGGAGGCTGCCATGTCGGCAAGTCACTATAAACTGGATAACCTGACCTTGTTTATTGATCATAACAAGTTACAAATAGACGGAGCAAACAGTGAAGTTATGTCTGTCATGCCTATTGCGGAAAAATTCAGAGCCTTCGGTTGGAATGTTATTGAAATCGACGGTCACAATATGGATGCCATTCGCAGTGCTTTGACGATTGCCAAGACGACTGTTGGAAAACCGACCGTTATTGTAGCGGAAACCGTAAAAGGTAAAGGCGTATCCTTTATGGAAAATCTTGTCGGCTGGCACGGCAAAGCACCGAATGAAGAAGAATGCGCAGCTGCACTTAAGGAATTGGGAGGCGAAGCATAATGGGAACAGCTACTAGAGCCGCATACGGTCATGTTTTAAAGACCGAAGTATATAAAAATCCGAATGTAGTCGTACTGGAAGCCGATTTGGGCAATGCGACCAAATCCAATGCTTTTAAAGAAGTGGCACCTGAACGATATTTCAATATGGGTATATCCGAACAGGATCTGATCGGTACGGCCGCCGGTTTCGCCGCTGCGGGAAAAATTCCCTTGGCCAGCACCTTTGCCGTCTTTGCAACAGGCAGAGCTTTCGAACAGGTCCGCAACTCTGTTTGCTATCCGAAGTTGAATGTCAAAATTTGCGCAACTCACGCAGGCCTTACAGTCGGTGCCGACGGCGGCAGTCATCAGGCTATTGAAGATATTTCGCTCATGCGCACCTTACCGAATATGACGGTTATTAATCCTGCTGATGCTAAGGAAGCGGAAGCGGCCGTATTGGCGGCTATTGACTATCAGGGACCTGTTTACATTCGCCTCGGTCGTGCCGAAACGAAAGATATACATGACGATTCGTATCACTTTGAATGGGGAAAGGCGGAAGTATTACGCCAAGGATCGGATGTAAGCATCTTTGCAACGGGCATTATGACGGCTAAGGCCTTGGACGCAGCCGAAACGTTGGCAAAGCAGGGGATACAGGCGGAAGTTATTAATGTGCATACCATTAAGCCTTTGGATGAAGAAACGGTGATCGCCTCGGCGAAAAAGACGGGGAAAGTCGTAACGGCTGAAGAACATAGTATTATCGGCGGTCTCGGTTCGGCCGTAGCCGAAGTGTTGGCGCGCCAATGCCCGACTAAGCAAGCTTTTGTAGGCGTGCAAGATTCGTTCGGAGAATCGGGTTCTCCCGATGACTTGCTTGAAAAATACGGGTTAACGGCAGAGGCTATTGTAAAGGCGGCCGTAGGATTGCAATAAGATAGGCGAAAAACCTGATTAAATACGAGGGAATTTTATGCTGACAGGAGGAATCGGTTATGGCCGAAAAAAGCGCGTACAAGTCATTACAAAACGGTAGCGATATTCGCGGGATTGCCGTAGACGGCGTAGTCGGAGAAAAAGTGAATCTTACGCCTGAACGGGTCGCTCAAATTGGCGGTGCATTTGCCGCTTTTTTGCAAGAGCGAACGAAAAAATCGCCCCGAGACTTACGAGTTACAGTCGGCACCGATTCCCGTATTTCGGCACAAGACGTAAAGACGGCCTTTTGTCGAGGCTTGTCCGGTGCCGGCATAGAGGCTCTTGATTGCGGCCTGGCATCGACACCGGCCATGTTTATGTCCACGGTCTTTGAGGACATTAAAGCTGACGGTGCCGTTATGGTCACGGCCAGTCACTTGCCTTATAACCGCAACGGACTGAAGTTTTTTACGCCTGACGGCGGTTTGGAGAAGGCGGATATTGCCCGTATCTTGGAAATTGCCGAAAAAGAAAAGACCGAGCCGGCTGAGTGGAAGGGCGAGTCTTGTCCGGTCATGCAGCTGTATACGGCTCATTTACGACGGCTCATTTGCGACGGATTAAGTACCAAAGAGGCTGAGAAACCTTTAAAAGGGATGCATATTGTCGTCGATGCAGGTAACGGAGCGGGCGGTTTTTTTGCCCATAAGGTTTTGACACCTCTCGGTGCGGACATAAAAGGAAGTCGTTATTTGACCCCTGACGGTATGTTCCCCAATCATGTGCCCAACCCGGAAAATAAAGAGGCTATGGCTTCTATTCGCGAAGCGGTTTTGGAAAGCCATGCCGACTTGGGACTTATCTTTGATACGGACGTAGATCGCATGAGCGCCGTCTTTGCCAGCGGTAAAGAAGTGAATCGTAACTCGCTGATTGCGCTTATGGCCGCTATTTTGGCACCTGATTATGCAGGTGGAACGATTGTGACAGACTCTGTCACGTCTGATGAACTGACGGCCTTTTTGGAAGAGGAATTACATCTCGTTCATTTGCGATATATGCGCGGGTACAAGAACGTAATTAATGAATGTATTCGCCTCAATAAAAGCGGTGTCGTTTCTCCGTTAGCTATTGAAACCTCGGGACACGGAGCTCTTAGCGAGAACTATTACCTTGATGACGGAGCCTATTTAGCCGTGAAGCTGATCATAGCTGCTGCCAGAGCTCGTGTTAGAGGTAGAACCGTTGAATCGCTTATTGATAAACTGAATGAACCGGCGGAAGCGGTTGAATACCGATTAGCCGTCAAAAATACGGATAATGCCAACGCTTACGGTGAGTCGGTACTCGATTCACTGGAAAAACGAGCCTTGGCAGCTCGTATACAAGTTGCATCTCCTTCGTACGAAGGCGTTCGACTCATGTTCCCCGAAGGGTGGGCTTTGTTGCGCATGTCTTTACATGACCCTAACATGCCTCTCAATATGGAAAGTAAAGAGCCCGGCGGATGCGAGAAAATAAAATGCCGTATGTATGATCTTTTGAAAGGATATGATCACTTAGATACGGAAATCTTAAAATAACAGGGATGATATTTATGAAATACGTATATACGTATGAATCACCGCTCGGAACCATGGTTATGGCCGGAACCGGAAGCTCCTTGACGAACTTGGACTTTAAGGGCCAGCTGTATATGCCCGATTTCGGGGCGGATTATACACGCAAGGATACGGCACTTTTTAAGAGAGTTGCCGCTTGGTTGGATGAATACTTTTTAGGAAAGAAGCCGGAACCGAATATACCTTTGTCGTTGGAAGGAACGGAGTTTCGAAAAGATGTATGGAAAATCTTACAGAACATACCCTACGGATCGACAACGACATACGGCATGATTGCCAAAGAAATGGCAAAAGAACGGGGACAGAATATGTCGGCTCAGGCTGTAGGCGGGGCTGTAGGACACAACCCCGTATCAATTATCGTCCCGTGCCATCGCGTTATCGGCAGTGACGGAAGCCTGACCGGCTATGCGGGAGGCAAGGACAAGAAGCGCTTCCTTCTTGATTTGGAAGGCGCATCGTATTTAAAGTAGGGAGTCAAGAACTATAGGCTCTTGGAAATCACTGAATTGGTGTTCTGATGATAGGCGTCGTAAATTTATTTATCAAATCCAAACCGTGTTTGAAAAGCATAGTGATTTACAGGGCTTGAATTAGGAGAATATAAATACCTTCCAGTGATTATATTTATTTCTATCGGGTGTCTATAAGGGTGAGTAATATGAAAATTTTATTGGCAAATTTAACAAAAATGGTAAATGATACGGGCGGGCTCTCGAAGGTAACCATAGCCTTTGCCAATGAAATGCAAAGACGGGGACATACAGTAAACTTTGTGTATCAAGACATACAAATAGGGGATTTCTATTACTCACTTAATGAAAATGTTGGAGCTTATGATCTTTGCCACTATGATGGGAAAAGTATTTCCATACCTCTTTGGTATAAAATGAAACGTGAGATTCTAAGAACCTTTAATAAACGTAAAGCTCGCGGTGTAAATGATGAATTCACGAAAAATTATCTGTTAGATAACCTGAAATCTGTGTTAGTACGTACGGAGCCGGAAGTTATCGTATCATTCCAACCGGCCGCGTCTAAGGCTTTATTAATTGACCTTAAAACGGATATTCCTGTTATTACTATGAGCCATGGCGATCCTGAGGATTATTTTTACTCATATCCGTTTGAAGAAGTTGAGGCTGTCGCGAAAAGTACGGTGAACCAGGTTCTCTTGCCGTCGTTCGAGGCTCATATTAAGGCACGATTGCCTCAAGTAAAAGTTGTCGTTATCGGAAATGCAGTTTCTCAATATACGGAACAGGTGGATTTAACCAAGTCGAGATTTCGCCGTAAAATAGTGTTTGTAGCACGGTTAAATCGAGGAAAACAGCCGCATTTATTGATAAAAGCTTTTGCAGCGTTAGCTTCGAAGTATCCGGAGTGGGATCTTGAATTATGGGGGCAAGAAGATAGGAAACTTTATAGAAAAGAATTGGACATGCTTGTGTCCAAGATGGATTTAACAAGTCGGGTTTATTTTAAAGGTACAACTACGGATGTACCTTCAGTTCTTTTGCAAGCAGATATATTTGCTTTTCCGAGTGCGGGTGAGGGATTTGGGTTATCGTTAGGAGAGGCTATGAGCATAGGATTACCGGCAGTCGGCTATAAATCTTGTACCGGAGTAAATGAACTTATTATTAATGGGGAAACCGGTTTTCTTTGTGATGACGGAGCCGAGCCTCTTGCTCAGGCACTTGAAAAATTAATGTCGAGCCAAGAGTTGAGAACGAGGATGGGATGCGCCGGTCGTGAACGAATGAAGCAATTTTCCCCTGAGGTTATTTGGAATCAGTGGGAAGACTTGCTGAAATCACTTGTTAAAGAATGGCATTAACGATAGACTTATTGGAGGAAATAATCCACATATCGATGGCATAATGAAATTATGAGTATAAAGTTCTGGCCTTTTGAAGAAGCAACAATTAGAAGCTATAGCGAAATATGATACAGAGGATTTTTACTGATAGAGGGAGTTTTGTACAAGTTAGTGCTACGTAGATATTAATTTAATAGTAGATAGAAATTAATTATTATTTAGGACAGAGTGGCGATTAGATTGTTAAGACGATAGTGGAGTTTATCATATAAGGAAATAGAAATGGGAGAACAGTTTTTCTTATCTTTACAACAAAATATCAAGTTGTTTTTTTGGTTACCCATATTATGCGCAATTTTTAGGGCTGCTTTCATTGTCGGGTATCATCCGTATCAAAAGTTGGACGATAAATGGGCTATTATTCGGAAGTGTTTTTCTTTCGGTTTTTGGTGGGGAATGGATGTGAATGCCTACCAATTATTGATATTGTTTTTTGTAGCGACGATTCCCGGACTATTTATTGTCGGATATGCGTATACGGCGGCACTTATTGTAAATACGATTGTGAGTATACTCGTATATGCGGCATTTGCGGGAAAGATTATTTTCTATAAGCATTTTAACGATACCTATAATTACATGGTCCATTACGGAAATCATGCAGATAAGAAGAATCTTATCGATATTTTCTTTAACCAAGATAAGGGTGCGTATGTGTTGTTAGGTATTCTTCCGGTAGGTATTATGAGCTACGGGGGAAGTTGGGTATTATCTAAAATCCCGAACATCCCTTATCCGTATTTTGAAAGCAGTATTGTTGAAGGCATAAGCGCTTTCGGTTTTCTGCTGCTATATGTCCTGATATATTATTGGTTCCATTTCGGGGGTACTTTAAATCATCGAAATAAACCGGAGTGGGATACGGTTCCGACCATTGTCAAAGAAGATATATTTTTTGCCAAGGCGACGATTGATGATTTGGAAGCTCTTAAATTGGTACGAAAAAATCCTCTACAGCCCGAACAAATAAAGTCTGATGAAGAGCTCATGCAAGAGATTGACTGCATTATGCCTGATAGTACGTGGAGACAGCTGAATAATCCCCTGGAGGCATTTAAACGGACCGCCAAAGGTTCTCGTATTTCCGGGCCTCATCATATTTTCTTAATTGTCGGCGAAAGTATTCCGCAGTGGTCTATGGACCCTCTCTATATGTCATTGAATATTTGCCCGGGGCTACGTGCATTTGCGTCAGATGCACATACCGTTTGCGTACCTAACTTTCTGCCTGCAGGAAATGTATCCCGCCCTTCTATTTCCAGCCTTATGAGCGGTGTTTATGATAGCGGCATGGAATTGAATGAGAAGGAAACATTTTGGAATCATACCTTACCTACGGCGTTACCGGCTCAAATGAAGAAGTTAGGTTACCAGACCATATATTGGTATGGAGGTAATTCATCTAGCGGTAATTTTACAAAATACGGCAAAGCGCAAGGTTTTGATCGCATTGAGAATGCGGTTGACTTTTGCGGATCTGACGCACCTCGGACTTGGCTCGGTGTTTATGACCATGTGTTTCTTGAGAAAACGGCGGAACTTATTTTAGATATTCATGAACCGACTTTCCATTTTATATATACGACGACAAATCACGGCCCCTATAAGCTGGAGGATAAATATTTGGATTTTGATGCTACACGTGATTTACGTGGAGTCGGCAATGATATTCTTAATCGCAAAAACCTGAATAAGGAGCTTGCAACATATAAATATTGTGATAAGGCTATTTTTGATTTTGTGACTCGTATGAAGAAGAAATTTCCGGATAGTCTATTCATTGTTACAGGTGACCACTCATCCCTTTTTGGAGAACTTCATAATACATCATTTCTAAGACGAGATTATACGGTTCGCGAGCGATTTAATACGGTATTTTATATGCAGCATCCGGAACTTTTACAATCATCGTTTACGGCTGTGACGGGAACTCATTTAAGTTTAATACCCACCCTTATTGAAGCGGTTGCACCTAAAGGATTTGGATACTATTCTGTTTTGCCCTCTTTATTTGAGCAACAGCCTGACGTACAGGTAACGCCCTATCAATGGATTACGGAAAATATGGTGGGAGATATTAGGGAAGATTACGGACAATTGAATGAATATACGGCAGAAACAGCTGAATACATTCGACCGGTGGATTCCCACCAAAAAGAAGCGAATGCCTGGCGTTCATTGGCTGTGTGGCTTATGAATCATTATGCTAAGTTGGACAGGGGAGATAACAATGGCAACACTGTCAGTCATTATTCTGGTCAAAAATGAACAACAAAATATTAAAGCGTGCATTGAAACGGTACAGTTTGCAGATGAAATACTTGTCATAGATGACTATAGTACGGATGATACAGCCGAAATAGCCATGTCTATGGGAGCTAAAGTAGCACAACACCGTATGGACGGAGATTGGTCTCAACAAAGAAGGTATGCCGTTGCGAAGTCTACCTCTGAATGGATTCTGTTTCTCGATGCAGATGAACGTATTTCCACCGAATTAAGGCAAGAAATACTTGCTGTTTTGGAGAGAAATGAGAAAAAAGCTTTTTGGATAGAACGTTCCAATGTGTTCCACCATAATAAAGCTACTCATGGAGTATTGCGCCCTGATTTCGTATTAAGATTTATGCCTAAAGACGGGGTTATGGTTGAAGGGGTGGTACACGAAAAGATTTCCAGCTCTTATCCGGAAGGCAAACTGCAAGGAAAAATGTATCATTATACGTATGATAATTGGCAACAGTATTTTAATAAATTTAATAATTATACGACTTTAGCAGCTAAGCAATATAAAGACAAAGGAAAGTCTTGTTCCTTTGTAAAAGATATCCTTATTCGGCCTGCCTGGGCATTCTTTAAAGTATATATCCTTGATAGAGGATTTTTAGACGGAAAGATAGGTTTTATCTTGTCTGTTAATCATTATTTTTACACCATGACTAAGTATGTTAAGCTTTATTATTTGTTAAAATCTGATGGTAAATTATAGTTCAGGAATATAAAGAAAGAAGGAATTGGGCTATGCGTGTGGCTATACTTGAAAGCATTATCATGCCTGCCGGTCATGAGGTGGAATTTGATCGTATTCTCGTTAATGAACTCAAGCGTCAAGGACATGAGCCGGTATTTATGGTACCGCAGGACTTTCCCTTTAAGGTGGATTACGGGACGGAAATCATTTATCTTGAAGGCGGAGAAGTGGTTACTTATGCCGGAGTGGCTAAGTGGAAGAACCCCTTTTTAGCGTTATTGAGAGAAAGACGGCGTCGGGCTTGGTTTACCTCGGCCGCAAAGAAACTACAAGAGTTTAATTGCGATGCTCTTATTGTTCCTACATCTACATATCGCTATATAAAAGCTTTACTTGATACGCCGCTAAAAGATAGTCCTATACCTGTACACTTTATTTTCCACGGTATCGGTAAAGGAGAAAATGTACGATTCCTAAAACAGGCAGAACGTGTAAATAAATATAAAAATATCTATTTGGATGTCATTACTTTGCGTGACGATATGCTTCGTAAGGACTTGTCTCGTGTAAGGCCTATTTTGCCGCCTGTATACACCCCGTCTACGGGAGAAATGCCGACCTTTTCCATACACACCCCCTTACGTCTCGGCTTCTTCGGACAGTTTCGTAAAGAAAAAAATATTATTCCCTTATTGGATGCATTTAAAACAGCACATTTCAAAGGGCCGGTAGAGCTTCTTGTACAAGGAGCCACGGCTAAGCCCGAGGATAGTGAATTGTTTGATGAAATTGCTAGGCAATATGCCGATGTGCCGGGGTTGTCTTTCTTGCATGCTAATCTTATCGGGCCTGATTGGGATAAAGCCTTATTAGAATCGGACGCCATCTTAATGCCCTATGGAGCGGAACGTTATCGGTATCATTGGAGTGCCATGCTTTATACCGCTATCGGTTTTTACAAACCCGTTTTGGTATCGCCTGAAATAAATCCTGAAGTACTTCGTGATTATCATGTAGGTGAAATTTTAGACATCTCTTCAGTGGACACAATACGTAATGGCTTGGAAATATTTGTCAATCAAATGATTGACAACCCGAGTGTCTATGAAGAAGGTTTGGTTAAAGCAAACGACGTCTTTAGACATCAACGAATGATGGAGACTATTCTGGATATAGAGAATAGTAGCCATTTGCAGTAGTGGTGTCATATTATAGAGAATATATTAAGTTGATATTTAGGGACACTATGTACGCTCTGCTATTAAAACAGATATTTTCATTTGAAAGGTGTATTTTTGTTAATAGCATACAGTATTGAATGATTATGAGGTATATTATTTGTTGTGTAATATAATATTTTGCTAATAGTATATAAAGGTGAAGCTATGTATTATGTTATAGGGATTGTGAGTATATTTTTTATTTTATATTATTCACTTATAAAGCTATCCAATGAATTAGATGCTTCAGACTATCGCGTTTCTGCTAAAAAATTATTGATACCGTTAATTCTGTTGGGAGGATTAATTTATGTCAATATTCAAGTTTTTTTGATTGGTCTGAATGTATTTGTAACTCCCGGTATTGTTGGTCTTATTATTGCATATACCTATCCTATAATCTATTATTTAACAAATCATAATAGTAAAGCTGATTTTTTACATTCCTACGACTTCGTTTGGGGAATATATTCCGTTATTGAATTAATACTCATAGAGGAGATATTGGGTACTTTATTAGGGAATAGTATTGTTTACCATTTGATTTATACAGTAGTTTTAATTGTATTTTTGCTTCCAAGTATATTAATGATTGCGTATTATGCACTATATAAAAAAATTGTAGATGTTGCTACTGTTCAGACTGTTTATTATACGCAGAAGTTTGAGATG
Organism: Megasphaera micronuciformis F0359; assembly: GCF_000165735.1. Taxonomy (GTDB): domain Bacteria; phylum Bacillota; class Negativicutes; order Veillonellales; family Megasphaeraceae; genus Megasphaera; species Megasphaera micronuciformis. The sequence continues at coordinate 185,553 of NZ_GL538208.1, forward strand.
ATTGAATTTTTTAAAACTTTTTCTGCTTTTGAAAAGGTTTCTATTGGGGCATATATTAGTTCTTTTTTTATTGGACTTGCGTTATTAAGTGTTTTCTCTGTAATTGCGAATCCGTTAAAATTATCTGAATTTATTATTTCGATTGTTCTTTTTTGCGGTATTACTTATTTTGTAGTTAAAGTCAAAGATAAAAACTCCTTAATAAAAAGAACGGGATTAATTAAGATAATACTTGATTTTCATAGATTTCAAAAAGAATTAAAACAATATAATGTAAAACATGAAAAGGCACTACATAATACACATTTTTCAACTGCTTTTAAGAATGGAGAAGGTAGTACATTTATACTTGTTATTGGAGAGTCTGCTAATACGGGTCATTTATCAGCTTTGTGTGAGTACCATCGAGAAACTACGCCTTGGCTATCTGAAATGAGTCGAGAGGGTAGGATTCTCACATATAAAAATATGTATTCGTCATTTGTGCAAACGGCGAAAGTAATGGAATTGGCACTGACTAGTGCTAATCAATATAATGATATATCGTTTATCGACGCAATTTCGATTATTGATGCAGCGAAGGCTTGTGGGTTTGAAACTTATTGGTATAGTAATCAAGGGGTTGCGAATGTAGAGAATACGGTCGTATCCATTATTGGGAAAAAGGCGGATCATCATAGGTGGACATTAGAGGATTACACCATGGTCCCGTATGATGAGGTTTTATTGGAGTATTTACGAGCTGTGCCTAAAACCAACTCGAATAAATTGATAGTCTTACATTTAAAAGGTAGCCATGTAGGTTTTACAGAACGATATCCTAAGAAATTTGAAGTTTGGCCGGTTGAAAAAAAAGAACTTTCAAGCAAAAATGCATATGATAATTCGATTCTCTATACTGATTATGTATTAAAATCAATATTTGAATATGGAAAGAGTACTTGGGATTTGCAAGCGATGGTTTATTTTTCAGATCATGGCACACCCATTGGAACTAAAAGGGTACCTTATTTTGATGGGTTTGATACAGTTAGAGTGCCGTTTTTTGTTTATTTATCGAATGAATATAAACATAGGTATTTAGAAACCTATGAAATATTGATGAAACATAAAGAATATTATATTACGAATGATTTGGTATTTAATTTAATGCTTGGTCTTATGCAAATTAAATGTAACAAAGTTTCTTTTAAGGATGATTTTACTAAAGCTGAATATAAATACACGAAGGAATCACTTAAAACAAATTTAGGCAGCGTGTCTATAAGTGATGATATCGAACGTTAATCTCTCTTAATTATAATCCCAACGAGAGTATTTTACTTCCTAAAGTGGTGATATCTATTGGCTAAATGAATGTCGTTATTTAGAAATGACCTGCCGTCTAGTGAGGCAATGATAATTCGTGGTTGATATAAGGGGCTAAAGACCTTTTTGAATGATGCGTATTAAAGGATGAAATGGGGCCTCGATTAAATAGTGATTTTATATATAGTCGTTGATATTTGAAATATAAGTTCTTGGTAAAATGAATGTGGTTTTAATAGTGGTGGGGGGGAAGTTATATGGGAGATATGAGTCAATTGGATATATCGAGCAGCTTTTCCTATAGAGGGTTCTTCGGTGGGAAAAAATTATTGGTAATAGTGCCTCATCAAGATGATGAGATTAATGTTGGTGGTAGCACTATTATTGGGGCAACTGAGGAAGGGGTAGAAGTTTTCTTAGCATTCATGACGAATGGTGATTGTGATTATGAAGTACCTTTTCGAAATAATGAAGCTTTAAATGCTGGCAGATATCTTAATGTGCCACCAGAAAATATTTATTTTTTAGACTATCCGGATTGTGGATTTCCTACTTTATCTGTATACGAACATAAAAATGCTGTTTTTAATTATAGAAATCGTAAAATCTCCTGGGGAATTTTATTGAACGATATTGAGCAATTAATTTTAAAGGTACAGCCTGATGCTATCATTTGCACAGGATTCGATTCACATCGAGACCATAGACAATGTGAAGAGGCTGTTTTGACCGCTATGCGAAAATTATGGGCTGGTGGGAGTAAGGTTAGATTGTATAGTACATTTGCTTACGGCAATGCCTATGAATCCATTAATGATTGGCGGGGAATTCATTGGTATTCCTCTGTTATGAATCCGAAAGCATGTCCAAAAGGGTATTCGACACCCAGCAAAAATTTAACTTGGAACGAGCGAGTACGTATTCCGGTACCTCAGTCCTGTAGAAATCATGTGCTAATTGAGAATCCTCTATATCAAGCATTGGGAGCCCATGAATCCCAAGCCGCATACCGACGTGGCATGAAATTGATTAATAGTGATCAGGTTTATTGGTATAGGGGACCTCATGCCGATGATCCTGGCGATAAATATATACAAATTTTATTCAATGGAAATTTCGCATATGATTGGGTAGTTTATAAAGGTGAAAAATATCCTGAGATTTCTATCTATTTAGGAAATTCTATGGAAGGCAAAGTGCTGCTATCCAAAGATACAAGAGTTGCTTGGCATTGTAACAATTTGCCGATGAAGAGTTGTAGTTGCATGGAAATCTTCAACTTTATGAATAAAAATAATGTAGATACAGTGGTATTAAAATGTGAGTTGCGGACTAATCCCAAGGTATATAGTGAAAGTATATTGCGGCGTGGAACACTCAGTGATTGGTTTGGTCACGTAGTCTTTGTTATTAAAGATTGGTTAAGATATAGGCGAGACCACTATAGAAGAAGAGAACGGTATAGGCAGATACAGAAATTGAAACGGCCTTTTAGATATGAGTCCTAATAGAGCATATTGGTTATTGGTTTCTGAATAATGATGTTTGAGCTAAGGGGATAGGGGAATAAAGGCGAAGATTAGAATTAGAAGGTATTGGATTGCTTTTTACAGAGATGTAGCCCAATAAACGTTTATGATAGCATAGTTTCGATAAGTCTATAATCAAAGGTATGGCAGTTCAGAAATAAAATTGGCATATTTGTTATATTTTATGTGGAGTGGGTGATATGTATGAATGTCTGTATGGTTACTACCCATCAAAATTTCGGCATATTTTCTGATAGTATGATTGCTGCAAACACACAACTGGGCAATAATACCGATATGTTTAAGTTGGATTACAGTAAATCCGCGCAAGAAGAACGGAAGCGACTCTTAACAGTAATTGAAGATAAAAAAATAGATGTTGTGTTATTTCTTAATGATTTTAGATTTCCGGATAAAACATTTTTTATCGATGAAACGATAGCTGAAAAAATAGACTGTCGTCTATGGGTTTGGGATACTATGCATGAGATGAGTGATTTAGGAGCACATATTCATTTATATTCTCAAATCTATTCATTTGAGATTAATGACATCATACAATTGGAGAAATACTATTCCGTTAGGGGAACATATTTGCCTCTGTTTGCCGGACCTTCGTTTTATGCATCTCCTCGCACATCTGAAGATAGGCAGGATATTGATATATTCTTTATTGGTACGATTGCCGGCATACCCAAACGCTTAGATATATTGGAAACGGTAGCTAAATTGGCTTGTGAAAAGAACTATAACATGCTTGTATTAGGCCGTATTTGGCATAGTCACCACTGGTATCAGCGGCTTATAGGAAAGTTAAAGTTTAAGCATAAATATCCCTATCTATCTAAGTTTGTTAAAAATAAGGTTCTTGCGCCTCACGATGTTATTAAGTATTACAAGCGTTCTAAGATTAATCTTAATATTCACTTAGAAGGGCATAGTTGTTATAATTGTCGGACTTTTGAAATTATGGGAAACGATAACTTTGTACTTAGTGATAGACGAAATAAATGTGATTTGGAATTAGAAGAAAGAAGACATTTTGATTGTTATGAGGACAATCGAGAATTAATTGATAAAATTCAGTATTACTTGGAACATGAGTACGAGCGCAATGAGATTGCTAAGGCTGGTGGAGTAATTGTTCGAGGAAAATACAATTTAGTTAGTTCATTAAAGCATATCTTTTCGTAGAGTTTTAGGGAGGTTAGTGTGAAGGGCATTATTTTAGCCGGTGGTTCGGGAACGCGATTGTATCCATTAACATTGGTGACATCTAAGCAGTTATTGCCTGTTTATGATAAACCGATGATTTTCTATCCTTTGTCTATATTGATGCTTGCGGGTATTAAAGATATTTTAATTATATCGACTCCACAAGACTTGCCTAATTTTGAACGACTATTAGGCAATGGTTTACGGTACGGCATTAATTTACAATATGAGGTACAACCTTCTCCTGATGGATTGGTCCAAGCTTTTATTATTGGAGAAACATTTATTAATGGTGATTCATGTGCCATGATTTTGGGAGATAACATATTCTACGGAGCCGGTATGAGAATGCAGTTGTTAGAAGCTGCACAAGTAAAAAGCGGAGCTACTGTATTTGGTTATCATGTAGAAGATCCTGAACGGTTTGGTGTCGTTGAATTTGATGAAAGCGGATTAGTAAAGTCTATTGAAGAGAAACCTGAATATCCTAAATCAAATTATGCGGTAACGGGATTATATTTCTATGATAAAGACGTTTGCGAATTGGCTAAAAAGGTAACACCATCGGAACGAGGGGAATTAGAAATTACTGATTTAAATAAGATGTATTTAGAACGTGGAGACTTACGCGTAAAAATATTGGGGCGTGGATATTCTTGGTTAGATACGGGAACAGTAGATTCTCTTAGCGATGCGTCTGAATTTGTTCGTGTTATTCAAACTCGATCTGGTATTGAAATCTCCGCGTTAGAAGAAATTGCTTATCGTAACAATTGGATTAGTAAAGAACAATTACTAGAGAGTGCAAAGTTATATGGTAAATCTCCATATGGTAAACATTTACGGCGTGTAGCAGAAGGGCAAATACAAGGATAGGAGTTATGTAGTATGGGAATTAAAGTTACAGAAACAGGTATACCGGGTCTTGTGATCATTGAGCCACAAGTCTTTGGTGATCATCGAGGCTTCTTTATGGAATCATGGAATAAGCGCACTATGGAGACGGCTGGTTTATTTTATAATTTCGTACAAGATAATCATTCATCATCTACTGTAAAAGGTACATTGCGTGGTATTCACTTTCAATATGGGGATAAGGCGCAAGCTAAACTAGTACGATGTGTCCGTGGTGCTGTGCTCGATGTGGCAGTTGATCTTCGTAAGGATAGTCCCACATATAAGCAATGGTATGGTATTGAACTTAGTGAAGAAAATCAAAAACAATTTCTAATTCCTCGTGGCTTTGGACATGGGTTTGTAACACTAACAGATCATGTTGGGTTTATGTATAAAGCAGATAACTATTACGCACCGGACGCAGATGGAGGTATTCGATGGAATGACCCTACATTGGCTATTAATTGGGGTATAGAAAATCCTATTCTATCTGAGAAGGATAATAAATCACCATTCTTTGATGAATTAGAGAATAAGATATCCTTTACAATGGCTGATAGTAAGCAATAGGATGTGAGTATATGAATATTATTGTGACCGGCGGTGCTGGATTTATCGGTGGTAATTTTGTACATATGATGGTAGCTAAATACCCACAGGACCATATCATATGCGTTGATGTGCTAACCTATGCAGGTAATTTAGAAACTTTAGAACCTATAAAAGATACGTCTAATTTCACTTTTATGAAGGCAGATATTGCAGATAGACAGACTATATATGAGATTTTTGAACAATATAAGCCGGATATAGTTATTAATTTTGCAGCCGAATCTCATGTAGATAGAAGCATTGAGAATCCCGAAGCATTTTTACGTACGAATATTATGGGGACTGCTGTATTAATGGATGCATGTCGTAAATATGGTATTCAACGGTATCATCAAGTCTCTACAGATGAAGTGTATGGCGATTTGCCACTAGATCGACCGGACTTATTCTTTACAGAAGAGACACCGATTCATACATCGAGCCCATACTCATCATCTAAGGCGGCTGCTGATTTATTAGTGTTGGCATACCATAGAACGTACGGCTTACCGGTAACAATCTCTCGTTGTTCGAATAACTATGGACCATATCATTTTCCCGAAAAATTGATTCCATTGATGATTATTAATGCTTTCAATAATAAAAAATTACCCGTATATGGGGATGGAAAGAATGTACGTGATTGGTTATATGTAAAGGATCATTGTGAAGCTATCGACTTGATTATTAGAAAAGGCCGAGTGGGTGAGGTTTATAATATTGGAGGTCATAATGAACGTGCTAATATTGATGTAGTAAAAACAATCTTATCTACATTGGGAAAAGATGAATCTTTAATTACTTATGTTATAGACCGACCGGGGCATGACCAACGTTATGCTATTGATCCTACTAAAATCAATAATGAATTAGGGTGGTTGCCTAAAACATCTTTTGATGAAGGAATAAAGAAAACCATTCAGTGGTATATGGATAATCAAGATTGGTGGGAACATATTATTAGTGGGGAATATAAATGTTGTGTAATATAGCTATGAATGATAGTATTTATATAAGAGAATTGCTTAAAGATGATATAGAATTTTTACATGTTTTACGAAATAGGAGTGTTAATCGTAAAAATTTTATCTATCAAAAGGAAATTTCTTATGAAAGTCAACAGATATGGTTTGATTCATATTTAAAAAACTTTCAAGATTATATGTATTCTGTAGTTCGTAAAAGTGATGATAGTATAATTGGCTTTGCTGCTATTTATGATATCAATAATAATGAGGCTGAATTTGGTCGACTTATAGTTGATAAAGATAAATATAATCAACCTGGCTTAGGTAAATTTATTTTAAAATATTTGATTAATGTTGCTAGAGATAAATTTCATTTACAAAAGTTAAAGTTAGAAGTTTTTGCTGATAATATTCCAGCACTAAAAATATATGAACAGTGTGGATTTATAGAATATGATAGAGCTAGTTTAGATAATAGAATTCTTATAAAAATGAAATTATATCTATAAAGGAGTATATCGTTATGACGATTCAAGTATTAAAACCTAAATATCATGTAGAGGAATGTTTAAATGAAATCAGAGAGTGTCTAGAGATTGGTTGGACTGGTCTTGGTTTTAAAACAGTAGAATTTGAAAATAAATGGAAAGAATATACTGGTCATGAGAATGCTCATTTCTTAAATTCTGCTACTGTTGGTTTACATTTAGCAGTAGAAATTTTAAAAAAAGAAAATGGTTGGGAAAATGGTGATGAGATTATAACAACACCAATTACTTTTGTATCTACGAATCATGCTGTTTTATATGAAAAATTAGTACCTCGTTTTGCTGATGTAGATGAATACCTTTGCTTAGATCCTGAGGATGTAAAACGTAAAATTAATGATAAAACTAGAGCTGTTATTTTCGTTGGTTATGGTGGACGTGTTGGTCAATTAGATAAAATTATTGAAATTTGTAAAGAACATAATCTGAAGTTAATACTCGATGCGGCTCATATGGCAGGTACTCGCGTGAATGGACAAATGCCAGGTACTTGGGATGGTGTAGATGTGGCTGTTTATTCATTCCAAGCTGTTAAAAATCTACCAACTGCTGATAGTGGTATGATTTGTTTCCAAAATAAAAAATATGATGAAATTTGCCGTAAATTGACTTGGTTAGGTATTAATAAGGATACGTATGCACGTAATAGTGGTACGAAAGGCTCTTATAAATGGCAATATGATGTAGAGTACCTTGGCTATAAAGATCATGGCAATTCTATTATGGCTGCTATTGGCTTAGTAGAGCTTAAATATTTGGATGAAACAAATGAATATCGTCGTGCATTAGCTAGATGCTATGATGAAATGTTTAAAAATGAGCCTAAAATTCAAATCATTGGTACACCATACGCAGATGAATGTTCTTATCATATTTATGAGATTGCAGTAGATAATCGAGATGGTTTACTTGAATATTTACAAGAAAATGATATTTACCCAGGTGTTCACTATCGTGATAATACAGAGTATGAAATGTATTCTTATGATAATGGTAAATGTCCTAATGCGCATAGAATGTCTAATAGAATTATTACAATGCCACTTCATATGTATTTAACAAAAGATGATGTGAAAATGATTGCTAATAAAGTTATTGAATTTGTGAATAGATAAATAAGGAAATCATGAGTGAGTTAGTAGATAAATACGGGATTACTGAATGGGAAAAAATTTATTTAGACGGAATACGTAAAATTAGAGGAACAAGTAATCCTCCAGAATGGTTATATAAACATTCTAGAAAGAAATATGGATGGAAAGATAATTTAGCTAGATATTGGTTTGATAAATATATAGGAATACCAATAGGAAAATTTACTTATGGATATCGTTCTTTTAAGGAGCGAGAGATGCATTCAATAGGTAGTTTTTGTTCTATTGGTATTGACCAACACCTTGTTCAAAATGGTCATAATATTAATTATGTAAGTACTTATGGAGTCTTTCTTGACTATAAGAAAGATATGCCAGATGCGGATAGAAGCATTAGAATTGGTAATGATGTATGGATTGGAGCTCATAGTATTATTAGAAGCGGTGTTATTATCGGTGATGGTGCTGTTATAGGAGCAGGTAGTGTCATAACAAAGAACGTAGCACCATATACAGTTGTTGTAGGTGGTAATCGAGTTATAAAACAACGATTTTCTGATAATGAAGTGGAAGATTTATTATCTATAAAATGGTGGAAATGGGATGATAGTAAAATCTTTGAAAGTATGCAGTATTGGTCTAATATTAAGAATTTTATAGCACGATATAAGTAAAATATTCAATTAGCGTTATAGGACATTTCGTGTTGGTTTTAGTGGCGATGAAGATAGATTTTATCGGTTCTATAATAAATGTGGTTCTATAATAAATGTTGGGGTCAGCACCTAATAGGTGCTGACCCCAACATTATTTTTTTTGTAAAACAAAAGCATATGAGGTTCGCATGCTTTACAATAAAAGTGTCCAAGCCCTAAAGAAAGGATGCGATCTCATATGCCTACTATTAATTATATACAACCCTTCTTCAATATTAAAGGGAAATTTATTGCCAATTCCTACAAAATAGATAATTCATTAGTTTATAAAGTGATACCTCCTGCTACGGAGCATACCTGTCCTCATTATGGGCATGCTACGAAATACATAAAGTTTACCAAAAGGTCACTGCAAATACAGGTAATATTCGCAGCATACATATTTGTGCTAAATACAAATAGCCTAGATAGTATGGCTCTGAATGTACTCCGTTATTTTCAGCAAACATCCTTTTTAGACCAAGATGTAAGTAGCTAGATATACCCTCGATTGCTGAACTATTTCAGCTATTACATTAAAGGGAAAACTATACAAATATTATTTGTGCCTGCCATGTTCTCTTAAACGCTGTGCTATGTTTGATTTCTATAAATACTGGTGGGTCAGATACTCACCAGTATTTATAGAAAAGTTACCCTCTCGGAGCTTCGATGGGGTCATAATCGGCCGGTTTATCCGTAATCGAAGCCGGGTCTACGGCTGACGGTACGGGTGTAAATTCCGGTCGAAAGAGTCTTTTTATAGCTTCTATGTAAGTAGGTATGATGGTGTCCATCAATAAGTAACGCTTGCGGAAAAGGTTGCGTTTTTGCGACTTGATTTCACTGTATGTGCGCCTTTTTTCTTCAATCGGTAAGGCCCAATACATTTTTTCGTCTGATACGGAGAAGGCACCTTCATCTTTCCAGAAATCGTTGAAGTTCGTCTTTTTTGAACGGTTTCCTCGCAGAAGATGGCTATTGGTATAAAAACCTTCATCCGTAATGACATATAAATTTTTCATTCCCAAGGTTTGTGTGAAGATACGTAATAAGTAGAGAATGAAATTCTTCGGCCTGTACCCGAAGAGTTTCTTCGTCAACACCTTTGTCAGCGCCAAGCCTTCTTTAGAACCTTGAAGAGTACCTACATACAAGGAAGGAACTCCGCTCTTATTATAGTCGAAGCGGAAGTTAAAATGGTAAATCATTTCGTTCTCATAATACAGATATAAGGATAAGAACCCTTCTTTTCGTTGTCCCGTATCGAAGATGAGGCGACAGACGAGGGGCAGTTCCGGATCGGGAGATTCCCAGAGTGTGTAGCCCTTGCCCCAATACAGTTCGTGAATAACCTCATCCGTAAACATGGTACGGAGAATATCGAAATGATGTTCCAAGGCGGTCAGGCGTTCCCGCATGGTCGAGTTTTTATAAAGGAAAACTCGGGTCATACTCTCTTGGAAATCAATGTCTTTTTCAGTAAAGAACCCCTTCATAGGTTCGTATGAATCGAAGTAGTCATAGAACTCTCTAAACAGGTCTTTGTGCATAATACTGATGCAAAAGAAGGAAAAAGCCCGCTTTTGTTCACGGAAATTGCGCGGCCTGTAGATAGCTTTTGACAAGTTCCAAAAGTAGGATGTACTTAACATGAGTGCCTCCCTCAATACAGTGTCGAACGTAGGTATATAACTTATTTATTATAAAAAGAAGGACTATATACTGTCAATCATCCCGGATTAGTCGGGGTATTCTTCTTGTAAAAAGTCAAAAAGTCTAATATAATAATTGTAAGGTCAAAGCGTATGAAAAGGACCTCTCAGATGTATTTATGAGGTGATAATATGAGTGTATTAGCCGATAAAATAGAAAAGTTTATTTTACATAAGTTATTGGAAGAAGAGGAAGAAAATATAGTTCTTCGCCGTAATGAATTGGCAGATGAGTTGGAATGCGCGCCTTCGCAAATCAGTTATGTTTTGAGCACGCGCTTTTCCAATGATAAAGGCTTTATCGTCGAATCGAGAAGGGGATCCGGCGGTTTCGTACGCATTGTGCGGTTGCAAAAGCGAAAAAAACATGACCGCACGCCTGTTACTTTATCGGAACGACGCCCTGCCGTCAGCATTTCTATGGAAGATCTGGACGGCCTGCTGTTTAAATTATTAAAACATAAGGCAGTAACAAATAGGGAGGCCATTATGTTGCATCAGACTTTTAAATCTTTATTTGAAGAACTTGATGACGAAGCACAACGCATGGCTGTTATTACGCGTATTTTAAAAAGTCTTGAGCTCGTACCCAAGGGATAAGGGGAGGCTTTACATGCTCTGTGATAGTTGTAAAAAGGCCGATGCGGTCGTACATCTTACTAAAATAGAAAACGGTAAGCGGACGGAATTACATTTGTGTGCCGCCTGTGCCGAAAAAGAAGGGATCCTCATAAACGGTAAGGATATTGAGGCATGGGGAAATAATTTTTTCGGCAAAACAGCAACCGGTGACGATGAAATTACGATAACCTCGGAAGTTACTTGCCCGGAATGCGGCATGACTTTTGCCGACTTCAATCGCACGGGCCTATTCGGGTGTTCAGCGTGTTATACCGCTTTTTCTGAAGAAATACAACCCGTTTTGAGGAGGATTCATGGTCATGTGCGTCATGTAGGAAAGGTTCCTGTTTGCGGTACGGAGGTATTTCGGACAAAGGCCCATATAAAGAAACTGCGCCGGGAATTAAAGCTCATGGTGGCTCAAGAAAACTACGAAGAGGCTGCGCGGATTCGAGATGAAATCAAAGCTTTGAGCTTCGAAGGCGGTGAAGATCGTGTTTAATGAGTATATACGGTCTCTCGTCTTGCCGTGGCAGGAAAGTCGAGGTACGGATGACGATGTCGTCTTGGATAGTCGTATCCGGTTGGCACGTAATATGAAGAATCGAGCCTTTCCCGAACGGGCATCGGCAGAAGATAAGGCTGTTGTATGTGAGGCGGCACGTGCTTGCATACCCGGGTTGAACGAATTGGGTAAAGGTCAATATGAAGCGTTATCCGTCAATGATATGAGCGATGAGAATCGTGATTTGGCGGCAGCACGCAGGATCATAACGCCTACTCTTGCAAAAAAAGGGGAAGGCAAGCTGTTATTTTTACGTCAAGATGCGGCAGCTTCTTTGGCGGTGAATGAAACGGATCATTTCGTTATCAATACGATTGTTTCAGGAAGCAATGTTCGCCAGGCTGCCGCGGAGGCTTTTGCCGTCGACAATGTGCTGGAAGGTCAACCGGAGTTGGCTTTTCATGAAGATTTCGGCTATTTGACATCCATGCCGGCCATGACCGGGACGGGACTTTTTATCGGCGTGAGTCTCCATTTGCCGGGGCTTATTGCAGCTAAAAAGTTGCGTCGAATTATGCAAGGGATTACGAAGTTCGGATTCGGCTTTTCGGGCGTATATTCAGGAAGAAGTACGCATGTAGGTAATGTTTTTCGAGTGGTCAATCAAATGACCTTGGGCATTTCGGAAGAAGACTTGCTGGACCGAGCGGAAACGGTTGTCGGTCATATTATTGAGGAAGAACGGGAATGCAGACGTGCCTTACGGGAAGAAAAGTCAGACCTTTTCTTCGATCGTCTGTACCGTAGCTACGGTGTATTGACTCAAGCCAGACTGATGGAACAGGAAGAAGCCCTCAATTTGTTGAGTGATTTTCGTCTGGCCGTAACGAGCGGTTTAATCGATGCCGATTTGCAAACCTATGCGGCTATGGTTACTGCTGTTGACTCCGCGTATGTAAGTCTGAGGCGATTCAATGATGAAGACCCAGAAGAAAAAGAAAGGGCTCGCTTATTGCGCAGTCTCATTAAAAAGTACGTACGGCGTGAGCCGTAACAGAAAGGTTTGAAAGGAGGGGGATGTGCATGGAACAACATTTTACACAACCTTCAAAACGCGTTCTCCGCTATGCTCGCGATGCGGCTCGCCGTATGGGACATAACTATGTGGGAACTGAACATATATTAATCGGACTGCTTTTGGAAAAAGAAGGAGAAGGCGGGAAAATCCTACGTCGACTGGGACTTACGGACGGCAATGTCATGCGAGTCATAGAAGGCGTAGTGGGAATCGGTACGGCAGTGACGGATAACCCTGTCTTAACGACCAAGACCCGCCTGGCCATGGAAGAGGCTTCGCGTGAGGCTGCCAAACAGTCGCGGCCCATTGAAACGGATATCATTCTTTGGGGATTATTGCAACAAGAAGACAGTATGGCCGTTCACGTATTGGAAAATATGGATATTGATACGGCCGGCATTATTGAAGAAATTGAAGAAAGAGTACCCGTTCGCCAAGGCGGTGAAGAAATCCCGGACACGGATACGAGAACTGAAAAAGAAAATCCTCTCGCCCTTTACGGGCGCGATTTAAATAAAGATGCGAAAGACGGCAAAATCGATCCCGTCATCGGCAGAGATAAGGAAATTGACAGGGTCATCCAAATTTTGTGCCGGCGTACGAAGAACAATCCGGTTCTTCTCGGATCACCCGGCGTAGGCAAAACAGCTGTAGCCGAAGGATTGGCGCAAAAAATTGCAGACGGCCATATTCCTAAGCCGTTGGCAGATAAACGTGTCATCTCCTTGAGCATGGCAAGTCTGGTTGCCGGCACTAAATATCGCGGCGAATTTGAAGAGCGGATCAAACAACTCTTGGAAGCGGTCAAAGAAGACTCATCGTTAATTTTGTTTATTGATGAATTGCATCAATTAATCGGTGCCGGTTCGGCTGAAGGGACTATGGATGCCGCCGACATCTTAAAGCCTGCCTTGGCCAGAGGTGAACTTCAGTGTATCGGTGCCACGACGACGGATGAATATCGCAAGTATATTGAAAAGGACTCGGCCTTGACTCGCCGATTCCAGCCGGTACGCGTAGAAGAACCGACGGAAGAAGAGGCTCTTTCTATTTTGCAGGGATTAAAAGGACCGTATGAAGACTTTCACCATGTTCACTTTACGGACGAAGCCTTGTCGGATGCGGTAAAACTGTCTGCTCGTTATATTGCTGACAGATATTTGCCCGATAAGGCTATTGATGTTATTGATGAAGCGGCTTCTAAGGTTCGCTTGGAACATGCCGCTTCTAACGGTGAATTAAAAGAAGCGGAAGACGAATTGGCACGAATTGAAAAGAAAAAAAGTGAACTTTCGGCAGCCGAAAAGTTTGAAGAGTGTGCCGCTTTGCGTGATAAGGCCAAAGAGATGGAAGAACGAATTCGTGAGTTAAAAGAAGCCCAAAAGGCAAAAGACCGACCTCAGGTTTTAAGCTCTCATATTGCCGATGTCGTTTCCGTCTGGTCGGGAGTGCCCGTACAAAAAATCGGTACGACTGAAGCGCAACGCCTTCTTAACTTGGAAGATGAGTTGCATAAACGGGTTATCGGGCAAGATGAAGCTGTTCGAGCTGTGGCTAAAGCCATGCGCCGTTCCGGAGCGGGTCTGAAAGATCCGAAGCGACCTGTCGGCTCTTTCCTTTTCCTGGGGCCCAGCGGCGTAGGTAAAACGGAGCTGGCACGTGCCTTGGCGGCCGGTCTTTTCGGTGATGAAGAGGCCATGATTCGCATCGATATGAGTGAATTTACGGAATCTCATGCCGTAGCACGACTCGTCGGTTCTCCGCCCGGTTATGTAGGGTACGATGAAGGGGGAGAGTTAACCGACAAAGTTAGAGAAAAACCGTATAGCGTCATCTTATTTGACGAAGTGGAAAAAGCGAGCCATAACTTCTTCAACCTTCTTTTACAAATCCTTGATGACGGTCGTTTAACGGATTCAAAGGGGCGAACTGTCGATTTCAGAAATACGGTTATTATTATGACCGGGAATCTGGGTGCTAATCGTTTGAAGTCCGAAGTGCCTACAATGGGCTTTAATGTCGGACACGAGTCGGAAGATGACAGGCTCCATGCCTTTGAAGGTGTAAAGAAGGATATTATGACGGATGTTCGCAAGTTCTTTAAACCCGAGTTCCTCAACCGATTGGATGAAATTCTGATCTTCAAACCTTTGACTAAAGACGACTTGCGTCATATTGTACGCCTCATGATTCACACCTTGGAAGATAAGGTAAAAGAAAAAGGGGTAGTCGTAGACGTGACGGAAAAGGCGACGGAGGTCCTGGTCGGAGAAGGAACCGACTTTGCATATGGGGCTCGCCCTTTACGGCGTGCCTTGCAAAAGCTCGTCGAAGACAAGCTGTCCGAGTATATGCTGGAAGGGACTTTAAAAGAAGGCATGAAGGTGTGCATTGACAGTAAAGACGGGAAAAAGATCGATTTTCAGATGATATAAGGAGTCGATATGGCAAAAATAAAGACCCGTTTCGTCTGCAACAATTGCGGCAGCGTTTCAACCCGATGGTTGGGGCGTTGCCCGCAGTGCGGCGAATGGAATACGCTCGTTGAAGAACAAACCGTTCCGCAAGCTCCTAAAGGGGTGGCTTCCTCGGTACGAAGCGAAGGCACGGAACCTGAGTTATTGAAGTCTGTACGTATGGAATTAATGAGTCGTTTGCAAACGGGAATTGACGAATTGGATACGGTTTTGGGCGGTGGCATTGTACCGGGGGCCTTGATTCTTCTGAGCGGTGACCCGGGTATCGGCAAGTCTACGTTGGTTTTGCAAACGGCAGCAGCCGTAAGTCGGGAAGCCGGTACGGTATTGTATGCATCAGGTGAAGAGTCGGCCGGACAAATTAAAATGAGAGCCGATCGTTTAAATATTAAAGTCGACGACCTCTTCGTGCAAGCCGATACCTATTTGGATTCGGTCTTAAAAGAAGCAAAGTCGAGAAATGTCGGACTGCTTATCATTGATTCTATTCAGACCATGTATACGAGTGACTGTGACGGGGCACCGGGGAGTCAGACTCAAGTTCGTGAAGGAACGAATAAGCTCATGAATTTTGCCAAGTCTACGGGCATTCCCGTCATCGTTATCGGACATGTTACCAAAGAAGGTGCCATTGCGGGCCCTCGACTAATGGAACATTTGGTGGATACGGTATTGTACTTGGAAGGGGAACGGCATTATCAGTTTCGCGTTCTTCGCAGCATGAAAAACCGTTTCGGATCGACTAATGAAACGGGGCTCTTTACCATGACCGAAGGCGGCTTGGAAGAACTGGTCAATCCATCGGCACTTTTACTGGCTGAGCGTTCGGCCGGTCAGGCCGGTTCTACTGTTGCCGCCGTCATGGACGGTATGCGGCCCCTTATGGGTGAGATTCAGGCCCTTACTTCACGTTCCGTTTTTGCCGTACCCAGGCGGACTGTTGTAGGTATGGATTATAATCGATTGATCTTGCTTTTAGCCGTGTTGGAAAAACGGGCGGGTATCAACCTATCGACTCAAGATGTATATATTAACGTGGCCGGCGGTTTGAAGATGTCCGAAACGGCAGCCGATCTTCCTGTGGCTCTGTCTGTCGTATCATCTTTTAGAGATCTGCCTGTTCATGCGGAAACGGTCGTCATGGGGGAAATCGGCCTGACAGGTGATATCAGACGGGTGCCTCATGCACGAAGACGCATTCAGGAAGCGGCTAAATTGGGATTTAAGCGGTTTATCATTCCCGAAGGCAACAGGGATGATATAGATGTAAAAAAGTATGATATTCTTTGCGTAAAGACGGTAAAAGAAGCGATTGAGAAAGCTTTTAAGATCTAGCAAAAAGGTGTAGCACGTAAGATACTAAAATACGGGAGATGGTCATATGAATAAGGTTGTAGTAGTTATCGACATGCAAAACGACTTCGTTGACGGAAGTCTGGGGACGGCGGAAGCCCAAAAGATAGTTCCGCACGTGAAGACCGAAGTTGAAGCGGCCCAAAAAGCCGGTGCATCTTTGGTTTTTACGATGGATACTCACGGTAAAAATTATCTGGAAACTCAGGAAGGAAAGAATCTGCCTGTCGAACACTGTATTCAAGGGACTAAGGGATGGCAGATTATCGACACCTTGCAGCCGTACGTGAAGTCGGCTGTGGCGGTTGTGGAAAAGCCGACCTTCGGCTCTAAGGACTTACCGGATCTTCTAGCCGATTATGATGAAATCGAGCTCATGGGACTCTGCACGGATATTTGTGTTGTTTCCAATGCTCTCATGCTGAAGGCCTTTTATCCTGAAAAATCTGTATCCGTTGTATCTTCCTGCTGTGCCGGAGTGACTCCCGAAAGTCATGAAGCGGCTTTAAAAACAATGCAAATGTGTCAAATAAAAATTTGCTGATTTTCGCAATAAGGGAAATAATCTGCGCATAGATAAAATAAGACAGCCTGAGCTGTCTTATTTTCGTATGAGAATATATTTTTTTATTAGCCGATGTGAATGGATTATAAGAAATCGGAATAATTGACCCCTTTGTATATGAATGTGTAAATAAAGAGTTTTTATAGGCTTTGTAACGACGGGTTACCTGGAAAGCGGCATGGATACATGATATAATTAAACAGTTTTAAAAGGTTAAGGATCATTTGCGGGAGGTGACGTAGTATGTCTGATGATCAACGTTCTTCCAATGCTGAACGGGAAACGGGTAAGGCACGTCGCGTAAAGGTGCATAAACTGGCCGATACGCTCATGCGTTGGCTCATTGTCCTCGTAGTGGCCATTATCTTTGTTGTATTGGCTGACGAAATCATTACGACGCCCTTTTTCAGTGCCGAGTTGGAAGGCGAGGCAACGGGATTTTTCAGTCTGACCGTGCTGACAGTTATTGCATACGTAGTCGGGGCTTTGGTCGGAGCCGTTGTCGGTTATATTTTATCTCACTTTATTTTGCGCCTCATTTGGGCGGCTATTCATCGTATCGAATTCAGTCTGGGATCTCTTTCGGGACAGGACCTTCTTGCCGGAACCGTGGGCTTGCTTATTGGACTTATAATTGCTAATTTAATCGGATTCGCCTTTGCCCGGCTCCCCATTATCGGGGCTTACGGTCCTATTGTTTTCAACCTTGTTTTCGGCTATGCCGGAATGAGCATTGCCGTACATAAAAAAGCGGAAGTGTCCGGCCTGTTGGCTAACTTTCGCTTAGGCAAACAAGCCAAGGAAAGATCTGTAAAAAAGACGGGAAGTACCAAGTTGTTGGATACGAGTTCCATCATTGACGGTCGAATTGCCGAGCTGTGTGCTACGGGATTTTTAGAAGGACCGCTCCTCGTGCCCGTCTTCGTGCTGGAAGAGCTTCAACTCATTGCCGACTCGGCGGACTTATTGAAACGGACTAAAGGTCGGCGCGGCTTGGATATTTTGAAACAAATGCAAGAGGACGGCCACGTAGATGTGCACATTATTAATGACGATTTTGATGACATTCAGGGCGTAGACTCAAAATTGGTGCGC
Source organism: Megasphaera micronuciformis F0359 (assembly GCF_000165735.1). Classification (GTDB taxonomy): domain Bacteria; phylum Bacillota; class Negativicutes; order Veillonellales; family Megasphaeraceae; genus Megasphaera; species Megasphaera micronuciformis. The sequence goes on from NZ_GL538208.1 coordinate 203,807, forward strand.
CTCGGCCGTGATCTTAAGGCCAAGGTCATTACCAACGATTACAATCTGAATAAGGTAGCAGAATTACAAGGTGTCGTTGTTCTCAATATTAACGATTTGGCCAATGCTATGAAGCCGGCACGTGTTCCCGGCGAAGAAATGACCGTTCTTATCGTCAAGGCCGGTAAGGAAGAAAACCAAGGGATCGCTTACTTGGAGGACGGTACGATGATTGTCGTGGAAAATGGACAAAAGTATATCGGTATGTCCGTCCCCGTTACCGTAACTTCCGTATTGCAAACTTCGGCGGGACGTATGATTTTTGTCAAAGTATCTGATTAGAAACAGGTGGAGTACTTGAAAGTATCTGTTATTGTAGTTGCCGCCGGATCGGGACGGCGATTCGGCTATGAACGAAATAAACTTTTTTATCCCCTCTGCGGAAAAATCGTTTTAGAACATACGCTGACCAATCTCTTTGCGGCTAAGTACGTGTCCGAGACCGTTATTGTCGTGTCCGAACGGGATCGTAAAGACGTGGAAGCGGTGGTAAGGGCTTTGAAGCCGTCTATTCCCGTGAAATATGCCATCGGTGGTGCTGAGCGGGAAGATTCCGTATATAGCGGTCTCTTGCTGACTGCCGAGGATTGTGACATCGTCATGGTTCACGACGGGTCTCGCCCCATGGCCGGTCCCGAGTGGTTTGATAATGCCGTCTCCGTCATGGAGAGAGCTGATGCGGCCGTTTATGCCGTGCCTGTAAAGGATACGGTGAAACTTCGAGAAGATGCGGAGACGGCGGAACCTCAACGGCTGAAAACCTTGGACCGCAGCCGCCTTATTGCCGTGCAAACGCCGCAGATTTTTCGCCGTTCGGTCTTGAAGAAGGCTCATGAATATGCGAAAGAAAAGGGCTTCAGCGGCACAGATGATGCTTCGTTGGTCGAGGCCTGCGGTGTTCCCATTGTTGTATTAAACGGTGACGAGCGTAATCTCAAGGTAACAACACCCGACGATATTCCCGTTTTGGAGTTTTACTTAAACGGGTCGACGAAGCACTGTGTAGGTAGCGGCTATGACGTACACCGTCTTATAGCAGGTCGCAAACTTATTTTGGGAGGTGTTACGGTTCCTCACGGTAAGGGACTGGAAGGTCACTCCGATGCGGATGTGTTGGTTCATGCCGTCATGGATGCCCTCCTCGGGGCGGCGGGTCTTAAGGATATAGGCACGTACTTTCCCGATACGGATGCGGCCTACAAGGATGTGTCCAGTATTGCTCTTTTACGCAAGGTTAAGCAAATTCTTGTAGAAAACGGGTGTCGCATTATCAATGTGGATGCTACCTTGTTGGCTCAAGAGCCGAAGGTTAAACCTTATATTTCCCAAATGGTTCATAATATAGCTGTGGCTTTGGAAATGGATGAAAGTGATGTATCCGTTAAGGCCACGACGACGGAGCGACTCGGCTTCGTCGGTAATGAAGAGGGCATGGCGGCACAAGCGGCGGCTATGGTTCTCAAGTACAATGCAATTTAGGAGGAATTGATTCATGTCTAAGCAAGTTCGCGTACGTTTCGCTCCCAGCCCGACCGGGCCTTTTCATATAGGAGGTGCCCGTTCGGCACTCTTTAATTATCTTGTAGCCGCTCATAATGACGGAACTTTTGTCGTCCGCGTAGAAGATACGGATCAAAAGCGGTCTACGCGCGAATCGGAAGAAAACATAAAAGAAGCCCTCCACTGGTTGGGGATTAACTGGGATGAAGGCATTGATGTAGGCGGTGATCACGGACCGTATCGTCAAATGGAACGCCTTGATCTATATCGTCAATATACGGAAAAACTGTTGGCTGAAGGTAAAGCTTACTACTGCTTCTGTACACCCGAAGAGTTGGAAGCCGAAAAAGATGCACAAATGGCCAAGGGAGAAACGCCCGTTTACGGCGGCACGTGCAGTCATCTTTCGGAAGAACAGATAAAACAGTATCTGGCTGAAGGTAGACCGCATGTCATACGCATTAGAACGCCGAAGCACAAAACTTACGAAGTAGATGATATTGTGCGTGGCAAGGTGCCTTTTGATTCCGATAAAATCGGGGATTTCGTTATTGTTAAATCCGATGGGGTGCCGGTTTATAACTACTGTGTAGTCCTTGATGACGCCCTTATGGAAATTACCCATGTTATTCGGGCGGAAGAACACCTGTCCAACACACCGCGTCAGCTTGTTTTGTATGAAGCGCTGGGATTTGAACCTCCTAAGTTTGCTCATGTATCGCTTATTCTCGGTGCAGATAAGAAAAAGATGAGTAAACGTCACGGGGCCACATCCGTACAACAGTATCGGGATATGGGATACTTACCCGAAGCACTGTTTAACTTCCTGGCCTTGCTCGGATGGACACCTGACAGCGATAAGGAAATTTTCAGTAAAGAAGAACTGTGTAGCATGTTTACTCTTGATCGTGTGGCGAAAAACCCGGCAGTTTTCGATATTGAAAAACTTAATTGGATTAACTTCCAATATATGAAAGAATTGGACGGCCCTTCGTTAGTAACACTTTGCTTACCTCATTTACAGAAGGCCGGCTACGTGTCGGAAAACCCTGATGCGAACACCTTAACCTGGGTTGAAACTATGGTAACGGCTTTGCGTGAACACATTCAGTACGGTGCTCAAGTTACCGATGCGGCTAAAGTCTTCTTTACCGATGAATATGAACCGGAAAACGAAGAAACGGCAGACGTATTGAAAGAAGAAACGGCTCCTGCTGTTCTTACGGCCTTTTTGAAAGAGCTGGAGGCCTTGGACGAAGTTACGGCCGATACGGTTCAGCCTCTCTTCAAGAAGGTGCAAAAGGGGGTAGGCGTTAAAGGCAAGTTCGTGTACATGCCTATCCGCGTGGCTTTGACCGGTGTTATGCACGGTCCGGACCTGAACGTCATCATCGCTTTAATGGGACGTGAAAAAGTGGTACAGCGCTTGCGCCGCAGCGGACTTATTGCGGAATAAATCAAGGTAAAAAGGGAGTGTCTTTAGGAGATACTCCCTTTTAATTTTATCCAAGTATCCTATTGACAGGAAAGTGATAAGTCATATAATATTATGTATTATATATAGCTTTCTACGGAAAGTGTACAATGACGAAGACCGAAATGTGTTTATCCTTCGGCACTACAGAGAGACGAGGCGGTCGCTGAAAGCCTTGTCAGATTGCCCGATGATAAAACTGCCTTCGCGAGTCGGTCGAGTGAACGATAGTAGCTCGATCCGGATACCGCCGTTACCGGTTATGAAGATTACGACTATGTCGTAAAACAGAGTGGAACCGCGGGCCACCGTCTCTGTCAGGGGATGGGGGCTCTTTTTATGTTAAATAGGAGGTTATGATGAGAGAATTAACCGTATATAATACGCTATCCAGAAAAAAAGAGGCTTTTAAGCCTGTTACCCCCGGGCAAGTGAAGATGTATGTTTGCGGTATTACGCCGTATAACCATTCGCACATGGGAAATGCGCGTCCCTTTGTTACTTGGGATGTTATTAAACGTTATTTGAAGCACTTAGGCTATGCCGTTACGCATATTCAAAATTTTACGGATGTGGATGATAAGATTATCAATGCCGCCAACGGAGAAGAAGTATCGTGGGATACAATTGCCAATCGATATATCGCTTCTTACTTTGAAGTCATGGATAAGCTCCACATTCAACGTGCCGATAAATATCCGCGCGTATCTGAACATATGGATGATATTATAGCCATGATTTCCAAACTGATTGAAAACGGCCATGCCTACGAGTTGGACGGCGATGTATATTATCGTGTTCAGAGTTTTGAACACTACGGGGAATTGAGCCATCGTTCCTTGGACGATATGATGGCCGGAGCTCGTATCGAAGTGGACGACCGCAAAGAAAATCCCATGGACTTTGCTCTCTGGAAAGCTGCTAAACCGAGTGAACCGTCTTGGGACAGTCCTTGGGGAAAAGGCCGTCCGGGTTGGCACATTGAATGCTCGGCCATGAGCTTAAAATACTTGGGCGAACCCTTTGATTTTCACGGTGGCGGCAGTGATTTGATATTTCCTCACCATGAAAATGAAATCGCTCAGACTGAAGCTTGTTGCAATCACGGCCCTATGGTCAATTATTGGGTACACAACGGCTTCATTACTATTGATTCTGAAAAGATGAGTAAGTCGTTGAATAACTTTTTCCTCGTCAAAGACGTATTGGAACATTACAGTCCCGATGCGCTTAGATACTTCCTCATATCCAATCATTACAGAAGTCCCTTGGATTTCAGTGACGAACGCTTGACGGAAATGACCCGTAGCCTGGAACGCCTCGGTACGGCTATTGATAATACTTTGTGGTTATTGGAACAGCCGTCGGGCGGCAAATCCGAATTATCGGCTGCTTTATTGGCCGATGCGCAACGTACTATGGAAGATTTTGAAACGGCTATGTGTGATGACTTCAACACGGCTCTTGCCAGTGCGGCCATGTTTGAATTGGCTAAGAAAGTCAATATTTATACGAGCGAAGTATCGACGAACGGCGTACCGGCAGACAGCGCCGTCCTTTCGGAAGTAAAGCGTATTTTTAAAACTATGACGGATATTCTCGGGGTCTTGGAGGATCGCTGGAACGGTACGGCCGGAAAAGCGGATGATAAGGACTATGCAGCCTTGATGGATGTTATTCTTGAATTGCGCCAGGAATGCCGGGCTCAGAAGCAATATGCTTTGGCCGACGCTATTCGCGACAAGTTGTCGGACTTGGGAATTACCATTGAAGACTCGCCTCAGGGAGCGCGTTGGAAAAAGTGAAATTCGAACAGTTTCAACAAGTAAAGAAAGAAGCCCTTAAGGCCTTTGCAGACGATACGACCTTGAACGTACCGTTTGTTGATGTAGCCCGTACGGACTCGTTGAATCTGGCACTCATAGGCGATGCCTATTATGCCTTGACTTTGCGTCGATGCTTAACGGCTACGGGTATACCCAATGCCCGGGTATTGCATTCCCTGGCGGCCGAATTTGTTTCCGCCAAGGTGCAGTCCGTCGTTTATGAAGCCCTTAAAGAAGATTTTACAGAAGAGGAAACGGCTGTTTGCCGCCGTGCACGCAATGCGAAGATGCAAGTTCCCAAGAGCGCCACTGTCGGTGAATATCGCAACAGTACGGCCTTGGAAGCACTTATCGGCTATCTGATTCTTTCCGAACAAGATGAACGGTTACAGCAAATCATGAATTGCATTGTTTCTTATACACGAAAATATAGTCGTGACTCACATAAGGAGTAGCCTGTGGATACATCGATTATTGCAGGACGCAACAGTGTCACCGAAGCCCTGAAAGCAGGGCGTTCGGTGACAAAAATTTATATGACTGCCAAAAAAGAGGCACCGCCTTTGGCTCGTATTCGAACTTTGGCGAAAGAGCGAAAAATTCCCGTCGAATTCGTTGATAATCGAGCTATGGAGCGACTGGCTCCGGGCATACGGCATCAAGATGTCGTTGCCCTTGCCGCAGCCGTTGACTTTGCCGATTTGGACGATGTTTTGGCCAAGGTGCGGGAACAGGGGGAGATGCCCTTTTTGGTTCTTGCCGACGGCATTGAAGACGTCCACAATTTGGGTGCTATCATTCGTACGGCTGAATGTGCCGGCGTACATGCCATTTTGGTGCCGCAAAGGCACAGCGCCCCTATAAATGAAACGGTAGCCAAGACCTCGGCCGGTGCCGTGGAATACATGCCGGTCGTTCGTATCGGCAATGTGACGACTACGTTGAAACAATTAAAAAAACAGGGGTTCTGGGTTTTAGGGGCCGACATGGTCGGCGAAGAAAACTATTACTCCCTGTCTGCCGATATGCCACTGGTATTGGTTATCGGTAGTGAAGGTAAGGGGATATCCCGTCTTGTGAAGGACAATTGCGACGTACTCGTACGCATTCCTATGTTCGGTCGGATTAACTCGTTAAATGCTTCCGTAGCGGCAGCTCTTCTCATGTATGAAGTAGCTCGTAAACGACACCGGGAAAAGTAGGTGCGAAAATGAAAGATCTCTATATCATAGACGGCTATAATATTATTTTTGCTTGGAAGGATTTGCAGGCTCTGGCCGATGAATCATTGGAACATGCACGTCAACGACTGATCGATACGATTGCGGGTTACGGTAAAATAAAAGGAGTTGAAGCGGTCATTGTTTTCGATGCCATGTACACGGATGAAGGGGCGAAAGAAGAGTCCGTTGGCAAGGATTGTCGCATTGTCTTTACGGATAAGGATGAGACGGCGGACAGTCGTATAGAACGCCTTGTGTACGAGCATCGACGGGAACGACGCAGCCTTTTTGTCGCCACATCGGACGGAACGGAGCAACAGCAGATTCTCGGTAGCGGGGCCTACCGCGTATCGGCTAGGGAACTTGCTGAAGATGTAGCTCGTATGAAGCACGAAGAAAAACAATATGTGCACGGTGAGGTTCATTTGACGGGAGTCCGTAACGAAGTCGTCCATCGCGTGAAAAATACGGACGTTTGGGAAAAGCTGGAAAAAATACGTCGCTCGAAATAGGAGACATATATGGAAGAACGACAAGATACAAACTTTCAGGATATGGCAGATGAAAAAGTAGCAGCTCTGGCATCAGCCGGCAATGCGGCCGCTTCCGATTATTTAATACAAAAATATCGAAACCTTGTTAAATCCAGAGCTCATGCCTACTTTCTTGTCGGAGCCGATGCGGAAGACCTGGTGCAGGAAGGAATGATTGGCCTTTATAAGGCTATTCGCGATTTCAAGCCGCACATGCATACTATTTTCAGTGCTTTCGCGGAAATTTGTATTACGCGTCAAATCATTTCGGCCGTTAAGACGGCAACGCGGTATAAACATGCTCCGTTGAACTCGTACGTCTCCATCGATCGCCCCGTTTATGCAGATGAATCCGAACGCACCTTGCAGGATGTTTTGACCGGAGAAAAAGACCTGAACCCGGAAGAACTCGTCATTAATGAAGAAGCGTACAAAGACATGGAATTGCGCATGAACGAGGTACTCAGCGATTTGGAATGGCAAGTTCTGTTGGCCTATTTGGAAGGAAAATCGTACAATGAAACGGCTGAGAGTCTCAATCGTCCCGTAAAGTCCGTCGATAACGCCTTACAGCGTATTAAGCATAAGCTGGAGGAATATGTGCATGCTCGTGACGGGAGAAATTCTATTGATAGATAGTCGAAAAGAGTGTACAATAATTGCGTTAGCATGAGTATAAGGAGGAGTACGGTGATTAACTTTTTGGAAGTTCTCGTAACTATAGTATCGTTAATTTTAATCGGTGTTGTTGTAGCACAAAAGAGCAAGACTCAGGGAATGGGTGCAGGCTTCGGCGGCGGTGCGGAAGATTTGTTCGGCAGTCGGGCACGCGGTATGGATGCCTTGCTTTCGAAAATGACCATTTTCTTTTCCGTCATTTTCGCCATCTTGACCCTTGTCTTGGGACGATTGATGCATACATTTTAAACAACGGAACCTGCGGTACTTACCGCAGGTTTTTTGTTGCCCGAAACAGCAGACGTACATGAGATATGATATAATATTTTTATATGTGTATCAGTAGATTGTGAAAGTAAAAGGAGAGACACGCTTCGTGGTTTTTCAAGGCAAACAGCGGCATATGACGGAGAAGGTCGCAGAAATAACAGGAATATATAAGGGATATACGCGTTCCTTCGGTTTTGTCGTCACGCCTGACGGAGAAGATGATGTATACGTAGCCGAAGAAAATCGACATACGGCCATGAGTAACGACAAGGTTATCGTTAAGATTACGTCTTCCGTAGGAAAGCGTAAAGAAGGGACGATCGTGACTATTCTCGAACGAGCTAATGAAACTTTGGTGGGAACCTATGACCGTCAGGCTCATTTCGGGTTTGTGACCCCTGATGATCCGCGTTTACATGAAGATGTGTACATTCCCTTGGATAAAGCCTTGAACGCTCGTACCGGAGCGAGAGTAGCCGTAAAGATTACGGCATGGCCTCAGGAATATCAGAAGGCGGAAGGCGAAATTACGGAAGTTCTCGGCTATACGGGCGATAAGGACCTGGATGTAAAGGTTATTATGGCACGTCACGGTCTGCCTTTTTCCTTCCCGGACGAAGTAGCGGAAGCAGCCGATGCTTTGGATAAGACTGTAAGCCTTGAAGCGGGACTGGCTGATTATCGCGATAGACAACTTATTACCATTGACAGTGAAGATGCCAAGGATTTGGATGATGCCGTTGACGTGGTTCGCCTGTCTAACGGGCATTATCGATTGGGTGTTTATATTGCCGACGTAAGTCGCTACGTAAAATCCGGGTCGGTCATTGATGAAGAGGCCTATAAGCGAGGGACCAGCGTCTACCTTGTAGACCGTGTTATCCCCATGTTACCGGAAGTTTTGAGTAACGGCATTTGCAGTTTAAACGCCGGAGAAGACCGGTACAGCATGGCCTGCGTTATGGAAATCGATGAAACGGGTCTTGTCGTATCTCGGCATATCGGACCTGCAGTCATTCGTGTCAAACGACGTTGTAATTACAAGGAAATACGGAAGGCTTTGGAAGACGGGATTATTCCCGATGATTTGCAGCCCTTCATGCCTATGATTGAAGACTTGCGTGATCTGTCCAAGATTTTAAAAGATATGCGTCTGCGTCGAGGTGCCGTGGACTTCGAGTTTCCGGAATTTAAGATTATTCTCGATGAAGAAGGCACTCCTTTACGGATGGAAGAGCGGCAACGTTCCGTAGCTGAACGGATTGTAGAAGAAGCCATGCTCATTGCCAATGAAACCGTTTCCACCTACTTGGAAGGGACGGGAAACCCGACGGTTTTCAGAATTCATGAAATACCGGACAAAGAACGGATTGAAATGATGAAAACCGTGTTGTCCGTATTTAATCTGCCCGTTCCTTCAGCAGAGAATCCGACGCCTGAAGAATTCCAGCTTCTTTTGGAAAAGGCGGCGGGAACGGAGGCGGAACAAGTTGTTCAGACCATAGCCTTACGCGCTATGCAACAGGCACGTTATGCGACTGTAAATGCCGGCCACTTCGGTTTGGCTTCTGAAAGCTATACGCACTTTACATCGCCCATTCGACGCTATCCCGATTTATTGGTTCATCGATTGTTGCGTAAATATGCGGTGCACCCTGTTGTAAAGGCTGAAGAAAAAGCGGCGGATGCATTGTTTTTGGCCAATGCGGCCGACCATGCGAGTGTGCGCGAACGCGTAGCCGTTGAAGCGGAACGAGATACGGCGGATTTGAAGAAGGCCCAGTATATGAAGCCCTTTATCGGCGAGTCGTATGAGTCCCATATTACGGGGATTACAGGATTCGGACTCTTCGTATCCCTCGACGACGGTATTGAAGGCCTGGTTCATATTTCCTATTTACGGGATGACGAATACATTTTTGACGAAGGTACATATACCCTCGTAGGTTGTCGAAGCGGTCGCCGCTATCGGTTAGGGGATGCTATGACCGTTACCTTGGCTTCCGTCGATACGGAACGCTGTGAAATCGATTTTGTTCCCGGGCGTATTGATTCTTTAGAAGATTTACAGACCCTTTTAGCCGGTCGTAAAGCGAAAAAGAGCGGAAAAAAGACTGAAAAGAAATCGGGTAAGAAAGATCGTAAAAAGGGACAAAAAAAGGAAAAAATCCCTTCATCCCAATCACAGAAGAGTCGTAAAAAGGGTTCTAAACTCAGTAGCGTAAAAGGAAACTCGAAGAAAAACGGTAAGGGAAAGGGTAAAGGAAAGAAAAAGCACAGGAGGTAACACCGTGGCGGAAACAAAGGGCATGAAATATATTACGGACAATAGAAAAGCCCGACACGATTATTTTATACATGACACGTACGAAGCCGGCTTGGCTCTTACGGGAACGGAAGTAAAGTCGCTGCGTGCCGGCCGAGTGAATCTGAAAGACAGTTTTTGCCGTATTGATGACGGTGAAGCCTATATAGTCGGTATGCATATCAGTCCGTACGAACAGGGCAATCGTTTTAATGCCGATCCCTTACGGACTCGCAAATTGCTGTTACATAAATACGAAATTGTTAAACTTATCGGTGCGACCAAGGAAAAGGGGTATACACTTATTCCCCTTAATTTGTATTTCAAAAAAGGACGGGTCAAGGTGACCGTCGCTTTGGCAACCGGCAAAAAGCTTTATGACAAACGACAGGCTATAGCGGAAAAAGAAGCAAAACGCGATATTGAAAGACGCATGAAGAATAAAGAATATTAGAGTAGACATAACAGTCGGAGGAATAGATTATGAAATGTCGTCAATGCGATAATGAAGCTGTATATGCAGACGGCTTGTGCGAGTCCTGCCATGCCCGTCAACAAGAGGACGTACAGGTCATGTCCCGTGCCGAGCGGGACGGATTTACGGGTCAAACCGTTGATGAAGAAGGACGTGTATATACTGAGGACGTAAGAGAAGATGAAAGCCTTCAGGGGCGGGTCCATATTTACACCAAAATGCCCTTGCGTATCAAGGCGGCCTTAGCGGTCATTATCTTCTTAATAGCCGCCGTCATCGTCGGTATTTTCGGCCTTTTACTGGTTGCCTTGCCGTATTTACTGGCCATCCTGGGGATTTATATTGTTTATTCCGTTGTACGTAAATTTTTGAGTTGACTGCAGTAGGTGAAACTATGAAAAAAAACTTGATGATTATTGACGGAAGTAGTCTGTTATATCGGGCTTTTTATGCCATGCCGCCTTTGAGCGACAGTCAGGGACGGCCGACTAATGCCGTGTACGGTTTTTTAAATATGCTTTTGAAACTTTACGCCGATTTGGATCCGTATTACGTGGCCGTCGCTTTTGATAAGGATAAACATACGTTCAGAAACGAATTATATGCCGATTATAAGGCGACAAGAAAACCGGCTCCCGATGAATTGCGACCTCAGTTTGCACTCATTCGGGAGGTTTTGGCATGTTTAGGCATTCATGTGCTGGAAACGGAAGGCTATGAAGGCGATGACATTATCGGGACCGTTGCCAAACAGGTGCCGACGGACAATACGTCCGTGTCCGTTATTACGGGTGACCGTGATGCTTTGCAGCTGGTAGATGACAACATTACGGTGTATCTGACTAAAAAAGGTATTTCCGAGATGCTTGCCGTAACTCCCGATGTCATGCAAGAAGAGTACGGATATACACCCGCTCAGGTCATTGATATGAAGGCCCTCATGGGCGATACGTCTGACAATATTCCCGGAGTTCCCGGTGTAGGTGAAAAAACGGCGCTTAAACTGATTACCGAATACGGTACGGTTGAGGGCGTATATGAACATTTAGATGATATAAGCGGCAAGAAGTTGCGTGAAAAACTGGCGGATAATAAAGATAAGGCTATGTTGTCTAAAGAATTGGCTACCATTAATTGCCATGTACCCGTTGAATTCGACGAAGCGGGATTTTTGCCCCATCCGCGGGAGGGGGAAGTGCGTGATTTGTTCAAACAGCTGGGCTTTCGCAATCTGCTCAAACGTTTCGCCGCCTTTGATCGGTTCGCGTTTTTGGAACAAGCTGAAGAGACGGTGACTCTAAAGCAGTTGAAAGAATTGAAGGCCCGTGATGTGAAGGGGAAGACGGTAGCCTTAGCGGCTCATTATGAAAATACACCGGGACATTCGAAAATAAGTACCTTGACGTTAGCCGTTGAAGGCGGTGTATACGAGGTAAAAAGTGAGGATATAGGACAGTGGCTTACGGCTTTGGAAGACTCTGAGGTCGTTGTGACTGCTGACGGGAAATCCCTGTATAAGGCGGCTCTTTGTGCGGGAATAGGAGATTTACCCGTATATGATGTAACCTTGGCAGCCTATCTGTTGGACCCGACGCGAACGGCTTACGGCCTGACCTATTTGTCTGAAGTATTCGGGCGCACTCTGAATGAAGTTAAGGGCGAGGCTCAAAATGAGACGGCTAACGAAGCCGCTTTCGTCTACTCCCTCTACGGACCTGTACAACAGGCCCTGGAAGAAAAAGGGCTGTCATCCCTTTTTGAAACTATCGAATCCCCCTTGGAACGGACTCTGGCCGTTATGGAATTAAACGGTTTTACTGTAAACAGAGATCGTCTGGAAGAGATGAAGGCCGACTTGTCTCGAGAAGCGGATGCCTTGGAAACGGAAATTTACGACTTGGCCGGTGAGTCCTTTAATATTAATTCGACGAAACAGTTGGGCGTTATTTTGTTTGAAAAAATGGGACTTCCCGTTATTAAAAAAACAAAGACCGGGTACTCGACGGATTCGTCTGTCTTGGAAGAATTGGCGGAACAAAGCGAGATCGTGCCGAAAATACTCAAGTTCCGTGCCTTGAAGAAGTTGATTTCCACGTACCTCGACGGCTTGGAACCCCTCATTGACGAGAAAACCGAGCGTGTTTACACGTCGTTTAACCAAATGGTGACGGCTACGGGACGCCTCAGCAGCTCGGATCCGAACTTGCAGAACATTCCTATTCGTACGGAACAGGGTCGCAAGATTCGTTCCTTCTTCGTACCCGGAGAAGGGTATGACTATCTCGTGTCCGGTGACTATTCACAAATAGAACTGCGCCTTTTAGCTCACTTGTCACAAGATCCGACGATGATTGACGGCTTTAAGCATAATCAGGACATTCACCGTCGAACGGCATCGGAAGTTTTCGGCGTGCCTTTTGATGAAGTGACCGGTGAACTGCGCTCTCATGCCAAGGCGGTGAATTTCGGTATTATTTACGGTATCAGCGATTTCGGTTTGTCACGAAATCTGGGGATTACACGTAATAGGGCTAAGGAATATATTGAATCGTACTTTGCCCGATACAGTACCATTCACGACTATATGAACGGGTTGGTGGAAGAAGCAAGACGCACCGGCGAATCACGTACCATGTTCGGTCGCTTACGCACCTTACCGGAAATCAGCAGTAAGAATTTTATGCGCCGCTCCTTTGCAGAGCGTACGGCTATGAATACGCCTATTCAGGGAAGTGCCGCCGACATTATCAAACTGGCTATGAATGCGGTTCAGAAAAAATTGGAAGCACTAAACCTGCACAGCCGCATGCTTGTACAGGTTCACGACGAACTGGTTTTAGAAGTGCCGGCGCAAGAAAAAGAAACGATTGAAAAACTTTTGAAAGAAACGATGGAAGAAGTCGTTACCCTGTCGGTACCGCTTATTGCCGATATTCATACGGGAACGAACTGGGAAGAAGCCAAGTAGGAGAATATCATGCCTGAACTTCCGGAAGTCGAAACGGTCCGTGCGACCTTGGAACCCGTATTGACGGGGCGAACGATTACCCATATAGATATTACCTTGCCGCGCCTTATAAAAAATGCGACGGTAGAGGCATTTTCAAAGGCTCTTTCGGGCTGTACTTTTACTGCCGTGGGGCGTAAAGGAAAGTATTTGCGCCTTTGTACGGACGGATCGTCGGATTTACTCGTTCATTTGCGTATGACGGGAAGTCTTATTTATGACGCTGCAGGCAACAATAGGCCGAAGACGGCTCATATCGTCTTTCACCTTGATAAGGGCCTTCTTTACTATTGCGACGTACGCACCTTCGGTTGTCTGTGGCTTGCAAAGCCGGGTGAGAAGACGGGCATTTCCGGCTATGACGACCTCGGTCCCGATGCCAATTCGTCGGCGGTTACGGCTGATTATTTGCGTGAAAAAATGAAAGCTTCGTCGCGAACTGTAAAGTCCTTTTTGCTTGATCAAACCGTTTTGGCCGGATTGGGAAATATTTACGTAGACGAAGCTCTCTTTCTTGCCGGCATTCGCCCGTCGCGTCGCTGCAATCACATCGGTAAGGAGCGAACGCAGAGACTGGCAAAGGCCATTCATACCGTCTTGGCTGAAGGCATTGAATACGGCGGTACGACGATTCGAGATTTTGTCAACGGTAGCGGTCGGGAAGGGGAAAATCAGGAAAATCTGGCCGTTTACGGCCGTGAGGGAACGCCGTGCAAAACGTGCGGAACCCTTATTAAATACGTAAAGCAGGGCGGCAGGGGCACCCACTATTGTCCGCACTGTCAACACTAGGAGGCATACATGTATCGAATCGGCTTGACCGGCTCCATTGCTACGGGGAAGAGGACGGTTACGAATATGTTGAAAGAATTGGGAGCCTTTGTCATTGACTGTGATAAGACGGCCCGAGATGTGGTGGCACCGGGAACGCGGGGCCTTGCAAAAATTGAAGCGGCCTTCGGTAAAGATGCGGTAGCTGCGGACGGTTCCATGGATCGCGTCTATATAGGCGATTTGGTGTTTAGGAATCCGGAAATGAAAAAACGCTTGGAAAATATCCTCTTTCCCCTTATTTTTGAGGCCCTGGATGAAGAACTTTTGCGCCTTGAAAGAGAGGGTGCAACGCCTGTCGTCTTTCTTGACATGCCGCTTTTGTATGAAGTAAAATATGACTCGTACGTCGACGAGGTATGGCTTGTATACGTTCCCTTTGAAGTACAGCTAAGCCGCTTAATGAAGCGGAACGGCTATACAAAAGAGGAGGCGCTGTTACGGATTCATTCGCAAATTTCCGTCGATAAGAAAAAGTCCCTTGCCCAACAGGTAATCGATAATTCGGGAACCTTGGAAGATACAAAAGAGCAAGTGCGTTCTTTATGGGAAAGGTTACAAATGCGTTTGTAAAACGGAGGCATCAGTGAGAAGAAAAAGCAGAATCGGTACAATTGTCATAGCCGTCTTTTTCGTTCTCCTGTCGGCATTTTACTTTTCAGGGTGGCGCCAGACCTTTATGCGTACCTTGGTATATCCTCTGGAATACGACTATATTGTTCGTGAATACGCTCGCGTAAACGGCGTGCGTCCCAGCTTGGTGGCAGCCGTCGTTCTGGCGGAAAGTAAGTTTAAGGACAATGCATCCTCTCATCGCGGAGCCAGCGGTCTCATGCAAATTATGCCCGAAACAGGTGAGTGGATTGCCGAAGAAACGGGTATGGTCGGCTTTAAACCCGAAATGCTTAACGACGTCAGTACGAATTTGCGCATGGGTACCTGGTATTTAGCTTACTTACTGCGTGAATATGACGGCAATACGGTGCTGGCACTGGCAGCTTATAACGCCGGACGGGGGCATGTAGACGAATGGATGAAGGAATACGGTTGGGACAAAAATTTTTCCGAAATCGACAGCATACCCTTTTCAGAAACGCGGGAATATGTTAAAGTAGTAATGCAAAACGAAGAGAAATACAAAGAGTTGTATGAATTTTAGTTTTCAGGCGGTTGTGGCGGAATGGCAGACGCGCTGTCTTCAGGCGGCAGTGATCTTTGGTCGTGCGGGTTCAAGTCCCGCCAACCGCACCATTTTTACTCATGGACGAGAGATTAATCGAAACAGTGAAACAATGGAATATGGATGCGTCTCTCCCACTTCAGGTGGGAGATTTTACATTACGGAAGGATTTTTCCGAAGCGAGTCTTCAAGATGATGACTATGCAGTTATCTTTGCGTATGTAAACGAACGCAAGGGATGGACCGTTGAAGGCGTGTATCATAACGGGTCGGGAGATTTTTCCGTACGTACGGATATCGGCATGTTGGAATTTACGCTCATTGAGTTTATAACGGACGATTTTGCGACCTTTACAAAGATGGTCGAAAAGCGATTGCCGCATATTATTGAAACTCACTATGTGCACTGTCGGGAAGATTTTTCCGTTATTTTAACGAATAAGGGGGTTCCCGACGGTGACTGGCAGGATCTTTTGCCTCTTGAGTACGCCGGCTTTGAACGGATCATCGAGCCGTCTGAGGCCGTGCGGATTATTAACGGCTCTTACATGGTAGTAGCCTATTATGACGCATCGACTCGCAGCGGAGTGTCGATTATGTACAACCTGTTGCGTGATGATTTTTTTGCAGAACGGCGTGTACGCAATTTCCCCAATCTCGTGCACGATTTTGACAGTAAGACGGTAGATGAATTGCGCACCGCCTTGTCGGAAAATTTGCGCTCCGTTCTGGATGACGTACGAGGACAGATAAAGTAATTACGCATTGTACGGACTCATTGCAAGTGGTATAATCATAAGTAATTTGTGGACTTTGTTTTGAGAGTGGGTGGAAACCCGCTCTCAAATTTTATGCGGACCTTATTTTTACGAACAGTTGGTGAAATGAATGAAACGAAGCGATATTGAACAATTGGTCTCACAAGAAGTAGAAACAATCATTGCCGGAACGGATTTGGAGCTCGTCGATGTCGAATACGTACGGGAACGGGACTGGTATTTACGTGTCTTTATTGATAAAGAAGGCGGCGTAGGCCTCGAGGACTGTCAGGCAGTGAGTGAAAAACTCTCCGAATTTCTCGATGTCAAAGATCCCATTACGGATAAATACTTGCTTGAAGTCTCTTCACCCGGGTTGGACCGTATTTTGAAGAAAGATACAGACTTTGTTCGCTATAAGGACCGCCATGTGGATGTACACTTTTTTACACCCTACAAAGGAGTTAAAAGCCTTACGGCCCGTCTTGTCGGCAAGGATAAAAGCGGCGTCGTACATCTTCTCATAGATGAAGAAGATGCGGCCATAGACAGCAAGGATATTTCGCAAATACGATTACATATAGATTTTTAACGGAGGTTGTGCAACAGTGAATAAAGAACTGCTCAGTGCCATTGAATACTTGTCTAAAGAAAAGGGCGTTACGGCCGATGTCATCTGTGATTCCTTGGAAGCCGTGCTGATTACGGCGTATAAAAAGGAATACGACGGAAACCCCAACGCTACGGTTCGCTTAGACCGGTTGACAGGCGACTACAGCATCGTGTCTCCCAAGACGGTTGTGGCTGAAGTAGCTGACGAAGAAAATGAAATATCCTTGGAAGATGCGCGAGCTATCGACAAGGGATATGAAGAAGGCGATGAAATTTTAGTAGATGTGACGCCGAAAAACTTCGGACGTATTGCCGCACAGGCAGCAAAACAAGTCATGATTCAACGCCTTCGTGAAGCGGAACGAAATATTGTATATGATGAATTTTACGGCCGTACGGACGATATCATTACGGGCATTATTCAACGTATTGAACAAAAAAACGTATATATCGATTTAGGTAAGGCTGAAGCCGTATTGCCTTATTCGGAACAGATTCCTACGGAAGAATACACGGTAGGACAGCGAATTAAATGTTATGTAGTTGAAGTAAGGAATTCGCCTAAGGGGGCGCAGATTCAATTATCCCGCACGCATCCGGGCTTGTTGAAACGCCTCTTTGAATTGGAAGTTCCCGAAATTTACGATGGCGTTGTGGAACTGCATTCCGTGGCTCGCGAACCGGGTAAACGCTCTAAGATTGCCGTTTACTCGCGCGATCCGAACGTGGACTGCGTCGGTGCCTGTGTCGGACCGAAAGGCGCACGGGTGCAGAACATTGTCATGGAACTGCAAAACGAAAAAATCGACATCGTTAAGTGGGACGAAGATCCGGCAGTATACATTGCTAACGCACTCAGCCCGGCTCAGGTTGTTTCGGTCACGATTGATGAAGGTGCAAAATCGTCCGTCGTAGTCGTCCCCGACTACCAGTTGTCCCTGGCTATCGGTAAAGCCGGACAAAACGCCAGATTGGCGGCTAAGCTCACCAATTGGAAGATTGATATTAAGAGCGAAAGTCAAGCCGAAGACGGTGACGTGGCTACCGGAGACGATGACATTTTGGCTGAATTCGACGCAGTCGATAATGAAGCGACTTCTATGCCGGTTGAAGACGAAGTCTAGGAGGCCGACATGAAGATGAGAAAAATCCCGCTTCGTGTCTGTGTCGGTTGCCAGGAGCAAAAGCCGAAAAAGGAATTACTTCGGATTGTTCGCACACCGGAAGATACGGTGGAAATCGACAAGACCGGCAAAAAATCGGGTCGAGGCGTGTATGTCTGTGCCGACCCGGCATGTCTTGAAAAAGCGTATAAAGAACATCGGTTGGAACGGTCTTTGAAAAAAGCCGTTTCTGAAGAAATATATGATCAACTCCGCAAGGAGTTGGAATAATGAGCGACAAAGTATTGAATCTCGTCGGTTTGGCACATAGAGCCGGCAAGACAGTATGCGGTGCTCAGGCTGCAGAGCAGCAAATAAAGAAAAACGGAGCGGCCCTGTTGTTTCTGGCAAGTGACAGCGGTCCTACGAATGAAGAACGATATGTGCGATTCGGCACACGTAAACATATAGATATGATTCGAACGTACTCGAAAGAACAGTTGGGCCTGGCCTTGGGGCGCTCACAGACGGCGGTAATCGTCGTGACCGACAAGGGCTTTGCCGAAGCTATGATAAAGGCGGTACAGGAGATGGAATAAGTACGGAGGGGGTAACCAGATGACGAAAAGAGTATTTGAAGTAGCAAAAGAATACGGAGTACAGACAAAAGAAGTCATTCAGGCTTTGGCAAATAAAAATATAAAAGCGTCCAATTTTACGGGCGTAGATGATAAGATGAAGGCCGTCTTGGATACAGCATTTAAAGGCGGTTCCAAACCGGCACAACCGCAGCAGAAACAGTCGGCAGCACGCTCGAACGGAGATAATCACCGCAATGCGGCTGCACCGGCACATACACGGCACAGTAACGGTGAACGTCGCGAACGTCCGGCAGGGCAACAGCAGGAACACCGCCATACATCGCAACGTGACGGTGCTAAGCAGGGCGAAGACAGAAACGGTAACAGACAGCAACGTGCCCAGGCAGGTGCTCAGCGTCCGGCAGGAAACCGCCGTCCCGATAACCGCAACAATGCTCGTCCTCATGACAATCGTACGGCCGACGGCCGCCATGATTCTCGCAGCGGCAATGACCGTAACCGTAACGACCGTAATGTACGCTCTGGCACTCAGACACAGGGCAATCGTCCGGACAGCCGTAAGAACGGGGCATCTCAGTCGGGCGGACAAAATGGTGAAAGCAAACGGACGAAATTCTTTAACCGGACACAAGGCGGTGAAGGAAACAACAACCGCAAGGGGAAAAATGACCGTAACGCCAAAAACGATCGTAACGGCAAGAATGCCGGTCGTCCCAAGACTCTCTTGACCGATGCGTTGAGCAAGGGTAAGAACAAGAAAAACCGTAAGGGCGGCCATGGTCAGCAACATGATTTCCATCAGAACCAACCGCAGAAGAAAAATTACCCCGAATCCATTGAATTACCGGAAACGATTACGGTTAAGGACTTTGCCGAACGCTTGGGCCGTGAAGTGGCGGAAGTCATCAAACGTCTTCTCCTGGGCGGTATCATGGCGACTATTAATCAGGAAATCGACTACGATACGGCTTCTCTTATTGCCGATGAATTCGGCGTAACCGTAACGATGGAAGCTCCGCCGGAAGATCCGACGGAAATCGAAGAAATCATCGATGCTCCCGAAACCTTAAAGACTCGTCCCCCCGTAGTTACCGTTATGGGTCACGTCGACCATGGCAAGACCAGCCTTCTTGACGCTATCCGCAAAACAAACGTTACGAGTCACGAAGCCGGCGGTATTACGCAGCATATCGGGGCTTATCAGGTACGTTACGAAGGTAAAAAGATTACCTTCATGGATACGCCCGGTCATGAAGCGTTTACGTCCATGCGTGCTCGCGGTGCCCAGGTTACGGATATTGCCGTCCTCGTAGTAGCGGCTGATGACGGCGTTATGCCTCAGACCATTGAATCCATTAATCATGCTAAATCGGCGAATGTTCCCGTTATCGTGGCTATTAATAAAATTGATAAAGAAGGGGCTAATCCGAGCAACGTTATGCAACAGTTGACGGAATACGGTCTCATCAGTGAAGATTGGGGCGGCGATACCATTATGGTTCCCGTTTCGGCTCACACGAAACAAGGCCTCGATGACTTATTGGAGAACATCCTCGTCCTTGCGGAAGTATCGGACTTTAAGGCTAACCCCGATCGTCCGGCCGAAGGCGTTGTTATTGAAGCTCGCCTCGACAAAGGCCGCGGTACGGTAGCTTCCGTCCTCGTACAAAAAGGTACCTTGCGCGTCGGCGATTCCATCCTCGTAGGCAACACGTACGGCAAGGTGCGTGCCATGAATAATGAACGAGGCGAACGCGTTAAAAAAGCGGAACCGTCCTTGCCCGTAGAAATTCTCGGGCTGAATGATGTACCTGAAGCCGGCGATATTCTTAATGCAACAGATGAAAAGACGGCTCGTTCCGTAGCGGAAAAACGTTTGGAAAAGAAACGCTCGTCCGAATTGAGTGTTAAATCGAAGGTTACCTTGGATGATCTGTTCAGCCAGATTCAACAGGGTGAGCTGAAGGAACTGTCTCTTATTGTCAAAGGCGACGTACAAGGTTCTGTCGAAGCACTCAGCCAGTCCCTCTTGGCCATTAAGAGCGATGAAGTACGTATTGCCATCGTTCATGCCGGCGTAGGGGCTATTACGGAATCGGATATTATGTTGGCGTCGGCTTCCAATGCCTTGGTTATCGGCTTTAATGTACGTCCCGATACGGCGGCTCGTAAAGCGGCGGAAAAGGAAAGCGTCGATTTGCGTACATACCGCGTCATTTATGATGCGATTAACGATGTAGAAGCGGCTATTAAGGGTATGCTTGACAAGAAGTACGAAGAAAACATTATCGGTCGTGCGGAAGTACGCAAGGTGATTACGACGCCGAAGGTTATCGTTGCCGGTTCGTACGTTAAGGAAGGCAAGATTACGAGTACGTCAAAGGTTCGTCTTATCCGTAACGGCATTGTCGTTCATGAAGGCGATTTGGACGGATTGCGTCGTTTCAAAGACGATGTAAAAGAAGTGGCTGAAGGTTATGAATGCGGTATTACCATTGACGGCTACCGCGATATAAAAGAAGGCGACGAAGTGGAAGCCTTCGAAATGGTAGAAGTAGTGCCTAAATAAGGCTTAATGTAAAGTGAGGCTCTTATGGGAGAATTACGAGTACGTAAAATACAGGAATTCATTAAGCAGGAAGTGTCTCGTATTGTCCTGCAGGAATTAAAGGATCCCCGTCTCGGTTTTGTGACCGTTACGGATGCCCGGATTACGGGCGACTTGCGGGAAGCGACTGTATACGTGAGCCTCTTCGGATCGGATGAAGAAAAGAAAAATACCCTTGCCGCCTTGAGCAAGGCTCAAGGGTATATCCGCTCGGAAGTGGGTAAACGATTGGGTATCCGCTATTCGCCGCAGATTGAATTTAAAGAAGATGAATCACTCGAATACGGCATGAAAATCGAATCGATTTTACATGACATTGAGAAGAAGGATTAGATTATGAATGGTACTCCCGAAGAATTGCGGGCTCTTTTTGAGCGCCATGATTCCTTTCTTTTAACTGCACACGTCAGTCCCGACGGTGACGCGCTGGGGTCCCTGGCAGCTCTGTCCCTCTGGCTGAAAGGCAAGGGGAAAAAGGTTATTACCGTCATTGATGACAGTATTGACGACAAATTCTTTTTCATTGAAGAATGTCAACATATTCTGCGCCCTTCGGATGTAGAAGCTGAAGCGGGACGAATCGGAGTTGTTCTCGATGCGACGGATCCGAGTCGAACCGGTGAGACGGCGAAACTCTTGGGGGACTATACGGTCAACATTGACCACCACGTATCCAATGCTCATTTTGCCGACTGCGAATATATTCTTACAGACTGTGCCGCAACGGGAGAAATATTGACGGATCTTTTTTTGAAGTGGCAAGAAGAAATCACACCGTCCATGGCTGATGCCTTGTATATGGCCATTGCTACGGATTGCGGTTTCTTTAAGTTCAGTAATACGACAGGGCATACTTTGCGTTGTGCTGCAGCTTTAGTTGATGCGGGAGCTCGTCCCAATCGGATTTCCGAACACTTGGAAGAAACGACACTGGTAAAGACAAGGGCGCTGTCACAAGTCTTACAGCAAATAGAACTCTTTGAAGGTGGTCGTATAGCCGGAATATCCTTTACGGAAGATGTCTTGAAATATACGGGCGAGCACACGGGCGGCTACATCGATTACGCTCGTCGTATTAAGGGCGTTGATGTGGCTTTTACGGTGAAGGCTGTCACAGGGGAGCAGACTCGTGTCAGTCTGCGCTCCAAGGATGTAGATGTCAATGCCGTAGCTGCCGTATTCGGTGGCGGCGGGCACATTCGTGCAGCCGGTTGTACCGTCAACAAGTCGTTGGATGAAACAAAATCCTCCTTAATTGAAGAAATACGGAAGGTTTTATGATACACGGAATCGTTAATGTTCTGAAACCGTCCGCCATGTCCAGCCACGATGTGGTCGGACGGGTGCGACGTATTTTCGGTATGAAAAAGGTCGGTCACGCCGGCACCTTGGATCCCTTGGCTGCCGGCGTTTTGCCCGTTTTTCTCGGTCAGGCAACACGCCTTATCGAGTACAGCGGTGATGACGACAAGACCTATCGTGCCGAGTTCGTATTCGGTTTTACGACGGATACGGAAGACTATACGGGAACGGTAGTCTCACAAAGTGATGCCCCGCGGCCTGTAAAAGAAGAATTGGAGGCCGTACTGAAAGAATTCGTCGGTGCGGGAAAACAGCGACCCTCCAAGTATTCAGCCATTAGCATCAACGGGGTTAAGGCTTACAAATTGGCACGACAAAACAAGGAATTCGAGCTGCCTGACAGGGACATTTACATTGATGACGTAACCCTTCTGGCCTATGACGGGTATCGAGCCGTTATAGAAGTAGACTGTTCCAAGGGGACATATATTCGCTCGCTCATTCGTGATATAGGCGAAAGATTGGGGACACAGGCCGTCATGACCGGGCTCTTGCGAATGCGTGTAGGTAACTTTTCTATTAGTGAAGCGGCTACTCTCGAAGAATTGGCCGCCGAAAAAGAAAAGTTTCTCCTTCCTATCGATGCGGCATTACCGCATATGGCGGCGACGACCTGCTCGAAAGATCAATATGCCGCTCTTTTGCAGGGCCGTCCCGTACCCTTTGCCGGACGAGGTCTTGCCGACGGTGAAGTAGTTCGAATTTACGACCCGATGCATATCATGGTCGGTGTCGGGACCTTCGATGTGTCCCACCATATTCTAAGGCCGCATAAAATGTTTAGCGGCGAGAGGTAGTTATGAACGTATACGATTCGTTGGAAGCGGCAGCTGTTTGCAGGCATGCCGTCATTGCCTTGGGCACCTTTGACGGCGTCCATGTCGGTCATCGTCGAGTCATGGAAACGGCTATGTCTGAAGGCAAGCGACTGCATGTGCCGACGCTGGTTCTCACCTTTTCGGCTCACCCCTTATCGGTCTTAAACCCCTTAAAAGAGCCGGCAAGGCTTGCTACAGTAGAACAAAAAGAAGAATACATACGGTCCGTAGGCATTGACGGTCTCATCATGTTGCCTATGACGCAGGAACTGCTCAACCAATCGCCTGAAGACTTTTGCGCCTGTCTGATTAAGTATCTCGCTCCGTCGGAGATTGTCGTAGGCACGAACTTTACGTACGGTAAAAAGGCGGCAGGCAATACTGAGACCCTTGTGCAGTCTATGGGCGATGCCCATATTCCCGTGCGTGTCCTCGATCTGGTTGAAGCCCCGCAGTCCGACTACCCGGTCAGTTCAACCGTCATACGCGGACTCATAGCTAAAGGAGAAATGCAAGAGGCCATGACTCTTTTGGGCCGACCGTTTGAACTTCGGGCCGAAGTTGTATCAGGCGATCGGCGGGGGAGGACTATCGGATTCCCTACGGCGAATATGCTTATTCCTCCGAAGGCGGCTCTGCCACCCGACGGTGTATATGTAACCGGTGTCGTCTTGGACGGAAAAGAATGGCCCGCCATGACCAATATCGGTAATAATCCCACGTTTACGCGACAATACAGACGCGTGGAGACGCATATTCTCGACTGGTCCGGCGATATTTACGGGAAAACCGTAACTCTGCGTTTTTATAAACGGCTGAGGGATGAGAAGAAGTTTTCATCCATTACTGAATTAGTCGATGCCATGAAAGTCGATAAAAAAAAGGTATTATTGCATTTTTCAGCACATACATGATTGCGTTAAACGTATATCTATGATACACTCAAATCATAGTTATACGTTTATTTTATTTAAAGGAGTGATTGTGTATGAAGTTCTCTGATGTGGCAATGAGCCTGAAAGCATCGGAAATTCGTGAATTGCTTAAACTCACTACTATGCCGGAAATTATTTCCTTTGCCGGCGGTCTTCCTGCACCGGAATTGTTCCCTATTGAGGATATGGAAAAAGTAGACGTGGAAATCCTCAGAAAAGAAGGACGACAAGCAGTACAGTACGGCACGACGGAAGGCTACAATCCCTTGCGTGAAAAAATTGCGAAACGCATGAAATCGGCCTTTGATATTGACTGTACTTTTGAAGATTTGGTCGTTACAGCCGGCTCTCAGCAGGGCTTATCCTTATTGGGCCAGATTTTCCTTAATAAAGACGACATCGTATTGGTTGAAAGCCCGACGTATTTGGGTGCTATAAACGCATTCAAACTGAACTTCCCGAAATTTATCGAAGTACCGACGGACGATAAGGGTATCGTTCCCGAAGCACTCGAAAAAATCTTGGCTGAAAACGACAGAGTTCGCCTCATGTATGTTATTCCCGAATTCCAGAACCCGACGGGTATTACGTGGCCTTTAGAACGCCGCAAAGCGGTTATGGACATTATGAATAAATACGAAATTCCCGTTATTGAAGATAATCCGTACGGTGAACTTCGCTATGACGGCGAACGCGTACCGACCTTGAAATCCTTGGATACCAAGGGTAATGTTATCTTCCTCGGTTCGTTCTCGAAAATTTTCATGCCCGGTTTCCGTATCGGCTGGATGGTTGCAAACCCCGAAGTTATCGACAAAGTCGTTAAATTGAAACAGGCTGTAGACTTACAGACCTCTTCCTTCGGCCAGCGCCAGGCAGCTTACTACATGGATATGTTCGACTTGGACAAACACGTAGCTACGATTCGCAAACTCTACGGCGAACGTCGTACACTCATGTATGACTGCATGAAGAAATATTTCCCCGAAGGCGTTACCTTTACTTATCCGGAAGGCGGCCTCTTCACTTGGGTAACCTTGCCGGAAGGCATGGATGCTAAAGAATTGATGCCTAAGGTACTCGATCGTCAAGTAGCATACGTTCCCGGCGGTCCCTTCTACCCGAACGGCGGCAACGCCAACCACTTCCGCCTCAACTATTCGAATATGCCTCCCGAAAGAATTGAAGAAGGCATCAAACGGTTGGGTGAAGTATTACACAGCGAGTTAGGCAAATAGATAAACTCCCCCTATCTATGCCTAATAAATACAAGAAAAAAGCCCCTTGCGGGCTTTTTTCGTTTATAGAGGGAAATTGACTTTTATTCTGATTTTACGTATAATATGAGTATAAGTTTAACCTTTTGACTTTATAACTTAAAAAGAAGGAATGGCCTATGAACAATATAAAGACCGTATTTTTTATGACCCTCATGGGTGTCATTTTTCTGGCCCTGGGTTATGTAGCCGGAGGCAGGTCGGGCATGACCTTTGCTCTGGTTTTTGCCATAGGAATCAATGTCTTTTCCTATTGGTTCAGTGATTCTATGGTGTTGCGTATGTATAATGCCAGAGAAGTGGGGTCCGACAGCCGACTCTATCATATTGTACAGGATTTGGCCAAGCGCGACGGCTTACCCGTTCCGCGAGTATACGTTATCGCTTCCGACGTCCCCAATGCCTTTGCGACGGGGAGGAGTCCTTCCCATGCAGCCGTTGCGGCTACGGAAGGGATTTTGACCATGCTTGACGATGAAGAGATTCGCGGTGTGTTGGCTCATGAAATGTCTCATATCAAACATCGTGATATTCTCATCAGTACCATTGTGGCTACCTTTGCTACCGCCGTATCCTATTTAGCCAATATATTGCAGTGGGCGGCTATTTTCGGTGGCGGTCGTGATAATGATGATGACAACGGCGGCGGGGGCGGTATTATCGGCCTGCTTGCTTCCATTATTATCGCACCCTTGGCAGCGACTATGGTTCAGTTGGCCGTTTCGAGAACGCGTGAATATATGGCCGACGACGCAGGCGGCAGACTAACGGGAGATCCCCTGGCATTGGCAAGTGCCTTGGCGAAGATTGATGCCTATGCACACAGAAGAGTATTGCCCGGCGCTACGGAGTCGACGGCTCACATGTGTATCATTAACCCCTTTGCCGGAGTTGGTAGCGGTATTGCCAAGCTTTTTAGCACCCATCCGTCGACACAGGATCGAATTGCACGCTTACAAAAGCTGGACAGAGAATTACATCGTAGATAAACGAAAGGCTATGCTCAAAAGAGCATAGCCTTTTCTTGTTCTTTCACATTTATGAATGGTATAATAGAGCGTAATTAAAGATACTTATTTTCATTGTTCGTAAAAGGAGAAAATGATGGCAGTTGATGTTGCAAGAACTCAAGATGTATATAAAGATGCGGGTGAAGCCGTAGATTTTATTTTGCTTAAATTAAAGCGTCAGAATAAGGAAGCGGAAAAAGAAGTCGTTGCCGATATGGCAGACCGTATTCAAGCTATTAAGCGGTCTATGAATATTCGTGCCGATAAAGCTAACTTGAAACTGACCTTGGGATTTAGCGATAAAGCTTGGGATTACCTGTTTCCGGGTGCTAAAAAGCCGAAGGAATTGGAAGACTTCCAAGGTATTAAAGGGGATAAGCAGGATGCTCCCGCTACGGAAGCGGACCTGTTTCTCCACGTTCGTGCTACGGACCCGGCTGTTACGTATATGGTCGTTGACCAGATTATGGGATATTTACGCCCCGTAACGGAATTAGTCGACGAAACTCAGGGCTTCCGTTATTTTGAAGGCCGTGCCATTATAGACTTCGTTGACGGCACGGAAAACCCGGTTGATGAAGAAGCGGTAGAATGGGGGGTCATCGGAGATGAAGACCCGGACTTTATTAACGGGTCCTATGCCTTTGCTCAAAAATACGTTCACGACCTTGATGCATGGCGCGCCTTGCCGACGGAAATGCAGGAAAAATTTATCGGACGCCATAAATTCAGCGATATTGAATTGGAAGATGACGAAAAAGACCCGCAGGCACATAACGTAGTGGCTCAAGATAACAGAGACGGGGAAGAACACAAAATCGTTCGTATGAACGTACCCTTCTCCAATCCCGGCGAAGGCGTAAGGGGCACGTACTTTATCGGCTATGCCCGCTATTGGGATGTAACAAAGCAGATGCTTACCAATATGTTTACACAAAACGACAAGCTCCTCGATTACTCTAAGCCCGTAACGGGACAGCTTTTCTTCATTCCGTCCTTGGATATCCTTGATGCCATTGCAGAAGGCGAACTTTAAGAAATAAATCGTAACAGGCACTCATGAGAGTGCCTGTTTTTGTTTTAAGAATATGAGAATATTCGTACAAGTAATATGACAAACGTATTACATATAAGATACAATACAAATACATGTACGACGGCATACAAGCCGCAGACGACGGAAAAGAAACGGAAAGGTGACGGTCATGCTCTTATTCAGTACGCGATTACCCCTTAAAGAGTCGGTAATCAAAGAGGATATTATCGAACTCATTAGAGAATGGATTACGGGAAGTCCTCATTACGGCTTTGAAAATCTGGAATATACCATAAGTGACGGAGATAAGGTCTTTGTAAGCGGAAACACGACTGTTTCTTTTAAAACATTTACGGACTCTAAGGTAGATGTTCTGGCCTGTCGTTTGGAAGAGCGTGAGGATAATAAGTGTTGGCAAAGTGATTGCATCTATATCGACAAAGACGGTACCAAACAGTTTTTGGTTCAACTGCAACGGATGGTCGATTCCTTTACGCCCCGAGATCTGCCGTCAGGAAATAAGCCATATATTGTACGTACTTGTATGGAAAACGGATACTGCCGTAATGACGGACCCTTTGCCATTCAAAGTGAGTATTACATCGTTGAAGAAGGCTATGTAGATACGGCTGTAGCTGTCATGAACGGTGTCGCTGACTACAGTCTTCCCGTTGTCTATCTAAGTGTCGGTGAAAACGGCAGGACCGTTGTCCCTCCGAATTACTTAGCTAAAAAACTTGGCGGCGTGGCGCATGTATTGGTAGAAACAGACAAAAATACGTCTTGGGTGCTGCGTGAACGAACACATGAAAATAACGTGCACAACGGCTATGCAGGCATCTATTTTCCCGGCACGCCCGATTACCGCCGTCACGCTCCGGCAGACTATAACCGTGATGGTAAAGCTATGGCCGATGCCATTATTGCCGATATCTGGAGTATGCTCATCACTCGGTCGGACGTATCCGACTATAATTGGACACAGGTTAACAGCCATAAGGCCAAGCAAAGTCTGCAAGGTTTGCACGGAGAGGGTACTCAGGCACAAGAACAACTGGACCTGTACATGGAAGCCTTTGATCAGGAAAATAAAGAACTCCAGCAGCAGGTAGAAGAATTGAGTTCCCAAAACTATATATTGCGTGCCCGTCTGGATGCCATGACGGCCTCCTTGGCGGACAGTGCGGCTGGAGAGGCCTTTTACTGCCGCGGCGAGGAAAAAGATTTCTACGACGGTGAGACTAATGACCTTCTTTACAGCATCTTGTCGCAAGTAAAGAACCGCTATGAAGAAACGTCACGCCCTTATACGCTTATTGAAGACTTACTGCAAGCCAATCCGCGTGTCGGTGAAGGTGAAAAGATAGCTCGCAGTATTCGCGACCTCTTCGGGAGGGGGTGCCGTATGAGTAGCAGTGAACAGGCTCGGTTAAAAGACTTGGGCTTTACCGTTATTGATGAAGGCCCTCACTTTAAACTGCAGTTTCATGACGGTCGCTATACCTTTTCCATTCCCCGTACGCCCAGTGATCATAGAGAAGGAAAGAATACGGCTTCGGATATTTGTAAGGCCATTGCCATTGAACGAAAATTATAGGAAATCGATAAAACCCCCGGCTCATAGGAGTCGGGGGTTTCGTATATCTGTATTTCGGCCGGTGGGATTAATCTTTATGTTTTGACCCTTTCAGCTTGTGCAGAATGGACAGGTATAAATGGTGCAGTGTCGCTACCGGTGCCGTAAGCATCATACGCGGACCGCTGTAGCGCATGACGGCACGAATTTCTTCACGTCGTGTCGGAGAGTAACAATGAGTCTTGCAAAAAGCACAGAAGGTCTTTGTCTCCATATGAGGACAACGGGCGATTCGTTCCCTTGTATATTGAAGCAAACTTGTGCATACGGGACAGAGAGTTCCTTTTTTGGTATGGTGAAGACCGTGGCAATAAATTTTAATCATTTCTTCCATTGTCTGTTGTTCGCGAGCACGCTTATCCATGGAACGCTCCTTCAAAAAAGGCTCACTAACCGAGTAGTGAGCCTTTTAATATGGTGCGCCTAGCAGGATTCGAACCTGCGCACCCGGTTCCGGAGACCGGTGCTCTATCCCCTGAGCTATAGGCGCATATATGTCGTACTAAAATAGTTTACCATGAATGAGGGTGTATATCAAGATGAAACGGGGGACCTCAACGTTGTCGTAATAGTATAGGTATCAGGAATATATGCATATTCATAAAAGTACATTGACATGAAAATACGTGACTACTACTATAAAAGAAGCACTGACTTGAGTGCACATTTGTTTTTATACAGAGGAGGACCTGTTATGTCGCAAGAAAACTCGAACGACAGCACCGTACAAGTGCAGGGGACAGGCGGTATACTCGGCGCCATTGAGCGCATCGGTAACCGTATTCCCGACATTACCATGCTGTTTATTGCAGCCTTTGTTATTACCTGTGTCGTATCGGCTTTATTCTCACAAATTCATTTCGGATACATTCATCCCACAACAGGTAAAGAAATTACGATCACCAATATGCTGGCCCCCGAATCGCTGGCGACCCTGTTGACTAAGATGGTCAGCAACTTTGCAGGCTTCCCCCCCTTGGCCATGGTTATTGTGGCGACCTTGGGTATCGGCGTCGCACAGGGGTCCGGCTTTATTGCCACGGGCCTGAAAAAGCTTTTGGCCGTAACACCGAAGTTTCTCTTAACACCTATTGTCATCGTCGTCGGTATGCTCAGTCATTTGGCTCCCGATAGCGGCTATATGATCATCATCCCCATGGCGGCTTATTTATTCTACGCATCGGGTAAGCATCCCTTGGCCGGTGTAGGTGCTTCCTTTGCCGGCATTGCCGGTGCTTTTGCAGCCAACTATACGCCGTCGGCCATCGACCCGGTTATCCAGGGATTTTCGCAAATGGCGGCTCAACTCATCGACCCGACATACGAAATCAATGTTTTATGTAACTATTTCTTCTCATTAGCGGCGACGGTGCCCGTTATTGCCGTTTGCTGGTGGGTAACGGAAAAAATTACCGAACCGTGGTGCCGTAAGGCTTGCCCCTTGGATGCGGATATTGACGTATCGGAAGATGCCATCGATGTCATTACGCCTAAGCAAAACAGAGCCTTCTACATTGCGTCCTTCGTTCTCATTTTGATGCTTGTCGGACTCTTTGCGGCGCTTTGGCCGGAAGACTCTATCTTGCGTGACCCGGCGGGAAATATTGCCAGCTTTAAGGCTCCCGTCATGCAGTCCATTGTAGCCATTATCTTTCTGCTTGCGGCCGTACCGGGCATTGTCTTCGGTATCTTGAGCGGTAGCTTCAAGAGCTCCAAGGACTTTACGAAGTCTATGGAAGACATTACGCATACACTGGTACAGCTCATTGTATTCTACTTCTTTGCAGCCCAGTTCATGTATGCCTTCGGTGCATCCAACTTGGGGGCTCTCATTGCCATCGCCGGCGCGGAATTCTTGAAATCCTTGGCCTTACCGCCGCAGGTTACGGTCTTCGGAATCATCGTCTTCGTTGCCTTACTGAACCTGCTCATTACATCCGCCTCGGCTAAGTGGTCCATTTTGGCGCCTATCTTCGTGCCCATGCTCATGTCCGTCGGCATTGCCCCTGAACTGACTCAGGCGGCATTTCGTATCAGCGACTCGGCTGTTAACGTATGCACGCCCATGTTTGCCTTCTATCCCTTAATCATCATTTACTGCCAGAAATACTACAAAAAGACCGGTGTCGGTACGCTGAGCAGCCTTATGCTTCCGTATACGATTGCACTTCTCATCGTCCTGACCATTACCTTGTATCTCTTCTGGGCAGCCGGCATTCCTTTGGGCTTCCAGGCAGACTATGTATATCCGCGTCAAATGTTCTAACATTATTTCATAAAGGCACTTCTAACATAGAAAATACTGTACCCGGTGTATGAAAGAAGGAAAGAATATGAAAGACTTAACACAAGAACTGACAGAACGATTTTACCGCTATATCGGCGTACCGTCTCAAAGTGAACCGAACGGCGGCACGCAGGTTCCCAGTACAAAAGGGCAGTGGGACATGGCAAAACTCTTACAAAAAGAATGTGAAGAAATAGGCCTTGTCGATTTACATTTAAGTGAACACTGCGTTCTTACGGGACGTCTTCCGGCACGCCTGGGGCCGAATAAAAAGTCGGCACCGGCCATCGGCTTTTGCGCTCATCTGGACACGGTAGATGTTAACTTGTCGCCCGTCGTTCACGCCCATACGGTAGAAAACTATGACGG
Source organism: Megasphaera micronuciformis F0359 (assembly GCF_000165735.1). Taxonomy (GTDB): domain Bacteria; phylum Bacillota; class Negativicutes; order Veillonellales; family Megasphaeraceae; genus Megasphaera; species Megasphaera micronuciformis. The sequence continues at coordinate 235,561 of NZ_GL538208.1, forward strand.
CGGCGACATTGTTTTAAATCGAGAAAAAAATTTGGTCATGAAGGCGGCTGAACATCCTGAATTAAAGCCTTATGTAGGGCAGAACCTTATTGTCACCGACGGAACGAGCGTCCTCGGTTCGGATAATAAGGCGGCTATAGCCAATGTCATGACGGCCTTGCACACCTTGGCAAGCGACTCAAATCTTTACCACGGCGATATTTACGTAGCCTTCGTACCTGATGAAGAATGCGGCCTCTACGGGTCGAAAAACATGGATTTTTCCCGTTTTCCCGTAGACTTTGCCTACACCATCGACTCGTGCGAACTGGGTGAAGTTGTTTATGAAACCTTCAACGCCGGTACGGCCGTCGTGACCATTCACGGCGTCAGTGCTCATCCCATGAGTGCCAAAGGAGTCCTTCTCAATCCGACCCTTTTGGCTGTAGACTTTATGAATCTCTTCGACAGAACGGAAACGCCGGAATGCACGGAAGGAAAAGAAGGCTATATTTGGTGCCAAGCCGTGAAATCCAACCAGTCCGTAGCTGAAGTCACCTTGAACATTCGCGATCACGACAAAGCGAAATACGAAGAAAAGAAGGCACGCATTCGTAAGTATGTAGACGACATGGCGAAGAAATATCCTCGAGCTCGCTTTGAACTCGACATGAGTGATACGTACGGCAACATTCGCGATGCCTTGACGGATGAAAACGGCAAGGCCATCGACTACATTTACGAAGCCATGAAAGAACTGAACATTACGCCCAAAACCATTGCCATGCGCGGCGGTACGGACGGGTCCTTCATCTCCACCAAGGGAATCCTGACGCCCAACTACTTTACAGGCGGCATGAACTTCCACTCCCCTTATGAATTCCTGCCCATACCGTCCCTTGTCAAATCATGCGAAACAACATTGACTATTATTAACCTCGTATATGAGGGAGCGTAACCTATTAGTATGAAAAGGACTTAGATAGAGGAGACTCTGTCTAAGTCCTTTTAATGTATTTGAATATATCATAGTGTGATAATAAAGATAGATTTATACTCATATATAGATACTAATTAACACGATAAGGTATATAATATTTATACGTATTGTCACAATAAGGAGCTTTTTAATAAAGTCTCGGATGAAACATAAGGATAGTTATATTTGGGGGCGTATATGCAGTACTCGGACGGCTATAAAGAAAATACATACCTTACATGGAAGGGCGAAAAGTATCGTGTCACACCGGAATTTGAAAGTCTGTCCTTTTATGATGAAAGGGACGGAGATGTGAGTCTCTACTGCATAAGCCTTACGGACGACTGGCATAAAGAGGAACGCTATCCTTGTTGGGATGCTTTTTGCGGTATTGACGGCCCTTTGTCGGAAAGCTTGGTTGAACAATGGATTTGTGACTATGAAAGTCAGAGCGGCGGCCTTGGATACGGAGACGGACGCTTCGAACACTACGGCTGGAACTCTCAGGACATTTCCGTACTGGACATACTCATTGAACGCTTGGACGAATTTACGACTACTATGCTGAAAGCCCCGGCCTGCACCTTCACGGATCCTCGCTATTACGGTGGACTTCGGGGCAAGGTGGGCGACGTCACCTTCGATATTGATTGGCTTTACAGAAATCCAAAAGGCTTAAAAGACTTAGTTCTCAGTAACGAAGAATATAAACCCTTTTTCGTAGAAAACATACAAGTCTTTGCCGACTACTTTAAACGCTTCTCGGCACAACTGAAAGATATGAGACGTGACTACCCCGAGGCACTGTACTTCGTGCTCATCGGGCCGTAGGGGGATTATATAGGAGGGGCCGCACATGGCACAACGAGGTAAGAACGTGAATGTATTTTTAATAGACGGTCGGGCGACGGGGCGTATAAAGTGTACCTTGGCTAACTGGACGGGTGTAGAAGGAAAATGCTAAAAGTAGAAAAATATTGTGATAGGAGCGAAAATAGTGATTAAAGATATATTAGGTCTTAAAATAGAGGGCAGAAATTTTGCTGATTCAAAAAACTTAGGTTTATTCAATAGTGAAAAGGGATATGTTAAAGCAACATTGCTTTATGGCCGTAATGGGGCAGGTAAGAGTACGATTGCAAAAGCTGTGAGGCTCATTACGGGAAATGCTGATGATAAGGATATAAGTGCTAATTTTTATAATAGAGATAATGAAAAAGTTACATTATCTGGAACAGATAATATTTTTGTGTTTGACGAGAAGTTTGTAGAAGAGAACGTCCGTATTGAAGGCAATCTTGAATCTATTGCGATCTTAGGAGAACAAGTGAGCTTAACACAGGAGATTGGAGAAGTAAAGAAGAAGTTAGATGAGGCACGAAAGTTAGTAGAAAGTCGAGATAGAGAATTTCAAGAGTACATAGATAAGAAGAATCCAAAAGCTCCTCAACTTTATCACGATAGGATATGTGAGATTCTTAGAGGTGATGACGGATGGGCAGGTAGAGACCGGAAGATAAAAAATAACAAGACTAATACCCCAGTGAAAGATGATACATATGAAAAATTTATTGAACTTGAACCTGAAAAAGAAAAGAAGGACCTAGATGCCGACTTTGAAAGTACGCTGAAAAAATTAGAGGCTGCGAGGGACGGCTGTAACAAGATAGCTGAGGAAATTCCGACTGTTCCCGAATCTTATAAACAAGATACGGTTACGCTTGCGAATAAATTAATAAAAGAAAAGATTGAAAAGCCTGAGTTATCGGATAGAGAAAAGATTCTATTAGATTTGGTGACTGGAGGAAAGTCGGTAGAACTACAAGAAAGGGAAAAGTGTCTGAGTGATAAGAACAATACTTTTTGCCCGTATTGTTTACAGGATTTAACAGTAGATTATAAGGAGAAATTAGTAAGAAAGATTCAAAAGGTATTGACTGATAAGGTTAAGAATCATCAGGTACAATTGAAAAATCTGAAGTACAATAAATTAGAATTCGACCTTTCATTCTTTTCATCTTTAAAATCATACCAACAATGCGATGAATTATTGAAGAAAATCAATGATACTATAGATACTAATAATGAGATAATCCAGAAGAAGATAGATAATCCCTATGTACCCCTTAATGATAAAGATATTTCTAATGTGGCAGAGCTAATAAAGAAGTTAAATACTAAGCTGGATAATCTTAAAAAAGAAAAAGATATACATAATACCAAAGTAGGAGATATAGAGGGGTATAAAAATACGCTGACGGATATAAATGAACAACTTGCGTATTACGAGATAATTAAAGATTGTGAACAGTTTAAGATACAGAAAATAGAGTATGATAAGGCAAAAAAGTGTCTGGATGAAGCTAAGAGCTATAAAGATGAGCAAGAAGAAGTCTTAAAGGAGTTGAATGAAAAAAGAAAGAATTTCAAGATTGCTATTGATGTTATTAATAAAGCATTACAATATATATTTTTTACTGAAAATAGGTTAGCTATTAAATCTGACGGTGATAGTTATAAAGTTTTATCAAATGGGGAAATGGTATCACCACAGCAGATTTCTGTCGGGGAACGTAATATATTAGGACTATGTTATTTTTTTGCAAAAATAATGGAAAAAAGAGATGAAAATAGTGTCTATGGTGATGAAAATTTGCTTATAATTGACGATCCGATATCCAGTTATGACTTTGAAAATAGGGTTGGGATTTTGTCTTTTTTAAAGTTTGAGCTTGCACAGATTCTCAATGGAAATAAATACAGCAGGGCTATTGTGATGACGCATGATTTGTCAACTCTTTTTGAAGTAACAGATATTTTCAAAGAATTGGGGGACGAGTGGAAGCAAAAATTTAAAAAAATAAATCCAGAGTACTGCACTTTAGAACTTAAAGATTGTCGATTAATCTGCATTGATACAAAGGGGAAGAAAGAATATACTGAACTTCTTACACAAGTCTATCGTTACGGAAGCGATGAATCCCATGATAATGATATCGTTATTGGTAATGTGATGAGGCAAGTACTTGAAGCTTTCTCAACTTTTGAGTATAGACACGGAATTGCCAAGGTCTCAACCGACGATAAGATTTTGTCGCAAATACCACCGGTGTATATCGATTACTTTAAGAACTTAATGTATCGATTAGTATTACATGGAGGTAGTCATAAAGAAGAACAAGTAAAGAAGTTAAATATTAATTTCTTCTCAGTTATTTCACCAGAGGAGAAGAGAAGAACAGCAAAAGACATAATTTGCTTTATGTATTTATTAAATAAAGCACATGTCCTTGCTCACTTAAAGGAAATTAATAATGTTGAAGTAATTATTGATAAATGGATTAAAGACTTGGAAAAGAGTGTGGTAGTCATGTAAGCTTGTAGTTATTGGTTCGTGTGAAAGTATAGAGGCGATATAATTAGAAATTTTACTTCTTTGAACTCTTGGATGAGATCTATTCCGCAAGGAAATATATGTAATGTGTAATATAAAATATATGTTAAAATAAAAATAGTTTTAAATCATAGATAGTTGCCGTAGACGGCATAGATATAGCACTTGGGAGGCAGGCCATGAGGGAACTTGATTTTGAGGATAAGTTGATTGATTATTTGACGACTGGGACGATTACTCCTGTGCGAGACGGACAGATTGCCGAAGGGCAGTTAAAATATGGACCGATTAAGACAAAGATATGGAAGTACGAACCGAATATTAAGACTACCGAAGATCTGTGGAATAATTTTCGGTCTATTTTGTATACCCTTAATCAGGATAAGTTGGACCGGCCTCTTAGTGATATTGAATTTAATCAAGTAAAGTCAGTTATTAGCAACCTTAAAACTCCGTATGAAGCTGGTCAATTTTTGTATGGCCTCAACGGTGTTTCCCAGGTAGAAGTGGACTTAGACGATGGACGGCATGTGTTTCTGACGGTCTTTGATCAAAAGCAAATTGGAGCAGGCAATACGCAGTACCAAGTAGTGAATCAAATAAGTAGAGAACCGAAGATAACAGGCCGCCCGTCACGCCGCTTTGACACGACTATGCTTATTAATGGCCTACCGATTATTCAAATTGAAGAAAAGGCGGATACACACGATGTAAACGAAGCCTTAAATCAAATGCATCAATATATTGGTGAGCGACAGTATACGGATATTTTCTCGACCTTGCAGATCCTTGTGGCCATTACACCGAATGATGTGAAATACATGGCGAATACGACGGCCGATAAATTCAACAAAGATTTCGCTTTTCGTTGGCAAGATAGAGATAATAAGCCCGTTCGTAATTGGAAAGAGTTTGCAGACTTAATGCTCAGCATCCCTATGGCTCACCAAATGGCTACAAACTTTATGATTCTCGACGGAACGAAAAATAAGCAAATGATTAAGGTCATGCGCCCCTATCAGGTTTATGCAACCCAGGCTGTTTTAGCAAAACTTAAACAAGCTGATTTTTCCGTGGGAACGAATAAGCTGGGCTACATATGGCATACAACTGGCTCAGGCAAGACCATTACAAGCTTTAAGACGGCATGGCTTGCCAGTCGTATGCCTCAGGTGGATAAGGTTGTCTTCGTTGTCGACCGTATTGCCTTGACGCGTCAAACTGATGAAAATTATCGGGCTTACGATCCGTCAGCTGATGCAGATGCAGGCATAAAGGGAAGCGTAGAAAGTACGGAAAGTACGAGGGACTTGGAACGGAAGCTAAAGAGCAAGGACATGTCCATCATCGTCACATCCGTACAAAAGCTGGGCACCTTGGTTAAGCGAAAGAGATTTGAAGTTCCGGATAAACACTATGTGTTTATTGTCGATGAGGCTCATCGGTCTACAGGTGGAGAAAACTTTGAGATGATTCAGAAAAAGTTTAGGCATGCCGCTTGGATTGGCTATACAGGAACGCCCATGTTTGATGATGTAGTGAGCAAGACAGCGCCTCGTACAGAAGATATTTTCGGACCTTTATTACATGCTTATACCATTCGTGAAGCCATTGCTGATAGAAACGTTTTGGGCTTTAAGGTCGACTTTGAAACGACCATTAATGAAGAGCAAATGAAGTCCGAATATCTACCGGCTTTTTATAAGGAGCAATATCCCGATTGGTCGGAAGAAAAAATTCAAAATAAGATAGAAAACATGACAGATGAAGACATGGACGATATGGTTGAACCGAGTATTTATGATGAAAACATAGACCATGTACGCCTTGTCGTAGAAGATATCTTTAAGAATTGGCGCAATCGTTCGAACGAAGGGAAATACAATGCCCTCTTTACGACCCATGTCGGTGGTAACAAGGCGAGTACGCCCATGGCTATGATGTATTTTAATGAGTTCCAACGAGTCAATAAAGAACGGGTAGAGCAAGGCTTGTTTACCTTAAAGACAGCCGTGACCTTTAGCCAGTCTACGAATAATGGAGATTACCAAAAAGTAACCAATGACGGACTTTGGTCGGCCATGCAAGTATATAACGAACAATTTGGTACGGCTTTTGGGTTAGATGATACGTCAGCTTATACGCAAGATGTGGCCAGCCGTTTGAATCGAACGGCAATAGACGGAAACTTCTTGGATATTGTTATTGTCGTAGACCAGCTGCTCACAGGGTTTGACGCGCCGCAAATGAATACCCTATATGTGGATCGCACTTTGAAAAATGCCCTTCTCATACAGGCTTATTCGCGGACTAACCGAGTGGCAGATATGAAAGAAAAGCCGTGGGGGAGAATCGTAAATTACCGCTGGCCTGCGTACAATGAAAGGCTTATGAACAAGGCACTCGCCATTTATGCAGACAAAACGTCGGCAGAATTAAAAAATAGAATAGACCCTGGCACTACAGATCCGGATAAACAGAAATTAGTTGAGACAGGAGTATTAGCCAATTCATTTAAAGCTGAATTGGCTAATACTCGGGCCATTGTCAGCGAAATAGCCAGCATAACAGAACAGTTTACGGCTGTTCCGGCCAGTGAAGGAATGCAGGAACGAATGGCTGAACTCATGCGTGATTATAGCCGTGCTGTATCCCGCTTGAAACAATATAACCATGAAACTGAAAATGGTGAAGAAGGTGGATTTAATTACGATCGGCCCGAACAACTCATAGAAGCACTCGGCATGACCGTTGAAGAAGAGTCCATGCTTTCCAACTCCTTATATAACGAGCTGAAAGAAAAGATGGCAGAACGAAAACAAATTCCCGTCTATCAGATTGAGTTAGCCATGACTCATGTTAAAGACGTACAGGTCAACTATGATTACTTAACAGAACTAGTAGAAAACCTCTTGAACTATGTCCATGATGGCGAAGAAGAAAAAGCTCAAGAAACGAGAGAAAAGATTTACGACTTTACGAAGTCCATGGATGACAGAGCCTATGCCAAAGAAATCAACAACGCTGCCGATGCCATTGTTAAGGGACATTATCCGGCAGCTGGCACCGAGTTAACCTATCCCGTAAAGCTGAGTAAAAGTGATGACATTATTAGGGCTGCCAATGAAGTGGTACTTGGAGACCAAATATTCAATTTCCGATTGCAATGGGGCATTGTCGATGTTGTGTCCAATGAAGAGTTACAGGCTCTTATTGCCGGGCACACATACGGTAGAAACGATTTAGATTCAGAGGGAAAACTTGGCAAAATAAAACGTGCAGGAGCCAAGGAATATGAGGCAAAAGCACAAGACAAGGCCATTAGATCCCTCAAAAAAGTAGAATATAGGAATCAATTGGATTTAGCCATTTATAAATTGGCAGATTCCATGGTAGAACCGTAGTGTAAGCATATAAGTAAGAATAATAGGAGGTACAGATGGAAGAGAAAAAATTAGTACCGAAATTAAGGTTCCCTGGGTTCACTGAACCTTGGGAACAGCGTAAGTTGGGGGAGGTTGCGGATATTATAGGTGGTGGCACACCGAGTACATCTTTTGCGGACTATTGGGATGGAGACATAGATTGGTATTCACCTGTAGAAATTGGTTCTAACCGCTATGTATCCGATAGTATTCGTAAAATTACTAAGTTAGGATTGGAGAAAAGTTCGACTAAAATTTTACCAGTAGGAACGGTATTATTTACCTCAAGGGCAGGCATTGGTAATACTGCCATTCTGAGAAAAGAAGGGTGTACAAATCAGGGATTTCAGTCCATTATTCCCAGAAAAAATATTTTGGACACCTATTTTTTATATACCTTAACACCTCAATTAAAACGTTATGGTGAACTTATGGGGGCTGGGTCTACATTTGTTGAAGTATCTGGTAGACAAATGGAAAAAATGCCTTTAAATATTCCATCTTTAGAGGAACAGAAAAAAGTCGGTAAGTTATTCGAAATTTTAGATGACAGCATCACCCTTCATCAGTAAAAGTCATTTCCACACATTTTTACTAGGTTAACCCTGATAGGGATCTCATGACTAAATCAATATCTCGGTTTTCTAGTTCTTGAATGATATGTAAATAGGTCTTTTGGGTCGTTGTCATGCTCGCATGACCCAATCGTCTGGCTACGCTGGCAATGGAAACGCCGGCGAAGAGTAAGAGGGAGGCATGGGTATGTCTTAGGCCATGAATGGATATAACGGGTATGTTTTGGGCCTTGCAATGGCGAGCTAATATACTGTTTACCGTAGAGTTAAAGACACGGCCTCGAATAAAAATCGGTTCGTCTTCAGGTAGGCCCTTGATTAGTTCGGAAAATTGGATGATAGTTTGCCAATCAAGTTGTATTTTCCGCACAGATGACTTGTTCTTCGTCGGCATGAACCCTCCCTTCCCTTTATAATCCCACGTCCGCTCCACCGACAAGGACTGTCTGGCAAAATCAAAGTCTTTAGGCGTTAAGGCCAGGGCTTCAGAAAATCGCATACCTGTTTTGGCAATTAATAGAATCAGCCAGTCCCAATTGATTTTCGGCGGTAGTTTCAAGGATGAAAGCAAGGTGTGAAGCTCGAATTGGTTTAAGTACTTAATCTTCTTCGCCCTAGGTGTCTTCCCTTTTATAATAGCCTTACGAGTCGGATCGCGTTCAATCATGCCATCGTCAACAGCATCTAAGATGGCAGCTTTTAGCTGATGATGAAAATCCATAGTCGTTTGTCGTTCATGAACAGCTGCATAATCGTTTAATAATTTTTGATAGGTTATGCGATTTAAATCACATAATGATAATTGAGGCACCAGTTTTTTCAACCATACTAGTGTAATCTCGTATTTTTTCATGGTTACATCTCGAATGGCCCCTTCTTTATAAATACGTATCCACCTTTCATAATATTTATAAAAAAGCTCACTTCCCTTTTCATTCATATTTATGTTCTCCTTCCTTTAGCAAATTTACAGCATATATTTGTGCAGAAATGACTCTTCCTGATGAAGGGTGATATCATCTGTCATGCACTTTAATAAATAACCAATTTTCTGTTGTTCTTGTACTGATGGGACGGCTACATACTGATTCAAAAAGTCCTCAACAACTAATTCATTCATCATCGTTCCCTTTTTAGTTGAATATACTAACTTTTTTTGCATAATGGGTTCATAGTTTATATATTCTTTCCAGAAATTTAATTCCATATCTATTAAGGGGCGTAAAACAGTAAAGCGAGGCGACATAATTCCATTTCCAACATCATTCATCACAAATCTACCAAATTTAAAATCCTTGTTTTCGTGACCTTCAAAAGCAATATCTCCGACTCTTAAAACTTTATAGTTATCTAATGATTCAGTACTAGCACCATTTCCAGACTCACTATAAATCATTCTTGAAATAGAAATAGTTTTATTGAAAGGGAATTGTCCATCATTACGTTCTAAATTTTTTTGGAATAGAGATCTAAACTTACGCTGTTCCCAAGGATATGTAGAAAGCAAGAGCTCTATACTTGTTATACAACTGAAAAAATTCCGGTCGGATTCAATCTGACCGGAATTTTCTATTGCTCGTTATTTCCTCTTCCTCCCTTAGCAATTTCTACTCACATCATTCATTGTTTTCACGCGACTCAACATCCACCTGTATTAAGCAAAGGGAAGACATCGTTTCAGGTGGTCTGCCGGGATTTGCACGTAGCGGTCTTCCTTGTCCAGGACTTCGATCATGCCGTTGTTCCAGAAGGTGGAGAGGCGGAGCTTTCTGCCGCTTTCCAGGCAGAAGGTAATGTTTTTGATATACGAGGTCAGACCGTAGGGCAAGGTCATGTTACAGGCTCCCGTAAATTCGCAGGCTGCTTCTTCAAAGGTTTGTTCTTCAATGAGGCAGTCGACGACGGTGTCTCCTTGTAGTCCTGCAAAGAGTTCTTTGGCCAGGTATTCTTGTTCCAGTTCTTCTTCGGAGGCTCCGTAGTAGTGAGTCGGAATGGAGTCTTTGCCCATGTAGACGGTTGATGATTCGGTGAAGTCGATTTCAAATTTTCCTTTGTCCGTCACAAGGACTATGGGACAGAGGTACCAGTTCATAATGAGGTTAACGTGGTCGACTCCGCATAGACAGGCATCGACGTCGATGGAGGTTTTATTTTCCGGATGGCGTTTGTGCGTGCAAAAATGGGATATGGAGTAACCGTCTATGGGGCCGACGCCGAAGCCCACAGTGGTGATTTCTTCAATAGTTGCGCCCATGAGGCCCAAGTGATGACAGTATTTTTTAAAAATGTCGGCCTCTTGAATAACCGGAGCCGCCCACTCATATTTCGAAAATTCCCTGCTCATAAAACCTTGTGCACCTTCTCTCAGTCGTAGGTTGTGTTCGTTAATAAACCGTTGCATATCGTCCATGTCGGCACTTCCTTTGTAAAAGTAGTACGTACTAAACGAATTTTTGTAATTTCATCATAACATAATAATTTTTAAAGAACAAACAAATTAGCAACTAATGAGTTAAAGTATATTGCATGCAAGGTATTAAAAATCTTAAAGTTGGGGTTTTTATGCTTTGCATGGGGGCTCTTTGGCATATGCTTGCCTTAGAATTATTCGGGCTGTGATATAATAGTTACTACATGTCAGATCTGATGGTTGTATGGTGTTTCGGTTAGGGGGATAAATGATGAAGACAGGCTATGATTTATTAAATGATCCGTTTTTGAATAAGGGCACGGCGTTTACCATTGAAGAACGTATAGAAAACGGGTTGGTCGGGTTGTTACCGCCTCATGTACAGACTCTTGAAGAGCAGGCCAGGCAAGCGTACGAACATATTTGCCGCAAGGATGCGGGTATTGAAAAGCGGCGTTTTCTCATGCAGTTGTTTGATACGAATCGCACCTTGTTCTATAAGGTGTTCAGCGAACACGTAGTCGAATTCATGCCTATTGTGTACGATCCGGTTATTGCCGAAAATATTGAAGAATACAGTGAACTTTTTGTAAATCCGCAAAATGCTGTCTTTTTGTCTGTCGACGAACCGTCGCAAATTGAAGAGTCCTTGAGAAGCGGAGCAGAGGGCAAAGATATTCGTCTCATTGTCGTATCCGATGCGGAAGAAATCCTCGGTATCGGTGACTGGGGTACGAACGGTGTCGACATTTCCGTCGGTAAGCTTATGGTGTACACGGCTGCCGCCGGCATTAATCCCGAACAGGTTTTGCCGGTTATCCTCGATTGCGGTACCAATCGTCAGTCCCTTTTAGATAATCCGCTGTATCTGGGAAATCATCAAAAGCGTGTAACAGGGCATGATTACGATGTATTTTTAAATACTTTTGTGGAAACGGCGGAACGACTCTTTCCGAAATTGTACTTACATTTTGAAGACTTCGGCAGAGACCATGCGGCGGCTTTATTACAAAAATATAATAAGACCTATCCCGTATTTAACGATGATATTCAAGGGACGGGGATTATTACGCTCGCCGGTATTTTGGGAGGTCTCGATATTTCTCAAGAAAAGCTAACGGACCAGGTGTACATGTGTTTCGGTGCCGGTACAGCCGGTTGCGGTATTGCTCACCGCGTCTATGCAGAAATGGTAGAACAGGGTCTTTCCCCGGAAGAGGCAAAAAAACGTTTTTATCTTGTCGATAAGCAGGGCCTTCTTTTTGACGATACGCCGAATCTTACGCCGGAACAACGAGAGTTTACTCGTAAGCGCGATGAGTTTTCTAATGCCCATGAATTGACGAATTTGGAAGCTGCAGTTAAGGCGGTGAACCCGACGATTCTTGTGGGTACGTCGACAGTTCCCGGGGCCTTTACGGAAGGTGTTGTTCGCCATATGGCAAAAACGACGAAACGTCCTTTCATCTTCCCGTTGAGCAACCCGACAAAGCTGGCAGAAGCCAAGGCGGCAGATCTCATTGAATGGACAGAAGGTCGCGGCCTTATTGCTACGGGTATTCCTGCCGAACCGGTTATGTATAAGGGGATTATGTATTATATCGGACAAGCTAATAACGCCCTCATTTATCCCGGCTTGGGTTTGGGTGTCATGGCAGCAGAGGCCAAGCTGTTGACGGATGAAATGATTTCCGCAGCCGCTCATGCATTGGGAGGAATCATAGATGTAACGCAACCCGGGGCAGCCACCTTGCCGCCGGTAGATAAACTCACGGAGTTTTCCCATACTGTGGCCGTAGCGGTAGCAAAAGAAGCCGTACGGACAGGGCAGAGTGATTTGAGCGAAGAAGAGGCTTTGCAAAACGTGGATGCTTTGAAATGGGTCCCTGAATACAAATAAAAGCACGTAAGTAAAAGAGGCATCTCATTGAGATGCCTCTTTTATGTGAAGATTCTTATTTGTAGAATATGTCAAAGCTCAGACTCGTCGACGTAGTGTCGTTATGGTATTGGGTAATGACGATCAGGTAGTCGTCGGTATTCAAGGTAACGGCTGTATTTTCATCGCCCGCCGAAATTTGTTCTTCTATGATTTCCGGTATGTTGTATGTCCGCAATTGCCCGTCAGGCAAGGTAACCGTCAGGTTCTTGCCCGATTCGTCCAAGGCCAGTGTGTAGTCGCCGAAGGTACGAGAAGCTTTGCGAGTCTGCTTGTTGAAGAAAAAGACGTTGTTTAAATTTGCCTCCGCATACGACGCAATATGATAGGAAATAGCGGATTCTCGTCGCGGCGTCAGGTTGGTTACCTTGCCTTTTTTGTCACCGGTCGGAGTATGACCGGCGGTATAAGATTCGTCTTCCGATTCGCTCTGAGTCGATTCGGCATCCTTATCGAACTGGCTGCTTATGGAGAAATGAGGGATATAGGTATCTTCTTCGTGAGTGTAGGTGACGAAACGGATGAAAGAGGTGTAACCTACGAGGGGCATGAACATAATGAGCCCCATGATAAGGGCAAGGAGTTTCGTGTGTGCCCCCGGCCCTGTTTTACGAATGAGAAGGTAAAGGTTGTGAATCAGAAAGGCACCGTTAAAGAGGATAATGTAAACGGCCCCCAGGATAAGAGATGAATCGACATAGACTCGCTTAACGGTAAGGATAAGGCAAAGGGCCGTAAGGGCCGAGAAGAGGATGAGTATGAGGGGATGTTCGGGAATGGTTGCTTTAATGCGAAAGCCGGCTAAAAAGAATAGATAGTATAAGGTAACGTAAGGATAGTAGGTATACAAAAAGCGAGCATCAGGTCGCACGTCGATAAGGATTAAAAACAGATAAATGACGGCTAGGGTTCCCGAAAAGACGGTGAACTTAGGCACGACGGTCTTAAAAATAAAGGTGTAGAGTTTGCCCGGTTCGGAGGGTACTGATTCATACGAAAAGAGGACGATGAAGAAGACCAGGGTCCACAAGGTGGGGGTGAGATGACCGGTAATGAAGGTAATAGGGAGGCTTTCGGGAAAAATGAGGGCGACAAATAAAAGGATGACGGATAGCAGAGTGTTGATGAGTATGGCTACGGCACCTGCTTTGATGAATTGCAGAAAGCGTCCGTAAAAAGCCGAAGTCGGGTTATTCGTAGCATCCAGGGTCAAGTATCGCAAGACGGTGACAAAGAGCCAGAGAGCCGCTAAGTTCAGGCATAAGGCGGAAACGCCCGTATTATCCAGAGCTACAGCTGCAGCGTAGGCGATGGCCGAAATAACGGCGGCAAGTACCGTGGCAATAGTTCTGAAACGGTTATTGCGTAGAACATAGGTCTGTATAAGAAGGGCGGGACCGCATAAGAGAATGAGTGCTGAACGAACGTAGGGTTCCGTCGTAGGGATGTTGGAAATGAATCCTGAAAATAAAAGGATCAGTATATACAGCAAAGGGTCCTGTTTAAACAGTTGATACAGGTGAGAACCCGCTTTTTGAAGTTTAGCTTTTAACATACGTACCTCCGCAATATATTGGTGATGTTATTATATACTATATCCTGCAGGCAAGGGAATCGGGCAGATTCGGTCGTTATATCTATAAGGGTTTCACAGACTACCGTGTCTTGATATAATAGAATCATAAGATGCATAGGAGGTATAAGATGAAAAAGAAACTTATTGCGGCTATGTTGGCCGTTTCTATCGGTACGGCCTCTTTCGGTGCCGTTCTTCCCGTAGAAGCCATCGGCTTGGGCGGTATGATTAAAGGTGGAGCTATCGGCCTTGTCATCGATAAATACGGCAGCTCCATTAACAGCTTTTTGAATAAATTATTGAATCAGAAAAATCTCGGCACTACGTATGCGACGAAGGTGGTTCCCATTGTCAGTATCGGTAACGGCAGTCGTGTCGGTGCCGCTCAGGTTACGGGACCGACGGCGGAAGTGGATCAGGTAAAGGCCGTAGCCCAGGTAGAGGGTAGCTTTAATAACATAGCGCGTGTTAAGGGGCTTGTTCCCGTAAACAGTGCCAATCCCGTCGGGGCATCGCGTATTCAGGGCGTAGGCGTTTCGGCGATTATCGATTTAAAAATCTAATTTCCTGCGGGAAAAACGAGGTGTATCGTGGCTAAAGAATATTATGAACTTCACGTGGCAGGCTGTACGCGACAGTTACCGATTTTAAATGTTACGGACAGTCTGGCTATTGCAGGCTTTGTCATTCTCGGTGACACGGAGCTGACCGTCAATACGGCTAAGGAGCTGGCGGCTAAGCTTCCGGCCGAAGCGGATATGATTATGACAGCCGAAACGAAGGGGATTCCCTTGGCAGCCGAAATGGCCCGGATTCTCGGCATGCCTCACTATATTGTGGCACGCAAGAGCATTAAGGCTTATATGGAAAATCCCCTTATTGTAGACGATGAATCGATTACGACGAAGGGAAAACAGATCCTCTGCCTTTCCGATGCGGATGTAGAGCTTATCAAGAATAAGAAAATTGTCATTGTAGATGACGTTATTTCTACGGGCGGTTCTTTGAAGGCTCTGGAAGAGTTGGCTGAAAAGGCCGGTGCCGAAGTCATCGGCAAGGCGGCTATTTTGGCTGAAGGGGATGCGGGCAAGCGGACGGACATTATTTTTCTGGAAAAGTTGCCCCTTTTTGAAGCCCGTTAGGGCTTAAGCGGGAAGTGGTACCATGAAAACGCTGACACTTGAAGATATGCGTCAATTAAGCACGATGACGAGGGCTGAACGCCAGGCTCATTCGTGCCGTGAATCGCAGCTGGACGGATTGAATCTCGACGGCTTGGATTTATCGGGCCTGGATTTTTCGTGGTCCGACTTTCGCCATGTATCTTTCATCGGGGCTTGTTTGCAAGATACTGATCTTTCCGATACGCTGTTTACCGATTGCTCTTTGGCCGTCGCCGACTTGTCCGGTGCCGACTTGCACGGAGCGGCCTTGCGAGGTTGCGACTTGAATCATGCAGTCATTAAAGGGGCCAACTTATACCGGGCCAACCTGGAAGGTGCTCGATTGGACGCTATTGTAGACGATGAGAAGACTCGGTTTTTTCGTCTTTATTGTCCCCAAAAGGGACCTTTTTTGGCGTACAAGAAGTGTTTTAACGACCTTCTTGTCACCTTGTTGGTACCTGCCGACGCCAAGCGTACCTCCGCTACAGGTAAGACCTGTCGCTGTAATAAGGCCAAGGTCCTAAGTATTAAGAGTTTTGACGGAAAGACGTCGTATAAAGAGGCCATGTCCTTGGTGGACCCCAAGTTTATTTATCGCGTCGGACAATGGATGGAAGTAAAGAATTTTAATGAAGACCGTTGGTACGATTCGACGACGGGCATTCATTTTTGGTTGACGCCGGAAGAGGCGAAGGCTTATTAAGGAGAAATATGCATATTATTGCGGCAGTAGATGACAGTATGGGACTCTTGTTCAACAACAGGCGACAGAGTAAAGACAGCGAAGTGATCAGGCGTATCATAAAAGAATACGGGACGAATTTGTACATTCACCCCTTTTCTGCCGATTTATTTGAAGGTTCGGAAGCGGTTCTTACGTGCGACGAGAATTTTCTTGAAAAGGCCGGCGAAGATGCGTATTGTTTTGTTGAAAATGTATCTGTAAAGTCTTTTGTCGATTCGGTTCAATCTGTTGTTTTATATAAGTGGAACCGTGCTTACCCGGGTGACTTTTTCTTTGATTTGCCCTTAGAAGGGGTATTTACCGTAACGAAGCAAACGGATTTTATCGGCACGTCTCACGATGATATTACGCAAGAGGTATATACGAGATGATAAAGAAAAAACTTACGGCCTTATTGGCGACCCTACTGGTAATGGTATCATTAGCCGGGTGCGGCTCTAATCCGGTCGAACCGAAGGCGGAAAAGGCGGTACCTGCAGCCGCTGTTTCGGCACAAAACGAGTCGGGGCGCAATGTTGTCGACCTGTCGACCTTGCCGCCTTTTAGCGGGAAGCCCTATGTGGTCATTAACAACAATGAGCCGTCTTTTTCCCAAGAGGATATGAAGACGACATCTGTCGAGCGATACAGTGATCTCGATCCGTTGGGGCGGTGCGGTCCGGCCTTTGCCGATATCGGCGAAGATTTGATGCCTACGCAAAAACGCGGTCCTATCGGTTCCGTCAAACCCAGCGGTTGGCAAACGGTTAAATATGATAACGTAGACGGAAAATACTTATATAACCGCTGTCACCTTATCGGTTATCAGTTGACGGCGGAAAATGCAAACCCGAAGAATCTCATTACAGGTACGCGCTATTTGAACGTGCAAGGCATGCTTCCTTTTGAAAATATGGTTCATGACTATATTAAGGAAACGCACAATCACGTGCTTTATCGGGTAACGCCCGTCTTTGAAGGAAAGAATTTGGTGGCAAGGGGAGTGCAAATGGAAGCACTCTCTGTAGAAGATAACGGAAAGGGAATCAAATTTAACGTTTTTGTTTATAATAATCAGCCCGGTATCGAAATCGATTATGCCACGGGCAAAAGTCATCGAATATCAGTATAGCAGCGGCTTTGCAAGGCATTCTTATTCTCTGTATAATGAAATTAAAGAAACTATGTTCGTATCTTCGGATTCGGTCTGTGTTGTTCGGAACGGAGTGATGACAGATGAATAAGAAAGCCGAGGCCTTCCGAAAATATTTAAAGAAATCGGGAATCAAGTCGTTTATGATGGATGATATGCATGACCGCCAGTTGAACACGGTCATTTTCAGGACATTCATTGAAGCTCAGGGAACGGAATTACCGCTTGTGTTGGTTCTTGACGATACGCTGTATTCGACAATTCGTGTTCTCATAGCCCCGAAGGTTCTGAAAAACGGCAACGAAACGGCTGTATATAATCTCATCAATGAGTACAATCGTACGTACAAGTCTTTCAAGTACTGTGTTGACGAAGAAGGGGCACTGATCCTGGACGTTTGCTACATTAGCGATGATGTAGCTGACGGAGAAATTATATCGGTTTTGTTCAGCCTCATTATCGAGCACTTGGAAGAATCGTACGGACAAATTATGCGAGCCGTCTGGGCCGCTTAAAAGGGAAAGAGTCGTCGGTAAGACGGCTCTTTTTTGTTGCCGTAACGGAAAATCCGAAAGAGTAAATATAACGATAAATTTGCATATTTTCATAAGATTGACAGTCATAGACGGGTGTGATAATCTTTCTTGTATGTTAATGCAGATGATTCGCATTTGCCAAAAAGGAGATGGTAGGGTTGAGGAAATGGATAGCTTGCATACTTACGGTCCTTTTGGCCGTATCCGTTTTGGCCGGTTGCGGTAAGACGGAAGAGGCGGCGAAGAAGGATAAGGTGAAGGTGGCTGTCAGCTTTGATGCCATGGGAGAATTCGTCAAGGCCGTAGGCAAGGACAAAGTGGAAGTGCATACCGTTATCCCGGCAGGGACGGAACCGCACGGTTTCGAACCTTCGACGGAAACAATGAAAGCTCTTTCAGGGGCAGACGTATTCGTGTATAACGGGTTGGGTATGGAACCGTGGCAGGAAAAGGTTGTCGAAGCGGCTCATAACGACAAGCTCGTTAAAATTGAGGCTTCTAAGGGAATTGACGCCATTAAGAATACTGATCCGGAAGAAGTGGAAGAACACGGTGAATTCGATCCCCATGCATGGCTCAGTCTGACTTGTGCCGCACAAGAGGTTCAAAATATTGCCGACGGACTGGCTCAAGCCGACCCGGCTAATAAGGATTTCTACGAAAAGAACGCTAAAGAATACATTGCCCAGCTTGAAAGCCTGCGCAAGGATTATGAAGGCAAGTTTAAAGACGTTCAGCGTCGCGACTTCGTAACGGGTCACGCAGCTTTCGGCTATTTGTGCCGCGATTTCGCGTTAACGCAAAAGAGCGTAGAAGACGTTTTTGCAGAAGGTGAGCCGAGCCCGAAGGAATTGGCCGAACTGACCGAATATTGCAAGACGAATCAAGTGAAGACGATTTTTGCCGAAGAAGCGGCAAGCCCTGCAGTTTCTAAAACCTTGGCCGCCGAAGTAGGTGCCAAGGTGGAAGTCCTCGATACGATAGAAAGCAATCCTGAAGGAGAGTCATATCTCGATCGTATGAAGACCAACTTGGAACGCATTTATGAAAGCATGAAATAAATCCTCTTTTAGATAGAAAAAAGGACAGGAAGAAAGGTATTGCGCTCAGACTGAAAAGGAGCGGTATCTTTTGGATTCTGTCCTTTTTTTCTTGCTGAAAATCCTTTTATCTCCCTTCTTCGGGGTATTTCAGATTTCGCTTTTCTGTGTTACAATATCTGTTAGCAATTATGACCGGAAGGTAAATTGTTTAGAGTAAAAACTATGTATATAAAGGTATATTGAAGATATATTGGGAGGCATCGGAGTTGGAAAAACTGATTGTTCACGGAGGTAATCCGCTTAACGGTACGGTTCGGGTCAGCGGTGCTAAAAATGCCGTTTTGCCCATTATCGTTGCGTCCATGTTGGGAGTAGGCAAGTCGACATTGACGGAAATTCCGGAATTGGCCGATGTCCACACGGTTAGCGAGGTTATTAAATCCTTAGGCGTAGCAGTGGAATCGCCCGAAAAGGGGACACTCGTTCTGGACGGTACGAATATTACGTCTACCGTGGCTCCGTACGATTTGGTACGTCGCATGCGTGCGTCTTTCCTCGTTATGGGTCCCTTGCTTGCACGGAAACGGCATGCTAAAATCTCTCTTCCCGGCGGGTGTTCCATCGGGGCCAGACCCATTGATTTGCACCTAAAGGCCTTTGAAGCCATGGGTGCGGTTATTGACTTGGCCGACGGCGATATTGAAGCATCCGTTCCTGACGGTTTGAAGGGTGCGAGAATCTACTTGGACTTTCCCAGCGTAGGAGCTACGGAAAATATTCTTATGGCCGCCTCTTTGGCTGAAGGCAAGACGGTCCTTGAAAATGCGGCGGAAGAACCGGAAATCGTTGATTTGGCAACGTATCTTAACAGCATGGGTGCCAATATTCGCGGTGCCGGGACGAATACCATTCGTATTGAAGGCGTTAAGGAATTACGCGGCGCCGCTCATGCCGTCATTCCCGATCGCATCGAAGCGGGGACCTTTATGGTCGGTGCGGCTATGACACAGGGGAATGTGTATGTAGAAAACGCTTTGTCCGAACACTTGAAACCCCTCATTGCCAAGCTCAAGGAAGTGGGCGCACGGGTTGAAGAAGACATTGACGGTATTCGCGTCATCGGTACGAGACCGCTGAAAGCCGTTGAAATAAAGACCCTGCCTTATCCGGGTTTTCCTACGGATATGCAGGCGCAGTTCATGGCCTTGGCAACTATTTGCGAAGGTAACAGCATTGTCACGGAAACAGTTTTTGAAAACCGTTTTATGCATGTTGAAGAATTTAAACGAATGGGTGCGAAAATCCGTATTGAAGGTCGCAGTGCCTTTATTGAAGGGGTGCAACACTTGGCTGGCGGTCGCGTCAATGCGACGGACCTGCGTGCCGGCGCGGCACTTGTCCTGGCCGGTCTCGTGGCTGAAGGCCGTACGGAAATCGGCTCGTTACATCACATAGACAGAGGCTATGACGATCTGGTAGCCAAGTTACAAAGGTTGGGTGCAGACATTGTCCGAGTCCGAGTTGAAGACGAAGAATAATCGAAAAACTCTGTCTCCGTTGCGGTATTTGTCACCGTCCCGTTGGTTCGGTACGGACATTGCCGTTGATTTGGGGACATCCAATATTGTCGTATATGTTAAAAACCGCGGTGTCGTTATTAATGAACCGGCCGTTATTGCCGTCGACGAGCGACTTAACCGTGTTGTCGCCGTCGGTAAGGAAGCCAAGGCTATGTTGGGGCGGTCGCCTCGCAATGTGAGGACCTATCATCCTGTGAGCTACGGTGTCATTGCCGATTACGATGCGACGGAGTATCTTTTGCGTCATTATCTGCGCAAGGTGACGGGTAATTACATGCTCAGTAAGCCGCGCGTCATCGTATCCGTTCCTTCGGGTGTGACGAACGTAGAACGACGGGCCGTTATGGAAGCGGTATTGCAGGCCGGAGCCCGTAAGATTGTCGTCATGGAAGAACCCTTGGCGGCAGCCATCGGGGCAGGTCTTGATATTGCCGATTCGAACGGGTCCATGGTTGTCGACCTGGGCGGCGGTACGACCAATGTGGCTATTTTAAGCCTCAGCGGTGTCGTTATCAGCGAATCCTTGCGTATCGGCAGTCATACCTTCGATGAAGCGATTATTCGCTATTTGGAAAAAAATAAATCCGTAACCGTCGGGTATCGTACAGCCGAAGAGTTAAAAATGCTCATCGGCACGGCCATTGCGGACGGTCGCAACTTTATGGCCGACGTGCGCGGTCGCAGTACGGAAACGGGACTTCCTGTAGAGGCCGATGTGGACTCGCAGGAAATAAGAACGGCTCTGGAAGAGCCGTTGGACAGTATTGTCCATGCCGTCGTATCTATATTGGAAAAGACGCCGCCCGAATTGGCGGCCGACATTGCCGACCACGGCATTGTCCTCACCGGCGGCGGGGCTCTTTTGGACGGTTTTGATCGTCTCATTGCAAGAGCCACGGGGATGGCCGCTTATTTATGCGACACGCCCCTTCTTTCCGTAGCAAACGGAGCCGGCAAGGCTTTGGCGGAAATGGACAGATTAAAAGACAGTTATTACGAATCATAGAGGTGGATAATATGAAAAAGTTAAAAAAGATGATAGTAGCACTGGGCTTGGCCGCTATGGCCGTGATGCCCGTCAGCGCTGCAGAAGTAGCATATACTTCCGTGTTGAGCGGTACGGTAACGACCGTATCGGCTGTAGGTACGGTTGTTCGTGAAGGCGATGTACTGCTTACGGTCAACACCTTGACAGGCCCTATGGCTGCAGCTCGAGCTCAGTCGGCCGGTGTAGTTAAATCCGTTGCCGTCGGAGCGGGCAGCACAGTTAATGCCGGCGAAACGGTAGTTGTGGTGGAAGCGGAATAAGAGATGAATATACTACGGAAATTCCGCCGTGTTGCAGCAGCAATGACGGCGGCTTTCTGTTGTCTTACCGCTTTTTCGGTTCAGGCCGAAACCTTTATGTCCGTTAAGGATGTTCAACCGGGCATGACAGGGTATGCCAAGACGGTAGCTCACGGCAGAAAGATAGAAACCTTCCCGGTAGAAGTCCTGGGAATTATGAAAAATGCAGGCCCGTCGGGGGACTTGATTTTGGCCAAGTTCTCGGGACCCCTCATAGAAGAATCGGGCGGTATTGCGCAGGGCATGTCGGGAAGTCCCGTATATATTAACGGGAAACTTGTCGGTGCCGTTGCTTACGGGTGGTCCTTTACCAAATCCCGTATGGGTATGATTACACCCATTGAAGACATGGTAAAGCTCTGGAACGATCCGGCAAAGGAAGAGATCCCCGAATTTAACGCCAGAGAAACGCAATTGGTACCTATTGCCACGCCCTTAATGGCTTCGGGATTCGATTCTCTTTCCATGCAGTGGATGAAGGACAAGTTGAAGTCCTACAACTTCCAACCTGTCGACACGGCCTCGGCAGGGGATGATAACGTGGCCTATCCTTTGGAAGCGGGCAGCTCCGTTGCCGCAGCCTTCGTAGACGGCGACATGCGCTTAGGTGCCATCGGTACCGTTACGTATGTGGACGACAAGCATATCGTCGCCTTCGGGCATCCTTTCTTAAAACGCGGCAGTATTGATTATTTTATGCACAATGCTTATATTTTTACGATTGTAAACAACTATGACAGCTCATTTAAACTCGGCTCCGTAGGTGCGGAAGTCGGTAAAATCGATCAGGACCGCGGCTCGGGTATTGCCGGTGAATACGGTGCCGTCGCACCGGGTATTCCCGTAACTATTCATGTATCCGACAGGGATACGCTGGCAGCTAAAACGAAGCATGTAAAAATTATTGAAGACAGCGAGTTGACTCCCGTTCTGGCGTCGACGACGGTCTATAACACGGTAAACCAGACTATAGACCGTAAGGGCGGCGGTACAGCGACCATTGCTTACACTATTCGTTCGGCTGACGGTGACGATAAGAGCATTACTCGTCACAATATGTATTATTCGGAAGATAATATTAACGAAAAATCCATTGACGAATTGTATAATGTCCTCGATATTTTGAAGCACAACGAATTTATTAAATATCCTATTTTATCCATAGAATCGGATATATCTCTTACGCAGGCTAAACAGTCGGCTCGGATTGTCGATGCTACGGCGGCTCCCGTTGTCGTCAGCCCCGGCGATACGATTTACTTTAAAGTGAAGATTCACCCCTATCGGGGCGAGGACGAAATTAAAGATATGTCCTTCGTCGTACCGGAAGATCAGCCTCTGGGCGACATGGTTCTGGAAGTACGCGGCGGCGGTGTCGTACCTTTGCCGTACCTCATTCAGAAACAGCAGTATAATTTGACGGATGAAATCCTTGAACGCCTGAGAACATACAAGGACTTCGCCGACTTGAAAAAGAAAATCGAAGAAGAAGATTCAAACAACCAAATCGTCATCGAAATCCTTGAACAGAATGTAAGCATGGTCAACGATGAAAAGTCGACAACGGCGAAGTTGAAGATTCAAGGGAAGGAACCTGTCGAAACGGACAAATCCCTGGTGAAGCCGAAAAAGAAACTTCTCAGCGAACATGACGATGACGACGAAGCCAAATCGGTTGTCGATACGCCGTATATTATTCACGGCGACGGGCAGATTACCATTAAGGTTATGACACCGGCCAAACGGGATGCTGAGATGGCTAAGCGCAAAAAGTCTCATAGCGGACAAGTCAGTCTCGTTGAATCGATGGACGGTGAAGACAGTGACGTAACGGGGAAGAAGGATGATGTGAAAGCCCGTAAAACGGCGATAAAAATGCGTCGTCTCATAAAGATAAGACGGCCTCGGACGCTCAAAAGAATCATGGCGACAAGGATGCCGACCCGACTACGGACGAAAAGGATGAATAAGTTTTCATGAGAGCGAAAAAGGAGCGGATATTATCCGTTCCTTTTTTTCGTAAAAAACTGCTCAAAACGGCGATTCAATGCGAAAAACATTTGAAAAATACTCTTGTTCATGATATGATTAACCTTATGAAAACTGGAGAATTATCGATAGTTTTCCATATATGGTTACAGAGTGTCTGAAGGAGGCAGTTTTGCAACACCTATTGGAGCGTATCGGACGCTTTACTCTGCACATTTTCGAGGAAGTCGGAGTTATTTCCGTTCTCTTCGGACAAACTATAAAACAAATGCCCCGTATTCGTCGGGATTTGACCATAAATCAAATGGCACACCTCGGTGTCGATTCATTTCCCATTGTCGCTCTGACTATGCTCTTTGCCGGCATGGTTATGACCCTGCAAATCGTGGATATTCTCATGCGATACGGAGCGCAGTCGACGTTGGGCGGCATTATGTCTGTCGCCATGGGACGTGAATTGGGACCCATTCTGACGGGTGTTGTCGTAGCCGGCCGCGTCGGTGCGGCTATGACGGCCGAAATCGGGACGATGAAGGTGACGGAGCAAATTGACGCACTGCGTTGTATGGCTACGGACCCGGTAGCCTATCTGGTCGTGCCGCGCTTTGTTGCCTGCGTGTTTATGGTTCCGTTATTGACCTTTTTCGGCTATCTCATCGGTACGGGCGGCGGCTATTGTGTAGCCGTTTTCAGTGCGGGACTTACGGATTATACGTACATGCATTCCATCGAGTTCTTTACGGAAATCAGTGATGTCCTTTTCGGTCTTATCAAGGCCGGTGTCTTCGGCGGTATTATTGCCCTTGTAGCTTGTTTTGAAGGGATGCACGCCAAGAGTGGGGCCGAAGGGGTAGGACAGGCAACGACGAAATCCGTCGTTACGTCTATTATCTTTATTTTTATAACGAATTATATTTTGTCCGTCATTTTATACTAGGAGCGACCTATGATACGTTTAGAAGATATAACCGTCGCTTATGACGACAGAATTATTTTGAACCATGTCAATTTGGATATTCACGACGGCGAAACTCTGGCCGTTATCGGTGCCAGCGGCTCCGGCAAAAGTACGACCTTACGACTTATTATGGGGTTGCAAAAGCCGACGAGCGGCAGGGTATACATTGACGGCGAAGATATTACGGACTATTCGGAAGAAAAGATGGATGAAGTTCGACGCCATATGGGTATGGTCTTTCAGTATTCAGCTCTCTTCGACTCTATGACAGTCGGTGAAAACGTGGCCTTCGGTTTGAGGCAGCATACAAAGACGAAAGAAGAAGAGATTCATAAGATAGTTGCCGAAAAGCTTCACGCCGTCGGGCTGGACGGAATTGAAGAGATGATGCCCAACGACTTGTCGGGGGGCATGAAAAAACGTGTCAGTCTGGCACGGGCCGTGGCCTTAAATCCGAAGATTATTTTATACGATGAACCGACAGCGGGTCTTGATCCGGTGCGCAGCAACGACATCAGTCGTCTGATAAAGGCTATGCAGGAAAGTATGCATCCTTTATCGGTCGTCGTTACACACGATATGGAGTCGGCTTTTTCAGTAGCTGACAGAATGGTGTATTTGGAAAACGGAAGATTTGAAATGATAGGAACAACGGAAGAATTTAAAAATACGACGAATGAAAAAGTTCGCTATTTCATTACAGGCGGTAAAGAAGGACGAGAAGGGGGCGAGAGATAATGAAGAATATGACGGCGGAAGTCAAGGTCGGAATTATGACCGTTGTCGGCGTACTCTTATTATTCTTTGTAGTCGTTGGCTTGTCCCATGCAGATTTGTTTCGTTCGTCGGGACTTACGGTACACGTAGCTTTCAGTGATGCCAACGGGTTACAGGCCGGTAATACCGTGCGCTACGTAGGCGTCAACGTCGGCAAGGTAGAATCCGTAACGGCCGGTAAAGACGGAGTAGAAGTGACTTTGAAACTGAAAAAAGGCACGGAAATTCCGAAGGACTCCAAGGCCGTCATTACGACGGACGGTCTTATGGGTGAAAAACTGGTGTCTATTACGCCCGGACAGGATACGCAACATTTAGTGACAGACGGCGGTACCTTACAGGGTGATAAGGTCAAGTCGGTTGACGATGTTATGGATAATGCCAATAAGTTGCTGAACAACGTAAACGACATGATGAAAAACGTCAACTCCGTTATCGGTGACGAAAAGACACAGGGGGCTATGCGCGGCTCCATTCAAAATATTGCCGGAATTACGGGCAATGTAAACGATATGTTGGCGGCCAATGCCGGTAATGTACAGCAGATGACGGCCAATATGGCGGCTATTACGGGACAATTGAATGAATCGGTACAACGCATGGACGGCGACGGAAAGATGAGCGCCGATATGCGCAGTTCCCTGGAAAATATCAAGGTTATTACGGACCGGTTTACGGTCATTGCGGGGGAGATGGAAAATATCGCCACGGACCCGCAGAGCAGTGCGGACATTCGGAAAACCTTGCATAATACGGCACAGATTTCCGAAAAGGTAAACGGCCTGCTCGGAGGTGGCGGTATGAACATGGAAGGCGAAGCCGGCATGTTGTATAATGATACGAGAAACGAGGTCAGCGGTCGCGCAAATTTTAAGTTATACCGTCGCGACTCTTTCGCACTTGTCGGTGCGGAAGACGTGGGAGACGGTACGCAGCTTAATTTGCAATACGGCAGAGCTTATAAAGACTATGCCGCAAGGGCCGGGTTGATACACGGTAAGTTCGGTATAGGGGCCGATTTCTTTACACACAGCAAGTTTCGCTTTTCTCTTGAAGGGTATGACCCCAACGACTGGCGTTATCGTTTGACGGCCCAATATCAGATTCATCCGCACATCTTCCTTATGGGGCAATTTACTCGCCCCATGTCGAGATCCGACGGCGGTAATTATTACGGGATTAACTATGTCTTCTAATACGACCGAATACGGTTACGGAGGTTTTGCAATGAATAAAAAAATTTCCAAGCAGATTTTAGTAGCAATCATGCTTACATCTATCAGTGCCGCTGCGGGCGCAGCCGACACGACGGAACATTTAGATGCGACGGACATCGTTAAACATGCGGCTTCGGCAGAGCTTTCAGACAGCCGTAAATCTGATGTATCGCCTGAGTTACGTGAAAAATTGTCGCAACAAATTCATGCGGATATGGCAAAACGAGCTGAAAAAGCGGCTAAAAAGAAAGAGGCCGATCCGGTTATCGTCGTCGGTCGCGTGCCTCGCAATGAAGCGGTACAGCTTACATTGCCCCGTACAGTAGGCATGGCCTTGGATTACAATCGGGACATTAAAATGGCTCACTATGACTTGAAGTCGGCTGAATATGCCATTAACGAAGCACGGGCCGGCAAGATGCCGAATGTAAATTATAGTTTTGCCGCTACTCGCAGCTCGTCGCAAACGGGTGTTGCCGGGGTCTCGACAATCGGTAACCGTTTTACAAACGGGCTCAGTGTGTCCATTCCTTTGTATACGGGCGGTAAGGTAGAAGGCATGACGGAAATTGCCAAGTTGGGTAAGACGACGGCACAAGAAGAAGTGCTGCGCGTTGAACAGCAGACGAAACTCAATGCCATTAAGGGATATTACGCTCTCTTGGCGTATAAACAGTTGAAAGACGTATATGATACATCGGTGACGAATTTGGAAGGACACGTTCGTAATGTAACGGCACAGTACAACGTCGGCACCGTTGCCAAACTTGATGTACTGACATCGGATGTATCCTTGGCCAACTCGAAGACCGATGCCGTAACGGCAGCTAATAATGTGGCCAATGCGGAAGCGTCTTTAGATAATATTTTGGGACTTCCTATTAATACACGGTTGGAGTTGGCGGACCACAGTTTGCCGTTTAATGAATACAACATGTCTTTGGAAGACGCTCTCGACTACGCTATGAAATATCGTCCCGAAGTATTACAGGCGGCTTTAGCTGTAGAAAAAGCGGATGAAAATATCGGTGTAGCTCAGTCGGGGTATCGCCCGACCGTAGCTGTCGGTGCAGGCCGTAACTGGTTCGACACGGACTTCCCGGGCACTAAGAATAAAGGCTGGCAGCTCCAGGGTACCGTATCCCTGCCCATTTGGGACGGCGGTGCCACCAGGGCTAAGACAAAAGAAGCTAAGGAAGCCTTCACGAAGGCTCGTGAAAATGAACAGAAGATTCGTGAAGCCGTACAACTCGAAGTAAAACAGGCATATCTTGCTATTCGCAGTGCAGCACAGCGTGTACAAGCTACCCAGACCGTAGTAAACCAGGCTACGGAAAGCTTCAAAATCGCTACGGTTCGTTATCAGGCCGGTGTGGGCATTAACTTGGATGTTCTCGATGCTCAGCTTAACTTGGATAAGGCTCGCACGAACAACATTCAGGCTCTCTATGACTACAATGTAGGCATTGCAACTCTTGAAAAAGCAATGGGCATGGACGTTCGTACGGGTGCGGTTATTCCGACGAATGCATAAGTTATAAATACATAAGAGAGAGAATTGTTTGCTACAATTCTCTCTTTGTCTATAGATGAAATACGGGAGTTACCATTCATGAAGAGACACCGCTTGTTTACAAGTGTCGTTATCATCTTTTTGGTGGTTTTCGGCGTCGCCTTTATTTGGATGCGCACGGCTCTATGGCCCCGATTACCGCAGATGATTACGTCCTTGGCCGATGAAAAGATAAACGGCACCCTGACATTTAGTGATATGCATATATCCCTTACGGGGAAAGTCGTCTTTACAGACGTCGCCGTTTCGGATGCGCAGGGAAGACGCGTGCTGGACAGTGAGGAAGTTGACGTTACGATCAATCCTTTCAAGGCGGTCGTGTCATCTCTTTCGTCAGGCCATACGGCAGGGGCTGTCGATTTGGTGGATGTAAAGACTCCCGTTCTTCATGTATGGCAAAATCCGACGGATAAGTCCTGGAATGTAACGAAATTATTCAAAAAGCAGTCGCCCGATCAACCGATGGCTCTGCGCTCGAATATTCTCATACATGACGGGACTTTTCGTGTTGCTCCGGCACAGGGGAAAACGGCCGTCGTTGAAAAGGTGAACGGTTCCGTATCCTTAGCGGATTATCCTTCTGTACGCGGAGATGCAACGGCCTCCGTTGACGGGCAGGATGTGTCCCTTTCGGTACACTACCTGTCGGCGCGTGATTATGATATTAAAGTGAAGGGGAGCGGTCTTTCGGCAAACTTTGCCGCTTCTTACGTGCCGGTCGATACGGGTGTGAGTCTGACAGAAGGCGGTGTCGGTGAATATTTTCTTCATATCAGGGAATCTCATGACGGCCTGTTTGCCGAAGGTCAGGCCGACTTGAATCATCTGGGATTTGTATACGGTGACTATCGTGTTTCCGATGTAACCGGTCAAATCCGTTTATTCGATACGGATTTGCACTTAAATGATGTGCACGCTAAGGTAAACGATCAGGCCGTCGCCGTTTCCGGTCTTGTTAAGATTAACGGTAACGTGCCCGTTTTTGACCTGAAAGTCGATGCGGATCGGGTAGATATGGGAGCCCTGACTGTAGGGCGAGATGTGGATGTAAGCGGGACGGCCGGCTATCACGGTCGCCTTTGGGGGACTCCCTCCGACTTGGGTCTTGAAGGAAAGGTGATTCTGAATAATGTAACGTACAGCGGCTTTACTGTCGATTCGGCTAAGGCTGATGTGTCTTACATTCATCATGTGGCTACCCTTCAATCCCTTGAGGCGAACTTATACGGCGGCACTTTGCAGGCCGACGGTCGTTGGAATAGTGAATCCGGCGATATAGGAGCTACGCTACACGCCGACTCCGTCTCCGTAGGTGATATGCCCGGCGTTCCGGTCGGTTTGGGAGCTATTATAAGCGGTGATTTCATTGTCGGCGGTAATACGAATGATTTGAATAAGGTGGTTGTTCAGGGCAAGGCACAGGGGAACGGTCTTTCTTACGACGGCATAGCCTTGGACGGCCTTTCGACCGATGTTCATTACGGTAACGGGATCTTGCAACTTACGAGGATTCACGGTTTCGTAGGTAGCGGTACGCTCCGTGGCGATTTCGCTTACAGCTTTTCAGACAAACAGACGGACGGGAACCTTATCATTACGGGAGCTCCCCTGGATATGTTCTCCGGCTTGGCAGGAGCGGACTTACGCGGGACTGTATCGGCTGTTGTTCACGTAAGCGGTACGGAGCCGATCTGGAGTATGGATTTAAATGCTGCAGACGGAGCTGTTAACGGCATGGGTTTCGACAATATTTACGGCAACTTGCACGGTACGGGACGACAGATTGTTA
The DNA here is from genome assembly GCF_000165735.1 of Megasphaera micronuciformis F0359. GTDB lineage: Bacteria > Bacillota > Negativicutes > Veillonellales > Megasphaeraceae > Megasphaera > Megasphaera micronuciformis. The sequence continues at coordinate 265,690 of NZ_GL538208.1, forward strand.
TTGATGATTTGACGTACCGTTATAAAGACGGTTCACATCGCGCATTCGGCAGCATAAATCTCGATAGCGGCATTTTGGACTTGCAGATTGATACGCAACATGCACGTCTGGAACAAGTGCTACAGGCTACGGGTAAAGACCTGACCGGATTTACAGGTTGGGTTAACAATACGGTCCATATAAGCGGTACGACGGATAATCCGTCCGTTGAAGGTAAGGTCATTCTTTCTTACGGTTCCGTCAAAGGCTATCTTTATGACTACGTACAGGCTGATTACCGCATGGACAACGGTGTGTGGGAATTGACGAACGGGAGTGTATCCGCTTATGACGCGACGGTACACTTCTCCGGCACTGTAGGAGATCGGTTAAACCTCGACGTAGACGGGGCGAATTTGGAAACGGATCGGCTTATTCATCGTAAAGACGTATCTTTGAAGGGAGCCCTCAACTTACAGGCCCATGTAGGCGGCACCTTGGATAATCCGTCTGTAGGCGGTTCCGTAAAAGGCGCATCTTTGGTTGTTAACGACTTGCCGCTGGATAATATTTCAGGGAACTTCACGTACGGTGACGGTATTTTACGACTTCATCGTTTCGGATTTACCCAAGGCGACGGCAAGTATGAAGCCGAATTGATGCATAACGGCAAAAACGGTCGTATTATTGCCCGTGCGTCCGTAGACGGCGGCAGTCTGGAAAATATCGTTAAGATAACCAAGGCTCCGCTTACCAAGATTACGGGACGTCTGGACGGGAATATTTCCGTTGACGGCACGACGGATAATCCCAATGCTCATATTCAAGGACAGATTACGCAAGGCGTAATGGACGGATACGACATTGATCCGTCGGATATTGATGTAACCTTTGAAGCAGGGATCTTACAGGTCAACAAACTGTCTCTTCACGTAGACGGCGGCCTTTTGGCGGCACAGGGAAGCTATGCCGTACACGGTCCGGTTAATATTCAAATTGCGGCTAAGAATTTTTCGACGGCCATTTTGCAAGATGTAACAGGCTCGAATTCCGTACCTGTCGATTCACGAATCGACTTTGCTTTAAATATGAGCGGTACGAGTGATAACCCCGTGGCCGAAGGATCCGTTCAGCTTACGGGCGGTACCTTGAACGGTGTCCCCTTTACGGATGCCTTTGCCCTCTTTAACGTCAAAAACGGCGTTATTTCACTGAATCAGGCGTCCTTGACCCGTTCACCTTACAAGGCGACGGCCTCAGGGACCATTCCTCTGGCTGCCTTGAGAGATGATGTTTCGGACGGACCCATTCAAGTAGAATTACGTCTTGATAATGCAGGCCTTGACGGCTTGGCTTTCCTGACACCTTGGGTGGAAGAAGCCAAAGGCGCCATGACGGGGCGTATCGTCGTAGGCGGTACGGTACAGAATCCTCAACTTAACGGCTCCGTGACGGTACGAAACGGATATGCCAAATTGAAGGGCATCTCCAATCCTTTGGACAGTGTAAACGGTGACCTCATCTTTAACGGCAATTCGGCTACCTTGGAAAGTCACGGCACGATGGATAAGAAAGGCAAGGGCGACAAAGGCCATTATGATGTTAAGGGTAAAGCGGTATGGGAAGGTACGACGCCTACCGATTACAGTCTTACCGTGGGGGCCCACGGCTTGGCTCTTGACTGTGACTACTACAAAGGACCTGTCGACGGAGAACTGACCGTGTCGAAAGACGGGGATTTACCTCTCATAAGCGGGAATATGGATGTACACGATGCGACTATCAATATCCCCCTGGCACTGGTTATGTCCGATTCGGATATGAATGCGGCCCTTGATATAACCGTCAAGGCCGGTGACAAGGTTCGTTTCTATAATTCGGGCCTGTACGATGTGTGGGTAACCGGCGATGCGACCTTTAAGGGCACCGTAAAATCCCCTTATGCCACGGGTCACTTCGACGTAACACGCGGCAGTGTCCGTTATTTGGATACGCGTTTCCAACTCATTCAAGGTCGGGCGGAATTTAAGGGTACCTCTTTCATTCCTTACATAAACCTGTCGGCCAATACGCGTGTCGGTCAATATGCGGTATTCTTGAATCTCACGGGACCGGCGGATGATATGGACATGAACTTCCAATCGGATCCGCCCTTGTCACGGACACAAATTATTTCGCTCATTACGTTGCGCAATGCAGATAAGCATGACAGCTCTTTAAATAGCGATGATATGAATTCCCTACTCGGTAGCGGTATTCGCTTTACCCTGAACAGTTTGGGCGTTACGCAGAAATTGGAAGATGCCTTGTCTCTTGATATGTTGACCGTTACGACGGGAAATCTCGATCTTTCGGCCCATGATTCGGGGGATGATAAAAACTACTATAATATTGAAATGGGTAAATATTTATTTAATAATTTCATGTTAACTGCCGCCTTCGGGCTTAATCACAATGACAACCGTGTCGGCATGCAGTATAATTTGGGAAGCAGATTCAGTGTGGATGCATGGCGTTCTCCTAAGAATGCATATGTAGGCGGCAGCTGGAGATACAGTTTTTAGATAGTGCCGCTCATATAAGGAGGAGTTATATTGCTCCGTTCGTATTTGGAAGAATTACAAAAAATTACATTATTAAAACCTGATGAAGAAAAGCGGCTTTGGATGGCGTATAAGGATGAAGGCTGCATGGACAGTCGGGGCCGACTTATCGAGCAATATCAGCCCTTGGTCTTTCGGGAGGCTCTGCGTTGGCATGTAGGCGAAGAACACATGGCCGATGTTTTGCAAGAAGGGAATCTGGGACTCATTGAAGCCGTTGAACGGTATGACTATAAGTTGGGCGTAGCCTTTTCAATCTATGCCGTTCACCGTATTCGCGGGGAAATTGTCGATTGGTTGAAAAAAGAAGGCAAGTCAGCCAATGTGTCTATGGATGAACCGGATGAAAACGGATTGACCCTGGGTGATATGCTGTCTGATAACAGTGAAGATTTAGGCGATCGTACGAATAGACAGTTGCTTTTAGAACAAGTAGGTGCTTTTATGGCACGTCTTCCCGAAAAGGAACAGTTCATTATGGAAGCCGTTTACTTGAAGGACAGGCAACCCAAGACGGTGGCTGCCGATTTGGATGTGAGTCTTCCTTATGTATATCGTTTACAAAAGCGAGGCGTGCGGCGTATTCGAGGCATGTTCGGCCGCTTGATGAAGAAAAATAAATAATTTCGGGTAAATAAGGGTAAAAAACATAGAAATACACAGAAAAATAGTGATATTTCCTCTGTTTTACGGTATAATCGGAGTAATACTTTGACCCTTTATGACGGATTCTATATGCATCCGAAAGGGGGGATGTCGTATGAAGCAAACCGACCGGGACAAGGCGGAGCGGGTTCGCTCGGCCAAGGTCTGGTTAGACAAGGCGGAAGAATCGTTTCGCAGCAGTTCGGATGTACAAGGGGAACTAAGTCTTCTTTTGGCTGAAGCGGAAATGAAAAATTTGCGTAAAAACCACGGCGCAGGAAAGAATCTCATGCGTTACGGAGCCGTGGCGACGGCCATTGCTATCGCTTTGCTTTGGTTGGCCTTGGGGCAAGCCGCACGACACGGGGAGATTCGGGCTACCTATACGGCACCGCCCTCGGAAGTAGGTACGGAGTGGGTGAAAGCCGAACCGCTCCGCTACGAAGCACCGCCTCGGCAAGAAGGGGCGGTACAGGTGCCGGCACAGACCGGCGAAGCCGTACAGACATACACTGAAGGGGATACACAAGTAAGTGTACATACGACTCAGCCGGAACAGGTGAGTGCCCCGGCCGCAAGTCAGGTCATGACTTCGGCACAGGTTCAAGAGACCGTACAAGCAGCACGACACAGTCTGCGAAGTACTGAATCAATACAAAAATAACGGAGGATTTTGCATGAAGACGCAGAACAAGAAACTTTTGGCTATTATGGCAGTGAGTGCCATTATGACCTGCCCTGTATGGGCAGCCGATACGACAGTAGGCACTACGGGCGTAACGACATCGGGTACTACGGGCTTGACCGGTTACGAATCGGCAGAGGAACTGGCCGCTATTCAACGTGGTGAACAACCGGTTACCTTGCATTCGACTCAAGCCGAACCGACGGCGACCGAAGCAACTTCTACAACTGCGACGGCATCGACGACGACGGCTTCGAGCGGTGCTACGGGTTATGAACCTGCTGAAGAACCGCAAGCGACGGATCAGGCGGCTCCCGCTCCTGTTGCAGCGCCGGCAGAACCGGAACGACAGGCGGCTCCCGTGCCTGCCGATGTGGTAGAAAGCGGTAGCATTCCTTATGTAGGCGGTCTTGGCGATGTGCAGGTGGATACCTCGATTCCGGGTTATCCCATTGCCACCGTTTCGCAAGATGAAGAAGCCGCTTTGCCGTATTCTCACGCCTTGACGGATGACCAGGCTCAGGCTGTTGCCGGCAAAGTTGTTACGACTGTTACCATAGGTCCCTTGCCTGAACCGGCATTGGCTCAAAAGTTCCTGCCCCGTCTTGCCATGCGCTCCGGTGATGCTATAGAAGCAAACTACGTACGCCACGATTTGAACGTATTGGGATCGTCGGGACTCTTTGCTTCCGTAAAACCCGTATTTACTCCTGTACCTGAAGGGGTAGCTCTTAATTACGAAGTGGAAATGAATCCCGTTTTAAAGGGCATTGAATTTACGGGCAACGACTCCATTAAGTCCGAAGATCTCGAAAAGATGCTCCATATCCAACCGGGTACGGTTCTTAATTCGACGATTGTGAGCAAGGATATTTTCGAACTGAACCGCTACTATGCAAACCAGGGTTATATCCTCAGCCACGTTACGGCCGTCAACATGGATGAAAACGGTATCTTACATATCGGTATCAGCGAAGGCCATGTGGAACGCATTGATATTAAGGGCAACAAGAAGACGAAAGATCGCGTTATTCGCCGTGAACTTCGTTTTAAACAGGGCGATGTATTTAATCGTAATCTGGCCAGCCGCAGTATTGAACGAATTTACAATACAGGCTACTTCGAAGACGTCAATGTCCGTCTCTTCCAGGGTGAAAAGAATGCTAACGACGTTATTATGGAAATTGACGTGGCCGAACAAAAGACCGGTTCCGTTACGGTCGGTGCCGGCTATTCTCAGTCCGACGGCTTGGTAGGGATTTTGGGCTTAAGCGAAACGAACCTCCGCGGTACGGGCGACAAGGTGGCTCTGAACTGGGAATTCGGCGGTAAAACTCATTCCAATAAAAACTATACCTTCTCGTATACACATCCTTGGCTCAATAGCCACGGTGACTCTATCGGCATGAGTATTTACGACAGAGAAGCGGAATATGACGATTATGACGGTAAGGGCAACACCGTATCGGAATATCGCAAGAAAACGACGGGCGGCAATGTGACGTACGGTCGTGTTCGCAGTGAATATGTAAGCGATTATGTAACCTTGGAAACGAAGAAGACCAAGTATTTAAGCCATGAAGGCGGTCCCAACAACTACGATTCCTGGAGACATAATCCTGCTTCCTTGCCCGTATTCCGTGACTATATTGACAACAACTTCGGTACGACGAACAGCGTAACGTGGTCCCATGTTTTCGATAACCGTGACAATATTTACGATCCCATGCACGGCAAACGCTTGTCCTTTACAGGCACTTGGGCCGGTCACGGTTTGGGCGGCGACTTCGATTACTACAAGTTTATTATCGAAAACAGACTGTATTATAAAGTCGGCGTAAAACACGTCATTGCCGTTCGACTCATGGGCGGTATCGCTACAGGCGACATGCCGTACAATGACCTCTTTACCTTGGGCGGTGCCGATACGCTTCGCGGTTATGAAGATGATGAATTCCGCGGCAACAAGATGTATGCGGCTACGGTTGAATATCGGTTCCCCATTGCCAAGAAGGTACAGGGCGTGCTCTTTACCGATATGGGTGCAGCCTGGGGCGGCACCGGTAAGATTCCCTGGTACCAGGAAAGCAGAGGCCTTCATTATTCCGTCGGTGCGGGCTTGCGCGTAACGACTCCTATCGGACCTATTCGTCTTGACTACGGTGTAGGTAAGGACGGCGGCAAGTTCCACTTCAGCTTCGGCGGTAAATTCTAGTCAACCCGCGGGGGAGACAGATGAGAAAAAAATACTCGCAGGAGTCGTCGTATCGGCCCTATGTTGGTCCGGTGCGGCGGCTGCCTCGATTCACGATGTAGACGTACGTCTTGCGTCTTCCGGTGCACCTGTACCGCCTTTGGCGGCTAAGCGAATTTCCGCCAGCATCGAAACGGTAGGCCGCAGAGTTTTACTGGATAGAGATGACGGTGAAGTCGGTCGGAATGCGGATACGTACAATCGTATGATGAATGACATTATGGATCGCGTCCTCATCGGCTATACGGTAGAGAACCTGACCCTTCGGCCGGGTGAACGAACGGAGGTAGACGTTGTCGTACGACCTTGGGGAAATACGATAGAAACCGTTTCATTGAATCTCGACTTCGGAGCCTTGTCGCCTTTGGCTGAAAACATGGCTAAAGAGGATGTGCAGGGAGCTCAAAATTTGGTGGAAAATGTTCTCGTCGGACTTCCGGAAGATGCCCTCGATTGGGCCGGCGGAGCCGTAAAGGACGTGCTTGAAAGCGAATTGGAGCGGCAGATTCCCGAGTTTTATCCCCACGTGATTATTACGCCCGGAAAGACGGCGAAGGTAGACGTATACTTTTTGCCGAAACTTCCCGTTGTGCGTAATGTAAACGTAAAGGTAGAGACGGAAAACATTCCGCGAGTCGTTTTTTACGATACACGAAAGCATATGGAAACGCGCTACGCAGGCCTTCAAGGCCTGCCTGTTGCGTTTATTCGGCGTCATGAAAAAGACATACAGGAAGATGTGAGCCGCACCGTTTCCGATCAATGGGTTGTAGAAAAGTACAAGTTGCGAGTAGAGCCGCAATTAACAGTAGGCGAGAATTTGGATATTCGCTTGAAATCGCTTACCGATTTTTACGATATTCAGGCTTCGGCGTACATCGATATGCGTCGTGACGGCGACAAGCGTCGCGGTAAGAAGGACGAAGATACGGTTGCAAAAGTTCACATCGGCAGAAAGTTCGGCTCAGGACATGAGCTTTTCGGCGAAGTCGAATTCAAACCGTCAACGTTGAAATGGAATCTGATTCCCGGCTATTTCTATCGCTTTTCGGACAAGACATCCCTGGGTTATCAGTTTGAGACTGAAGATAAGAGTCACCACCTGTGGCTGAAGCAAAAGCTGGCAGGTCGGTGGAGTTTGCGCTTTGATTGGGATATATCGAATCATGATGAAGAATTGGGAATTAACTATAGACTACACGACTATGTAGGCTTAGAATATATTGTGTCGGAACACGACCAGTGGCTCCGAGTTATAGGTTATTTGTAAAGGAGTAATTTGACTATGATGGCAGAAATGGGTAAGAAAAAGAATGTAAAGATTTTCTCGGCTGCAGTAGCCGTAATTTTTGTCCTCTCCGTAGCGGCTATGGCTGTTATGCAGACGGGCAACCCGGTCAGTGCCGCACCGTCCAGCAATATCGGTGTTGTCGACACGAGCAAGGTATTTGCACCGGATAATGAAGCAATTGTAAACGCACAGAAAGAATTACAAACGGCTTCCCAGGATATGCAGAAGCAGTTTGAAGAACAGTCCGCCAATATGTCGGACGAAGAAAAAGCTCAACTCTTCCAAAAGATGCAGGGCGAAATGTCCGATAAGCAGGAAGCTATTCAAAAGGGCTTAAAAGACAAATTGGAAACAGCTGTAGGCAGCGTTGCTTCGACTAAGGGCTTGAGCCTTGTTGTTGATAAGAGCGTAGTCCTCTACGGCGGTCAAGACATTACGGACCAGGTAGCTAAACAATTATCGTCCAAGTAATGTCGATGGATAAAAATAAACGCAACGTGGCGGCAGGCGGAGCCATCGTCCTTTTAGTGTTGTGCCTTTTGGCGGGTATCTATGCTTGGAAACACAAGGCACCTGATGAATCGGCGACACAGGGACCGGTATATGCCTATGCCGATACGGAGCATATTATGATGAGCCATCCCGATTACGCCGTCTATCACCGGTTGGAGCTGGAGTATAATGCTATGGTAGCACAGTACCAGTTCGAACAGTGGCATTACACGCAGCAAGCCGGAAAAGACGGACAAGTTCTGCAAAAAGCTCAGTCTATGAGCCTCATGGGTGCGGCCGCGGCGGAAGAAGAACTGAAGGCCAAGGCGGCGTTGAAAGAGGCGGACTTAAACAGTGCATTGCAGCAAAAGTACGAGTCCTTGTTAAAGGAAAAAGAGCAGCGCCTTCCGTCTCTAAATGATGCGGATCGACTGAAGGCTGTCAATTTACAGCTTCAACTAAATACACTGGCCATGACGAAGGAACAGAGAGAAACGGCCAGAAATGAGTTGATTGCCCTGCTCCGTAAAAACGGCGGTACCGATTCGGCACGGGCCGTTGCGGAAGCGGAAGCCGAAATGGCTCCTTATAAAGAAAAGGCTAAAAAAGAGTTACAAGACTATGTAGAAGCCCAACGGGCAGAGTTGCAAAGTCGCCAGGATACGAACGATAACTTGTTAAAGACTCAATTGGCAGGACTTCAAAATACACCGGACCCGGCGATTTGGAATGATGAATGGAAGTCCAAGCTTGATGCGAAAAAGCAGGAAATGGATGACGAAAAGGCAAAGATTATGGATGATATTCGCCATTGCGCCGCACGGGTGGCACAAGAGCAGGGAATTGACATGATTTTCAGCGATTATGTAGGCATCGGTACGGCAGAAGACGTGACTGATGATATTATTGCCAAGCTGGCATAACAGGGAGGCCCGAAGAATGAAAGGTGCAAAGAAAAAACTTACGGCCCTGATTCTTACCGTTTTGACGGCAGGAATCTTGGCAGGTTGCGGCAGTGCCGACAAAGTCGGTGTTGTCGATACACAGAGAGTGCAAAAAGAAGCACCCCTGGCTAAGCAGTATGTAGAAAAACACGAACAGAAGGTTCAGGAAATCAATAAAAAGTTGGCAGAAGAAAAACTGTCCATGAGTGATGAAGACTTCCAAAAGGAACAGCAGAAACAAAAGCAGGAGCTGGATATTTACAGTGCCGGCCTGCAACGTCAATTTAAGTCCGATTTGGATCAGAAGTTGGCGGAAATTGCTAAAGATAAGGAAGTCGGCATTATTGTTGATAAAAGAGCCGTACCTAACGGCGGTATCGACGTGACGGACGAAGTAATTGCGAAATTACAATAAAGAGGTGTGTTAGTGTGAAAAAGACGGTAAAAGAGTTGGCACAATTTTTAGGCGGCACGGTTATAGGCGATGAAAATCGGGAGATTTCCGATTTCAAAGGATTGGCCGAAGCCGGGAGCGACGACATTTCTTTTGCCGTCGAACCGTATACGGAATACTTACCTCAGGTTCATGCCGGGGCTGTTATTACGGAGAAAGAATATCCGGCAGGAGATAACACCCTTGTTCTTGTGGAAAATCCCCGTCTGGCTTTTTCCAAATTGTTGGAACTCTTTCATCCCAGACAGAGTGTGAAACAGGGCATTCATCCCACGGCGGTTGTCGATGAGAGTGCAACCATCGGCGAAAATACGGCCGTTATGGCTTATGCGGTTATCGGTAAAAACGTACGTATCGGCGCAGGCAGTGTTATTTATCCCTATGTGTTTATCGGTGATAATGTGACCATCGGTGCCAATGCGGCTATTTATCCCGGTGCCGTGATTATGGAAAATACGGTTATGGGAGATAATGCGGTTATTCGGGCCCATGCGGTTATCGGCGGTGAAGGTTTCGGCTTTGCTACCAAAGACGGCAAGCACACGCGCATTCCCCAAATCGGCAATGTTACTATCGGTGATGACGTGGAAATCGGTGCCTGCACGACTATTGATAACGGCACCTTAGGCAGCACGAAGGTCGGTCGAGGTACGAAAATAGACAACCTCGTCCATTTGGGACACAATGTGGAAATCGGTGAAGACTGCTTCGTCATTGCGCAGACAGGCATTGCCGGCAGTACAAAGGTGGGAAATCACGTTATCTTTGCCGGCCAGACCGGTTGTACGGGACATATTACCATTGGGGATAACGTTACCTTTGCCGGTAAGTCCGGCATTGTAGGCAATGTGGCCAGCAATACGGTAAATGCCGGCTTCCCGGCACGTCCTCACATTGAATGGAGCCGCACACAGGTATATATTAAAAAACTCCCCGATTTGGCAAAGACCGTCAAAGCTTTGGAAAAACGGATTGCCGAACTGGAAGAAAAAAAGTAAGAGGTTTGTATGTACCGATTCATGAAAATCCTCAGCTTCCTCATCTGTCATCTGCCCGTCAGTTGGCAACAGGCTTTAGGACGAGGAATGGGTGTCTTTTTTTGGACCTTTGTGCCCAAGCGACGCAAGGTATTGGCACAAAAACAAATATTGGATTGTAAACTCACCGATTCACCGGCAGAGGCCATGGCTATTGCCAAGGCGAGCAGCCTGCGATTCGGGCCTATGATTGTCGAAGTCTTGACCTATCCGAATTTGGTGAAAAAAGGGTTTTTTGAAAAATTTACCGTTACGGGCAAAGAATATTTGGACCGATTGAAAGAAAGCGGTGAAGGTGCCGTGCTCATGGCATCTCATGCAGGCAATTGGGAACTTCTAGGTGCCTGGTTGGCTATGAGTGACTATCCGGTCATTTCCGTAGCTCAGCAGCAAAGTAGCGGATCCGATGAATTTATTAACGAATATCGGACGATGATGAAGCAGCACGTAACCTATAAAACGGGCATTCGGGACATGCTTCGCTTTCTGGGGGAAGGTAAATATATCGGCCTTCTCATGGACCAGGACCCGGGCTATACGGGACTTAATGTAAAACTCTTCGGCAGAGACACGTTGACGGCCGACGGACCGGCCAAGATGGCGGCCATGAAGAACTACGGCATTTATCCCGTATTCATTCACGAAGACCGCCCTTACCACCATCACATTGAAATACAGGCTCCCCTTTACGTCTTTGCAGAAGGAGAGACCCTTTCAAAAGAAGAAAAGAAACAGCGTATTTATGAAGTAACACAGAAACTCAACGATATTTTAGAAGCTCATATTCGTAAATATCCGAGTGACTGGTTCTGGTTACACAACCGCTGGAAGTGGACGAACCGCCTGGCGGAAAAAGAAAAGGCGGAAGGAAACAAATAGAAAAGAAAAAGGCACCGAGAGGCGAAAAGATCCTCTGCGGTGCCTTTCTTTTGTCACAATGCATGCAAAAACGGAGTCTCTCACAAGAGAGACTCCGTTTATCGGTGTAAATTACTGGTTGTTTTCTACGATGCAAGCCGTGCCTTGGCCGCCGCCGATGCACAGTGTTGCCAAGCCGTATTTTGCCTTCTTTTCTTTGAGGCCGTAGAGCAAGGTAACGAGGATACGAGCACCCGATGCTCCGATAGGATGACCGAGGGCAATAGCACCGCCGTGGATATTGACCTTCGACATATCGAAGCCCAATTCCTTGCAGCAGTATGCAGCTTGTGCAGCAAATGCTTCGTTTGCTTCAACGAGGTCCATGTCTGCGCCTGTGAGGCCTGCTTTTTCCAGAGCTTTACGAGACGAGGGAACGGGGCCTGTACCCATGATAGCGGGATCAACGCCTGCAGATGCATAGCTCTTAATCGTAGCGAGCGGTTTGATACCCAATTCTTTAGCTTTGTCAGCGGACATAACAACAAATGCTGCCGCACCGTCGTTAATACCCGAAGCATTGCCGGCCGTAACCGTGCCGCCGTCGCGTTTGAAAGCGGGTTTTAATTTGCCCAAGCCTTCAGCCGTAACGCCTTCACGCGGGAATTCATCCGTATCGACAACGATGTCGCCCTTTTTGCCGTGAATAACGACAGGAACGATTTGATCTTTGAATGCACCGGCTTTAATAGCTTCAACAGCTTTAGCCTGAGAAGATGCAGCCAATTCGTCCTGAACTTCGCGAGTAACGCCGAATTTTTCAGCAACGTTTTCAGCCGTAATACCCATATGGTAGTTGTTGAATGCGTCCCACAAGCCGTCTTTGATCATTTCATCAACGAGCTTGCCGTCGCCCATACGATAGCCCCAACGAGCTTTTTGTACGAGATAGGGTGCCTGAGACATGTTTTCCATGCCGCCTGCAACGATAACGTCGGCATCGCCGGCTTTAATAATCTGTGCTGCCAAAGATACGCAACGCAGACCGGAACCGCAGACTTTGTTGATTGTCATAGCCGGAGTTTCAACAGGCATGCCTGCTTTAATCATAGCCTGACGAGCAGGATTCTGGCCGAGGCCGGATTGTAATACGTTACCCATTACGACTTCGTCTACTGCGTCCTTAGCAATGCCGGCACGTTTGATTGCTTCTTCAATAACTACGGCGCCCAAGTCTACAGCCGGAACGTCTTTGAATGCACCGCCGTATTTACCGATAGCCGTACGGCAAGCACTTACGATTACTACATCTTTCATGAATACCACCCTTTCTCAACTCGTTTATAGTGAATGTAAAAATCATTATAACCGCGAAGACGGAAAGCATGCACGATATACTCGTAAAATATATCGTTACTGTTTTCACAATCTCCATGTCTATATAGTATATTTTTTTACTCATAAATACAAGGGGTAAAAGGAAAAAAGTTATACTTTCTAGCTATTGAGAGTGAAGGAACAGTAACTATAGGGTATACATGAGGAACAATAAAGCGGTTAACGGTTATGAACACAGCAGATTGTCAGGACTTGAGCAGAGCATATAAAAAAAGAGACATTCCTTTTAAAGGAATGCCTCTTTTACGTGTTACTGTTTTAATTAGAACAGGTTCGAAATGAAACCGAAGCTGAAAAGTACGGCAACAGAAACCATCAGTTTCATATTTTCGTTCATCGAAGTCATATCGCCCGCCTCCTTTTATTTATGAAATACAGGGGTAATTAATGTAATAAGGTAAAGATTGAAATACTGTAAAAGTATGTTCTTATCTGAACTTTCTTTTCTTGTCTTAATAATACTCTCTTAAAAAAATAATGCAATAGCCTAAAAAGTTATGGATACTAGTTATATATGATGAATACTCATGGTTTATGACTGATGATAAAAAATATGGAGAAAATCGGACTTAAAAATAGAGATAGAAGAAGAAAAAAGGTAGATATACTTAAATATTTAAATATAAAAATAAAAGAAAAAACTTTAAAAATTTCATTTACATCTTTAAATATCAAAGATAAGGTAAAATCATAAGACCTGAAAGGCCACAACAAGACTCGTAAATATACGGGAAAGAGGCGATTGAGTCTATAGGGAGACTTATCTCGACAGTATCTGCAGATACACGTATAATATGAAACATAAAAAGAGGAGGTAGGTCATGTCTTTTATAAATAAGTTCATCGGTACGACGAGTCTTCAGCCCGTAGATACCAAAATATATGACGAGGCTTTAGTCTTATTTAATAATGCAAAGGCTCAGAATGAATTATTGGACGGGCATTTAAAATCTACCGTAGTTCAAGGTTCCGACGTGGATGTTTTGCCTGAAGCAGTCGGTCGTTTCGGTTTCGATAAGACTTCCCCCGTTCCGGTAAACGGTCTTTTCGGGGCTTGGTCCTATTTATCCCGATTACGCTCACTGACGACAGGTGGGCCCGTTTATTTTCATCTTGATGAAATAAAAGACGGGGCGGCGTGCTTTGAAGTTATTAACAGAAGCGGCAGACAGGCCTTTTACCTCTGGTTCGACTTGTATCATCCTCGTCAGTCTCGTGAAGTTCCGGAAGGCTATATTCTGGAGAGGGAAGCCGTTTTCCCGCGAGGAATTACATATCATGACGACGACTTTCCTAAGAATCTGTATAAAAAAATTCGCAAGGAAGCCAAAAAAAGATTGAATCTTGAGGTATTCGACAAGGAAGCCAAATATATCGATACGGAAGAAGCCTCTCGCAGTTTAGAGGCTTTACGGGAAAAGAGGTAACTTATGAAAGGAGCTTTTGCGTCCGTTCGCATGGATGAAAATCATCCGCACTGGCAATATGCTTCGGCCCGTGCCGGCAAACTGTACAGTCGCAGCGGCGATTTTCGTACGGAATTCGGTCGCGACTATACGCGTATTATCCATTCTCTGGCTTACAGCCGTTTAAAACATAAGACTCAAGTGTTTTTTACGACGAAGAACGATCATATATCGACGCGTATCGACCATGTCAATCAGGTCAATTCCGTGAGTAATACCATCGGCGTTTATTTGGGGTTAAATACGGAGCTTATCAGTGCCATTGCTTTGGGTCATGATTTGGGTCATTCACCCTTTGGGCACTTGGGCGAGCGGATCTTGCAGAAAATCAGTCATGACGAGGCGGGGCAGCGCTTTTGGCATGAACAGCAGGGCCTGCATGTAGTAGACTCCATTGAAACTCTGTTGGATCCGACGGGAAAGACACAAAATCTCATGCTTACCTATGCGGTCAGAGACGGTATTATCAGTCATTGCGGTGAAGTGCGGTCGACGGTGATAAGACCCCGTGAAGAAGCCATGGACTTAAACGACATTGAGCGCCCCAGTCAGTATGCTCCCTACACGTGGGAAGGATGTGTCGTAAAAATTGCCGATAAAATCGCATACTTGGGTAGAGATATTGAAGATGCCGTACGCCTCGGTATTTTGAAAGAAGACGGCAAGCCCTTACAGGACTTGTTAAAAGAACTGAACAGTTACAGCAAGGAGCCTATTCAGTCGGTGACGAATACGTCCATTATGTATCCTCTTATTACGGATATTTGCCGCGAAAGTTCTCCCGAAGCGGGTTTGGTTCTGTCGCAGTCGCATATTAATATGATGGATGCGGTCATGCGATTCAATTACGCACACATTTATAAGAATAAGAGGCTGGAAGTGTATCATGCTTATGCGCGCCTTATTCTTGAATCGGTGTATAAGCTTTTGCGCGAGTGTTATGACGGCACGGAAACGATGAACAATATCCGAATTCTTGCCAAAGATTATCCTACCTTGGGGCGGCATTTTGAAAAGCGTATGAAAAAGTTCTCCGACTTAGGTCGTCTCGAAGCGGATCCCGACGAATACGGCAACAAGGTGATTTACCGAATCTCGGATAGCGAAGCTGATTATAAGAAGGCGTGCATCGACTATATTGCCGGTATGACGGATACTTATGCTGAAAAGATTTTCGGTGAAATGACGACCTTTTAACCGTTCCGGAATATTTCCGGTCATGGCGGTTTGGGCCTTGACAGGGATCGGAGCTGTGAGTATAATATGTTGTGTTACAGATTAAGCAGAAGCCGTCCGCTTCTCACCTTACAAGACGCACAGTTACTAAGGTTATATGTCGGTCATATATGAGCGGGCAGCTATGCTGTTCGCTCTTTTTTTGCGGAGGTGAAAGATTATTAGTAAAGAATTGCGTATCAACGATCAAATCAGAGCTAAGGAAGTACGTTTGGTAAGCGATACGAATGAACAGCTCGGTGTTATGTCTTTGCGCTCTGCACGTCAGATTGCGGAAGAACGGCACTTGGACCTGGTTGAAATTGCAGCCAATGCCAAACCGCCCGTTTGCCGTATTATGAACTACGGGAAGTACCGGTATGAACAACAGAAACGGGAAAAGGAAGCAAAGAAAAAACAAAAGGTCCTGACGTTGAAGGAAGTAAAATTACGTCCCAACATTGAAGACCATGACTTTTACGTCAAAATGAAAGCGGCACAACGTTTTCTCGATGAAGGCAGCAAGGTCAAGGTTACGATTATGTTCAGAGGCCGCGAAATGAGCCATCCCGAATTGGGTGAAAAGTTGCTTATTCGCTTTGCCGATGAGTTGAAAGAAGTCGCTCATGTTGAAAAGGCACCTAAGATAGAAGGCAGAAACATGACTATGGTCATAGCTGTCAATAAGGCGAAGTAAGAGGAGGAAATTATATCATGGGTAAATTAAAAACCCGCAGCGCTGCGGCAAAAAGATTCAGTGTAACAGGTTCGGGCAAGTTTAAAAGAGCAAAAGCTTATAAGAGCCATATTTTGGAAAAGAAATCTCCGAAACGTAAACGTAATCTGCGTAAAGCCGCTCTCGTTGCTAAGAGCTATTCGGATGCGGTTCGCAAGATGTGCCCCTTCATTTAATACGTTATTACACTTAAGAGATTGGGAGGAATTATATAATGGCTAGAATTAAAGTCGGTGTTACAGCACACGCTCGTCATAAAAAAATCATTAAAATGGCAAAAGGCTATCGCGGTACGCGTAGCCGTCTCTTCAAAAAGGCTAACGAAAGCGTAATGAAGGCTCTCTTCTACGCTCGTCGTGACCGTCGTCAGAAGAAACGTGAATTCCGTAAATTATGGATTGCCCGCATCAATGCGGCAACTCGTGCAAACGGCATGAGCTACAGCCGTTTCATCAACGGCTTGACGAAAGCAGGCGTTGAAGTAAACCGCAAAATGTTGGCAGACTTGGCTGTTAACGATGCAGCCGCTTTTGCTAAGTTGGTTGAAGTAGCGAAAGCTCAGTAAGATAAGGAAAAGCCGCTCATATATGAGCGGCTTTTTTGTTTAGGATTTATCGTAAAGAAAGAAGTCTTCCCAATCGGGCGGAAGGGGACGGTCGCGTCGCATAATGCAGTACGAGTCGATTTTAGGCGGTGCAAAATCGAGAAGGGGAATAATGCGAATGCCTGTGGAGACCGCCGGGTCCTGTAAGAGACTTGCAGGCAAAAAGGTATAGCCCAGACCCTTGCGAATATAGGCGGGAAGCTTAGTGCTGTTGTCGATTTCCAGGCGGAAGCGATGGTGTTTGGGGAAGAGATCGCGAATGTATAGACCCAACCCCTGAAGGGCAAAGTTGGAGAAGAGGTAGTCGATTTCGGGAAGATTTTCTTTGGAAATTCCGTCGGCCCAGGTCGTGTCATCGGCAGTACAGACGAGGCAGAGATCTTCACTGTAATAAGGACGGCACCAGTAACCGTCTCCGTAAAAGGAAACGAAGGAAAAGACCATATCCAGGTTCCCTTTTTTTAAAGACTCGATCATCTCCGTCGTATGACCGATGTTCAATATAATCGTGCTTAGAGGCTTGGCTTTCATCCACTTTCGCAGAGCGTGTTGCAGGCGGCATTCGTAAATAGTGTTGGTCGTACCGATGCGCAGGCGTTCGTCGGACGAAAGGGAAGAGCGGACCGTTTGTAAGGCCGTTGTTTCCAAATCGACGAGCTGTTTCGCATAGTCTAAAAACTGCAACCCCGCCTCGGTCAGCTCAATCTGCTTATGTTTGCGTGTAAAAAGGGGTTTGCCGATTTCACTTTCCAAGTCGACAATTCGGTTTGTTACCGTTGATTGGGCAATGAAAAGGTGTTCCGCCGTTTTGGTAAAGTTTTTAATTTGGGCGGCGGCAATAAAGGTACGCAGCGTTTCCGTATTCATAAATTTCTCCAAGTATCTGAAAAACAAATCGATTCAATCGAATTCATCTATTTTACAAATTATTTTTTCTTATTATATAATAAGGCGGTAAAAGAGACAATTATCGTACAGTAAGTTCAGTACTGCCCGTCAGTACGGAAAACGGAGTGACAGTGATGAATGAGAAAAAAGTGCCTTTTACAGAAGGCGAAATTCGTGAAATTATTAAAACCTATCCGACACCCTTTCATATTTACGATGAAGAAGCCATAAGAGCCAACGTTCGCAAGCTTATCAAGGCTTTTGACTGGGCGAAGGATTTTAAAGAATATTTTGCTGTAAAGGCAACGCCCAATCCGTATATTATGAAAATCCTTAAAGCCGAAGGCGTCGGTGCCGATTGCAGCTCTTTACCGGAACTGTTGTTGTGCGAAAAAGTCGGTATTTCGGGCGACGACATTATCTTTTCGTCCAACGATACGCCCTATCAAGAATTTGCCAAGGCCATGGAATTAGGGGCCATTATTAATATTGACGACATTACGATGATCGACTTCCTTGAAGCGAACGGTCCCATTCCCGACCGCATCTGCATGCGTTATAATCCCGGCCCCTTATTAAAAGACGGCAATGATATTATCGGAACGCCGGAAGAATCGAAGTACGGGCTTACGCGCGATCAGATTTTTGAAGCCATGGCTATTTTAAAGCAAAAGGGTGTAAAACGCTTCGGTCTTCATACCATGGTCGTATCTAATGAACTCAACGCCAACGGCTTGATTAATACGGCGAAGATGATGTTTGAATTGGCTGTAGAGGTTAAAGAACGCCTCGGCATTTATATTGATTTTATCGATTTCGGCGGCGGTATCGGCTTACCCTATCGCCCGGAAGAAAGTTTTGTCGACTATGATGTATTGAGTGCCGGCATTAAGGATCAGTTTGAAAAGATTATGGTTCCTAACGGATTGGATGATATTCGCCTCTCCTTTGAATGCGGACGTGCCATTACGGGCCCTTACGGCTATTTGGTAACGACGGCTATTCACCATAAGGATATTTGGAAACATTACATCGGTACGGATGCTTCCATGGCCAACCTCATGCGTCCCGGCATGTACGGAGCCTATCACCACCTGACCGTTCTGGGAAAAGAAGAGGCACCGGCCGATCACGTATATGACGTAACGGGATCTCTTTGCGAAAACTGCGATAAATTCGCTGTCGATCGCCCCTTGCCTGAAATTAAGGACGGCGATATTCTCGTCATTCATGACACGGGTGCTCATGGTCATTCTATGGGTTTTAATTACAACGGAAAACTTCGTTCGGCGGAATTGCTCATGCATAAGGACCATAGTGTCACGCAAATTCGTCGTGCCGAAACGGTTGACGACCTCTTTGCAACCTTGGATTTTTCCGATTTATAAGAACTGCATTATTACTCGAAGGCGTTCCTGCAGGAACGCCTTTTTTGTTTGGCTTGGACCTTCCCTTCATGGTAGTATGTAAGAAAGGAGAGATGAGTATGTTCCATGCCTTTGAAGCGGTTACGACCTTTCATTTGTTTGCTCTCGTCGTCATCGGTGCCGGCGGAGCTTATGCATGCCGAAAGGGAAGCGTGTCGGTGCGGGCCGTCGTTTTACACAATTTAATCTGTCTTTTGTGGTGCCTCAGTGTGACCTTATATGCCTCGGAAGGGCTCGGTCTTTGGGCGGGACTGTTTGTGGCAAGCCTTTTTGTGACCCATGCCGTCTTCGGCAAAAAGGGCGGTTACGGGCAGTTACAGCGGAGGGTTCCGGTTACGAGAAGAGTTTTTCGACCATATGTGGCGACGGCCTTTGTCCTGTCTTTTTTGCAACTGGCTTTGTACTTTGTACCGACCTTAAGATACTTATGGGTTACGTCTCTTGTCAGCCCCGTCGTGGGCGGGATGTTGGCAGGTGTCGTTTTTTCGTACTCGGACCGGATCGTCAAGAGCGAAAAGAAGGACTGAGAACTCTTGCTCGTATGCCGTAAAAACGCCTGTGTGACGGCCTTTGTCATTGACAGAAGCCCCTGATTATTGGTACAATACAACATGTATTTTCTATCATTCATACTGCGAGGAGATGCGACATGAGAATGAGATTTCGAAAGATAAATTTACATACCTTCTATTGTCGTGCCTGCAGTGTATCTTAGTGCTATAATCCCGCCGAAGGCGTATGCCTTCTGCCGGGATTTATTTATTTTCTACAGGAGGAAGTTATGAAAAAAATTGGCTTGTTGATGGGTAGCGATTCGGATTTACCCGTTATGCAAAAAGCATTGGATATTTTTAAGGAATTCGGCGTTCCTTATGAAGCCGTATTGGCTTCGGCACATCGTACGCCCGCAGCTGTTAAAGAATTTGCCGAAACGGCGGAAGAACGCGGCATAGGGTGCCTCATTGCCGGTGCGGGAATGGCGGCTCATTTAGCCGGTGTTGTTGCGTCCTTTACGACGTTGCCCGTCATCGGAGTTCCTCTTGAAGGCGGCAGCATGCGCGGTATGGATGCCCTTTTGTCGACAGTACAAATGCCGTCGGGTATGCCCGTGGCGACAGTAGCCGTAAACGGAGCGAAGAATGCGGCTCTCTTGGCTATTCAAATTCTGGCGGTAGGTGATGCTCAACTGGCCGGTAAATACAAGGCCTATCGTGCAGATATGACGGCTCAGGTAGAAGCGAAGAACGTAAATTTACAAAAGCAACTCAATCAGGCGTAGAATCAATCAGGAGGAACTATGCAATACGATTCGGTATGGGATAAACTTCATGAAGAATGCGGTGTCTTCGGCATTTACGATAAAGAAGCGGACATTCCCCGTTATGTATACTGGGGGCTTTTTGCCTTACAGCATCGCGGACAGGAAAGCGGCGGTATTGCTCTGACGGACGGCACGGATATTCACAATCATCGCGGCATGGGCCTAATCAGTTCGGTCTTTGAAAAGGAACTGCCTGCCAATGAAGGCGGTCCCATCGGCATCGGTCACGTGCGCTATTCGACAACGGGCTCCAACAATCCCCGTAACATTCAACCCTTGGCCGTGTACACGTCTATGGGGGAAATCGCATTGGCACACAATGGCAATTTGACCAATGCCCGGGAACTGCGTACGCGCCTTGAAGATGACGGGGCGACGTTTCAGACGACGATGGACAGCGAAGTTATCGTCAACCTCATCAGCCGTAGCAGAAAACCGACTATTGAAGAACGAATTATTGACAGCATGACTCAAATTAAGGGTGCATTCTCCCTTGTCTTAATGACCAACAAAAAGCTTTACGGGGCACGTGATCCCTTGGGATTTCGTCCTTTGTGTATCGGCCGTACGGAAACGAGCGGCTATGTCATCGCTTCGGAAACGTGTGCTCTCGATGCTATCGGAGCTACTTTTGTGCGTGATGTCAAGCCCGGTGAATTTATCGAAATCGGAGCGGACGGCTTGAAGTCTACCATGTATGCGGAAGCGGAACGTAAACAAGTCTGTTCGTTCGAATACATTTATTTTGCCCGTCCCGACAGCATCATGGACGGACAGGATGTGTACCAGGCCCGTTTGGCTATGGGGCGGGAAATGTGGAATGAAACGCATTACGATGCGGACCTCGTCATTTCCGTTCCCGACAGCGGTACGACGGCGGCTCTCGGCTATTCCATGGCCTCGGGCATTCCCTTTAACTTCGGCCTCATTAAGAATCGCTATATGGGCCGTACCTTTATTAAACCGGATCAGAAGCAACGTGAACTGGCCGTTCGTATGAAGCTGAACGTCGTCAAGTCCGTTGTTAAGGGCAAGCGAATCGTCATGGTTGACGACTCCATCGTCCGCGGCACGACGAGCGGTATTATTTGCAGACTTTTGCGTGAAGCCGGTGCTAAAGAAGTGTACATGTGCGTATCGGCACCGCCTGTTAAATACTCCTGTTTCTACGGCATCGATACGTCGGTTCGCAAGGAACTCATTGCTTCCGACTTGTCCGTTGAAGAGATCCGCAAGTATATAGGCGTCGACAAGTTACACTTCATTTCCTTTGACGGATTGGCCAAGGCTATGCCCGAAATTCCAAAGGAAAATATGTGTCTGGCTTGCTTTAATAACGATTATCCCACGGAAATTCCCGCCAATGAGGAAGGAGAAAAATATGCACTCGAAGGAAAATGCTAAGGAAAGTTTGACCTATGCCGCAGCCGGGGTAGACATCGATGCCGGTAACAAAGCGGTTGAATTGATGAAGGATTCGGTCAAGGCCACATACAGACCGGAAGTGCTGGGTGATTTAGGCGGTTTCGGCGGCCTTTTCTCCTTAATGAACAGTTCCGTAAAAAATCCCGTTCTCGTCAGCGGTACGGACGGAGTAGGTACGAAACTGCGCCTGGCCATTATGATGGATAAGCACGATACGGTCGGTCAGGACTGTGTAGCCATGTCCATTAACGACATTCTCGTCCAGGGTGCGGAACCTCTCTTTTTCCTCGATTATATTGCCGTAGGTAAGCTCAATCCCGAACAGGTAGCATCCATCGTCAAAGGCGTGGCTCAGGCATGCAGCGAATCGGGATGCGCTCTCTTAGGCGGTGAAACGGCTGAAATGGCCGGTTTTTACGGTGACGGCGATTACGACTTGGCCGGTTTCGGTGTCGGCTTGGCAGACCGTGAAAAGCTGATTACGGGAGAAACCATTAAAGAGGGCGATGTTCTCATCGGCTTGCCGTCGACAGGCGTTCATTCCAACGGTTTTTCCTTAGTTCGTAAAATAGTTTTTGATCGTATGAAGATGAAGCTTACGGACTATGTAGGAGAATTGGGTATGTCCATCGGCGAATGCCTTCTGACACCGACACGCCTTTATCCGCGTCCGTGTTTGCCCGTTATTCGGGAATTTGATGTAAAAGGCATGGTACATATTACAGGCGGCGGTTTCTACGAAAATATTCCTCGTGTTCTGCCTAAAGGCATCGGGGTGGAAGTAGATGTTACGACATGGCCGCAGCTGCCCGTCTTCGGTTTATTGCAGAAGTGGGGTAACGTAGACTGGCCGGAAATGTACAGAACTTTCAACATGGGTATCGGCATGATTATGATTGTCGACAAGGACGACGCACCGGCGGTTATGAAGAATCTGGAAGATCGTCATGAACAGGCCTATGTTATCGGTAAGACTGTCAAGACCGACGGTGACCGTGTCGTCTTAAAGGGAGGCGTTTTCAATGACTGAGAAGCGAATCATCGTTTTCGCTTCCGGCAGAGGTTCCAATGCAGAAGCTCTGCATGACGCCATGGAAAAGGGTGAAATCAACGGTCGTTTTGTAGCGGCCGTTTGCGACAACCCTCAGGCACCGTTCATTGAAAAGGCGCGTTCGTGGGGATTGCCCGTTATCATAGCGGACAGAAAGTCCTTTGCGAGCCAAGGCGAGTTTGAGCACTATATATCGGAAGAAATCGCTCCGTATCAAGCGGACCTTATTTGTCTTGCCGGATTTATGCGAATTTTGAGCGGAGACTTTATCGCTCCTTATGAATATAAAATTATTAACATTCATCCCGCCTTGCTTCCGTCCTTTAAGGGCTTACACGGACAGCGACAGGCGTGGGAAGCAGGCGTCAAGGTTGCCGGTTGTACGGTGCATTTCGTCGTCCCCGACATGGATGCGGGCCCCATTATCATTCAGGAAACGGTTCCTGTAAAAGACGACGACACGGCCGATACCCTGGCGGCACGTATTCTGACAAAGGAACACCCGTCGTACGTGCGAGCCGTCGCCCTGTTTTGTGATGACAAGTTGGAAATTTCAGGTAATCGCGTACGTATTAAGGAATAAGAGGAGTGGCAGTCGTGAAAATAAAAAGAGCCTTATTGAGTGTATCCGATAAAAGAGGCATTGTAGAGTTCGGTAAAGAATTGGCCGCTATGGGTGTAGACATTATTTCTACAGGCGGTACGATGAAGGCTTTGCGCGATGCAGGCGTTCCCGTTACGGCTGTACAGGATGTGACGGGCTTTCCCGAAATGATGGACGGCCGTGTAAAGACCTTGCACCCGAAAATTCACGGGGCTATTTTAGCCATGCGTGATCATGAAAGCCATGTACAGGCCATGAAAGACCACGGCATTACCCCCATCGATTTGGTAGTCGTAAACTTATATCCTTTTAGAGAAACGATTGCCAAACCGGACGTAACCTTGGCAGATGCCATTGAAAATATCGATATCGGCGGTCCCTGCATGGTACGCGCCGCCGCAAAGAATAATAAATTTGTCGCCATCGTAACCAATCCTGATATGTACGGCGAGATTACGGAACTTTTGAAAAAAGACGGCGAATTAAGCGATGCCTATCGCTTGAATTTAGCTCGCTTGGCCTTTACTCATACGGCTGAATACGATGCGGCCATTGCCGCATATTTGACGGAAGAAGTAAGAAAGGGGGATAAGGCGTAATGAAGGTGGCAGTAGTCGGCGGCGGCGGTCGTGAACACGCCCTGGTGCGTAAATTACACGAAAGCCCGTCCGTAGAAAGCCTTTATGCCTTTCCGGGAAGTGAAGCCATGTCCGACTTGGCCCGGTGCGTCCCCCTATCTGTAACGGATTTGACCGGTATTACGGACTTTGCCGTAAAAGAAGGCATCGATTTACTCGTCGTCGGTCCCGAAGTACCTTTGACACAAGGGCTGGCAGATGCGGCTGAAGCCAAAGGCATTGCCGTTTTCGGCCCCGTTAAGGCGGCAGCTCGCCTTGAAGGATCGAAGGGCTTTGCCAAGAACTTAATGAAAAAATACGGCGTACCTACGGCGGCTTACGAAATCTTTACGGACAAAGAAGCGGCCAAGGCGTATATCGAAAAACAGGGTGCTCCTATTGTTATCAAAGCCGACGGTCTGGCAGCCGGTAAGGGTGTAGTCGTGGCACAGACGGTAAAGGATGCGACGGATGCCGTAGACGCCATGATGAAAGATCGCATTTTCGGCGAATCGGGCGGACAAATCGTCGTAGAAGAGTGTATGGTCGGTGAAGAAGCAAGCCTACTTGCTTTCGTAGATGGTAAAACCATCGTTCCCATGGTGGCGGCTCAAGACCACAAGCGGATTTTTGACGGCGACAAGGGGCCCAATACGGGTGGTATGGGTGCTTATGCTCCCGCTCCCGTTCTTACGGACCGATGGCGTCAAGTGGTAGAAGAAAAGATTTTACGTCCTGTCGTTGACGGCTTGGCTAAGGAAGGCATTCCTTATAAGGGGTGCTTATATGCAGGACTCATGCTGACGGATAAGGGACCGAAGGTGGTTGAATTTAACTGCCGTTTCGGAGATCCGGAAACGCAGGTCGTCTTGCCCTTATTGGACGGTGACTTGGCGCAAATCATGTATGACTGTGCTACCGGTCGATTGAATCCCAAAGACGTACATTGGCATAAGGGAGCGGCGTGTTGCGTCATTATGGCTTCGGCCGGCTATCCCGAATCATCACACAAGGGGGATGTCATTGACGGATTGGATGACGTAGAAAAGGATGGTAGTGTCTATGTATTTCATTCAGGCACTAAGAAAGAGGACGGAAAATTCGTCACTGCCGGCGGCCGCGTTTTGGGTGTAACGGCTTTGGGCGACTCTCTTCAGGATGCCATCAGTAAGGCCTATGCTCAGGTAGAACGGATTCATTTTGACGGCCAACAAGTTCGTCGCGATATCGGTCAAAAAGGCTTGAAACACTTGTCTTAAAAATATATAAAGCGGACTTCTTGTATATGCAGGCAGTCCGCTTTTATTACGAGAGGGCGATATGTCATGAATTACAGGACGGAAAAAGATTCATTAGGAGAAATACAGGTTCCTGCTGACAAACTTTGGGGAGCACAGACGCAGAGAAGTCTGGAAAACTTCCAAATCGGCACGGAAAAAATTCCCCAAGAGCTGGTCACGGTCTTTGCTTATTTGAAAAAAGCGGCAGCCGAAACGAATAATAAGCTGGGTAACTTGGATGATGTGCGGACTCGTGCCATTGAAGCGGCTTGCGATGAAATCCTGGCGGGTCATTTGGAAGGAAACTTTCCCCTGGCCGTGTGGATGACCGGTAGCGGTACGCAATTTAATATGAATATGAATGAAGTGATTGCTAAAAAGGCTGTCCAAATAGCTGTCGCTGGGGGAGAAAGTATAACCGTTCATCCTAATGACCATGTAAATCGGTCGCAGAGCTCGAACGACGTCTTTCCGACGGCCATGCATGCGGCGACGTTGTGCTTAATTGAAGACCGCCTTTTTCCCGCTATGGATCGCTTACAGTCTCTGCTGGAAAAGAAGGCGGAAGAATATAAAGACATTGTAAAAATCGGCAGAACGCATTTACAGGATGCTACGCCCTTGACGTTAGGGCAGGAAATCAGCGGTTGGGCCCGCATGATTGAACGAAATCGGGAGATGCTCGTGCAAGGATGCGAGTTCTTGCGTGATTTGGCTGCCGGTGGAACGGCTGTGGGTACGGGCATCAATTGCCCGAATGAATTCGGGCCTCTCTTTGCCGAAGAATTGAGTCGTCTGACGGGTAAGGTATTCAGAACGGCAAAAAATAAGTTTCACTCCCTGACAAGTAAGGATGAACTAGTTGTAGCTCACGGTATGTTGAAAGCCTTGGCCTGTGATTTGATGAAGATTGCCAACGATGTACGTTGGTTGGCATCGGGACCGCGTTGCGGCATTGGCGAACTCATTATTCCCGCTAACGAACCTGGCAGTTCTATTATGCCGTCTAAGGTCAATCCCACTCAGGCTGAAGCGGTGACCATGGTAGCGGCACAAGTTATGGGAAATGATGCGACGGTCGGTTTTGCAGCCAGTCAGGGAAACTTCGAACTCAACGTGTTCATGCCCGTTATGGCCTACAACATGATTCAATCGATTCGCCTTTTGACGGATGTTATGGATTCGTTCGGTAAGCACTGCATAGCAGGGCTTGAACCGAACAGGGAACGAATTGAAGAAAACCTGCATCGATCCTTAATCTTAGTTACGGGCCTTGTACCTCTCGTAGGGTATGATAAGGCCTGCAGCATTGCCAAAACAGCCGCCTCCCAAGGTTTGACCTTGAAGGAAGCGGCGGTAGAGAGCGGCCTTATTACAGCTGAAGAATATGATGCACGCATGGACGTGCGTAAACTGGCCGGCTTGGAATAGACATAAAAAAGGAGACTTCGTGAGAAGTCTCCTTTTTTGCTATTTCAATTTGCTGTTAGCCTTTTCCGTGAAGGGAGCCGCTTCGATAATAAAGCGCTCATGAATGCCTTCACCGACGGGGCCGGCCGCATCGCAGGCCGTAATCTTAAAGGTCAGTTTACGGCGATCCTGTTCCGTAAGGACGGCCTTGGCCGTTACGTCCATGCCTACGGGGGTAGCGGATGTGTGCTTAATATTCATAGAAATACCGACAGTGGCAAAACCTTCGGGTAATTGCGAGTCGACAGCCTTTACGGCTGCGTGTTCCATCAGGCCTACAAGTGCCGGTGTGGCGTACACGGGAGCTGTACCGCTGGCATAGGCAATGGCCGTATTTTTTTCAGTAACCCTTTCCGTAAGTTCGGCAGAAGATTGTTCTTTTAATGTAAAGTCCATCATAAGCCTCCTAAGTCGTATAAGATATTTTTACTATAGCACAGAGGAGAATAAATAAAAACCTTTCGAGAAAAAATAGAGATTTGGTATAATGAAACAGACGGTAATGCATACGGAATATGTAACAGGCGGTGACGACATGAGCGATATTATAGAAAAAGAGGGAGTATCTTTTGTATCCTTCCGGCTATTTACCCCTTATAAGGGCTTGACGGCAGCCGTATCGACACGGCTCGGCGGTGTCAGTACGGGGGATTTTAAAAGTTTGAACATGAGTTTTTCTACGGGCGATGATAAAGAGGCCGTTAAGGAAAACAGACGACGGTATTTTAACGCCTTGGGTATATCGATAAAAGACCTGGTGGGGTGCAATCAGGTACACGGCGTGCATATTGAGCAGGTTACTAAAAAAGACTGCGGTCGCGGCGTAGAAGGCAAGGAAGACGCACTGCCCGGTTGCGACGGTTTGATTACGAATGAACCCGGCGTGGCGTTGACCATGAATTTTGCAGACTGCACGCCTTTGTTGTTTTTTGACCCTGTTCGCAAGGCTATCGGCTTGGCTCACGGCGGTTGGCGAGGGACGGCCGGTAATATTGCGGGCCTTACGGTAGAAAAAATGAAAGAAGCCTTCGGATCCGAAGCTAAAGACATTTTGGCGGCTATCGGCCCGGCCATGGGTCCTGATCGCTTTGAAGTGGGAGACGATGTTATACAGGCCTTTACAAACCTTTTCGGAAAAACGGAGGTTCTAGACCTTTATAAGCCGACGAAAGAAGGCAAGTATTTATTTAACATGTGGGAGGCCAACAGACGACTTTTGTTGCGTGCAGGCCTTCAAAAGGATCATATCGAATGTGCCGACATATGTACTCATACCCATACGGACCTCTTTTTTTCGTATAGAAAGGAAAAGGGCAAGACGGGACGACATATGGCGGTTATGGAATTACATTAACTCTTGGAAATACGGTCATAACAATCTGTGATTATGGCCGTACTTTTTGTGTAAAAAACTCTTGACAACCAAAGCAAAATTTAATAAAATACAGTAGAAATACAAATGAATAGATATTCATACATAAAAATGAGGGGGATTTAAAAATGAAGAAGTCTTATAAAATTGAAGTCGACTGCCCGAACTGTGCAGCCAAAATGGAAATGGCGGCCAATAAGACGGAAGGTGTCAAGGAAGCCAATGTCAATTTCATGCTTTTAAAGATGAAGGTGGAATTTGAAGACGGTGCCGATCCGCAAGCCGTGATGGAAGCAGACAACATAACTGTAAAAAAGCAACGTCTGACGGCGAAATTTTCTTGTAAGAATTTACATCGGGGGGACATGTATGCTAAGTGCCAGACAGAAGAAGGATTTAATTCGCATCTCCGTTGCCGCTGTCATTGTGATCGGTACCTCCTTTCTCGACGTGCCGAAAGCGGCTCATATTGCTTTGTACGCCGTAGCTTATCTGGTTGTAGGCTATGACATTTTACTGGAAGCTTGGGAAGGGCTTAGACACGGCAACGGCCTTGATGAATGCGTACTTATAGTTGTGGCGACCTTAGGGGCCTGGGCCATTGCTTTTTATGACGGCGAAGGTTATACGGAAGCCGTTGCGGTTATGCTCTTTTACCAAGTGGGTGAATGGTTCCAGAGATATGCCGTCAATAAGAGTCGCCGCAATATTGCAAGTCTCATGGATATTAACGCCGAATACGCCAATGTGGAACAAGTGGACGGCTCCTTGGTACAAGTAGATCCGGATGAAGTGGAAGTCGGTACGACTATTATCGTCAAGGCCGGCGAAAAAATTCCTATTGACGGAGTTATCCTTTCGGGTAACAGTAATCTCGATACGGCAGCCCTTACGGGGGAAAGTATGCCTCGTGAAGTAAAGCCCGGCGATACGGTTTTAAGCGGCTGCATCAATATTAACGGTGTCTTGCGTATTCAAACGGCTAAGGCTTTTGAAGATTCGACGGCTGCTAAAATCATGGAACTTATTGAAGAAGCAAGTTCCAAAAAATCCCGATCCGAACAGTTTATTACCCGATTTGCCCGTGTTTATACACCGACGGTTGTCGGTCTGGCAGCGGCCTTGGCACTATTACCGCCCTTGTTCGGACTCCTTACGACGGGGGAAGGTAATTGGCATATCTGGATATACCGTGCCTTGACCTTTCTTGTTATCAGTTGCCCCTGTGCGCTGGTTATCAGTGTGCCTTTGTCCTTCTTTGCCTCCATCGGCAGTGCCGGCAGGGCGGGTATTCTCATTAAGGGTTCAAATTACGTAGAACGACTGGCGGATGTAAAGACGGTTGTTTTCGATAAGACCGGTACGTTGACGCGCGGCATCTTCGGTGTTACGGCCGTTCATCCGGCTAAAGAATTTTTTGCCGAAGCGATGCGTGAAGGGAAGTCGCCCGAAGAAGAGCTCCTTCATTTGGCGGCCCACGTTGAAGCCATTTCGACTCACCCCATTGCCGAATCAGTGCGTCGTGCCTATAAGGCTGACGGTGACGGCTGTAAGGTGGAAGGAGGGGAAGAAGTTCCCGGCAAGGGAATTCGTGCATCAGTCAACGGGAAAATTGTCTGTGTCGGTAACAGCCTCTTTATGGAATCCGTAGGGGCCGTCGTTCCCGACTGCCGGTGTGACGGCACGATTATTCATGTAGCCGTAGACGGAGTATACGCCGGTCACGTAGCCGTTTCCGACGCCTTGAAACCGCACTCGAAAGAGGCTGTGAAGGCATTACGTAATGAAGGTGTGAAGAAACTGGTTATGCTGACGGGCGACAGCCAGACGACGGGCGACAAGGTCGGCAAGTCGTTAGAACTTGATGCCGTATACGGTAATCTCTTGCCTGCCGATAAGGTGGCACGAGCTGAAGCGTTGTTGCAAGAAACGAATGCCGCCGGCGGCTTTCTGGCCTTTGTCGGAGACGGTTTGAACGACGCACCCGTCCTGGCCCGTGCCGACGTAGGTATCGCCATGGGTGCCATGGGTTCCGACGCGGCTGTAGAGGCGGCGGACGTAGTCCTCATGGATGACGACCCCTTAAAGATTTCCGTGGCCGTTAAAATTGCTCACAAGTGCATGGCCATTGTTAAGGAAAATATTTGTATAGCCATCGGCATTAAGGTCCTCTTCCTTATCTTGGGAGCCGTCGGTATTGCCAATATGTGGTTTGCCATCTTTGCCGACGTAGGCGTTATGGTCTTAGCCGTATTAAATTCCATGCGTACTCTTTTGATGAGAAAAGTACAGGCATAAGAAAATACAAACAGCGGTTTGCCTCATACGGGGCGGCCGTTGTTTTCTTATATGCCTTATGCCGTTGACAAACGGGGCTTCAAGACATACAATGAAACGGCATACTCTATGCGGACAGTTCGTTTGCACCATCCTGTCCTTAAACAAAACCAGGGCTGTTTTTGTTTGCGTTTTTACGTTGACCAGAAGCCCTGCTCAGAGCAGGGCTTTTTTATGAGGTAACTATGTATTATATAAGCAGTGAAGCGACCTTTGACGGCGCTCATTTTTTAAAAAACTATGAAGGCAAGTGTCATAACCTGCACGGACACCGCTGGCTCGTACGGGCTCACGCCAAGGCGGAAGCCTTGAAAGAAACACGTCAGGAAAAGGGCATGCTGACGGACTTCGGAAACTTGAAAAAATCCTTGAAAGAAGCCTGCGACTTTTTCGACCACGCCTTAATTTATGAAAAGGGATCGTTGAAGGATACAACCTTGGCATGCCTTGAAGAAGAAAATTTTCTCTTGCGTGAAGTATCTTTTCGTCCGACGGCGGAAAATCTGTCCAAGTATTTTTACGATCTTTTAAAGAACGATTGCCCTGAACTTTGTCGCGTAGAAGTATATGAAACGCCGACCAATAAGGCGGCATACGAGGAATAATCATGCGAGTTGTCGAAAAATTTGTGAGCATTAACGGCGAAGGACAACGTGCCGGCGAATTGGCTCTCTTCATTCGCTTTCAAGGCTGTAATCTGAGCTGTACCTATTGCGATACGGCTTGGGCCAATGAAGCGGACTGTCCTTACGAGGAAGAATCGCCGCAGGAAATTGTCGACTATGCCTGTCGTGAAGGAGTGACGGACATTACCCTTACGGGCGGAGAACCGCTCTTACAAGAGGGGATAGATGAACTGATAGATCTCTTGTCTAAGCATGGCTTTCACGTAGAAATCGAAACAAACGGGGCCGTATCCCTTCTTCCGTTTTGCCAAAAGCGACGACCGTCCTTTACGATGGACTATAAGTTGCCGGGCAGCGGTTGTGAAAAAGCTATGATGACGGGAAACTTCGCCATTCTTACCGAGAAGGATACGGTAAAGTTCGTCGTTTCAAGTACAGAAGACTTACAAAAAGCGGAAGAAATCGCAACACGCTACGATCTTGTCAATCATTGCGCCGTATATATCAGCCCCGTCTTCGGCTCCATCGACCCGGCGCAGATGGTAGACTTTATGAAACAGAGGCGACTCAACGGGTGGAGGCTGCAGCTTCAGCTCCATAAGTTTATTTGGGACCCTGAGAAAAGAGGAGTATAAATGATAGACAAAAAAGCCATAGAAGAACATATTCGCGGCATCCTCGTCGCCTTGGGAGAAGACCCGGAAAGAGAAGGGCTGAAGGAAACGCCCAAGCGTGTGGCGGACATGTATGAAGAAGTCTTCGCAAGTATCGGTGAGTCGAATGACGATATTGCGGTCCGCCTGGCCAAGACCTTTGAAGACGAAGAGCAGACTGAAGATAAGGACCGTGTCGTCGTCATGAAGGATATCGATATGTTTTCTTTTTGTGAGCACCACATGGCACTTATGTACGATATGAAGGCGACAGTAGCCTATATCCCCAAAGGGCGAGTCATCGGCCTGTCCAAGATTGCCAGAATTTGTGATGCCGTAGGAAAAAGGCTTCAGCTCCAGGAACGAATCGGCAGAGACATTGCGGATATTATGGCCAAGGCGACGGGAAGTGACGACGTGGCCGTTATTTTGACGGCATCCCACGCCTGCGTGACGACGCGCGGCATTAAGAACCGTAGTACGCGGACAAAGACGGTGGAACTAAGGGGACGTTTTAAGACGGATGCAACCCTTCAAGTTTATTTACAATAAAGGACGATTATATGAAAACAGCAGTATTACTGAGCGGCGGTATCGACTCGACGACAGCTCTGGCACAGGCCGTAGACACGTACGGAGCTGAAAATGTCATAGCCCTTTCCGTACTCTACGGACAAAAACATAAAAAAGAACTGAATTGTGCTGAAAAAATTGCGAACTATTACGGCGTACGGCGAATCTCCTTTGATGTGAGCCCCTTATTTTCATACAGTCACAACAGCTTGATGGAAAATTCGGATAAGGCCGTGCCGCAAACGAGCTATGCCGAACAAATTGAAGAAACAAAGGGGCAGTCGCCCGTAAGTACTTATGTACCCTTCAGAAACGGCATCTTCCTTTCCGCCGCCGCCGGCGTGGCTCTCAGCCTCGATTGCGAACGCGTCGTCTACGGCGCCCATGCGGATGATGCGGCGGGAGCGGCCTATCCCGATTGCTCGCCGGCCTTCTTCGACGCCATGAAAACGGCTGTTTACGAGGGTACGGGCGGTGGGATTACTCTGGAAGCTCCGTTCATTCACATGAATAAAGCGGACATTGTGGCTGAAGGCCTGCGCCTTCATGTACCGTACGAGCTGACCTGGTCGTGCTATGAAGGGGGAGACAAGCCCTGCGGCCTCTGCGGTACCTGTAGAGACAGAGAAGCGGCCTTTTCTGCCAACGGCACGATCGATCCCTTACTGAAAGGAAAATAAGATGGAAAAATTGACACTCTTAGGCAATCAGAACGTGACCTATGCCAACGAATACAACCCGAAAATCTTGGAAGTCTTTGAAAACAAGCACCAAGACCACGATTACTTCGTTAAATTTAACTGCCCTGAATTTACGAGCCTTTGCCCCATAACGGGACAACCAGACTTTGCGACCGTCACCATTTCCTACGTACCGGATATAAAAATGGTGGAAAGCAAAAGCCTTAAACTCTACCTCTTCTCCTTCAGAAACCACGGTGCCTTCCACGAAGACTGCGTCAACATCATCATGGAAGACCTGATAACACTTATGGATCCCAAATACATTGAAGTATGGGGAAAATTCCTGCCTCGCGGCGGCCTCTCCATCGATCCGTACTGCAACTACGGAAAAAAAGGAACTAAGTGGGAAGACGTGGCCTTTAAACGCCTGGCCGAACACGACATGTATCCCGAAAAGGTGGATAATCGGTAGATGCTTGGGGATGTAGTGGGTCAATAATGTTAATATGTGAAAAGCTCTCGCCTAGTGGCGAGAGCTTTTTTGAGGCTCTTTTGCAAATGTTGGGGTCTAACTGATCAACAAGTTTCTTTGGCATCGAATACCCTCGTGTTCGATGCCATTCTTTTTGCTTAACAATAGGATACGAGTTCGGAAGTGCTCAAAGTGTCTAAGGCCGTAGCTTATTCGTTTCAATACTTTGACCTTGTTATTACATTCCTTCGTATAGCCTTTTGAAAAAGGTAGTAAGAACGCATTGGTTATCTGGCCTTTTCATGAAATAAAGGATGTGGAAAAGTTCCTAAATTCCAGTAACTGAGATGTCTTTACACTCTGTAACCACCATTCTAAGTGGTACGTAATTCGTTCCTTACTCTGTCTTTTCAAGATATGAAGAAATTATTGTTTTAATTGGTATGCTTTTCTTAACTTATCGGAAATCCGTAAAATCTCTTCTAACTTAATAAGAGCGGCATCCATTAGGCGGCCGGGGCGCTTCATAAGGCTTCTTTTGTTGCTCTTTAGCGTGGCTGAATAGCGTACCAGCTTCTTTTGTTCGTGTTTTCCAACAACGGCAAACAGGGTATCGGTCACACAATATGGGCATGGGGAAACAGGGGTTCCATAACAAGACTAAATTGGGAGAGATATCCACCACAATAAAGCGAACCGTCTGTCTTGTTTTCCGGCTATAGGCTGCGAAATACCGACACAGCGCATTCGTATACTTCTTTGATAAAATATCAATAACATGATGGCTATCCGGGTCGGTTAAGATTACCCGGTATTTCTGCCCGGCTGCATTGCCTCTAAACTCATCTATGCCCAAGACGGTCGGTAATTCTTTGGGTCGTGAAATAGAAATAAGGGAACAATACCGAATGACGGTAGTAACGGAAACGTGGCAAGCACGGACTATGGTTGTGTAGTTCAGCCCTCCATGTAACAGACGAAATATTTCGGAAATAGTCGTCATCCCTAATTGCTTATACCTCTGAATAAAGGGATTTTTTTCTGAAAATGAATGGGTACATTGAGGGCAAGAATATCTACGTTGTTTGTATTTAGCACAAATATGTAAACCATGAATACTCCCCAAATTTATCGTACGGACTCGATAGTCTTTTATGTATTTCGTAGTATGCCCGCAATAAGGACAGGTATGCTCCGTAACAGGAAGTATCACTTCATAGACTAAGGAATTATCTTTCTGGTAGGAATGGGTAATACATTCCCCTTTAATATTGAAGAAGGGTTGTATATAATCAATAGTAGGCATATGAGATCGCATCCTTTCTTTAGGGCTTGGACACTTTTATTGTAAAGCATGCGAACCTCATATGCTTTTGTTTTGCAAAAAAATAATGTTGAAGTCAGCACTTATTTGGTGTTGACCCAAACATTTATTATAGAACCTGTAATAATAGAGGGGGTATCCACTAGAGAAAGACCCTTATAGGGTCAGAGAAAACCACTTGTTTAACGGGTGGACATAACTATAATAACAATAATTAAAAAATAATAACAAAAAAAATAGACTTGATAACAAAATATTGAAAAAACAATTCGGCTTGATGTATAATGAATAAAATAGGGGGTGTATGGAATGTATACTGAAATTTCCAAAATAATTGAAGGTGCGTTATCCGGAGACAAGGAAAAGGTCTTTAATTATTCTAAAATATTGGCCCAAAATTTAGAAAATGATGGTGACTTAGCATTATCACGAAAAATAAATAATTTATTATCAAAAAAAAGAGGAGGAATACTGTCCTTAGATGCATTATCGTCTAGGCCTGTTGATGGTGAAAGCAGAATGGACATGGTGGATATTTGCTATCCAATTATTGATAGAAACAAATTAATTTTGAATAATGAAATTGACAACAAAATCAAGGAGTTTATAAAAGGCTATGAAAATAGAGATAAATTATTAAAAGCTGGAATAGATGAACCTTGTACATTGCTTCTCTATGGTCCGCCGGGATGTGGTAAAACCTCAATGGCACAATATATATCTATGGAGACTGGACTTCCATTAATAACAGCAAGGTTAGATGGAATGATTTCATCTTTGTTGGGGAATACAGCAAAAAATATTAGGAAAATATTTGATTTTGCTTCAAGGCAAGAATGTATCTTGCTTTTAGATGAATTTGATGTAATCGCTAAAATAAGAGATGATAAAAATGAGACGGGAGAATTAAAAAGAGTTGTAAATAGCCTTATTCAAAATATAGATGTTTTTAGCAAAGATAGTATTATAATTGCAGCTACAAATCATCATGAATTACTTGATCCCGCTATTTGGCGAAGATTTAATAGAGTTTTAAGTGTTAGTAAACCAACAGAACTTGAAATTAATAGTTTGATTCATACATGTATCGATACATCAAAATTTAAATTTGATATTTCAGATAAGAAAATTGAGAATATATCAAGTTTGCTAATAGGATTAAGTCATTCTGATATTAACACTATAATGAATAATTCTATGAGAAGTTCCGTAATAAATGAAAAAAATAAGATTACATTATTTGATATTTTAAGGGAGGCATTTTTGTTCAAAAATCATTCAATAACTAGTGACATGGAGTTCCTTGAATTTTTAATTCAAGGAAGAATGACTCATAGAGAATTGCAAAGTTGTGGATTTCCACTGAGAAGAATACAGATGGTTTCTAAAAAGTTAAGGGGTGAATAATAATGAAAGAGAAATTGCCAATTAAATTTTTTTCTAAACGTGAAGAAGATAAACAAAGAGTAGAAGGTGGAGGTAAAAAAGAACTTCCTAAATTTGTTCTAAGTGGTAGTGAGTTAAATGAAAAATCTGCTGAATTGTCTCGAATGATTTTTGATGCGTTAGAAGAAGATTGGGAAGACAGAAACATACCAGTTATAATTGAAGCAAAATTAAATAAAGATGCTCATGCTAAAAGCCATAGAAAGAAAATTGAGAATATATTTTTTACTAATAAGAATAATGTTATTGGAGTTTCAGATGAAAATACTTTAATTGTTCGTGTAGATTCTCAAAAAGATGGAGCTAAAATTGAAGAAAAAATAACCGATGTTAAAAATAATGCATATGGTATTTCGGGTATTGACAATATCATTAAATATAAGCCTACTGCATATAAAACGGAAGGCGTCTCTAACTATAAGGTAAAACTTTTTAACTTCAATGAGTTTTCTGTTAACACGAGTCATAAAGCAAAATTTGAGATGCTCTTGAGAAATGAACATGTAGAATTCGTAAAAACAAATTATACGAAATCACTGATAATATATAAACTATGCAATATATCAAATTTGCAAGTGGATAAGCTTGTAAATAGCACATTATTTGACTTAGCAGAAGAATTTGTTCCTATGCCATATGTATCAATTAATTTAGATATTTTGAATAAAAAAGATGAAGTTAAAGTAAAAGAATATGATGCTGATAAAAAAAGTGAGATTGTCGGTGTTTTAGATAATGGAATATGTGGGATAGCCCCATTAAAGTCATGGATTTATGGAAATAGAAATTCCCCATATCCAAATGAATTAATATCGGCAAGTCATGGAACATTTGTTGCGGGTGTTATTACATATGGGGATGAGTTTCAAGGAGAAGAAGTTGTTGGGGCTAAAAATATAAGAGTCTTTGACGCTGCGATTTTTCCAGATACTCAAAAGGAAAGCATAGAAGAAGATGAATTAATAGAAAACATTAGAGAGGTTATAAAAAATAACCATAAAGAAATAAAAATATGGAATTTATCAATAAGTATTGTTCGAGAAATATCTGAACAAAAATTTAGCGATTTTGCTATTGCATTGGATGATATTCAAGACGAATATAATGTCCTAATATGTAAATCAGCTGGAAATTGTGATAATTTTTCTAGAGGAGGTGCTGTTGGCAAATTACAAGAAGGAGCTGATTCCGTTAGATCATTGGTGGTTGGATCTATTGCAGATAAAAAAGAGTATGGTTGGATATCTGAGCCATATAACTTATCGCCATTTTCGAGAAGAGGTCCAGGTCCTGCATATATAATAAAGCCTGATATTGTTCATTTAGGCGGTAATGCTGGAGTTAATTCACAAGGAGAGATTATTCAAGGGGGAGTAAAATCATTTTCTAAAAATGGAGAGATTGCAGAACAAGCAGGCACTAGCTTTTCCACCCCTAGAGTAGCGGCTTTAGCTGCGGGATTATTAAATGAAATGGATGAAGAATTTGACCCGTTGTTATTGAAAAGCTTAATAATTCATTCAGCTAATTATCCTAATAATACTGAAATATCAGAATTTGAAAGAACTAAATATCTTGGTTTTGGATTACCTAATACCGTTCATAACATATTATATAATACTCCAAATGAGACAACTTTAATACTGCGAGATGTTCTGCCAAAAGGGAGATTTATAGATATTAAAGACTTTCCTATGCCAGAATGCTTGGTAAAGGATGGGTTCTTTAATTTTCAGGCTATTGTAACACTTGTATATGATCCTATTTTAGATCCAACTCAAGGGTTCGAATATTGTCAATCGAATATAGATGTGAAGTTTGGTTCTTATGATGAAAAGGTACCTAGAGATACAAGTAAGAATTGTATATTAAATCCGATTGGAAGGAATGGGGCTCAAAATATATTGGTGGGTTCATTATATAGCAAGGTCAAAATGAGAGAATCATCGAAAGAGTTTGCGTTAAAAGAAAGAATGTTAATTCAGTATGGAGACAAATATTATCCAGTAAAAAAATATGCAGTGGATACATCTGAGTTAACAGACGGGAACAAATTGAAATATACAACTGCCGATAAAAAATGGTATTTAACAATAGATAACACTTATAGAAGTAGTATTGAAGATAGGGCAGTTATCGAGAATAGGGAATTAAGTCAAGAATTTTGTTTAATCATCACAATTAAAGATCCAACTAATACTTGTAATGTTTATAATGGTATTACACAAAAACTCGATGAATATAATTTTTGGCACAATAATATCAAAATATCAGAAAATATCAATATTAAGTTATAAAAGAACATTAAAAATGGGTAAGAAATTAATTATCTCTCAATCTCCTTACCCATATAAATTCCATAATTTTCTCGTATCTTGTAAAGCTTGTCCATAGTAGATTTTGAGGAAGAATACTCTTGCATGAGGGTATTCTTTTTTTTTGTAATTTATCAAGCTCAGCTAAAATATCTTTTGAATTTGGGAGCTTGGAATAGGATTTTTTAAGCTCTGAAAGAACATTTTTATATAGGGGAATCTGAGCTTTGTACTCTTCAAAAATGCATTGTCAGATGGATTAGACTTATATTCCTTGTAGCATGTGCCCTGTATTTTTTAACGGTATGAACTTTCTTCATAGTAGTAGAATACATCTGCATTTCCTTATCAATAGCCTTAATTTTCTTTTGGATATTTTGACTTTCATCCGCTGCTTTTTGAATATACTCGTCAAGCTGATTAACTGATTTAATGCCATGTTCTCTGATATAAATAGCAGACTCAGCCATTGTATGGAGGTTATGTTTGGGTATCCAATATTCGTAGCATTTACTTTCCTTTACCTTTATATTGGTATTCATATTGATGACATTTCTGATTCGTTTTTTGACAGATGGAGGTTTGATAGTTTGATTTTCTGTAATACGTTCTCTTAATCTTTCCTCCATATAGTCCTCACCAATCGTCTTAGCCCTTGTAAATCTCTGCGTATCTTTGGCTTAAAGGCTATATGTTTTCTATACTTTATTTCATAATCAAGCTCTGCCATTTTCTTTAGAAATTCTTCCCAATCCTTAGACTGTTTTATTAGACGAACAATGTCAAATTGAAGCCTGCTTTTCCAAGAAGTACCTTTCTTAGATTGTTCATTTTCATACCATGGCTTACCATTTGTTTTGTACTTTCTCTTGTAGCTCTTGTAGAACTCATCAATCACAGATAGGTTGGTTTCTTTGTATTGCTTATCGCTTTGACACCTGATTTGATGATAGCCTCTTTTGTTGGACTGATAGCACTTTCCTGTTACTGTAAGAGAACAGGACATATGTGACAAAGAAATAAAAAATAAGAAGGAACTCTGTTATAATGCAAGTGACCAAACCAACAAGATAACAGGAGACCCTTCTTATGAGACCTATTATAACCGAAGAACTGAGACTTCGTAAACGGATATGTGAATTTGCCATTAAGCATGGAAACAATGCAGAGGCAGCTCGGTGTTATCATACGAGCAGATAATAGGCACAACGGTGGTTAAAAAGATACGATGGAACCCTAGATTCGTTGAGACCTTTAAGCCGAAGACCGCATACACAGCCCAACCAACACACGACAGCCGAATTAGCTATAGTTCGTCAGATGAATACGCGATATCGTCACGAGGGGTTGGCTCAAGTATACGTAGAGTCGTGTAAACGGGGATATACTCGTTCATATGGATCCATGTGTAGGCAAATACGTAAGCATCAGTTCACGGTAAAAAAGGTCAAGAATTTCCCCAAAAGTAAATGGAAGCCGGACGTAGTATCGTATCCGGGTGAGAAGGTATAAAATATGTTCCCCGGGAATGTATCGAGGAAAACCCGAATGGGACGCAGTACTATCAGGTTACAGCCATTGATGAATATTCAAGGAAACGAGTGGCGGCTATTGTTGATGAAAAAAGAGTTACTCATACGAGTGAGTTCTTGTTGACGTTGGAATCCAAGATAGGATTTAAGATAAGCACTGTACAAACAGATAATGGCAGGGAGTTTACGAATATGGGAATCAGTGAACGAATCTGTCAGTTTGATGTGGTAGCGCAATGGCTAAAGATAGAACATAAAACGATTCGACCGTTCTCGCCGTGGCAAAACGGCAAGGTTGAGCGTAGCTACAGACGAGACAGAGAGCACTTTTATAATCGTAGCTTTAGAACGATAGAAGCCCTTTGAAAAGCTCATAAACGGTATATTAGCCGCTATAACAACATCGTACAACGGATACTTGGATTTAAATCACCCAATGAACTGGTGACAGAATTCTTCTTAGCTCATTCTGCATGAGCCCTTGTCACAAATGTCTTGATACACTACATTATTTTGGAACGAAAACATGACTTCCTCTTGACGTATTCTTATGAGAGTGGTTATACTGATCTTGCCCGTGGTGTTGGGCTGAGTATCCGGCGTTTCAACACCGTCTCGGGACGCCTGTCGGGGGTACTCCGTCGGACGGGCTAAATTTAATTCTTACCGGTGTATGTGTATACGCCGGTTTTTTTGTTTTCCCTTCATTGACGTGCGTCCTTATATTTTGATACACTTAGGTCACCGGATGTGTCGGGTCTAGCGTCAGACGAAGCGACACTGGTACCGGTTGCCTGCGGGGGACGCTCCGACTGTCGGGTACTAAGCTCATTCTTGATATTATTTTGAATGTGTGCAACACATGTTCATTAGTTATATCGGGTTTGGGCATTTTTTATTTTATAATAAATATTGAGGTCAGTGCTGAGTAGGTGCCGACTTCAATATTATTGAACTCCAAAATGGGTATGGCAAAAGAGGCACCG
This sequence comes from Megasphaera micronuciformis F0359, assembly GCF_000165735.1. Lineage (GTDB taxonomy): Bacteria > Bacillota > Negativicutes > Veillonellales > Megasphaeraceae > Megasphaera > Megasphaera micronuciformis. The sequence continues at coordinate 306,753 of NZ_GL538208.1, forward strand.
AACACAACTGTGTTCGGTGCCGAGTAATACCATTTGTTTACTTACTCCTCAATGTTTGAGAAAGAGAAGAAGTTTATATAAATAATGAAACAATGGGGTCAAACAGTAACGCTGATACGACTATAATGACAACGAGGGAAGCTGCCGCCGCCATAAGTAACTGAACGAATACTTTAGCTTGTTGGGTAGAGGTAAAGTTTTCTACGTTGGTCCCCATTGCGGCTAAGATTAGAGCTCCGCCTGTTGACATGGGAGAAATTCCTGCTAACGAGCCTCCGGCTCCGACGGCTGCCATTAAGGCAAGCGGTTCAACTCCACCGACTTGTGCAGCTATATCGGTACACATGGGCATCATGGTAGGATATACGACTGCCAATGCAGAACTTACCAGACTGAGTAAACCTGCCGACACGCCCATAAGAGGAATTGCCGTATTACTGGTCATAATGGAAGAAATTGCGGCGCTCAGTAACTTTATTCCGCCAACCTTATCTACGATGGTTAATAAGACGCCGACACCTAATACCATAATAATTGTTCCCCAAGGAAGGGCTTTTAAGCATTCTCCATCGGGAGCGATGCCGAATAGGACTAAAAGGGCACTGGATATAAAGGCTGCTAAACCGATGTTGACTTTGAATACAATCATTAATACTAACATCAATAATATACCGCTTAAAGCAATCAGCTGTTTAGCAGTAAAGGGACCGGGTTTTGTTACCGTTGCATTGGTCGTTGTCAATTTATATCCTTTGAAATAAATGAATACAAGGATAGAGATGACAAGGGTAATGATTGTCTGACAAGCCAGTATAGCGGGCATTACATTATCAATACCTGAAGTAGCTGCTGCACTAGTGATAACAGCGGCTTCGGGTGTAACGCTGGTCATTCGGCCCGCTATCAATCCGAATTCACCTATGAGGGCTAACATAATCGGATTGTAACCTACTTTTAAAGCTGTTGTAACGGCTATAGCCGGGATGATTGCTAAAGCGGGAATTGCACCGGGGCCTACACCAGCAACAATAAATCCGGCTATGTAGATTGCGATCGGAAGAAGCCAAACTTTTTTCCCCGTAGCTGAAATTATTTTTTCAGCCAATAAGTCCAAGGCTCCCGTGGACTTTACTACGGCAAATAAGAAAGTTATGCCGACTAAGGTACAAAACATAGAGCTGCTTATGCCGCTGATTAATTGTTTGTCTGTTAAACCGAATATACGGACTGCGATCGCGCCGACAGCAATTGCCAAAATACCTATATTTACTTTTCGTATAAAAGCAAGAACTATAGTAACAATGAACAATACTAATGCAAGTAAATCCATCTCCATAATCGTTTCCATAATTATACCTCCGTTATGACTAACCTAGTGGGAGCAGGGGGTGTTGATGTGTATCTGGTGACCGCTGTAGTTACCGGATATAACTGTCGTTTCATATAGTGCCGTATCAAGCATCTTTTGGAAGTCGATGCCGGTGTGAATGTTCATAGCGTTTAACATGAATATCAAGTCCTCGGAAGCTACATTGCCGGAGGCTCCGGGAGCAAACGGGCAACCACCGAGACCACCGACCGCAGCCTGAACTGAATTAATTCCGGCTTCAATTCCGGCTAATGTACTGGCAAGCCCCATTCCTCGGGTATCATGAATATGCAATTCGAAATGTTCATTAGGAAATTCTTTGAGTACGGCTTTAGCGGTATTTCGTACCATTAAAGGATCGGCTTGGCCTATTGTGTCGGCTAAACAGAATTGATGAATTCCTAAGTCAACGCCTTTACGGATGATAGACAGTACATTATCTATAGGCGTAATGCCTTCAAAAGGACAGGTGAATGAAGTTGCTAGAGAAAGAATTATTTCCATGTCAGGCAGCTCTTGGCGGATAGCGGTTAATCCTTCTAAGGACTCGGAAACAGTACGATTTATATTTGCTTTATTATGAGATTCGCTTACCGAAATAACCGTATCAATTTTGGTTAAACCGCATTCTGCAGCTGCTTTTGCTCCAAATAAATTAGGGACGAGTGCAAAAAAATCAACGTCGGAAGAACCGTGCTTTTCGAGCGTTTTAATGACTACATCGTGCGAGTCTTTCATTTGGGGAATAGCCTTGGGGTGCACAAAAGAGGTGAGCTCCATAGATTTAACTCCCGATTGAATCAGCATATCTATGATGTGAAGTTTTTTTTCGAGAGGAATATATTCTTTTACATTCTGAAAACCGTCTCTGGGACCAACTTCAACAAAATTTACAGATTTAATATCCATTACAGATCCTCCTAAATATAATTATTTGTTTTCAATTCTTCAATTTCGGCATCATTAAGACCCAGGAGAGCGGATAATACATCTTCGGTATCTTGTCCTAATGCCGGTGCGGGTCTGGAGATTTGCACTTTGGTATCCATTAATTTAACCGGGTTGCCGTTGACTTTCATATCCCCGATAACCGGGTGAGGCAAAGATACAAACATTTCTCGGGCTTCGGCAATATGTTCATCTTCCGTCACACGTTTTAAGCCGTTAATAGGTGCGGCAGGAACTCCGGCGTCATTTAGAAGTGTAACGGCTTCGTCGATTGTAAGATGGCGGCTCCATTCTTCTATAATGGGTTTTAATTCCTGATGGTTTTCACAGCGTTTCAAATTTGTTTCAAATCTGGGGTCAGACAACAACTCAGGCATATTAATTACCTTGTTGCAAAATAGAGAGAATAACTTATCATTACCGCAACCGATAACAAATAAACCGTCGCTGGCTTGGAATGAATCATACGGGTATGCGGCGGCATAACGGTTTCCCATTAATTCAGGCTGCTTTCCCGATGCAAAGAAACGTTGTGTCCCTGTTTCCAAACTGGAAACTACGGAGTCAACTAAAGATACGTCTACTCGTTGGCCTTTATGTATGAGTGTTCTTGCATGGAGTGCCATCAGTATGCCGATAGTTAAGTTCATGCCGCCCAGAACGTCGCCCATAGCGTTGCCGACACGAATACCGTGTCCGCCGGGATCTCCGGTAATACTCATGAGTCCGCCGGTAGCCTGGGCAATGATATCATATCCGGGGCGATCGGATTTAGGACCATAGCAACCGAAGCCGGAAACTGCGGCATAAATAATTTGATCATTTACTTCTTTTAAAGTGTCATAACCAATTCCGAGTTTATCCATAACTCCGGGACGGAAATTTTCTACAACTACATCGGCTTTTTTGACTAAATCGAGGAAGAGTTGTTTTCCTTTTTCGGATTTCAAGTTTAACGTAATGCCTTTTTTGCCTCGATTTACATTAGCATAGTAAAGACTTTCACCGTTTTTAAAGGGTCCGAATGCACGAGTATCATCGCCCTTGTTGGGGACCTCGATTTTTATTACATTTGCACCATAGTCTGCTAACATCATCGTGCAGTAAGGCCCGGCAAGTACACGTGTGAGGTCTAATACAATAATGTCTTCCAATGCTTTTTTCATTTCGTCACATCCTGTCTTTTAATTAAAGTAATAAGAACATTCTTGATGGTTATTATGTTAAAATAGAGAACAAGTAATGTATAATTGTGTTAAAAAAGGCGAAAATGAACAAAAAATGTTTCATAAATAAGCAATATAAAATGAATGAAACTAAAAAGCATATAACACGTGATGTAAGATGGCGACTTAATTTCAATATATGAGAAAAATGAATAGGTATGAAGGGATGTGTGTTGTAAAGTTATGAAGGGATCTGTCCGAAAAGATAAGTATAAGGTTTGTATATTGTGTTTTTCTTATATGTGGGAATTAGCAAAGACGGTAATCAGTGAACTGGATCACACCGACACGGATTATGATTTGTATGAAGCGGATTTATTAAATCAGGATGAAGTTGTTCACACGGCATTAAAGGAGGGTACACAGGTTTTTGTTACAGGAGGCGGTAGTGCGGCACGCTTTAAGCGAAACTACTCCTTGCCGCTGATAGAGTTTCGTGTTAGAGATATAGATTATATGGTTGCTATACAACATGCAAAACAACTGGGATATTCCAAAATCGGTGTTGTATATCATAAAGATGCTACGATTGTCCCTCGTTTGTCCATGTATGAGCAATTGTCAGAGACTATGGTATGTCCTATAGTATTTGACGATGTTTCGGATTTGAAAGAGTCTATTGAAAAGACTGATTGCGAAGTGGTTATAGGAGCGGCAGCGACAATAGATCTTGCAATTACATTGAATAAACCTTATGTGAGGCTGTATGCCGGTGAGGAAACTATTAGAGACGCCTGTTTAAGGGCCAGAGACTTGGCAATCCAATTATTTGAAACAAAGCGAAACAAGCGAATTTTTAAATCTGTTTTATACACGGCTCAATTAGGGATTGTTATAACCGATAAAGACGGAAAAATTGAATTTATGAATAAGACTATGGAAAAATATATACAAGCGTCCGCTCAGGATCTTCAGGCTATGAGCGTCGAAGAACTCTTCCCTAACTTGCCGTATAAAAAGCTTATGGAAAATGAAGCTTGTTCAAACGACAGTTATCATTTGATTGCTAACACTATGATGCGGTGCGTTATGGAGAAGATTGTCGTTTATGGGAAAAATAGCGGTGTTATTATGTCATTCCATCCTAATCCGCATAACTTAAGGAGAAAAGGGAAAAGCATAAAGAATCCTTTTCCGGTGTATAAATTGAAAAATATTACGGCATATTCTGATAGTATGAAAGGGCTGGTGGATAGTTGTCACAGTATAATTCCGGTAGAAGAGCATACCATGATTTTAGGAGAAATTGGAACAGCCAGAGAAGAAGTAGCAATGTGTTTGCATAATGCATCTCACAGAGCCGACAAAACTTGTATAACCATAGACTTAGCTCTTGTTGATGACGACAATGCTAATAAAATATTTTACGGGTATATAGAAAAGGGATGTAGGATTGATGGATTGCTTGTGGATGCAAATGGGGGAAGCGTTATATTAAAAAACATAGAAATGGCCTCATTACGAGTACAAGCAATTTTGAGTAATGCAATCTATCATAAACAGATATTTTTACCGGGAATGGCATTACCGGATATTTTTGATATCGTTTTTTATACGGTAGCTCTCCCTGAGGAAGAACAGAAGATTCGTCCGGATTTAAGACAAGCCCTATCCATAAATCAATTACAAATACCTGTTTTACGGCAGCGAATTGAAGATATAGTACCTTTATTTATGAAGTATCTTATTAGTTTAACCAAATCTAAGAAAATCCAATCCGTAACTGAGAAGATGGAAAGACTTTTAGTTACATATACTTGGCCCGGTAATGTTACTGAACTAAGGACTGTTTCTATAAAATATGTAAAAATGCTTGAACAATCCAGTTATAGAACGGCTGAGTGGAGGTATGAGTGTCTAATCAAATCAATCGGCGAAAAAAATATTATAGAGGCAATTAGAAGTATGTATCCCTATTCGGACGGAGCTAAGGCGGAAAATAATGAGCAGTTGAGGAAACGAATTGAAAAAGTTAAAGACTTATTAGGATATACTAATGAAAAAATTGCCGACTTGTTAGCGGTCAGCAGGACAACTGTATGGCGAATTATGAAGAAATAATAGACATTAAATAGACCGCTGCAAGCACAGATCATACCCTAAAAGTCGGATAAAACTTTGATATACAACTTGTATGTGTAATATCTGATTTCCCCTTGCCAAGTTCCCATCCGATCTGCTACACTTGCAGTGAAAAGGTGTATTTCTGCCGCCGCATTCGGACGTATGGCAGGGGTTCTTACGAGCATCGCGCCCCGGCAGTAGCATCTTTTTATTTTGGAACGAAAACATGATTTTCTCTTGACGGATTCTTATGAGAGTGGTTATACTGACCTTGCCCGTGGTGTTGGGCTGAGTATCCGGCGTTGCAACACCGTCTCGGGACGTGGGTCGCGGATACTCGGACGGACTCACTAATTTTAATTCTTACCGGTGTATGTATGTACGCCGGTTTTTTGTTTTCCTTCATTGACGTTCGTCCTTGTGTTTGATACACTTAGGTCACCGGATGTGTCGGGTCTAGCGTCAGACGAAGCGACACTGGTACCGGTTGCCTGCGGGGGACGCTCCGACTGTCGGGCTTTTAGCTCATTCTTGATATTATTTTGAATGTGTGTAGTACATGTTCATTATTTATATCGGGTTTGAGCGTTTTTTTATATTCTGATATACTTGTTTCACCGGATGTGTCGGGTTGAATATCCAACGAGGCGGCACTGGCACCGGTTGCCCGCATTGGATATTCAGATTGACGGGCTCTTGCCGACGTATGTACGTCGGCTTTTTTTCGTCTTCGTGTCGCCTGTATAGTGAAGGGACGGGAAGTATGGTATATTACCATTATGATATGCAGATGCGGAGGTAGGTATGGATTTTTTAAAAGGATTAGGGCGTAAGTTATTGCTTGTATCCGTACTTTTAGACTTGTCTTTGTTTTGCAGTTTTTTCGTCGGAATCGGATTGCGATTGGGTGATGAGGGTGAATCCGTAGTATCTGCTGTGGGCGGGTATTTGATTGCCTATGCCTTCACGGGGCTGCCTTATATTATGGCTTTGAGTATTATTTTGAAAATAGCCGTTATCGTTTGGTATAGTCGTAAGGGCTGGGCAGGGCATCATAAGGAGCTCGCCGTCACCTTAGGGTCTTTTGTCTATCTTGTCATTTCCGGCGGTTTTATCTATTTTATTTACTTTATCGGCAAGGTTATGAGTAGTGTAGGCTAGGTTTCTTATGAAGATAGATATACGTAAGCATTTTTTATATAAGTATGTTGTATATCGGTTTAACAAAGAGTGTCGTAAGGATGTGACTTGGGACCGCCTGTCGGCTGAAGACAGGGACCGATTTTGTCTGCACGTATTTCGACGTGTATGGAAGCGGGTCGCGGTTATCGCTTTTGTCTACTTCCTTGTATTTGTGCTAGGGACGGTGTCGATGATTTCCGATTCCCATCCGGGGCCCTTCTTGTGTTGGTATGAAGAACGTTTGGCCTTTGTCGGGGATTTGATCAATGCGAAACATTGGAATATGTACGGGCCTTATGAGCGAAGTGTCTTCTACTATATCCTCATTCAGGCTTTGCCTATTGTCGTCATTGAAGGAGGCCCGCTCTTAGTCATTGTTTTTGCCGTGACGGAATATATTTTAAGACGGGAAATGAAAGGGAAAGGCAGATGACGGAATATATTCATTATTTTTGGGTAGGCTTTGATTCTATAGGAAGATTCCCTCTTTTTCGGAATGCTTTTATATTTCTGTGCTGTGTCGTTCTTGTTATCGTCATTCGTCGACTTACGGCATCATTTCGTAGTGGCGGGAGCTTTTTTGAGGCTTATCGTATTGCCGAGGGAAATTTTTATATTCACGGGGCTATTCAGTTCGGTCCGAGGACGATTCCTTTAAAAGATATTCGCTCCATTCAGGTATATCATGTTCGGGGGCGCTACGGATTGGGCAATCGATATATGGTGTATTTGGAACGTAAAAAGGGGCGAACAATTACGCTTATCGTCGGAGAGAGTGCAAGAAATTGCCGTTTAATGGAAAGTTTACGGGCCGATACGAGAAAATACGGTATTAAAGTGTACGGAGATATATCGTAAAAAAGAGGTTCGCTCATAGGACGGCGAATCTCTTTTTTTGTAGCGGTCTGCAAGGCTGCGAAGTTGTTGGAAATCTTATTTCTTACAAGGTTTATTAATGAAAGGTCAGCGCATTTCTGTTACAATAAACAAGATGTATCAGTACATGTGAATGACGGAGGAGTCAGGGCCAGTGATTAAGATTTTATTTGTATGTCACGGGAATATTTGCCGTTCTACTATGGCAGAATTTTATATGAAAGAAATCGTTCGTCGTGCCGGTCTTTCCGGTGAGATAGAAGTGGCCTCAGCGGCGACGACGAATGACGAAGCGGGTAATGATACGTATTACGCTACGAAGGATGTATTGACGGAAAAGGGGATTCCCTTTACGCCCCGTCGAGCCGTGAAGATGACGAAGGATGATTATAATACGTATGACTATATTATTGTCTTTGATGAAGAGAATATACGCGGTGTTGAACGGATTACGGGGCTTCACGATGCCGAAAAGGTGTACACGCTCCTGACCTTTGCCGGTGAAGACAGAGACATTGCCGACCCGTGGTATACGCGAGATTTTCAACAGACCTACCGAGATGTGGAAGCGGGATGCAACGAGTTATTACACTGCCTTATGGAAGCCAATCCCGATTTGGCTGACAAGGCTGTGAAAAACTAAGGGGGACTTAGGGTGAAAAAGTATTTGGAAGAGGCCCGTGTCATAAGCAACGAGGCCATTACGGAAGCTATTTACAAGTTGACCTTTGAGTCGCCGCAGATTGCCCGGTCGGCTCTTCCGGGACAGTTCGTCAACGTATCTGTGGAGACGGCTTTTCTGCGACGTCCCTTCGGTATTGTGGAAGCCTGCGGGGAAACGGGAGAAGTGACGATTATTTACCGTCTTGTCGGAACGGGAACGGCAGCCATGACAACCTTGCGTGCAGGCGACAAGGTATCTGTCGAAGGACCTCTCGGTGAGGGGACCTTTTCAACGGCTGCGGGCAAAGTTCTTCTCGTCGGCGGCGGTGTAGGCTTGGCTCCTTTGATCTATCTGGCCGGCCGACTTGATGAAAAACCGGTTGTCCTCGTCGGCGGTAAGACAAAGGAAGAAACGTTTTGGAGAGAGTTTTTTAAGGATAAGGCGGAAAAAGTATATGTGACGACCGATGACGGTTCAGCAGGGATTCAGGGGTTTGCCGTAGCGGCGTTACCGCAGATTTTCTCGGAAAATAAAATTGATCGCATTGCCGTCTGCGGCCCGACGGTGATGATGAAGACCATTGCCGAAAAGGCTGAAGAAGCGGGTATTTCTTGCGAAGTATCTATGGAAAAACGCATGGCTTGCGGTATCGGTGTCTGTCTGGGCTGTACGTTTGAGAGTAAGAAGGACAAAAAGCGCTATAAGGTCTGCTCCGACGGCCCCGTATTTGACAGTAAGGAGGTATTCTGATGAATTTCGACAGATTGGGAAGCGAGTTTCTCGGCTTTCAGATGAATACGCCACTTACCGGTGCATCGGGGACCTTCGGTTTCGGCTCGGAATATGAAGATTTTCTTTCTATGGAAGCGGTGGGAGCTGTCATTTCCAAGGGTATTACCCCGATTCCCAGAGCGGGAAATGAAGGCGTGCGTATTGCCGAAACGCCCGGCGGTATGCTCAATTGTATCGGCTTGGAAAATCCGGGGGTGGATGTGTTCCTGAGGGATATTTTGCCGCAGGCTCGCCGCTTGAAGACTCGGTTTATTGTCAATATGTCGGCCGGGTCTACGGAAGACTATGGTGAGTTGGCGGCTCGCCTTGACGTAGCCGGAATCGATGCGGTGGAAGTCAATATTTCCTGTCCCAATGTTAAAGAAGGGGGCATTGTCTTCGGAACGGATCCGAAGGCGGCTGCTGCCGTAACGGAAAGTGTCCGCAAGCATACGAAAAAGCCGGTTATTGTAAAGCTGTCGCCGAATGTAACGGATATTACGGTTATGGCGAAGGCCGTTGAGGCAGCCGGAGCCGATGCGGTGTCTCTTATCAATACGTTGACGGGTATGGCCGTTGACATCGATGCCCGTCGTCCTTTACTGGGCAATATTACGGGCGGGTTGTCGGGTCCTGCCGTAAAGCCCGTAGCTTTGCGCATGGTGTGGCAGACGGCTAAAGCCGTATCTATTCCCGTCCTCGGTTTGGGCGGGATCAGTAGCTGGAAGGATGCTGTTGAATTCATGCTCGTCGGTGCCAGAATTGTTTCCGTAGGCGCTTATAACTTCGTTGATCCCCGTGCCATCGAAAAGATGGCTGTCGGCATGCAGAACTGGTGCGAAAAAGAAGGGGTCCGCAATATTCAGGATATTGTAGGCACTTTAAAGAATTGATATAAAAATGTAGGTTCATAAGGAACTAAGCATGCCAATCAATAAAAAGCAAAGAGCGTATTGCCGGGTGAAAGCTTGACAATATGCTCTTTTTGTATGTCATTTTAAAAATAAGAATTACTAAAAGAAGAGAATATAAATGAATACATTACATTTGGTCATACCTAACAGGGGTAAAATGATAAAAATATATCAAAATGATATTTAGAAAATGAAAAATATATTGCATTTTAAAAGAGCGGAAGGCTATAATTGGTTTATGAGAAGTAGTCTTACAGTTGATTGCACGAAAGGCGGTACGAACTAATGGGTATGACCATGGATTCGCAGAATCAGGAAGTATGGATCGGTGTCGATGTCGGTACGACAGGCGTCCGGGCTATTGCTTATACGGCCGAAGGGGTCAGCGTTTCTTCTTCCGAAGCGTTTTATCCTCTTTTGACTCCCCATCCGGATTGGGCGGAAGAAAGTGCTTTGCAAATATACGAAGCCGTTGAAGAAGTGGTGAAAAAGACGGCGGCTCAGCTTCGTTATAAAAATAAGGAATTATCCGGTATTGCGTTGAGTACGGTTATGCACAGCTTTGCCGGTCTTGATGAAAATAAAGAACCGTTGATGGACATGCAGACTTGGGCGGATAGCCGCAGTGCCGGTATTGTACGGGACATGAAGAAGGACCCGGACTTATGCCGCAAGTTTTACGAACGGACCGGCTGCCCCATTCATGCCTCCTATCCGTTAGCCAAGATTATTTGGTTGAAAACGTATCAGCCCGACTTGTTCGGACAAATGAAGTATATAGGTTCACTGAAGGACTACATCTTCTATAATTTGACGGGCGAGTGGGTTATTGATAAATCTACGGCTTCAACAAGCGGTATGTACAATGAAAGAACCTTGTCATGGGATGATGAAATTCTTGCATATGCGGGTATCTCCAAGGAATATATGCCGCCTGTCGTATCGACGACATACAGCCACGCTTTGAGTGATGTAGCGGCGGCAAAACTCGGTTTGCCGAAAGGCCTTCCCGTCGTTATCGGTGCTACGGACGGCGTTCTCGTCAACGTCGGTATCGGTGCCGTCAACCCGGGACAGTTGAGTTGCACCATCGGAACGAGCGGCGCCTTGCGCATGCTTACGAAGGAGCCGAAGACGGATCCGAAGATGCGTACATGGTGCTACAACCTCGTTGACGATGTATGGGTAGCCGGCGGAGCCATCAATAACGGCGGTATGATTTTACGTTGGGGTCGCGACAAGATTTGCCATTACGGCGGTAATACTCTTGAATCTCTCGATATCGATCCGTACGATTTGATGACCATGAAGGCTGAACACGTAGAAGCCGGCGCGGACGGGCTTATTTGTTTGCCTCACTTTACGGGTGAACGGGCTCCGTACTGGAATTCCGAATTACGCGGTATGTTCTTCGGTTTCTCGTTGAACCATAGCCGATCTCATATGATTCGTGCCGTTATGGAAGGGATTTGCTATTGCTTAAACAGCGTTATGGTAGCTCTCAAAGAGTTCGGTCCTGTCGAAGATATTCGCGTCAGCGGCAGCTTTACGAAATCTCAGCTGTGGCTGCAGATTCTGTCGGATGTACTGAATGAGCCTATTACCTTGCCGGACAACAGCGAAGGGGCAGCCTTCGGGGCAGCCGTACTGGGCTTTATTTCCAGCGGTAAGTTGAAGAGTATTGCCGATACGGCGGAACTCGTTCATGCCAAGAAGGTTTATACGCCTCAGGCCGGAAACGCGGAAACGTATAAAGAGCTGTACAGTATTTTTGAACAACTTTATGATAATTTATTGCCGCAGTTCACAGCGATTACGGCATACCAGAAAAAATTATAAGTCAGGGGGAGACACCTATATGGCAAAGGATATCGGCGTTGTCGGCATGGCCGTCATGGGCAGTAATTTGGCTTTAAACATGGCCGACCACGGGTTTGACGTGGCTGTATACAATTACACGCCCGATTTGACGGAAAAGTTTGTTGCCGAACGGCCGCATGAAAAAATTACGCCTTATTATGATTTGAAAGAGTTTGTACAGTCTTTGAAACGTCCGCGTAAAATCATGCTCATGATTATGGCAGGTGCACCTGTAGACAGCATGCTGGCATCTCTGGACGGGCTGTTGGAAGAAGGGGATATCGTCATTGACGGCGGCAACTCTTTCTTTGAAGATACGCGCCGTCGTTACGATGCTTGCAAGGCTAAGGGCATCCATTTTTACGGTATGGGTATTTCGGGCGGTGAAACAGGCGCTCGTCGCGGTCCGGCTATTATGCCCGGCGGCCATAAGGAAAGTTATGCGGAAATAAAGGATGTGTACGAAGCTATTGCGGCGAAAGCCGATGACGGAAAACCGTGCTGCACTTATATCGGTGAAGACGGGGCCGGTCATTTTGTAAAAATGGTACATAACGGCATTGAATATGCGGATATGCAGTTAATTGCCGAAGCGTACCTGCTCATGAAATACGTAGGCAAGTTTACGAATCGGGAAATTTCCGAAACCTTCCATCGATGGAATCAGGGGGAACTGAAGAGTTTCCTCATCGGTATTGCCGCTGATATTTTTGCGGAAGAAGACGACCTGGCGGACGGCGATATTATCGATAAAATCGTTGATGCGGCAGGCCAAAAGGGTACGGGGCGCTGGACGAGTCTGGAAGCCTTGAAGTTGGGCGTCAATATTTCCATGATTACGGCGGCTTGCAATACGCGCGGATCTTCCAACGATACGGGACGTAAAGCGGCTCAAGAGGTCATTGCAGCACCTTCCGTCGCCGCTGTCGACAAAGAGAAATTTGCCGAAGATTTGCGCACAGCCTTGTATACGGCGAAGATTATGGCCTATGCTCAAGGGTTCTCCTTGTATCGCAAGGCATCGGAAGAATACGGCTGGGATCTCAACTACGGGGCTATTGCCTCTATTTTCAGAGCCGGCTGCATTATTCAGGCCGTATTCCTCAATAAGATTACGGAAGCCTATGAAAAAAATCCGTCTATGGAAAATCTGGTCTTTGATGAATTCTTCCTGTCACGCGTTAACAGCGGTCTCGGCAGTCTGCGTAAGATTATTTCCTTAGCCGTTTTGAGCGGTATTCCTGTGCCGGCCTTTGTGAACGGTTTGGAATATATCGATTTGTTGAGAAGTCCGTCCGTCGGCGCCAACCTGATCCAAGGGTTGCGCGATTATTTCGGCGCACATACGTTCAAACGTATTGATAAAGAAGGCAGTTTCCACCACGACTGGAAACAGCATTATTAAGGTGTTAACCGTTTAGCGGTCACGATATTATTATTTTATTTCGGGAGGTGTACAAAGTGCCTTTAGTGATTCTTGCCATCGGCATACTTGTCCTGTTTTTCCTCATTGTTCGCGTAAAGCTCAACAGCTTTCTCGCACTCTTACTCGTTGCGGGCTTTGTCGGCATAGCCGAAGGATTGCCCGTTGCCAAGCTCATTCCGACCATTGAAAAAGGGTTGGGCGGAACCTTGGGCGGCTTGGCCATTGTTGTTTGCTTCGGTGCCATCTTGGGTAAATTGATGGCCGAAAGCGGCGGTGCTCAACGTATTGCGACGACTCTTATCAACGTCTTCGGTCGTAAAAATGTTAAGTGGGCCGTTTGCTTGACGGGCTTTATCGTCGGTATCGCCCTGTTTTACGAAATCGGTTTCGTATTGTTGATTCCCCTCGTATTTACCATTGCGGCGGAAGCGAAGATTCCCCTCTTGGAAGTCGGCATTCCCATGGCTGCGGCCTTGTCCGTAACGCACGGGTTCTTACCGCCTCATCCGGGCCCTACGGCTATTGCCATTATTTATAATGCCGATATCGGCGTAACTCTTGTATACGGTGCTATTATAGCTATTCCTACGGCTATTGTGGCAGGTCCCGTATTCTATAACTTTACCAAAGGGATTAACCCGGAAATACCCAAGGGCTTATACAACCCCAAGATTTTTGAAGACCATGAAATGCCCGGTTTCGGCGTATCCGTATTTACGGCTCTCGTACCGGTTGTACTCATGGCGGCTTCGGCTATTGCCAAACTCGCTTTGGACCAGTCTTCGCCTGTAGCGGTAGCTCTTGAATTCCTCGGTCAACCGGATATGGCACTGACCATTTCCGTAGCCATTGCTGTTTATACCTTCGGCTTGGCGCGCGGCAAGAAGATGGACGAAATCATGAATACCGTTAAGGATGCTATCCTTGCTATCGCCATGATTCTTCTCATCGTCGGTGCCGGCGGTGCTCTCAAACAGATCCTCATCGACAGCGGTGTAGGTACGTATATCGGAACTCTTGTTGCCGATGCCAGCCTGTCGCCTTTAGTATTAGCTTGGCTTGTGGCTGCCGTTATTCGTACGGCTTGCGGCTCCGCAACGGTTGCGGCTTTGACGGCCGGCGGCATTGCAGCTCCTATCTGCGCGGCAACAGGCGCCAATCCGGAATTGATGGTTTTGGCGACCGGTGCCGGTTCGCTCATTTTCAGCCCGCCTAATGACCCGGGGTTCTGGCTCTTCAAAGAATTCTTCGGCCTGACCGTTAAAGAAACGGTACGGACCTGGTGCGCATTGGAAACCATCATTGCCATTATGGGCCTTATCGGCGTATTGGTATTGAACACCGTCGTAGCGTAATTTATGATAAAGAGAGGTATTCGGACGTGTCTTACGATGACGTAGAAAAAATACCCTTTCTTCGCGGCACCTATGAGGGGATGACGAAGTCGGAGCGGCGTATAGCGGAATACATTGCCGCTGATCCGGAACGGCTTATGAAGCTGACCATCCCCCATATTGCGGCGGAAACGGACAGTTCGGAAATCACGGTATCCCGTTTTTGCAAGAAACTGGGGTATAAGGGTTTGCAAGAACTGAAGCAGGCCTTGACTGCCTATCTGTCCATGAATGAGTTGAAAAACTATCATGACATTAAGGCGGAAGATACGTGCAATGCCGTTACGTCCAAGATTTTTCAAAATATTGCGGACGGGCTTTTGGATACGCTGCAACTTCTTGATTATGAGGCAATCGATCGGGCTGCCGCCGTCTTGCGGCAAGCCCGGCGTATTGCCGTATACGGTTTCGGAAACTCGGCTACGGTCTGTCGCGATTTGACGACACGGTACTTGCGGTTGGGGCTGTCTATTCAGGATTATGCGGACTCTCATATGCAGGTTACGTCGGCAGCTCTGTTAGATGAGAACGATGCCGTTCTGGCTGTCTCACACAGCGGTTTATCCAAGGATTTGATCCACTCTGTCGAAACGGCGAAGGAACGGGGTGCGACGATTATCGTCATTACGAGCCATATTCATTCGCCTTTGGCGAAATTGGCCGATATCTGTCTGCACGGCATGGGTAGAGAAGTAAATTACTCGACCGAAGCCGGTGCGTCCAGACTGATTCACATGGCTATCGGTGATGTCTTATATACGCGCATTGCTATGGCCGATCCCGCTTTATTTGAATCCAATATGACGCGTATGCGTCATGAAATCAGTAAAAAAAGACTTCCTTAGGGAAGTCTTTTTTTGTTGTATCGCTTGTTGCCTGGTAAGTATGATATACTGTTATTGTCTTCTTTTTCGGGAAGACGGATTACTTATATGGAGGACAGTATGTTTGATTTTGATTTGTTGGGCCTTGTCGCCGGCATTCCCGGCCTCATTATCGCCCTGGCTATACACGAATATTCGCATGCCCGCATGGCTGTTGCCATGGGTGACGACACGCCGAAGTATACGGGACGTCTGACCTTAAACCCGATTGCACATATTGACCCTATCGGGCTCATTATGCTTTTTGTAGCACGCTTCGGTTGGGCTAAGCCGGTTATGATTAATTCGGACAATTTCCGCAACCGTCGCCAAGGAGAGGTCTTGACGGCGTTGGCCGGCCCTGCGGCCAATTTCGTGACGGCCTTCGTCTTTTTATTTTTGACGGCCCTTGTTTTGCGATTGGGATTACCTGTTTCACAAGGCCTCATTATCGTTTTTCAACTCATTGTTATTTACAATGTGAACTTCGGAATTTTTAATTTGATCCCCATTCCGCCCTTAGACGGGTCGCGTGTTATTACGGCCTTTTTACCGACTGAATGGGAATATAAGTTGGCAGGATATGAACGTTATTCGTTCCTCATTTTCGTATTTCTCTTTATGAGCGGTGCTTTCGGGTATATTTTGTTGCCCGTACAACGTTTGATTATGCATGGTTACGGAGTCATTCTTTCGGCTTTGGGCCTTATGTAACGCGGGATAAAAAGAAGGGTCGTATCTTCGGATACGACCCTTTCTCTATAAACAGTCGGTTTACAGAGCTTTTTTGTATAATTCGTTCACTACGTCCCAATTGACGACATTCCAAAAAGCGGAAATGTAGTCGACACGGGCATTTTTGTACTTCAAGTAGTAAGCGTGTTCCCAGACGTCGAGAGCGAGAATCGGTGTTTTACCTTCGCTCAAGGGAGAGTCCTGGTTGGCTGTAGACATGATTTCCAGTTCTTTTTTATGGACGACGAGCCAGGCCCAACCGGAACCGAAACGGGTAGCTGCCGCCTGTGCGAAAAGTTTTTTAAAGTCTTCTTCGCCGCCGAAGGTCTTTATGACGGCCTCTTGTACGGGGCCGTTCAGGTGGCCGCCGTCAGGCCCCATGATTTGCCAAAAGAGGCTGTGGTTGGCATGGCCACCGCCGTTGTTTCTGACGGCACCGCGAATATCTTCGGGAATAGCCGCTAAGTCCGTAATGAGTTCTTCCGCCGATTTGCTGAAGAGTTCCGGATGCTTTTCAACAGCGCCGTTCAGATTGTTGACGTAGGTTTGATGGTGTTTATCGTGGTGATAGTGCATCGTTTCTTCGTCAATGTACGGCTCAAGAGCATTGTAAGCATAGGGTAAGTCGGGTAATGTATAGGCCATGAGATACCTCCGTAACTTAAAAAAGATGAATAAGATAGGTACAGTATACAAAGAAAGACTGAAAAGGTATAGATTACAAATGTGTTAGTCCCCGATTGACGGATACAAAGCGGTCTATTATGTATTTTCTTGACACGGTTCCGGAAAGTTCGTATACTTTAAAACAAGTAATAAATGAAACGCAAAGAGGGAGAAGCAAATCGGATACCTTCTCAGAGAGCCGACGGTCGGTGCAAGTCGGCAAGGTTACGAGGCGTTCCGCTCCGGAGCGGCAGATGATGAATTTGACGGGTTCGCCCGATACAGCGACCGAAGATGGCCGAAAGGCAAGCTGGGTGGCAACGCGGGAATATACTCTCGTCCCTATGAGGGACGGGAGTTTTTTGTTTTTTCTCATAAGTCTTCGGAGAACAATGCCTACGGTGTTATTACACTGTAGGCAGGAAAGATTCGCACATAGGAGGACATGATGGGAAACAGAGTTTATAACTTTAATGCCGGTCCGTCGGCCATGCCGTTACCGGTTCTGGAAGAAATACAACAAGAGTTTCTGGATTTTAACCATACGGGCATGAGCATTGTGGAAATCAGTCATCGCAGTGATGCCTATCAGAAGATGCAGGACGAAACGATAGCCTTGTTGCATAAGCTTTTGAATATTCCCGACGAATACGGTATTACGTTTATGCAAGGCGGCGGCAGTATGCAGTTTTTAATGCACGGAGCCAATTTTTTAAAACATCGCGGCGGTTATATTAATACGGGCGTATGGTCGAAAAAGGCTAAAGAAGGAGCCGCTTTTTACGGTGACGTATATGACGTAGCTACCAGTGAAGGCGAAGGCTTCCGAAGAATTCCCGGGCCTGAAGAGTTTGACCTGTTGCCGGACACGGATTACGTATATCTGACATCGAATAATACGATTCACGGTACGCAGTGGCAAGCGTTTCCTCACATTGACTTGCCCCTGATTTGCGATATGTCCAGCGATTTTCTTTCCCGCCCTGTAGATGTGAAGAATTTTGATTTCATCTATGCGGGCATTCAAAAGAATGTGGGCCCTGCCGGAGCGGTTATCGGTATTGCCAAGCATTCGTACTTGGAAACGGCACGGCAGGATTTGCCGATTATGCTTCAATATAAGACGTTCTTTGATCACGATTCGACGTATAATACGCCGCCCGTATTTTGTATTTACTTCGTCAATAAGGTTTTACACTGGTTGGATGAACGGGGCGGACTTAAAGAAACGGAGCGGATTAATAAGGAAAAGGCGGCCTTCGTTTATGATGCCATTGACGCAAGCGACGGATTTTATCGACCTCATGCGGCAAAAGACTCGCGCAGTTTAATGAATATTACGTTTAATTTGGTTACACCTGAACTTGAAAAAGAATTTGTTTCCCGAGCGGCTGAAGAAAAGCTCATAGGCCTTAAGGGACATCGCTCTATAGGCGGCTGTCGGGCCTCTACCTATAATGCGGTAACAAAGGAAGCTTGCGAACGGTTGGCTGATTTTATGCACCGTTTCCGCAAGGTACACTAAGGGAGGTAAGACAGATGGATGAAGTCATGAAGATTTTAGTCAGCGACGACGTGTCGGAAAAGGGCGTCGAACTGCTTAGACAAAACGGATATACGGTTGATGTGGAAACCAATTTGGACGAAGAACAATTGGCCGAACGCATCGGAGAGTATGATGGGTTAATTACCCGTTCTATGACACATGTTACGGCAAAAGTTATTGAAAAGGCGAAGAAACTTAAAATCGTCGGTCGTGCCGGCGTCGGTATTGACAGTATCGACTTAAAGGCTGCAACGGCCCGCGGTATCATTGTCGTTAATGCCCCTACGTCCAATACGATTGCGGCGACGGAACACACGTGTGCCATGATTTTGGCCGTTACGAGACATATTCCTCAGGCCCATGATTCGTTAATGAGCGGCGAGTGGAATCGGGAAAAATTTACGGGTATTCAGTTGAAAGATAAGACGATGGGGATTATCGGTGTCGGTCGTATCGGATCGCGCATTGCCAAACGGATGCAGGCTATGGAAATGCGGACCATCGGTTATGACCCGTACATTCCTGAAGAACGGGGCAAGCAGCTTAACTGTGAACTCGTCGACTTGGATACGCTTTTACGCGAATCGGATTACATTACGTTGCATACACCTCTTACGAAGGAAACACGCGGCATGATCGGAGCAGAAGAAATTGCCAAAATGAAAGACGGCGTTCGGGTTATTAACGTATCGCGCGGTGCCGTTTTAGACATTAACGCTCTGGCAGAAGCCTTAAAGAGCGGTAAGGTAGCCGGTGCGGCGGTAGACGTATTCCCGGAAGAACCCTTGACGTCGGATATTAATCCCTTCAAGGGTATGGATAATGTGGTCATTACTCCGCATTTGGGTGCTTCGACAATAGAAGCCCAGGAAGGCGTATCCCTCGATGTGGCACGCAGCATTATGGCCGGACTTAAAGGCGAACCGGTGCCGACAGCGGTAAATATGGCACCCATTGCTCCCGGCGTGTACTCGACCATTCGTCCCTATTTTGACTTAATGGAACGAATGGGCATCATGGGTGTCTATTTGGCGGAAGCTCCTATGAAAGAAATTACGGTCGAATATTCGGGCAAGTTGGCTGAAACGGAAACGGCCCTGTTGACGACGGCTGTTTTAAAAGGTGCTTTAAACCCCATCTTGCAGGATGCGGTCAACTTCGTAAACGCTCCGGATCTCGCTAAGCAGAGACATATTTCCGTAAAAGAAGTAAAGACAAGCGATCACGGAAACTTCGTCGATGCCGTTACGGTTCGCATTGTGACGGCCAAGGGTGAACACAAGGTCGTAGGCAGCCTCTTTAATCAGACGGAAGCCAAAATTGTTCAGATTGATGAATATCGCGTCGACTTCAAGCCGGAAAACTATCTGTTGTTGGCACCTCATATCGACCAGCCCAATATGATCGGTCAAATCGCTACCGTTTTAGGGGAAGCAAAGATCAATATTACGGGCATGCAGGTCGGCAATATGACACAAAAGGGAACGAATATTATGGCCGTTGCCGTAGAGGACGATATTCCTAACGACGTAATGGTAAAACTCCGCTCCATTAACGGTATTTTGGATATGAAACTCATTCATTGCGAACCGAACCAACAGGAGGCGTAAATGGTACGAATTATTCTGGTCCGTCACGGCGAAACAAAATGGAATATAGAAGGTCGTTATCAGGGACAGGAAGATACGGAGTTAAGTGAAAGAGGCTTGGAACAGGGGCGTCTGTTGGCACAGGGACTGAAGGACGTGCCTATTGACGTATTCGTGTCCAGTCCGTTGAAACGCTCCTTTATGACCGCTTCTTTTTGTGCCGAGTTGCACGGTAACACCGTAGCCAAAGATGAACGTCTGACGGAAATCAATCACGGCTTATGGGAAGGCAGGCTGGCTGGGGACATCGAGGCCGAGTATCCCGACGAGTTTGCCGCCTGGCACACGCAGCCCCATACGGTACAAATGCCCGGAGAAGGCGGAGAATCTCTGGAAGACGTGAGAGTGAGAGTGCGTGCGGCCTTTGACGACTATGCGCAAAAGTATGCGGGAAAAACTGTTCTCGTAGCAGCTCACGATGCGGTGAACAAGGCGGTTATCTGTGATCTTTTGGGTTTATCGCAAGCAGCTTTTTGGCAAATAAAACAGGATAATACATGTATTAATGTTCTGGAAGAACAGGACGGCCGTTGGCGGCTGGTGTTATTGAATTCAACTACTCATTTGGGATATTTGTTCAGCGGAATCGAACAAAAAGGGTTGTAATCGTATAAAAAGGAGCGGTATTATGTTAGACATTAAATTTATTCGCGAACATACAGAAGAAGTAAGACAGAATTTGAAAAATCGTCATGCACAAGTCGATTTGGATGCCCTGTTGGAAGCCGACGCTCGCCGTCGTGAACTTTTGGGCCAGGTTGAAGCCATGAAAAATCGTCGCAACGACGTAACGAAAGAAATCAGCGTCTTAAAGAGAAATAAGGAAAATGCGGACGAAAAGATTGCGGCTATGAAAGAATTAGGCGACGAAATCGCCGTTTTAGACGGTAAGGTTAAGGAAACGGAAGAACAGATGTTGGCCGTTCAGCTCATGATTCCCAACATGTGCCACCCGTCCGTTCCCGTAGGCAATGATGACAGCGACAACCCGGAAGTTCGTAAGTGGGGCGACGTGACGACCTTTGACTTTGAAGCGAAGAATCATTGGGAAATCGGCGAACATTTGGGTATCCTTGATGCGGAAAGAGCCGGTAAGGTAGCAGGGTCGCGTTTTTATTTCTACCTCGGTGCCGGTGCTCGTTTGGAACGGGCCGTATACAACTTCATGCTCGATATGCACACGGAAGTGGACGGATATACGGAAGTCATTCCTCCGTATATCGTCAACCGTGATTCCATGTTGGGAACCGGTCAGTTGCCGAAATTCTATGAAGATATGTTCCGCATTGAAGGACAGGAAATGTTCATGATTCCTACGGCGGAAGTGCCGCTAACCAACTACTATCGCGGCGAAATTATTGACGGTAATAAGTTGCCCGTATATTTGACGGCCATGACTCCCTGCTTCCGTGCCGAAGCGGGTTCGGCCGGTCGCGATACGCGCGGTCTTATTCGCCAGCACCAGTTCCATAAGGTGGAAATGGTTAAATACGTAGCTCCTGAAACGAGTTATGATGAATTGGACAAGTTGACGAACAACGCCGAAGCTATTTTGCAGGCTCTGAAACTTCCTTATCACGTCGTTTGCCTGTGCACGGGTGATATCGGCTTCTCGGCAGCCAAGACTTTCGACGTGGAAGTGTGGTTCCCGGCTCAAGGTAAGTACAGAGAAATCTCTTCGTGCTCCAATACGGAAGACTTCCAGGCACGTCGTGCCAATATCCGCTTCCGTCGCGATGCCAAATCGAAGCCGGAATACGTACATACGTTGAACGGGTCCGGCTTGGCAGTAGGACGTACGGTAGCGGCTATTTTGGAAAACTATCAGCAAGCTGACGGCTCCGTTATCGTGCCGGAAGTATTGCGGCCGTATATGAAGTGTGACGTCATTAAACCGGCTGAATAAGTCATTTACAGAGTTTCAAGGTCATAACGGTCGAATCCTTTAGAAACGGCCTTATGACCTTGATTTTTTTGTGCGTTTTGATATACTGTAACCAAGAGAAACCCTACTGTGTGCGTAAAAAGTTCTCGATGTTTTGAACCAACACTTTTACATCGGGAGTCCGGGCTCTATGGCGGCAAAACAATGCCTACACGGGACTGTTAAGCGTTATAGGAGGACACCCACCTGCTCAGGCAGGCTCAAAACTCGGCTAAGACGGCATGGTGGGGCTCTTTTTTTGAATTATAATCATTGATTATTCGGCCGCTAAGTTAGCTTGGCGGCTTTCTATATGGATTTGAGACCAAACAAATGAACGGTTTTGATGAAATGTGTATGTGCAATGGAAGGTGAAGAACGTTGGCCGAACGAAAAAGGCGAAGTACTACAGGAACTACGGGAAGTAAAACAAAGGGAACGACAAGGAGCAAGACTAAGCGGACGACAGGCAAAACGGGAACGGGCCGTAAAAAAAGCGGCACCATGTCGTGGATGAAGTATGAGTTATGGGGGCTGGTCCTGGTTGTTATCGGCGCTCTCGTAGCAGCCGGTACGGCCGGTGTCGATACGGGCAATATCGGTCTGTCATTGGATGATATTTTTGCATATGCTTTCGGTACGGGGCGGATGCTTGTAGCCTTGATGCTCGTAGCGGCCGGATTGCAGTACATAGTGAAAAGAAAGGCCCTGCCTTTTACGCGAAACTGGCTCATGGGAGCTGCCGTTTTCGAGTTATTGCTCAGCCTGTGGCATGTTATCTTTACCAATCCCGGTGAAGAATTCGTTCCTTTGGCACTGCGTGCCGGCGGCGGACTTTTCGGAGCCGTACCGACAGCTTTTTTGCGCAGTTGGTTCGGCGGTTTCGGAGCCGTTTTGGCCCTCATCGTCGTCCTCATCGGTACGGTTATGATTTGGAAGAAAGTTTCTCTTTCCAAACCCGTCGCTTTTGCTCAGGAGATGACGGCTGAAGGAGTATCGCATGTTTCCGAAAAAGCGGTAGCCGGTATTCAAACAGCATCTCATTCCGTGCAGGAATCGTGGCAACGTCACAAGGAACGGAAAATTTTTGACGTTGAACGGGAAAAAGACGCTTTAGGTGATGGTGTCGCAGGGGCGGCATCAGTCGTGACTGACGAAGGGTCGGCTGAAGATAACGGGGCGGGCATAGAAACGCCGTCCGTAAGTCCTTCGTCATACGTCGGGTCGGAACGTACGGACCAAGTCGGTGCCGAAGATAATGACTCCTTCGAGGATGAATACGGAACACCTTGTGATGAAGAGGAGTCGCAAGGAGACGTACCCGTGCCGGACGATGAAGACGTACCCGCACCTGAAGAAGAGGAAGTCATGCCCAAGGCACCCGGCAACGGCATCGTAGAGCATAAAATTGTTACGACGGACGCACCCGGTGCGTATACTTCCGTGCCTTCTCGAGATCCGTCATTGCCGCCCGTAGCGGATATAAAACCTATGGAGTCGGAACTGACGGCCGGGACGGTTGAAGTGGGCGCCAAGGGACAGACGGCCGTACCGACGGCTGTAGGTGAAAAGACGTATCGCTTGCCGTCCGTGTCTATTTTGCACCGCGGCAATCCGCCTGAAGAAGGTCTTAGTGATGAAGTACGTCAAAATGCACAGATTTTGCAAGATACGTTGAAGAGTTTCAATATTGACGCCAAGATGTTGACGGCCAGCAGGGGTCCGGCCGTTACGCGTTACGAATTGGAACCGGCGGCGGGTGTAAAGGTAAGTAAAATCGTACATTTGGCCGATGATCTGGCCTTGAAGCTGGCAGCGACGGATATTCGTATAGAAGCGCCCATTCCCGGTAAGGCCGCCGTGGGCATTGAGGTTCCCAATAAAAAGGTTACGCCTGTGTGCCTGCGCGATGTCCTCGATACGGATGTTTTTCAAAACTCCGTAGGCGGCGTGCCCGTAGCCTTAGGTAAGGATATTGCCGGTACGCCTATTGTGGCCGACTTGACGAAGATGCCTCATATGCTCGTCGCCGGGTCTACCGGGTCGGGTAAGAGTGTGTGCATTAATACCCTTATTTCCAGTATTCTCTTTAAGCAACGGCCGGAAGACGTAAAGTTGATTCTCGTCGACCCGAAAGTTGTCGAATTGTCCAACTATAACGGGATTCCTCATTTGATGACACCGGTTGTTACGGATCCGAAAAAGGCTGCCAATGTTTTGCGTTGGGCCGTAAAGGAAATGGATGATCGATATAAGCGCTTTGCCTTGACGAAGACGCGCGATATTAAGCGATATAATGAACTCAATCCGGAAGAAGCCATGCCGTATGTAGTCATTATTATCGACGAATTGGCGGATCTCATGATGGCTGCCGCCGGTGACGTGGAAGATTCTATTTGCCGTTTGGCACAGAAGGCTCGTGCCTGCGGTATGCATCTGGTGTTAGCTACGCAGCGACCGTCCGTGGATGTCATTACCGGCCTTATTAAGGCCAATGTACCCAGTCGTATTGCCTTTGCCGTATCGAGTCAAATCGATTCGCGTACCATTTTGGATATGGCCGGAGCGGAAAAACTCATCGGTAAAGGAGATATGCTTTTTTATCCCATGGGCGCTTCCAAACCCGTGCGCGTACAGGGTGCCTTCGTATCGGACGGAGAAATCGACGAGTTGGTGGAATATATTAAAGAGCAACGCCGTCCTCAGTATAATGAAGCGGTTGAAGCGGCTCAGCAGGAGGCAGCTCACGACGGCGGTAAAGACGACTTCTTTGAAGACGAGCTTATGGACAAGGCCATTATGATGGTTATGGAAACTCAGCAAGCTTCCGTATCCTTGTTGCAGCGCCGTTTCCGCATAGGTTTTTCACGGGCGGCACGCATGATTGATACGATGGAAGCCATGCATATTGTCGGGCCGTCCAACGGCAGTAAGGCCAGAGATATATTGATGACGCCTGAAGAGGTGCAGGAAAAGTATTTTTCGCATTCATAGGCGCCGAGGAAATAACGGAGGATAAATAAGTTGTCTTCAATCGGTAATATATTGCGGACCGAGAGGGAAACTCAAGGTCGTACGTTGACGGAAGTATCCAAGGCCGTCTATATTAAAACGAAGTATTTATCCGCCCTGGAAGAGGAAAACTTCGCCGTCATTCCCGGAGAGGTATATGTCAAGGGCTTTATCCGTGCCTATGCCTCCTATTTGGGCATGGACGGGGAAGAACTCGTGGCTCAATACGACGGACCGAGTGAACCGGTTCTTTTGCAAAAAGCGGCTCCTACCGCCGTGGAAAGCGGAAAAGGACGGCGTAGGCGTCGTCGCAAGACTGTAAGTTGGCCGGAGATTACGATTATTGTAGGAGTAATTTTGTTTATTCTCCTCATAGTATGGTTGATTGTTTAGAGGTAGACGATGAGTACGGAATTTTTGGTAACAAGTCGTAAAGATATGGAAGAACGCGGCTGGGATCAGCTTGACTTCGTATATGTCAACGGGGATGCCTATGTGGATCACCCCGGCTTTGCAGCGGCTCTGATAGGACGCATGCTGGAAGCCCGCGGTTATCGTGTAGGCCTTATTTCTCAACCGGATTGGCACGATGTCGAGGCGTTTAAGGTTCTCGGCAAGCCGCGGCTGGGTATTCTGATTACGGCGGGAAACCTCGATTCTATGCTCAGTGAAAAAACGGCTGCCAAGAAAATTCGCAATACGGACAGTTATTCGCCGGGCGGGAAGGCCGGTCGGCGTCCCGAACGGGCGACGATTGTATACGCCAACCGCATGCGTGAAGCCTATAAAGACGTACCCATCATTATCGGAGGGATTGAAGCGAGTCTCAGACGCTTTGCTCATTACGATTATTGGTCCGATAAGGTGCGTCATTCCATGCTCTTAGACAGTAAGGCCGATATTCTGAGCTACGGTATGGGTGAACATTCGGTAGCTCAAATAGCAGACGCGCTGGCGGAAGGAAAAACGACGGCGGAAATGTACAATATTCGCGGCATTTGCTATGTGACCGGTAAGACGCCGAATATTAAGGATTCCGTTTTTTGCCCTTCTTATGAAGAGGTTAAAGCGGATAAGCATAAATTTGCCGAAGCTTTTAAAATTCAATATGAAGAGCAAGACCCTTTTTACGGAAAGACGATTATTCAACCGTCTGAAAATCGGTTTGTCGTGCAGACTCCGCCGGCAGAGCCATTGACTACGGCGGAAATGGATGCTGTTTACGAATTGCCGTTTACGCGTCGTTGGCATCCCGATTACGATGAAGACGGCGGCGTGCCGGCCCTGCAGGAGGTTCAGTTCAGTCTGACGAGCCAACGCGGCTGCTTCGGTCATTGCCATTTTTGTGCCATCGCCAGCCATCAGGGACGAATCATTCAACACCGAAGTCATGAATCCCTCATTCGCGAAGCGGAGCACATGACGACGCTGGAAGGTTTTAAAGGATATATTCATGACGTAGGCGGGCCGACGGCTAACTTCAGACACGTAGCCTGTCGCAAACAATTGACGGCCGGAGCTTGTCGCAATAAGCATTGTATCGGCAGTGAAACGTGTATGCGACTGGACCCGTCTCATGCCGATTATTTATCTTTGTTGCGTAAAATTCGCAAGGTTAAGAAGGTCAAAAAGGTATTTGTCCGTTCGGGTTTGCGTTATGATTATTTGTTGGAAGACCCGAATAATCGTGAGTTTATTAAAGAATTATGCGAGTTTCACGTAAGCGGTCAGCTAAAGGTGGCACCGGAGCATGCGGCTAAGCACGTGACGGATATGATGGGTAAGGCCGGTATCGACACGTTTTATAAGTTTAAAGACGTTTTTGACGATGTCAATCGGGAGTTGGGTAAAAAGCAATATCTCGTACCGTATTTCATGTCCAGTCATCCCGGTTGTACCTTACAAGATGCCGTTACGTTAGCCGAATTTTTACGAGATATGCATATGCAGCCCGAACAGGTACAGGATTTTATTCCTACACCGGGAAGCTTGTCGACGGCTATGTATTATACGGGAATGAATCCCTTGACAGGTGAGAAGGTTTACGTGGCACGGCGACAGGAAGAAAAGGCTATGCAACGGGCACTTATGCAGTATAAGAACCCGGCTAATTATGATACGGTTCACAAAGCGTTGTGCCTTGCCGGAAGAAGAGATCTCATCGGCTTCGGACCTAAATGTCTTATTGCACCGCGCCGCAAGGCGGAGGCGAAAGAAAGACGGGATTATAAGGGCGCTCGCAAGTCCCGCACCTCTCAAGGGCAGGACATACACAAAAGCGAAGGCAGACAGTCGGGAAGGATGAATTCCGTCAAGGGAACAAGGCGGCAAGGCGGCCGGTTCTCACAAAATCGGAAGACTGCAAGGAGATAATCAGATGAAGCGATATTTCACGTTCATAGGCATGATTGTGTTCATAGGACTGTTTTTGGCAGTAGGCGTATATATACAGCAAGAACAGCAACAGCAGTTGGCTACTCAGGAAATGTATGCTAAAGAGCGGCATCTTGTCGTATATTCGGATATGCCTACTGCCGTGAACAGAGATTTGGCCGAAGCCTTTTACAAGTCCAAGCATTTGCGGGTACAAATGGTGTCCATGTCGGAAGACGGCTTGCAACGGGCCTTGCAAAAGCCCGTGCAGGGACGCATGACGCCGGACGTGGTCATTGCATCGGAAGATACACTTCGCCAAGGTCAGATTCAGGGATGTTTTATTCCCTATTCATCGGAGGCGACGGAAACGGTACCTCTTTATTTGAAGGACGATGAAAATGCTTGGACCGGATTGTGGTACGACCCTTTATTGTTTGTAGTTAATCGTGATTATTATGCCATGGGCGGCAATAATATCAATACGTGGAGCGACTTATTGACAGATTCGACTATCAGTATCAGTTTTCCCGATTTGGCGGCTACGGATATTGGCGGCGACTTTCTTTGCGAGTTCGTAGAAGTACACGGCAGCGAGCGGTCGGCACTGTATTTTCGCAGCCTACAGGAACGCATCGGTACTTATTCTAAAACCATGGCTCCCGTCATGCATCGCGTCGCATCCGGAGAAGTTCAGGTCGGCATTATCGATGCTCTGACGGAACGGCAATATCGTTTTGACGGCGCTCCCGTATTCGATGTGTATCCTCAGGACGGGACATCGTACTGGTTGACGGGAACAGCTGTTACGCGTTGGTGCGAAGACGAGGAGTTGGCCGCCGTCTTTACGGATTGGCTTTTGTCCAACGAAGCTGTCGATATATTGAGCAAAAACCGCTTGTACTATAACTTTGCTTCTTCGACCTTGCCGCAACGTCAGGATTCGAAGGGAAAAGACCCCGTTTTGTTTATGACGACGAAGCATTACAATGACGAACAACGAAAAGAATTGCAAGATTGGTGGATCAGAACGGTCCGCTTCGGAAAGGATACGTAATGGAGAAGATTGCCTTTGTCAGCTTGGGCTGCTCGAAGAATTTAATAGATACGGAAGTCATGCTGGGGATTTTGAAGGATAAACATATGGGCATGACCGACGATCCGGCGCAGGCCGACATTATTATCGTCAATACATGTACGTTTATTGAAAAAGCTAAGCAAGAGTCTATTGACGCCATTATCGAGGCAGGCCGATATAAGACTGAAGGCAGGTGCAAGATTCTCATTGTCACAGGGTGTCTCAGTCAGCAGTATCAGGAAGAGTTGTTGAAAGAGTTGCCCGAAGTAGATGCCCTCTTGGGCACCGGTTCGTGGGACCGAATTTGGGAAGCCGTTACGGCGGGTAAGACGGGTAAACGGGCTTGCTTTATGGACGATGTAAGTCATTTGTACGACCAGAATACGAGTCGTGTTTTGACGACGCCCACGTACAGTGCCTATGTCAAAATCGGGGAAGGCTGTAATAACGGCTGTACCTTCTGTATCATTCCGCACGTACGCGGACCCTTGTACAGTCGAACTGTCGAATCCGTAACGGCGGAAGTGCGGCAACTCGCCGCCGGCGGGGTGAAGGAAATCAACCTTATTGCACAGGATACGACGAGTTACGGATTCGATTTGGCGGGAAAATCCCTCTTGCCCGACTTGTTGCGTGAATTAGTTAAGATAGAAGGGATTGAATGGATTCGTCTCTTCTATTTATACCCCCATTTCTTTACGGATGAATTGACGGAACTTATTGTTAAGGAAGAAAAAATCTGTCCTTACGTCGATTTACCGTTACAACACATTTCACAGAGCGTGTTGAAACGCATGAATCGACGGGACAGTCAGGCCGATATTTTAAAACTGATAGATAAGCTTACGGCTCACGGTCGCAAGCTGACATTGAGATCTACGTTTATTGTCGGATTTCCGGGAGAAACGGAAGAAGAGTTTCAGGAACTGTGCGACTTTGTGGAACGGACGAAGTTCGATGCCGTCGGTGTTTTCACCTATTCACAGGAAGAAGGGACTCCCGCAGCGGCTATGGCCGACCAGATTCCCGAAGAGGTGAAGGAAGAACGATATCATAGGCTTATGGCTATTCAAGCCAAGGTGTCGGAAGAACGAAATCGCGACCTGGAAGGCTCCATCCATCCTTTTATCGTTGAGGAATTGACGGACGAAAGCGGTCATTTGCAGGCTGTCGGTCGTCTGGATATTCAGGCTCCCGAAGTAGACGGCTTGACGTATGTAGAAGACGCAAAAGGACTAAAAGAAGGAGACATCATTCCCGTACGCGTTGTTCAAGGGTTTGCCTATGATGTCATTGCCGAACGCATTTAATATCGAGGTGTAAGCTGTGCTGGTTGAATTGGTAACGACCGGGTCGGAACTCTTGCTCGGTGAAATAAGCAATGTAGATGTTCAATATTTATCACAACAGCTTAATACGATGGGGTATTCCGTTATTTACCATACGACGGTAGGCGACAATCCTCAGCGTATGAAGCAGGTTCTGGAAACGGCTTTGGGTCGTGCCGATATGGTTATAACGACAGGCGGTCTCGGACCGACACAGGGCGATATGACGAAAATCATCGGTGCCGAAGTGATGGATGCGCCTCTTGAGTTTCGTGAAGACGTAATGGAAGGTGTCGTTGCGTGGATTAAACTTCGTCATCCTGAGCGGGATTTGACGGAAAACCAGCGCCGCCAAGCCATGATCCCAAAAGGTGCGGATGTCTTGACCAACGAGGCGGGGACGGCACCGGGAACGGCCTTGTACAAGAGCGGCAAGGTTCTCATTCACTTGCCGGGACCGCCGTCGGAAATGAAGTGGGTTTTTGATCATAGCGTCAAGCCGTGGCTATATGAACGTTTCGGGTCACAAGGCTACATTTACTCGTCGTATATGAGAATTTACGATATGGGTGAAGCACGCATTGAAGAAACGATTATGGATCTTGTCAAGAACCAGTCGGAGCCGACTTTGGCCATGTATGCCCGCATCGGTTATGTGGAAATACGTATTACGGCTAAGGGAGAGACAAAAGAAGCCGCTCAAAACCTTGTCGAACCGATGAAAGAAAAGTTGGCTGAACGGTTGGGAGATGTTATTATTACGTACGATGACGAACCGATTGCGGCGGCTTTGGGACGAACGGCCCGTAAAAAAGGGTTGACCGTCAGTGCCGCAGAATCCTGTACGGGCGGTCTGGTCGGTTCGTACATTACGGATATTGCCGGGAGTTCCGCTTATTTTCTGGGTTCCGCAGGAACGTATCAGGATGAAATCAAGGCGAAGTTGTTGGGTGTTCCTGAAAAAACACTGCAAACCTATACGGCTGTCAGTGAAGAAACGGCGGCGGCCATGGCTGAAGGAAGTCGCGCTTTATACGGCAGTGATGTAGCTGTCAGTACGACGGGTATCGCCGGTCCCGACGGCGGTACGGATGAACAGCCGGTGGGGCTTGTCTATTTCGGCGTAGCCGGGCCGAAGGGGACGGTCGTTTATAAGAGCGTCTTTCCGGGCGATCGCAAAGAAGTAAAAGAAAGAGCCGCTACGAAGGCGGTTTACCATTTGTTGCAATATATGAGGGAACGGTTGTAAGGAGGTTCTACATGG
Source organism: Megasphaera micronuciformis F0359 (assembly GCF_000165735.1). GTDB lineage: Bacteria > Bacillota > Negativicutes > Veillonellales > Megasphaeraceae > Megasphaera > Megasphaera micronuciformis. The sequence continues at coordinate 337,885 of NZ_GL538208.1, forward strand.
AAGCGAAACAAGCGGCATTGGAAAATGCCATGAAAAAAATTGAAAAAGATTTCGGTAAGGGTGCGATTATGCGCCTTGGCGATTTGGCTGAAAAAATGAATCTGGAGGTCATTTCGTCCGGGTCTTTGGCTGTTGACCTGGCAGTCGGCGTCGGCGGGTATCCGCGCGGTCGTGTTATCGAAATTTACGGTCCCGAATCGTCGGGTAAAACCACCTTGGCTTTGCATGCCATTGCTTCGGCACAAAAGGCCGGCGGTATTGCCGCTTTTATCGATGCGGAACATGCGTTGGACCCCGTGTATGCCCGTCATTTGGGTGTCGATACGGCGGATCTTCTCATTTCTCAGCCCGATAACGGAGAACAGGCGCTGGAAATTACGGAAGAACTCGTGCGCAGCGGTGCTATCGATATCATTGTCGTCGATTCTGTAGCAGCCCTCGTACCGAAGGCGGAAATCGAGGGCGAAATGGGCGATTCTCATGTAGGGCTGCAGGCTCGTCTTATGAGTCAGGCTTTGCGTAAGTTGACGGGTATCATTTCCAAGTCTAAGGCCATCGTTATATTCATTAACCAGTTACGCGAAAAAGTAGGTATCATGTTCGGCAATCCGGAAACGACGACGGGCGGCCGTGCATTGAAATTTTACGCTTCCGTACGCATGGAAATCCGCAAGGGAGAAGCTATTAAGTCCGGTACGGATGTAATTGGTAACCGAGCTCGCATTAAAGTGGTTAAAAACAAGGTGGCTCCGCCTTTCCGCAATTGTGAAGTCGATATTATGTACGGCACGGGGATATCTAAAGAAGGGACTCTCCTTGACCTGGGTTCGTCCATGGAAATTTTGGAAAAGAGCGGCACGTGGTATTCCTATAAGGGAGAACGTCTCGGGCAGGGTAAGGAAAATGTTAAGAATTACTTAAAAGAACATGCCGATGTGGCTGCTGAAATCGAACAGATCATTCGCGATACCCTCGTAGCCGAACCGGAAAAGTTTGATGAAGTGTTGACCGACGTGCCTCATGCTTCGGATGACGAATAAGAACTATGGAGTATAAGGAAGCCTACGGAGCGGCCCTACGGTTCTTAAACGTACGTTTTTTGAGTGAAGAAGAGTTACGTCGCAAGTTAAGACGCCGCGAAGTGACGGATGACATCATTGATGAAGTGACGGAAAAGCTTAAAAGTGAACGGTTTCTTGATGATCATCGCTTGGCTGAAAGCGTATACCGCTATTATGCTCAAAAAGCACAATACGGGCATGCTTATATTTGTAATAAATTGCGTCTGCGATTTTTACCCGTTCCCGAAGAGACTAAAGCCTACGATGAGGTGCCTGTGGCCTTGGCTTTAGTTGCCAAAAAATTTAAAAACCGTTGTGACAATGAGCAGAAAATTATTCGTTATCTGCAAAACCGAGGGTTTTCGGGAAAGGCTGTACGAGCGGCGTTAGAGGACTTTGTCAGCTTGACAGACGACTGAAAAAAATTTACAATAATTATAACCGGTATATGTATGCTGGAAATAATATGTAATCATGGTTTTTTGAAAAATGATGAATTGAGAAAAGACTCATACTAAAAAAGCCGGACGCAAGTTCGGCTTTTTTTAATGAAAAGGAGGTGAACCAGAGTATGACGGAAATTATTGTGGCAGCTGTAATTTGCGGTGTGGCCGGTCTCGGGGCCGGTTATTTCTATCGTCTGAAAATCGCTGAAGGTAAATTGGGCAGTGCTGAAACGGAAGCGGCTCGAATTATCAGTGCAGCGAAAAAAGACGCGGAAGCGCAGCGCAAAGAAACGATTCTTGAAGGCAAAGAAGAAGCGCAACGCTTACGCAGTGAAGCGGAACGTGATTATAAAGAACGACACAGTGAACTGCAGCACCAAATGCGTCGCCTCAATCAGAAGGAAGAGCATTTGGACAAGAAGTTCGATACGATGGAAAAGAAGGAAGAAGCTCTTCTTCGTAAAGAAGGAGAAATTACGAAGGTTCGTGAAAAGATTGACCGGTTACATGAACAGCAACTGGCAGAGTTGGAACGAATTTCCGAACTTTCTTACGACGATGCGAAAGAGTTGCTTTTGGCCAACGTAAAGACGGAAATCAAGCATGAAACGGCTCAGCTTATTAAGTCTCTTGAAGACGAAGCCAAAGAAGAAGCGGAACAGAAGTCGTTGGAAATTATTTCCTTGGCTATTCAAAGATGTGCAGCCGATCACGTGGCGGAAACGACGGTGTCCGTCGTATCCTTGCCTAATGATGAAATGAAGGGGCGTATTATCGGTCGTGAAGGCCGTAATATCCGAGCCATCGAAACACTGACGGGCGTTGATTTGATTATCGACGATACGCCGGAAGCTGTTATTTTGTCCTGTTTCGACCCCATTCGTCGGGAAGTAGCCCGACTTGCTTTGGAAAAACTGATTGTCGACGGGCGTATTCATCCGGCACGAATTGAAGAAATGGTTGAAAAAGCTCGTAAAGAAGTGAGTCAGAAGATTCGTGAAGCCGGGGAACAGGCTACGTATGAAGCGGGTGTTCACGGCCTTCATCCGGAAGTTATCAAAACCCTCGGGCGTTTGCGGTATCGTACGAGTTACGGTCAAAACGTATTGCGTCACTCCATTGAAGTGGCTCAGTTGGCCGGCATTATGGCGGCCGAATTGGGTGTCGATGTCAACTTGGCGCGTCGCGGCGGCTTGATTCATGATATCGGTAAGGCCTTGGATCATGATTTGGAGGGTACGCACGTATCTATCGGTGTCGACGTAGCGAAGAAATACGGCGAATCGAAGGCGGTTATCAATTGTATCGCTTCTCATCACGGCGATGAAGAAGCCACATCTGTTGAAGCGGTTTTGGTAGCGGCAGCCGATGCCGTGTCGGCGGCTCGACCGGGAGCACGTCGAGAAACCTTGGAAAACTACTTGAAGCGATTGTCCAAGTTGGAAGAAATCGCCAAATCCTTCGAAGGCGTTGAAGAGTGTTTCGCTATTCAGGCAGGACGTGAAATTCGCGTAATGGTTAAGCCTGAAAAGCTGAACGAAGACGATTGTGTTATTCTCTGCCATGACGTGGCGAAACGAATCGAAGCGGAATTGGAATATCCCGGACAGATTAAGGTCGTCATTATCAGAGAAACGCGCATGGTCGATTATGCAAAATAGAAAGTTACAGCCCTTTGTACCATACGGTGCGAAGGGCTGTTTTGTGTCCGTATACCTATGGCGTAAAGTTCATCGGGTATGATATAATGCCATAACACGTGCTGTGGTTGAAAGTCGATGCCAGTCGCAGGCGAAGCGATCCACGTAAGGGCTCGAAGCGGGTCCGATCATAGTGCGGCCTAGAAGTAAGACCTGCCGCGAAAAGCGAGAGAACCGGTAGTGGGGGACAAAAGTCTATGAGCGAAAGTTCCAGCAGGCGAGTGTGGGGGTAAAAACCAGGTCAGGCGTGTTGGACTTCGTTTGAAGTCTATTGAAAAGCCATCTTTGGATGGCTTTTTCAATATGCAGTGATAATATCGGTTATAATACAGCGTTTTCACGGAAGAAAAAAGGAAGGTATAATGAAAGCTTTAGTAGTCATCGATATTCAAAATATGTTGATCCGTATGAAGCCCTATGAAAGCACTCGCTTTTTGCAGCGAGTCGGCATTTTGATTGAACAGGCTCGGAAAAAGGGTATTGAAGTCATTTATGTTCGTCATAAAAGCGACAGTTTGGTTCCGGGAACAAAAGATTGGCAGATTCATGAAGCTGTAGCTCCTAAGGAAGGCGAAAAGATTATTGAAAAGACTTATCCGTCGTCATTTAAGGATACGGATTTTGATACCTATTTGAAAGACAAGGGGATAGACAATCTGATCCTTGTGGGCATGCAAGTTGAATATTGTGTGGACACGACTATTCGCGTAGCCTTTGAAAAGAATTATAAGATTACGGTACCTCAAGGGGGGACGACGACCTTTGATACGAAGAATATGCCGGCGGCGAATATCCGGATTCATCATGAAAAAATCTGGGACCGTGTTTTCGGACGGGTATTGCCTTTAGAAGAGGTCTTGTCTTTTATGGATGAAAAATAATTAGCTGAAAAGTGATATATCTAAAAAGTAACGGACAGACTCCGTTGCTTTTTTATTTATCTGCAAATAGGATAGGTAAGCCGTTTTGTTTGACGAACTATGAGGGCTATAGTAAAATATAGAATGTATGTACATTATTTTCAGGAAGGTGCGACGTATAGATGACCGCTTCGGAACAAAGGGTATATGATGATTTGGCAAATAGCCCTTTTGATCAGCTCATGGGTTTCGACATATCAGAGATAAGTCAGGACGGGCTTACTCTGGTCTTTCACAATGTGGGAACAGCATGGGATAATCCGAACGGGACCTTGTACGGCGGCGTTTTTTACGGCATGGCCGCATCCGTAACGGAGAAGATGTGTCTGTTGCACGGGTTAAAGCCTCGCCTTCTCGATTTGGCTGTAAACCATATTCGGCCGGGTAAGGCCGATACGGATATTGTTGTCAAAACCTTTTTCATTCATGAAGGTCGGACGACGGCCGTAGCGGTTTGCGAGTTTTTCGATAATGAAAAACGGCGATTGGCCTATGCCAAGGCTACGTTTACTGTCAAAGCGGACGGAGGCGAACGATAATGAACGAACGCTTTACGCCTGAAGAAAAGAAGGAATTGCAAGAAACGTTGGCACGGATTTATAAAAGTACGCCTTATTTTCAAACGTTGCCGTGTCGCGTTATAGACTTCGACAGGGGAGAAGTAAGAATTGATTTTCCCGTAGAAGAACGGTTTTGCACGGCCGACGGTACGGCATCAGCCGGACTGATGACGGCCTTTTGCGATACACTCATGGGATTTTCCAGCCGAACTTGCGGCTACCGCATAACAACGCTGGAAATTAACATGAATTACGTACGACATGCTCGTGTAGGTGAATTGTTACACGGTATGGGTACGGTTGTGAATATAGGGGAAGATACGCTGTTGACGGAAGCGGTTATTCACGATGATGAAGGCCGACTTGTAGTTAAGAGCCGAGCTTCTTTTTATATTCTTGAAAAACCTGAAAAACAGTAGTCATTGACGGAAGGTTGGGTAACGACATGGATTTTGCTTACAACGACGAACAACTGGATATTATCAAAGTCGTACGTGATTTGGTAGAAAAAGAAATCAAACCGTATGCTTTGGAAATGGACGAAACGGAAAAGCTTCATGAAGGTTTGTTGGAAAAATTGGCAGCACAGGGCCTTTTGGGCGTAGCTATTCCCGAAGAATTCGGCGGTGCCGGCTTGGATGCCGTTACCATTGCCGCTATTTATGAAGAACTCGGTAAAGGGTGCGCCGGCGTAGCTACGACGGTTGCAGCCAATGCTTTGGCCTCGTACCCCGTTATCATTGCCGGGAACGATGATCAGAAAAAGCGTTATTTCGATATTATTAATGACGACCACTTGGCGGCTTTTGCTTTGACCGAGCCGGGAACGGGTTCCGATGCGGGCTCCGTATCGACCCAGGCTACGAAAACGGAAGATGGCAAGGGCTATATCTTAAACGGCACGAAGTGCTTCATTACTAACGGCGCTTTGGCCGAAGTTTTCGTCGTCTTCGCCAATACGCGTAAGGGCGGCGGTGTTCGCGGCTTGACAGCCTTTATAGTCAAGAAGGGCACACCGGGCTTTTCGGTAGGCAAGGCCGAAAATAAGATGGGTATTCGTGCGTCCAACACGACGGAACTTATTTTCCAGGATTGCTTCGTACCCATGGAAGATCGCCTCGGCCGTGAAGGTCAGGGCTTCCGTATTGCCATGAATACGCTTGATGCGGCTCGTCCCTTTGTAGGTGCCGTATCGGTCGGTATTGCCGAAGCGGCTTTCCGCGCTTGCACGGAATATGCTAAGGTACGTGTACAATTCGACAAGCCTATCGCTTCTTTCCAAATGGTCCAGGCTATGATTGCCGATATGGCGATGAAGGTTGAAGGTGCTCGCCTTTTAGTTCAACGCGCTTGCTGGATGAAGGATCAGGGCATGGATTTCAGCCGTGAAGCGGCTATTGCCAAGTGCAATGCTTCGGATGTAGCCATGCAGGTTACGACGGATGCCGTACAGGTTATGGGCGGCTACGGATATATTAAAGAATATCCCGTAGAAAAGTATATGCGTGACGCTAAAATTATGCAGATCTACGAAGGCACAAACCAGATCCAAAGATTGGTTATTGCAAATAAGACGCTCTATTGATACAATAAATGCATTAACACATAAGTAGCTATGACGAAGACAGCATATAACAATAAGACGTGTACAGGAAACGACATCACCGATTGAGAGTGTCGTGCGTCCGGTTTTATGATTCCCTTCGGAGCTTCCGGTTGAAATTGTAGTAGGCCGGGCGGGTCTTCCCGTTATAGGAGAGCAAAGTCATAATTAGGGTGGTACCGCGAGACCTTCGCCCCTTTGGGGTGAAGGTCCGTTTTTTATTATGCAGGAGGTATACGATGATTACAGACAGAATCGAAGAGATTAAGGCGGCCGTCAACGAACAGTTGAAAAAAAGCAGTGCCTTACAGGATGTACAGGATATTCGTGTCAAGTATTTAGGTAAAAAGGGCGAACTTACGTCTCTTATGAAGAGCTTGAAAGATTTGTCGGCAGAAGAACGTCCGAAAGTCGGCCAGGCTGTCAATTCGGCACGCGAAGTAATTGAAGGTTACTTGAATACCAAGACGGAAGAATTGAAAGCCGCCGTATTGGCAGCTAAAATCGAGTCGGAACGCATTGATATCACTTTGCCGGGCAGACAACCGATTACAGGTCATGAACATCCTCTCCATAAAATTCGCCGTGAAATGGAACAGGCCTTCCTGCACATGGGCTTTTCTATTGTGGAAGGTCCCGAAATTGAAGACGATTACTATAACTTCCAATGTCTCAATTTCCCTGATGACCATCCGGCACGGGATATGCAAGACTCCATGTACATAACAGATAAAATCCTCCTGCGTACTCATACATCGCCCATGCAGGCACGTACTTTACAGGCTCACGAACCGAACGAACCGGTTAAGGTTATCGTCCCCGGTAAGGTATATCGTTGGGACTATGATGCTACTCACTCGCCCGTATTCCATCAAATGGAAGGGCTTATTGTAGATGAACATATTCGTTTCTCCGACTTGAAAGGCATGTTGGAAGACTTTTTGCGTGAAATATTCGGACCGCAGACGAAGGTGCGTTTCCGTGCCAGCTTCTTCCCCTTTACAGAACCCAGTGCGGAAGTGGATATTTCCTGTGTTATGTGCGGCGGTGAAGGATGCCGCGTATGCTCTCACACGGGGTGGCTTGAAATCCTCGGTTGCGGGATGGTTCACCCGAACGTATTGCGCCTGAACGGTTACGATCCCGACAAAGTCAACGGCTTTGCTTTCGGGATGGGTGTAGAACGTATTGCCATGTTAAAGTACGGAATCGACGACTTGCGCCTGTTCTACGAAAACGATATGCGTTTCTTGAATCAGTTTTAGGAGGTACGGAAGATGAAAAGTTCATTCGAATGGATGCAAGATTATGTAACTATAGATAAAAGCCGCACACCTCAAGAATTTGCCGATGTTTTGACCATTGCCGGCATTCCTGTAGAACAGGTGGAATATTGGGGCGAAGATATACAAAATGTCATTACAGGTAAGATTACAAAAATCGTGCCGCATCCCAATGCGGATAAGCTCGTTATTTGCACTCTTAATATGGGAGATAAGGAACTGACCATCGTTACGGGCGCTACGAATGTACGGGAAGGACAAATCGTGCCTGTTGCCGTACACGGAGCTCATTTACCCGGCGGTGTGAAAATTAAAAAGTCGAAGCTCCGCGGTGAAACGTCGGAAGGTATGCTTTGTTCGGCTCATGAATTGGGATTGGACGACAGTCTTCTCTTACCGGAAGAACGGTCGGGGATCTGGATTTTACCGGAAGATACACCTGTGGGCGTTGATGCCGTAGCTCAGACGGGGTTGCGTGATGTCGTATATGAATACGAATTGACACCGAACCGGGCCGATTGCTTCAGCATGGTGGGCTTAAGCCGTGAATTTGCCGTGTTGTCCCGACAGGAAGCCAAGTTGCCGCAAGTAGAAGTACAAGAAGGCAGTGAAAAGATTGACGGGAAATTGAAGGTAACCATTGACGATTCGGAACTGTGTGCTCGCTATGCGGCCCGCATGTTTTATAACGTCAAGGTGGGCAAGTCGCCGTTTTGGATGCAGCAACGGTTGCGTAAAGCCGGCGTTCGTCCTATTAACAATGTCGTCGACGTAACGAATTATGTCATGATTGAATTCGGCATTCCCTTACATGCATACGATTACGATAAGTTGGCCGGACATGAACTCATTGCCAGAAGAGCAAAGAAGGGCGAAAAGATTACGACCTTGGATCAGGTTGAACGGCAACTGACGGAAAATATGCTGGTCATTGCCGACGCTGAAAAGGCAAGCTGTGTTGCCGGTGTTATGGGCGGCTTTGATTCGGAAGTAACGGAAGAAACGACAACGGTTGTCTTGGAATGTGCATCTTTTAAGGGTTCTTCCATTCGTAAGACCGGCCGTGCTTTAGGGCTTCGTTCCGAAGCGTCGGCTCGTTTTGAACGAGGCCTCGATTCGGAAGGGTGTGTACACTCCCTTAACCGGGCGGCTCAGTTGTTGCAACAAATGGGGGCTTGCGAAGTAGCGGCCGGCGTTATTGATGAATATGTACGTCCTCAGGAAGTTCGCCGCATCGACTTTACAGCACAGCGAGTCAATGACTTCCTCGGTACGGATATTTCGGAAGAAAATATGATTTCCATCTTGGCAACCTTGGGCTTTACGACGGAAAAACACGACAAGGTATTGACGGCTGTTGTACCGACATGGCGTATCGACTGCACGGAAATGCCCGATATTGCAGAAGAAGTAGCTCGTATTTACGGATATGAGAACATTCAATCCACCCGTCCTCTCAGTAATATTTCGGAAGGCCAGGAAGGATTTGAACATGCCGTTCGGGAACATATTTCGTCCGTCTTGAGTCGCAGCGGTTTGAATGAAACGGTAACGTTCAGCTTTATGAGTGCCGATTCGCTGAAAAAACTCCTCTTTAAAGAAGACGATGCTCATTATCAGGCCGTGCCTATATTGAATCCCATTACGGAAGAATTCCCTCTTATGAGAACAACCTTGCTTCCGTCTTTGATGGACGTACTTGTACGCAATCAGGCGGTAAAAAATGACCGCGTGGCTATTTATGAAATTGCATCTACGTATCGTCCCAAGAGTCTTCCCGTTACGGAATTGGTTGATGAAAACAGAGAAATTACGGGCCTTTTATACGGGAATCGAACACAGGCAAGCTGGCCGTATAAAGCGGAAGGATTTGATTTCTACGACGTAAAAGGTTTGATGGAAGCCGTTCTGACAAGCTTGGGCATTCATGCACAGTTGCGGGCCTCCGATTATGCCCCCTTACACCCCGGTAAGGCGGCTGAATATGTTGTAGGCGACACGGTTCTTTGCCGTTTCGGCGAACTTCATCCGCAGTGCGTCGACAACTACGATGTTGCGGGCCCCGTATATGTCTTTGAAATGTACTTGAAGGACCTCTTGCCTTTAATCAACCTCATTCCCGATTATCACAAGGTAGGCAAGTTCCCGGCTCTTACCCGTGACTTGGCCGTACTCGTTCCGGTCAGTGCCAAGCATGCCGACTTGCTGAATATTATTCGAGAAAAAGGCGGTCAGTATTTAGAAGGCGTACATCTCTTCGACGTATATTCAGGAGAACAGGTTCCTCGCGGTTTTGTAAGCCTTGCTTTCGCCTTGACCTTCCGTTCTGCTGAAGGGACCTTGTCCGATGCGGATATTCAACAACCCGTTACGGACATTCTTGAAGAATTACAAGAAAAAGCCGGGGCAAAACTTCGTTAGCCTTATTTTGCATAATAACAACAAGGCTCTGCCTTTACAGGCAGAGCCTTGTAGTGTATAATAAGCCATGTCGTACGGGCACCGGGTGTATCGATCACTCCGACGAACACGCAGTGCTTGGTGAATTTTATATTACAGGAGGAATTACAATGTTAAGCGTAGAAGAAAAACAAGCTATTGTTGCCAAATTCGGCACAAACGAAAAAGACACGGGGTCTCCGGAAGTACAGATCGCGCTCCTTACGAGCCGTATCCTTTATTTGACGGACCACCTTCGCAGTCATAAAAAGGACCATGCGTCCCGTCGCGGTTTGTTGAAACTTGTCGGCCAGCGCCGTAACTTACTTGCATACTTGCAAAAACATGACTTGGAACGTTACCGTGCTATTCTCGAAAAACTCAACCTGCGTAAATAATTGCACGAACTGAGGCTGATGTATAGACACATCAGCCTCTTTTTTGGATAGTAGATATAAGGAGGAAAGGGAATGGAAGAAAAAATATTCCAAATGGATTTTGCCGGTCGACCTCTTACCGTGGAAGTCGGTAAATTGGCAAAACAGTCTAGCGGTGCCGCTTTGGTACGTTACGGCGATACGGCCGTTTTCGTTTCGGCAACAGGATCGAAAGAAGCACGTGAAGATGCGGATTTCTTCCCCTTAACTGTAGACTATGAAGAAAAAATGTATGCTGTTGGCAAGATTCCCGGCGGCTTTATAAAAAGAGAAGGCAAACCGCCTGAATCGGCGACCTTGTTTGCTCGCCTTATTGACCGCCCTATTCGGCCCTTGTTCCCGAAAACGTATCGTCACGACGTACATGTTGTAGCCTATGACTTTGCAGTCGACCATGATAACGCTCCGGAAATTGCGGCTATGATCGGTGCATCCGTCGCCTTATGCATGTCTCACATTCCCTTTGCGGGTCCGATTGCAGGCGTTCGTGTCGGTCGTATAGACGGCAACTTTATTATTAACCCCACAGTGGAACAGAGTGAAAAGAGCGACATGGATATTGTCGTAGCTGGCACAAAAGACGCTATTCTCATGGTTGAAGGCGGCGCTAAAGAAGTACCGGAAAGCGATATTCTCGATGCTATCATGTTTGCTCATGAAGAAATTCGCAAGGTCGTTGAATTCCAGCTGTCTTTCCTCGATGAAATCAGCGTACCGAAGCAGGAATTTGTTGAAAAAGAACTGCCTGCAGATATTGTGGAAGCTATTCATACCTATGGCGAAGCCAAGATGAAGGAAGCTATTTTCGATGCCGATAAGATGGCTCGTGAAGAAAAGATGAATGCCGTTGAAGCGGATATTTACGAACACTTTGCCGACATTTATCCGGATAATCAGGCCGATGTGGCAACGATTACACAGAAGATGATTAAAGAAATCGTTCGTCACATGATTGCTGTCGACAAGATTCGTCCCGACGGCCGTAAGGTTAACGAAGTTCGCCCCGTATCATGTGAAGTAGGACTCTTCAAGCGTACTCACGGCACGGGTCTGTTTACGCGCGGACAAACACAGATTCTGAGTTTTGCTACCTTGGCACCCTTGTCGGAAGCTCAGCATATCGACGGTGTCGGTACGGAAACGGAACGCCGTTACATGCACCATTACAACTTCCCGTCCTTTAGCGTCGGTGAAACTCGTTCTTCCCGCGGTCCGGGTCGTCGTGAAATAGGTCACGGTAAGTTGGCCGAACGGGCTCTTACTCAGGTGATGCCGTCGGAAGAAGAGTTCCCGTACGCTATTCGCGTCGTGTCGGAAGTTCTCGAATCCAACGGTTCCAGCTCTATGGGCAGCGTTTGCGGCAGTACGTTGGCGCTTATGGATGCGGGCGTTCCCATTAAGGCTCCCGTTTCGGGCGTAGCTATGGGGCTTGTAACGAAGGATGACGACTTCACGATTTTGACGGATATTCAAGGCATGGAAGATGCTTTGGGTGATATGGACTTCAAGGTAGCCGGCACGACAAAGGGCGTTACGGCTATTCAAATGGATATTAAAATCAAAGGCCTCAGTCGTGAAATCCTTGATACGGCTTTGAAACAGGCTCATGAAGGACGCCTTCATATTATGGATAAGATGTTGGCGGTCCTCGACGCACCGCGTAAGGAATTATCTCCCTATGCACCGCGTATTATTACCATGCAGGTACATCCCGACAAGATTCGTGATATCATCGGGCCGGGCGGCAAGATGATTAAACAGATTACGGAAGAAACGGGTGCCAAAATCGACATTGACGATACGGGACTCGTATACATCGCTTCCGTAGACGGAGAAGGCGGGGCTAAGGCCAAGGAATGGATTGAAAATCTGACGAAGGACGTAGAAGTCGGCGAAACGTATGTCGGCAAGGTTACGCGCCTTATGGCCTTCGGTGCCTTTGTAGAAGTTCTGCCCGGTAAAGAAGGCTTGGTTCATATTTCCCAGCTTGCGACGGAACGGGTGGAAAAGGTAGAAGACGTTGTCAACGTAGGCGATGAAATTGTCGTTAAATGCGTGGAAATCGACAGTCAGGGACGCATTAACCTGTCCCGTAAGGTCGTATTGACGGGCGAAGACGGCGACTTCAAGAGTCGTGATCGCGGCGACAGAGGCAATCGCGGTCACAGAGACGGTCATCGGAGATAATGATGAGACAGCGCGGATTTGAAATCGTTTCGGCTTATGCTGGACAAGGTATCCACATACCGTCCCGGAAGACGGCTAAAAGTGCGGGCTATGATTTGGAAGCGGCAGAAACGAAGGTCTTGGCACCTCATGCCGTAACCGTCGTTCCTACGGGTCTTAAGGCCTATATGGGCGATGACGAATATCTGTCCGTCTTTATTCGCTCATCCTTGGCCTTTAAAAAAGGACTCATGCTTGCTAACAGCACGGGCATTGTGGATAGCGATTACTATAATAACCCCGACAATGAAGGGCATATTATGATTGCCTACTACAACACGGGTGATACGCCCTATACGGTTGAAAAGGGTGATCGTATAGGTCAGGGGATTTTTATGAAATACTTAACGGTCGATGAAGACGCCGCATCGGGAATGCGGACGGGCGGCATCGGCAGTACAGGTAAATAAGTTAGCGGAAAGAGGCACTCTACTGTATAATAACAGTGTAGTGCCTTTTTTGTATTGTAAAGGGGGAGACACATGAGTATCAGTACGGAAAAAATGATAGACAGTCAAGATATTTTTAAAGGACATGTATTGCATCTGACTTTGGATACAGTACGTATTAACGATACAGATCAGACTTCGACGCGAGAAGTGGTACGTCACAAAGGGGCTTGTGCCATTTTGCCGATTACGCCGGAGGGAAAGATCATTCTCGTGCGCCAGTATCGGTATGCACCGGATGAGGTACTCTTGGAAATTCCGGCGGGGAAAATAGACAGTAAGGAAGAAAATCCTTTGCATTGTGCAGCTCGTGAGCTGGAAGAAGAAGCGGGCGTTACGGGTGAGCTTATTCCTTTGGGACATGTGTATACGTCACCGGGTTTTTCGGATGAATGTCTCTACTTATATGCGGCACGGAATCTGAAAAAAGGGACTCAGCATTTGGATGAAGATGAATTTATGAATATTGAATATTACACGCCTGAAGAAGTGGAAAAGATGATTGACAATAATGAAATCGTCGACTCGAAGACCATTGCCTGCTTCTTCAAGGCTCGTAAGTACATGCTCGGAAAATAAGCGGGCAGGGGGACATTATGAAACGTTTTAAAAGAATAATTGTCATCGTAACGGACAGTGTCGGTGCCGGCGGAGCTCCCGATGCCGAACGCTTCGGTGATGAAGGAGCCGATACGTTAAAGCATATTGATGAAGCCGTGCCGGGTGGTCTTAAGATACCGAATCTGCGCCGCCTCGGTTGGGAAAAGGCGACACACATTCATCCTGAAGGCGTGAAAATCATCGGTTCGTACGGACGTATGAGAGAAATCTCCAACGGCAAGGATACGACGAGCGGCCACTGGGAATTTATGGGAAATCCCGTGGAAAATCCTTTCCCCGTCTTTTACGACGCCTTCCCGCAAGACTTACTGGATGCGTTTACGAAACAAACGGGCCATGGATGGCTCGGTAACGAAGTGGCGTCGGGAACGGAAATTATTGCTCGCCTCGGTCCTGAACATATACAGACGAAAAAGCCCATTGTCTATACATCGGCAGACAGTGTCTTTCAGATTGCGGCTCATACGGATGTCATTCCCCTGGAAGAACTCTACCGTATTTGCGAAGTGACACGTAAGGAAGTATGCGTAGGGCCGTACGAAGTGGGGCGTGTTATTGCCCGTCCCTTTGTGGGAGAACCGGGGAATTTCGTGCGTACGGGAGATCGTCAAGATTACAGTCGTCTGCCGGAGCGGAAAATGGTCTTTTCCTATTTAAAAGAAAATGGATATAAAGTCATCGGCGTCGGTAAAATCGGTGATATTTATGCTCATATCGACCTTACGGAAAGTTATCATACGGCAAATAATCGGGAAGATATGGATTTTCTTATTCGCGAATTGAAAAGGCATCGAGACAAGGAAGGCTTGCTTATGGCCAACTTTGTCGACTTCGACAGTATGTACGGTCATCGGCGCAATGCTCAAGGATATGCACAGTGCCTGGAAGACTTCGATGCCATGTTAGGAGAACTCTTACCCTTGTTGCAAGATGACGAACTCTTGATGATTACGTCCGATCACGGCAACGATCCGACTATGTCGGGTACGGACCATACGCGAGAAGAGGTTCCTCTCGTTGCGTACAGTCCGGGCCTTACGGAAAGTACGGATTTGGGAACGCGCAAGACCTTTGCCGACTTGGGTCAAACGATTATGGATAACTTTGATGCGGGCAAGTTGCCTTTCGGCACTTCTTTTTTGAATGACTTGAAATAGTAACCGGAGGAGGGACGGACTATGTGGCCTGTCGACTTTATAGAAGAAAAACGGGACGGCAAGGAGCAGAGTACGTCTCGAATTAAAAAATTTATAGAAGACTATACGCAAGGCCGAGTTGTAGATTATCAGGCGGCGGCGTGGCTTATGGCTGTGTACCTGAAGGGTATGAATGAAAGAGAAACAGCGGCTCTTACGGAGGCTATGCGCAATTCGGGAGATGTCGTTGATTTGTCGGCCATTGAAGGCGTTACGGTAGATAAGCACAGTACGGGCGGCATTGCCGATACGACAACCCTCATCGTGGCACCTCTTGTTGCGGCGGCAGGTGTGAAGGTAGCGAAAATGAGCGGCCGCGGGCTTGGATTTACGGGCGGTACCTTGGATAAACTTGAATCCGTACCGGGATTTCGCATTACCTTATCAAAGGAAGAATTCTTCAATCAAGTCAATCGTATCGGCTTGGCCGTCATCGGACAGTCGGGAGAATTGGCACCGGCCGATAAGCTTTTGTATGCCTTGCGAGATGCAACGGGGACGGTAGAAAGTATACCGCTTATTGCAAGCTCCGTTATGAGTAAGAAGCTTGCCGGCGGAGCGGATGCTATTGTCCTGGATGTAAAATACGGTAGCGGAGCTTTTATGAAAACGAAGGAACGGGCCTTTGAATTGGCACGAGCCATGGTGGATATCGGCGTGGCGTCAGGAAAACCTACGACGGCTGTCCTGACATCTATGAATGCGCCGTTAGGCATGAGTATCGGCAACAGCTTGGAAATTGATGAAGCCGTCGACGTTCTTTCAGGCAGAGGCGGTAAAAGGCTGAAAGAAGTGGTTCTTACTGTCGGTGCCTATATGCTGAAGTCGGCGGGACTCGTTGCTACAGCCGAAGAAGGTCGGACGATTTTACAAGAACACATCAACGACGGGTCGGGCCTTCAAAAATTTAAGGAGTTTTTAGAAGCACAAGGGGGAGATACGTCCTTTATAGGCGTGCGTCCTCTGACAAAAAGAGTAAATGCAAGAGACATACGAGCTGAAAAGAACGGCTTTATCGTGCATGTAGACGGCAGAGCCTTGGGTGAGATCGCCATGGAAACGGGTGCCGGTAGGGCTCACAAGGATGATGTTATCAACTTGTATACAGGCCTCGCCTTGCATAAAGAAGTATATGATAAGGTGGAAGCAGGCGACCTCTTATGTACCCTATACGGGGGTGAGGGGGCTGATACGTCTGCATATGAAGAACGGGTACGTGTGGCCTTTCAGATAGAAGAAACAGAGCCTACTGAAAAAGAATCGGTTGTTGCCGATATAATAGATGGGTAAACGGGAGTAGTTATGGCGGAAAAATTTAAAGTTCCTGTAGAAAAGGGAAAAACATATACTATCGATATTTTGCGTCTCGGGTCAAACGGTGAGGGCGTGGGACGAGTGGAAAACTTTACGGTCTTTGTAGACGGAGCCTTGCCGGGAGAAACGGTGACGGCACGGATTACCTTTGTAAAGAAACAATATGCGACGGGGCGTTTAGAGAAGGTGCAAAAGCCGTCGGAACACAGGGTAAAACCGCCTTGCAGTGTTTATGCCGAATGTGGCGGCTGTCAGTTACAGCATCTGTCGTACGAAGGACAATTGGCGGAAAAACGGCAACAAGTACAGGATGCGGTTGAACGGATCGGCAAGTTAAAAGATGTTCCCGTCTTGCCGACGCTGGGAGCCGATGACCCGTGGGCCTATCGCAATAAGATGCAGCTACCTGTGGGGGGCGATAAAAGAAGCCTTCATATCGGCTGCTTTGCCGAAAAGTCGCATCGCATTATCGACATTGATGCCTGTCCCATTCAAAAAGGGGGCAATAACGAAATCATTCCCGTCGTTCGGCAGTGGATGAAGGAATATAAAATTCCCGCCTATGACGAAGACAAAGGGACGGGAATGATCCGTCATATTATGGGCAGAACCGGCGTTCATTCGGGTGAGATCATGGTTTGTATCGTCACGGCCGTACCCATGGTGCCGCATATGAAAGAACTTGTGCAAATGTTGCGCAAAGATGTGCCGGGGCTAACGAGCGTCATTCAGAACATTAACTCTCGCCATACGAATGTCATCTTGGGAAACAAGACGAAGGTCATTTACGGAAGTCCGACTATTTCCGACTCCATCGGCGACTTGAGTTTCAGAATATCGGCTCAATCCTTCTTTCAGGTAAACAGCGAACAGGCTCAAAAACTCTACGATACGGCTCTGTCCTATGCGGACCTTAAAGGAAATGAAACGGTAGTGGACGTATATTGCGGTACAGGAACCATTACCCTCTTTTTAGCCGAAAGAGCCAAGTTTGCCTACGGCATTGAAATCGTCGAACCGGCCATTCGCGACGCCGTAAAAAACGCACGGGACAACGGAGTGAAGAACGCTCACTTTATGTGCGGCGATGCGGCGTATAAACTTCCCGAACTGTTGAGAAGCGGTGTAAAACCCGATGTCATTGTCATCGATCCCCCCCGAGCGGGTTGTGAGGAAAAAGTTCTGAACGCCATTGCAAGCGTCAGACCGAAACGCGTCGTCTACGTGTCGTGCAACCCGGCGACCTTGGCAAGAGACCTGGCATACATGAAAACGAGAGGCTACGAAACACAAAAAGTTCAACCCGTCGACATGTTCCCCCAAACCCATCATGTGGAGACTGCCTGTTTGATGTCAAGAGTAAAGGTCTAATAGCACACAAATAGCCTTGAAATCAAGGGATTCCGAAGAACTGCCCGGATTCGGGCGGGTGATCGGAATCCCTTTTTTAGACCGTTTGACAACAGTTCTGACTACTGGAAACATGAGGGTTGTAACTACAGAACTGCTTTTTGCCGTATTGAGACTACAGAACTGTTGTCATGTATCCGGGGATTTTCTGCGGGCGGATATAGGGGAAATAAAATATACCAAATTAAATCCATCGTCTTGAATAATGGGGAATTTTCTGGTATGCTGGGAAAGAACTAATACAAATTAAATCCCCATAATAAAGGAGTGGACATAAATGGCGAAACAGATACATGTCAGACTGGATGATGCAGTCTATGAGGCTATTTCCAAATATAACGATGATACTAATATTTCAATGCAGGATGCGGTTTCTACAGCACTTATGCAGTTCCTGACACGTGAAATGAGGGATGTTCAGCCAGAAGCTGATTTTACTTTTATTGACCTTTTTGCGGGAATAGGAGGCATGAGACTTGCTTATGAGCAGGCTGGAGGTCATTGCGTGTACTCCAACGAGTGGAACAAGTACAGTCAGCAGACTTATTTTGCAAACTTCGGAGAACAGCCGGATGGCGATATTACTAAAGTGGACGAAAACAGTATACCTGATCATGACATTCTTGTTGCAGGCTTCCCCTGCCAGCCTTTCTCAATTGCCGGCGTATCAAAGAAGCAAAGTCTTGGAAGAGCGACCGGGTTTGAGGATAAGACCCAGGGAACCCTTTTCTTTGATATTTGTCGGATTCTTAAGGCCAAGAGACCTAAAGCGTTTATGCTGGAGAACGTGAAGAACCTTAAAGGCCATGACAGGGGCAGAACATTCAAAGTTATTACCGAAGCCCTTGAAGAATTGGACTATGAAGTATTCCATGCCGTACTTGATGGGCAGAACTATGTTCCACAGCACAGGGAACGTATTTTGATTGTAGGTTTTGACAGGAAGAGATATGGAAGAGATATTGGCTTCCGCTTTAGCATTGCACCTGTTAATCCAAAGCCTGCAATAAAAGCAATTCTTGAAACAAAAGTAGACGACAAATACACACTGACAGATAAACTTTGGACATATCTTCAGAATTATGCGGCAAAACACCGTGCTGCAGGCAACGGATTTGGTTACGGCATCGCTGATCCAAACGGTGTGTCAAGAACATTATCCGCCCGCTATTATAAGGATGGATCAGAGATCCTGATTGAGCAGAGAGGAAAAAACCCAAGAAGACTGACTCCGCGGGAGTGTGCAAGACTCCAGGGATTTCCGGATGATTTTATTATTCCGGTTTCTGATACGCAGGCGTATAAACAGTTTGGAAATTCTGTTGTCGTCCCGTTGATGGCTAATGTCGCACAGCTTGTTGTGGATAAAATGAAGGAACTTGATGCTGAAAAGAAGAAGAAAAAACAACAGGATCAGAGGGCTGCACTCATTTACGAAACTGATGAAACCAATGGAAGAAAAGTGGCGGTGATGGCATGAATAACGAAATTACGACAAAAGCAATCGGTGCTGTGCTGAGCGGCGGTCCTTCATACTGCAAGTTCCTTTCAGCAAATGACAGTGGTGAGACAGGCGGTCATCAGTCTGGGATTTTGATTTCAAAATCCGCTAAGGCCATGCTCTGGACGGATGATGAAATGCGGGAAAATCATATTCTTAAGAAATATGGTCGGATTCGCTGGCAGGAAGATTACGTTACAGACTGTACTTTTACCTAGTATGAAAGTAAAAACGAACTGAGAATAACGGGTTTTGGAAGAGGAAAATCGCCGCTTTCAGCAGAGTTCACTGGGGCCCTTTTTGTCATGGTGAAGGATTCAGAAGAAGAGTATCGCGGGTATATTCTGAATACAGATGATGACATTGAGCAGTTCCTTGATGCGTTTGGCTTAACTCCAGCAGAGACAAACAGGCCAATAGAGATTAATCGAGTAAGCCCTGAAATTCGGGAAAAACAGGCTATAGATTCGTTTATTGAAACACTGAAGGTGGACTTTCCTGCATCAGCAGAAATGTCACAGGCAGCAAGAATCATCCAGAATCAGGTGTATTTGAATCAAATGCTCGCGGTAAAAGATCCTGACTCCATTCTTCTGCGATGGACGGATCAGGAATATACACTCTTCCGGGCTATTGAACATGCGAGGTATGGGGATGTTGTAGCCGGTGGGTTTGCCTCGGTTGATGATTTTGTTATCATGGCAAACCGTGTGTTGAACCGGCGAAAAAGCCGTGCCGGAAAGAGCCTCGAGCATCATCTCTCTGCAATTTTTGATGAGAACAGAATACAATATGCAGCACAGGCTGTTACAGAGGGAAATAAAAAGCCGGACTTTCTATTCCCGTCAGAGGAAGCATATCATGATATGACGTTTGAAATTGAGAAACTCTGCACACTGGCAGCCAAAACCACCTGTAAGGACAGATGGCGACAAATACTTAATGAGGCAGACAGACTTCGCGATGAGAGTAAATATCTTTGTACTATGCAACAGGGTATATCGGCGGCGCAGATGGATGAAATGCAGGCCGAGAAAGTAATTCTTGTTGTTCCAAAAGCTTATCATTCAGCATATCCGAAGGAAAAGCGGGATCGCATATGGACTCTTGGTAGGTTTGTGAATTATGTGAGGGAAATGGAAGGTATTATCTGATGGCGGATATCAAATCCCCTGAAGAACGGAGTCTTAACATGGCGAGAATTCGTAGTAAAGACACAAAACCGGAAATCTGGCTACGAAGGAAGCTGTTTGCAAAGGGATATCGATACCGGAAGAATGTGAAAAATGTGCAGGGACATCCGGATGCATGGCTTGCAAGATATAATACGGCACTCTTTGTTCACGGTTGTTTCTGGCACAGGCATAATGGGTGTAGATATGCATACATGCCAAAAAGCAGAATTGAATTTTGGACAGACAAGTTTCAGAAAAATGTAGAGAGGGATCAGACGGTCAGAACCGAACTTGAAGCTGCTGGAATTAAAACGTTGATCATTTGGGAATGCACGATAAAACAGATGATGAGGCAGGAACAATACTCTGATGAGGTGTTGAGTCAGATAGAAGATTTTTTACGATCAGAAGAAAAATTTAAAGAGATATAAACAGATATTATCATTAAAAGCTGAGACATTTTGTTTCGGCTTTTATTGTGTGAAGAATCACAAAATCGTAACGCTACGATTAAAAGCAATAACGCTCCGAAAATCGTTAAAATGCTCCGATATTATTGACAACGCTCCGATATTATGATATTATCACCTCAGCCGAAAGGAGGCCTCTATGTACTATACTGAGATTACCAAAATCATAGAAGCCGGCTTGAGAAAAGATCCAACGAAAGTGGCAAGCTATTCACGTCTTCTTGCAAAAAAGTTAAGCGGCGATGGAGAAGAGCGTGCGAGCAGCAGAATTTTATCCGTACTGGAAAAGATGGGAAATGGCCATACTGCTATGGATGCATTGACAGCCATGCCGGTGGATCAGGAAAGCCGACTTGATATTGCAGATATTGATTACGCCCCCGGTGTCGATAATCTAATTTTAAGTGACTCTGCACAGAACATGCTAAATGATTTCAGAGATACAATCCAAAATAAAAGCAAGATGATATCTCTTGGACTTGAGTTTCGTAGCACTCTATTGCTATATGGTCCTCCGGGATGTGGAAAAACGAGTGCGGCAAAGTATCTTGCCGCGGAACTAAAATTGCCGCTCGTTACTGCGAGATTCGATACTCTAATATCTTCTCTTTTAGGAAATACTGCGAAGAACATACACCGTATTTTTGATTTTGCGAAAAAACAACCCTGCATTTTATTTCTTGATGAATTTGATGCTATTGCAAAGGCAAGGGATGATGCTCATGAACTTGGTGAACTAAAGAGAGTTGTTAATAGCCTGCTTCAAAATATTGACGACTTTTCGCAGGATAGTATTTTGATTGCTGCTACAAATCACGCTCAAATGTTAGATTCCGCTGTTTGGAGAAGATTTCAGGCTGTTATTGAACTTCCTAAACCTGGAAATGTAGAGATACGTAAATTTATAGATCAGTTCCCTAAGGTCGCCGATGAAAGTGGCATCAATGAACCACAATGGAGAACTATTACGGACTCCATGGAAAATCTGGCGTATTCAGATATAAAAGATATTGTTCAAAATGTATTAAAAAAAGCTGTTCTTAAAGATAAAACAGAGATTGAATGTGCTGATTATCTGGTTGAAGTTTTTCTTTTTAAGAGGCACGGGAATTATAATCAGGAGGAAGCGGTTAAGTTTTTATATGACAACGGTGTTGCACAAAAGCAGATCGCAAGATATTACTCCATATCCGAAAGACAAGTTAGAAATTTTCTGGGGAAGGGAGTGAATAAATAATGGATAAGCTATTGCCAATCAAATTTTTTGAGAAGAGAAAAATTGACGAGCAACTTACAGAAGCCGGTGGTAATAATAAGCCTCCCAAGTGGGTCTTGAAAGATGGGGAACTCGCTGCTCACTCTCAGCATCTTACAATCGGTCTATCAAAGGTTGCCGCCAATTTCGAGATACATAAAAATGAGGAACATGCACTTCCAATGGTTATGACCACAGCCGTAACCGAGGAAGCTCTCGCAAAGACTCATAGAAAAGCTATCGTTGATCTTCTCAATAGTGACAGCAACGCCAACGTTATAGGTATTGAGCCTGATAGAAAGCTGAAATCCGAAACCGCAGCTGTTGATTCATCCCGTATGGAGCCCAAGAAGGAAGAACCAAAAGAAACAAGAAGGCTACTATCCATTGTAGCAACAGACGAACTGATTTCAAATATCAACAGGGCCTTGCAGGATACGAAAGGCTCTGCAAAGATCATTTCTTCGATTGCTGATATCGAGCCTTTTGAAGCGTGGAGTGGTGATTATAATCCGGAAAACAAAGCCTATCGTGTGGTACTGATTAATTATCAGGATGCTCACAGGAATCAGTTAGCCCAGACGTTGTTTAAGAATCAATGTGCTGCACATGGAATTACAATCGACAGAGAAACACGGTATTCATCTGACATGAGACTATATAGGGTTAGTCTTGATTGTCTGGAAGAAATGGAGACCGTTCGTAATTTTGAGGGTGTCCAATCTATTGAAGAGGCGATACCAATTCGTGCGGATCTGGATTCATTTGATGCTATGTCCGTTCCTGCGGTAAAACGTCCTGTTGAAGGGAAAAAATATCCTGTTGTTGGTGTCCTTGACAGCGGCATTCAGAAAAACGGATATCTTTCCCCCTGGCTTCTTAGTCAGTCTGAAGAATATTACGAAGCGAGTCTGCAGGACAAAAGCCACGGTTCAATAGTTGCTTCTATTCTGGAATATAGCGATGAGTTAAATAATACGGATTATTCTTCTACAGATGGGGTGATGATGCTTGAGGCTGTAATCGCTCCTAATCTAAAGAAAGAGAATGTGTATCCTGAAGATTTGATAGACAATGTCCGTGACGCAATCGAGCGTCACCCGGATATAAAGATTTGGACGATGTCTGCAGGAACGACCGAAGAATGCGATACCAATTCTTTCTCAGAATACGGTATGGCACTGGACAACATAGAAGATGAAAACCATGTGCTGATCATTAAATCGGTCGGAAACAGTACGGCTTTTATGAATGGAGGCACTGAGAGGGTTGCCAAAATGGCGGACTCAGTGCGGTCTATCATTGTTGGGTCTATTGCAAATGCGAAAGGTAAATACGATTTTGCAGAAATTGATATGCCTTCTCCGTTCAGCAGAAAAGGCCCTGGACCCTCATATATCATAAAGCCAGACCTTGTTGCTTATGGTGGTAACGCAGGTAAGCTCCCTGATGGCAGAATGACAACAACTGGAGTTAAGGCATTCGATGCTTCCGGTATTCCAACAAATGCGCCAGGCACCAGTTTTTCCACGCCTTGGGTAGCACGAATTGCTGCGGAATTAGATTTCCTTTTGGATGGCGATTTTGATCCACTGCTAATAAAAGCCCTTATGATCCATAATTCCGTATATCCTGCCGGAGATAAGATGACAATGGACGATAAGAAGAAATACATGGGTTTCGGTATGCCCAAGGGGACGGGAGATATACTTTATAATTCGGAAAATGAGATAACGCTTGTTCTGAGGGACACTCTACAAAAGGGAATGTTTATTGATGTTCTCGATTTTCCATTTGCTGATAGCCTGATTGGATCTGATGGCAGATATCATGGACAGATAACCGTTACAATGGTAAGCGCACCAATTTTGAGATCATCTGAGGCTGCAGAATATTGCCAGTCGAATATCAACGTTGCCTTCGGAACAATGGAAGATATACAGGAGAGAGATACAACTAAGCGAACCGTTAGAAATCCTTATGGTGCTAAGGATGCAAAAAATATTATTCAAGACAGCCTTTACAGTAGCAAAGTTTTTGATGTGTTGGAAGGAGAGGTTTTCGGTAGAGAACGCACCCTTCTGAAACTTGGACAGAAGTACTATCCCGTAAAGAAATATGCAGTTAATCTGGATGAGATGACGGAAGCTAACCGCAGAAATTATCTGGATGGCAGCAGGAAATGGTACATGAAGGTTGAGGGCCTTTTCAGAGATGCGGTTGAGCGAGAGGCAAGAGATACCGGAGAAGTGCTTGAGCAGGAATTTTGTATCCTTCTGACTATCCGAGATCCAGAAGGAAAGGCTCCTGTTTATAATGAGGTTACACAGCAATTACAGCAGAGAGGTTTCGTTTATTCGAATGTACGTCTCAAGAATGAAGTCAGAGAACATGTTCACATTGAGGAGGACAGCATAGGGTGATATCCAAGCAGCGGGAAGTATATCGCGTAACAAACTCGGAATGTGATAAAGTCAATTACGAACTTACCGAGTCTGAGGTTCTGAATCTTTATTATTCAGAGCCTCGGCTTGCTGTGCTTATGGATCTTGATGTCATCCGTTTGATAGACCGCCATCTTGTAGTAAATCTGAAAGAGTTTATTACTCCCAAAACAAATCATCTGACGGCACATGCAAGAAGACACATTTCTAATTGTTGCGTAGGGATTCATTATATAAATGAGTTTGAGAGCCAACCGCTTTCTGTAACTATAAGCAGCACGCTTGACATTCTAATTCAATCAGCAAGCTTTTTGGAAAAGGCTTTTCCAGTTGTTGGTGCACAAACCGAAGTAGAACAAAACAAGGAATCAACACTGATCAATAAAGAAATTGACAGGCTTAATAAAATCATTATGAATCTTCCAGGGAGTTTCTCGGGTTCACTAAAAAGCCATATGGAAAGAAAAGGTTATACGGAGGAATTGTTATCACAGGAGTCGTGGGTAAGTCTTAGCACAATAAAGCAGTATCGTCAGAAAGAAGAAAAAGAAAAGACACTTAAAACGGTAACGGCTCTTTGCATTGGACTACATCTTCACCCGTGGCTGACAGAAGACTTGTTAAGGAAAGCGGGTATAGTTCCAAAAGCTACAAGGCAGGATGGTGCGTACAGATATTTATACACGGTCTTATATAAAGGGACAATCGAAGAGTGCAATGTATATTTGCGTTCTCAGAAATTGCAGGAGTTTAAGTTGCGTGAAAAAATGGCTTAGTATATATAAGCGAAAACGATATAAAGAATTGGCAAAGGCCAGGGATAAAAAGTCCCTGGCCTATTTTTTTTGCTTTTTAGGACATTATTAATGTCCCTTGAGAAAGCCAAGTATTATGTGGAAACAGGCGGCATAAGCAATTATGACATTTTTAGAAAACCTACATTTTACAGGCGTTTTGAGGGCGTGAAGTGACATTTTAAATGTCTGTTGAATCAAAAGCTGTTCATATATCTTGTTAATAGAAACAGCAATGGAGGTGAATGAGATGGCACGAAACAGTAAGCAGACTTCAAGACCTGTTGCTTCTAAGGCAAGCAAGATTTTGAAGGATGGACGCTATGGCAAAGACTCAAAGTCGGTAGCCGGAAGTGCGTTAGCACAGACCAGACCTGGAAAGAAAAAATAAGGTCACTTAATTTATGGGCGGTGACAGATTAGATAATCAGCCCGCCCGTCCCCTTCGGGGGAAATTTCCAAATTAAATCTCTTAGTCCGAATAGCGCTATAAGGGCGGAGGGATGCATAAGAGTTCAATGCACAGCAATAAAAGCTGTGTTTGGAACGAAGATGCTCCCACCGTAGTTTCGTGCGCCCATTTTCGGCTGACGGAGCCTGTGGTCATCTTCAACCGCAGGCTCTTTTTGCATCCTTCCGTACCGCCCTCGGACGGAAAGGAATGCAAAGATGAAATTGAAGGTACGTTATGACGAGAGCGTTCAGACAATCAATCTTGACGAGAAAGCAGCACAGGAAATGTGGGTAAGCCTCGGTTTTGAGGATGAGGAAACCGAGCAGGAAGAAAAGGAACGCCGTATCCAGGAAGCTTTTGATGAGCAGTTCAATAGGCCTGAATACAACAACTGGCACAAGTTTGACCGCCATCGCGGCTACAGCAAGGCGCAGCCCGGAAAAGACGGCATCGAGGATGAGATCAATTCATCCGAACCATTAATGGACGAAGTCGCGGATGACCGCATTTTCCGCAAATACGAAATAGAACACGAAAAGAAAGAAGATTATGAAGCCGTATGCCGGTGGGTGCGTAAGATTCTGGTCAAAAAGCCGGAATGGGCCGATGCCTTTATAGCAGTTTATTTAAATGATGAATCAATTCGCAACTACGCCGCTCGCATAGGAGCGGATGAAAACAACATCACGCAGAAACTGAAGCGGGCAAAGAAAAAACTTAGAGAAAATTATAAAAACCGTCAGATTTAATCGTCTCCCAAGGCTACCACTTAGGAGGCAATGACATCCTCCGTAAAAAAATTAAGGAGGTAATTCTCATGAATGAATTACAGGTTTTTAACAATGCGGAGTTTGGCTCCGTACGCATAACCGTTATTGATGGTGAGCCTTTTCTTGTTGGCAAGGATGTGGCGGAGATTCTCGGATACCGAGACACATCCGATGCCCTTAAAAGGCATGTGGACGAAGAGGATAAGCTGACTCGGTGTTTCACCGACTCAGGTCAGAATCGTGAAATGTACATTATTAACGAATCCGGTCTTTATAGCCTTATCCTTCGCAGTCAGCTTCCAAAGGCGAGGAAGTTCAAAAGATGGGTGACGTCTGAGGTTCTTCCGGCGATTCGCAGACACGGCATGTATGCGATTGATGAGATTTTAGAAAATCCGGATCTCGCCATTGCCGCGCTTACTCAGTTAAAGGAAGAGAGAGAGCGCAGAAAAGAACTGGAACTTACTACGGCCATTCAGAATCAGCAGATTGCGGAACTTAAACCGAAGGCAAGCTACTATGACCTGATTTTGCAAAACAGGAACACGGTTCCGGTTACGCAGATTGCCAAGGATTACGGCATGAGCGGAAGAAGATTCAACGAACTGCTTCATGACCTCGGCATCCAGTATAAGTTCCGTAAAACCTGGCTTTTATATCAGCACTACGCGGATCTGGGATACACCCAGTCCAAGACGTTCGCCATTGATGCGGAGAAAAGCGTGATGCATACCTACTGGACGCAGAAAGGCAGACTTTTCCTTTATGATCTTTTGAAAAATGAAGGAATCCTGCCGCTGATTGAACAGGAGGCATAAGCATGGAAGGCAAGATAATTTTTAACAACACGGCAAGGGCGGGAGAAAAACCCGCCTTCCGCCCATTGGTATATATTTGCGCGCCTTATTCCGGTGCTGTGGAAGAGAATACGAAAAGAGCGGCCGCTTTCGCGAAGTATGCCTATGACAAAGGGAATATTCCGCTGACGGCGCATCTGCTGTTTCCTTTTATGGATGACACTGACGAAGAGGACAGGAGAATCGCCATTTTCATGGACATTGTCCTGATGGGTAAATGCCAGGAGGTCTGGGTATTTGGAAACGAAATTACCCGGGGAATGAGAATTGAAATTGAGAAAGCGAAGAAACGCAGACAGAAGGTCAGGTATTTCAACAGTAAATTCCAGGAGGTGGAGGAAAAATGAGGGATCTTGCCATCGCCTATGGGAATAACCGTCAGGCGAAAAAATGGGTGAACAAAACCATAAGCTATGATGACTTGAAAGCGCGGCTTAAGGTGACCATTCGCACAACGGAGTCGGCGGAGGAATACGCCAAGATGAGCAGGGCGCAGCGTGATATCGCAAAAGACCACGGAGGCTTTGTGGGCGGCGTGCTGAGAGGCGGCCGCCGCAAGGTGGATACCGTGGAGCTTCGTTCCATGATTGCGCTTGACGGAGACCGGATCGATAAAACGTTTCTTGCTGATTATGAAAAAAGCGCGCCCTATGCTTCCTGCCTGTATACGACACATTCCAGCACCCCGGAGAATCCGAGGGTGCGTCTTGTGTTTCCGCTGACAAGGGATGTGACAACGGAAGAGTTTGTCGCCGTATCAAGGTATCTTGCTGAGATGCTCGGTATCGATTTCTTCGATGAATGTTCCTATCAGCCTAATCAGCTGATGTACTGGCCGTCCTCTCCGCAAAACGGCGTATTCGTGTTTAAGGAAACGGAGAAGGACTGGCTGAATCCTGATGATATTTTATCCGCTCACCTGGAGTGGACGGATCCCACAAGGCTTCCGACATCGTCTCGTGAGAGCAAGGCAAATCAGGTGACAAAGGAAAAGGTGAAGGAGCCACTCGCAAAAGATGGAACGGTCGGCCTATTCAATAGAGTCTATTTTCCAATCTCCCGAGCGCTGGAGGATTTCCTTTCCGATGTCTATGAACCGACGGATAATGAGAACCGCTGGCATCTTATAACGTCATCCAGTATGGCGGGGGTGGAAATCATCGAGGATAAATTTGTGTATTCCCACCACGCCAAGGATCCCGCCTATCTGAAGCTCTGTAACGCCTTTGATATCGTCCGCATCCATAAGTTCGGCGATTTTGATGATAAGGAATCTTTTAAGGAAATGTGCGAGTTTGCTATGCAGCAGGACGAAGTAAAGGTGGCTGCCGCAAACGAGAAGTTGTCAGAGGCGGAAGAGGACTTTTCCGATGTTGACGACTGGAAGAAAAAGCTCCGCTGTACCTCGAAGGGGCGGTTTTTTTTGGAACAATACCAGTGGCCGAAGCCCTTTTGGCAAAAGGGGCATTGCTTGGTACGATTCTCAGCTTTATGATGGCAGTTACCACACTCAGCCTTCCTTCTCTCATAATGCTGAAAAAGGTGATTAAACCAAAGCTGCTTGGAACGTTTATAGTCATCTGTACAGTGGGTATCATCATTGTCGGATATGGCTTCAATGCCATTGCGTACTTACTGGTTTAAGGAGGAAAATTAAATGCATAAATCGAAAGTAGCATTTACTTGTGTTCATAACTCGTGTCGCAGCCAGATAGCCGAAGCATTAGGCAGACATCTTGCGTCCGATGTATTTGAGAGCTATTCTGCCGGAACAGAAACAAAACCTCAGATCAATCAGGATGCAGTACGCTTGATGAAGCAAATATATGGCATTGATATGGAAAAAATGCAGTACAGCAAGCTTCTGTCAGATATCCCGCCCGTAGATGTAGTTATCACGATGGGCTGCAATGTTAATTGTCCATTTCTTCCTTGCGCTGAGAGATTTGATTGGGGGTTGGATGATCCAACGGGAGCCGGTGATGAAGCTTTTATCGAGACAATTCTAGAAATACACACGAAAATTGTAGAGCTTTCACAATATCTGATACAATAATTTACGTATACAGTTAAAATATTTTTCGCTAAAGGAGGATAAGAAATATGAATATTAAGGTTTTAGGTGGTGGCTGTAAAAGTTGCTAGGCACTTTTGAGGTCAGTAAAAGAGGCGGTAGCAAACAAGGAAGTTCATGCTGAGGTTAAGTACATAACCGATATGGAAAAATTATGGAATATGGGGTGATGAGCATGCCCGCCCTTATGATTGATGACAAAATTGTCTCTGCAGGAAAAGTGCTGAAGGCAAAGGATGTAGAGAAACTACTATAAATCTACTACTTTCTGATGATCCTAATTCATTCGTTGAGTGGTAACATATCAAGTGAAATATTTTGTCTTTTTAAATTGTAAAATCTTCAATATATTCAAATACAAACATTTGCAGTTCATTTAAAGAGTTATATGTTCTACAGTTAATTTCTTTTTTCTTGAGATATTTGAAGGAACATTCACAACAGGCATTATCATAGGGATAGCCTTTCTTTGAGAAAGACTGCACCATATTTAAGGAATCCAATAACTGCCTGAAAGAGAAGGCTTTGTATTGGATTCCATGATCTGAATGAAACATTTTACTGTCTATTTAATTGTAGTAAATAGTTACTGTCTGTGTCTGCTTTTTTAGTATAGATCCACAAGTGCGGCATATATTAGTGGAGAAAAAAAGAATATTTAAGTCTATGCTTTAAGGGAAGCTCAACAATCATCAGCAAAGCTATTAGATCATGTAATGCTGGTAGATTAAACGAAGTTTCTCTTAAAAAACAATAAGGAAAAATTCGCGGGAAATAGACCGACAAAAAGGCAAAATCCTGTGGAAATCAAGTATTTTGTGAGGTAAGATAATTGTATATAGATAAATTTGAATTGATTGGAGAGTGGAATAAATAAATATCAAAGAAGAGTTATTTGCTTTGCAGGATATCTCATATGGAGATTTTCAGGCGAAACTGACTCCGGGGATTCCGAGAGAGCTGTTTATAGGGGTTAGAGTTCCGGAGGTCAGGAAACTTGCTAAAAAGCTTGCTAAGGAATCGAAAGTATCTAAATTTCTGAGAGATCTGCCGCATAAATACTATGATGAAAATATGCTCCACGGACTGCTTCTTTCTGAAATGAAGGATTATGATGCATGTATTGCAGCGATCGATAATTTTTTGCCCTACGTAGATAATTGGGCTGTTTGCGATATCATGTCTCCTAAAATTTTCAATAAGAATAAAACGGCGCTTTTGGAAAAAATCAAAGAATGGTCAGGATCGGAAAAGACATATACTTGCCGCTTTGGAATTGAGATGTTAATGTCTTACTTTCTTGATGATGATTTTAGGTCTGAGTATCTGGAAATACCCGCTTCTGTTCATAGTGAAGAGTATTATGTCCAAATGGTGACTGCGTGGTTTTTTGCAACCGCACTGGCAAAGCAATGGGATACGACTATAAAATACATTGAAGATCATCGGTTAGATAGACGGATTCACAATAAGGCAATACAGAAAGCCCGTGAAAGTAACCGCATTACACCTAAACAAAAAGAGTATTTAAAGTCGCTTAAACGATAACAGATTTAGTTTGCGCCGATCTGTGACCTGCACCATTATACGACATTCCCTTTGCCATTTTCCATCCTGCAACGAGTGTTAAGACTAAGTTCTTGATGTAGGGTTATCATCAGGGAAGTCTTGATACATATTGAGGCAGTCGCCTTGCTGGTAAGGAAGCGATAGCGACCGCAAGAGCAACCGGGACTTGAGTCAGTTGTCTTGCCGGTGAGGGAACGAAGTGACTGAAGCGGCAATGAAACTAACCATATCAAGACAACCCACGAACTTGAACTGAAGGTGAAAAGTGAGTGGTAGTTGTCTACGATTCCCATGTCAGGACGGCCCAAGAATGCAAGCCGAAGGCGAAGCATGATTGGCAGCCGTCTACGACTGAGGCGGTTGTCTTGTTGGTGAGGGAATGAAGTGACTGAAGTGACAATGAAACCGCCCATGTCAGGAAAGCCCACGAGTCAGATCCGTAGGCGATAGAGGAATGGATGCTTTCTACGACTGAGGCAGTCGCCTTGCCGGTAAGGAAGCGATAGTCGACTTTGTTATGTCTTGAATAACAGGGTAAATAGTTAAAGTTGAGGTGAGTATTATAAACTTTTTTCTTTCGAGTCTGGGATTTTTTATAATAGCCGGCCTTACTTTATTTTTTACCGTGTTTTTGTATATTCGCCTTGTCGTAGCCGTTCGAGAGGGTCGTGACGTGCCTAAGTGGATGTATAAAGTAGGGCATGCCATAAAAGGACGGGGAAGTGATGTATATGAAGACGCTACGGACAGGGCGGCGTTAAATGAAGTCAATATCTATATCGTCGGGATATTGGTTGCGAGTGTTTTCGTATATTTTATTTTCTCCGACAAGTATTTTACGAATGATAGGGTTCTGTTCTGGACATATGCGGAGTTTGCCATTGTCGTCGGCCTGAGAATGGTCATAGGCTTGGGGTCTATCATCTTAGATATGGTGCTTCCCTCTAAGGGAAGGTGGGCATATAATCTCAGTTTGTCGGCGGCTGCCAATGCCGTGAAGGGCATGATTTTTATGTCCGCTTTTGTCTGCTCCTTAGTATTGAGTATAACGGGACTTCCCGAGAAGGCTCCGGTCGTTCAGGTAGACGGATATAATCTTGCAGTCGGACAAACTACGGCACAAGATTTGCTTGATGAAGGATTTTCCTTCTCAGGAAAGACAGAAAACGATATTATTAAAAACAAGAGAAATGACCACTTTTACTATGGCGAGACAGTAGGGCTTGTTAAAGACGGGAATTCGTGCGGATATGTGAACTTGACGCCGGCTCGTGAAGATGAGGGGCGTGTTAAAGACTGTATTGTTACACGCTTCGGTATATCATCAAGAGATGCGATGTTTAATCGAGTAAAAATAGACGACAGATATATTGCGAGCCTATCTCTCGACGAGTTGAAGAAAAAAGATATGAGGGATATTTTTTCCCTTTCCCCTGTCAGCTATGAGGAAAACAAGGGAAACAAATACTTTTCCCTTAAAATGCAAACTCATCCGTACGGACTGTGGAATCGATATACCATAGACGTGAACTTTGTCGATGATCATAGGGAGCGTCGTTTTGAAGTATATACACAACATACGATTTGGGAGTAGGCTGTTCATTAGTGAAGTGAGGCGACAGTTATGACGCAGGATGAACGGTTGAATTTTTTAATAGAAGCTTTTAAGGCTGAGGCCAAGGAATATGAAAAGCTCTGTGTACCGGCAGATAGAGACGGAAAACGGCAATTGTTGCGAGGTCTTATGAATGTTCGTATGCCCGGCCCCATGAGTGCTGAAGTATTGGCTGTCCAAGATGCGTATTTGCGTGAGCGGTCTGAGGAGAAGGGGATTATAGGACTCCAGGACATTCCTGTTATTCGCGACGGTTTGTCTGTTTGGCAAGGTGATATAACGCTACTTGCTGTCGATGCGATTGTCAATGCGGCTAATTCAGCTATGCTCGGTTGTTTTGTGCCGGGCCATAATTGTATTGACAACTGCATTCAAACTTATGCAGGGGTTCAAATGCGGGCAGAATGTGATCGACAAATGAGGCTAATGAAGGAAAAATTCGGGAGAAACTATGTACAGCCGACATCGATTCCCATGCTGACGGAGGGATACAATCTTCCGGCAAAGAAGGTCGTACATATTGTCGGACCGATTGTTACGGGGGCTCTTACGGAAAAAGACGAGAAGGCTTTAGCCGATTGCTATACGAATACTTTGGATTTATGTATGCGTGAAGGTCTTACAAGTCTTGCTTTTTGCTGTATTTCTACAGGCGTGTTTCATTTCCCTAATGAGGAGGCGGCAGAGATTGCCGTGAATACCGTCAGAGGTTGGCAGGAAACGCATGGGAATGCTATGGAACGCATTATTTTTAATGTGTTTAAGGATGAAGATAAAAAATATTATGAAACCCTCATGCGGTAAAGATTGCTATATAAAAGTATGGATATCGATGACTTAGAGAAAGTGGCGAAGTGTTGTAGGTTTCAGTAGCATGCTTCGCCATTTCTTGCGTATAACTACATGAAACGGTGTTCAGTCAGACTTAAATTTGATATATTTAAAGGCGAGATGAAATCCCGTATTTCTCAGACTAAGAGGTAAAGCAGGTGACGGCATGGAAGGAAACTTTGAAGACGGCATGCTCCGGAAAATAGAAATAGATACGAGTCTTCCTTACGGAGAGGCTTGGGGTGACGGGTGTGAATTTCGTCAGCAATTGACAATAAGCTTGGACGGAACGGCGCATATACAGCGGTGCGGGTACGTGGGTAATAATAAGGTATTTTTAGAAGACCGAACCTTTACGATGCTCGGTGACGATGCGGAATCTCTGTTTTCTTCTTTTGAAGAGTGCGAATTTCCCGAAGCGGAATATCCTTTGGATATCAATGGGGGTATTTACGATGTAAAATTGACCGATACGGACGGCAGTGAATTACGTTATATCGGACGATTGGGAACGGATTTGTTCAGTGATGACAAAAGTTTATCCGATTGTGTTCGTGAAAAAACGGGAATTTCCAATTTATGGGTTTTTGACGGGAACCGTGATTGTATTACGTATTTGAAGATAGAATATGAGCGGACGACGACCGTCTGTGTTACGGATATTGATGTTGAGCCGCTAAAGTGGACGTATAATGAAGTCTTGACGGTGGATTATGAGACACAGACCGTAGAAATTTCCCGTAAAATTGCAGACGGTTGCCGCGTGACGAACAGTTATTACGTCGAAGACGGCGTGCGTCGGTTGCTGAAGAGTCTCGATGCGAACGGATTCGATAAGATTGAGGGAAACCCGTCGGATGCCATAGATAATCCTTTGGATCGTCGTCTCTATACGGTAACGCTCATGACGAAGAGACGGGATATGCAGGTGATTGCCGGTTCGTATGATAAGCGCAGCCTGCCCGCCATGTGGCCCGATTTGATGAACAAAATCTATTCTTTTATTTCCGCCTACGGAATAGGAGAGCTCTTTGATCGCCATACATATGCTAAGGCGAAGCGCTTGGCTACGGACTTTATTTATTGTCAAGTCGCTTTTTCACGCAGCAGTTATACGTACAGCTATATTGCCGATGAAGACATTTACAGAGAGGGCGATTTGGTCGTCGTTCCTGTAGGTCCGAGCAATGACGAACGGGTTGTGCGCATTGAACGCATCGACTATTATTCGGCCGATGAGGTGCCTTATCCCGTAGAAAAGACGAAGCATATTATCAGAAAGTATGAAGAATCGAATTAAGTATGAATTTAACGCACTTGCTTTTTATGAGGGTGAGTGCGTTTGTAGTATAATAACAGTTGAAAGCGAAATGGTTATTGAAGTTTTGTCGTGAGAAAGGATGAGGGTCATGAATGATGTAATAAAGGTATTAAAAGAACGACGCAGTGTGCGTAAGTTTAAAGGGGATATGCCGCCGAAGGACTTGGTTGATGAAGTTATTGAAGCGGGTCTTTATGCACCTAGCGGAAAGGGGCAGCAGGCGGCTATTGTTATTGCCGTGACGAATATGGATGTGCGTGAACGGTTACGCAAGGATAATGTGAAAATCGGTGGTTGGCAAGATGATTTCGATCCTTTTTATGGGGCTCCCGTCATTTTAATCGTCTTAGGTAAAAAAGATTGGCCGACTCATGTGTATGACGGCAGTCTGGTTATGGGTAATTTAATGAATGCCGCTCAGGCCGTAGGGCTTGGCAGTATTTGGATTCATCGGGCCAAGGAAGAGTTTGAAATGTCTGAATACAAACAACTGTTGCTTGATTTGGGTATAGACGGAGAATGGGAAGGTATCGGTCACTGTGCTCTGGGATATGCGGACGGACCCGTAGCGGAAGCGGCTCCGCGCAAGGACAGTCGTGTGTATCGCGTAGAATAGGAGGTCTGTTGTGGAGACGGAACTTACGGGCAAGCAGGCCCCGATTATGCCTGAAGGGGTATTTATTATCGGTACGTACGATGAGAACGGCGTTCCCAATGCTATGAATGCGGCTTGGGGTTCTCAGTCGGATTACGGTGAGATTACTCTCTTTTTGGCACCTCACAAGACGACGGAAAATGTAGTGAAAACCGGGGCCTTCACGGTTGCCTTCGGGACGAAAAAGACGGTTGAAATTGTCGATTATTTCGGAATTGAAACGGGGCATAAGGTTAATAAAATCGACAAGGTCGGTTGTCATGTCCATAAGAGTGACCATGTAAATGCACCGATTATAGAAGAATTTCCCTATACCTTGGAATGTACGTGTAAAAGCTATGATGCCGAAACGGGAATCCTCATAGGGACTGTCGTGTCGGCCCAGGCGGATGAAGCGATTTTGACAAACGGTGTAGTGGACTATGAAAAGTTGGAACCCCTTGTTTTCGACATTGCCACGCGTACGTATCGGACTATCGGTCCCGTCGTAGCTCCGGCCTTTAAAATCGGCTTGAAGTATAAATAAAAAGTTTATATATTACGAATAAACACCCTCACTCCAAGATATATGGGAAATATAAATGAACGACCATTCTTTTTCCCGGGTGGGGGTGTTTTTGTATGCTAAGGCTCGGTTTTATGTTAGAATGAAAGCCGTATACATTATGTCATTAAGGAGCAAGGCGGGAATGAAGGGTGTCTTACCGTCTATTCGCCGTAAAAGGCGAATACCGACGTTAAACATAACACAAATAAAATACGTGGCTGCGGCTCTTACGGTGTGCTTACTGTTTCATACGCTGTTTGCACCTATGGTCGATGTACCTGAATGGTTTATTGCCGTAGGCAGGCCGGCATTGCCCTTGTTTTTGTTTGCCGCGACGGAAGGGTATGTGCATACTCGTAGCCGGCAGGCTTATTTGAAGCGACTTTTGTCGTGCAGCATTCTTATGACGGCGGCGACTTTTGCCGTTCAGGAACTCTTTCCCAATCGTTATGAATTGTCACTTATGGGAAACGCCTTCGGTACACTGTTTATCTCTGTACTGTACATGGTCGGCTGGGATAGACTGAATGAGGGATTGGCCTTAAAAGAAAGAAGCAAGATACGGGATGCCCTCTTTGTTTTCCTCCTTCCCGTAGCGGCTATTATGCCCCTTGCCGTTGTAGGAATATTGGCCGATACGGATATAAATCACGTAGTACTTCAGGCATTGACCTTCCTGGCACTATGTATTCCCAATTTTTTTGTCATTTCTCACGGCGTTCTCTATATTCTCCTGGGGCTTTTATTATACGTATTTCATGAAAAAAGGGTCGTTCAAGCGGTTATCGTCATTTTGTACGGCTTGTGGTTTCAATATATTTATGGAGGCGGTGAATGGTGTATTGCCTTGGCAGCTATCCCCGTGTGGCTCTATAACGGAGAAAAAGGCAGGGGAAGAAAATCCTTCTTCTACGGTTTTTACCCTGTAGCCGTCATTGCTTTGTACATTCTTTCATGGCTGGTTGACCGATTTATCGTCATGTAAAGATGTATTCATATTGTGTGCACGGCCGAAGTATCGGCCTGCCTATACATTTTATTAATGAGGGGGAGTTTTCATGAAAAAAGTATGGATGGCAGCTGTTTTAACGGCCGCACTTTCCGTAGGAACGGCAGCTTTTGCAGCGGATAACACGGATTTATCGACATTACCGCAAGTGTATGCGAAAGACAGTCTTTTTACGCTCGACAAAGAACACGTAGCCGGCGGTAACGGTACTTTGCACGGCAAGTTTGCCTTTGCCCGCACATCGGCCACACAAGAACAAGCTATTAAGGAAATCGGTCGTATGACCTTGAACAAGGGAGAGTCAGTAGGGCTTCATATGCATGGCGTTAATGAAGATGCGTATATTATCTTGGACGGTGAAGGTATCTTTACGGACAGCAACGGTAAGGAGTATGTTGTTCGGTCCGGCGATATTACCATTGCCCGTCCGGGACAAAAACATGCGTTGCGCAATGAAAAGAAAAAGCCTTTGGTATTCCTCGATATTATCGCTCAAAACGATACATATGCGGCTAATCATCAACAGGATAAGAAATAAAACAGAGTATGGATAAAGCGGGAGGGGAGATGATATAATAAATTACACTACGTAATTATTTTTATCATATAAGGAGAAACGTATGAATAAGAAAAAACTGATTTTCGGCGGGGTCATCCTTGTTCTCGTCTTGGTTGCAGCGTGGTATTTTATGTACTTTACCAAGACGCCGGGGTATGCTTTGAACCAGGCTCGTGAAGCGTATACAAAGCATGATGTCGCAACCTTCAAAAAGTATGTGGATGTAGAATCTATTGTCGGTAGCGGTTATGATGATTTTGTGGCCGTAGCTATGGAGTCGCCGGAGATTAAAGATAATCCTATGAACGGGTTGGCATCGGCTATGTTCCAAGGCATGAAGGGACAAATCGTACCGATCGTAAGCAGTGAAATTTACAGCAGTGTAGGGAAAAAGTTGGAAGGCGACTTGCCTTCGGCACAGGATAAAGCGGCTGCCGAAAAGGTAAGACAGGAATCGGGCATTGATGATTTGACATTTAAGGACATAGGGTCTGTAAAAGAAAACGGCGACAGTGCTGTCGTGCCTGTCACCTTTACGTCAGAGAGCCTCAACCAGGACTTTACCTTCGAGATCGCTATGGAAAAGAAGGCCGGCAATTGGAAGGCTGTTAAGGTCAACAACTTCAAAGACTTCCTTAAACTTGTAGAAAAGCAAAACGATAGTCAAAACAGTCAGGAACAGTCGGGAAAATAGACAGGTTCCGGGAGGAGCTCTCGAAAGGGAGCTCCTTTTTTGCGGCAAAGGAATCTTGTCGGTCGAATGCACATGTTACAGGTAATAGAAAACATAGTTTTGCAGGAAACGGTTACAGATTTTTAAAAATAGGGTGAGATATGGAGACCTGCATAACGACATATGATATAATTCGCATCATACACACTGTACTATATACACAGAAAGAGGTGCCGTAATGGCTACATTGATGCAAAAAGATGTTTTGTTGGAAGGCGTGTTTCAGGCTTTAGGGTATGCGCATGGGGCTAATGCGGATGAAGCGACTATTAACGAACTGCAGGAATTGAAGCAAAAACTATACGGCTCCAAGCCGGAAGATCTGGACTTTCAGGAAATAATATCTTATATAAAGGAAAATATTGAGAAATACAAGGGATAAAAGAGACACAGTCCTTATTACGGGTCAATCGTAGCGATACGGCCCGGAGTACGGGTAACATTAAAGCGGCTATAGCATTTTTGCTATAGCCGCTTATGTATTGATCTTATTTATGTTCGTAGTAGTATCTCGTCCACATGGTGATTTCCTGTAAGGACGGATGGGGCGTCATGGTTTCGCCGATGGTGTAAACGGACTGAGGTACGAGATCGCGGGTCAGGCCGCTTTCACGCAGTTTTTTGACTGTCGGTGAGGCGATTTCTTCGTGACGAATGACAAAAGGTTGGGGGCCGGCATTCATAAGGTTAATGAAGGGTTGGATGAGAATAGAGGCTTCATGTCCGATAATGTGAGCACCCAAGAGGTGTTTCGTTTTTTTGTCGATAACGAGTTTTACGAAACCGTCGTCGGGATTTCCTTGCTCAAAGCCGAGGGCATAGCCTTTGGCTGCCGTCGAGTAATGGTTGACGGCAATATCCACGTCGTATCCCGCTTTTTTTGCATTTGCTTCCGTAAGGCCTACTTGTGCCGCTTCAGGATAGGTGTAGGTTACTGCCGGGACGAGATCGTATCTGGCCCAACGCCAATCCTTCGGTTCGTGATTTTCAAAGAGGTTGTGGGAAATGATTTCCGCTTCGTAGTTGGCTTTGTGGCGGAAGGGAGCTAAGCCGTTAATATCGCCGAGAGCCCAAATTCCTTCGGCCGCTGTTTCAAGAAATTCATTCGTTTCAATGTACCCTCGTTTGTCAAGCGTAACATCCGTATTTTCCAAGTGCAAAAGATCTGTCGTCGGTTTAACGCCCGGAGCGATAAGGATTTCTTCAGCGGCAACGCTGCCTTCTTCACCTGTCGAGCGGTCTTTAAAACGGAGAACTTTGAGTCCGTCTTTTAGTTCGACGGAGACCGTGTCTTTATTTAATTCTACGTCTATACCGTAATTTTTAAATTGTGTGAGTAAGAAGGCCGAGACATCTTCGTCATCCTTAGGTAAGAGGCGAACGTTATGTTGAACAATAGTGACCTTTGTGCCCGCCGCATTGAAAACATGGCCGAACTCACAACCGATGGGGCCGCCGCCGACAATGATTAAACTCTTATACGGCTTTTGCGGATATTTATTGCCGAAGAGACTTTCCGAGGTAACATACCCGGCTTCTTCCAAGCCCGGAAGGACAGGAATATTTGTTTTTGCCCCCGTACCGAGGATGATTTTATCACCCGAAATATCAGCTTGCGAACCGTCATTCAGATTGATGTGCAGGTCTTTTTTATCTGTAAAAGAAGCCGTACCTTCGTAAATATCGATATTTTCCATAGACGCGTAGTAGTCTCTGGTTCCTTGAGAGGCGGGATTTAAAAAGCCCCAAAGGCGGTCGGAAACGGTTTGCCAATTAATAGAGGCCGGACCGGATACGACGCCTAGGCGTTCCGCTTCCTTTATTTCACGGACGTAGTTGGCGGCCGTTACCAGAATTTTGGTGGGAATACAGCCGCGGTTGAGGCAGGTGCCCCCGAACTTCCCCTTTTCTACAATGGCTATATGAAGGCCCTGACGAACTGCGGCATCCACAACGATGTTGGCAGCGCCCGTGCCTATAACAACTAAATCATAGTGTTTGTGCATGATGAAACATCCTTTCTATACAAATGAAGTACAGTTTATAATCATTATAGCCGAAGTGGCGATTTTTGCAAGGACAAAAGGTTAAAGTCCGGCGTGCCGTTTCTTGTCAACCCTTATAATCTGTGATATGATGATAAACGTATTAAAATGATTTCGATAAATCAATATAGGCATAAGAACCATGAGGAGGAACTGTTCAGAATGAAAGTAACCGTTAATGAAGTAGACCAACATAAAGTAACCTTGCATATCGAAGTATCTGCTGAAGATGCTGCCAAGGGTGCTGCTGCGGCTGTAAAGAATCTTGCAAACCGTGTCAATATTCCCGGCTTCCGTAAAGGGAAGGCACCGCGCATGGTGTTGGAAAGCTTCTTAGGTAAAGATGCCGTAAAAGAAGAAATTTTTGAAGTTGTTGCATCGAAGGCGTACAACGATGCTCTTCAGGAACAAGGAATTACGCCCGTAACGGATCCGGATATTAACCGCATTTGCGATGAAAAGGGCAAAGACTTCGTCTTTGAAGCTACGCTCACGAAGAAACCGGAAGTTAAATTGGGTGAATATAAAGGCATTAAGGCTGCTAAGGAAGCCGTTGAAGTAACGGATGAAGACGTTGCCAAAGAATTGGTAAACTTGCAGAAAACACATGCAAAAATGGCTCCCGCTCCGGAAGGTGCCAAGGTTGAAGACGGTGACTATGCCGTTATCGACTTTAAAGGAACCATTGACGGCGTTGCCTTTGAAGGCGGTGAAGGTAAGGCATATCCTTTGCAAATCGGTTCGGGCAGCTTTATTCCCGGCTTTGAAGAACAGCTCATCGGTTTGAAAGCCGGTGACAGCAAGGATGTAAAAGTTCCTTTCCCGGAAGATTACTTCCAGAAGGATCTGGCAGGTAAGGAAGCCGTGTTTGCCGTAACCGTTCAGGATATTAAACGCAGCGAATTGCCGCCCGTCGATGCCGATTTTGCGGAACTTGTAGGCAAATTCAAGACTGTTGACGAATTGAAGGCCGACGTTCGCGGACGCCTTGAAAAGAGTGCTAAGTTTAAAGCTACGGAAGCCTTTAACAACGAAGTTTTGAAGAAAGCTATTGACAATGCATCCGTCGATATTCCCGAAGTGATGGTCGAACAGAAAGTCGATCAGATGGTTGAAGAGTTCGAACTGAAATTACAGGCTCAGAACATGCACCTTCACGACTATTTGGAATATACGAAGCAGGATGAAAAAGATTTCCGTGCTCAGTATCTGGATGCGGCCAAGGAAAACGTCAAGATGGACCTCGTTCTCGAAGCCATTGCCAATGCTGAACATATTGAAGTCAAAGAATTGGATCTTCAGGCGGAAATCATTACGATGGCTCGCAACTTCGGTGCCGATCCGCAGGAAGTCTATAAGATTATTATGAAAGAACGACGCATTCCGATGCTCGTACAGTCCGTGGGCCGCAAGAAGGCTGCCGGCTTCATCCTTTCCAATGCCGTAGATACGAACGCTAAGGAGGAAAAGGCTGAAGAAGAAAAAGCCGAAAAGAAACCGGCCAAGAAGACGGCTACGAAAGCCGCTGCCAAAGATGAAGAGGCAGAAGCAAAGCCGGATAAAAAAACGACTAAACGGACTACTAAGAAGAAAGAAGATGCACCGGAAGCGTAAGAACCGAGAGGAGCCTTACGATGAAAATGCAATATGTACCGATTGTCGTAGAACAGTCGTCTCAAGGTGAACGCAGTTACGATATTTATTCGCGTTTATTAAAGGATCGCATTATCTTTTTAACGGGAGCTATTGACGATACGGTCGCCAACAGTGTGATTGCTCAGCTTCTGTTTTTGGAAGCCGATAATCCCGATAAGGACATTCATTTATACATTAACAGCCCCGGCGGTGTCGTAACCGCCGGTATGGCTATTTATGATACCATGCGTTATATTAAGCCCGATGTTTCCACTATTTGCGTAGGTTCGGCAGCTTCCATGGCTTCCGTTCTTCTGACGGCGGGAACGAAGGGAAAACGTTTTGCATTACCTCATTCGCAGGTCATGATTCATCAACCCTTGGGCGGAGTTCAGGGTCAGGCGTCGGATATTGAAATCCACGCTCGCGAAATCCTGCGTATGCGCAAAGAATTAAACGGCATTTTGGCAACTCATACAGGTCAGCCTGTGGACGTTATCGAAAAGGATACGGAACGGGATAACTTCATGACTGCCGAAGAAGCCAAAGCATACGGCCTTGTCGATGAAATCCTTATCAGACCGGGTGATGCGGCCGTAAAAGGCTAAAATCCGGAAGGGGGTAAGGAAAGTTGCCGAAAGACACTCATAAAGATGAACCGCGTTGCAGTTTTTGCGGACGTACGCAAGACGACGTAAAGAAACTGATCGCCGGTCCGGGAGTCTATATTTGCGACGAATGTATTAATGTAGCACAGACGATTCTGGACGACGAACTGGAAGAAGAGGAAGAAGCACCGGCCTTTGAAATGAAGGAATTGCCTACCCCTCATGAAATCAAGAAAAACCTGGACGATTATGTTATCGGTCAGGAAGCGGCTAAGAAAACTTTGTCTGTAGCCGTATACAATCATTACAAACGCTTGCAGTCCAACAGCAAC
Organism: Megasphaera micronuciformis F0359; assembly: GCF_000165735.1. Taxonomy (GTDB): domain Bacteria; phylum Bacillota; class Negativicutes; order Veillonellales; family Megasphaeraceae; genus Megasphaera; species Megasphaera micronuciformis. The sequence continues at coordinate 380,803 of NZ_GL538208.1, forward strand.
AAGGACAAGGACGATGTGGAGTTACAGAAATCAAACATTGTCATGGTCGGTCCTACGGGTAGCGGTAAGACCTTGTTGGCACAAACGTTGGCCAAGTTTCTGGACGTTCCCTTTGCTATTGCCGATGCGACGAGTCTGACTGAAGCCGGCTATGTAGGGGAAGATGTGGAAAACTGCCTGCTCAAATTGATTCAGGCGGCGGACTTTGATATTGCCAAGGCTGAAAGAGGCATTATCTATATCGATGAAATCGATAAGATTGCCAGAAAGTCTGAAAATCCGTCGATTACACGTGATGTTTCCGGAGAAGGCGTTCAACAGGCTTTGTTGAAAATCCTCGAAGGTACGGAAGCCAATGTACCTCCCCAAGGAGGTCGTAAGCATCCTCATCAGGAAATGTTGCAAATCGATACAACGAATATTCTCTTTATTTGCGGCGGTGCCTTTGACGGCATCGATAAGACTATTCGCAGTCGCCGTACGGAGAAAAACATGGGCTTCGGCGCCGATATTCATAAGAAAAATGAAGAATCGGTAGAAGAACTGTTGAAAGAAATCATTCCTACGGACTTGCAGAAGTTCGGTCTCATTCCCGAATTGATCGGTCGACTTCCCGTGCTGGTTACGTTAAATCCCTTAGATGAAGAAGCGATGATACATATTTTGACGGAGCCTAAAAATGCTCTTGTTAAGCAGTATCAGAAGATGCTCGGCATGGATGACGTAAAACTTACGTTTACGGATGATGCTCTAAAAGCCATTGCCGAAGAAGCGCTGCGTCGTAAGACGGGTGCTCGTGGTCTTCGCTCCATTATTGAACGGATTATGCTGGATGTCATGTTTGATGCACCTTCGCGTAAGGATGTGGAAGAGTGTATTGTCACTAAAGAAAGTGTTGTTGACGGCAAGGCTCCTCAGCTAAAATTGAGATCATCGGATTCGTAGTTACAGAACTCATTTTCTGCCAAGGAAATGAGTTCTCTTTTTCTAACGAGCTCTTGCGGAAAAGAAGGTGAAACAAATGGAAGAAAGCAATATAATATCCGTACCCCTCGTCACGCTTCGAGGGATTGTCGTATTTCCTAAATTGGTGAGTCATATTGATATCGGTCGGGAACGTTCTATGGAAGCCGTTGAAAAGGCCATGGATACCAATCGTCTTCTGATGGTGGCCACACAAATAGACGAAAGTGAAGAAAATCCCGGCATAGACGGCATTTATCACATCGGTACTTTGGTCAAAATTCAGCAGATGCTTCGCATGCCCGGCGGCGGTATTCGTATTCTTGTAGACGGATTGTATCGTGCCGTCATTAACGGCTTTTCGGAACGGGCCGCATACCTGGAAGTAGCTGTTGAAGAAATTCCCGAATTCATGGGCGATCCTATGGAGGAGGAAGCGTTGCGGCGCGTCATGTACAAGCGCTTTGAAGAATGGCTGAAACGCGTTAAAGACGGTGAAGAAATTACGGAACGCCTGCAGTCCGTTGACGGTCCGGGTGTCTTGGCCGACTTTATAGTTTCCAAACTGCCTGTGCAACTTCAAGTTCAACAGCAACTCTTGGAAACGTCCAATGTAAGTGAAAGACTTAGACGTGTAACGGGACTTCTCGATATTGAAACGGATATTGCCCGCTTGGAAGCGGAAATCTCCAAGGAAGTTCGTACCCAAATCGATAAACAACAGCGGGAATATTATTTGCGCGAAAAAATTCGCGTCATTCACGGTGAATTGGGTGATAAGGTAGATAAAGACGCGGAAGTTAATGAGTTACGCGAGACGATTAAGAAGGCGGCCTTGCCCGAGTATGTGGAAAAGGCGTTGCTAAAGGAAACGGATCGCCTTGATCAGATGCCGCCCATGATGGCTGAGTCGGCTATTGTCCGTACGTATATAGATTGGGTCCTGGCCTTGCCGTGGACGAAAGAATCGGAAGATAATCGGGATCTGAAAAATGCGCAGACCGTATTGGAACATGATCACTACGGGTTGGAAAAGGTGAAGGAACGGATTATTGAATATTTGGCCGTACGGCAGTTAACCGACTCGGCTAAGGGTCCTATCTTATGCCTTGTAGGTCCGCCCGGCACGGGTAAAACAAGTATTGCCCGCTCTATCGCCTCGGCTATGGGTCGTAAGTATGTGCGTGTTTCCTTGGGCGGCGTAAAGGATGAAGCGGAAATTCGCGGTCATCGTCGAACTTATATCGGGGCTTTGCCCGGCCGAATTATAACGGGTATGAAGCAGGCGGGTACGAAAAATCCGGTTTTTCTTCTTGATGAAGTGGATAAGCTGGCATCGGATTTGCGCGGTGATCCGTCGGCAGCTTTACTGGAAGTATTGGACCCGGAACAAAATGATACGTTTACGGATCATTTCATCGATTTGCCTTATGACTTGTCGAAGGTTTTCTGGATCATGACGGCCAATGTGGCGGGAAATATTCCCCGCCCCTTGTTGGATCGTATGGAAATTATCGACTTTTCCAGTTATACGGAAGATGAAAAGGTACAAATTGCCAAGAAGTATTTAGTACCCAAGCAATTGAAAGAAACGGGGTTAAAAGGAAAAGGGATTAAGTTCTCTGACAGCGTATTACGGCGTATTATTCGCGATTATACGAGAGAATCCGGTGTAAGAACCTTGGAAAAGACTATCGGAGCCGTTTGCCGCAAATTGGCCAAAGCCGTTTTGCTGGAAGAACATGCCGACTTATCTGTTACCGTTAAGCGCTTACCCGATTTCTTGGGACCTGTCAAGTTCCTGACTCCTGAAAGAAAGCAGAAGAACGCTGTCGGCTTGGTCACGGGTTTGGCATGGACGCAAGTGGGAGGAGAGGTCTTGGAAACGGAAGTGGCTACCGTTCCCGGAAAGGGCTCCCTTATTTTGACAGGCCGGTTGGGTGATGTCATGAAGGAATCGGCTACGGCCGCTGTTACCTATGTGCGCCGTCGTGCCGAATCGTTGGATCTTCCCGTCGACTTCAATCAGAAGACGGACATACACATTCATTTGCCTGAAGGCGCTATTCCCAAAGACGGACCTTCGGCAGGCATTACCATGGCTACGGCCATTGCGTCGGCACTGACGGGACAACCTGTGCGCCATGATGTAGCTATGACGGGAGAAATTACGTTGCGCGGCAATGTTCTTCCCGTAGGCGGCATTAAGGAAAAGGTCATTGCTGCACACCGGGCAGGAATCAAAAAAATTCTGCTACCTGAAGCCAATAAAAGAGATATGTCCGATGTACCGCAGACTGTCAAAGACGATGTGAAATTCGTTTTCGTAAACCACATGGATCAAGTACTGGAACAGGCGTTGGTGAAATAATGGAACGCAGAGATATAGCTTTGATTAATCCCAAGTATTTAACATCTGCCGTTGAAGCCAAGCAATATCCTTGCGAGGAACGGCCGGAAATTGCCTTTTTAGGCCGTTCCAATGTAGGGAAATCCAGTCTCATCAATTCCTTATGCAATCAGCGCGGCTTGGCTAAGGTCAGCGGAGCACCGGGGAAGACACGGACTATAAACTTCTTTACGGGAGAACTTCGTGAACGCGTTGATGGCGAGTCGACACGACACCCCGTATACCTTGTCGACTTACCCGGTTACGGCTTTGCCAAGACGGGCGGTAAGAATCGGGATTTGTGGAGTCGTTTTATCGGTGACTATATTCAGTCGTCAAAAAGATTGGTTCTGTTATGCCTCTTAGTGGATTTGCGTCATCCCGGGCTGTATTTGGACGGAGAAGCCTATGCATGGCTTCGTAACAATGACATTCCCTTACAGATTGTCTGCACTAAGTCGGATAAGCTGAATCAATCGGAAAAGCAAAAAAATTTAAACGAGATTAATCGTTTATTTCCTACGGAATATGCAGCTCTTGCTTACTCGTCTTTAAAGGGGCAAGGTAAGAATCGACTCATAGAAAGATTCTATGACGTAGTCCGTGGGCGCTTCGTTGACTATGAGCATACGGTATGATATATTCATAACGTAATCTAAAAAAGAATAAGGTACAGTCAGGTGTCTAACGACCTAACAGAGAAGTCCGGTGCAATACCGGCGCGGTCCCGCCGCTGTAAGGAAGAGGGAGATTGCAAGATGTCACTGCATGGAAATGCGGGAAGGCGCAATCGACCGATGATGCCGAGCCAGAAGAACTGCCTGACGAAGAGTCACCGGTATGACCTGCGAGCGATGGGTAGGAGATTTATGCAAAACAGCAGAGGCTGCAAGGTGATATCTTGCGGCCTTTTTTGTATTTGGAGGAATCGATTTGTCGGAAAAACGACGAGTATCGGCCTGTCTTTGCTGTGCGGTTCTGTCTTTGGGAAGTATCGTATACGGTGCTGCCGGAGATGATGATAAGGATACGACGATTCGCGTAACTACGCGACCGATTATTGTAACGGCCTATCGAAACACGGGAGCTTACGGCGGAGCGGAATTGCCGGAAGCACAAAAAACGGTTGTGACGGAAAAACAAATCAGTGCCAACAATTATAAGACGGTTGAAGATGTGTTACGGCAAGTGAACGGGGTCACGTTAAACAGTATGGTTCCCGGGGCCACTTCTTTCGTGAGGATTAACGGTGACGACAGAGTCAATATTCTCGTAGATGGACAGAGTCTGGCCAATGCACAAGGTTCGTCGTACGGTCGGGGGATGGTTGACTTGTCGACCTTGCCGGGGGTCGATAATATCAGTGCCGTTGAAGTTGTCAAAGGAGCCGGGTCGGTCCGTTACGGTGCCGGCTCCGTAGGCGGGACGATTAATATTATTACAAAAAAAGGTAAGAAAAATCGGACGGTTTTCGATACGGCTTTCGGCTCATGGGGAAAGGAATATTACAGTCTTCTACAGGAAGGATCAAAGGGAGATACGAGTTGGTTCATGTCGGGAAGCCTTGATAAAAAGGATTATTATAAGTTTCCCGAAAGTGCTCGATCGGATAAAGCGGCAGGTGATAATCGGGCCAAGTCTTTGACCTTCCGTATGGATAGAAAGCTGAACAAGTCGCAATCTATGACCTTGGATATTTCGCATAAAGATTCACGAGGGCATGCGGTCAGCTTTGATTCTCCGTACGGCATCGCTCACCGAAAATTTTCGGTCAAGCAGTATAAACCCCTGGAAAGGCTTAGCAATAATGTGAGCTTTACGTGGAACTTCAGAGAAAATACGAGTACGCCCGGACATATTCGGTATTTTAACGACTATTCGAAAACGTGGTGGACCAACCGTTTCCATACAAGAACGCAGGGGATTCAGGCTGAACGCTCGTGGATGACGAAGTATCATTTCTTTACCTTAGGGACGGAATGGACCTTGGATTCGGGTTCCAATGACGGAGCTAATTATAAGAATAAAAAGAAGTCGAACAGGGCCGTATACGGCGAAGATATGATCGTTTATAAAAAATGGTCGTTTACACCGGGCTTGCGGTTGGACAAAAACAGTCATTTCGGTTTTCACAAGACGCCGCGACTGGCTGTAGAATATCGTGCCGGCGACAATTTAAATATATACGGTTCGTGGAGCCGGGTTTATACGGCCCCTCGTTTGAATGATATGTATTATAACGGGGCTCGGTCACGCGGCAATCCGGATCTGAAGCCTGAAAGCGGATATTCTCAGACTGTGGGATTGGATTGGGCGATGACTAAAAATACGTTGTTGCGCTTCAGTCTTTTTCACAGTTATTTGAATGATGCCATTCGTTGGGATCGTAGCATCACTCCTTATGAAGTTCGCAATCTCAATAAGGAAGATAAACGAGGAATCGATTTGTCGTTACAGCATAAAATAGGTGCGGCTTGGGATTGGGAGTTGGCATATACGTATACGAAGATTAAAATCGATGAAGGTCGCGGTATGCGAAGAGATCCGTCCAATAGTCAACCCAACGGGTATCGAGCTTCATTGCAATATCATGAGGGTAAATGGAAGGTAAATTTGCAACTGTCAGCCGGAACGGGCCGAGAAGATCGGTATTATGTCAAGAAAACGTATGCAACGTGGGATCTCAATGCCAGCTACAGTGCCAATAAGCGACTTACCCTGTACGGCGTCGTTCATAATTTGACCGATGACGGTTATGATTTATATCACGGTTATCCGGACAGCGGTCGCAGCTATTTATTCGGTATGAAGTATTCGTTTTAAGGAGTTTTTATGGTAAAGAAACTTTTGTGTTTGTGTATGGCCGTCTTCGCACTTGTTGCTTGCGGGTGCGGTTCGGATAAAAGTGATACGTCACAAAACGCCGGTCAGGCTTATGCCGTTATTACGGATGATACGGGAAAAACGGTAACTCTTGATAAGAAGCCGCAGCGAGTCGTAGTGTTGTCATCATCTCTTATGAATTTTGCCGCCGATGTAGGCGGTGAACTGGCAGGTAGACCGACGATTAAGTCGGACGACGCAAAGGTTCCCGATAGCTATCAGTCCGTCCCGGAAGTAGGGCCTGTTTTTAATGTCAGTGCCGAGGCGGTTATTGCCTTAAAGCCGGACCTGATTATTGCCAGCAAGTCGCAACACGAGGCGTTGGTTCCCTTGTTTGAACAAAACGGAATCAAGGTTGTGGTTCTCACCTCTAAAACGTATGATGATGTAAAGCGGAATATGACTATATTCGGGCAGATTTTTGATAAAAAGGAAATAGCTGAACAACATATTGCGGATATGGATAAAAAAATTGAGGATATTCGTCATAAATTCCCGGGAAATCATAAGAAGATCGCTATTATTCACGCTACGCCCAGTCAAGTATCCGTAGAAATGAAGAACTCCATTGCCGGAAGCTGTGCCGACATTCTGGGGCTTGATAATGTAGCGGCTGACGGACAAGTTACATCAAGTGATGCCCAGGTGCCGTACTCTATGGAAAAACTGGCTCAGGACAATCCGGATATCATCTTCATTACGACTATGGGAAAGAAAGAAAAAGTGGAGAAGAAGATGAAGACCGAATTTCAAAACAGTCCGGCATGGTCCGTTTTGGAAGCCGTTAAAAACGGTCGTGTCTATGTACTTCCTGAAAATCTCTTCTTATTAAATCCGGGTCTAAATTATCCGGAAAGCGTGGAATATATGGGTCGGGCCGTATACGGAGAATTACATTGATGGGTGCTGAAAAAGGTATAAAACGATTGTCTCTTTTACTCTTTATGGCCGCTTTTCTTGCCTTTTTTGCCGTTTTATCCGTGTCTCAGGGAGCGGCGCAGATTGATTTGCAGGCCGTCATTCAGGCTCTTTACGGAGACGGACAATCGACGACGGATCAGATTATTCGCAATATTCGGTTACCTCGTACCGTTACGGGCATGTTTGTAGGCATTAATCTGGCCCTGTCGGGAGCCGTTTTGCAGGCTGTTATGAAGAATCCCCTGGCGGATCCGCATATTATCGGTGTTTCGTCCGGGGCCGGGCTGGCGGGAATTGCAGTTATGCTGGTTTTTCCGGCCTATACCTCGTTCATTGTACCGGCCGCTTTTTGCGGTGCCATGGCGGCCGCCGGACTGGTGTATGTCTTGGCATGGAAAAACGGGATTCGTCCCGTACGACTGATCCTCGCCGGCGTAGCCGTATCAGCTCTGTTAGGGGCCTGCATTTCCGGCCTTTTGATTTTTTACAGTGACCGGGTACACGGGGCCTTGATGTGGATGGTCGGCGGGCTATCGGCGAAGAGTTGGGTTGATGTATCCCTCATTTGGCCCTATTCGCTGGCCGGCTTTTTGACGGCCGTAGGAGGAGCCTATTATTTGAATATTCTTCAATTGGGTGACGATACGGCTAAAGGGTTAGGGCTTAATACGGAGTTGACACGTGTCGTTTTTACGGCCATAGCCGCTGTTTTGGCTGCCAGTGCCGTGAGTGTAGCCGGCTTATTGGGGTTTGTAGGTCTTATTGTGCCTCACGTGGCACGTCTTATTATCGGTACGGATTATAGGTATATTATGCCCGCTTCAGCTTTATTGGGAGCTATGTTGGTCACCCTAAGCGATACCTTGGCACGGTTGCTGTTAGCACCTATGGAGCTTCCTGTAGGGGTCATCATGGCATTTTGGGGAGCTCCGTTTTTTCTCTTCCTGTTAAGGAGGGATGTATAATGGCCGATTCCATTCTTACGGTTAGCGATTTATCGTGTGAAGCCGGCGGTAAGACAGTGCTGCACGGGTTGAATCTACATATTGAAAGACATGCCGTTACTGCCGTTATCGGGCCGAACGGATGCGGTAAAAGTACCCTTTTGGGTTGCATGTGTCGTCTGCGACAACCGTCAGCCGGGGAGATTACCTTAAGCGGGCGAAGTATTCGGACGTACAAGCGTAAGGAATTAGCTCGTAAGATGGCTATTTTGACACAACAGGACGAGTTTCCCCATCGTATTACGGTTCAGGAACTGGTAGAAGCGGGACGGTTTGCTCATAAAAGTTTTCTACGCAGTGATGACCGTAACGGTAAGGCTGCTGTAAAGAATGCGATGGAGATTACACGGACGAGTGAATTCTCGCAGCGACAGGTACATACCTTATCGGGAGGCGAAAGACAGCGAGTACGTATGGCTATGGCCTTGGCGCAAGAGCCGCAACTGTTGCTCTTAGATGAACCGGGGACCTATTTGGATATACGCCACCAGTTGGAAATTATGGATTTACTGGTGAAGTTAAAGAAAGAGCGACAAATGACCATCGTCATTGTTTTGCATGATATCAATCAGGCAGCCCTTTATGCCGACTATACGGTAGCGATGAAAGACGGCCGCATACAAGCGTACGGGAAGACTGACGAAGTAATTACGCGTCAGTTGGTGGAACAGGTGTTTGACCTGAACGTGAACGAGTTCGTTTCGTCCAATGGCGAGACGGTGCTCATGCCGTCAGGAAATAAATAAATTTTATGAGGTGGTAGCAATGAAAAAAAGTATGTTGAAACGACTCTGTGCAGTATCTTTGGCGAGTCTTGCTTTAGGAACTTTTACGGGCCTTCCCGCACAGGCCGGATATACGTTGAATCCGGAAGTAAAGGATGCGACGCCCGCTTTGAAGCAGGCTGCCGAAATCGGTGTGAGAAAGCATGAAACACCGGAATTGGCTAAAGAAAAAAACAAGGATGCTATTCTCGTGCTCAGCTTCGGCACGACGTACAAAGACAGTCGTGTCAAGACGATTGAAAAGACGGTTTCCGATATTCAGGCTGCCCATCCCGATGTAAAGACGGTCTTGGCGTTTACATCTCATATTATTGTGGATCGTATTGCCGAAAAAGAAGGAAAGATGATTCCCACTCCCGAAAAAGCATTGGATCAACTCAAAAAAGAAGGCTATACGCGTGTAGCCATTACGTCTCTCGATGTTATTCCCGGTATGGAATATGCATATGATACGGCTATTTACGACTTGTATAAAAATGATTTCAAGAAGATGACTGTAGGCACGCCTATTATGTACTGGATGGGTCAGGAAGATCAGCGTGACGACGTGGCTGAATTCGTCGAGGCTTTGAAAACGCAGTTGCCGAAGACAGATAATCATACGGCGGTTCTCGTCATGGCCCACGGTACTCCCCACCCGGCTAATGCATACTATTCCGTTGTACAAAATCGTATCGATTCGGCAGGACTTAAAAATGTGTACATTTATTCTGTAGAAGGTTGGCCCCATTTGGATACGGTTATTCCGCAATTGAAGGCCAAGGGAATTAAAGAAGTTACCATTATGCCTATGATGATGGTTGCCGGCGACCATGCCAACAACGATATGGCAGGAGCTGAACCTGATTCACATAAGAGTATTTTGGAAAAAGAAGGCTTTAAGGTACAGACGTATATTCACGGCTTAGGAGAAAATCAGGCGGTTCGAAAGATGTTCGTAGAACGGGCTAATGAAGCTTGGGATGCACTGGAAAAAGAATAATTGAACGTGGTACAATAATTCGGTAATGTATCTCATTTAGAAGGAGAGGCCGAGGTTATGGACCGGGAATACTATGCTGTAAAAGACGGCAAAAAATTGCGTTGCGGTTACACTACGGGTACGTGTGCGACGGCAGCGGCGAGTGCGGCGGCTATGATGCTGTTTTCACACCGAAATGTGGATACGGTACGTGTTGAAACGCCTAAGGGCGTTACGTTGGACTTGGAAACAGAGGATGCCGTTTTTTTTGAAAACACAGCGACTTGCGCCGTTCGAAAGGATGCGGGAGATGATCCGGATATAACCGACGGCCTCCTTATTTTTGCCACCGTGACCTATGCGTACGGAGACGATATTATTCTTAAGGGCGGTAAGGGTGTCGGCACGGTGACTAAAGAGGGAATGTCGTCACCTGTCGGCGAGGCCGCTATCAATCCGACGCCGCGGCGTATGATTACGGAAGCGGTGCGCAAGGTGATGGACGATTTTAAGTATAAGGGCGGACTGGAAGTCACTATATCCATTCCCGGAGGCGAAGAACTGGCACGTAAGACCTTTAATCCCAGACTGGGTATTGTAGGGGGATTATCGGTCCTGGGAACATCGGGTATCGTCGATCCTATGAGCGAGCAGGCTTTAATCGATACGATTCACGTAGAAATGAATTCTCGTCGAGCCGCGGGAGATGAGCACTTACTGGCCTTTTTCGGTAATTACGGCGTCGATTTTGCCGCTTCGGAATGGCAAATGAATACGCAAGACAGAGTTACATGCAGTAATTATGTCGGTGAAATGCTCGATTATGCGGCGTACTTGCAGTTTAAGGACGTACTTTTAATCGGTCATGTCGGTAAGATGCTAAAACTGGCCCAGGGAATTATGAATACCCATTCCCGATACGGTGACGGCAGAACTACGTTCCTGGCTATGGAAGCCATGTTTGCCGGTGCTTGTGTAGAGACGGGTAAGGCCGTTTATGAAAGTCTGACGACGGATATGGCTCTTGACATACTGGAAGAGGCGGGCGTTTTGGAGCCGGTCTTGCAAAAGGCGACGGAGAAGGTTGCTTATTATATGCAGGCACGCGTACACGGAGCTTTGAAAACGGAAGCCGTCTTATTTTCCAATAAGCGCGGAATTATGGGGATGACGCAAGGCGCAACTGAACTAATCCGGTTTCACGGAGGAGGAAAATAATGAAAGGAAGATTGTATTGCATCGGCTTGGGGCCGGGAGATCCCGAACTGGTTACTGTGAAAGCTTTGCGGCTCATGAAAGAATGTTCCGTATGGTTTATTCCTCAAAGCGGGCCGGATAAGGAGACAGCCGGTCGGATTTTGCAAGCTGCCGCGGATTATGCGGATGAAGACTTGCAGGCATCCAAGACGATTGTTAAATTGGCCTTTCCCATGACTCGAAGTGAAGAAATTTTAGAAGAGGCTCATAGAAAGAATGCGGAAATTATAGAGGCGTATTTGGATAAGGGAGAAGATGCGGCTCTATTTACACTCGGTTGTCCTACTGTATATGCATCATGTTCTTATGTGGAAAGACGAGTCGCCCTCGCCGGGTATGATACACAAATCGTTCCGGGTGTCACCAGTTTTTGCGCGGCGGCAGCGGCCTTGGGGACGAGTTTATGTGAGAAAGATGAACCTCTTCTGGTGGTGCCTGCGAATCGCAATGATTTGGCAGACCTTCTCGATGTGCCGGGAAATACGATTATCATGAAGCCGTCATCAGCCAATGACAAAATAAGACCTCTTTTAGAAAAAAAGGGGCTAATTTCAATGGCATCTATGGTACAACAATGCGGTACGAAGGAAGAGAAAATCTTCTCTTCACTTGAAGGAACCGTTCCTCATAGTTATTTTTCAGTTATTCTCGTTAAGAAAGAAGAATTGATATGATACATTTTGTCGGAGCCGGCCCGGGAGCCCCCGATTTAATTACTGTAAGGGGTAAAAAACTTTTAGAGGAAGCGGATCTTATTATTTATGCCGGGTCCTTGGTCAATAAAGAACTTTTAACGAATGCTAAAGAAAGCTGCATTGTCAAAGACAGTGCTTCCATGACCTTGGAAGAAGTATTAAAAGCCATGGAGGAATCAGAGGCAAAAGGGTTTGTGACGGTTCGCCTGCATACGGGAGATCCGTGCTTGTACGGCGCCATAAGAGAACAGATGGATGCCTTAGATAAAAAGGGGATTGACTATGATTACACGCCGGGGGTCAGCTCTTTTTCTGCAGCCGCTGCAGCGTTACGGGCTGAGTACACCTTGCCGGGTATTAGCCAATCGGTAATCATTACGAGAACAGCCGGACGGACGCCCGTACCCGATAAACAGACCATTGTCGATTATGCACAGCACGGAACGACGATGGTTGTCTTTCTCAGCACGGGGCTTGTTGAAAAATTGGCAATTCAATTGGTTGAAGGCGGCTATACGGCGCAAACGCCGGCGGCTGTCGTATATAAGGCCTCGTGGCCCGAAGAAAGAGTATATCGTTGTACTGTAGGAACCTTGGCGGAAACGGTTCATGCACATCATTTAAAGAATACGGCACTTATTCTGGTGGGACCTTTCTTGTCATCGGCCTATGAACGGAGTAAATTATACGATCCCGAATTTACTCACGGATTCAGAAAGGGCAATAAGGAATAAAGGGCATCTCATGAAGGCATATATATTTTTCTTTACAAAGCATGGCGGTGAGACGGCTCTGAAAATCAATGAGGCACTTTTGCAAGAAGGCGTGGAATCACGTGTTTTTACGACGGTTCGTCAGGTTGAAAAGAATAAGCTTTTTGAAACTTCACCTCACGGCTTTTCGGTTCTTGCAGCCGAGGCTTTTTCTCAGAAAAACGTGTTGATTGTAGTCGGTGCGGCCGGTATTGCCGTGCGTCTCGTGGCTCCGTTAGTCAAACGAAAGGATTCGGACTCACCGGTTCTCGTGGCGGATGAAAAAGGAACTTTTGTCATTCCTCTTTTGTCGGGACACATTGGCGGTGCCAACGAGATTGCCCGTATGTTGGCTCGTCACTTGGGGGCCGTGCCGGTTATAACGACGGCAACAGACGTTAACGGCTTATTCGCTGTTGACGAATGGGCGGCACGCAAGGGGTTCTTTTTATCGTCTTTAAAGGCAGCTAAAGATTTTGCCGCTTCTTTGCTCGCAAGAGGAAGCGCCGGTGTTGTCAGTGACTTTCCTTTAACGGGCAGTTTGCCGCCGGGACTTACAGAAGGAATACATGAGGAAGCGGGCATGGCCGTTACTGTAAGAACGGATACGCATCCGTTTGCGAAGACCGTATGTGTTTATCCGCCGTTTTTACATGTCGGCGTCGGCTGTCGACGCGGTAAAAGCGTTGAAGATCTCGAAGGGTACATACGTGAGGTGCTGGAAATGTCGAAATTATCTCCACTAAGTGTAGCGGATGTTAATACCGTCGATGTTAAGGCTGATGAAAAGGGATTGATTGAATGTGCCGAACGGTTCGGCGTGCCTTTGCGCACCTATTCGCCCGGAGAATTAATGAAGGTACCGGGAATTTTTACGACTTCCGATTTCGTTCGTTCCCAAGTCGGGACGGATAATGTGTGTGAACGAGCAGCTGCGGCCGCAGCGAAAGAAAGCGTACCCCTTGTTCGTAAGCAACATCGTGACGGAATGACTGTAGCCGTGTTTGTAGAAAAGAAAGAGATTTCATGGAAATAGGAGACAGTGATGAAGGGAAAAATTTATGTTATCGGTCTCGGTCCCGGCGGTAAGCAGGACATGACTTACAGGGCCGTAGCCGCCTTGCATGAATGTGATGTTATTGCAGGCTATACAACTTATATCGATTTGATTAAAGCCGATTTTGCGGATAAAGAATTTATCGTTACCGGTATGAGAAAGGAAACGGAGCGTTGTAAGGCTGCTGTGGAAACGGCACGGCAAGGAAAAACCGTAGCCATGGTTTCGAGCGGCGATGCGGGTATTTACGGTATGGCAGGCATTATGTATGAAGTGGCCGAAGCGTATGACGATGTGGATATTGAGGTTGTCCCGGGCATTACGGCAGCCGGATCGGGCGGTGCCTTATTGGGGGCTCCTCTTGTTGCCGATTCATGCCTTATTTCTTTGAGTGATTTATTGACACCGTTGGAAAAGATTATGAAACGCGTCGAGGCGGCGGCGGAGACGGATTTTGTCATTTGTTTATATAATCCGGCCAGCAAGGGGCGGCCCGATTATTTGAAGCAGGCTTGTCAGATTATCCGAAATTACAGAGAGGATAAAACGCCTGTCGGCATTGTGCGCAATATCGGTAGAAGTGAAGAGTCGGTGCGTATTATGACATTGGCCGAAGCAACGGATGCTCAAGTCGATATGTTTACGACCGTCATTATCGGTAACAGTCGTACAAGGATTATTAAAGATAAGATGGTAACGCCGCGCGGTTACCGCTTATGAGTTTGCGGATATGGATTGCCGCAGGTACGACGGAAGGCCGCCTGTTGGCAGAAGATCTGGCCGATGAAAATGTAGAATTAGCCGTTACGGTGGCTACGGAATACGGAGCCTCGTTAATTATTGATAAGCCCAATGTGAGCGTCCTTGACAAGCGTCTTAATGACAGGGGTATGGCGGAATTTATAGATCAATTTAAACCGGACTTGGCCATCGATGCGACGCATCCCTATGCGGCCATGGTGACAGAGACGATGCGTCGCGTTTGCGAAAAAAAAGGTGTCGTTTATAAGCGGCTGTTAAGACCGCCGACGGATGAAGAAGATTGCCTGCGATTTTCATCTGTTGAAGAGGCGGCGGCATGGCTTGATGAAAAAGAAGGTGTAATTTTTCTTACGACGGGTAGTAAGGATTTACATAAGTTTGCGACTATACGTAATTATGAACAGCGGCTTGTAGCGCGTATTTTGCCTGTTCGAGAATCACTTGATAAGGCCTTGGACAACGGGTATATACCGTCTCGCATTATTGCTATGCAGGGGCCTTTTTCCGTAGACTTGAATACGGCTATGTTTAAAGAGTTTCAATCCTCTTGGGTCGTAACGAAGAATTCCGGTTCCGTCGGCGGATTTTCACAGAAGCTGGAAGCCGCCCGAGCCGCAAGAGCTAAGCTGATCGTTATTGAACGACCTGAAGATGCGGGAAGTTCGTATGAAGAAATACGGGATTTTGTAAAGAGTCAGACGGAGGCATGAGATGCTGACAGTCCATATTATCGGGACAGGTCCGGGGTCTTCGGAGCTGTTGACCAAAAGTGCCGAAAAAGCCTTGAATGAGGCGACAATCGTTGTAGGTGATACACGACTGTTGTCTGAAATGACTGAGGGGAAACGGTGCATACAAACATATAAGGTTGATGAGATTCGGCAAATTGTGCTGGAAGCAGATGAAAAGAAAGATTGTCTTGCCGTTCTCGTGTCGGGAGATGTGGGTTTTTATAGCTTGGCCAAGTTACTTACAGATATACCGGGTTGCCGAATCGTTCGTCATCCCGGTATCAGCAGTCTCGTCTATTTTGCGGCACGCACGTCTACGAGTTGGGATGATATGTATCTCATGAGCCGTCACGGCAGAGACGGAAACCTTACCGGTGCCGTTATGACACATAAAAAGGTCTTTTGCCTTACCGGCGGAAAAGGCGGGTCCGTTCGGGACTTATGTGAAGAGCTTTGTCGCAACGGCTTGGGGCAGGTTAAGGTAACGGTAGGAGAACGCCTTTCATATGAAGAGGAACGGATTTGTACCTTAACGGCATCTGAAGGCGCCAAAGAGGTATTCGATCCTTTAGCCGTCATGGTCGTTGAAAACGAAGGGGCTCAGCCGATAGTCACTCCTGTTCACGGTTGGGATGATTCACTGTTTTTGAGAGGCAAGGCGCCGATGACGAAGCAGGAAGTACGTGCCTTGGCTATATCGAAGCTTCGCCCCGAAGCCGATCACATCGTTTACGACATAGGTGCCGGGACAGGGTCTTGTTCCGTAGAATTGGCCTTTCAAGTGCCGTACGGTAAGGTGTACGGCTTTGAAATAAATGAAGAGGCCGCTACGTTGGCAGAAGCTAATAAGGAGCGGTTTAACGCATGTAATCTGGAAATTATTCGCGGCAATGCCTTGGAAAAAATCGTAAATATGCCATGCCCCGATCGAGTTTTTATTGGCGGAACAAAGGGAAATTTGAAAGAAATTTTAGATATATTATATAAAAAGAATGCTTACTGTCGGATTGTTATTACGGCCATTACCTTGGAAACGGCGGGAGCCGTGACGGCTTATTATAAAGAACATACGGATTATGAATTGGAAACAACACAATTATTTGCTTCCGAGGGTAGGCGGGTCGGTCCGTATACCTTAATGGAAGGGCATAATCCCGTTTATGTTATGACGGCCTATCGCAAGGAGGCGGAGTATGAAGGTCAGAGTAAGTAGAATTTTATTGGCCGCTCCGTCCAGCGGTAGCGGTAAGACGACAGTCGTCATGGCCGTAACAGGGGGTTTTAAGCGTAAAGGACTCGGTGTACAGGCTTTTAAAGTCGGACCCGACTATATAGACCCCATGTTTCATCGTGCCGTAACGGGAGTAGAAGCTCATAATCTGGATCTTTTTTTGTGCGGCGGTCACGGCAAGGGAGAAGATGTATGTAAGGAAATCCTTTCTCGACATGGAGAAAAGGCGGATATTTGCGTTCTTGAAGGGGCTATGGGATTTTATGACGGACTGGGACTTTCAAGCGATTTCAGTGCTTATGACACGGCATGTCGATTGGAAACACCGGTTGTTCTTGTCGTTAACGGAAGAGGATCGGCTCTTTCGACAGCAGCCGTACTGAAAGGGCTTGCCGAGTTTCGCAGGGACAGTCATGTTGTCGGCTTTATTGTCAATCATATAAAGCCCGGAGTCTACCTCTTTTATAAGGAGTTATGGGAAAAAGAATCGGGCCTCAAGGCGTACGGGTGTTTTCCGGATTTACCGGACGGGGCCTTGAAAAGTCGCCACTTAGGACTTGTAACGGCGGATGAGATAGATGATTTACAGCATAAAGCAGGGATTTTGGCAGAAGCGGCTCTGGAATATATAGACTTAGACGGCTTAGCGGCTCTGGCAGAGGAAGCTCCTCCGGTATCTTATATACCCAAAGATATAAAAGCGGTCGGTCAGGCAACCATAGCCGTTGCCAGGGATGAGGCCTTCTGTTTTTATTATGAAGACGGTTTGAATGAATTGGTTCGTTACGGTGCAAAGATTGTTGAATTCAGTCCTCTGCATGATAAACAGTTGCCGCCTTGTGACGGTCTCTATATAGGGGGCGGGTATCCGGAGCTTTATGCCGAAACATTAAGTAATAATGAGTCTATGCGTTTCAGTATTCAAAAAGCCGTTCAGGCGGGTCTCCCCTGTGTAGGAGAATGTGGCGGCTATATGTACTTGGCCGAAAGTTTCCGGCATGAAGGAACAGTATTACCCATGGTTCATGTCGTGCCGGGCAGAATTTCCATGACGAATCGATTGGTCGGATTCGGTTATGCCGAAATGACGGCTCATGAAGATAATCTGTTATATTCCGCTGCAGAGACGATGAGGGCTCATGAATTTCATTACTCGCAAAGTACCGACTCAGGGTCAGCCTTTACTATTACGAAGAGGGGAAGACGTGCGGCGGGAGAGGCGGTTTTTGCTAAAGGGAGTATTTTTGCCGGCTATCCGCATTTTCACTTTAGCGGAGAAACAAAGGCCGCCGAACGATTTGTAAGAGCTTGCGTCAATTTTCGCAAGAAGGAGAAATAATGGATATAGAACATGTATTACCGCAAGATATTGAAAAGAGAAGTATGCAAATTATTGAGGAAGAGTTGGGAGAAGTGCGTCTGGATCCGGATAAGAAGGATATTATTAAACGGGTTATTCATACCAGTGCGGATTTTGAATACGCTCATAAGCTTCGATTCAGTGATAATGCCGTCGAGTCGGCACTGAATGCCATTCGTCACGGGTGTACCATCCTGACGGATACCAATATGGCCCGCACCGGTATTAATACAGGGGCTTTGAAGAAGACGGGCGGCGCAAAGATATGTTACATGGCAGACGAAGAGGTGGCTGAAAAAGCTAAGGCGAATGGAACGACGCGGGCTACAGCCAGTATGGATAAGGCTTGCGATATAAAAGGCCCGCTTATTGTGGCCGTAGGAAATGCACCTACTGCACTGTTTCGCTTGGCTGATTTAATTGATGAGGGTAAGATAGCACCGGACTTGGTTATCGGTGTGCCTGTCGGGTTTGTCAACGTTATTCAAGCCAAGGAACGAATCATGACCTGCAAGGTTCCTTATATAGTTGCCGCAGGCCGTAAGGGCGGCAGTAATGTGGCGGCTGCTATTTTCAACGCTCTTTTATATAAGGTTATACGAGGCGAAGATACGAAATGATGATTCAAAAGGCGATACTTCATGTTTTGGATTTCGGCACAAGCATGTGCCTTCTTTCTCAAAAAGAGTTAGATTTATCTATTGAGACTGTCGATGATTATGTGTCTAAGCGTGTCGAAAAGTCGTTACACGATCCGGCCGGGCGAACGGGTATATTTTATGAAACGTCGGCAGTTAAACGACAGTTGGAAGCTTATGCATCTCAAGACTTATCCTTTCAGGAGTTGGCCGACGGTTTGGCTAAAGCGGTTTTCGAGAGTTTGAAACTTCAGGCTGAGGCAGATACGACAGATCTTTTGGTCGTTTCTTTTAAGGATGAGGCGCAAAGAGAAGGCATTGCCCTTTTCTTTTTGGAAAACCGCACGGCTTATACACACCGGATTATGACGGATGAGGATGGGGTGTATAGTCAGATTATTGAATATCAGGCCGTTTTACCGGGACTGATGCAAAAGGCGGAGGCCTATGTATTTATAGACTTAAGCGACTTTACGCTTCGCTTTGTCGATAAGAAACGAAGTATTAACGGCGAAGACGTGTATGCTTTGCCTGAGTTGATTTTACAATGTACGACTGTATTATCCGGGAAGGAAACAGTGAAAAAGACCGAAAAGTTACTGACCAAAGTAGCCGAAGAATACGGTAAGAACCCTGTCGAGGCACTGGCCAAAGGGAAACAGTATTTGGCACAAACGGCTGAAACAGGCAGCAACTTTGCTCCTCAAGCCTTCGGTGAAGCCGCCTTTGCAGGCGAGCCCTCTTTGCAGGGTACCTTTACGGAGAAACTGAGACAGGCCAAAGACATACCGAAAGAAGTGAAAGTGGAATCTCGTTTCGCAGAACGGACGGGCACGGTACATAAAATAAAGACGGATACGGGTATTGAAATTACCTTTCCGTCCGCCTATATGGAAAATCCCGATTTTATACAATTTTTCACAAGGCCTGACGGAACCTTGTCTATTGAATTAAAGGGAATCGGTAAAATTATTAATAAGTAAAACAAAGAGGCCATGACCTGTAAGGTCATGGCCTTTAAGTGCTAGCCTTATTTATTGGACAGGTTCATCACATATGATGCCGTCATATCTACAGAGAGAACATCAATCCAGTGAAAAACGGAAAGAACACGGCAAACTGCAAAGATGCGGCTGTGGTCTTGAATAAAAGCGCGTACGTCGGCGAAGCGTTCCTTTTCTGAAGGCAATGATAAATAGCCTGAAACGGCACTGTCAATTAATTCGTTTGTCGGCCATTCTTCACGGAAGCAACTTTGAAGAAAGAGAAATAAGTCGATGGTTTGCGGGTCGGTTTTTAAAAAAGGCACCTTATTTTCCCAGTCCAGGAAGGTGATTTTTTGTTCTTGTCCATGCCATGTAATGTCGCGGATTGCCGGGCGACCGTGCCAAAATCCGTGAGAGTGAAGGGTCGCCAAGGCGTGTCCGGCGTTAAAGAAAATATTCTTACTTTCTTCAACCGAGAGTCTTTTAGCTACTACTTGTAAAGGGGTTCCCGTGTCCTCGGTAACGATAAAGTCATCGCATAATAAGACAACGGGAGGGGCCAAGGGAACCGCTTCATTTACAGAAAGCATTTTATAAGCTTCTCTGTAGAAAGCCGTATCGGGACTGCTCTTGGCAAAGGTGTTACGTCCGTTGCTCATGCGGCGCTTAATATAGTAATTTATATCGTTATATATAAAGGGAATGACGCGACGTTGAGCATTTTTTTCAATAGCCAGTAAGGCGGCTGATTTCAGCTTTTTATCCAACATAATGTACCTTTCTTTGACGTAAATCAGTATAAATTCAGTATAGACAGGACTGTTTTTTCTGTCAATGAACAGGAGAATATCGTTACAGGACTTCATAAGTTGCAGAGCCGTATTTGACGAATTTATAGCCATAGTATAGAATTATAGAAACTCATGTTATTTAGTTATTAATTGGAGGCA
Organism: Megasphaera micronuciformis F0359; assembly: GCF_000165735.1. Classification (GTDB taxonomy): domain Bacteria; phylum Bacillota; class Negativicutes; order Veillonellales; family Megasphaeraceae; genus Megasphaera; species Megasphaera micronuciformis. Next base: position 401,128 of record NZ_GL538208.1, read on the forward strand.
CTTTATGAAAACTACGAAAAAAGGTCTGTTATTTGCTGCACTTGCCGTTTCCCTGGCTACACTTCCGGGGCAATTTGCTCAAGCCCGGGATGTTGCGGCACAACCTGTAGACGTAGCAACGGCACAGGCTATGGTTAACCAGTGGAATAAGAATTGGTATGCAGCCGACGGCCAATTCATTATGTCACTTGAAGGCGGTAATATTAACGGATGCCCCATTTTGAGCGGCTCTGTTGCTCGCACGGATAGAGAAACCGTCGGTAACTTTAAGATTCAGGAACCGGAACGGGTTCGTGATATTGTTATTAAGCACAGCGGCATGGGGATGCATGAACAGCTCGTTATCGATAATGTGTGGAACTTGTCGCCGTATAACTATGCGGCACACTATGAATCGGTAGGGGGTATTTACCTCGGCGAAACGAAGGCACAGGTTGAAGCTGTTTACGGCAAGCCTATTCGTTCCAACTGGACGTCTGAGGTTGAAACGTGGTACTACGACAGCTTGGGATTACAAATGGACTTTGAAGCAGGCCGTGTCGTATCGATTACCTTTAAGGCAACTGGCGATCGTCGTTTAGATCGGACGGGCTTTGATTGCAAGACAAGTCCTGAAGAATTTGCACGCCTTTATCCTACCGGCGCAGTTCCGCAAAAGGGCGGCGTTTACTATATTGCAGACGGTGAATTCCTAGACTTTACGCATTACCCCGACTCCCTTACCTTATCCATTTATAATCATCATGTACAGGAACCGCAGTATGTTCCTCAAAAAGCTTTATAAGAGTGTAGATAATGCAATGAAAAGGCAGCTCCGAGAGGGGCTGCCTTTTGTGTCTTTTTAACCGGATGAACTGCAGCATTTACAAGGGGTGGGGTCCATATTAGAATAAAGGCTGTATGAGCATCATAGATTCGTAGGGGAGAAGGTGCTGTGGGACAAATGAAGATACAACAAGAGATTATTAAAAAAGTGAATGCCTATATAGTTAATTGGAAATTGCAGCAATGGGGGGTTGCAAGTGGTTTGGTTTCAGCAATTTACGATCCAGAGGAAAATTAAATTTAAAGTAATGGTTTTTATCTTTATACTGGCAGGCCTTTTTACTGGGTGGCTTTTATTCAGCCGTGGCAAGGAAGGAGTAGAGTGGGGACCACTTACTGTTCTTGAGATTAATTCAGGTGATTCTTGTACTTTTGTTTATCCTCAGGAAAGGTATTATCATGTCACGTTGGATAGAAACAAGCTTGTATTTCCGGAAATAATCAATCATCAGGCTTGTGATTGTAAAATTGATGATGATAAAATTCTTGTTGCTTATATCAATACGCAATCTCCCAGTGAATTAATTTTTAAAGTGATTACCGAAGGTAATAGCCAGCGGCGGATTATATTGGAAACATTAAGCAATCAACGAATAGAAGAAGGTGCTTATCCTAAAATTTATATTACTGAGAGATCCTATTATGTTTTGTCTGGGCGTTTTCTGTATAAACTAAGTAAAGCGAATTTGAAAATAGAAAAAATACAATTGGAAAGTTATGAAACTCCATTGATTACGAGGGATGGAAGGTTATTTTTTAGACAGGGTGATTTCCTTGTTTTGGATGAAGATTATGGTGATAAAAAGATGTTACCGTTATCCTCTAAGGAAAGAGTTCGTGGATGGGGAATTGAAGGAGAATCGGTTATTATCGAGAGGAAAGATATGGCGAAAATGGTATCGTTAAAAGATGAAACGCAAACCAAACTTAGAACTCCTAGCTATGGGAGCTTGAACGTTGTTGGAAATATGGGCCATATTGCTATTATTCTATTTTCTCACACAAGTGGTGAAGTTCCCCTATTCGATCCGGCGTTGGCAGCTTATTCGATAATTGACCATGTCGACTATTGGTATTATTCTCCGTATTTATATGATGCTGTTCAACATAAATTTTATGATATACCTGACGAAGTCAAACAATTATTTCCTAGCCATGATGCCTCACTAACGGGGTATTGCGCTCCTCTGAATCTAAAGTTAATTGAAGCAGAATTTCATCAATACATGGATAATTGAGGGAACAATAGTGTATATACCGCAAGAGGGTATCTGTTCTGGATAAGGAATCTGCGATGAAGAAAAAGAAATTAGGCAGATTTTAACGTAAGACTCTTATTTCTCAAAAAATGATTTTAAGTTTAGCGTACGCGTTCTTGTTTCCTCAGATGGAACCTATCAACAGACGAATACATTTGAAGCGGGAGGAGACATTTATACTATTGCCGGTATCGATCAATATAATCGGATTTATGGTGTTGATGCAAACGGAAATACGGCGTATTTAGACAAACAATATAATATAGGAGGCGATCGAACCGCTACTTCTACCGGAAAGCGTGATGAATTTGGACACCTTATTGGCATTGCCAATGATACGGGAAGCTGTAAAACTAAATGATTGGGTATTGCCGGGTGGTATCCATGCATGGTATGACAGAGTGAATCAGAAAACGGGAGAAGTTATTGTCACAGACGGTATCGGTGAATACACGACGGCGCAAATAAAGAATCCGGGTATTTCTTCTGGAGTGACAGAAGCTGCAATGATGCCGCCGAATAATACGCCAGACCCGTCCGATTTAGCCGACTTACTGTTACAGAGCCAACAGCAACATAATAATGATCAGCCAGATTATTCGAATGATACGTTATATCTGTATGCAAAGAATGTAAGTAGAGCCCTGTTAGAACAGGTCTTGGACCGTATAGGCGGGAAATATGGCGCATCGCATTTGGGGACGGCCGCTATTACTGGCAGTGGTGTTGTGACTGATTATCTACAAGGTAAAAGTGCTGAAGATATTTTATTAAATGCAATACTTACTGGAATGGCTGGTAAAGTAGGATAAACAATTGGTGGAGGTCTAAATCTGAAACCAGAAATCACGTCAGGATTATTTGCGGCAGGCGCAGATACTTATAGTGATCAGGCCGATAATGAAAAACAAAAAATGAATATAAATAAATGAGGTAATGTCAATGATTTCAATTCAAGATATTAAAGGGGTTCTTGCTACGATCGGAATAATATTAGTGTTTTCCTATGGTGGGGTTTATATTATTCATAAAATTTTTCGAAAAGAGTTTTTGCGTATTTATAGATATAGTATTTCTCTTATTGCAGGAGGTGTGATATTATATATAAATTTAATTGGTTTTAGTATTTTCTTCTTATTGTGCTAAACGATATTCGATTTGGTTATTTGTGATAGGCTGTGTAGGATTTACGTTGCTCTTTTATAGTAAAAGTGTTTTAGCTAAATGCGAGCATAAAAAAGAAGAATATAGAAAATTGCCTTGTAGCACTAAAAAACTAGCTATATATGATACTATTATGTCTATTGTATTGATTATTAAATACTATCTGATCAATTAAACTATTGAAAGGTAGAACATTGTGGGAGAGGTGTGTTCGATAAATATGAGTAAAGAATAAAAATCTAAAAGTTTATTGGAGATGCAAAAGATGGTTGTAATCCTAAAAGAATAGCCAAGAATCTTCACTTGGGATGACGATTACCGGCGAGGCCATCAGCGGTGTGGATGCCGGATTCTAGGAGGAAAAATATGAGACGGTATTATTAAAGTTGTTGGAAAAGAAATGCAGGCTCAGCTTTATCATGATACGAATCACGCGCTGAATCAGTTGGGAATCTTTTAACCCGAAAGATTTGGAAGGAAGGTGAAAATCGACTAGATACATTTTGAAAAAACTTAAAGCTGTGGGTCATCTGCAAATCTGAATTTGGCTATCGACGATGAAAATAAATCGGGAATAGCTTTATCAGAACTAAGTCGTTGATTGAATGGCAAAAAAACATGCTGACGGATCGTAAAGAATACCGGGGCGTGATACTAAAATGATACTATTTTTTTAAAAACGGCCCAAATGAGGCTAATTTTGAAAAAATGATACCATAAAAATGGCTTAGTGAAGCCATTCTCGTTTTTACGAAATGCCGATGGAGTAGATTGAAAACAAGTACAAGTAAAAAGAAAAGGGTGCAATAGGAGAGATACTCCCGTTGCACCCTTTTCTTTAAGGGCCGAAACGATAATCTTGCTGTTTTGGGTGAAAGGCCTTCTGAAAAGAAGACGGGGGTTTGCGGCCCGAAGGGGGCTATTAGAATACGCCCTGTTCAACCATAGCTGTAGCTACGCGTTCGAAGCCGGCAATGTTAGCACCTGCCACCAGGTTATAACCGAGGCCGTTGCGTTCTGCAGCATCGACGGAATTCTTGTAAATCGTGTCCATAATGTTCTTCAAGCGAGCGTCGACTTCTTCTTCAGTCCATACGAGACGTTCGCTGTTCTGGCTCATTTCCAGAGCGGAAACGGATACGCCGCCGGCGTTAACTGCCTTGGACGGAGCGACAACCATATCTTTTTGTTCCAAGAGATATTTCAAGGCTTCGTTCGTTGTCGGCATGTTGGCAACTTCGATGTAGTAACGAACGCCGTTAGCAACGATTTGTTTAGCTTCTTCCATGTGAACGTCGTTTTGCATAGCCGAAGGCATGATGATGTCGGCTTTAACGCCCCAAGGCTTCTGACCGGCATGGAATTCTACGCCGAATTTATCAGCATAATCCTGAACGCGGTTGCGGCCGCTCGTACGCATTTCAATGAGGTAATCAATCTTTTCGGGTGTTACGACACCTTCGGGATCGTATACATATCCGTCCGGACCGGAGAGGGTAACAACTTTAGCACCCAATTCGGCAGCTTTTTTACAAATACCCCAGCAAACGTTACCGAAACCGGAAGCGGCAATCGTTTTGCCTTTAATGTCGACATTATCATGTTTGAGTACGTTTTCCAAGTAGTAAACAGCACCGTAACCCGTTGCTTCCGGACGGATAAGGGAGCCGCCGTAGCTGAAGCCTTTACCTGTGAGGACGCCGTTTTCGAAAGTACCTTTTAAGCGGCGATATTCACCGTAGAGGAAACCGATTTCACGACCGCCTACGCCCATGTCACCGGCAGGTACGTCAATGTCCGGGCTGATATAGCGATACAGAGCCTGCATGAAGCTTTGGCAGAAACGCATGATTTCGGCATCCGATTTGCCGGAAGGATCGAAGTCGGAGCCACCCTTGCCGCCGCCGATAGGAAGACCTGTCAAAGCATTTTTGAAAATCTGTTCGAAACCGAGGAACTTAATGATACCGGGATATACGTTCGGCTGGAAACGAAGGCCGCCTTTGTAGGGCCCGATTGCTCCGTTGAACTGACAGCGATAACCGATATTCGTGTGGATTTCTCCCTTGTCGTCTTCCCAGACAACGCGGAAGGTAAACATTCTTTCCGGTTCAACAATACGGTTCAAGATATCGAGCTTTTCATACTCGGGATGTTTTTCGATAACCGGTTCGAGAGAAGATAATACTTCTTCAACCGTTTGTACGAATTCCGGTTCATTGGCATGTTTCTTCTTCACGTTTTCAATTACCGATGCGAGATACTTGTTCATTAAAAAATCCTCCTTTTACACCTTTGGTTTAATTGGAATGATACGTTAATCTTTTGCGAGGCAAGATGGCAGATAACTTTGTAAGTCATCTCATAGATTTGTTTTCCTCGCTTACCTGTTTTTACTATAGCATTTTTATAATTACTTGTGAACAGTACAAGGTTTAACGTCGCTTAATTAGAGAAGGTTAAAAGAGTAACAATCTGTAATTATTTAAGATAATGTTAGATAAAATTATAAAATTAAAAAGAAGGGATGATAAATAACTTTAAATTATTTCAATTATACTTTTAAATCATAGACGGTAAGGCATGTATATAAAAACAATCTGTATAAAAATATCCCCTTCAAGAATGAATCCTGAAGGGGATAAGATATTATTTTCCGCGCAGGCAGACTGCCAGAAAACGGGGTAAGGGAAGGTTCTGTAAAAAGGCGGCACAGGTTGCCGCAGCAACGGTAACGAATATATAAATAAGGATAATCGGCAGAGCACTTAAAACGATGCCGAAGTGGGCTGCCGTTCCCGTACAAAGACTGAGAAATACAGGATGTACCAAGTAGACAAGATAGGATTTATCGCCTAAGAAGGAGAATAGCCTATCCGTATTGACGGAGACGGGGCGACATTGCCACAGGTAAAGAAAAAAGAGAATAGATGACAAGGTGTAGATCATACCGACGGGACTCAGTTGGTGAACAGTATACACCGCACCGAGTGCATCATAGTGAAGCACGTGCATGACACCGATGTAGGAGGCAACCATGGCGGCGGCGGAGAAGACTTGGAAAAGGATGATCCCCTTGCCATGGTGAGATAAGAAGGCCGTAACGGCTTCAAATTTCTCAGCAGTGAAAGCCCCGAACATGAAAATAAATATATAGTGGAATACTACCCAGTTTAGTCGATAAGAAGCGGCGTCTTTCAGCCAGTCGTTCGTACCCGTATAGGTAAACAGATAGGATGACCAGAAATTAAAGGCCAGATTCGCCAAAAAGAGCACGGTGAAGGAAAAGAAGGGGGCCTTTAACATGTAAGCTAACAGCCTGCGCCACAAGGGCATGAGAAGGTAAAACCAAAGGAGAATGACGAGAAAATATATGTGATACATGGCTAGCCCGTATGTCAGTGTTTTGAATACGGCAGAAGGACTGAAAATACCGAAATTGCGGCTGAGAACGGCTGTATACAACATATAAAAAAAAGACCAGGTTATATAGGGGAGCAATACGGTCTTAAGGCGTCTTTTTAAGTAAGCACCGTAGTCAAAAGGAGCTGACAGCGGTTGACTGCAGAACATGCCGAAGGCGGAGAGAAAAAAGAAGGCCGGCACGGAAAAGCGTGAGAGGATTTCCAAGAGACCGATAAGGGCCAGATTGGGAGTAGGATTTGAAAGTGCGGCGGAGCCTACGTGAATGCCGATAACACCGAGCATGCAAAGGCCGCGCATATAGTTAATAGAGCGGATGAATCGTTTTGACATAAGCACCTCTATGACATACAATACACAATATATATGTGTTATTATAGCAATGCGAACGGCTTTTCGGTAGAGGTGATTTCCATGAATGACGGCAGATTGCATAACTTAGTGCGAGGAGCTATACTTTTGGCTTTGGCAGTTGTATTGCAGGGAATGCGTTTGATAATACCCGTGCCGACACCGATAAGTATGTTTTTAATCGGTTCGGCCGTCAATGCCTGCCTGGTTCTTATTGCTCGTACGACAGGGCGTACGCAGGGTGTAACGGCAGCCGTATTGTTGCCCGTTTTTGCTTGGTTGGAGGGAATGTTGCCCTTGTGGTTTTTCATCTTTCCCGTTATGGTCGGAAATATTGTTTTCGTACTTCTCGTCAATGCGGCAAGGGGACGAGGAATTTACGGTGCGGCTTTTGTCAAAGCCTTCGTATTGTACAGTGCTTTTTTTGTGCTTTTACAAGTTGTTGAAGTTCCGAACCGTATCGGAGCCGGTATCCTTTTTGTCATGAGTTGGCCGCAAATCGTAACGGGTCTTATCGGCATCGGTATTGCCTTATATGCACAAAAACGGTTGGCGGAAGTGACGAAAAAATAAATTGTTAGGAGTCGTCAAAGATGGATTTATTGCGTCAGATTCCCCTGATTATGGGGGTTTTGTTTATAGCTATCGGTGTTTTTCACGGTTGGAAATTGCGTAGCGTCGTACGGCGGTGTACCGTTTATGCGGACGGAGTCGTAGCGGGATTTCATGAAGTTAAAACTCGCAGTGGGGTTATGTACTATCCGGTTATCGAGTTTTCAGTTGAGCATAAAAAAATTCGGGCAGAGTATAAATTCGGGGCTTCCGAATGGGAATTCAAGGCGGGAGATAAGGCTACACTTCGTTATAATGCGGAGAATCCTGAAGAAATTTATTTATATCATTCATTACCCCTGTGGAAACAGTATTTATCATCGCTATGTATTATTATAGGCGGGCTTATCTTTGTTTGGACATATTCGTATTTTCTCTAAGGCGAGGTGAAGGTCGTGACGGAAGAAAGACAGGTCGATGTACAAGCCGCAACTGACGGTATACGACAGTTTTTAAATGCCTGGGGAATAGATTTAGAAAAGACCGGGATGGCGGATACCCCTATGCGGGTTGTTGAAGCGTACGGCGAATTCTTTTCCGGACTTAACCGTACGGATGAAGACCTTTGGAAGAACCCTATTCAAACGGACACGACAGGAATTGTCGCTCTTCGTAATTTAGAATATTATTCTTTGTGTGAACATCATTTATTGCCTTTCTTCGGAACCGTAAGTATTGCTTATTTGCCGAAAAACGGAAAAATAGCCGGCTTCGGCCGTTTTGCCGATGCCGTGGCCGTTTATGCCCGGCGTCCGCAATTACAGGAACGGATGACGGAGGAGCTATGCCGGAGTATAGAAAAAGGCCTTGATACGGCAGGGGTTCTGGTCATGGTCCGGGGCAGACATTTATGCCTTTCTATGCGCAATCCTCTAGCAGGAAAGTCGGAGATTATGACGGTTGCCGCACGAGGAGCTCTGGAAGCCGGGAGTTCCTTATATGAGAGAGCTTTAAAGCTACTGGAGGAACACGGAGATGAATGAGAAAGAACGTCGTTATCAATGGTCGGACGGAAAAGAATTGATCATCGGTAAGAAAACCTTGGTCATGGGGATTTTGAACGTAACGAGTGATTCTTTTTCGGACGGAGGCAAGTGGAATACGGTAGACAAGGCTTTAGCACATATGGAAGAGATGGTAAATGATGGAGCCGATATTATAGATATAGGTGCCGAATCCTCTCGCCCCGGCTTTGTTCCTGTCGGAGCAAAAGAGGAAATCTCAATTTTATCACAATTTTTACCGCATATTGTTAAAAAATGCCCTGTTCCCGTTTCGGTAGATACGTTTAAAGCGGAAACGGCGGAATATGCAGCCAAAGAAGGTGTACATCTGCTTAACGATATCTGGGGATTGCAGTATGAAAAGGAACCGGGAGAAATGGCGGCAGTGGCTGCCAAATACGGCCTTCCGGTCGTGGTTATGCATAACTGTAACAATACACATTATTCCGACATAATTAAAAACATGAAAGAGTTTTTTAACAAATCCCTTAATATAGCGGAAATAGCGGGTATCCCGAAGGAGCATATTATCCTTGACCCGGGTATCGGCTTCGGCAAAACCTTTGAGCAAAACATATATGTGTTACAAAATTTAAATAAATTTATGTCGCTTCCCTATCCCTTTCTTTTGGGAACCTCGCGCAAGGGCTTTTTGGGGAAAATCCTCGATATGCCCGTAACGGAGCGTGTTGAAGGGACCGGAGCTACTTGCGTTTTGGGTATAGCTGCAGGTTGTAACATTGTGCGCGTTCATGATGTCAAAGAGATTGCCCGCATGTGTCGTGTAGCGGATGTATTGTGCGGGAACGAGAATTTTAGTGTACAATAACGGAGGAAGGACTAATGGATGAAATAATCATTACCGGAATTGCCTGTAAAGGCTATCACGGGTGCCTTCCGGAAGAACGAGTAAAAGGGCAGCCTTTTATTGTAGATTTGGCCTTACGACTGGATTTGAAGGATGCCGGTTTGACAGATGACTTACAACGTACGATTGATTACGGTGAAGTCTGTAACACTGTAGTCGCCATTGTTGAAGGAAAGCCGTTCAACTTAATCGAATCTTTGGCTTATGCCATTGGAGACAGATTGTTGGAACAGTTTTCTCTTTTGGTTTCCGTTGCAGTTACATTGCACAAACCAGAAGCGCCTATCGGTTGCTCCTTCACGGATGTAGCCGTGCGGACAGAGAGATTCAGACATGAATAGGTTTTATATCGGACTGGGGTCCAACAGTGGGGACAGAGACGAGTATATGACTCGTGCTCTACAAAGCTTGGGAGCGGATAAGGACATAAAGGTACAAGGTTTTTCTTCCCTTTATGAAACGCCGCCGTGGGGGGTTACGAATCAACGGCCCTTTTTAAATGCCGTCGTCGCCATCGACACGGATTTAAAAGGAGAAGCTTTGTTGCAACGTTGCCGTACTATAGAAGCGGAGTTAGGCAGAGTTCGCCACTGCAAGTGGGGCGCCAGGACAATTGATCTGGATTTGCTTTTTTCGGAACGGGAAGAGTGTCATACGGAGTTTTTGGAAATGCCTCATCCGTATTTAACACAACGAGCTTTCGTACTGGTGCCATTAATGCAAGTTGCAGGTAATTGCGAGATACAAGGGAAACCGCTGGGTGACTGGTTGAGCCGGCTGACGAATGTGAATGAAATCAAGGAAGTAAAACGGCCTGTGAGGGGGTATTTGCAATGGAAAGAATTTTAATTGCCGATGATGAAGCGTTAATGAGACAGCTTGTTGCCGATTTTTTACGTCCCGAAGGATATGAAGTCCTGGAAGCTGTAGACGGAAAACAGGCTTTGGACATTTTTAATGAACAGAAGCCGGACTTGGTCCTGCTGGATGTTATGATGCCCGGTTATGACGGTTGGACGGTGTGCAGAGAAATTCGCCGCACATCGACGGTTCCTATTATCATGATTACGGCGAAAGATGAAGAAATCGACCAACTCTTTGCCTATGATTTAGGTGTGGACGATTATATTACAAAGCCTTTCAGCCCGAAACTTTTGGTAGCTAAAATGAAGGCGTTGTTACGCAGATTACACGGTGAAGGGGAAGAAAACGGCGCCGATGCCGTACCGGCGGAAGGTGTGGCCATTGACCGTGAAGCGCATCAGGTTCTTATTGACGGTAAGAGTACGGATCTCAGTCCGACGGAATATAAATTACTCAATTATTTGATGACGAATGCCGGAAAGGCTTTGAGTCGTCGCCAGATTTTGAATAAAGTTTGGAACTATGAGTATTACGGGGATCTTCGAACGGTTGATACTCATATTAACCGATTGCGTATTAAATTGGGGAATCGCGGTTCTTATATTCAAACCGTCCGCGGTTACGGGTATCGTTACGATAAACAACAATGAGAAACGTTTCGCTTCGCCAAAAAGTCGGGTTCGGCCTTGTGGGCTTTACCCTTACCTTTGTATTGACCCTGATTTTAGTCATCGGTTTTGCCTTTGAGCCCATTTATTACGGAATTCAGCGGCATAATATGGCGACCTTGGCTGAAGACGTCGGCCGTATCTATAAGGCCGAAGGGTCTACGGGGATTCAGAAAATCAATGAACTTACCGACTCGACAAGTGCCGATGTCTTCGTCATTGATCAAGGCGTGCTGGTATACTTATCGGGTGCGGATCGTACTAGGGTTTTGAGTGATTCAACCGAAGAAGAGACGGCATCGCAGGGACGCCGATTAATACAGTCGGCCAGGGCGAATGTGCCTCAGCATATTCGTATTATCGTATCTTTGCTGCGCGGATATGATCCGCCGGAAGAAGATTTGAACAAGATCATGTACTATACGGATAATAATAGTGACAGCATTCGATTTTACAGTCTTGTTTCCCGCATTAGTGACCATGCGTATGTAACTATAAGTCAGCCATTGGCCCCGTTGCGGGAAAATGTGAAAATTGTTCAGCGATTTATCCTGATGTTAGGACTTATTTGGATAGCCTTGGCCTTGTGGGGGGCTTTCCATTATTCAAAGAAATTGACCGACCCTTTGTATGAATTAAAAGGGATTGCTATGCACATGGCTCATCTTGATTTTTCGCGCAAATGGGAGCGAACCGGTACGAGTGAAGAAATCAGTATGGTCGGTGAGACTCTGAACACCCTGTCGTCTAAGCTGAATCAGGCACTGGAAGATTTGCAGCAGAGTAATACGGCCTTGCAGGTTCAGCTAGACAAGGCTACTGAAATCGAGTACATGCGCAAATCCTTCATATCCGCAGTATCTCATGAATTAAAGACTCCCTTAGCCATCATTCAAGGCTATGCGGAGGCCTTGGAAGATTTGCAAAATCTTCCTGTAGAGACGCAGGAACACTATTGCTCGGTCATTTGTTCGGAAACGAGGAAGATGGACGGTCTGGTTCGTGACCTGCTCAACTTATCGCGATTGGAAGCAGGACGCTTGCAACTGGAATTGACGGATTTTGATTTTGCCGCTTTGATGGAAGAATCGAAGATACGCTTTAAAGAGCCGGCTAAAGAAAAGGGCATTCACCTGTTCTGGGCCTTGCCTGACGAAATGCCTTGTTACGGCGACCCGGGACGCTATGATATTATTCTCAACAACTTCTTATCCAATGCTATCGATTATACGCCTGTAAACGGTTGTATTAAAGTAACCGTTACGGTGGAAGAATCGGACTATTTGATAGAAGTGTTTAACGAAGGTGAGACTATACCGGAAGAGTTCCATACACGTATATGGGAACCTTTTTTCAAGGTTGACTCGTCACATACGCGAGATGCTCAGCGTAAGTTCGGCGGACACGGCCTAGGTCTCGGCATTGTAGCGTCATTACTTACCTTGCACGAACAGCGGTATGGTGTACGCAATGAAAAAGACGGTGTTACCTTCTGGTTCACCGTCGCAAAAGAAAAATAATATTATATTGTTTTTAAAATGCTCTTGTCCCCAAAGAGGGATGAGAGCATTTTTTTAAAGTCAGCCTGTCAATGAGATGTCCCGCTTCCTCCAAATCAATATCCTCTTTTTTTCCGTCGTGCTCAAAAACACAGACGGGGGATTCTGTGCCGACTTCGCCGCCGGGCAAGTAAATATATTCCTGTGTTTTCGTATCGCCGAAGATAATACCGGCCAGTAGGTGTTTTTTAGCAATTTGGCTCATCTTAATGGTCCTTATTCATAATTTCGCTTATATCCAAGAGCTTGCAGTCTCTGTAGTCCGCCGACACGAGGTGCAACAGCGTGCCGTTAAAGATACGGGGGAACATGGTATTCGGTTGCATGCCGTGTAAATGGCCGAACACACAGAGAGGAACTTTGTACTTTTCCAATAATTCCGTAAACCCGCTCGGTTTGGTCAAGTCGCAGACAGGCGGATAGTGAAGTAGCAAGACGGTATGGCGACAACCGAGCTTTTCCGCTTCCTGAAGCGTTCTCTCCACACGTAAGAGTTCGCGTCTGTACGGCTTGTCGTCTTGAGGGGAACGATAGTGAATGTCGCCGGGGCTGATCCATCCATGGGTTCCGCAGACGGCAAATTCTTTGTTTTCCGTTTCCATAACCGTACCGTAGAGGTAGTACATATTATTTTCGTTATCCAGACGATTAAGCTTACCGGCACTTTCCCACCAGTAATCGTGGTTGCCGCGAATAATGATTTTTTTACCCGGCAAGGCTCTGATTTCGTCCAAGTCCTCTTGAGCTTCTTTAAGGTGCATAGCCCAAGAGGTATCGCCGGCAATGAGAACCGTATCGTCATCACTGACACGCGAACGCCAGTCTTCTTGAATTCGTTGCCAATGATTTGTCCAACGCGGGCCGAAGACGTCCATCGGTTTTTTCGCAGGCGTTCCGGATAAGTGTAAATCTCCTATTGCAAATAAACGCATAGATTAATCCTTTATTGATAAAAGTTTATTTTTTAAAGCTCGGACTGTTTCCAGGCGAGAATTTTCGTCCGTAATTTGAGGGATTCTATATCCTACGTACAACGGATTGGTCAAAAAGCGGGGAACCGCTTTGGCAAAGATTCCCGGTTTTTCGGGGAAATAGTAAAAGTAAAGATTATAACTGTCCGTAAATTGAGCGTAACGTTCAGTTATGTATCCGGCTGTCAACTGTAAGTACCGGGAAAAATCGCTAAAGCCGCGGTCATGATGAAGAATCAGGTTGAATTCGTTGAAACCTATAAGGGGATGATCGGAAAGATTTACTTCCAAATCGGGTGTAGCCAAGACGACTTGACCCTTTAAGTGCTCAATACGTACGTCGCAATGGTAGTCATACTCTTTCAAACCGATGACCTGCATGTGCGGATGGTGGATAGTCCCGCCGGAAAGACGCCCGTAGTTGCGGTAAAAGAGAACGGACTTAAATTGCCTGTTCTGTCTCATAATCATCCACTTCGACACGGCAAAATGCAGTAAGCTTTCAGCATATTCAGGCGTGTAATGGGTAAACTCGCCGTCGTCGTTGTCCGTTTCTATGATTAAGGTCGGATCTGTATTTTTTAAAACGGGAAAGGCATTTTTAAGCCAGATCATAGGACCCTTTTTATCTAAAATCCCTTTTAAATGAGGAACATCACAAAAGGGACAATACTTTTCGTGTCGCCGTACCGTATTCGGTTTTTGTTTACCTATGGCCAAATCGAACTCTAACGGCTTATCGTAGTCCCTGTTTGTCATCGTATCGCTCCTTCCGTGTAGTATATATTGTAGCATACTGAATATGGTTTTTAAATCGTGTGATATAATTAAACATATTGAGTGAAAAGGAAATATACCGGTGAAAAATTCAGATAAGTGGCCACTTTTATTGTTGGAGTGGTTTAGTAAAAACCGCCGACCACTGCCCTGGCGCAGTGAAGGTAAGCGAGATCCTTATGCCGTATGGGTGTCGGAAGTCATGTCGCAGCAAACCAAGGTGGAGACTGTAAAACCGTATTATGAAAGTTGGATGGAGCAGTTCCCTTCCGTAGCGGAACTGGCTGCTGCGGATGAGCAGGATGTCTTGCGTCAGTGGCAAGGATTGGGATATTATTCGCGAGCTAAAAACTTGCTGACTGCCGTACGGGAAGTTCAAAATAAATACGGTGGCGTTATTCCCAGTGAAAAAGCGGAACTGCTTACCTTGAAAGGTGTAGGCGACTATACGGCAGGAGCTATTTCAAGTCTTGCCTATAATCGTCCCGTAGCGGCTGTAGACGGCAATGTTTTGCGTGTTCTGGCAAGGTTATACAAGATTGAAGAAAATATTTTGTCGACAAATGTAAAAAAAGAGGTTACACGACTTGTGGAGTCGCAGATTCCGCCGGGTAGAGCCGGAGATTTCAACGAAGCACTTATGGAATTCGGTGCCGTTATTTGCATTCCCAAGTATCCGCGGTGCTCGGATTGCCCTTTAGCAGATTTTTGCGAAGCCAAGGCTGCGGGTATGGAGACGGTCTTGCCCGTGCGCCTTGCTTCTAAAAAACAGACTGAAGAGAAATATGCCGTATTAGTATGTCGCAGAAATAAGTCCGTTCTGGTCCGGCAGCGGCCGGATCGCGGACTTCTGGCATCTATGTGGGAGTTTCCGGCCGTACGCGGCGAAGAAGGACGGGCAGAAGAAAAGCTGAAGGATTTAATGGCGTCCGTAGGAATATCCGTTTTCATAGAACCTGAGATTGTCATGAAGATTAAACATGTTTTTTCTCATAAAAAATGGCATCTTTCCGTATATGAAGGCCAATATACGGGCGGAAATTTGACAGAAAAGGAGAAGTGGCAGTGGTTGCCGGTTTGTGAGTACACGTCTTTGCCATGGGCAGGGCCGCACGGTAAAATCACGGCTTTACTATCATGAAAGGTTGGTTTTTAGTTCTCTTTCTAATCATTACTGCCGGCGGATCCGTTTTGTCGGCAGCAGCTTTTTTTTATATTGCAAAATCTCAATCCAAGTTCGTAAAGATTCTTGTTTTTGCCCTTTGTACCCTTGTCATTGCTATAGGTGTACGCTTTTACGAAGAAACGTACTACAGCTTTTATGATATGTCTTACATTAAGGGGCTGCAGTATGCGGCTATGGCCGGATTGGATTGGCTGATCACCTGGTTTGCGCTCCTTCCTTTGGTCATCGTAGGGACGGCTGTCGCCTTTATAAAAAGACACGGGAAAAGGGGCGGAGTTCATAAGGTCCATAGTGTCGACACAGGGCGACGGAGGTTTTTGAAGAGGGCCGTCTTAGTCCCCGTCGGGGCGGGACTTGTTACGACCTTCGGACTGACGGACGGGAATGCGTGTGTTGTTACAGAGCGACAGACTCTCACTTTCAAGTCGCTGCCTGCCGAATTGGACGGCTATATTATAGGCCACATATCGGATATGCACGTAGGTGTTTTCTTAGGGCCGGATGATTTAGGCCGAGCTATTGACAAGGTAGCCGAAAATAATGCGGATATACTCGTTATTACGGGTGATTTGGCTGATGAAATGTGTCTGGTACCCGAGTGCGGAGACGTATTGGCCGGAAAGGTATCCCGTTTTCGCGACGGCATATATTTTTGCTACGGTAACCATGAATATTTTCATGACGTACAATATGTGACGACTATGTTGAAAAATGCGGGAGTGCATATTTTACGTAATGAAGGGGTTGTTGTTCGGCCGCAGCGTTTTCCCGGTCAAGCTTTTTTTCTGGCAGCTACGGATTACAGCTTTGCCAAGACGAGGGAAGCCTTTGAACGGCAAGCTAAGGAATTTACGAAGCAGGCTCTTCGAGGCAGGCCGCAGGACATGTTTGCCGTTTTATTGGCTCATCATCCCGATTTTTTCGATCCGGCCGCCGTAGCCGGCGTATCTTTGGTCTTGTCAGGCCATACGCACGGCGGACAGCTGGTTTTCGCAGCTCCCGTAGCGTCTCTTAAATATGCTTATTTAAGGGGACTGTATCGGCAAGGTGATACCTATTGCTATGTTAATCGGGGAACAGGTCATTGGTTGCCTTTGCGCATCGGTTGTTCCAGAGAAATTACGATTCATACCTTGCATACGGTATAGGAAAAATGATTGACGACGGGTTGGGACTATATTACTATTATCAAGCAAGTATATAGAAGATATTTAAAGGAGGCTTATGCTCATGAAAATAGCAGTACCGTATGAAGACGGAAAGGTATTTCAGCATTTTGGCAGGGCGAGAGAAATCAAGTTGTATACGGTCGAAAACGGTGCCGTAACGGCAGCTCACCTCGTTGCCAATGAAGCGGAAGGTCACGGAGCGGTGACTCGACTTTTGAAAGAATTGGGTGTCAATATCGTTATTTGCGGCAATATCGGCGGTTGTGCGCAGAAGGCCGTACGTGAAAGCGGGATGGAGCTGTATGCGGGTGTTATTGCTCGTGCCGATGATGCGGTTAACGCATTTTTATCAAATAATCTTGCATATGACCCCGAGGTAGGGTGTCACGAATTTGATGATGACCCCAATCATACGTGTCAGGGGTAATAAGTATTGACCCAAGAGAACTGCGTAAACATTATGTTTCGCAGTTCTCCTGTTGTTTAAGGAAGGAGGGGAGAGATAGATGAAGTTCGGCGGTCCTATCGATATGTTGCACGGCTCGTTATGGGATAAGGTTTTGGCCTTTACCTTGCCATTGGTGGCAACGGCTTTGTTGCAACAATTATACAATGGTGCGGATTTGACCGTGTTGGGACAATTTGTGGGCAAACAGGCCATGGCGGCCGTAGGCAACGACATTCCCGTAGTAGGGCTTTTTTTATCCCTCTTGCTCGGCTTATCCTTGGGCGGTAACGTAGTCGTTGCCCAGCTTTTGGGCGGCGGTAAGTATAAAGAAGCCTCAAAGGCTGTTCATACCGCCTTTGCCTTGTCTCTGATTATAGGCATTCTTCTTCTCGTTGTAGGTCAGGTATTTGCCGTTCCGGCCTTACATCTTCTGGGCGTTCCCAAAGAAATACTACCGGAAGCGGAATTATACATGCGTATTTATTTTTCCGGAGTACCCTTTGTCAGCCTTTATAACTTTCAGGCGGCTTTATTTCGCAGTCGCGGAGAAGTTACCATACCTTTGGCTGCTTTATTTGTAGCCAGTATGTTGAATATAGTTTTGGATTTAATAAGTGTAACCGTCTTTGATTTGGGACTGGCCGGAGTGGCGGGGGGTACGGTTATTGCCAATATGACGGCATCGGGTATTTTATTCTTTGCTCTATATAAAAGGAACGATGTTCTGTCTGTTCGAATTAAGGACCTGACCTTTCATAAGGAACATCTAAAGAGAATGTTGTCTATCGGAATGCCGGCAGGAATTCAAGGGATGGTTTTTTCCGTAGCCAATCTTATCATTCAAACGGCCATTAACAGCTTGGGGCCCGATGCCATGGCCGCATCGGCTGCTTCTTTTATCTTGGAAATTAATGTTTATGTTATTCTTATGTCCTTTGGGCAAGCGACTACAACCTTTGTAGGACAAAATTTCGGAGCACGGCAGATTCATCGCTGTCGGCAGGTCACGACGTTATGTATGAAAATGAGTGTAGCTGTATTTGTCGTTATGGCCGCCTTTGTTTATGTTAAAGGGGAAGCCGTGTTGCATATCTTTACGAGTGATCCGGCTGTCATAGAGTTGGGGTTGATTCGCATACACTATGTTGTCGAATTGGAGATTTTGAATATTTGTATGGAAGTGCTTTCCGGTGCCATGCGCGGCTACGGCTTTTCCTTGCCGCCGGCTATTGTGACACTCATCGGTATTTGTGCGGTGCGGATTATTTGGGTATATACGGTTTTTGCCGCCAATCCCGGATTTTCCGTTCTTATGATGATCTATCCTATCAGCTGGGGCATTACGACTGTACTGTTATTTGCATTATATAGGTGGTATATGCATCGTTTGACAGGACAACTTAAAGGGGGCTGCGGAGCTTAAAGTATACTGCAGTAGTGTTGTAAAGGGTCTTGACGACGTGTTATAATCTAGTCGAAGTCATAGATTACTAAGTAACAGAGGTGTTTTAATATGAGAACCAATACGGGTACGATAGAAGAAGTGTTGCCCAACGGTATGGTACGTATACAGACCAATCGTAACAGCTTGTATTCGCCGTGCAGTGCATCCCTTTGTGCCGACAATGTGGTTATAGATGCAGTCAATAAGATCGGTGCAAAAAAAGGCGAATATGTGGAATTTACGATTCCCGATGAACATATGGTATCGGGAGCGCTGTTGTGTTTCGGATTACCGTTGCTTCTTATTTTGTTGTGTGCCGTTGCCGGTGCCTATATAGGCCCGCAGGCTTTCGGAACGTCGACACAAAACGGAGCTATTATCGGGTTTTGTATCGGTATACCTATTGCCATTGCAGCTATTAAGACTTATGACCTGGTTATGAAGTCGCACAATAACAGATCGGAAGTTATTGCCCTTGTAGATGAAGAATAGGAGAGATATATATGATGCTTGCAACGGGGACGAAAGCTCCTGATTTTACACTGGCTGATCAAAGGGGAAAAGCAGTCAGCTTATCCGATTTTAAAGGTAAGAAGGTCGTTCTGTATTTTTACGCTGAAGACGATACAAAGGGGTGTACCAATCAAGCCCAACGCTTTGCGGAATTACAGCCGGAGTTTGCAGACAAGAATGCTGTCATTGTCGGCATCAGTAAGGATACGGCAGAGTCTCATAAGAATTTTGCCGAGAAATATAGTCTGCCCTTTACCATCTTGGCGGATCCGGATAAAAAAGTTATCAATATGTACGGTGTATGGGGTGAAAAGAAGCTGTACGGTAAGACCGTAACAGGGCTTATTCGTACAACCTATATTATTGATGAAGACGGTATGATTGAAAAAGTATTCCCCAACGTACGGGCTGCGTATAACGCAGGCAAGATGTTAAAAGAAATATAAAGTAGATGCAGATATAAAGAAAGAACGGTATGGAAGATTCATTTTCCATGCCGTTCTTTTTTGGTGTAGAATTTTATAAACTTTTATCCGCTTTTATAAGGCCGAGCCAGCCGGCCGTATCGCATCGTTTTAAGCGAATGTGATCGAAAGGATATTTAATAATACTTTGGGGACAGACCTTTTTTAAGGTTGTCAAACTTTTTAAAATATTACTGTTCGTAGCCGTAGAAAAAGGAATGACGGTTTTTTCCTTTAAGTCGCAACGACTTAAAAATTCGGAGAAAAAGGCGGGTATATCGGAAAACCATACGGGAAAGCCTACAAAAACCGTATCATATGACGAAAGGTCCGGAACGGGAGTAGCCGTTTCGGGGACTATATCTTTTTTACGTTCTTTACGTACGCGTAAAATCGATTGTAAATAGTTTCCATACGGTTCTTTCGGTTCTACTTTTAAAGTATCGCAAGGAATAGTTTGACAAACTCGATGGGCAAGAGCCTCTGTGTTTCCCGAACGGGAACAGTATAATATAATGGCCTTCATGTAATCATCTCCTTTACGGAAAAAAGGCGTAAATTCATTGTACCTTTCAAAACACACTTTGTCCAATACGAGAAGATGAAAAAATAATGTATACATGAGTTTGAGTAATTGACAGGCAGAAGCTCCATCCGTATGATAATAATAAATGATTACAGAGGAGGAATATATATGAATACTTTGGTATCGCCTGAAAACACATGGGTATTGCTCGCTATCATGTGTTCGGCTGCCGGAATATCTATTTACTTAGAGCAACATTATGCATGGGCCTCGAAACTTTCGGGAGCTATTATAGCCTTAGTTTTTGCATTGGTACTGGTTAATTTGCAGATTATTCCGACGTCGGCTCCCTTGTTCGACGATGTTGTCTGGGGATTTGCCGTTCCCATTGCCATTCCTTTGCTTTTGCTGCAAGCTAATATGCGTAAAATCTGGAAAGAGACGGGACGGATGTTTTTTATCTTCCTTATCGGTTCCGTCGGCACGGTAGCCGGAGCTTTGCTCGGATATGCCGTACTCGGTTCCTATATACCGGATCTAAACAGTGTAGCTGCCATGATCACAGGTTCATACATTGGCGGCGGTGTTAATTTCACGGCTTTGGCAGATGCATTTAAGGTTAAAGGGACCGTTATTTCCGCTACTGTTGTGGCCGACAATCTGAATATGGCTATTTACTTTTTAATCCTCATTGCCGTTGCAGGGAATGCTTTTTTCAGAAAGTATTATACGCACCCTCATATTGATGACGTTGCCGCAAACGGCAAGTCTGAAGACGGAGAAACATTGGCAGCTAAATATTGGGGCAGAAAAGAGATTTCTTTAAAAGATATTGCTTTAAATCTTATGTATGCCGTCATTGTCGTAGCTGTCTCCAAGGCTATTGCGGCCTTCTTCGGTACGGTTGTTCCCAAGGATACGGGCCTTTTGCAGATGTGTAACACCTTTTTCGGTAGTCAGTATGTGTGGATTACCTTACTTGCCATGTGTTTTGCTACTTTCTGCCACAAGCAGGTAGCCTCTATGAACGGATCACAGGAAATCGGAACGTACTTTATTTATCTTTTCTTCTTTGTTATCGGCGTTCCCGCATCAATTTCCGAAATTATTCAAAATGCTCCCTTGTTGCTCGTATTTTGTCTTATTGTTGTCCTTGTCAATATGGCTTTTTGCTTTGTTTTCGGGAAACTCTTCAAGTTTGATTTGGAAGACATTATCTTGGCGTCCAATGCCAATATCGGCGGACCGACGACGGCGGCCGGCATGGCGATTTCTCAAGGATGGTATCGTCTTGTAGGGCCGTGTATGCTCGTCGGTACTTTCGGCTATGTTATCGGTACGTATTTGGGAATTATTGTAGGCAGTATGCTCGGACTTTAAGGTATTACAGGGGGGATGACCGATGGCGTATGTTTTTGACGGACATTCGGATATATTATGTCATGTTGCTAAGCATAGAGCGGCAGGAGAAACCCGTATTTTTCAGAACTATCATGCGCAGCGGCTGGCTGAAGGCAATATAGGAGCCATGATTGCTGCGGTCTGGATTGAACGGGATTATGTACAGGAACCGACGGAACGAATGTTGGAGATTTTGGGATATGCCTCTCAGGAATTCAGGGAGAATCAAGATGTATTGGGGATTATAAAAAAAGCGGATGATTTAAAAGCCTTGAGAGATGCGGGGAAGACCGCTATACTCTGGGGGATGGAAGGCCTTAGCGGGCTCAAAGGACGCACTGTTTTCTTGGAAGCCCTGTATGATTTAGGGGTTCGTCATGCCATGTTGACGTGGAATGAAGAAAATGAGTTTGCCGTCGGGGCCGGTGATACACAGGGAATTTACGGCTTGAAACCGGCAGGTATCGCTGCCGTGCATTTAATGGAGAAACTCGGTATGATTGTCGATGTGTCTCATGCCAGTGAAAAGACCTTTTACGGCATAGTGGAGACAGCGACAAAACCCCTGTTGGCATCTCATTCCAATGCATATGCCCTTTGTCCGGCTAAGCGTAATCTGAAGGATGAGCAGATTAAAATCATTGCTTCTACGGGAGGCGTTATCGGCATGAATGCCTGGCCGGCCTTTATTGATGAAAAAACACCGTCGGCGGAAAAATTGGCGGATCATGTTGATTATATGGTAAATCTGGTAGGGATTGACCATGTAGGTTGCGGATTTGACTTTTGCGATTTTTTGGATGAAAATGCCTTATCCTTCGCCGAGCCCGGACAAGTAAGTACAAAGGACTTGGAAGATGCGACAAAAGTACGAAACTTTACGGATATTCTGAAACGTCGCGGATACGACGAAGAAGCCTTGGAAAAGATTATGTACAAAAATATGGAAAGACTTTTGTACAAAACTTTGTAATCGGTATTAACGAAAGATTTTGTCGGCTCGTCATTTTTCGGGCCGACTTTTCTTATATTGAGGTAATAATGGAAAAAAGACGTTATTTGTTTTATCTTGTCGTAGGCTTCATAGGGGCTCTTGTATCTTTGGCACAATGGCCTATGTATGCCGCCGCTTTTTCAATATTGGACAATTTTACGGGGATGATAATTTTTGCTTTGTCGCCGCTATTATTTGTCATTCCTTATGTAGGAGCCCTTGCGTTACCTTTACGTCTTGTAAAAATATTGACACCTATAGGCGGTTATTGGTTTGTTGCGACCTACTATGGCCTTTTGGCCCTTATCCCGTATTATTTTATAAAGATTGCAACCGTGTTTTCGAAAAACGATTCCTTAGCAGTTCTATTGTCGATGTACGGAAGGGGATGGGTCTTTATTTTAGGCCTTATCTTACTGTACGGGTACTATAAGGCTACTCATCCCGTATACAGGTATGTGGATATACAGTCAGACAAGGTGGACGGCGAGGTAACTATCGCTTTTTTAAGTGATATACATTTAGGCGCCGTTTTGGGTAAGCCTTTTGTGCAAAAGCTTAAGGTTCGATTGGAGCAGTTAGGGGCACAGATTGTTCTTTTCGGTGGAGATATTATAGACGGGAACCTTTCATTTGTTTTAAAAGACGGCTCTCTCAACGGGTTTGCGCAATTAGGGCGGGGCCAAGGGCGATATATGGCTGTTTTGGGAAATCACGATTACTACGGCATGAATGTTGATAAAGAACGGCAGGTTTTGGAAGCGGGAGGCATTGAGTGTCTAATAGATGAGCGTAAGGATACGGGGGTCGGTATCAGCATAACCGGGGCAGCCGATTACTTGCTCGGAAACGGTGACGATGTTCCGATTGCCGCTCCGGGACAATTTAACGTGTTTGTAGAACATGAGCCTGTGCGTATTGAGCAGGCCGCTCTTCAAAACTATGATTTATACGTGAGCGGGCATACTCATGCAGGCCAATTTTGGCCCAATCGCTTGGGAACAAGACACATGTTCCTATTCGACTACGGTACTCGTTTTATAGGAAAAATGACAGCTGTTGTCTCATCGGGATACGGTTCATGGGGAGCTCTTTTTCGTACAGGACCGTCGCCGGAAATAGTCGTCATTCGTATAATAGATGACAGAAAATATTAGTATATGCTTCTAAGGGGCACTTTTACAGACAATAAAAGGACAGATTTCTAGAACTTTTATAAGGTTATTTCTAGAAACTGTCCTTTAAAAATACTGATATGTATTTATAGTATTGTATAGTAGTAGCTGTTATTAAAAATATAGTTATATAAATTAATTTGTATAGATAACAGGCGAGTTACCAGTCCGGAGGGTCTCCGTACTTATTTGTCTTATCATCTCCAGCAACTATAAGCATAATGAATTCTGAGAATAAAAAACCATAGGGAATAAAAAGATGGCTTAGAAATATGTTTGCAAAAATATAATTACTACTTTTTCCTAAATCATGCCAGCGTCTACATTTTGCAGAAATAATTATGATTGTGAGAAGTAGAATAAGTAATAGTGTAAGGAAAGTTTGAATATAATCAAATAGAGTTTTACAGCCAAGAAAAATAGTAACAGGGGATGATTCGAGATAGTAAATATAAATGACTGGGAGTGGGCTAGCTAATATTGTGGTCATAAAATATCTCCATCGACTAATACGTCCAGTAAACGTGAAGAGATTTATGAAAAAATTTTTGCTTTTCAGCAAAATTGGGGAAGACTTCTGAATAGTTGGTGAAGAATTTAGGTTGGAGAAAGTAGTATTAGTCCCTTTTTTTGTAAGTTTTTGGATTTGATATTGTTGGAGAATGATGATAATAAGTAGAATTAAGATTATAGCAAACTCCTTGTTGTTCAAATAATACACCGCCTTTATTAGAATGATTTTAGGTAGTACGTATTTAGATGGGAATTATTTATGAAAATACTTAGGAAAACAGACATATTGTAGTGTTTATCGAGTATTTGTATCTGAATGGTGTTTGGAGTTAGAAGTTATAATCAATATAACGAACTATATTATTTATCTGATCGATAATTTCTCTTATCTTAAAAGTGGTAGATTGAATATCCCTTGTATTTCTACTGATGTCGTTATTTATTTGATCTAATTTATCGGAATTAGAAGAGACATTACTCTCAATATAGTCAATACGATGTCCTAAGTGCTTTACGTCATTAGAAATGTGTAATGATGATACTGTTTGGGAAAGTTCACTAACCTGTTGTATCAAATGATAGGTATAAGCTCCTTGTGCCATGATAACTAAAAGGAAAATATAAGTATTGCAGCAATTTTTTTGTCCATTAGTATTCTCCTGGATTTAGTTTAAATTTGTTTTAGCGCTCTCAGAGAAGGGGATATCATACACTCGAAGAAAACAAATTTCACCAACTGCGGTTAGAAGCGGGAAACTCTTCATATACGATGCCCGAAGTGTTATGAGAGATTTGTTGGGGGATGTAGAATATAGAAAAGTGCCGTCAATAGCATAGAATCCACGCCATATTTCACATCCTTTCATAACATGATTATTTACATTATAGTAAAAAATATAAATACTTTTTGATATAATTAGTTTTCCATTTTCATGATATTCTGACCATACAGCGCCGCGGATAGAGTAATAAGGGAACTTTGCACTAACAATGGATACAGAATCAGCGTCAAAATATTCAGTAGATTCTAAGTCAGAATGAAATTTCCAATAAGGCTCACCGGCATGAGCTTCCTCTGATAAAAAAGAAGCGTTTATAGGTAAAATTATAAATAGCAACGGAATAAAAAATGCTAATGTACGTTTAAATAGCATAGAAAAGACCTTCCTTTAAAAAATGTAATAAAACTATTCATGTCAAGACGTAATTAGAGACCGCTTTTGACTGACCAATTATAAGACATACTAGTTATACCTGAAGTGGTTTTATAAAATCATAGCAAATAAAGTTGCAATACACAATAAAGTGACATAAAAAACAATTATGCGGAAAATGTTTTACAAAAATACATATGATTTGAAGAATGTAGATTAAGTAATTAAAAATAAGAATATCGGTTAATATATTTATATAAAGAGAAATGACAGGTATAAGAGGCTATCCTGATAAAGAATAAAAAAATTAACGAGTAAAACGTTATATTTTAAAATCATAGTAGGACCAAACCTATAACTTATTGACAAGCATAAACGTTGTGCCTATAATCAATTCATATTGTTCGTGCTATTTAGTTACGACTTCGTTCGGGGAGTCGTAACTTTTTTTACCTGTGCGGACAAGCTATATGGAAAGGATGGCCTTTATGAAACATGTTTGTGCCCTTATCGGCAAGTATTTCGGTATTATTGCAATTATTTTCTTAATCTTGGGCTTAACGACGCCTACCTCATTTTCCTGGGTAATGGGTAAGTTTTTGGGAGTTCCCGTACTCAGCCTTTTCTTAGGAATTATTATGTTCGGCATGGGGACGACTCTTAACTTGTCGGACTTTGCCCTTATTTTAAAGCAACCGAAGAATATCTTTTTCGGTATTTTGGCACAGTATTTCGTTATGCCTTTTTTGGCGTTCGTATTGTCCCATGCTTTTCAGCTTGAACCGGCCTTGGCTGTCGGTGTAGTTCTCGTCGGTACCTGTCCGGGTGGTACGTCATCTAATGTTATTACCTTTATGAGTAAGGGCGATGTAGCCTTCTCGGTTACTATGACGAGTATATCAACGTTGATTTCGCCTATTATGACGCCTCTTTTGACCTACCTTATTTTGGGACAAAGTATTGCCTTCGATCCTGTGGGAATGTTTATTTCCATTGTTCAAATCGTTATTATTCCCATTATTCTCGGGTTGGCTGTTAAAAAATTCTTACCCGCACTGGCAGCTACGGCCAATGATTATCTTCCCGCCGTGTCATCCATTGCCATTTCCTTGCTCATTGCCGGTATTATCGGTGCAAGTCGGAATGCTATTTTGAACAGTTCCGCTATTATTTTGCTTGTCGTTATTCTTCATAACGTATTGGGCTATGCTTTGGGCTTTGCTATCGGTAAGTTGACGGGGATGAGCTGGAAACAAATGGTGGCCGTATCCATTGAGGTGGGTATGCAGAATTCCGGCTTGGCAACGGGCCTTGCCAAGGTTCACTTCGCATCCATGCCTTTAGCCGGTGTACCCGGAGCCGTATTCAGTGCTTGGCATAATATTTCCGGTGCCGTCTTGGCATACGTTTATTCGAACTATTTAAACAAACGTTTCGACTCTCATTACGGAGAGGACGTATAAATTTAAAAAGCTCGCTTTCATAGAGGGCGGGCTTTTTGATTGAACGGATGACTTTTTTAAAGTGTGTGCCTAGGGTATTTAATTGTTCGTTTCTTTATTCGGTCCTTATTCGAATCACCGGGAAGGACTTAGCTGACAGTTGTTTTGTTTGACTTTGTTCAAGGCCTTTGTTATCATAAATATAACGGCGATGCAGGAGAATAAGTAGATTCATTCAGCGAGTAAGGACAGTGGAAGCTTACAAAGAATTGAAGGCGCTCTGAAGGCCGAGGCAGGAAGTCGCGACAGTGCGATGTGTATGGCCGACCGATTAATAAAGCGGGTCTTATGACCAACCGGGGTGGAACCGCGGGTAAGTATACTCGTCCCTGTAGCACATGCGTGTTACAGGGACTTCTTGTATTCAGGAGGGATATTGATGAATTTCCAGGATATGATTTTTGCATTGAAAAAATTCTGGTCCTCGCAAGGCTGCATCATTCAGGAACCGTATGATGTAGAAAAGGGCGCGGGGACAATGAATCCGGCCACGTTTTTGCGGACTTTGGGGCCCGAACCGTGGCATGTTGCTTACGTAGAACCGTCACGTCGGCCGGCGGACGGTCGTTACGGTGACAATCCGAATCGCCTGTATCAGCATCATCAATTTCAGGTTATTTGTAAGCCGTCACCGGATAATATTCAGGAACTGTATTTACAAAGCTTGGAAGTACTGGGAATTAATCCGAAGGAACACGATATTCGTTTCGTTGAAGATAACTGGGAATCGCCGACGCTCGGCGCCTGGGGACTCGGTTGGGAAGTGTGGCTTGACGGCATGGAAATTACGCAGTTTACGTATTTTCAGCAAGTCGGCGGAATTGATGTGAAACCCGTGTCGTCGGAAATTACGTACGGCATGGAACGTCTGGCCATGTACATTCAAGGAGTGGAAAATGTATATGACTTGGAATGGACGGATGGCGTAACTTACGGCGACATTTTCCATCAAAATGAATTCGAACAATCGTCATATGCCTTTGAAATCAGTGATTCGGATATGTTGTTCACCTTGTTCGACATGTATGAAAAAGAAGCATTACGTACTATTGAAAAGGGCTTTGTGTTGCCTGCATACGACTATGTTTTAAAGTGCTCGCATGCCTTTAATCTCTTAGATGCACGCGGAGCTATCAGTGTCAGTGAAAGAGCGGCTTTTATCGGACGCGTTCGCAATATGTCACGAGCTTGTGCTAAAGCTTATTTGGCAGAACGGGAAAGATTGGGATTCCCCATGTTGAAGGAGGGAAAATAATGAGTAAAGATTTATTGCTGGAAATAGGTACTGAAGAAATTCCCGCACACTATATGCCTTCGGCATTGAAGCAGTTGCATGAAGGAGCTGCCGATATATTTGCAAAAAATCATCTTGACTATAAGGACATTCGTACAGTAGGAACTCCGCGGCGCCTGGCTTTGTTGGTTACCGGATTGGCTGAAAAACAAGCCGACGTATCGTCCAAGAACAAAGGTCCGTCCGTGAAAATCGCCTTTGATGCCGACGGAAACCCGACTCAGGCAGCTATGGGATTTGCTCGAGGACAGCATATTGACGTATCGGAATTGGTTACGGAAGACGGTTATGTATATGCAGATGTGACTGTTGCCGGTTCAGAAACGAAAGCCTTATTGCCCGAAATTATGAAGAGACTCGTTTCGTCGCTTGCTTTCCCTAAAAGTATGACTTGGGGTAATGAAGACATGCGTTTTGTCCGCCCGCTGAGATGGTTCGTAGCGTTGTTCGGTACCGAGGTGGTACCCTTTGAAATGGCTCATGTTGTGTCGGGCCGTACTACACGCGGTCATCGTTTTCTCGGAACGGGAGATTTCGATATTCAAGCACCCGGCGAATACGTTGACTTATTGAGAGAACATTATATTATTGTAGATCCTGAAGAACGTCGTGATATGATTGTCAACGGGTTGCATGCTGTTGCAAAAAAGCAAGGCGGCCATGTAGTCATGGATGAGGAACTCTTGGAAGAAGTCGTTTATCTTGTTGAATATCCGACGCCTTTGTACGGATGTTTCGATACGGACTATTTGGAACTTCCCGAAGCGGCAGTTATTACACCTATGAAGGACCATCAACGCTATTTTCCCCTGCGTGATTCGGAAGATCGGTTGATGAACATGTTTCTGACTGTACGCAACGGTGACGATTACCATTTGGATACGGTTCGTCACGGCAATGAACGTGTTTTGCGTGCTCGTTTGGACGATGCTAAGTTTTTCTTTGCCGAAGATCGCAAGAAATCTTTGGCTGACAGAACGGAAGACTTAAAGCGAATTGTCTTCCAAGACGGATTGGGTACGTTATTTGACAAGTCTCAGCGCCTGGCCGCTATTATGACCTTTTTGACGGCTAAATTGGATTTGCCTGTTGAAGAAGGCGAGATTAAACATCTTGCTGACTTGGCCAAGACGGACTTGTTGACACAAATGGTTCAAGAATTTACGGAACTTCAGGGGGTTATGGGGCGTGAATATGCACTCCTTGACGGAGAAGAACCGGAAACGGCGGAAGCCGTCTTCGAACAATATTTACCCCGTTTTGCCGGCGATGAATTGCCGCATACGACCTTGGGTCTCTTGCTGAGTCTGGCTGATAAATTCGATACCATTACCGGCTCTTTCAGCCTCGGGCTGATTCCTACAGGGTCTCAGGACCCCTTTGCATTACGTCGTCAAACTATAGGCGTTTTGAACATTTTAATCGATGCGGGCTGGAATATTAACTGCGATGAGGTCTTTGCTTACATTCTGGAAGTGCTCGGAACGGATAGGAATAAACGTGAAGACGTTATTGCAAGCCTTCATGATTACTTCGCGTTGCGCTTAAAAAATATCCTTCAAGATGCAGGCTTTGATTATCATATTATCGATTGCGTTCTGCAGGGCGACTCTATGAATGCGGCGGAAATCGTAAAGCGGGCTACGGCTTTGCGCGATTCCGAATTTTCGACACAGGAAGAACTCCTGCAAGCGTATACTCGTGTTGCCAATATGGTTAAAGATGCACAGAATACGGATGTCGACGATACCCTTTTTGAAACGGAAGAAGAAAAGGCTTTATATGCCGCCTGCTTGGCTGTTGAAGCTGAATTGCCTCAGGCCTACGCCGTTTATGATTACCGTTGTGCCGTTGAAATTTTGGGTCGTGCCGTAAGTGCTATTAATAACTTCCTGGATAATGTATTAGTCATGCACGAAAAGGAAGCCGTTAAGAATAATCGTATGAACTTACTGACCAGAACGCTGGGCTTAATCAGTCCTGTAGGAGACATTAAGAAGTTATCCTAAAGTAGGGAGGGTGCGTGTATGAAGATTAACTTAAAAACTCTGGCTGTCGGCTTATTAATTGCCGTGGCAGCTTCCGTCAGCGTCGGTGCGGCTACGCCCGGATACGGTGTAGGAACGGCCAATGATGATGTAGTTCTTAAAGCCTCGCAAACAACGGGGTACAATACATATATAAATCAGAGATACGGATATTCTGTCGACATTCCTGCGGTAGCTACCGAATCGGAAGCAACGCCGTCAGGAGACGGATGTTATTTTGAGGATCCTAAGACGCAGGCCGTTATTTCTACATACGGTACGAGAAATATGATGAATATGACGGCCGATCAGCTATATCGGATTGCCCTCAATGTAAACGGCTCGCCTCAGCTGTCGATTCAGGAAAGAAGCGATACCGGTTATGTCATCGGTTGGCAAAAGAAGGACAAAATGTTTTATGAAGTCCTTGTCGTCAATTCGAACGGCACATATTCATCCTTTTCCGTCGTTTATCCGGTAAAGGAAAAAGCAACCTATGAAGGTTATTGTGAACACATGAAACGGTCTTTTGTGCCTACCGGCGTTATGACACAAACGAAATAAGTCATGCCTGAATGTCACGGTCTGTAAAGTAATTTTGCTTGCCATAACATATTTGTTTATGGTAGAATCAATACGTTAATTAAGGCACTCCTCTGTCGGAAGGACGATTATCGTGAAAGTGGGCGATAACGATGGCATGAATGTCTATTAGGAGGAAAGAAAAATGAACATTATCAGCGTACTTGAGCAAGAACAACTTCGTAAGGACATTCCCGATTTCCGCCCCGGTGACACGGTCAAAGTTCATGTAAAGGTTGTAGAAGGCAACCGTGAACGTGTCCAGGTCTTCGAAGGCGTTGTTATCGGTCGTCAAAACGGCGGAGTTCGTGAAACATTCACGGTTCGTCGTGTTTCTTACGGCATCGGTGTAGAACGTACATTCCTTGTACATTCGCCCCGTCTTGCAAAAATCGAAGTATCTCGCCGCGGGATTGTTCGTCGTGCGAAACTTCATTACTTGCGCGGACTTACAGGCAAAGCTGCCCGTATTCGCGAACGCCGATAAAAAGGTCCGAAAAAGACTCCCGTCAGGGAGTCTTTTTTTGTGTCTGTTTATGAAAAAGACAGGCGAAGGAATAAGGTCTTATTCTGGAATTTGCAGGGGCGCTATGCTATACTATATAACATATTATTAAAGTTAATTTACGAGGTGATTACAATGGAACCTATTTATGTAACAGGACATAAAAGTCCCGATACGGACTCTATCTGTTCGTCTTTCGGCATGGCTCGTTTAAAACAATTACAAGGTATTGACGCCGTACCCGTACGGGCCGGTGAAATTAATAAGGAAACGGCGTTTGCTCTTGATTATTTCGGTGTGAAGCCGCAACAGTTGATGAGTGATTTTTACGTAAAGGTAGAAGATGCGGTTCATCGGAACTTAAAACCCCTTGCTGAAGAAGCCTCTTTAAAGGATGCGGCCTTATGGTTTAACGAACATGATCAACATGCTTTTGCACCTGTCGTTAAGGGAAATAAGCTTGTAGGTGTTCTTGAACGCAGTGCCTTGGCTGAAGAATTTATTAAAACCGTTACCGGTGCGGAATTGGATACGGTTAGAGCTTTGGTTCACGAACCGCAAATGACTTTTTCCGTAAACGACAACGGTCATGACGTTCCCGAGACAGGATGCTACGTAGTTGTGGACGGAGCGGACTATGTAGGTGTCGTCAGTGCCGACAGTGTGGCACACGCACCTAAAAAACAGGTTTTCTTAGTGGACCATAACGAAAAGAAACAAATCATAGACGGTATTGATGAAGCACAAATTGTCGGGGTTGTCGATCATCACCGTATTGGCGGCACCTTAGCTACGGACGGACCGATTTTCATCCATTTCCGTCCTGTAGGTTGCACAGCTACCATGGTTACGTCTTTATATAATGAAAGCGGTACGGAAATACCTAAAGAAATAGCAGGACTTTTATTATCCGCTATTATTTCCGATACGGTTTTGTTTCGGTCGCCTACGTGCACGGAAGAAGACAAGGCGGCAGCCGCTCAGTTAGCGGAAATAGCGGGCGTTGAAATTGAAAAATACGGTATGGAAATGTTGAAGGCCGGTGCTAATGTATCGGACTTGACGCCTGACGAAATCGTTCGCAACGATATGAAGGAATTTAACGGTAACGGTAAGACCTTTACGGTTGCACAGGTTCAGGTTATGGATACGACGGACTTACTGGATCAGAAGCAGGTTCTGATTAATGCTTTGGAAAAATTGCGTGCCGATAACGACTACATTGCGGCATTCTTAATGATTACGAGCATTATCGATGAAGCGACGAATCTGATTTATGCCGGAAATATGGACGGCGTTGTCAGCAAGGCTTTTGAAAAAGACGTATTGAGCAGTGAAGTATACCTGCCCGGTGTCATGAGCCGTAAGAAACAGGTAATTCCGCAAATTTTATCGGCCCTGTAATATGTAAACACGGTAAGGCCCGCATCATGACGGTGTGGGCCTTTTCCACTGTATGAGGAAAAGGACAGTTATGAACCCTATTTATGACACACTGAATGAACGGCAGCTGGAAGCGGTTATGCATACGGAAGGTCCGCTATCGGTTACGGCCGGAGCCGGTTCGGGCAAGACCAAGGTGCTTACGTGCCGTATTGCCCGCTTGTTGGAAATCGGGACGGATCCGTATCGTATTTTGGCCATAACCTTTACCAATAAGGCAGCCAAAGAAATGCGTGAGCGTGTACAAAACCTGGTGGGCGTAGCAGCTGAACGTATTTGGCTCAGTACGTTTCACTCCTTTTGTGCCAAGCTGTTGCGTTTTGAAATAGACGGATTTTTAGGCTATACGAAGAATTTCACTATATATGACTCGTCAGATCAGGTGACACTGATGAAGTCGTGCTTAAAAGAGCTGAATTTGGATGACAAACAATTTCCGCCGCGTACCGTTTTGGGTACCGTATCATCTGCCAAGAACGCTTTACTCAGAGCTGATGAGTTCGCCAAATCGGCCGACGACTTTTATACACTGAAAGTTTCCGAAGCGTATACGCTTTATGAAAAAAAGCTGAAGGATAATAATGCCGTCGATTTTGACGACTTGTTATTGCTGGCTGTCAAACTATTGCAGGAGCGGCAGGATATTCGGGAGAAGTATCAGGAACGATTCCGCTATATTCTGGTCGATGAATATCAGGATACCAATAAGGCCCAATATTTGTTGACACAAATATTGGCGGCCAAATGGCGAAATATTTGTGTTGTCGGTGATGCGGATCAAAGTATTTATGCATGGCGCGGCGCGGATATTCAGAATATTATGGATTTTATGCGTGATTATCCGGACGGAACGAATGTAAAACTCGAGCAAAACTATCGGTCGACGAAAACGGTCTTGCAGGCGGCCAATGCCGTCATCGATAATAACGAAGCAAGATTGAAAAAAGCTTTGTGGACGGAAAATCCGCAGGGGCATAAAATCGTTCATTATCACGCACAGACGGAACACGATGAAGCTGATTATATTGCCGGAGTCATTTATAATCGACATTCTATTGAAAATGAACCGTACGGGCATATGGCTATTTTATTCCGGACGAATTCTCAATCGCGTGTTTTGGAAGAAAAGCTCATGCGATACGGTATTCCGTATACGATGGTCGGCGGTACAAAATTCTATGACCGCAAGGAAATAAAGGATGTAATTGCCTATTTACGAGTTCTTTATAATCCTGAGGACAGCCTCAGCCTAGTGCGTATTTTAAATGTACCCAAACGTAGTATCGGAGCCACATCTATCGAGCATTTGACGGACTATGCGGAAGAAAACGGTATATCCTTGTTTGATGCCTTATCGACGACGGAAGACTTGCCTGTGACCAAACGGGTAAAGACCGCACTGGAAGACTTTGCGGCTCTGATTTTTTCTCTTCTAGGAGAAGTGAGCAAGACAGACGTGCCTACTCTTATAGAAAGAGTGGTTAAGGAGACGGGATACGGGGATATGCTTGATAAAGAAGCGGCTCAGGATCCTCAAGGCGAAAGCCGTAAAGAAAATGTGGGCCAGCTGATTAATGCGGCTCAAGAATATATGCGTGACAATCCGGACGGAAATTTACAGGATTTTTTGGAAAATGTAGCCCTTGTAAGCGATGTTGACGAGTTTGAAGGCTCCGACTCAAAGGTTACCTTAATGACTTTGCATGCTGCCAAGGGTTTGGAATTTCCCGTCGTCTTTTTAGCCGGCCTTGATGAAGGACTGTTTCCGCACAGTCGTACTTTAATGGACAGCGCACAAATAGAAGAAGAACGTCGTTTGGCCTATGTGGGTATTACACGAGCCGAACAGTATTTGTATGTAACCAATGCGTCGACTCGCACTATGTACGGTCGCGTGAGTGCTTACTTACCCAGTCGTTTTTTAAATGAAATTCCGGAAGAATTGATGGAAGAGTACAGACGGCGTGCAGAAATGCCTCGAGGGGAACGGCAGGTGCCGGGGGAACAACGCGTGTCCATTCTGACTAAGGCTGTTACCTCTCAATTGCCGAAAGCTCATCATGTAGATGGGGATTGGCAGGCAGGCGATAAGGTGCGTCATAAGGTTTGGGGAGTAGGCACTGTTTTGGATGTTATCGGTGAAGGCGCCGCCATGCAAATGAAGATCTCTTTTCCGTCCAAGGGAATACGACAAGTCGTTGTTAAGTATGCACCGTTGGAAAAGGTGTAGGAAGGACAAAAGGTATGGAACAAGATAAGGCGTATGCAAGACTTTTGGAGCTAAGAGAGAAACTCGATTTTTACAGTTATCAATACTATACGCTGGATAAGCCGACTATTACGGACTATGACTATGATATGTTATACCGTGAGTTGGAAACCATTGAAGGCGCACACCCCGAATGGGTTACGGCCGACTCGCCGACGCAGCGGGTAGGCCACAAGATTTCAGGGGGCTTTAATAAATATACGCATGACAGGCCTATGCTCAGTCTTGGAGATGTCTTTAACGACAATGAACTGCGCGAATTTGATCGACGTGTTCGTTCCGATTTGGGAGAACAAGTGCCTCAGTACGTAGTGGAATTAAAAATCGACGGCTTGGCGATTAACCTTATTTATGAAAACGGCATGTTTGTACGCGGCGTTACACGCGGTGACGGCGTAGTAGGGGAAGATGTAACCAATAATGTGCGAACGATAAAAACTATTCCCTTAAAGATTGACAGTCATTCTCCCCACATTGAAATTCGCGGTGAAGTTTATATGCCTGTCAGGGCTTTTGACGCTTTGAATATTCAGCGCAGTGAAGATGAATTGGAACCGTTTGCCAACCCTCGCAATGCCGCAGCCGGGTCATTACGTCAGTTGGACCCGCAGATCACGGCACAGCGCAACCTGTCGTTCTTTGCCTATGCCATCGGCGGTACGGTGGGAATGACCATTCACAGTCAGGAAGAGTTGCTGGAAGATTTGAAGAAGCTCCGTTTTCATGTAAACAAGGAATATAGGGTATTCGACTCCATTGAAGATGTTATTACCTTTATTCACTCGTGGGATGAACGCCGTGATGAGCTTCCGTATGCGACAGATGGTATGGTTATTAAGGTCAACTCCTTTGCTCAACAGGAATTGCTGGGAAATACGGTAAAGATTCCCCGTTGGGCTATTGCTTACAAGTTTCCGCCTGAGCGAGCTAAAACTAAGGTTGAAGGGATTTCCGTTACAGTAGGGCGGACCGGGGTTTTAACGCCTGCCGCCGACTTAACGCCCGTGCGTCTGGCAGGTACGACCGTAAAGAGAGCTACCTTACATAATGAAGATTATATAAAAGAAAAGGACATTCGCATCGGTGATACGGTTATTATTCAAAAAGCGGGAGAAATCATTCCCGAAGTTGTAGGCCCCGTAGTGAAAGAGCGAACGGGACAGGAAAATGTGTTTGTTATGCCGACGCACTGCCCGGGCTGCGGCCATGAAGTTGTACGGCCGGACGGTGAAGCGGCAACTCGTTGCGTAAATCCCGAATGTCCGGCTATCTTGAGCCAGAAGGTAGCACACTTCGTATCGCGCAATGCCATGAATATAGACGGCTTGGGCGATGCTATTACGGCACAGCTCTTGCAGCAGGGCCTGATTCATCGGGTATCGGATATATATGACCTGAAAAAAGAAGATTTGATCAGTCTTGAAGGGTTTGCAGATAAGTCTGCAGATAATCTTTTAAAAGCCGTTGAAGACAGTAAAAAGGTCGGTCTGGCACGAGTTCTCTTTGCTTTGGGAATTCGCTTTGTAGGAGCTAAGGCGGCACGTATTTTGGCGGAACACTTCGGCTCCGTCGAAGCATTGGCGGCAGCAAGTACGGAAGAATTGACGGACATTGATGAAATCGGACCGCGTATTGCCGAATCGGTTCATACGTGGATACGTACAGATGAGGCACGTAAACTTGTAGCGGCTCTTGAGGCGGCGGGAGTCGATATGACGGCACAAAAGCGGCAAACAAAAGGTTCGGCCTTTAGAGGTGAAATAGTGGTTCTTACGGGTAAGTTGGAGACTATGACTCGTAAAGAAGCGGAAGAAGCCGTTGTTGCCGGAGGCGGTAAATGTACGGGATCCGTTACGGGAAAAACCACGTTAGTCGTAGCCGGAGCCGACCCGGGAAGCAAGTATGAAAAAGCACGATCGTTGGGGACCCCCATTATTTCGGAAGAAGAGTTTATTGCTTGGATTCAAAGGGATAAAACGTTCCCGAATGAGTAAAAATTATGGTATAATAAACCGTTAATAACGATAATCAGTAAGAAGGAGTGTTCGTATGAAAGTCAGTGCGGAAGAAGTTAAGAAGATCGCGCTCTTATCTCGGTTAGAGATTAAAGAAGATCGTGTAGAAGCGGTTCAACAGCAGTTGAGCGATATTCTCTCTTACATGGAACTCATAGAACAGGCTGACATCAGCGAGGTTGAACCTACGGCTCATGCCGTGTCCATGAGTAATGTTATGCGTGACGATGTACCTCAGGAATCTCTGCCCAACGAAGATGCTTTGCGAAATGCGCCGGAAGCCGAAGGCGGATATTTCAAAGTGCCGAAAGTTATTCAGGAATAAGGAGGGATATTGTGGGAGTCAATACGATACATGAGTTACATAAGAAACTTGTAAACGGGCAGATATCCGCTGTTGAATTGACACAGCGATATATTGACCGAAAAGATAAGTCGGAGTCCGACATTCAAGCCTTCCTTTCCGATAGTCGGGAAGCGGCTTTGGCTGTAGCGGCTCAGGTAGATAAAAAAATTGCGGCAGGCGAAGACATTGCCGATTTGGCAGGTATTCCTGGAGCTATTAAAGATAATATTTGCATAAAAGGGCAGCAGGCGACGTGTGCGTCCAAAATGTTGGCATCATATCAATCTCCTTATGATGCTACGGTTATTGAAAAGCTTAAAGACCTTGATTTCATATCCTTAGGGAAGACGAATATGGACGAATTTGCCATGGGCAGTTCGACGGAAAATTCGGCTTTTAAAATTACGCACAATCCGTGGAATAAAGATTACGTTCCGGGCGGCTCATCGGGCGGTTCGGCGGCAGCCGTAGCAGCAGGTGAAGTTGTTTGGGCTCTCGGCTCCGACACGGGCGGATCTGTGCGACAGCCGGCGGCTTATTGCGGTCGTATAGGATTAAAGCCTACATACGGACTTGTTTCTCGTTACGGCTTGATTGCTTTTTCGTCATCTCTTGACCAAATAGGTACATTTACAAATGATGTAGAAGACTGCGCCATTGTTTTAAACGGTATTGCAGGGTATGACAAGAAGGACTCCACGTCTGTACCGCAGATTCAAAAGGATTATAGAAAAGCCTTGGTTGCCGACGTTAAGGGACTGCGCATCGGGATTCCCGAAGAATTTTTTGCCGAAGGACTTGATGCCGATTGCCGCAAGGCATTGGATGAAGCTATTGAAACCTATAAGAAATTGGGTGCTCACATCGTTTCTGTTAAAATGCCGAATATGAAGTACGGTTTGGCTGCGTACTACATTATTGCGCCGGCCGAAGCCAGCTCCAATTTGGGTCGGTATGACGGCGTAGGTTTCGGGTTGCGAGTTCCGGGAAAAGATATTGTCGATATGTACATTAAGACTCGTTCCGAAGGATTCGGTCCCGAAGTAAAACGACGTATCCTTTTAGGGACGTATGTTTTGAGTGCCGGCTATTATGACGCCTATTATTTGCGAGCTATGAAGGTGAGAACCCTGGTTCGTCAGGACTATGATAAAGCTTTCGAGTCTTGTGACGTTCTCTTGACACCTACGGCTCCCGACACGGCTTTTAAGATCGGTCAGAATAGTGAAGATCCTTTAGCCATGTATTTAGGCGACGTTTGTACCGTTACGGTTAATCTGGCGGGACTTCCGGCTATCAGTCTGCCGTGCGGCTTTAAAAACGGCTTGCCCGTAGGGATGCAGCTAATCGGTAAAGCTTTGGATGAAGAAACGTTATTGCGAGCAGCCTATACATTTGAACGGGAACGGACAGATTTACAGTTACCGTTACCGATGGGGGAGGTTGAAGTATAATGAAATACGAAGCCGTCATCGGTTTGGAAGTACATACGGAATTAAAAACAAAGACGAAAATTTTCTGCGGTTGCAGCACGGAATTTGGCGGCGACCCGAATACTCATGTTTGCCCGGTATGTTTAGGTCTTCCCGGGTGCTTACCCGTCTTGAATAAAGAAGTGGTTCACTTTGCCATAAAAGTCGGCTTGGCCTTGCATTGTGATATTCTTCTGCACAATAAGTTCGATCGGAAGAATTATTACTATCCCGACCTGCCGAAGAACTTCCAGACCTCGCAGTTTGACATGCCTATTTGTCTGAACGGGTATGTGGATATTGAAGTAAACGGACAGCAACGCCGTATTCATTTGACGCGTATTCACATGGAAGAAGATGCAGGTAAGCTCGTACATAGCGGTGCGACTATCAACACATCCGATTATTCTCAGGTTGACTATAACCGTACCGGAGTGCCCTTGCTGGAAATTGTTTCGGAACCGGATATCCGAAGCGGTGAAGAGGCGCGGGCATACTTGGAAAAACTGCGTTCTATTATTCAATATTTAGAAGTATCCGACTGCCGTCTTGAAGAAGGCAGTATGCGTTGTGATGCGAATATATCCGTACGCCCTGTAGGTGAAGAAAAGCTCGGGACTAAGGCGGAAATCAAGAATATCAATTCACTTACGGGTGTACAAAAGGGGATTGAATATGAAGCCGTTCGGCAGGCTCAGATTTTGGAAGAAGGCGGTAAGATTGTTCAGGAAACCCGCGGATGGGACGAAAATAAGGGTGTCACCTTCAGTCAGCGTGTAAAAGAAGAATCGAATGATTATCGTTACTTCCCGGAACCGGATTTAATTCCTTTAGAAATTTCCGAAGACTGGATTGAAGAAGTGCGCAAGGAACTTCCTGAAATGCCCGATGCACGTCAAGCTCGTTTTATTGAAAAGTTGGAACTTCCCGAGTACGATGCGGGCCTGTTGACCTTGGAAAAGGCTACGGCCGATTATTTTGAAGCCGTCGTAGCAGCCGGTGCCGATGCCAAAACGGCGTCGAACTGGATTTTAGGCGATATGGCTAAGAAGATGAATGAAGAAGGCGTATCCGCTAAGGACTTGCCTATTTCTCCCCGACAATTGGCGGAACTCTTGGAGTTGATTAAGAAGGGGACTATTTCCGGTAAAATCGCTAAGAAGGTTTTGCCTGAAATGTGGACTTCGCATAAGTCGGCCAAGGCTATTGTTGAAGAACAGGGAATGGTGCAAATCAGCGATACCGGCGAGTTGGAAGGGATTGTACAAAAGATTATTGCAGCCAATCCGCAATCGGTAGAAGACTATCGGGCGGGTAAGAAGAAGGCTATCGGGTTCCTGGTCGGTCAGATTATGAAGGAAACCAAAGGCCGTGCCAATCCGGCAACGGTTAATGAACTGCTTGTAAAAAATCTTGAAGGCTAGAAAAACACCGCAGGCTTTGTCCTGCGGTGTTTTGTTATGATGTTTTATCATCTTTGAAAATTAACAAACCGAAATCGGTATAATGCTTTATTCATTAAGGTTATTGAATTATAATATGGATTGGGTATTGTTTACCTGATATGGATACTTTCAACAGACGGTCTGATTGAAGGCGGTGTTGAAATAAAACAATATTAAATTTTGGTTTTCGCTTAATGGCTTATGAGTGAATAACGCATAACATTGTGAGAATTAATAAAAGGAGATGTAAGAATGGTATTATTAGCGTTATTGCCGATTATTTGGCTCATTGTGGCATTGGGGTTCTTAAAACTGCCGGGTTATAAAGCATGCCCCGTTGCCGTTATTATTTCGGCAGTCGTTGCCGTGGCGGCCTTCGGCATGCCCGGTACGGATGCGGCTACGGCCTTTCTGGAAGGTGTGGCTTTAGCCGTATGGCCTATTTTATTGGTTATTGTAGCGGCTATTTTCGCCTACAATCTCACCGTTTATACGAAGAGTATGGACGTTATTAAGCAAATGCTTACGACTGTCAGTAAGGATAGCCGTATTCTGGCTCTGTTAATCGCATGGGGGTTCGGAGCCTTCATGGAAGGGATGGCCGGCTTCGGTACGGCCGTAGCTATTCCGGCCAGCATTATGGTCGGTTTGGGATATAATCCGCTACGATCCATTCTGGCATGCCTTATTGCCAACACGGTACCGACAACCTTCGGTTCTATCGGGATTCCTACCACGACCTTGGCCAGCTTGACGGATTTGAATCCTGTAGGCCTGGCTACGGATATTACGTTGCAGCTCGGAATACTTGATATTTTATGCCCCTTCTTCGTGGTTATCGTTGTCGGAGGTTCCGTTAAGGCACTGAAGGGCGTTTTCGGCGTGACCCTCTTGTCCGGGTTAGCTCTTTTTGTTCCTGAATATATTATATCTTCAACAGTCGGTCCTGAATTGGCTGTAATGGT
The DNA here is from genome assembly GCF_000165735.1 of Megasphaera micronuciformis F0359. Classification (GTDB taxonomy): domain Bacteria; phylum Bacillota; class Negativicutes; order Veillonellales; family Megasphaeraceae; genus Megasphaera; species Megasphaera micronuciformis. The sequence continues at coordinate 442,325 of NZ_GL538208.1, forward strand.
TCCGTCTATTATCATTATGGGTGTTGTTGTTTTGTATGCAAAGATTTTCAAAACGGAAAATCCCGAATATGCGCTTAACATTGAACCGAAACCCGTTTCGTCCGGAGCCGGAGTTAAAGCGGCTATGATTTTTATTTTGATTTTTGTTTTCTTAATTCTTACGTCTAAGCTCTTTCCGTTTATTAACGGGCCTCTCAGCACAATTAAAACGTCCGTTCCTATTTATACAGGGGCAGGGGCTAAACCGTATACCTTTATGTGGGTAGCCACACCGGGTATTATGATTCTCTTGGCGGCTATTATAGGCGGCAAATATCAGGGCGCTTCGTTCGGAGAAATTTTCGGTAAGTTAAAGGATACGATTTACAACCTTCGGTTTACGTTCCTTACGATTATTACTGTTGTCGCTACAGCTAAGCTTATGGCTTATAGCGGCATGACTATGAGTATTGCAAAAATGCTTGTCAGCGTGACGGGAACGGCTTACCCCGCCTTTGCACCCATTGCCGGTGCCTTGGGGGCATTTATTACCGGGTCGGGTACGAACAGTAATGTTCTTTTCGGACCTTTGCAGACGGCGGCAGCTCAGGATATTCCCGGAGCCAGTGCCGCTTGGTTGGCAGCGTGCAACTCTGCCGGTGCCGGTGTAGGTAAGATGCTTTCGCCTCAGAGTATCGCCATTGCTATCGGGGCGGTCGGTGCGGCTGTAGAAGGCAAGGAAAGTGAAATTATGAAAATGGCCTTACCGTACTTTATAGGCGGTATTATTATCTTAGGCTTAGTGACCTATTTCGGCCAAATGATTCTGGCATAATCTTTTACAAACGGAAAAACGGTTTCGGAATTTATTCCGAAACCGTTTTTGTATTATCGGCACGCCGTTTTTGAAAGAACTTCTTTAATAAGTCGGCACACTCGTCCGCTCTGACTCCGGCTGTTACTTGGGCCCTGTGATTCAAGCGTTCATCTTCTACAATCGTATAGAGTGAGCGTGTGCCGCCGCCTTTCGGGTCGGGACAACCGTAGACAATGCGATCGAGACGGCTGTTGACAACGGCTCCGGCACACATAGGACAGGGTTCGGCAGTTACATACAGTGTACAGTCGGTCAGACGCCAGCGGCTTAAGACTCGGCAGGCTTCTTCAATGGCCAGGATTTCCGCATGGGCGGTGGCGGATGGGAGAGTCTCTCTTAAATTATGGGCACGGGCAATGGCTTTTTTCTTATAAATAATGACGGCGCCGATAGGAATTTCACCGATAGCCGCCGCTTTTTTCGCTTCTTCAATAGCCTTTCCCATATAAAACTCGTCTTGTGTCATCTCTTGCCTCCGAAGCGTATTTTTTTTATTTTACAAGACTTGAAGGTGTATTGCAATTTTAAATAACTGAAGCGACTTTTTTGCCATAGAGGTTGAATCTTTGTATAATATATGACAATGGTTTCACACATTACAGAAATATATGTATAAAGGTGAAAGGATTACACGAAAGAATGGAGTCTATTTGGTGGTATATATTTGATATTATGGGCACCTTGGCTTTTGCCGTTTCAGGAGTTCTGGTAGCCGTATCCAAGCGGATGGATTTGTTCGGTATTTTTGTGCTCGCCGCTTCTACGGCTATAGGCGGCGGTATTATTCGTGACCTCATGTTGGGACATACGCCTCCGATAGCCTTGCAGAGCAGTCTGTATTTCTTCTTAATCATTGCCGCCATGCTGGGGACGACGGCTATGATCCGGTACTTTGATGCCAATATTCGCTCCAAGGTAATGCATCATTCGGCTTATATTTATTTGGCCGGAGATACTATCGGTCTGGCCTCTTTTACGATTACGGGAACCTTGTCGGGGTTATATTTTAATCCTGATATGTGGGTTCTTATTATTATGCTGGGAGTAATTACGGCTGTAGGCGGCGGTGTTATTCGCGATGTTCTGGCCGGTAAGGTGCCATCCGTATTGGTACATGACATTTATGCTACAGCGGCCCTCTTAGGGTCGGTTACGCTTTATGTTTTGGTGATTTTTGACTGGCCTGTAGACGTGGCGGCACTCATTTCATTCTTCACAACTGTTTCGTCACGTGTCGTGGCCATTAAAGCTAAACTGGATATGCCGCACGTGAAGAGAAAGAGAAGGGGACAGTGGTTGTAAAAATCCTCCAAGAGTCGGTAATATAGCTGACATGACTATTCATTGGTTCGGTAACAGTTTTTTGGTATAATAACTACGTATTCGGCTGTAAGTAAGGAGTGATTTTGTGAAACGACTGAATAAGTTTTTCAGTGCAGTTCTTTGCACTATGGTTTTAATGGGCTTGTCGACCTCGGCATATGCCAAAACGATTTTGTATGTACCGCAGGATGATCGTCCTGTTGATTATGCATATACTGTAAAGACCGCAGAAGATGCCGGTTATACTGTATTGACCCCGCCTCGCCAATATTTGTCGGGATCCAACTTTCACGGTTCTCCCGATGAGTTAATGAATTGGGTAGAAACACATGCGTCCGAAGCGGATGCCATGGTCTTATCCGTCGATTCTCTTGTTTACGGCGGCCTTGTTGACTCTCGTAAGCATAATCTCGATATGAATACAATTATGAATCGACTGAAAAATGTGGAATCCCTGCATGGCAAGTACGGCCATACTCCTATTTATGTTTTCAGCACAGTTATGCGTAGCCCGTGGGCCGGCGGAAAGGGTGTTGAACCGGACTATTATTTGCAGACGGGCAATGATATTTACCAGTTGGCAGCCTTGCAGAACAAGGCTGATACGGGAACGTTAACGCCTGAAGAACGGTCTGACTGGTTTGCAATTATGAGTCGTGTACCTCTTGAGTATTTGCAGGATTGGTATAATCGTCGCAAGAAGAATATGGCTGTTAACTATAGACTTATAGATGATGCGAAAAACGGTATATTTACCTATTTCAGCTTGGGTCATGACGATAACTCCGCACATACACAGTCGGCTTTGGAGGCCAAGTATTTGGAAATGCGCGGTAAAGACGTACCTAAGACAGCCTTCGGTTCCTTCCCGGGAGCTGATCAGCTCGGATTATTACTGATCACACGAGCCAATAATGATTTCAATAATTATCACCCGAAGGTGACGGTTATTTACCCCCTGGGCGGGGGAGAAAAGACGGTTCCCAGTTATGATGGACAGGCCATCGGTAAGACTATAGCCGAACATATTGAAGCTATAGGCGGAACCGTAACCGATTCGGAAAAGCCCGACTTGTTATTGGCTGTCAATACACCGTTGACGACATCGACGACAGAATCGAACAGCTTCGAAAATTTCCCGATTATGTTGGATTCGACGAAAGAATTCTTGGGACACATAGAATCTGCCGTCAAAGCGGACATTCCCGTAAGTATCGTTGACATGGCTTTTTCCAACGGTGCGGATAATACCTTGGTATACGGCTTGTACCAAGATAAAATGATGTATAAAGTAGCGGCTTATAACGGTTGGAATACGGCGAGCAATTCCGTCGGCTACGGGTTGTCTCAAGGTATTTTGTCACGATATATGAGTGAGTCGGCTCATAAAGATATGCTGACGACAAACTATCTCGATAATTGGGCTTATCAAGCCAATGTGAGAAACTACCTGTATCGCATGCAAAAATCGATGGAAGCCGGTAGATTGCGCCGTTATTATCCTACTGAAATGGGTGAACTTCAAGGTCTTGCCAAGTTGGAACTTCAGAGGTATGCCCAGACCTATCTTGAAGTAGATCCCAAGACTGTAGAGGTAACCTTGCCGTGGAATCGACTTTTTGAAGTGTATGTAGATGTACATAAGCAGTCGAATGTACATCTTGAATCGGATATTCGGAATACGAAAGATCAGGAAATACTTGAAGACTTATCGGCTCAAGTAAAAGCAGCTGAAAAAGCCTATGAAAATGCTAAAACAGAAGGTAAGGGCAAGCTTGACGCGATTACGGATGCACGCCTGAAGCAAGCTGTTGATGAAGCTAAAGGTAAGTATGATACGGAAGTAAAAACGCAAGAAGCCAATCGGAATAACCAGTCCCTTGCGGCACGGAATCGAACTTGGGCACCGTCGAACTGAATAATTTAATAGAAATACCTGTAAAGCCTGTAGAATAGTGGATTTCTTTTATTCTACAGGTTTTTCATGTATAATAGGGCACATGGAAAAAGACAAAAAGACGGCTTCACAGCTCCTTGCGGTAGAAGCAAAAGGAAAAAGTAAATCAAATAAGGGTAAAGTCTATATGGTCATTTCGGCAGTTCTGGCAGTAGTCGTTTTTTTGGCGGGCTTTTACTTTATTCCCACCGTGTGGCAGCCTGAAAAACATGCCTATATTGAAGTAAAAGCGGATATGACGGGTACTGAAATTGCCGACGAGTTGTCTGAACGGGAGCTTATATATAATGCCGCCGTTTTTCGTGTAGCCATGGTCCTTACGGGTCAATCATCGAAACTGAAACTTGGTGAATACGAAATCGATTCACATATGAGCATGAACCAAATCATGACAAAATTGACAAGCGGTGCTTCCGATTCGTATCGGATAGTTATCCCCGAAGGATATACGGTTCGCAAAATTGCAAAAGTAGTTGCGGCACAGACCAATATTTCCGAAGAGGAATTTTTAGCGGCCGCCTCCGATGCATCCTTACTGTATCCTTATATGAAGGGGAATCGTCAGGTTACGTATGTTATGGAAGGGTTTTTGTTTCCCGACACGTACTATGCTCATCACGATGTAACGGCTAAGGAGCTGGTACAGATGATGCTGAAAAATTTCGATACACGTTTGACTTCGTCTATGCGTAAGAAAATCGATGAAGGAAATTTGTCTATTTATCAATTTGTCACCTTGGCATCGCTGGTGGAAAAGGAAGCGAAGTATGATGAGGATAGACCTTTAATCGCCTCGGTTTTTCAAAATCGCCTGAAACGTCATATGAAGCTTCAATCGGATGCCAGCGTTTCCTATGCTTCGGGAGACCACAAGTATGAGTATACTCTTGATGAGATTATGTATGATTCGCCGTATAACACGTATGTTTACGAGGGCTTGCCTCCCGGACCTATCGGTAACCCCGGGATAAAGAGTATGGAGGCTGTTTTGAATGCTCCTGCGACGAGCTATTTATATTTTGTAGCCGATAAAGAAGGACATAATTATTTTGCTATGACCTATGAAGATCATATGAAAAATGTCCGGAAATACATGCAATGATAAATTTACTTCATGAAATAAAAGAATACGGCGTTCAGCAGGGGTTACCGATTTTGAGAGATTCGGAAATACCCTTGCTGCAGCGCATATTGCGTATGGCTAAGCCTAAAAATGTGCTGGAAATAGGTACTTGTATAGGCTATTCGACATTGCTGACGGCGCAATGCCTTGACGATGATGCTGTGATTACGACTGTTGAGTTATCAAAAGAACGGAGCTTAACAGCACAAGAGTATGTAAATCGCTCGCCTTATAAGGACCGTATTCATTGCATTTGCGGGGACGGCACGGAATTTATTGAACATGCTGAAGGACCCTGGGATTTTGTATTTCTTGACGGTCCGAAAGGTCAGTACGGCCGACAGACAAGGTTGTTGCTTCCGCGGTTGACTACAGGAGCCGTTATTGTAGCTGATAATGTACGCTACCATGATATGATATATACGAACGGATACTTACCTCATAAGCACCGTACGGCTATACGAAAACTACGAGAATTTACACGGCTTATCGAAGATGAAAGCCTTTTTTTTACGGCTGTTTTTGAAAACGGTGACGGATTGACCGTATCACGGAAGAAGGGGTAACTATGAAAAAAATGGAATTATTGGCACCGGCGGGAAATCCGGAGAAATTAAAGTTGGCTTTTCTATACGGGGCCGATGCGGCATACTTAGGAGGAACTTCCTTCAGTTTACGAGCTTTTAGTGATAATTTTACGCCTGAGCAAATAAAAGAAGCTGTAGAATATGCACACTCTTTGGGAAAGAAAATTTATGTGACGGTCAACATATTTCCGTCAGATGAGGATTTTCAATATTTGCCGGATTATTTACGCTATTTGGAGTCTATTGATGTCGATGCCGTCTTAATTGCCGACCCGGGAATTTTCAGATTGTGTCGGGAAGTAGCTCCGAATCTTTCGATTCATGTGTCGACACAGGCCAATACGACGAACTGGTCTGCTGTCCGTTTTTGGAAAGAGTGCGGTGCGGAGCGTGTTGTCCTGGCACGGGAAGTGCCGCTTAGGGATGTTAAAGATATTTATGAAAAAACGCATATGGAACTGGAAGGTTTTGTTCACGGGGCTATGTGCATCTCCTATTCGGGACGTTGTCTTTTGAGTAATTATTTTACACAGGACAGAGATTCCAATCATGGTGAGTGCGTACAGTGTTGTCGTTTTAAATACAGTCTTGTGGAGGAAAAACGGCCGGGCGAATATTTCCCCGTAATGGAAGACGAACGGGGAACCTATATTATGAACTCAAAGGACATGTGTCTTATCGGGCACTTGCCGGCTTTGTATGAAGCGGGACTTTCAAGCTTAAAGGTTGAAGGACGAATGAAGAGTCTGCATTATGTAGCTACCGTTATTAAGACGTATAGAGAAGCTATGGATGCGTATGAAGCCGATCCGGAACATTTCTCGGTCCGTGCTGAATGGTTGGAAGAGTTGGAAAAAATATCTCATCGTCCGTATACGACGGGATTTTATTTCGGTCGTCCCGATGAAAATGACCAAGTATATGCTAAATCAAGTAATGTACAGACCCATGATTTTATCGGGCTCGTAAAGTCATACGATGAAGAGTCCGGTCGAGCATGTATTGAACAGAGGAACTTTTTTAAAGTCGGTCAGGATGTCGAGTTTTTAATGCCCCACGGGCCGGTTGTGCATATGACTGTCACGGAGTTGACGGATGGCGACGGAAAACCCGTAGAGGCAGCCAGACATGCACAGGAAACCGTGTATTTAAAAACCGAGGTGCCTTTGGAACCGTATGCTATGATGCGAAGGAAAAGTAAGTAATCGTGTTATATAAAGAGTATGTGTATTTTCAAGTAGAGCCGTCCGAAATGACGCTCGTTAACAGAATAACGGAAGGTCTTGACCACTTGGGAGTGTTAACGGCCTTAGACGGCAAGAAGGGAATCGCCTGTTTGCGTACTACGGAAGATACGGCTGTCGAGGCTCGTCGTTTGTTGTCGGATTTACCCGTTTCCGTACGCTTGCTTACGTATGAAGATATTGTAAAGACGTTCGGAATCGACAAAGCGTGATAAGAGAGAGATTCGTTTATGAAGGTATTTATAGCGGAAAAGCCGAGCATGGCACGGGAACTGGCAAAATGTCTTCCCGACCCGAAAAAAAGAGAAAACGGATATATTCGTACAGGCGGTGGTATTGTTACGTGGGCTTACGGGCATGTACTGCAACAGGCCGAGCCGGATGCCTATAATGAATCTTATAAGACCTGGCGTACAGAAGATTTACCCATTATTCCCGAAACGTGGAAACTCATTGTATCTCCGAGTGCCAAAGACCAGTTCGAAATTATAAAGGGGCTTATTGAGCAAGCCGATTCCATTGTCAATGCCGGTGACCCCGACAGAGAAGGTCAGCTTTTGATAGATGAAATTCTCGATTACGTGGGAAATACAAAGCCTGTAGAGCGTATTTTGCTAAATGCCCTCGATGAAAAGAGTATTCATGAATCTTTGACGGATTTACGGGATAACAGAGATTTTAAACCGCTGAAGGATTCGGCCTTAGCCCGCAGTCGTGCCGATTGGTTGATGGGGATGAATCTTTCCCGGGCTTATACGTTGGCGGCTCGTAGACAGGGGCATAAGGGCGTTTATCCTGTTGGCCGCGTTAAGACGCCGACGTTGGCGCTTGTCGTAAGACGACAGAGGGAACTGGATCACTTTGTTCCCGTCACTTATTATGTTGTAAAGGCCGATTTTGATTACGGTTCGGGAACTATAACAGCTCAGTGGCAGGCTAAAGATACTCAGGGTGGACTTGATTCGGAAGGACGCTGTATTGATAAACAGACGGCGGAAAATATTCTTGCTAAGACGGAGGCTGCCGTTAGTGGGACAGTAACTGAACGCAAGGTGACACATAAGAAAGAGAATCAACGGTTGCCGCATTCTCTTTCGTCCCTACAGATCGCGGCAGGCAAGAAATACGGCTACAGTCCGCAACAAGTACTAGATACGGCACAGCAGTTGTATGAACGAAAATTTACAACCTATCCCCGCTCGGATTGTGAATATTTACCTTTAAACCAGCGCCGAGATGTGCCTAAAATCTTGGAAAATTTGGCGTCGTCCGGACAAGCGGATTTGGAAAATTGGGTAAAAGGTGCGGATAAGGGCCTAAAAAGCCGGGCTTGGAACGACTCCAAAATCACGGCTCATCATGCCATTATTCCTACTACCGTTCGTTGTCCTTATGACAGTTTGACTCCCATACAAAAAAATATATATTTTCTTATCGCACAGGCTTATATTGCCCAGTTTTACGGTGTTCATGAATACGACAGTCAGCGCATTATCATTAATTGTGCTCAAGAAGATTTCGTAGCTCGCGGTAAAACCGTTACCGCTCTCGGGTGGAAAGAGCTGTATAGTCGGGATAAAAGTGATGACAACGAAGAAGACAAGGATCAATTGCCGGTTCTGAAAAAAGGGACGACAGTTTTTTATAAGTCCGGTATAACAGAAGAGAAAGAAACGAAGCCGCCTCAGCGCTTTACGGCATCCACCTTGTTGGCGGCGATGAAAGAAATTTATAAATATGTGAAGGATGACGGTCTGAAAAAGAAACTCAAAGAAGTCCAGGGAATCGGTACGGAAGCGACGCGGGCGACGATTATTAATGAATTAATCGGTCGCAAGTTTTTATACGAAGAAGGTAAGAAAAAGTATTTGTGTCCGGCCGATTCGGCATATATTCTTATTGATGCGTTGCCCGATGAATTGGCTTATCCCGATGAGACTGCCATTTGGGAAGAACGGCTTCATTTAATGAGTATAGGCAAAGACGATTTACAGTCTTTTTTGAAAGATCAAGTAGAATTTTTGCGTACACTCATACAAAAGGCGGGGCAAGGTGTTGTCAAAACTCATGCGGAAGGAAAGCGGTGTCCCCGATGCGGTTCGGTTATGATAAAAAGAGCCGGCAAATACGGCGAATTTTACGGCTGTACGTCTTATCCGAAATGTAAGCATACGGAACAAATTATACCGAAGGCTGTAGATGAAAGTACCGATTATACTTGTCCGCGGTGTAAAACGGGTCGATTTGTACGTATGGACGGTCCTTATGGTCCTTACTGGCTCTGCAATCATCCGGGTTGTAAGACCAAGTGTGCCGATGTAAAGGGACGTCCCAGTATTTATCAAAAGTGATTTAAAAGGAGATACGGTAATGGCGTCATATATTATGTTCCAGGGAACAGGATCGCATGTAGGGAAAAGTATTTTAACGACAGCTCTTTGCCGTATTTTTGCTCGTGAAGGCATGCGTACAGCTCCTTTTAAAGCACAAAACATGGCTTTAAATTCCTATGTTACACCGGACGGCAAGGAGATGGGTAGAGCCCAAGTTGCTCAGGCGGAAGCGGCCGGTCTTATTCCTGAAACGGACATGAATCCCGTCTTGTTAAAGCCGGTAGGAAACAGTCGATCGCAGGTCATCATTAACGGGATTCCTGTAGGGAATATGACGGCTCGCGAATATCACTTGTCGTATTGCATGAAGGCTTTTGATGCCGTTAAATCGGCTTTGGCTCGTATGGATGATACTTACGATATACTGGTTATCGAAGGGGCCGGCAGTCCTGCGGAAGTAAATCTGAGAGATACGGATATTGTGAATATGCGTGTAGCCAAGTATTTACAGGCTCCCGTATTTCTCGTTGCCGACATAGACCGGGGCGGATCTCTGGCGGCGCTTGTCGGAACCTTGGCATTGCTCGAGCCGGAAGAACGGGAGCTTGTCAAAGGGCTTGTTATTAATAAGTTTCGAGGGGATATCAGCCTTTTTGAACCGGCAGTCCGATTCTTGGAAGAAAAGACGGGAAAGCCTGTTATCGGCGTCGTTCCTTATATAGAAAATATGGGAATCGATGAGGAAGATTCCGTGTCCTTACATGATATGAAGCAACAGGTGACGCACGAAGATGTGAATATTGCCGTTGTCATGACACCGAAAATTTCTAATTTTACAGATTTCGACAGTCTGGGACAAGAAGACGGCATCGGCTTATATTATGCGGATACGCCCGAAAAATTAAAGGATGCGGATGTCATTATTTTACCGGGTACGAAGAATACACTTGAAGACTTGCAATATGTGCGAAAAAGCGGCATGGAAGCGGAAATCTTCAAGGCTTTAAAAAAAGGGGCCTTTATCGTAGGTATCTGCGGCGGTTATCAGATGTTAGGAGAGCGTCTTTGTGATCCCCACGGTGTGGAATCGAGTGTTCAAGAGATTTACGGCCTCGGCCTTTTGCAGGCGGAAACAACCCTGGTAAACACTAAATTAACGGCACAGGTACAGTGTCGATGTGTAAAGTTACGTGTAGGGGACGTAGTGATTGACTGTTCCGGTATGCGAGGGTATGAAATTCATGCAGGTCAGACGGTAATGAAAAGGGAGCAAGTTCGTCCGTTTTTGATTACATCCCGACACGGGCTGGATTGTAGCTTCGAAGACGGAGCCGTATCTGAGAACGGCCATGTCTGGGGGACCTATGTACACGGACTTTTTGATAATGACGATTTTCGTCACGCCTTTATTAATGCCGTGCGTTTGCATAAGGGGTTGAGTCCTTTGACCAGAGGGAACTCCTATTCGGCACAAAAAGAGGACAACTATGATCGCTTGGCAAACATTGTAGAGACCCATATGAATATGGATAAAATCAGGGAAATTATAAGAGGTGAGCGATGATTACTCTTATAACGGCGTTTATAGTTGACAGTCTTATAGGGGATCCGCAAACCAGGTTTCATCCCATTGCTCTTTTGGGAAGATGTATTGCTGTTTTGGATAAGCTTTTTTATAACCGTAAGTATTCTCAGAGAATGCAGGTTGTCGGCGGCGGAATGGTATGCCTATTTATTTTATCCTTTACCTATGCCGTAATGTTTGCAGTTGTTAGCATCTTTGATTTGTTGGCGGTAAGTATATTTGCAGATGTGTTTAAGGGGATTGTTCTGGCTTTTCTCATTTGCCCTAAAAGTCTGGCTCAAGCAGCTACGGCTATTCGTAAAGATTTGCAACAGCGACATTTAGAGGTAGCTCGTCATAAAGTAGGATACATTGTCGGCAGAGATACACAAAATTTGAGTGCCGCCGAAGTTTGTCGAGCTGTTATTGAGACCGTGGCGGAAAATACGAGCGACGGTATCATAGCTCCGTTATTTTATTATTTTATAGGCGGATTACCCGGAGCCGCCGTATATAAGGCTGTCAATACTCTTGATTCCATGATGGGGTATAAGAATGACAGATATTTATATTACGGGCGTGTGGCCGCTCGTATTGACGATATTTTCAACTATATTCCCGCACGTCTGACGGGAATTTCTTTTGTTGCAGCTGCCGCTTTAGGGGAAAGTGACTCCAAAAAGGCTTTTCAGATTATGCTTAGGGATGCACGTAAACATCCCAGTCCCAACGGAGGGTATGCAGAGGCCCCCGTTGCCGGGGCCTTACATATACGTTTGGGCGGATATAATTCATATTTCGGCACAACATCTTTCCGTGCTTATATGGGAGATGATGATGAACCGTTGGAAGCTGAAAAAATACGACAGGCTGTTCATTTGATGTATACTGCGACTGCTTGTGCAGTCATTTTCATGTCTTGTGTTTATTGGTGGGTGTAAGTATGGGATTTTCCGTTACCGTTCCTGCCGGATGCGGCGAATTTTTACAGGGCCGAGTAGGCAATAGAAGTGTCATTATTTCGACACCGGTCAATGCTTATGTAAAGGCTATCGTAAATGACGGCATATATGACGAAAAACTGTTGGGTAAAAAGTCGCGTCAAGCTGTACAACGGGCAGACTCTATTTGCGGAGGCAGGCCTTTTGACAAGGTTCTGGAAATACAGTCGGATATCCCTAAAGGGAAGGGAATGGCATCCAGCAGTGCGGATATAGGCGCTTGTGCTCTTGCCGTTGCCCGTCATAAGGGGCGTTTTTTTTCGGATGAAGAGTTGTGCCGTTTAGCTGTTTCTATTGAGCCTACGGATCCTGTTTTTTGCCGGGGTGTGGTGGCCATGGACCGCTACAGCGGGCAACTTTTACGACGTTTCCCGGCACCTCGCCTGGTATACTATACTTTTGACTGCGGCGGAATGATAAATACGCAGGACTTCTATAGTACGGGGACAGTAGAAGATGAGCCCGATGTGACAGACCTGTACAAGGATTTATGTCGTAATAACGGGGATATAGATACGTGGTGCCGAGTAGCCACAACTTCGGCCTTGGCCAATCAGAGTAGGGTTTTTAAAAGCGAACTTCCCGATTTTTATGAGACAGCACAAAAAATAGGGGCCTACGGTATAGGAACGGCTCATACGGGGACCCTTTTGAACATGATCTTTAGCAGTCGCGGGTACGGGCAGAAAATAAAAAAGGTGCTGTCGCAGAGCCCGTTAAAAGATTTGAATTTTATAGGTGTTTTTGAAACGATTGGCGGCGGATACGTTTTTGAGGAGAGATGAATATGTCTTTTTCACACGGAGGAAATGTATACGATGAGGAAGGGAAGCTTAAAAATTGGGTAGATGTAAGTGCCAATATTAATCCTCTCGGCTTGTCGGAGCCTGTAAAAGAAGCTATTATCACGTCTGTCGATATGCTCGTTCATTATCCGGACCCGGAGGCAAGAGCCCTTAAAAACGCGTTGGCAAATCATTACGGAATCTTGAAGGAACGACTGATTTGTACGAACGGGGCAGCCGAATTGATGTATATTTACTTTCATACATTCAAACCGAAAAAAGTTATTATACCCGTGCCCTCGTTTGATGAGTATGAAAAAGCGGCCAAAGCCGGAGGTGCTCATATTACTTATGTATATACGCAACAGGATGACTTTAACAGTAACTTGATGCGGATGGCGGAAGCGGCCGGAGAAGGGTCCGTTATTATCTTGGGAAACCCCAACAATCCGACAGGTAGCCTGATAAAAAAAGAAGATATGGAGGCCGCTGTCAAAGAGGGAATAAAAAAGAATCTTCGCTTTGTAGTCGATGAGTCTTTTTTGGATTTTCGATATGATGAAGAGCGGTTTTCCGTCAAAAACTTAACCGGCATATACAAAAATCTTTTAGTTATTCGTTCATTAACCAAGTTTTTTGCCTTGCCTGGATTGCGTCTGGGTTTTGGGACGGCGTGTGAACATGATATTAAAAAAATGGAAGGGCATAAGGATTGTTGGAATGTAAACAGCTTGGCCCAAGTTGCCGGCACGGCGGCCTTGACAGATGGAGAATATATACGAGAAAGCCGCAGACTCTGTGAAGCTGAACGGGTTTATATGAAAACACGGTTGCAAGAAATTACGGAAGTCCATGTCACGGGAGGGAGCGTAAACTTTATACTCATACAACTCTTACGGCCTTATCATACGGCCGAAAAAGCTGCGGACTACTGTAAACGTCACGGTATACTGATTAGAAATTGTCGTAATTATAGAGGCTTGAACGGTGAATTTATTCGTCTGGCCGTTCGCGACCGGATCACAAATAACCACGTTATTAGAATAATTAAAAATTATATTAATAATGAGAAAATGTAAATGCTTAACGCTTTTTATAATCAAAGAAGAATAAAATTAAAAAAAAACGTTTAAGTAGGTGATTTTTAAATAATCTTATGATATAATGACGACATCATTAAAGTGTGCTTTTTCTCAATATGAGGAATAGCACTTTTGGGTAAAGTTCGTTATATGGGTATGACGATCCTATTATTATGAGAACGGAGTGTGGTATTAATGAGTGAGCAAAAAGACAATAAGCGATTTATTGCCGTAGGCCTCATGCTATTCGCTCTCTTTTTCGGAGCGGGGAACTTGATTTTCCCGGCATCGATGGGACAGCATGCAGGGGAAAATGTTTGGTGGTCCGTATTGGGCTTTATTATTACGGGTGTAGGGTTGCCTCTTGCCGGCGTTCTTGCCATCGGCTATTCGGGCTGTAAGAATTTACAGGAATTGGCCGGTCGTGTTCATCCTAAGTTCGGCCTTTTGTTTACAGTCGTATCTTATTTAACTATCGGGCCTTTCTTTGCAACGCCGAGAACCGGCAGCGTATCGTATGAAATTGCCGTACGCCCCTTCCTGGAAAACGGCGGTTCGGATTTGAATATGACTATTTTCCTCGTTATCTTCTTCGTCATTACCTATTGGCTTTCCGCTTCGCCTTCCAAGTTGGTTGACCGTATCGGTAAGATTTTAACTCCTGTATTGTTACTTACTATTTTAGCCTTGATTGCAAAGTCCTTTATTTCGCCCTTGGGGGATCCCGGTGCGGCGACGGCTGCCTACGGAACGCCTGCCTTGGCAGTAGTTCAAGGGATTTTAGACGGTTATAATACAATGGATGCTATTGCATCATTGGTATTTGCTATTCTCGTAGTCGAATTCGTTGTGGAAGCAGGTGCATCGACGCCCGGCGAGATTACGTTGGATGTATTTAAATCGGGTGTTATTGCCGTGGCTTGTTTGGCTTTTGTTTATATCTTTGTCGCTAAAATCGGTGCAGACAGTGTTGTAGCTATTGGTATGCAGGACACAGGCGCTCCCGTTTTGACAAAATCGGCTCAGATCCTTTTCGGTAACGTAGGAGCCATGATTTTGGCAGTCATCGTGTTACTTGCCTGCCTGTCAACGTCCATCGGCTTGGTTACGTCTTGCGCTACCTATTTTGAACAACTTATAGGCGGAATGAGCTATAAGGCATATGCCGTATTGTTCTCCGTTATTTCCTTTGCCGTAGCTATGTTCGGCTTGAAGACGATTATTTCGGCGGCAATTCCCGTTTTGATGTTTATTTATCCTATCGTTGTGGCTCTCGTTGTCCTTACGTTCTTACACAAGTTCTTTAAGGGACGTCAGTGCGTATACGGATGGACTATCGGCCTTACCTTGATTCCTGCTTTGGTTACAGGTTTTGAAACGGCTGAAATTTCTCTCGGAGCTATTGATGTATTCTTTAACTCTACGGTTCCTCTACATTCTTTAGGCATGGGTTGGGTATGCTTTGCCGTCGCCGGTCTTATTATCGGCCTCGTGCAGGCTCAGGTAACATCATCAACTAAAGAAGCTTAGAATGGTAAAGAGAAACCTCCTTTTACTAAGGAGGTTTTTCTTTTTAAATGATTTAGGAGTGGATTGATATGGATATTTTTGAACGTAAGCCTTATCAGGAGTTCATGCATGACTCTCAAGATAAAAAGTTAAATCGCGTCTTAGGGGCCTTTGATATTACGATCATGGGGCTGGGGATTATTATCGGCACGGGGATTTTCGTCCTCACCGGCATCGGTGCCGCTAAATATGCAGGCCCCGGACTGATGTTGTCTTTTGTACTGGCGGCTATTACTTGTGCCTTCGTATGTATGGCTTATTCGGAATTGGCTACCTTTTTGCCCGTATCAGGAAGCTCTTATACTTATGCTTATGCGTCTTTAGGTGAAATCTTCGGCTGGTGGGTAGGCTGGAGTCTTATCCTTGAATATTCTGTCGGAGCCAGTGCCGTTGCAGGCGGCTGGTCGGCATATTTTGTGGGAATTTTGCATTCCTGCGGAATTGAACTTCCCAAGGTGTTGACAGCCGTTCCGGCTGACGGGGGTATCATTAATTTACCTGCCTTTGTTATTGTTTTGCTGGCCACGGGTTGTCTTATTTTAGGTGTAAGAGAAGGAGCAAGGGTTAACAGAGTTCTCGTAGTTATTAAAATCGTGACTATTTTTGCATTTCTCTTTTTCGCAGGCCCTCATATTGACCCTGTAAACTGGCAACCCTTCCTGCCTTTCGGTTTAGACGGTGTTGTTGCCGGAACGGCCGTGCTGTTCTTTGCTTATTTGGGCTTTGATGCCTTGTCTACGGCGGCTGAAGAAACGAAGAATCCTGAACGCAACATGCCCATAGGTATTATTTCGGCTTTAGCTATTTGTACGGTCTTGTACATCGCTGTTTGTGCGGCTATGACAGGTGTTGTACCTTATCCCGAATTGGATACGGCGGCACCGGCTTCATACGTACTTGAATATATCGGCTTACGAGCAGGTTCGGCACTTATCGGTACAGGTGCACTTTGCGGTTTATCAACCGTTGTTTTGAATATGCTTTTCGCACAGAGTCGCGCTTTGTATTCTATGAGTCGTGACGGCTTGATTCCCAAGAGTTTATATACGGTTCATGAAAAATATCATACGCCGTATCGCCTTTTGCTTATTATCGGCATTATAGTATCTCTGGTAGCAGGCTTTACGCCCATTCATATCGTGGCGGAAGCTTGCAGTGCCGGAACAATTTTTGCCTTCCTTTGTTCTTGCGTCGGCATTATGGTTTTGCGTCGTATATATCCTGATATTCCCCGAAGCTTTAAGTGCCCGGCAGTCTATCTCGTCGCTCCTTTAGGCTTTATCTTCTGTGCATTTATTTTTGCACATTTATCTTCCCATACGTTGGTTCTTTTTGTAGGTTGGTCGATATTAGGCGGTATCATCTATGCCGTTTACGGACATAAACACAGCCGTTTGCGCAACGGTAAGGAAGTTGCGTAATATTTATTTAAAAGGCCGTAACGAAGAGGTCGAAATCTCTCGTTACGGCCTTTTTATTTGGTGTTGTACATAATGAGATACAGCGTTTATAATTAAAAAAATCAGTAACGACAGAAAGGAAGAAAAAGATGGATTTTTACACCTATGCTTATATAGACGGGCAGGTACATACCACCTATCTTTATCACTATGCAGTCCTGCTCGGCGTGACTTTGGCGTGGCTCATAGCCGGCATTAAGTATATGCGTAACCGGTTGCAAACCAAGTATCGTGATTTGACGATTATTTTTTTACTCATCGGTATTTTTTTGGCCGGAGCTAATTGGCAGAGTTTTTCGCGGACCAGGCAGTCTACAGAGGATATGTCCCGCATGTCTGCCTTCTTAGAAAATTTCAGTTACAATTTAAACGTTCCGAAAGACCGGTTGTCAGTTAATTCATTGCGGCTTAAAAACGGCATGGTTGTAAGGACAGGAGCTAATGAGTACTATTCCGTCGATTTCAGCGATCGTGAAACGGCGTATAAGGTTGAACGAATTTATATGATTAATGCCGATGTGCATATTATCAATGAACAGGAGTAAACTATGATTGAATATTCAATGATTTTTGCTAAACTGGGCATAGGTTTGTTGGTTATTATTTTTCAAATCAATATTATGGGGAAGGGCAACTTGGCCCCAACGTCGGCTTTGGATCAAGTTCAAAACTATGTTCTCGGCGGTATTATAGGCGGTATTATTTATAATGACAGCATCGGAATTCTGCAGTTCCTCTTAATTCTCATCGCCTGGACAATTCTTGTTATGGTTTTGCGCTATGCTAAGGGAAACAGCAATTTTGTTCATAAGCTGATTGACGGAGACCCCATTCTGGTCATCGACCACGGAAAAATCTTAACCGATGTATGTATGCGAGCGGGTTTGAATGCCGGCGATCTTCATTTAAAATTGAGAAGTGCCGATGTATGGCGTGTTGAAGATGTCTATCGCGGAATTTTGGAACAAAACGGTCAGTTGACCATTATGAAATATGATGATAGACACAATCGCTATCCTCTCATTGCGGACGGAAACATTAATGAAAGCGTTCTGGAACTTATCGGTAAGAATAAAGAATGGATTGAAGAACGAGCTGCCGAAAAGGGGTATAAGGTAAATGATATATATTTGGCAGAGTATGATGACAATGATATAAGTATTTACGCTTATGCAAAGCAGGGTGAATAAAAAGAACCCTTAACGGTATTATTCCGTTAAGGGTTCTTTTTTCGTTTCCTTTATTTGACAGTATTTTTTAATGTACCGATGGAAGAGATTGTTATTTCAATACTATCTCCCGACTTTAAATAACGAGGCGGATTAAATCCTACCCCTACGCCGGCCGGTGTACCGGTAGCTATAATGTCGCCGCACGATAATGTTGTACCCGAGGAGAGTTGAGAAATGAGCGTGGGGACGGTAAAAATTAAATCGTCCGTACTCGCATCTTGACGCACCTCGCCGTTTACCTTCGTAACAATATTAAATATGTCGGGAGCGGCGTCACGTAATAAGATATACGGGCCTACGGGGCAGAAGGTGTTCAAACTTTTGCCGTGAAACCATTGTTGGTGTCGGCGTTGCAAGTCGCGGGCAGTCACATCATTCAAAATTGTAAAGCCGTAAACATAATCCATGGCCTCATGCTCGGGAATGTCCGTGCCGGTCTTGCCGATAATGACAGCCAATTCGCCTTCGTAGTCCACTTCGGAAGTTACGTTTTCGTGAAGATCAATGGTATCGTCCGGACCGATAAGAGATGTAGCGGATTTCGTGAAGAACACCGGATATTTCGGCTTTTCTACCGTTGTGACCTTATCGAACTCGGCAATGTGTTCACAATAGTTTTTACCGACACATAGGATATTGTGAATCGTGTCGGGCAAGGGAGTCAGAATATGAACCGTATCTAAGGTCTTGGGTTGCACGGCTTCGGTCCTTTCATTTTGTTCCAGACTGTCAGCCAGAGCCAAGAGTCCTTCAGGACCTTGGGCAATGAATTCCGACAGGGTTTCGGGCAGGGGTGTAAAGAACGCTTCTTCCAAGGCAATAGCACTGTATACGCTTTTTTCGTCGGGCGTAAGAACTCCCCACTGAACGAAGCCGGCGTCTTCAAAGGTTACGAGTTTACGAATTTCCATTTCAAATCAGCTCCTGCATATAAGATGGATTTATTATAACACAGTCGGCGTCCTTTCGCCGCTTTTTCAGTACTGGAAGGGCTTTTTTATTTATGATACAATTTAAACACTAACGGAAAGAAGGAGATGCCTCATGGACCAGGAAAACACCAAAAATTTTATTGAACTTATTATAGATAAAGACAATGAAACGGGAAAATACGGAGAACGTGTACACACTCGTTTTCCGCCCGAACCGAACGGGTATTTGCACCTCGGACATGCCAAGTCCATTTGCCTCAACTTCGGCATCGGGAAAAAATATAAAGGCTTGACCAATCTGCGCTTTGATGATACGAACCCGTCAAAGGAAGATGTGGAATACGTGGAATCCATTAAGCGGGACGTGGCTTGGCTCGGATTTTCCTGGGAAGATCGTCTTTACTTCGCATCCGATTATTTCGATATTTTTTATAAGCAGGCCCTTAAGCTCATTAAAAAGGGCAAGGCTTATGTAGATGACTTGACGGGAGAACAAATCCGTGAGTATCGCGGTACCTTCAGTCAGCCCGGTAAAGAAAGCCCTTATCGGAATCGTTCTATTGAGGAAAACTTACGTCTGTTTGAAGAAATGAAAGACGGGAAGTATGCTGACGGAGAAAAGGTATTGAGGGCTAAAATAGACATGGCCAGTCCGAATATTAATATGCGTGATCCCGTTTTATATCGAATCATTCATGCGTCTCACCACCGTACGGGGAATAAATGGTGCATTTATCCTATTTATGACTTTGCTCATCCTTTGGAAGATGCTATAGAACGGATTACTCATTCCATTTGTACCCTTGAATTTGAAGACCATCGTCCTTTGTATAATTGGGTTGTTGAAGAATGGGACGATCCGGAAAATCAAAAGCCTCAGCAGATTGAATTTGCACGCCTTAATGTGGCCAATATGGTTATGAGTAAGCGTAAACTACGACTTCTCGTTGAGAAAGGTCTGGTCAGCGGTTGGGATGACCCTCGCATGCCGACTATTGCCGGTATCCGCAGGCGGGGTTATACTCCTGAATCAATTCGCAATTTCTGTGAACGTATCGGAGTAGCCAAGGCGGACAGTACGGTAGAACCTGCATTTCTCGAATCGTGTATTCGCGAAGATTTGAAACTGAAAGCGCCTAGATATATGACCGTAGTCGATCCGATTAAAGTCGTTTTGACCAACTATCCGAAAGACCTTACGGAAACAGTAGTTGCCGATAATAATCAGGAAAATGAAGAAATGGGAATGCGTCTGATGACTTTCAGTCGAGAATTGTATATTGAACGGAGCGACTTTATGGAAGAGCCGGTCAAAAAATTCTTCCGCTTAGCCCCGGGAAAAGAAGTTCGCCTGAAATATGCATATATTATTAAATGCGAAGAAGTCATTAAAGATGCAGACGGCAATATTACTGAATTACGTTGCACTTGCGATATGGACAGCAAAAGCGGTAGCGGCGCCAATGCTAACCGTAAGGTAAAAGGTACCTTACACTGGGTTAACGCTGCCGATGCGGTTGATACGGAATGCCGTTTGTATGAATCGTTGTTGAGAACCGACAGTGAAGGTGATGACGGTGACTTCTTGAGTCAAGTCAACCCGCACAGTCTTATGGTGACGCAAGGTAAGGCCGAAGCCGGCTTAGGTGATTTTAAGGAAGGCGATAAGTTTCAATTTCTGCGTCAAGGTTATTTTGTCATTGACCGAGACAGTCAGCCGGGACATTTGGTAGTCAATCGTATTGTCGGCTTACGCGATACATGGGCTAAAATGCAGCAAAAAGGATAGACGTAAAAGGGATACCGCTCTCTTTCTGAGAAGGTATCCCTTCTTATATTGCCGTTAGAGACAGTTGTTTGTATAATAAATTTATCAGGTTGTTATCGGAGGAATAAGATGAAGTCTGCAGGATATAAGAGTATACCCGTATTATTGCTGTTCTTAATTGTCGGCGGTATTTTAGGCGGCATTATAGGCGAGGTTTTGTCGGGTTTGAGCTTCGGAAGTATTATGCCCGATTTGGTTCGCCATTATGAAATTTTTAATATTCACAATGTAACATTGAATTTATATGTTATGGAGCTTACGCTCGGTATTCATTTTGCCCCGAATCTTCTCAGTATTATCGGAATTTTAGTAGCTGTATTTATTTACAGACGAATTTAGGAGGTTGACAGGTATGCTGATTTTAGCATCCGGGTCGCCGCGTCGCAGGGAGTTATTGGAACAAATAGGCGCGGCCTATGAAGTAAAAGTCGGTACATATGCCGAAGATGTGCCGAAAAACGATGATCCCGAGAAGTTTGTTATTAGACAGGCCGCCGGAAAGGCGGCATCCATTGCCGAAAAGTATACAGGCCGGTGGGTACTGGGTGCCGATACGGTAGTGGTATCCGACGGTAAAATATTGGGAAAGCCTCGCTCTGATGAAGAGGCTATGTCCATGTTGCATCGATTATCGGGCAAAACCCATGCCGTTTATACGGGCATTGCTTTGCAGAAAGATGACGGTGTATGGACTCATGCGGAAATGACCCTGGTTACTTTCAGAGATTTGACTGAAGACGAAATTGAGGCTTACGTAGAAACGGGAGAACCGTCCGATAAGGCCGGTGCTTACGGAATTCAAGGGCGCGGAGCTATATTGGTTGAAAAGATAGAAGGCGATTACACGAATGTCGTAGGCCTTCCTTTAAGTGCCTTGTATGTACTGGCAGGAATTGCCGGTATGTGCTTATGAGCGCAGAGTTAAAAAAACTGGCTCCCGGTGAGCGGCCGCGGGAACGTTTCTTTCACCATGGTGCCGCTGCAGTTTCAGATCAGGATTTATTGGCCATTTTATTGCGTACGGGCACGAAGGGACAGTCGGTTTTAGACGTTTCACGGTGTATTCTTCGTACCTTGCCGGAAGAAAATATTTATTACTTGGGAGAGACGGATGTCAGACGTCTTTGTACCGTAAAAGGAATAGGCAGGGATAAGGCCGTCACTTTGTGTGCCGCTATAGAGTTGGGCAAACGAATTGCCCGTCAGAGAGTAAAGGCAAACGCCAGGGATTTCAGCAGTCCCTCTACAGTGGCCGACTATGTAATGGAAGACATGCGCTGTTTGAGACAAGAAAAATTTTCAGCCTTGTACGTGTCTTCCAAAAATAAACTGATTGCCTTACGAGAGCTGACGAGCGGGACACTCAATGAAAGTCTGGCTAAGGCCAGAGACGTCTTCAGATATGCTTTGGAATACAATGCGGCGGCGGTTATTCTTATACATAACCATCCCAGTGGCGATCCGACCCCTTCAAAAGAAGATATAAAAGCCACTCAATGTATTGCTGAGGCCGGTCGAGTCATGGGAATTCCTGTTTTGGACCATATTATTATCGGTGACGGAACCTATGTCAGTTTGTGTGAGAGAGGCTATATATAAGCCATTCTTGACTGACTCGCGCGGATTGTCGTATAATAATCAGGCAAGGTTTAAAGCCTTGTCTACCGGGCCTATAGCTCAGCGGTAGAGCCACCGGCTCATAACCGGTTGGTCCTTGGTTCGAACCCAAGTAGGCCCACCACATGTAAACAAAGCTATTTCGCACTGTTGCGGGATAGCTTTTTTTATAAACCGTGAGAAAAGCAAGTGAGGTTTTATATGAAATTATCAAAACGTCTTTCAGCTGTAGCGAAAATGGTGCCTGTCAATACCACCCTGGTTGATGTGGGGACGGATCATGCCTATTTACCCGTATATTTGTGTGAACAGGGGATTTGTCCGCATGTAGTAGCGTCCGATGTTGCACCGGGTCCCTTATCGTCCGCATCGACTCATACGGCTCAGGCCGGACTTGCGGATCGCATTGATTGTCGTCTGGCAGACGGCTTGTCAGCTGTAAGTATCGGTGAAATGGACGGTGCCGTTCTGTGCGGTATGGGCGGCAAATTGATGATGCGAATTCTTGAGGCAAGATTCGACCTTGTGAGACAATTGAAGTATCTTATCTTACAGCCTCAAAGTGATGCCGATGCATTGCGTCGATATGCGGTTGAACACGGTTTTCGTATAACAGAGGAAACATTGATTAAAGAGGACGGTCGCCTATATCAAGTATTACGAATTGAACCCGGTAAAGAAGCTGATTTTCCTTCCTGGCAGTATGAGACGGGACCGCTCAATTGGAATAATAAGAATCCGTTGTTAGGCGAGCTGATAGATGAAATAATACGCAAAAAAGACCGTTTTCTGAAGGGCATGGAAGCGGCAGGCCGCTTCGAAGACGCTGAAAGAACCAAAAAGGAAATAGCTGAATGGGAGGAAAGAAAATGTCTGTGTCATTTAAAGCGATCATTGATGTAATGGAAAATCTGGCACCTTTGACTTTAAAAGAAGACTGGGATAACCCGGGCTTACTTGTAGGAAATCCGGAACAGGAAGTGCAATCCGTCTTATTGACGTTGGACGTAACAAAAGAAAATGTATGCTACGCTGTAGATCATGGTTTTGATTGTATTATCAGTCATCACCCCGTAATTTTTTCGGGAATTAAGGCTTTGAGAACGGATACGTATGACGGTCGGATGTTTGCACAGTTATTGTCTCACAATATAGGCGTATATTGTTCTCATACCAATCTGGATTCGGCAACGGGAGGGGTTAACGACGTTTTAGCCTCCCTCTTGGAACTTCATGACGTGCGGCCCTTAGACGGAGAAGAAGGCAGTTCGATGGGGAGAATCGGCAGACTTTCTGAGGCCATGAGCCTTGCTGAAGTCATGGAATATATTAAGGTAAAGTTGAATCGACCTGTCTTACCTTATGGCGGCAAAGAAAAAGAAATAGTAGAATCAATCGCTCTTTGCGGCGGGGCTGCTACGTGTTTCATGAATGACGCCGTTCGTGCCGGTGCGGACCTGTATCTTACGGGCGATGTAAAATATCATGATTTTCAGCAAGCGGTAAAAGACGATATATTTTTAGTTGACGGAGGACATTACGGAACGGAATTTCCCGTCGTATTCGAGCTGCAACGCCTGTTACAGACAGAAAGTGAGAAACGGGGTTGGGAAGTAAACTTCGTTGTTGATTCGACGAGTCGTGATTTTATTTCATATCTTTAAGGAGGGTGAATAATGACTAAAGAAGAACATATTCAGCGTTTAAAGGATGATCCTATTTATGTGGTCATGGGCGAGGCCTTATCTTTGGGGCGTAAGAATACGGAAGTAGCGAAAACCCTTTTAGATGTAGGCGTAAGAATCATTCAATATCGGGAAAAACATAAAACCTGGCGAGAAAAATATGCCGAAGCAGCGGAAATTGCGGTTATGTGTAAAAAATACGGAGCGACATTTATTATGAATGACTCCGTGGACTTAGCCGTTGCTTGCGGAGCCGACGGGATTCATGTCGGACAGGACGATGCACCGGTTCAAATCGTAAAGAAAATAGCCGGTCAAAATGTGTTTGTCGGCGTATCGACGAATACGACAAAAGAATTACAGGGGGCATTAGCAGACGGCGCGGACTATGTCGGCTTCGGGCCTATGTTCCCGACATCATCAAAGAGCGATGCCGATGAGGTCGTTACGGAAGAAACCATTCGCAGTGCCTTGGAATTTCCGCTTCCCGTCGTGACTATCGGCGGTATCGGTTTAGAAAATATTCGCACTTTATATGACAGAGGGTTCCGTTCCTTTGCCATGATCAGTGCTGTCGTATCGCAAAAGGATATAAAGAAAGCCGTTGACGACTTGAGGCAAGCTTTGAAATAGTTTTCTTGACGGGTTTACAAGAGATAGCGTATGATAATACACGATGAGTATGAAAGGTAATCGCCAGTACGAAGGTATTGGAGGAAAGTCCGAGCTCCGTAGGGCAGGATGCCGGATAACGTCCGGCGAAGGTGACTTTAGGGACAGTGCCACAGAAATGTGTACCGCCACGTAAGTGGTAAGGGTGGAACGGTGCGGTAAGAGCGCACCAGCGGTAAGGTAACTTGCCGGCTAGGTAAACCCCATCCGGAGCAAGACCGAATAGGGAAGGGATGAAGTTGCCCGCTGATCTTCCGGGTTGTGTCGCTCGAACAGGCCGGCAACGGTCTGTCTAGATAGATGATTACCACTGCGCAAGCAGAACAAAACTCGGCTTATTGATTACTCATCATTCGCAAATAAAAGGGACTGCTTTTCGAAGCGGTCCTTTTATTATGATGAAGCGTAAGAGGACGAAGCGTATGATTAATATGAAAGAAGAGCGACAGTTTATGGGAAACCGTGTCTATGGACGGCGAGTAGTCGACGGCCATGTACATACAGAGCTGTGTCCTCATGGAAGTGGTGATAAGACGGCATTAATGATCGAGAAGGCTATTGATTTAAAAATCGATAAAATTTGCTTAACTGAACATGCCCCCTTGCCGGTAGAGTTTAAGAACGTATATGGAGGTATTAAAGCCGGCTGTGATACGGGAGCGCTTAAAGCGGATCAAGTCGAAGTATATTTAGAGTTGGCTGAAAGGTTAAAAAAAGATTATGCAACCCGTATCAATATTTCCGTCGGCTTTGAAGTGGATTACCTGCCCGGATTTGAAGACTATACGCGCTCTTTTTTGAATGAATACGGGGCATTTACGGAGGATAATATATTATCATTACACTTCTTAGACGGATATGACGGGAAGTTTTATTGTGTAGACTACAGTACGGATGATTTCCGGAAAGCCTTCGGGCCTTGGCTTTTCGACCAAAATGCATTGTATTATAAATATTTTACCTGTTTAAAAAAGGCTGTGTGCACCGACTTGGGCAAGTACACTCCTGTGCGCATAGGGCATCTTGATCTAATAAAAAAATATAGACTGCACTTCGGCTTTACCAAACCTCTTGATGAACAAAATTGCCGCTTAATTAAAGAGATACTCCTTATTATGAGAAAACAGGGACGGCAGTTGGACTATAATATGAGCGGCTTTTTTAAGCCTCAATGTCGGGAAATGTATCCGAGTCGCTTCATTCAAGGCATGGCTGACGTATTGGGAGTCCCGTTTATACCCGGATCCGATTCTCATAGCGTAGAAGATCTGGAACGGGCCTGGGGATAAGGCAATGAGCTTTTGTGAAATACAGGGATGAATAAGACAGAGCTCTGCAGTCTGCGAAAAGATACGGGAAAAACAAAAAGACGTAACACAGGTGTGCTACGCCTTTTTAAATCAGTCTTTAAAAACTGTGTGCAGGGCAATACTGAGGGCTCGTAATTGAGGAGCTTTTTTACGCTGGTGTTCATTCATACGCCCTAAAATATCGCTGAGAATCGAAACGGCTTTTACAATATGAGGTCCTTTGTTGAGCATTACGCACTCCGCCCGTTCACCCATGGCGGCATCGGTTATTTCGGCTCGAGTTGGCAAGCCCGTCTTAACTAAAGTTTCCAGTACTTGAGTGGCCCAAATGACGGGGACATGAGCGGCTTCACAAATCCAGAGGATCTCCTCCTGAAGTTCCGATAAACGATGATAACCCGCTTCTACCGCCAAATCACCGCGAGCAATCATGACGCCGAAAGGTTGTTTGGAAGCGGCTTTTACAATGATTTGCGGCAGGTTGGCTACGCTTTCCTTTGTTTCTATCTTAGCAATAATAGCAATGGAAGAAGACTTTTTGCCCAGCCTCTTTTTCAATTCTCTTTGTAGCAGCTCAATATCGTCTCCATTACGCACAAAGGAGTAACCTATGCTGTCGGCGCGACCAATCATAAAATCCAGGTCTTCCAGATCTTTGGCGGTTAGGGGCGTAATGTCCAAGTGTGTTTCAGGAAAATTCAGACTCTTTTTAGGCTTTACACGGAAGCCTTTTTCTTTAGCAGCCGTAACGGTTAAAAAAGCTCCGTTATCAGTCATTTCAGTAACTCTGGCCGTGAGCTTTCCGTCATCGATAAGAACGGGGTCTTCCTCTTTTAACGTATTAAAGACTTCCGGTGCCGAACAGGCCAAGACAATTTTTCCGAGTGCCTCAGGCGGACAGACTCCGATGGATTGAGATAAGAAGAAGGAGTCTCCTTCCACTAATTTATCCGTATCGCCTGTAATAAGAACTCCCGAAATACGGATTTTCGGACCGGCCAAATCCATGTATACGCGACAATCTTTGCCTGTTTCCTTTTTTGCCCGTTCTAAATTATCCAACATAGCGGTCCAAACCGTGCGGTCATCGTGAGCACAATTGATGCGAACCGTATCCATACCGGCTTCCAATAAATTGCGAACAAGTTTGTAGTCATCAGCCGCTTCGGGCGGAAGGGTTACCATAATATGAGTATTTATATTATTGGCGGCTCCGAAGATAAGTCCCGTATTGTGGTCTAACAGTTTATCGCCGTGAAAGAACCACTTTTGTGACGGATAATTGATTAGATTTTCTTCTTTTTCACATAAACGGCCCAAGGTTGCCATGACGGCGTCAAGGTTAGCCATGGTACGGGCTTCGCTACGTCCTAAAGAGGAAAGTCCCAGGGGAAGAAGCCGTTCTTGAACGGGGCGTAGGTCGTGACAGCGAACAGCCAGATAATAGGCCAGGTTTAAAGCACTGAAACGGAAAGGACGTCTTTCAATGCCCGGCAACCAGGTACGAAAGAGAGCTTCGCCGTCATTCATAATATCTGCGCGTAAAGAATATAATTCTTCATATAAAGCGTCTATATGTTGTTTCATATTATCACGGTCCTTTCCGGTTTATAAGAAGGTAAATGGTATATTCCTTCTATAAACTCAGTATACGATGAAAAGAATGTGAAATAAATAACTTTTTCTCTGAAAAACCTCAATATGATAAAACCGTATAAAATAGCCAAAAGTCATGCATGGCAAGAATGAAGAATATTGTAAAACAGGTCATAGGTCTGTAAAACCGTAAAATTAGGCTGTATTGAGCCGGTATAATCTTTACTTTTAAAGGTCTCCATGCTATCATTCTGATTGTAATAGTTACTGTCGTGCAGTATGCGTAATTACTGATTCGGCACGATTATGAATCTGGTCAAAGCGAGGGAGTTAAGTTGGCATTAATTGTAAAAAAATTCGGCGGCAGTTCTGTCGCCACACCTGATAAAATGCAATCCATTGTGCAACGTGTGCTCAAGGGTATGAAAGAGGACGACCAGGTCGTCCTTGTCGTTTCCGCCATGGGTGATACGACAGATGAACTCGTTTCGCTGGCCCGTCAAGTTACATCAAAACCGTACGGTCGAGAAATGGACATGCTCCTTTCTACAGGCGAACAGATATCCATAGCCTTGATGGCTATGGCCTTTGCCGAAGCGGGGCACAAGGCTGTATCTTTTACGGGGGCTCAGGCCGGTATTGTAACGAGCAAGGCATATAACAAAGGCAGAATTTTGGAAATTAACGCCGAACGAGTCAAAGAGGCTCTGCAAGAAGGCAATATTGTCATTGTAGCCGGTTTTCAAGGTATGACGGATGATGGCGATATTACCACTTTGGGTAGAGGCGGTTCGGATACGACGGCCGTTGCCGTTGCCGGAGCTATAAATGCAGATGCCTGTGAAATTTATACGGACGTAGACGGTATTTATACTTCCGACCCCCGTGTTGTTCCGGAGGCGCGCAAGATGGAAGAAATAACGTACGGAGAAATGTTGGAAATGGCTAAACTCGGTGCAGGCGTTATGCAACCTCGTGCCGTTGAAATGGGCAGTCGGTTTAACGTTCCTATTCATGTACGTTCGACTTTTTCCGAAATAAAAGGAACAATGATACAGGAGGGTTATTCTATGGAAGTAAAGCAATACCTTATTCGCGGCGTGGCGGAAGATAAAAATGTAGCTAAAGTAACAATTCTCGGTGTACCCAACAAACCGGGGTATGCTTATCGTATTTTTGCGGAATTGGCAGATCACAATATAGATGTGGACATGATCGTACAAAGTGTAAGGGTTGCCAACGAAGGCGTGACGGACATTACCTTTACGGTAAGTCGGGATGATTCGGCTCTTGTACGCGATGTATTGGCTGAAATTCGTGATGAATTGAGCATTGAAGATATTCTCATTGATGAAAGAATGGGGAAAGTTTCTGTTGTAGGTGCAGGGATGGCCGGACATCCGGGTATTGCTGCCAGCATGTTCGGTATTATGAGTGATAACGGAATTAATATTGAAATTATATCTACTTCTGAAATCAGTATTACGTGCTTAATCGGTGAAGAATCTGTTGATAAAGCTGTACGGGCTATACATGCACACTTCTTTGATAAGGACTGAAAATTCATGACTGTACTTGATAATTTTACGGAAGAAATTTTACAAAGCGAATTGCCAAAAAACGTATTGCTTCATAATATGATTCGCGGTCTGGATAAGGAAAAACCGCCTCAGTTTGAAGTTCCGGCCAAAAAGTATACGTTTGAGTCCAATTTGCACGGTTTTTCTTACGATTATCAGCATAGTACAGTTACCATATCGTACAAGGTAGCAGATGGGGTCTATTCGGATGTGACCGTATCTTTTCGTACCTTCCGAGCCTATTTGGAAGGTTTGGCCGTTTGTGTACGCATGCAAAAATGGTAGATATATTTTAAACCTGTAACTGCGGTTGCAGGTTTGTTTTTTATGTGGAGGAATTATGTTCAGCGGTATTGATATTGTTCAAATTGCTCGCCTTGAATCTTTGGTTGAGGGGCACGAAGGACGTCTGGAGAGATTGTTTTCTCCGGCAGAGATCGCTTATTGTCGCCGTAAGGGGCAAGGTGCCGTTGCTTCCTATGCCGGACTATATGCAGCCAAGGAAGCTTTTTTTAAGGCATTGGGGAGCGGTTTTAGAGGCGGACTTTGGCGCGATGTGGAAGTAGGACATACTGAAGAAGGTGCACCCTATTTGATTTTACACGGTTATTATGCAGAAAAAGCGGCGGAAAAATCTGCCAATATGCCCGTTTTATCTATTTCACACGATGGTGATTATGCAATTGCACAGGTTGTTTGGGATGCGTAGGAGGCTATGAGATGAAAATATTAAGAAAAGCGGCGGATATGAAAGCTATAGATAAGGCGTCCATGAGTGAACCGTACGGCATAGCTCCGGCTGTATTGATGGAAAATGCAGGTCGAGCCGTCTGCGAAAAGGGCGGCGTATATGTCGGCGGTTGGAGCGGTAAAGATGTTATGATTCTTTGCGGAAAGGGAAATAACGGTGGCGACGGATTTGTAACGGCCAGACATATTCTGGCAGAAGGAGGTCGCGTGTATGTCTACGCTTTCGGAGAAAAGGACGGATACAGCGATGAAAGCAAGGCACACTTAAAGACGTTGGAAGCTATGTGTGACGGTGAACGTTGCAGCTTGATTTACTATAGAACGGCATCGGATTCAGCATTGTTAATAAAACAGTTGGATACCTGTCATGTCGTTATTGACGCCTTATTAGGGACAGGCTTCAAGGGGGAGTTGCGGGAACCGTATAAAAGCATAGTGATGGCTGTTAACGAAGCAGCCGCCGGTCGGCACGTGACCGTTATTTCCGTTGATATGCCCAGTGGAGTGAATAGTGATACGGGAGCTGTAAGCGGCTCTGAGTCAGAAGAGGGATCGGCTCCCGTTATGGCGGACTTAACCGTCACCTTCGGGGCTTTTAAACAAGGGCAGTTCCTTTACCCGGGAAAGGCTTGTACGGGAAAGTTGGAAATTGATCATATAGGAATTCCTGTTGCCTTGTCGGAACAATGTAAGGAAGCCGTTTTTTTGCCGGAACGGCAAGATGTTATCGATGCCGTCAGACCTCGACGTGTGGACAGTCACAAGGGAACGCACGGAACTGTAGCCGTCCTGACCGGCTGTAATGACATGGCCGGTGCCGCCTTGATGGCTGTTGACGGTGCCGTGCGTGCCGGAGCGGGAAAGGTTTTTTTATATACCCCGGCAGAAACGGCAAAGTATTGTATTGCAAGACAACCGGAAGTTATGGTTTGCGGTGTCGGACCGACAGGAACTCGTACCTTGGGAGGCAGTGAAGCCCGTGAAATAATAGATAATCTGGAAAATGTATCGGTTCTTGTTATGGGTCCGGGTATGGGAAAGCATGAAGGTGTATTTGATTTTATTAACTATATAGCAGAGAAAACGACCTGCCCCATGATAATTGATGCGGACGGCTTGAATTGTCTGGCAAAACATGATAAACAGGCTTTTTTTAAAAAGTATGGTAAGCGGACGGTAATTACGCCGCACCCGGCTGAATTTTCCCGTCTATCGGGTTTATCCGTCAGAGATATTAAGACGGATCTCATTAAAGCGGCTACGGATTTCGTACATACTTACGGCGTGAATCTGGTATTAAAAGGGGCTCCTACACTTACCGTGTCGGCTAAAACGGGTCACGTATATGTTAATAGAACGGGAAATGCCGGTATGGCGACAGGTGGTATGGGTGATGTATTGAGCGGAATTACGGCCGCCATGATTTGTCATGACGGTATTGACTCTTTGGCTGTTGCGGCTTGTGCAGCTGTGTATTTGCACGGTGCCGCCGGTGATTATTGTGCCAGACATATCGGTCCGTACGGATTTACCGCAACGGAGGTAGCATCCGCTGTGCCCAAAGTTTTAGCTCAATGGGATGAAGCTCGTCCCATGCCGGCCTTACAAGAACCGTATATAATGTCATAAAAATGTATCGAAACGGACAGAGAACAGCATGCATCATGTTTTACTCGTACAGAAACGATGTGCTATAATAATAAAACGTTGTTTGTAAAGGAGAGTGAAGTCATGAAAAGACTGTTATTCTTGTCCTTATTGGCAATCTTTTGTCTGGTTCCCGTACTGAACGGGCAAGCTGTTGATAAGGCTCAAGTCAGTTCCGTGCGCATAGCGACTCGTAATGATGCGAATACGCCTTTTGTTCGGACTGTTCTGGACGTAAATAAAGCGGTTTCCCCGAAACTCGGGATTGATAAAGACGGTAAATACGTTACCGTCACCCTGCCCAATACTGAAGTAGCCCAAAATCTGCAAACCAAGTACAATGCAGATACGAATATAGTTACCAAGATGGGGTTGGCACGTCGGATTAACGATACAGATGTAGTTTTTAAGGTTCCGAATGCGGTGACGGCCGCCGATGTCAAGGTCTTTACGCTCGGTCCTTCCGGCAGTGCTGCCAGTCGCGTTGTTATTGATATTAACGATAAATCCGGTAAGGTTAAACAGTGGAATAAATGGAAGCATTTGAATGTGGGCAGCAAAGGAATCGGTAAGACAGATCCCACGGTAGCATCTACAACAAAGCCGAAAGCAGTGCCTGTGTATAAACGATCGACAGAGGCCGGTTTAAGAGGTAAGGTTATCTGCATTGATCCGGGACATGGCGGCACGGATTCAGGCGCTGTAGGAGCCTATTCGCAAGAAAAGAATATTACCTTTGCCATTGCTCGTCGCGTACAATCCTTACTTTCCGCACAGGGAGCAACAGTCGTCATGACGCGTACAGCCGATGTGGATGTATACGGACCGAATGCCGGCGCCGTTGAGGAACTTCAGGCTCGTTGTAATGTGGCCAATATTGCCGGAGCTGATGCTTTCGTATCCATTCATATCGACTCCAGCGATTCAGCCGAACCCGGCGGTGTAACGGCTTACTATACGAGTGGCTCGCCCGACGGCCAGCGCTTGGCCACGGATTTACATGCCGCTAATATGAAAGCTACAACCTTTGATGATCGAGGGGTGCGTACGGCTAACTTCTATGTATTAAACCATACGGACATGCCGGCCACTCTCTTGGAACTCGGTTTTATGTCCAACCCTGCAGAAGAAAAAACTTTGAACACCGATGCGCAACAGCAAAGCTTTGCTGAAAGTATCGTCGATGGACTAAGTAAATTCTTTGCCTAATAAAACGAGGCTCTCATGTCTGTATTAGTTGACATGAGAGCTTTTGTCTTGTAAAATAGACTAGTCATAGCATACAGACGTGGCTGTGCATAAGCCGCATGAAGAGGCCTAAGTCCGCAAGGCGCCGTATTCAGCGAGTATAATGATGAGGAGGTGTCACCATGTACGCTATTATTAAAACGGGCGGTAAGCAGTACCGTGTTCAGGAAGGCGAAACGATTTTTGTTGAAAAATTGGAGGCTGAAGTTGATTCGGCTGTTGTTTTTGACGAAGTACTCGCTGTCGGCGGTGAAGGAGATTTGAAAGTCGGAACTCCCGTCGTATCCGGAGCTAAAGTAACGGGGAAAGTTGTTGCTCAGGGCAAAGAAAAGAAGATTCTTGTCTTCAAGTACAAAGCCAAATCCAACTATCGTCGTCGTCAAGGTCATCGTCAGCCTTTTACAAAGGTTGTCATTGAAAAGATTGAAGGCTAATGATACGCATTAAGATGGAGAAGGACAGACAAGGCAGATTATGCGGGTTTATCGTAGAAGGTCACGCCGACTACGCCGAAGAAGGATCTGATATTGTTTGTGCCGCCGTATCCGCTCTTACACAGACGGCTCTGCTCGGTATAATACGTTATGCCGGTGAAGAGAAGGTGGTGTATGAGCAAAGCGAGGGGTTTTTGGCAGCTCATACGTTGAGCTTTGTTCCGGAAGTACCTATCGTATTGGAGACGGTTGTCTCCGGATTAAATGAAATTGCACGACAATATCCTGAATATGTCGTGTTAACTTAGTAATTCGGGAGGTGAACGAAATGTTCAAATTTGATTTACAGCTGTTTGCTCATAAAAAGGGTGTCGGCAGTACGCGTAACGGTCGTGACAGCGAATCCAAACGTCTTGGCGTCAAATTACACGACGGCGTTGTCTGCAAGGCAGGCAATATCCTCGTTCGCCAACGCGGTACGCACTTCCATCCCGGCACGAATGTCGGTATCGGCAAAGATGATACATTATTTGCAAAAGTTGCAGGCAAGGTTGCATATGAACGTGCCGGCCGTTATAATCGCAAGGTAAGCGTATATCCGGTAGAAGCATAAGGATATAAGATAAAACTCCTTACAGTTATTGTAAGGAGTTTTTTTATGTAAATTCATGAAATTTGAATATAGTCAATAAAAAAAGTTTGTGATATACTGAACGTATCGTAAAAAAGATTGGCTTTCACTACGGGTATTATCAAAACGAGATACACCGAAAGGACGGTCTTTATTACGATCAATAAACGACTTGTATCTCAATAGAGAGCGAGAACGGAGGATGAAAATGGAAAAAGTTACGACCATGTCCGGGCGGCAAAGCTTTATGAATGTACGGCAGTTGACTATTGCCGGTCTGTTAACGGCTGTGACCGTTTTTTTAGGTGTCACAGGTTACGGTTTTATCCCCTTAGGTTTTATGAATGCCACCATATTGCATGTGCCGACCATTATAGCGGCTCTTACGGGGGGGCGAAGAGTCGGCATGACTGTAGGTTTTATGTTCGGCGTCTTTTCTTTTGTTCAGACCTTGCGGGCACCGGCAATGTTAATGCTTTTTGCCGTACAGACAAGTATCGTATATGATGCGGCTATCTGTATTGTGCCGCGTGTTTTATTGGGCCTTATTGCCTATGAAGTGTATGAGTTGGCGGGAAAAAGAGGTCTGTCCCTTTATACCAGGACGGCTCTAACGGCTGTAATTGCTACGGTTTGCCATACAGTTCTATTTTTGGGAATGTATACACTTCTCGTCGGCTCCGCTTTTGCAGAAGCACAGCAAATTCCCTTTACCAATGTCATTAATTTGATGATCGGCATTACGCTTACTAACGGAATTCCCGAAGCGATTGTCTGCGGGCTTATCGTAACTCCTGTAGTAACGGCATTGCGTAAGTCCGGTATTGTACGTTCATAAAAAATACCGCCTTCGGGCGGTATTTTTCACGGAAGCGGAGGGAGATGACGGAGTGGAAGTATTTGTCAATAATGAACGAAGAGAGCTGAAGGTAACGGACGTATTGACGGGAAAAGACTATGCAGCCGCTCTTATCTGCAGTGACCAGGTAGTGGATACGGATGAATATAATCGATTTGTTATGACTGAAACAGAGTATAATCGATGGAAAAATCTGTTAACCGTTTTACAGGAGTCTGAAGACTTGCGCCCCGACTTGATTCAGGCTGTAGGTAAGGAAAAGTTGGATAACTATATTTTTGAAGAAACGAAGTACCTTACTCAAGCTTCTTTGGTTATAAAGGAAGAAAATATCAGTTTAAAATTGCTAAAAAAAGCTTTACATGAAAAAAATTCGGTGTGGTTAAAGGAAAACGGTTTTGTCTAATTCCGAGAATCAATCTGAAATGAAAAAGAATGCTGATAATTCAACATTCTTTTTAAGTATTATTTGCAAAAAACAAGATATTTTGTCTGTTTAGCTACCAAAAAGATACCATAGCATCTTGTCGTGTATATACTAGTGAAACGCATTTGAAATACCAGTTAGCAACTCTTGCGAGTTTTCCCTATTTATTGTTCGCAATATAAATTGAAAATAGTCATGAAAAAGACGATAAATATTTTATTTCTATCGTCTTTAATATTTTATATTCCGTTCGACAAACTTGAAGTTGTTTACTTACAGTACTCTTCTATTTTGTAGCTATATTCTTTTAGAAGTCTCCGTGAATAAATTTTTTTATTTTTTGAATCTCTAACTTCTTTCCAAAGGATAGCCGCAACTTTTAACTTGTTGGAGTAATGATTGCTAAATTCATCTGCACAAAAGTCTTTTAGAAATTGATTCCAT
The DNA here is from genome assembly GCF_000165735.1 of Megasphaera micronuciformis F0359. GTDB lineage: Bacteria > Bacillota > Negativicutes > Veillonellales > Megasphaeraceae > Megasphaera > Megasphaera micronuciformis. The sequence continues at coordinate 478,101 of NZ_GL538208.1, forward strand.
TGGCAAGCTGAATTATCATACTTGGCGTAGTCTGACTCTCCATAGTATATTTTAATCATATCTTGGATTGTAAAATTTATGTTGTTTTCCCGTTTTACTTTTCGCCAAGCTGTTGCCATATCAGCATTAAATTTAAACGGATTAACACCTGTTACAGCTGAAAAATAATCACGAAATTTCTGATTAAAGGAAAACCCACATTCAAGTAATGATGTATTTAGGGTTATTATTTCGGTTTGATTTTTGTTTCTTTTCCTCAAAAATTTTTCTACTCTATTTCCCTTAAAATATTGTTCTATAATATGATTTAATTCTTTTTTTGTACATCTGTATTCTAATCCAAGGTACTTACAAATTTGTGAAAGCTCTTCTCGATACCAGTAGTATCTGTTAAATTCTTCAAATGATTTTATATCTCTAAAATCAGGTCTATTTTCTTCCAAATGCTCACCTCTACAACTCCAAATTTATCTTATTATACCCAAAATACCCGTGCCACATAAAGCTATAACAGAAAATATTACAATCTTGTAATTACTGTATTTCTATTAAGCTTAACTTTGCCTTTTCTCTTGATATAGTCTTCAATATCAAACACATTCTTTTTATCTAAATCTTCAAGCAACTTCTAATTGAGTAAATCCTGTTTCTAATAGGGGGCATTTCGGTTATTCCCTTTTACAGTTTTGTGTAAACATGGTATGCTACATAAGTAAATCTACGGAGGGGAAGTTGAATCGGTGAAAAAAATATATGCTTGGGCTGTCGGTTTGGGATTGGCTTTTTTTGTTCTTTTTTTCGGAGTAATAGCTTATTGGTATTTTGCGTCGACGGACTATAAGCTGACAGGTGTACCTGTTCTCAATTATCACCAGGTAAACAATAAATTTCATACGGTTTTGACAATGAAACCGGAAAACTTTGAAAAGCAGATTCGTTATCTGAGTGAAAACGGGTACCATGCATTGACTCTGGAAGAATTTACGGACTATATGGACGGAAAGGGTGAATTACCCGACAAACCTGTTTTAATCACCTTTGATGACGGGTATGCGGATAATTACGAGTATGCCTACCCTATTTTGAAGAAGTATAAAATGACGGGTACCATATTCCTTATTACGGATTTTGTCGGCCGTCCCGGATACTTGACATGGGAACAGGTAAAAGAAATGTCGGATAACGGCATGGAGTTCGGCAGTCATACGCTCAGTCATAGACCGCTTGACAGTTTTGACCGAAACGGTATGAGACATGAATTGGTTGAATCGAAGAAGGCTGTTGAATGGAGATTGGGAAAGCCTTGCCTTTTTATTGCTTTTCCGGAAGGGAAGTTTACGGATACGGTTTTGGAAGAAACGCAAAATGCCGGTTATCGTTACGGGTTTACCGTAGATACGGGACGTGTATTTCCTTGGGATGATCCGTACAATCTGGACCGCGTACCCTTTTTTGAAGGCCCCGTAAGTTTTGAACACTTTCGCTTCCGCTTAACGTTAAGTGCTTTCAGTGCTTTGTTATGGAAAAGCCATAAATTCTTCGATCATATGGAATTTACCAAGCCCTTGGCAAAGACTATTCCCGAACCGTAAAATAAAGACTGCTAAAACAATCAGCCCCCGTCTTGACCGAAAAGGTTAGACGGGGGCTCTTATTGTGCCATTAATCAATTGTAGAAATATTTGCCGAAGAACGGCAAGCTTTGTGCATCCGTTCGTGTAAGGCCTTTAGTCAGGACCATAAGACCGATGTACAGTGCGGAGCCGCATACGGTTGTAGTCAAGAGTTGTAAGAAAAGGCTTGATGTGACGGCCGTAGACATGTCGTATAGAAAATACATGAAGATACCCATAACAGCCGCAATAATCGTGTTTCTAAAGACAACCTTAAAATCGAGAATATAGCCCGTATATTTGTAAATAAAAATGAGATTTAAGGCCGCAGCAACGCCGATATCGGCCGCAGTGGCGTAGGCGGCACCTGTAATTCCCAAGGACGGAACCGCGACGAGGAACCAGTTACACAGAACTTTGACGATGCAGGCTAAAAACATATTGATAACCGGTATTTTCGGTTTTTTCAGGCCTTGTAGTATGGCTGTCGTAATTTGATGCATACCTAAAAAACAGATGGCAACGGCAATAGCCTGAGTGGCATCTTTGGCAGCAGGGGCATTATAAATGAAGGTTACGACCGGTTCAGCCAGGACATAGAGCATGACGCTGAACGGTATGGTTACCAAGAGAGCGATACGTGCAGCTCCCGCTGTACGATTGTAGATTTCTTCTTTGTCTCCGAGCGTAAAGCTGTGACTAATGGCCGGGACCAGACTCATGGCCATGGCTGCTGTTAAGATGGTCGCCAAATTGATTAAAGGGACGGACATGCCTGTCAGATAACCGTAGAGTTCCGTAGCTTTATGTGTAGCAAAGCCGGCTACTTCCAAGCGATAAGGGACAATCATCAAGTCGAGGTTGGAAACAACGGGAAGCATAATACTGGCCATGGAAATGGGAACTGCCAAAACGATGAGGCGTTTTAAAATGCTAACAACCGATTCCTTTTCTTCATCGGGAGATGTTTCAGGGAGAGAACGTTTTAACTTATAGTAGAAGTATAAGAGTACCAGCCAAGCGGAAATACCGCCCATAGCAGCACCCAAACTGGCACCGCCGGCTGCATAATCGAGACCGTAGGGTAAGAGCAAGTAGGCAAAGGCCAGCATAGTCGCCACGCGCACAAGTTGTTCCACAATTTGTGATAAGGCCGTAGGCGTCATTTGCTGCCAGCCTTGCAGATAACCGCGGTAGCCGGCAATGACGGTAGTAAAGAAAATGGCAGGAACTAAAGCAATCAGCGAATAGTATGCACGACTGTCACGAATCAGATGGTATTCAATGAGAAGGGATGAAGCAAAGTAAACAATAATACTCAAGGCGACGGCTGCCGACATGAGTAGGGTGAGAGACACTCTAAAAACCCGCTTGGCGTTGCCGTAGTCTTTGCGAGCCGCTTTTTCGGCCGTAATAATGGAGATGGCAATAGGGATACCGGCGCTGGAAATTTCCAGTGCCAGCAGATAAATGGGAAAGGCCATTTGGTAGATGCCGATTCCTTCGCCGCCGAGAATACGCGACAGAATAATCCAGTTGACACTGCCGATAGCTTTGACGACAAAGCCTGATAAAGTGAGGATCAGTGTACCGGAAACAAATTTATTTGCCATAATTTCCTCTTTTCAACATAATTTATATATAGAGAGATCCTAATCGTTTAATAAAATAACAATTTATTCTAGCATATCTGAAATGGGGCTACAAGCAATGACCGCATCTATACAGACGGTGACGACTATTGTTGTTATAAGTGAAAGGAAAGTATGCGTTTAATAGCAGATAGGTATCGATTTTTCCTTTACAAAAGTTTGTGAAAAATAGTATTATTTATATAACTTGAACGCATGATATAAGAATAAGTATGTAGTTTGAGTCATAGGAAAACGGTAAAACTTACATATTTTTAAGAAAACACCCTGATATTGTTATGGAAATATAGGATGGGACATAAAAATAAAAGGAGTGAAGGCTGTGGAAGGCTTTGAATCAAAATATAAATTTTATGATAAACGGGTGCCTATTGCCGATGATAATCCGGCTGTGCATTTTGATGAAACAAAGTGTAAGAACTGCACCTTGTGTCGTAGAGCTTGTGAAACAACGCAGACCGTTCTCGATTATTATTCCCTGGAACGCACGGGAGATGTACCTGTTTGTGTTCATTGCGGCCAATGTGCCAATGCATGTCCCTTCGGTGCTATGATGGAAGTAGATGATACGAATCTTGTAAAAGCGGCAATTGCCGATCCTGATAAGGTTGTCGTTTTTCAGACAGCCCCGGCTGTGCGTGTTGCCATAGCGGAAGAATTCGGAGCTGAGGCCGGTACCTTTGCACAGGGGAAAATGATTTCAGCATTGAGAGCTCTCGGCGGAGACTATGTTTTCGATACCAATTTCGGTGCCGATATGACGATAATGGAAGAAACCAGTGAATTGGTACGGCGTATTACGACGGGAAATTTTGCCATGCCGCAGTTTACGAGTTGTTGTCCTGCTTGGGTAGAATTTGCCGAAACATTTTATGCCGAATACATTCCTCATTTATCATCGGCTAAGAGTCCCATATTAATGCAAAATACGACGGAAAAAATCTGGTTTGCTGAAAAAGCGGGGATAGATCCCAAAAAAATGGTAACCGTATGCGTTACTCCCTGCACGGCGAAAAAGGCGGAAATTAAGAGGAAAGAATTAAATGCCGCAGCCGAATATTGGCATATTGACGGCTTGAAGGATTCGGATATTTGTATTACGACGCGGGAACTTGCCAGATGGTTAAAGGCGGAAAATATCGACTTCAACACGTTGGATGACGGGATTTTCGACTCTCATTTAGGCGAAGCTTCCGGTGGAGGTATTATTTTCGGCAGTACGGGCGGTGTTATGGAATCGGCCTTGCGCTCGGCTTATTATTTCTATACGGGAAAACCTATGCCGGCTGAATATATTCCTTATGAACCGGTAAGAGGTCTTGACGGTGTCAAAGAAGCGACTATTGATTTTTCCGGGATTTCCCTGCATGTTGCCGTCGTCAGCGGACTTGGGAATGCTCGTCGTTTTTTGGATAAAATTATGGCCGACGGTACGTTTAAGGACTATACTTTTATTGAATTTATGGCTTGTCAGGGCGGCTGTATTAACGGTGGCGGTCAGCCTAAGGTGAAGATGCCCTTAGTGCAAAAAACGAATCAGGCGCGTATGAACTCCTTATACAAACGAGATTCGGAAGTGTCGATTAAGGCAGCGTGGGAAAATCCGGAAATTCAAGAACTGTACAGTGATTTCTACGGACAACCTTTATCCGAAAGGTCTGAAAAATATATTCATACCTTCTTTGAAGATAAGTCGGGGAATTTGGGGGAAGGCGGGGCCGTAACCCCGCAGACCAATCCGTTGTCGCCGAAATATAAACCGATAGAATAAAATTATAAATATTAAGTAAGGAAGTCGTTGTAGATGTGGAAGTCGTCTTTACAGCGACTTTTTTACAGTTTATGGACATTATACAACGGTAAACTACAATGTTTTAAGTGCTTTAAGCTGTCTGATATGATAAAAAGAGATAGATATTCATGTAGCCATTGATAATAAACATTACAAAAAGGATAATTATAAAATCTTTCTATTGCATTGTAATGTGAAAAGAAGTACAATCTATATAAAGAAAACAGGTAAGAAGTATTCTTTTTATTCATGCTTTAGGCTTTCTTTAAGTAATCTTTATATTAAAGATTGCAACTTATTATCTATTATTATCATTGAAGGAGTGTGGCAAACAATGGATTACAACATGACAGAAGACCAGGAAATGTTTGTGAAAATGGTTAAAGATTTCGGTGAAAAACGCTTGTTGCCGGGCATTACGGAACGCGATCATAACCATGAATACGATGAAGGTATCGTAGCTGAAATGTTGGAAATGGGCTTAGCCGGAACGTACTTCCCTGAAGAATACGGCGGAGCAGGTGCTGACGTATTAAGTTACATTATGACAGTTGAAGAACTGGCTAAATATGATGCCGGTATCTCCATTACTCTTTCGGCAGACGTTTCCCTGTGTGCAAATCCGATTTATGAATTCGGTACGGAAGAACAAAAAGCAAAATTCTTGAAACCCCTCTGTGAAGGCACGAAGCTGGGTGCATTTGCTTTGACGGAACCGAATGCAGGTACGGATGCTGCCGGCCAGCAGACCGTTGCCGTTAAAGAAGGCGACCACTATGTATTGAACGGCTCCAAGATTTTCATTACCAACGGCGGCGCAGCTGATATTTATATCGTTTTCGCTATGACTGACAAGTCCCAGGGCACGAAGGGCATCAGTGCATTCATTCTCGAAAAAGGCATGGACGGCTTTACATTTGGTAAAAAAGAAGATAAAATGGGTATACATACTTCCCAGACGATGGAATTAGTATTCCAGAACGTAAAAGTTCCGGCTGAAAACCTCCTCGGACAGGAAGGTAAAGGCTTCAAGATTGCAATGATGACTTTGGACGGCGGCCGTATCGGTGTTGCGGCACAGGCTTTGGGTATTGCCGAAGCAGCTTTGGCTGATGCTATTGAATACTCCAAACAGCGTGTTCAATTCGGCAAACCGCTTTGCAAGTTCCAGGCTATTTCCTTCAAATTAGCTGAAATGGCTACGAAGATTGAAGCAGCTCGTCAATTGGTTTATAAGGCAGCTATGCGTAAAGAAGAAAAGAAACCTTATTCTGTCGATGCTGCTATGGCTAAAATGTATGCTTCCGATATTGCTATGGAAGTTACGACCGACGCTGTTCAAATCTTCGGCGGTTACGGCTACAGTGAAGAATATCCGGTGGCTCGTCATATGCGTGACGCTAAGATTACTCAGATTTACGAAGGGACGAACGAAGCTCAACGCTTAGTTATTTCCGGCAATATTTTGCGGTAAATTTGTTTATGATGCGGGTCCGGCCTTCAGGGGCCGGACCCGTGTGATATAAATATACTACTTTAGGAGGTAGACATAATATGGAAATATTAGTATGTGTCAAGCAGGTTCCGGACACGGCGGAAGTTAAAATCGATCCCGAAAAGCATACGGTCATTCGCGCCGGCGTTCCCAACATTTTTAATCCGTTTGACCAGAACGCACTTGAAGCGGCACTTCAGTTGAAAGACAGTCAAGGTGCTCGTGTTACCTTGCTTTCTATGGGCCCCCCGCAAGCTGAAGAAGTACTGCGTGAAGGTTTGGCAATGGGTGCTGATGATGCATATCTCCTGACGGACAGAAAAGTCGGCGGTTCCGATACACTGGCTACGGGCTATTGCTTGGCACAGGCTGTCAGAAAAGTAGCCGAATTGCAGGGTATCGAACAATTCGACATCGTTCTTTGCGGTAAACAGGCTATTGACGGCGATACGGCTCAGGTAGGTCCGCAAATTGCTACGGAACTCGGTATTCCTCAGATTACGTATGCTGCGGAAATTAACGTGGACGGCACAACGGTTCGCGTAAAACAGCAGAATGAAGAAGGCTATATCGTAACGGAAGCTCAGTTCCCCGTATTGATTACGGCTGTTAAGGAATTGAATGAACCCAGATTCCCGACCATTCGCGGTACCATGAAAGCAAAAAAACGCGAAATTCCGCACTTGTCAGCAGACGACATTAAAGTTGACGAAACCAAGATCGGTTTGAAAGGCTCTCCGACGATGGTTCGTAAGATTTTCACTCCGCCTCAGAGAACACAGGGGCTTGTTATTAAAGAAGAAGATCCGAATGCAGCAGTTTCCGTTTTGATGGAAAAATTGACTGCACAAAAGATTATATAACAAGGAGGTACGTGAAATGGATTTAGCGGAATACAAAGGCGTGTATGTAATCGCTGAAGAATTTGAAGGCAAATTACGTAACGTAACGTTAGAACTGTTAGGCCAGGGCAAACAGTTGGCTGAAGGTATCGGTGATGAAGTCGGTGCCGTATTAATCGGACATAACGTAAAACCGTTGGCACAGGAATTAATTGCGCACGGTGCACATAAAGTGTATGTATATGACGATCCTAAGTTTGAACACTATAATACAACAGCATTTACGCGTGCATTAGTTCATTTCTTCAACGAAGTGAAACCGAATGTTTACCTCGTAGGTGCTACGAATATCGGGCGTGATTTGGGCCCCCGTGTTGCCAATGCATTGCAAACAGGTTTGACGGCAGACTGCACGAACCTTTTTGTTGATGATGACGGCAAGACTATCGTTTGGACTCGTCCTGCATTGGGCGGCAACATTATGGCTGAAATCGTGTGCCGTAACAATCGTCCGCAAATGGGTACGGTTCGTCCGAACGTATTTAAGAAACCTGAAGCTGATCCGAATGCAACCGGTGAAGTTATCGATATGCATGTAGATTTGACGGAAGCCGATTTCCTGACGAAGTTTGTCGAACTCATTAAAGTGGGCGGCAACGGTATTAAGATTGAAGAAGCCGATATTATCGTCGCAGGCGGTCGCGGCATGAACGGAAATGAAGCGTTCACCGGTATGCTGAAAGAATTGGCGGACGTTTTGGGCGGTGCCGTAGGTGCATCTCGTGCAGCTGTCGATGCCGGTTGGATTGATGCTTTGCACCAGGTAGGTCAGACAGGTAAAACTGTAGGACCGAAAATTTATATTGCCGCAGGTATTTCCGGTGCTATTCAGCATTTGGCAGGTATGAGCGGTTCTGATTGCGTCATTGCCATCAATAAAGATGAAGACGCACCGATTTTCAAAGTAGCTGACTACGGCATTGTAGGCGATGCTTTTGAAATCGTTCCGAAATTAACGGCAGCTATTAAAGCCGCTAAAGGTATGTAATATACTACAACCTAAATATAAACCCCGACAGTTTATCTGTCGGGGTTTTTTGTATGCCGATTTTCCCGGTCGTAAAAGGGGAGAGGTTTCAAAGCCGGTGCATCACTTACTTACACAAATGTATTTTGTAGAAAGACAAATATATAATATAATAGGTTGGAAAGAATGGTATAAACATGATTAGATTCACGTCTGTAATAGCATTGAGGTCAATATGCTAAAAGTGAAAAATAGAACTTTTCCATTGACGGTGCACAATAAAGCGTGTATATTTTATGACAAATAAAGATTCATAACATACTCGAATCGAATGAAAGGACGGGATCTATATGGGTACACCTTGTGTAACTCCCGAGATGGTAAGGGAAGCACAGGTACGGTTGAAAGGAATTGCTCAAAAAACCGGCTTATCCTATTCCAACTCGGTCAGTCATGTAGCAGGCTGTCAAGTTTATTTGAAGATGGAAAATTTGCAGCGAACGGGGTCCTTCAAACTTAGGGGGGCATACAATAAGGTTGCCGCATTGACAGACGAAGAAAGAGCTAAGGGTGTTATTGCCGCTTCGGCGGGAAACCATGCTCAGGGCGTGGCCTTGGCAGCAACCAGTTACGGTTGTAAATCCATTGTCTGTATGCCCAAACACGCGCCGTTAATGAAAATTGCAGCTACTAAGGGATATGGGGCGGAAGTAGTTTTACACGGTGACTTTTTTGATGAAGCAGCGGCAAAAGCTCAGGAATTATCGGATAAATTCGGCTATACGTATGTACATCCTTTCAACGACCCCTATGTTATGGCCGGTCAGGGGACGATTGCTTTGGAAGTGTTGGAGCAACTTCCCGACACGGATGCTATTGTCGTTCCTATAGGCGGTGGCGGCTTAATTTCGGGCATTGCCGTAGCGGCTAAGAGCGTAAATCCGAAAATCAGGATTATAGGCGTACAGTCTGCCAATATGCCGTCTATGCAAAAATCCGTATATGACGGGGCTATTTGTACTTATGACGGCATGGCTACATTGGCTGACGGAATTGCTGTAAAGCGTCCCGGTGATTTAACGTACGCCGTTTGCCGTGACTATGTGGATGATATCGTAACGGTTGATGAAGGAGAAATAGCGGCAGCCATTCTCTGGCTCATTGAACGAGTTAAAACAGTATCCGAAGGAGCCGGTGCAACTCCGGTGGCCGCCTTAATGAATCATAAGATTTTAGGCCTGGACAAAAAGAAGGTCGTGGCTGTTATTAGCGGCGGGAATATCGATGTAAATAATATGACGCGCATTATTAACAGCGGCCTTACGGAAGCATGGCGTAAAGCGTGTTTTACGACGGTGATCCCTGACAGACCGGGTGAGCTGGTCCGGTTGTTGTCCATTATTGCCGAGTCGGGGGCCAATGTTTTGGCTGTCACACATGAGCGTAGTCAGCACGGTATGGGGGCTAAACATTCGGCGGTTACGCTGGAATTGGAAACGGCTAATGAAAAGCACGTAGATGATTTAAAACAACGATTAATAAATGAAAAATACGAAGTCATTTTTAAGTAAACAGGCGGTGTCACAAATGGAAAGAGAAGAGATGCAAAGGGGCTTAAAGCCTCGTCATGTTGAAATGATTGCCCTTGGCGGAACTATCGGCGTAGGCCTTTTTATGGGATCGGCCAATACGATTATGATGGCCGGTCCGGCCGTATTATTGTGCTATGCATTGACCGGCGTGGTTATGTTCTTTATTATGCGCATTATGGGCGAAATGTTGTATCAGGAACCGGTAACCGGGTCCTTTGCCACATACGGGCATAAGTATATCAGCCCCTATGTGGGGTATCTCACAGCTTGGAGCTATTGGTTCATGTGGGTTGTCATCGGTCTGTCGGAAATTACGGCAGTAGGGATTTATGTACACTATTGGTTTCCCGATATACCGCAATGGATTTCAGCTTTTGTAGGTATGCTCATTGTTGCTATAGCCAATTTAGCAGCCGTTAAGTATTATGGTGAATTTGAATTTTGGTTCGCATTTATTAAGGTTACGACCATCGTTGTTATGCTTTTCGTCGGTGCGGCCGTTATTATCTTCGGCTTCGGTAATGAAGGAGTGCCCGTAGGGATAGATAATCTTTGGGTTAATGGCGGTTTTATGCCTAACGGTTTTGGTGGCATGTTGGCAGCCATGTGCGTAGTAGCGGCGGCCTTTCAAGGTGTTGAACTTGTAGGGATTACGGCCGGAGAAGCACAGGAACCGAAGGAAACTTTACGTAAGGCGACGAAAAGTATTGTTTGGCGCATACTTATCTTTTATATCGGTTCCATTTTTATCATTCTCTGTATTTATCCTTGGAATCAGGTAAGTTTTATAGGAAGCCCCTTTGTTATGACTTTCGGTAAGGTGGGAATTACGGCTGCAGCCGGCCTGATCAACTTTGTAGTCCTTACGGCAGCTCTGTCAGGATGCAATTCCGGCTTGTACAGTTCCGGCCGTATGTTATATACGTTGGCAAAAAACGGTCAGGCACCGAAAATTTTTATGCGACTTTCCAAGTCCGGAGTGCCTCGCGTGGGTATCGGTGTCACTATAGGATTTTTGATTTTCGGCGTTATTTTGAACTACCTGATTCCCGATTCAAAGCTGTTCCTGTACCTATACAGTGCTTCCGTATTTCCCGGTATGATAGCCTGGTTTGTTCTGGCCTATTCGCAGAAGAGATTTCGTGCTTACTGGGGTAAAGAGGCAATGGATGCCCATAAGTTCAAGTCTCCCCTGTATCCTTATGCGAACTGGTTTTGTATTGCCTTTCTCGTCCTTGTTACTATCGGTATGTGGTTTAACGAAGATACGCGTATGTCCCTTATTTCTTCATGGGTTTATATGGCAGTTATTACCGTTTTTTACTTTATTTGCGGCTTGAATAAGAAAGAGTATGATATACACGGTAATTTACAGGAAAAAGGGGCTAACAACGGTAGCGAAGGTTAAATTCCTTTGATATAATAAATAAAAACATTAAAAGGAGAGTGTTTTATATGGCAGTAAACGTAATTAAAACCGATAAGGCCCCCGGTGCTGTAGGACCGTATTCGCAAGGCATTAAAGCCGGTAATATTTTATTTGCATCCGGCCAAATAGCTCTCAATCCGGAAACGGGGAAACTCGTTGGAGGCGGAGTTACGGCTGAAGCAACGCAGTGCATGAAAAATGTAGGAGCATTATTGGAAGCTGCCGGCATGACATACGATAATGTCGTAAAAACAACTGTATATATTACGAATATGTCCTATTTCGGTGCCGTAAATGCCGTATACGGAGAATATTTTAAAAATAACCTCCCTGCTCGTTCGTGTGTAGCCGTAGCGGAGTTGCCTAAAGGTGCATCTGTTGAAGTGGAAGTAACGGCTTATGCCGAATAATTAAAAAGAAAGCGGATCATGAGATCCGCTTTTTTAATTTTTTATCTTGACAGTAAAAAATGATAGTCTTATAATGACGTCATATCAAAGATATATATTAAAGCCGTGATGAGGACACGACGGCATGTGAACCGCTTATGCAGAGAGGAATGCAATCGGTGAGAGCATTCTATGAGCGTATGACCGTTACCGCCTCGGAGCCTACTGTTGAAACAGATACGGTTGCACCGTTACAGCAATAAAAGATACCGAGATTGTATTCGGTAATTAGGGTGGAACCGCGTGATCATGACCTCTACGTCCCTTGGGATGAGAGGTCATGTTTATTTTTAAAGGAGATGTGAAGAATGGCAGAAATTATTTTACAAGACGGAGCCAAAAGAGAATTCGCGGACGGCTGTTCTTTGGGAGATGCCGTTGCACAATTGAGCAACAGCCTTGCCAAAAAGGTACTGGTAGCTAAGGTGGACGGAGAAGTTACGGATTTGCGCCGACCCGTTAAAGACGGTTCGACTGTAGAATTTCTTACGTTTGAATCTCAAGAAGGTAAGGACGCATTGCGTCATACGGCCTCACATATTATGGCACAGGCTGTGCGTCGTTTGTTTAAAGATGTAAAAGTAGCAATCGGCCCGGCTATTGAAAACGGCTTCTATTACGATTTCGATACGGAACATCGTTTTACGAAAGATGATTTTGCGGCTATTGAAGCGGAAATGCATAAAATTGTAAAAGAGAATCTCCCCGTTACCTATGAAGAAGTTTCCAGAGCCGAAGCTTTGGCCATGTTTGAAAAAGAAAACGAAATTTACAAGGTGGAATTGATCAAAGATTTACCGGAAGATGCAACTATTTCTGTATATCGCCAAGGTGACTTCTATGACCTTTGTGCCGGTCCTCATGTAATGACAACCGGTCAGGTTAAGGCTTTTAAACTTTTATCTGTTGCCGGTGCTTACTGGCGCGGCGATGAAAAAAATAAGATGTTGCAGCGTATTTACGGCACCGCTTTTGACAAGCAGTCATCTCTCGATGAATACTTGAAACTGCGTGAAGAAGCTGAACGCCGTGACCACCGTAAACTGGGCAAGGAAATGGATTTGTTCAGCTTTCATGAAGAAGGTCCCGGATTCCCCTTCTTTCACCCGAAGGGAATGCTCTTACGTCAGACTTTGCTTAAGTTCTGGAATGAACTTCATGACCGTTATGAATATGACCAAATCAGTACGCCGATTATTTTAAATCGTCAATTATGGGAACAGTCGGGGCATTGGGATCATTATCGGGAAAATATGTATTTTACAACTATTGACGATGAACCGTATGCTATTAAGCCTATGAACTGCCCGGGCGGTATCCTGGTTTATAAGAGCAATGTTCATTCCTATCGCGATTTTCCCATGCGTACTGCTGAATTAGGCTTGGTTCATCGTCATGAATTACACGGTGCATTGCACGGTCTTTTCCGTGTTCGCAGCTTTACTCAGGACGACGCTCATATCTTTATGCTGCCGTCACAGATGAAGAAAGAAATTACAGGCGTTCTTGATTTATTCGATGAAGCTTATAAGATGTTCGGTTTACCGTACCATGTAGAGTTGTCTACTCGCCCGGAAAATTCTATGGGTAGCGATGAAATCTGGGATTTAGCAACGCAAACCTTGAAGGAAGCCATTGAAGAAAAAGGCGTACCCTATCAGATCAACGAAGGCGACGGCGCATTCTACGGTCCGAAACTTGACTTCCATGTTAAGGATTCTATCGGCCGTACCTGGCAATGCGGTACTATTCAGCTCGATATGCTCATGCCGGAACGCTTTGATATGACCTATGTAGGTGAAGACGGTCAGAAGCATCGTCCCGTCATGGTTCATCGTGCTTGCTTCGGAAGTATTGAACGCTTCATCGGCATCTTAATTGAACACTATGCAGGGGCATTCCCCGTGTGGTTGGCTCCGACACAGGTAAAGATTTTGCCTATCTCGGAAAAGCAAATGGACTATGCAGTAGAACTTCGCAAGAAGTTCAAAAAAGCCGGTATTCGAGTAGAACTTGATGAAAGCAATGAAAAAATCGGCTATAAAATCCGTAAGGCACAAATGGAAAAAGTTCCGTATATGTGTGTTATCGGCGAAAAAGAAGTACAGGAACAAACCGTTTCCGTTCGTGATCGTTCGCAAGGCGATTTGGGCAGCCGTAATGTTGATGAATTCATCGCACATATTCAAGAATTATCCGAAAGCCGTAAGGGTTAAGATTATACAAAAAGAGAGCCGTCCTTAAGGTCGGTTCTCTTTTTGTATGCAGCCCGTAGCGTATGGCATCTTTACTTACGCAGGTCTTTTACCGTACAATAGGTGTACTTGTAGTGTAGAAGGGGGAAAAACCGTGATTATTAACTGGTATCCCGGTCATATGGCTAAGGCCAGACGACTGATAGAAGGAAATCTGAAAATTATTGACGTGGCTATCGAGTTGGTCGATGCACGTATACCCATGAGCAGTACCAACCCTATGATAGGGCAACTTTTGGGACAGAAACCGTCGATTGTCGTCATGAATAAAGCCGATTTGGCAGACACGGAAATTCTTAAGCTGTGGACGGCTTATTATAAAGAGCAGGGACGCATGGTGATGGCCTTAAACAGTAAGGACGGCAAGGGAATTAAGCAGTTGGTACAAGCGGTGCGAAAGCTGGCGGAACCGAAGCTTGTAAAGTGGCGTGCCAAGGGATTAAAAAGTCGCTCTGTCCGGACAATTATTCTAGGTATTCCCAATGTAGGAAAATCGACTTTGATCAATCGTCTGGCCGGTCGCAATGCTACTAAAACAGCTGATAAGCCGGGTGAAACTAAAGGCAAGCAATGGGTTCACTTGGCAGATAATTTGGACTTACTTGATACCCCGGGTGTCTTATGGCCTAAGTTGGAGGAACAAAAGTGTGCCAGACGTTTGGCCGCCACAGGAGCTATATCGGATACGGTATACGATATGGAAGAAGTTGTCGCCGATTTGATTACCACCTTATCGGTAAGATATAGTGAGGCATTGAAGAAACGTTTTAAACTGTCCGAAATAGATGAAGACCCGTATAAAACTATTGAGCGCATCGGGAGAAATCGCGGTGCTGTTTTGCCGGGCAATCGTATTGACATGGAAAAAACATATAAACTTATTATAAAAGATTTCAGAGAAGGTCATATAGGGCCTATTTCTCTGGATATGCCTGAAGAATTTGCGGAGAAACAGGATGGTTGATATACAAACCCTTTCTTTAGAAGAAATTCGCATGTTACTGGAAACGGAAGGCGAACATATACAGCCTTTATTACAGGCCATGGATGAGGATCATCGTAAAGGAGTCCAAACGGCTGCAGCTGCGTACAGAAAAAGACGGGAAAGAATAAGAAAAGAAAAAGCCCGATTAAAGGGAATGCTCCGCTATGAGGAAAAACTGTATGCAAAAGGATATCGTTATATTGCAGGCATTGATGAGGCGGGGCGCGGTCCCGTAGCCGGTCCCGTAACGATTGCTGCGGTTATTTTACCGATTCGGCCGCTTATTTACGGTCTTAATGACAGCAAAAAAGTATCACATAAAAGAAGAGAAGAGTTATTTGACACGATTATGAATGAAGCTATAGCTGTGTCATGCATAAATTTCTCGGAAGCAGATATTGATCGTTACGATATTTATCACGCTACGCAACGAGCGATGTACACAGCGGTTAAGACTTTGGATATTTCCCCTCAAGCCGTTTTAATTGATGCTATGCCTTTACCGGATTTGGAAATCTACCATGAGTCTATTGTCGGTGGCGATGCACAAAGCCAATCTATTGCGGCAGCCTCGATTATAGCCAAAGTTACGAGAGATCGTATTATGGAAGAATATGATCGACAATATCCCCGGTACGGATTTGCCGAACATAAGGGATATTTGACGCAGACTCATAAAGATGCTATTGCACAATACGGACCTTGTCCCATTCACCGAAAAAGTTTTGAGCCCGTTAAATCTATGGTAGGTTTTAGCCGGGATACTCTGTAGAAAAAAATATAGAAAAGAAGACCTCCTTACCGTCGGTAAGGAGGTCTTTGTGTTTCGCTCTAAAATAATTTTTTCATCCACAAGAGGGCTACGGCTACGGCGGAACAAATCATGGCAATCGTAATAACCAGGAAAAATCCCCATTCATTTTCTTGGAAAGGAAGGGGAACGTTGACGCCCCAGAGGCTGAAAATAGTTGTCGGTACAGATAAAATAATGGTAATGGAGGCCAAAAACTTCATTACTATGTTCAGATTGTTCGAAATAATGGAGGCGAAGGTATCGGACATATTCATGAGAATGTTGGAGTACATTTCCACCATTTCGATGGCCTGTTTATTTTCGATAATAACATCTTCCAGTAAATCTTCATCTTCTTCATAAAGCTTTAAAAGATGGTGGAGCGATTGATTTCGTCTCAACCTCAAAAGCTTTTCCATGACAGCTCCGTTACCTCGCAGAGCGGATGCAAAGAAGGTCAAAGATTTCTGTAATTCAAGGAGCATGAAGAATTCACGGTTACGCATGGAATGACGCAAAATGGATTCAATGTCGTCCGTGCGATGGTTAATTTGTTGTAAGTAACGCAAGAAAAGAGTGGCCGTGCGAAAGAGTATTTGAAAGAGGAAACGAGTCTTTTTAAAAGTATAAAATAAAGGATACTTGTTCTGTGTAAAGGCTTTCATAACATCCGTTTCCTGCAGGCAGACAGTTACGATAAAATCAGGTGTAATAAAGACCCCGAGAGGCAAAGTGTCATAACTGTCCGTTTCCAGAATAATAGGAATATTGATGACGACGAACACGTAGTCATCCTCGATTTCCACACGAGAACGTTCTTCCGTATCCAGGGCCATTTTCAGTACGTCTGTAGGAATTTCCGTGACCATAGAAACAATTTGCAGGTCGTCCGAGTCGGGGTTCACAACATTAATCCAAGAGCCTTTTTCGGCCGTAGCGATAGATAAATCATCTTCCAAGTGGCCGTTATTATGTTTGAATACTTCCAGCATGCCGTATACCTCCCCTCGTTGCGACTTCAGGTGCACATAAACTCAAACTAATATAATCACACGGGACGAGACAAGTCAAGAGGAAAGAACAAAGATTTACAAGCCGTTTCAAAGGATTTTTTAAAGACAGGGGAGAGGTTTTGCTATATAATATAATAGGTTATATATATGTAGCATTCAATTTTTTTAAGGGATGCAATTGACTCAAGATAAGAAATGGGCGACTTATGCGTCCACTTTTGTTACATATACAATCTTTATGAGGTAGACGGAAAGGAATTGTAACGTGCAACTGACGAAGATGGAATTGCGGGGATTCAAGTCATTCGCAGATAAAACGACATTGACCTTTGACAAGGGTATTACCGCCATTGTCGGACCTAACGGCAGCGGGAAAAGTAATATTTCCGATGCCGTCCGTTGGGTCATGGGTGAACAGAATGTGCGTCAGTTACGCGGACAGCGAGCGGAAGACATCATTTTTTCCGGTACGGATACGCGACGACCTCAGGGGGTTGCAGAAGTATCCTTGTATTTCGATAATTCCGATAAGACGTTGGACACGGAATTTAGGGAAGTCGTTGTTACTCGCCGCTATTTTCGTTCCGGTGACAGTGAATTTTATATTAATAAAAGACATTGTCGCTTAAAGGATATTCATAATCTTTTTGCCGATACGGGTATAGGACAGGACTCTATGGCCGTTATCGGGCAAAATAGAGTTGATCGTATTCTAAATAGCCGGCCTGAAGAACGGCGGATTATTTTTGAAGAAGTTGCCGGAATCAGTCGGTTTAAGGGACGTAAAGAAGAAGGGTTGAAGAAAATTTGCGAGACTAAGGCCAATTTGGAGCGCATTCACGATATGACCGTTTTGCTGGAAGAACGGTTGGAACCCTTGACGAGACAAGTGGAAAAATTACGCTCTTTCCGTCTTTTAGATGAAGAACGACGGGCCTATGAGGGAACCTTGACCTTACAAGAGTTAAAAAACTTTGAAAGACTGTTGTCTAAGGCGGAAAATATTCGTCAGCAAGCTTTTTTTGCAGATCGTAATGTAGAAAAACAGATAGAAGCAAAAGAGCGGGAACGTCAACGCGTCATGGCTTCTATTGAGGCGGAAGGTGCTCGCATGCAGGCTTTAAATGAGGCCGCCGGAGCGGCTAAAAGTGAAGCGGACAGGTTGCGAGAAAGGTTGGAACGGTATGACCTTCAAGTCGAAGATAATCGACGTATTATAGAGACTGTAAAATCGGATCTTCAAGATATAAGCATTCGTAAAGAAAAGGTATCCGCACGAATTTCGGAATTGACTTCCCGATTGGAATCCGGTCGAGCAGAAGAAAAAGCGGCAGTGCAAAGTGTAACACTTACGGAAAAATTGATGCTTGAGGCGACGACGCAGGCCGAGGCGATTCAAGAATCTTTGCGGTCAGAGGAAAAAGCGGTACAATTACGCAAAGAAAAGCAGTATGCTTTACATCGAGATGTCGAGGATTTTAAACGTCGATTAACGGAAAATATAGAACGGTCCGGAGAGTTAAAAGAAAGAATTGAACGAGTTGAGGAGCGTAAAAAAGAACTGGAACGGCATCACCTCGACTTGGAAGCCGAGATAGGGCAAGTTCGAATAAATGAAAAGTCTCTTCAAGATAAGCTTCGGACGGCAAGTGAGGAGCTTGAGTCTTTAAAAAAATCGTTAGACGAAACGGCGAAACAAGAAGGGGTCTTAAAGAGCGAGTGTGATGCACTGCGTCAGAAATTGCACCTGTTGGAGGGCTTGGAACGTGATGGCGAAGGATTGGGACGTGCTGTCAAGACAGTCCTTCAGTCCAAGGAGCCGTGGAGTTCATCTGTTTGCGGTATTGCCGGAAATCTTTGCCGAATTCCTGAAGAATATATGACGGCTATAGACACGGCTCTGGGCGGAGCGTCCAGACATATTGTCGTTACCTCGGAAAAAGCGGCAAAAGAGGCCGTGACCTTTTTAAAGCGGATTAAGGCGGGAAGGGCTACCTTTTTACCGGTTGATACGGTTCGTTCCAGACATTTAGGCAAGGATGAAGAGGCAGCCCTTGCTGAAGAAGGAATTATAGGAACGGCAAAGTCCCTTGTCTCGTATGATGCCGTCTATGAATCCGTTTTTTCTTCTTTGTTGGAAAAAACCTTGATTGCCGAGTCGGTTGACAGAGCGTCGGAAGTAGCAAGAAAATATAGAAATTGCATACGTATCGTTTGTTTAGACGGAACCGTCTTTAACGTAGGCGGCTCCCTTACCGGCGGCAGTTCTGCCCGAGCCATGTCTTCCGTAACGGGACGCAAGCAGGTTATTGAGAAAACGGCTTGCGACTTAAGAAAAAAAGAAGATGTATTGCAAAATATATCGTCGGAAGTAGCGACAGCCACGAGAATTTTTAATGAACGGAGTACGGCGGTAACCTTACTTACGAGAAAGTTTAATGAAACGACAGAGGTTTTGAGGCGCTGTGAATGGCAACTACAGAAAAGTGCAGCTGATTACGAGCAAATAAAGGATGAAATTCGTAATGAAGCGGCAGGGGAGCAACGCCTGAATGAGGTTCGTTCGGAAATACAGAACCTTCTGGTAAAGGCACAAGAGCGCTTGTCCGCTTATGAGGAAAAAGAAAACACCTCAATCATTGAAGATCTGAAACAGCAAGTGTTAAAAGCTCGGGAAAATACGGACTATATAGGCACCTCTTTGACAGAACGGCGTATAGAAGCGGCCAAGCTTACAGAACTAATTGCACATTTACAGGAAAGCAGGCAAGAACAGATTGGACGTCTGGAAGAGCTGGGGGCACAGGAAAAAGGGCTGAGCCGTAAGCTTGACGAAGTAAAAGAGCAGATTGAGTCATTAAGTCGGCAGCGGCGTGTTGATGAAACGTTACTGGTTGAAAAGGAAAAGGCCGTTATTGCCAAAGAGGCTGACAAGAATGCTTTTTATCAGGCCAGAGAAGCGAATTTCAGTAAGGGACAGGCGGCTGACGAGGAACTTAAGCTTTTACGAGAAGAAAAAGAACATTACCGGCAGCAAATAAGTCGTGCCGATATTCAAATTGAAAAATACGGTAGTGAGATTTCAAGATGTACTGAAAAATTAACCGACCAGGGATTGACACGTGAAGAAGCGGAAGCTCGTAAACAAGAAGGTTCTTTGCGAGAATTGCAAGAAACGGTCCGCTCTTTAAAAAACCGTATAGCTGAACTCGGTACGGTCAATCCCAATGCGGATGAAGAGTATAGAGAAGTGGCTGCCAAAGCTGAACTTTATGAGCAACAGAGTCGTGACCTTGCTGAATCGCAAGGAAAATTGGAAGCGATAGTAGCAGAAATCGATAAGGCCATGTCTATGCAGTTTGAGCAAGCCTTCAATGAAATCGGAGGTTACTTTCAACAAATCTTTTCACGACTTTTCGGCGGCGGTACGGCTAAGATATTGTTGAACGACACTCACAACATATTGACCAGCGGCATCGACTTTTTAATTCAACCTCCCGGAAAAAAGGCCCAGTCTTTAACCTTATTGTCCGGCGGTGAACGGGCACTTACGGTTATTGCACTGTTATTAGCTTTCCTGGCTTATCGGCCGGCTCCGTTTTGTCTGGTCGATGAAGTTGATGCGGCTCTGGATGAGGCTAATGTAGATCGAATGGCCAGGTATTTGAAAAATTACAGCGGTGATACGCAGTTTATTGTTATCACACATCGACGTAAATCCATGGAAGCGGCTAATACCCTGCAAGGCGTAACAATGGAGGAAAAAGGGGTATCGAAGTTGATCACGGTCCAAGTTGATGAATTCATAGAGAAAGGAACTTAAGGAATGGGCTTTTTTTCAAAATTAAAAGACAGTCTGGAAAAAACGAAGAAATCCTTATTTACAGGTATTGAAACGGTTGTTCTGGGGTATGCAAACATAGACGACGAAATGTACGATGACTTGGAAGCGGTTATGCTCACAGGCGACATAGGTATTGAAACGACCGATTATTTACTGGAACAGATTCGAGAGGGCGTAAAGTCAAAGGAGATTAAAGACGGAAGCGATGTTGTACCGTATTTGGAAAAGGTCGTTGTAAAATTATTGGAAGAAAACGATGAGCCGGAACAAGATATGGAAGGGACGAAGGTCATTTTTATAGTCGGTGTAAACGGTGTCGGTAAGACGACAACTATCGGTAAACTTGCAAAATACTATACGGAACACGGTAAGTCCGTCATGATTGCCGCCGGAGATACCTTCCGGGCTGCCGCCTCCGATCAGCTGACTATTTGGGCGCAACGTGTAGGAGTACCTATCATTAAGCACCGAGAAGGCGCTGATGCGGCGGCGGTGGTTTACGATGCTACGGCTTCCGCCAAAGCCCGTCATGCGGACATACTCCTCGTAGATACGGCGGGGCGGTTGCATACGAAAAATAACTTGATGGAAGAGTTGCGGAAGATGGCCCGTGTAGCTGCTAAAAATGTTGAAGGGGCTCCGCATGAAACCTTATTGGTACTGGATGCGACGACAGGGCAAAATGCCGTCAGTCAAGCTAAGTTATTCGGTGAAGTAGTTCCTCTTACAGGCGTAGTCTTGACGAAATTAGACGGAACGGCTAAGGGCGGTATCGTATTGTCTATAAAACGGATACTCGGTGTACCTGTTCGCTGGGTCGGTGTCGGTGAAGGTGCGGACGACTTACAGCCCTTTGATGCGGCTCAATTTGCCGATGCTCTGTTTGAAAGAGCCGGTGCGGAAATGGAAGAAGATAGTGAAATGGGATAAGTAAGCTCTACGTAAAACGGGACGGAAGTACATATAAAATTAGGAGGAGATACTATGTTTCTCGGCAATCTGGATCAATGGGAGAAAGATGCACAGTATGTACCCGCACATATAAGACCGTTTATCGAAATGTTGGCTCATGTGGATTTCGATACGATTGAAACGGGCAGACATGATTTGGGTAACGGCAACTATATGAATGTTGATGAGAGTATGACGGCACCGGCAGATAAATGTAAGACGGAATGTCATAGTCGGTATATAGATATTCAGGTACTCGTTGACGGAAGTGAATGTATAGGATGGCAGCCTTTGTGTCGTTTGGGCGAGGTGACAGAAGATCGTTCGGCGCAAGATGCACGTTTTTTCAGCCCGTCCCTTGAAAATGACCTTTCCGTAGTGATGGAAAGACGCAAAACTTTTGCCGTTTTTTATCCTACAGACGGGCATCGGTGTTTATGTGCTCCTGACGGTAGGGGAGCAGCCGTCCGTAAGATAATTGTCAAAGTAAAAGTACAGGAAGAGGCTTGATATGGAGACCTTATTAAAGGAAGTCGGACTGGCCCTGTGCGATATACGGCGACGGAAACCGCTGATTCACGAAATCACAAATTATGTTACGGCTACTGACTGTGCGAATATTACTTTAGCATTAGGAGCCAAGCCTATCATGGCGACAAGACCGATAGAAGCGAAAGAAGTGATTACGCGGGCCAAAGGGGCCGTATTAAACTTAGGAACCCTTGACGATGAACGGCTTAAGATTATGGAAAAGGTGGCGGCCATAGGTACCGATCACGGAGTCCCCATGGTACTCGATCCGGTCGGTGCCGGCAGTATGGAAAGCCGTGCCAATGCAGCCGGTAAATTGCTTGAAGCGGGACACATGGCCGTGATTCGTGGTAATGGTGATGAAATAACTAGCTTGGCAACGGGGAAACTTATTCAAGGCGCGGGCGTGGATAATAGCGGCAAGGTACAACTTACCGGTGAAGAAGTAAGCGAATTCAGCCGGAAACTGGGGACTGTCGTTGCTGTTACGGGCGCTGTGGATATTATCTCCGACGGAAAGCGGACCGTGTCTTGTCATAACGGCAGCCCGTTGCTACCTTTTGTTACCGGCACGGGGTGTATGACGACGGCTCTCATTGCCGCTTTTGCTTCCGTAACGGATGCTTTTACAGCGGCTGTAGGGGGCATTCTCTCTTTAGGCCTGGCGAGTGAAATGGTTGTAAACAGAGATCCTCGAACGGGACCGGGAACTTTAAGACAACGATTATGTGATTGCGTTTTTGAGTTGCATAAAGATATTTATATTTTGGACGGAAGGGTAGTGAAAGACTATGAATAATAGAAGGCCCTTGACCCGCTTGGCCGTAGCCGCTTTGTTGGTTGCGCTGGGAGTCTTATTGTCCCCTTTATCGGTACCTGTCGGAGCGGCGAAAATATTTCCCGTACAACATGCATTAAATGTTATGGCCGCCGTTATTTTGGGATGTCGTTACGGAACGGCTGCGGCTTTTTGTATTTCAACATTGCGTAATATTTTGGGCATGGGAACGGTATTGGCCTATCCGGGCAGTATGTGCGGTGCCTTTTTGTCAGCCTTTATGTATAAACGTACGGGTAGTGTGTATGCGGCGGCTATAGGGGAAGTAGTAGGTACGGGTATTATCGGAGGTCTCATTTCCTGGCCGATAGGATCTTACATACTCGGGTCTGCCGGTGCGGCTTGGTTTTTCTTCGTCGTTGCCTTTTTACCGAGTACCGTAACGGGGGCGGTCGTCGGTACCTTCGTTTGCAAGGTACTGCCGTTGGAAAGACTCAAAGAATACATATACAGATAAGCCTGTTTTAATATGGGGATTTCCGCTTCACGACTTGACTTATAAAGTATGTATGTATTAAACTGATAGATGGTACTGGGTTTTCAATACCGGTTTTATTTATAATTTTTAACTTAACGAGGAGTTTATATGGAGAAAGATATTCGTACCCATGTTTTGCGTGTCGCTCTTGAAGAATTGAATCAACGCGGCCCCGCATTTCATATGGATGATTTGGCTCGTCGTCTGCATATCAGTAAGAGAACCTTATATGAGAATTTTTCATCCAAACAGGAAATTGTTAAAAATGCCATTCTTTCAGTTATGAATGATTTATATACACACCACGTAAAGCTAATTGAGGATGAAAGTAAGACGGTGGAGGAGAAATTGCTCACCTATTTTGACGCGCGATCCGAAATGGTCGAAATTCTTTCGCTCCGCCAATATGAAGCCATCTTGAGAAAAATGCCGGAAATCGCCGCCGAATTGGCAGAGGCAAGCAAAAGAGACTGGGATTTATTATTAAACTTTTTGCAAGACGTAGAACAGTCGGATGAGTATAAAGACTTTTATGTTCTTGCTTTGTTGCATATGCTTATGGGTGCGGCCACCAATATTTTGAATCATTTGGATGAACTTGAAGACGATAAATACTATTCCTATCCGAAGTATATGGAAGAATGTATGCGCATCGTGTTATACGGTATTAAGAAGTAAGAGGAGGAGTTACCTACTATGAGGTCAAAATGCAAAGGTTTGGCAGTAAGTTTATTAGCAATTGCTGTGGCGGCGGCTATTGCCGGTTGTGGCGGTAACACAGGCGGAGAGAAGCAGCCCGTAGCCGTTAATACATATAAAATTGTAGCGGAAGACACGATTGTTCCCGCTGAATACAGCGGTGTCGTAGCGGCGACGGATAAGGTACCCGTTATGCCGAAGGTGTCCGGTCGCGTTTTGGAAAAATACGTACAGGGCGGTCAAGCCGTTGCGGAAGGCCAACCGTTGTTTCGATTGGACAGTCGTTCCTATCAGGCGGCTTTAAATGCTGCAAAGGCCGGACAGGCACAGGCGGCGGCTAATCTTGCCAACCAAGAGCTTAACTTGCGTCGTTACCAGACTTTGGCTGATGAAGACGCTATTGCCATGCAGACCGTAACGGATCAGGAAGCGGCTACGGCTCAACAAAATGCCGTATTACAGGCTCAAGAAGCACAGGTAGCGGCGGCACAGGATAATATGGATGATACTATTGTGTATGCTCCCTTCAGCGGGACGCTGAATGTTGATGATGTACCGATCGGTACCTTTGCGACAGCCGGAGGTACGGCTTTAGTCACTATTTCGTCCAATAATCCCGTATTTGTCGACTTTACAATCAGTGAAGCCGAGTACTTGGAAATGGTCAAATCCGGGGCCGGTAATCCTACATCTTGGGGCGATCATTTAAAACTGCGTCTCAGCGACGGATCCGTATATGCTTATGAGGGGCATATTGCACAAGTAAATCACGGTATGAACGGTAACTCGGGCGCTATTGTTGTAAGGGCCGTCTTCGATAATCCGGAAAATGTTCTCTTGCCGGGTATGTATGCTACAGTCGTTTCCGATGCACAGGTTAAGAGAAAAGCGATTACCGTGCCGCAGCGTGCCGTACAGCAGACTTTAGGTAAATACTTCATTTCCGTTATTGATGAAAACGGAGAAGCTAAACAAAAAGAAGTAAAAGTAGGTCCGCAGATCGGCAAATTCTGGCTGATTACGGACGGTTTACAAGATAATGATATCATTATCGTTGACGGTTATCAGAAAGCTAACGGTGCAAAATTGAATCAGCATTTGTTGACGAAGGATGATATTCTCAACCCTTCAGCCGATGACGGACAGTCCAAATAGGGGGATCAAAAGTGATATCTAAGTTTTTTATAAACAGGCCGATTTTTGCTATCGTCATCTCTCTGGTCATTTCCATTGCCGGGATCTTGTCGATTATAACCTTGCCTGTTTCCAAATATCCTAAGGTTACACCGCCGCAAGTTCGTGTATCTGCCATGTATACGGGAGCTAATGCGGAAGTTGTCGGAACGACCATTGCCAGTGTTATTGAACGGCAAATGATGGGGGTCGACGATTTAGATTATATGGAAAGTACCAGTAGTGACAACGGTATGTATTCGCTGAACGTTCAGTATAAGAGCGGCAGTAACGAAGATATGGATACGGTTAATACTCAGAACCGTGTCAGTCAAATATCGTCTACCTTACCTACGGAAGTTACGAGTACGGGCGTAACCGTACAAAAGTCGTCAAATTCCACGGCAATGGTATTTTCACTGGTATCGCCTAACGGGACTTATGACGGTACTTTTATGAAAAACTATGCAACTCAGTATTTCATGGATGCATTGAAGTCCGTAAACGGTGTCGGTACGGTTCAGGAATTCGGTGCCGATTACGCTATGCGTATTTGGCTCGATCCTTTAAAAATGAGTGTTTTACAAGTTACACCGACGGATGTCATTACGGCTATTCGTACGCAAAATTCACAGGCTGCTGTCGGTACTATCGGTGCTCAGCCGTCTCCGACGGATCAGGCTTATCAGTACACTTTGCGTGCTAACGGCCGTTTGTCTACGGCCGATGAGTTCGGAAATGTAATTATTCGAACCAATAAGGACGGCAGTGCGGTTCGCGTTAAAGATATCGCCAAAGTGGAATTGGGATCGAAGAGTTATGATGTATTCGGTTTATATAAGGGTAACCCCAGTGCGATATTTATGGTCAGCTTGTCGGCAGGAGCTAACGCTATGCAGGCTGTTTCCGGAGTCAGAAAAGCATTGGAAGAAGCTAAGAAAAACTTCCCCAGTGATATGGAATACAAGGTTATATATGACAGTACGAACTTTGTTCGTGAATCCATTAAGGAAGTTATTGAAACCTTCATTGAAGCGTTATTGCTTGTAGCTTTAATTGTATATCTTTTCTTGCAAAGCGGACGGTCGACGTTGATTCCTTTGATTGCCGTTCCCGTATCCTTGCTCGGTACTTTTGCACTCTTCCAGGTACTCGATTTTACGATTAATACGTTAACCCTTTTTGCCATGGTATTGGCAATCGGGCTTCTTGTCGATGATGCTATCGTCGTTATTGAAGCCGTTGAGTATGAAATTAAATACAATAATAAAAAGCCTAAAGAAGCGACAATTATTGCCATGGAAAACGTACAAAACCCGGTTATCGGGGTTGCCTGCGTGTTAGCGGCCGTATTTGTTCCCGTATCTTTCTTAAGCGGCATGAGCGGCATCCTGTATCGGCAGTTTGCCTTGACTATTGCTATCTCCGTCGCCATATCAGCCTTCGTCGCACTGACTTTAACGCCGGCACTTTGTGCCACAATGCTTAAGGTTCACAAACCTACAGAATCGGCAAAGGGGATTGAGGTATTCTTTGAGAAATTCAATGAATATTTTGATAAATTTATTAACTGGTACGGCAAGAGGCTGGCTCACTTGCAACTTCATTTAAAGTGGGTAGTGGCTTTTCTTGTCATTATCAGTGCTGTAACAGGTCTTTTGTTTACGCGTATCCCTACCGGCTTTGTTCCGTCGGAGGATAACGGGTTTGCCATGGTCGATATTACACTTCCCGAAGGTACATCTCAGACGGAAACAGAAAAGGTAGCTCGTAAGGTAGGCACGTGGGTGCAACAGCAACCGGGTGTTAAGGACGCCATGGAAATTGTAGGCTTCGGCATGTTGGCAGGCGGCCAAAAGTCGAATGCGGCCGTCGTCTTTGTCACTATGGATGATTGGAGTGAGCGAAAGACCAAGGATTTATCTATCGATACATTGGTAGGCAAGGCTATGGGATTCGGCAATGCCATTCCCCAAGCTACTGTTATAGCCATTAATCCGCCGCCTATTGACGGCATGGGCACAAGTTCGGGTTTTACCATTGAAATTGAAGACCGTGGCGGTCACACTACGGCCGAATTGGCGGATGTAGCGAAAAAGTTTATCGCTGCGGCAAGCAAACACCCGGAGATCGGTTCGATTCGCACTTCATTCTCCAATGATACGCCTACGTATCAGTTAGATATTGACAGAGAACAGGTCGCTCGACAAAAAGTGGCTTTAACGGATTTGTATGCCGTCTTACAGGCGTATTACGGGTCGTACCAGGTTAATGACTTTACAACCTTTGGACGTAACTTTAAGGTCGTACTTCAAGCAGCACCCGAATTTAGAGAAAAGATTCAAGATAATCGACATATTTACGTACGGAACTCGGACGGTCAGTTGATTTCTGTAGATAACTTTGTTCGTCCCAAAATGACGGGTACGGCACCGATGATTACCAGATTTAATGACTATCCGGCTATTAAGATTACCGGTTCGCCGGCACAGGGAGCAAGCTCGGGTGATGCCTTAAAAGCCCTTCAGGAAACGGCAAATACGACGCTCCCTGAAGGCTATACGTATGAATGGTCGGGTATGAGTCGTGAAGAAGTAGCTGCAGGCAGCAAGACTCTGTATATCTTCGCGTTGGCATTACTCTTCGTATTTCTGGTTTTGGCGGCTTTATATGAAAGTTGGAAGGTTCCGTTTGCCGTGCTTTTCAGTGTGCCTACGGGGTTGTTCGGAGCTTCTTTATTTGTATACTTACTGAATCAGACGAACAATATTTATTTCCAAATCGGTATTTTGGCAGTTATCGGTTTGGCGGCTAAGAATGCTATCCTCATTATTGAATACGCGAAGGTGCGTGTTGATGAAAGAGGGATGGATGTAGTTTCAGCAGCTATTGAAGCGGCCAAGATTCGACTTCGTCCTATCGTTATGACGTCTCTAGCCTTTGTCATGGGTTGTATACCTTTGGCTATTGCCAGCGGGGCCGGAGCGGCATCTCGTGTTACCATGGGGATTACGGTCGTTTTCGGGACATCCGTTGCGACAATCTTAGGTGTGTTTATCATACCTATGCTCTTCATTATTATTGAAAGTATAGGTGGCGATAAAAAGATACGTGAAGAAGGTCAGATTACTCGTTTACACGAATAAAAGGCCTAAAAAACAGGTAGTTCCAAAGGAAGTACCTGTTTTTTGCTTGAAGAGAAGACCGGCCCTTTATAATAAAGGGCCGGTCTTCATCTTTTAGTTATTGAAGTAGCTTCTTTTTTAAGCGTTCATACTCTTGCGTGTAGTACGGTCGTATTTGTGATTCTCTAAGGTCATTGCCGAAAGCTCTTCGGCTGATTGCCAACATGGGCGGTGACTGAATTCTCTTGGCGACAGCAAAGCCGGAAAAAAGGTTCCACCAGCGTTCCAAGTCGGCAATGAATTCGGACGGACCCGGAAAGATGTCGGTAATACATAAGGGAGTATGCAGGTTTTCTTCCAGAGTCCCTTCGTCATACCAACGCAAAATCGTTTCGGGTGTGGCTCTTTGCCAACGTTCGACAAAGGCGGAGAAGAGATAGTCATGATAGGGATAGATAAGCGGATCACCCTGGCCTTTTGTAATATCCTGAGCGGCCGATAATTCGGCGCTGGGAATAATGTCGATACTGCCTTGGGGTACTACTTCACGGCCAAAGACTTCAGTATTAAGATAGTGTGCCAAGTCGTATACCTGGTGTTTCCATAAATCGGCTGTAGCGGCTAAAAAGCCGGCTCCGTCTCCGTATAAGGTGGCATAACCGACAGTCATTTCAGCCTTATTGGCGTTACAGGTAAATGCTCCGCCAAAGGCAGCGGCGGCGGCTGCTAAAATACGCGAAGACCGATCACGAGCCTGAACGTTTTCTTCCATAAAAGGCGTAAGTGTAAGAGATGACAATACCTCGCCGTTACGTGTAAGATTCATTTGTAAAAATTGCTTTCTCGTAAGTTCCAGACTATCCTGGACAGGAATGACCGCATAAGTACAGCCGATATTTTTAGCCGATTCTTCAGCAAGACTTTTTGTCATTTGCGAATTATATGTACTCGGCATATTGACGAGCAGCATGTCTTCAGGTTTAAAGACTGTTGCGTAAAGAGCGGCATTTACCGCTGAATCGATACCGCCGGACACGCCGATGACGACCTTGCGGATACCGGCTTGTTCCGTGAATTTTTGAATCCCGTAATGCAGGGCTTCATAGATAGAAGCTGTTTCAGAACGTTGCGAAGATATGGATTTCATGCCTGTAAAGGAGCGAGTATCGGGATCGAAGGTCAAGACGACCAATTCATTTGTATAGGGGAAGCCTTCATAAAAAAGAGAACCGTCATTATTATAGGCCCCGGCCGATCCGTCGAAAGTATAAATGTTTTTTCCGTTATTTTGGACACCTGTACAGTTTACATAAACTGCCGGCTTTTTGAAGCGGTTTAACGAATGACCGAAGAGGCGATGACGCCGTTCCGGTTTTCCTAAGGTAAAGGGAGAATTGGAGATATTTACATACAAATCTATATCATATGAATCGTTCAGATAAGACATGGGCTTTACAGCATAGTTTTCATCCCAACTGTCTTCACAGATTAAGGGACCTATAATTAACTCATCGCCGTTTTTAAAAGTCAGATGAAGCGGTGACAGAAAATCTTCCGGAAAAGCGTGGCGTTCCGTAGCCACCTCGGTAAGAGAGGTAAAATAGCGAAGATCATCGAACTCTCTGTAGTCGGGTAGGAGGGTTTTTATATAAAAGGGATAAGGAGAACGCCCGGGGGCAATGAATTTACCGTTTTGCGCAATAAACATGGCATTATATTTTCGTATACGGCCGTCAGGATTGATTTTTCCCTTTTCCAATGCGACATTGCCGAATATGACGGTAATATTCTCCGATAAGGCTCGGATTTCTTCGCCCAGACTGATACATTCATTCATATAATCGGTCTGATCCCAGTTATCGCCGATGAAATATCCCGGTATACATAATTCGGGAAAAATGACAAGATCACAATTTTTAGTGACTGCTTCTTGAATATATTCTTTCATGCGTGTTACATTTCCCCTTGCATTTCCGGGCTCTACCAATAGTTGTGCCAAGCCGATTTTTAACATAATCTGCCTCCTTCGACATATCTTGTTATAATACTACCATAATGGAAGCGGTAAAGACAGATAAGGCGCATAATAATCTTTTTTTTTGTGACCGCGTTTCATGGTATAATAAAGCAGTTTAAAAGTTTTATTAACATTAGCGGAAGGATTGTGACAACACATGCATTTAGGCGTACAGGAATTGGTAGTTATATTAATCATTGTTATCGTGCTTTTCGGAGGTAGTCGTCTTGCAGGCATCGGTAAAGCTTTAGGAACAAGCATGCGTGAATTTAAAGAAGAAGTAAATCGCAGTGAAAGTGATGAGGAGAAAAAGGATATTTCGAAGGACGAAAAATCGGAGAAATAAACTTGTATAAAAGATTGTAATGAAAAGAAAACTAAATTACTTTCTATAGTTTTAGAAAACTATAGAAAGTAATTTAGTTTTCTGATATAATAATCCGTGTAATCGAGTTTATCGATGAAAGGAGATTCAGTATGAAATTAAAAACTGCATTTGCAACCATGGTTGCAACCATGTATATGGCGTCCTTCGGCGTCGTAGGAGCGACCGGAACGCTTTCAGATACGGTTCTTTCACAGTACGGGGCAAGCGGCATTGCCGGGAATTCATTGAAGGGAAGCGGGTCTGATTGGGTGTCTCAACTTCTTAATATGGTTAAGGGCGGTGCCTCGGCAAAGGATATCGGCAGTACTTCCGCTACGGATAACAAGACTTCTTCGTCGTCCGATAATAAGGGTGCGACGGATAAAAAAGAACGGCCCAATCATTTGGAACTGGTTATGGTCATCGATCAGAGCGGCTCTATGAGCGGATTGGAAGACGATACTATCGGCGGCTTCAATTCCATGATTTCCAAGCAGAAAAAAGATGATGTGGATGCTAATGTAACCGCTGTTGTTTTCAGCGATAATGCGAAAACTATTTATGATCGTGAACGCTTGGGAAATGTCCGGGAAATGACTGATAAGGAATATACTCCCGGCGGTATGACAGCCCTGATGGATGCTATCGGTACGACTATTACGAAGGTAGAAAAGTATGACGGCATTAACGAAAAGAATAATAAGGTTCTTTTCGTTATTATTACGGACGGTCAGGAAAACGATAGTAAGGAATATACGAAGGATACCATTAAGCGTATGATTTCGGATAAACAGGAAAAAGACGGTTGGGAATTCGTTTTCTTGGGTGCTAACATTGATGCCGCATCGGAAGCTAAGAGTATCGGCGTGAAAGCGGAAAATGCAGCAAAATATAAGAATACGGATGCAGGTGTAAGAGCTAATTATGCGGCTGTGGCTGATTTGGCAAAAGACATTGTGTCGGATAACCGTATTCGGAGTAATTGGAAAAACAATTTAGTTGAAGACAATCAATAATGACATGAAAAAGCACTTATCCTCGGATAAGTGCTTTTTGTTGTGCTTGCTAAAGATTAAAATTTTTTCCCGTGATTATCTTTTTGCAGCCATTCGATAAGAATTTCTTCACGGCGCTCTTTTATGGCGTTTAATTCGTCAGGGTGCCATTGATAAAGACCTGTACCTGTTTTAGCACCGAGTTTTCCCTCGTCTACACATTTTTTCATAACTGAGGAGCCCGCTTTATCATCGGCTAAATCGGCGTTTAAATAAGCGGATATATTGTAAAAAATGTCCAGTCCGCCCAAATCTGCCGTTTCCAAGGGACCGGTGACGGAAAGGCGGCGTCCGATGCTGTATTTACAAATTGTATCGACCGCTTCGGCTGTAGCAATTCCTTCCTGTACGCAATGAAGGGCTTCTCGTAAGAGTGCGAACTGTAGGCGGTTGCCGACAAAACCGGGTGCTTCTTTTAAAAGAGCGACCGGTTTTTTGCCAATCTTTTCCATTAATGTCCACGTAATATCAACGACTTCTTGTACCGTTTTTTCGCCGGGGACGACCTCAACCAAGGGAATTAAGTGTGGCGGATTCCAAAAGTGAGCTACTACGAAACGTTCGGGATGTTTTAAAACGGAGGCGATTTGCGTAGGACTGAGTCCTGATGAATCGGTGGCAAAGATGACATCTTTGTCTACATATTTTTCCATTTCTTGGTAGACCTGTTGCTTTACCGTTAATTCTTCAGCTACGGATTCAATGACGAAATCCGCATTTCGGGCTGCTGCTTTCAGGGTAGTTACGCCGTGAATACGATTTACGACTCCTTCTGAGTCCTCAGCGGTCAGTAGCTTGTTTTTCATCATAATATCCAAGGTAAAGCGAATATTTTTCATCGCACGGTCAATACTGGCATTTCTACGGCCGAACATGTTTACTTCATAACCGGCATTGGCAAAGGCTATAGCCGTACCGAACCCCATAGTACCGCAACCTAAGTTACAAATTGTTTTTATATCTTTTATAGGTTTCATATACTCTCCTTTGGCGGCAGTAAAGTAATAGGTGCCGCTGCATCAATAAATGATGATTAAGAAAAATAAGCTTGCAATAGCGAAATTAAATGTGACTGGTCGGCCGCTCCTGCCGTTTCGAAGGTAGAGTGCATGGAAAGTAACGGGATTCCTATATCCAGTGCGCGGACGGGTAAATTGGCCGATAAAAGGGAGCCCAAGGTTGTACCGCCACGTTGGTCGGCACGATTGACAAAGGTCTGGACAGGAATTTTCGCTTCTTCAGCCAAGGCGGTTATAACGGCGACAGCTTCCGCATCACCCGCATAGGATTGGTCGGAAGCTCGTTTAATGACGACGCCGCCGTTTAAAACGGGATAGTTTGTTATGTCGTTTTTTTCTTCGTAATTGGGATGGTAGGCATGCGCTACGTCGACGGACAGAAGAAAGGCGGAAGCACATTGACGGGTATACGTGTCTTCACTATAGCCCAAGTCGACATAAATTCTCCTCAGTAAGTCGGGAATGATAAATGATGCGGCCCCTTGCTTGGTTCTACTTCCCACCTCTTCGTTATCAAAGAGGCAAATCATAGAAAGACCTTGAGGATGAGACGTTTCCAGGGCTTTTACGCAAGCATCGACGGAGGTCAGATTATCTAAACGGGAAGAGCCTATAAATTCATTATTTAGGCCCATATAAGTAGGTTGTATGAGAGGATATAAGTTAAGATCGTAAGCTAATATTTCGTCTTTTTCAATATGGCAGATATTACCTAAAGCAGAAAGGAAAAAGTCGTCTGTCGTGTCTTTATCTAAAAGTGTCAGAAGGGGTAACATATTCGTTTGGATGTTGAAGGATGCACTTTCGTTGACAGTCCGGTTCATATGAATAGCCGGTTCGGGGATGACCGCTACGGCTTTTTCAAAATTAATGAGATGACTTTGGGGAGCAAATACCGTATGTCCTTTAGTAATGACCTTGCCGGCAACGGATAAAGGGCGGTCCAACCATGCGTGTCTGATTAGGCCACCGTAAGCTTCTATATTTAACAATCCGTAAGGGGGCTTTCTTACATCAGGATTCGGTTTGATTTTTAGGCACGGAAAGTCGGTATGTGCCGCTGCCAGACGTAAACTGTTCAACGGATCGGTGCCGACAGTAAAGGCAATTAAGGTCGAATCATAATAAGAAATAAAATATTTTTTACGGCATTCAAGGTTCCATTTTTCAGTCGGATTCAGTTCAATAAAGCCGGATTTTGTTAAGCGTTCCTTGCAGATATTGACGACATGAAAGGGTGAGACCCCTTGCTCGATAAGGTTAAAGAGAGAGTGCGTTTGTTGAGTCATAATTCGCTCCTTTCGCATAAAAACTAACTATATCAAGTATTATAGCACGACGAAAAGGGGCATAAAACCGATACGGACAGGTAAAAAATAATTACTTGACAGGCAAAATTACTTTTATGTATAATACGTTCATACCTCATGTAAATACATAAATCTGATGACGGGAACGAGTAGTTTCTTCTCCGTGTCTACAGAGAGTCGACGGTCGGTGTGAGTCGATGACAACGAAGAAATGAAAATCCTCCCTGAAGAGCGATGCCGAATTTACTAAGTATCGACGTTATTTCTACGTTACAGGAAACGCGTATGTTAGTACGTTGTAGAGTGCCCGTCTTGTAAGAAGTCGGGAATCAGGGTGGTAACGCGGATACAGTCCGTCCCTTTAGGGGACGGACTATTTTTTTATCCTTATTATTTTAATTCAACAGGGGGAAGCTCAAATGGCAAAGGTATTTTACGACAAAGATGTGGATTGCAACTTACTCAAAGAAAAGAAGGTAGCTGTCATAGGCTACGGAAGTCAGGGTCATGCGCATGCACTGAATTTGAAAGAATCGGGCGTGGATGTAGTAGTAGGCTTATATGAAGGCAGTAAATCCGTTGATGCGGCACGTCAGGCCGGACTTACGGTTAAAACCGTTTCCGAAGCTGTTGCGGAAGCAGATGTAACGATGGTTCTTATTCCCGATGAAAAACAGGCGGCTGTATATAAGAGCGAAATTGAACCTAATTTGAGGGACGGCAGCGCCCTTGCTTTTGCACACGGATTTAATGTGCACTTCAATCAAATAGTGGCTCCTGAAGGCGTCGACGTTTTCCTTGTAGCTCCGAAAGGACCGGGTCATCTGGTTCGCCGTACGTATGTTGAAGGTGGCGGTGTTCCCGACGTATTTGCCGTAGGCCAGGATGCTACGGGACATTGTTTTGACTTGGCCTTAGCCTATGCCTGGGGAATCGGCGGTACACGTGCGGGCGTTATAGAAACGACGTTTAGAGAAGAAACGGAAACGGACCTGTTCGGTGAGCAGGCCGTCTTGTGCGGCGGTATTTGTCAGTTGATTACTAACGGCTTTGAAACGCTTGTAGAAGCAGGCTATCAACCGGAAATCGCTTATTTTGAATGCTTTCACGAAATGAAGCTGATTGTTGATTTAATGTATGAAGGCGGTATGGCGAAAATGCGTAAATCTATCAGCGATACGGCTGAATACGGTGACTATATGTCGGGTAAACGCGTAGTTACTGACGAATCCAAGAAGGCTATGAAGGCGGTTTTGAACGATATTCAGGACGGCACGTTTGCAAAGAGTTGGTTACTTGAAAATAACGGCGGCGGCAGAGCTCAATTTTTGGCTATGCGTCGATTGCATGGTGAACACGAATTGGAAAAAGTCGGTGCTAACTTAAGAGCTATGATGCCCTGGTTGCAAACAGATAAAAAAGACTCATAAATCCCGATAAAGGAGGGGATTCGGTAAATGTTGATGAACGGTGCGAAAGCGGTCATCGAGTCGCTGAAAAAAGAAGGTGTTGAAGTTATCTTCGGCTATCCCGGCGGAACGGTGCTCACGTTATATAACGAAGTATATAAAGATAAATTTCCGAATGTTCTGACGGGTCATGAACAGGGGGCCGTGCACGGTGCGGATGGCTATGCGAGAGCTACCGGTAAGGTCGGAGTTTGTTTTGCCACGTCAGGACCCGGTGTTTGTAATATGGTAACAGGCATTGCTACGGCTTATATGGATTCGGTACCCCTGGTTGTAATCAGCGGCCAGGTGGCAACTCATTTGATTGGTCGCGACTCTTTTCAGGAGGCGGATATATCGGGGATTACCACGCCCATTACGAAACATAACTATTTGGTAAAGAACGTACACGAATTACCGCGTGTTTTAAAAGAAGCCTTTTTTATTGCTCGTAGCGGTAGACCCGGTCCCGTTCTCGTTGATGTGGCTAAGGATGTATTTGATGCCGAATTCGATTATGAATATCCTGAGACCGTTCAATTACGAGGGTATACGGGCCACTATGAAGGCAATGAAACGGATATTGATGAAGCCGTACAAGCACTGTGTGAGTCCCGACGTCCTGTCTTACTTACAGGCGGAGGTATTGTTTCATCCGATACGGCACAGATTTTGCAAGAGGTAGTTGAGAAATTGCAAATTCCTGTTGTAACGACCTTAATGGGGAAAGGGGCTATACCGGATACGTATGACTACCATTTAGGAATGGCGGGAATGCACGGCACGGGGGCAGCCAACCGAGCTATTGTAGGGTGTGATTTGCTTTTGGCTATAGGGGCTCGATTTGATGACCGTGTAACCGGTAATGCTAATACCTTCGCTGCAAGAGCTAAAATCATACACTTTGATATTGATCGCGTGGAAATCAATAAAATTGTCCATTCTCATGTGAGTGTTAACGGCGATTTGCGTTGGTCTTTACCACTTTTAGCCCAAAAAATTCAATCAACTGGGGATCGATTGGCAGAACAATATACTGCATGGCGACAAGAAGTAAAGGAAACGAATCGGGCCTATCCTTGTTATTCCAGAGACATAAAGAATTATGTTTCTCCGCGTAAATTGATGCAGGAAGTGCGTAAGCGTGCAGGAGATTCGGCTATTATTGCTACCGATGTAGGACAGCACCAAATGTGGGCGGCACAGTTTTATGATGTTACACAGTCCAGACATTTTCTGACTTCAGGAGGGTTAGGTACTATGGGGTACGGCTTGCCTGCCGCTATGGGAGCACAGTTAGGTTGCCCTGCAAATCAAGTAGTCCTCTTTTCCGGAGACGGAAGTATTCGCATGAATTGCCAAGAATTGGAAACGTTGGCTAATTATCATATTCCTGTAAAGATTGTTGTTTTGCGTAACGGCGTCTTGGGTATGGTCAATCAGTGGCAACGAATGTTTTATGAAAAGCATTACGCCGCATCCGTCTTGGGAAATCATGCCGATATGCCGGCAGTGGCTACAGCTATGGGTGTTAAGGCTTTTGCCGTACATGATCCGGGCGATTTGGAAGAAGTGTTGGATGCTTTCTTTGCCGTCGACGGTCCGGCTTTTATAGAAGTGGATATTCCGCCTGATGAAAATGTATACCCCATGGTTCCGGGCGGGAAAAAATTGGATGAAATGATCATTGGAGGTGATGACGACCATGAGACAACATCTGGCACTGCTGGTAGATAATAAGCCCGGCGTATTGACCCATGTAGCGGGCCTTTTGAGTCGTCGCGCCATTAATATAGAATATATTAACGCGGGCTATACAGAAGATGCGGACGTAACGCGAATTAATATAGTTGTAACCGTAGAGGATCGTTGGGAATTGGATCAGGCCGTCTTTCAATTGGCCAAGCTTATTGATGTTATTAAGGTGGTTACGCTTGATGATAATCCCTTTGTAAGCTATGAATTGGCTATGATTAAGGTTCTCTATAAAACGGCTAAAGAACGGATGGATTTGAGTAATTTAGCTGAGCTCTTTCACGCCAAGATTGTCGATGTAGGAAAGAATAGCCTTATGTTGCGTTTAACGGGAACGGAAGAACACGTAGAAGCGCTGTTACAAATGTTGGATGAGTACACGATATTAGAAATTGCCAGAACGGGACAAATCAGTTTGAGTCGTGGTGAAACGGCAGTTAAAGGTGTACAGATTTTATAAAAGTGTAAGGGCATGTGTCACATTGGACACATGCCCTTTACGTTCTTGTAAGCACGGTTTATGATGTACATATGTCTTGCAAGGGGGTGAAGACATGGGAATTTGTGATTGGGCAAATGTCAATGAAAAAATGAAGGTATATCATGACTGTGAGTGGGGTGTTCCCGTTTATGACGACACCGTACTGTTCGAGTATCTTGTATTGGAACTTATGCAAAGCGGTCTGAGCTGGAATACGATTTTACAAAAGAGGGAAACCTTAAAAGCGGCGTATGCGAACTTTAATTATGAGGTTCTGGCTGATTGCGGTCCGGAAGAGGCGGATAAGATTATGACCTGTGAAGGGATTATTCGTCAAAGGAGCAAGATTAAGGCGGTTTTTCAAAATGCCCGGGCCTTAAAAAAAATACGCCGAGAATTCGGGTCCTTCAGCGATTACTTATGGAGCTATACGAAGGGAAAGGTATATGTCTATAAGAGTCATGAAAAATTGGGAGTGCCGGCAGCTAATGAATTGTCGACGACTGTTGCTGTCGATTTGAAAAAAAGGGGCTTCGTATTTTTGGGACCCGTAACCGTGTATTCTCATTTGCAGGCTTGCGGAATCATTCATGATCACGCGTCTTCATGCCCTGCCGGAGAGATTATCAGACGGACGGCACCTTTTATATATCGGGAGGATATGTAAAAATTTAATGTTTTACATATAGCCATAGGTTTGTAATGAGAGTATGATAACTTTAACAAGTCAGTAATCAAGTAAGTATATGCGTATACGTAGGAGGTAACAGGGTGCGTATAGTTGTTGTCGGAGCGGGTAAGCTGGGATACAGCATTGCCGAGTTATTATCAAATGAACAAATGGATGTAGTCGTAGTCGATCATGATGAAGATCGTCTGGAAGTCGTGAAAAATACCTTGGATGTGTTGACTGTTCCGGCGAACGGTGCCAGTCCCGTAACTATGAATGATCCCGATATTTACGGAGCTGATATTCTCGTGGCGGCGACGAGTAGTGACGAAACGAATATGATTTCCTGTATTTTGGCAAAAAAACACGGAATCTCTTATACAGCGGCACGTATTAGGGATTTGGATTTCCTGTCTGAATCTAAAGTCTATTTAAAAGAAAATTTTAATATTGATTTAATGATTAACCCTGAATATATTACGGCTCGCGAAATCAATCGTATTTTGATGACGCCGGCAGCCTTAAACGTAGAAGATTTTGCCCAAGGTAAGGTGCGGATTTTCGAAACGAAGATTCAGCCCGGATCTCAGTTGGCCAATATTCCCTTAAAAGATTTGCGATTACCTCAAGATGTTTTGGCGGGACTTATTTTCAGAAATAATCGAATGATCATTCCTCACGGCGATGACTATCTTTTACCGCATGACAACACCTTTTTTGTCGGTGCATCCGGAGAAATAGAAAAGTTCAGTAAGAATTTTGTCGGGACGGGTATCAAAGCTCCCGAACGAGTTATGATTATCGGTGCCGGTCGTACGGGACGAACCTTGGCTAAAATGTTGGATAAACAGGGCGTTCAAGTAAAGGTCATCGAAAAGGATGCCGAACGTAGTCGCATGGTAGCGGAACGAATTGAAGAAGGCATCGTTGTTCGCGGAGACGGAACTGATATTGATTTACTCACCCAAGAAGGAGTGGGGGAAGCGGATGTCGTCATTTGTCTTACGGCTGATGACAAGCTGAATTTGATGTTGGCCCTCTTAGCTAAGCATTTAGGTGCTGCCAGAACCATTGTGCGCGTTGCCCGCATTGAATATGTGGATTTAATGGAAAAAGTCGGCGTCGATATTGTATTATCCTCACGCTTATTAGCTGCCGGTGAAATTTTAGCTTTTGCTCGGCGAGGCGGGGTTGTTTCCGTCGCTCTTTTGGAAGGAGCAAAAGCGGAAGCAATGGAAGTTATCGTTCAGAAAGGGTCGTATGTAGAGAATAAAAAACTGATGGATTTGCAATTGCCGAAAGAATGTCTGATTTGTGCTTTTGTTCGTGATGATGAAGCCTTCGTACCGACCGGACAATCATCACTACAAGCCGGTGATAGAGCGATACTCTTTATTCGCATGGAATTTGCCAATAAGGTAATGAAATATTTTGCAGGAAAGGCATAGGAAATGAAAGGTGCATTTATATTTTACGGCTTAAGCCGTATCTTGGCGTTTTTTACGGTAGGTGCGCTTCTTATTACGGCCTTGTCTCTATATTCGGAAACCGGCGTGACCATGTGTTTTTTGCCCACTCTGGCCCTTGCCGGTATAGGTTCTTGCCTGTGTTACGGGCCGGGGAAAGCACGTCGACAGCAAATGAGACTTAGTGAAGGAGCCGTATTACTTACCGGCTCTTGGGTAGTTTTAGCTCTCTTGGGAGCCTTGCCTTTTATAATAAGTCATAGGCTTTCCGTAGTTGATGGCATCTTGGACAGCGTTTCGGCAGTTACGACAAACGGTCTCTTTCTTTTAAGTCATGAAGAAACGGGGATTTTTAAGGACTGGCATATTCTTTTAGAATGGATGGGTGCTTTTATCTTTATTAATCTGTTCGTAACCGTTATGCCTCAGATTAGTAAGGTTTTCAGTATCGGCCTGTCCGATGATAATCCCTTTGCTTTCACACCCGGTATTCGGCGTATGAATTCGTACTTAAAACCCGTATCGGTTACCTTTGTCGTCATTACATTGTTGTCGATCACGGCCTTTATTATGGCGGGATTACCTTTACACACAGCCGTATTACAGGCTTTGACGACTGTTTCTACAGGCGGTACGACAGTTGAACACTTGGGAAACCGCCCCGTTGTTTGGGCCTGTGTTTTTTCAATGTTCTTAGCAGGATGCAATTTTTTATTGTTATACAGAGTGACGTCGGAGAGAACTTTACGACCGTTATGGCGTAATACGGAAATCCGAGTGTTTTTGGCAGTTCTTCTCGGTGCTTCCTTGCTACTCAGTATGAATATTCATGATCGAGCCGGATTTGAATGGAATGAAAGTTTGCGTTTATCCGTATTTTATGTGTTGTCCTTTTTGACAACGACGGGATTTACAGGGGCTAATTTGACATTATTTCCCGACTTTGATAAAATGCTTCTTTTTATTCTCACCTTTGTAGGCGGATGTGTCGGATCGGTTACGGGGGGAATGAAAATTATTCGTTTTCTTATTTTGTTTAAAATGTCGTCTCAAGAATTGCTGCGAACCTTGCACCCCCAGATGGTTATCAGTGTTAAAGCCAACGGGGTATTCGTATCTTTGCCCGTCATTAATCGTGTATTAAATGTATTTTTCCTTTTTATCGGGTTGTTTTTTCTGTCCGTTTTAATTTTGGCACCTTCCGGGCTATCTCCTTTAGAGGCACTTGGGTTGGCAGGGGCAGGGTTGACGGGGACGGGGGCGACGGCGGCCTTATTCGGCTTGGGTGATGTAGGTTCTTTGCCCGTTTGGGCCAAGGCCTATTGTTGCA
The DNA here is from genome assembly GCF_000165735.1 of Megasphaera micronuciformis F0359. GTDB lineage: Bacteria > Bacillota > Negativicutes > Veillonellales > Megasphaeraceae > Megasphaera > Megasphaera micronuciformis. The sequence goes on from NZ_GL538208.1 coordinate 519,595, forward strand.
TACTCATGATTTGGGGGCGCGTTGAAGTCGTCGCCTTTTTGTTAGTCGTACAGACGACGATGCACTTTTTTAAGCATCGTTGGTAGGAGTTTTTTGTATGAATTTTAGAATTACGGCCTACTTGCTGGGTAAATTGGCCGTTGCTTGTGCCATGGCATTATGTATTCCTTTGGCTATATCCGTGTTGTACGAAGAAGAAAATATTTCCGCATTTTTGTGGGCCATAGCATGGTCGGCAGGAACGGGAGTACTTTTCGTGATCGGGGGACAAAGAGTGAAGGATACGCTGACGGTCCGAGAAGGTATAGCCGTTACTACCTTGGGGTGGGTTTTAATAACCTTTCTGGGCATGATTCCTTATGTGGCAGGCGGCTATTTATCCGTTTTGGACGGTATTGTGGAGACTATTTCAGGCCTTTCCGGCACGGGAGCTACGGTTATTGATGATATAGAGTCCTTACCGCAGAGCCTTATTTTATGGCGGTCTTTGACACACTGGTTCGGCGGTTTGGGAATTATCGTTATTTTTATTGCACTGTTTCCTCGCTTCGGTAGAGGGGCTGTACGTATGTTCAATGCCGAAAGCACGGGACCTACGGATTCACGGTTTTTACCGCAAGTTAAAGAAATGGCAAAGGCTCTTTTTACAGTTTATGTAGTTTTTACAATTATCTGTACATTGGTTCTTTATGCGTGCGGTCTGGATCTTTTAATCGCTGCGGATCATGCCTTTTCCACTATTGCTACCGGCGGATTTTCCCCGTATAACAATAGTGTAGCCCATTTTAACAGTCCTCTTATTGAAGGCGTATTGGCTTTTTTCATGATTATATCCAGCGCTAACTTCGGTATGTATGTGGCGGCATGGCGAAAAGGGATGGAATGTATTTTTAAGGATACGGAGTTTCGCACTTACTGCTTAGTCGTACTGGTAACCACTATGCTAATGGCCGGCAATCTGATTTTGACACAAGGGTGGACTTACGGATATGCATTGCGGGAAGCCTTTTTTCAGTCCGCATCCATATCATCTTCGACCGGGTTTATATCGTATGATTTTGATACATGGCCGACCTTTTCCAAATATATTCTAATCTTTCTCATGTTTTTAGGCGGCTGTGCAGGTTCGACGGCCGGGGGACTGAAAGTTACTCGATTGATGTTGTTATTTAAAACGGCTCGTGCCTTATTGCGTCAGAAAATATATCCTCGCGAAGTAATAGCGGTCAGTTCTAACGGCAGTGAATACTCGGAAGAAGTATTGTTTCGTGTCGTAAGATTTTTCTTTGTCTATGTTATGCTGGACCTGTTGTGGACCGTATTGCTGGTCTGGGACGGGGTTCCTGTATTCGAGGCCTTAGGAGTCAGTATTTCGACCATGGGCAGTTGCGGACCGTCTTTCGGCCTCTTCGGGGCTACATGCACTTATTCGGCTTTACCGCCGTTCAGTAAGGTTGTCGTATCCATATCCATGCTCATGGGCCGACTGGAATCATTCAGCGTTCTCGTCTTATTCTTGCCGTCTTTTTGGCATAGGCGTCAGGGCTGGTAATCTCACTAATCATCGGAGGAAGTATGAACTTCAGAATTGTCGGGCAGTTTCTCGGACATATAGCCTTGGCTGAAACGTGTGTTCTCGCTATTCCCCTGGTGTCTTCCCTTATTCATCGAGACGGGGCGACTTCTGCGTTTGTTTTTTCTATGGTTATATGTTTCGGCATATCGGCTCTGTTTTTTTCGAGCGGTGAAAGTAAGAAGGAAAAGTTAACCATTCAGGAAAGTATCGCCATCACAGGATGCGGCTGGTTATTGGCTACTGCGGTCGGTATGATTCCGTATATTTCGGGCGGTTATTTGGGATATCTGGATGGTCTGTTTGAAAGCATTTCGGGCTTTACCGGTACGGGCGCGACAGTTATTGAAGACCTGTATATTATGCCTCCCAGTCTTTTGTTATGGCGTAGTATGACGCACTGGTTAGGAGGTTTGGGAATTGTCGTCATCTTTATTGCTCTCTTACCGGAATCGGGTAAAACCTCATCATATATGTATAACGCTGAAGCGGCCGGTCCGACAAAAGACCGCATTTTACCTCGTCTGCAGGATATGACAAAGGTTCTTTTTAAAATCTATATGGCATTTACAGTATGTGCATTTATTATATTTTTAATTTGCGGGATGGATTTTACAGGAGCCGTCAACCATGCCTTATCAACCGTATCAGCCGGAGGTTTCTCTACATATAATGAGAGTGCGGCTTATTTTGATGATGTATATGTTGAAGGGTGGATGACTTTTTTTATGGTTCTGGCAGGAGGCAACTTCGGCCTTTATTATCGTGCCTATCATAAAGGAGCTGCCGTCTTACTTAAAGATACGGAATTTAAAGCCTATTTATCTATTTTAGTGGTAGCCACCATTATTATTATCGGTGATTTAATGGTGGAACTTGATTCAGATTTTTTTACAGCTCTACGATATGCGGCATTTCAGACAGCCTCTATAGCCACGACGGGTTTTGTCTCTGCCGACTATGACAGATGGCCGGTTTTGTCGAAATTCGTTCTCATGGGTCTAATGATTTGCGGCGGCTGTGCGGGATCTACGGCAGCAGGATTGAAAATTTCCCGTGTAGTCATTCTTTTTCGTTCCGTAAGGTCTACCGTTCTTCACTTACTCTATCCTAAGCATGTAGTTGAGGTTATGATGAACGGAACGACCTTACACGATAGTACGGTATTGCGTGTAGGCCAATATTTTTTTATGTATATTTTCTTCATCCTCTTTTTTGCACTTCTTTTAGCATTTGACGGAGTAGGCGGTTTTGATGCCTTGGGAATCAGTGTTTCCACTATAGGGTGCATCGGTCCGGCCTTCGGCGTTACGGGGGCGACTTGTACATATGCGGATTTATCTTGGTTCTCTAAAACCGTCATATGTTTTTCCATGCTTTTAGGACGTCTGGAAATTTTTACGATCCTTGTCATGTTGCGTCCCGGTTTGTGGAAGGGCAAGAATACATGGTAATAATTAACCTCTCATAATAAGGGCGGCATTATAATTACATTAGAAACAAGAAGAAAGGACAGACTTTTCAGATTCTTTAGCCGAAAATGGTGTAAAACCTATTCGGAGGGATGAGTATGAAAAGAATCTTCTTGCTTTTTCCGTTACTAACGGCATTGGGATTGGCCGTATACGGAAATTCGTTGGTAGAGGCTACGCTTCCGGAAGAAATGACAGCCGTTCCGGAAATTCAGGTAGAAAATGACAGACTTTTATATGTTTACATAAGCGGAGCCGTCAAAAGCCCCGGTGTATATTCTTATAAGCGTCCGCTTTTAGTAGGTGAGGTTATTAAGGATGCAGGCGGTTTTAATTCCTATGCAGACAGTGAGGCCATAAATGCGGCGGCTCCTATAGAAGACGGATTACATATTCATATTCCTTATAAAACGGACGGAATCGGGGTTGCGGTTAAAGACGATCACAAAATTCACCTAAACGAGGCTGATGAAAAAACGTTGACAAGCTTAAACGGTATCGGTCCTGCAATGGCAGCCGCCATTATCGCTTATCGTAATGAACACGGATCCTTTACATCCGTAGAGGAGTTAAAGCAAGTAAAGGGAATTGGCGCTGCCAAGTATGAAAAGCTGAAAGATGTCGTAGATCTATGAATAAGTATTTGTCTTGCAGTCTCGTTATTTGTGTTTGTACGGCGATTTTTTTACATGAATACGTGCAGTTGTCGATTCTGTTGTCAGTCGTTACGGGTTTTATCTGTATTTGTATAGCCTTCTTCGTGCGTAAACGAAGGAGGCTGTTTTGTATCTTCATGTGCGGTGCCGTTTTTTTCTTCGCTTGGGCAGGGACGGTACACAGTGAGACAAGATTTAACGCCTTGTCTCACTATTTAAGCGGAACCGAGACGGAGGCCGTTTTTCGAATCTGCGATAAAAAGCGTGTTTATAAGGAAAAAAATCAGAGTGTAACCGTTTATCGAGCCGATTTAAAAAGTCACGGCGGTAAAGGGAGTGTACTTTTATATATTCATGGAGAGAATCCCTTTGAAGAGGGGTGTGTAGTTAAAGGTCGTGTATCCTGTACGGCTCCCGTATTTAAGAAAAATTACGGGACTTATGACTTTTATCATGCCTATCGCTACAGGAGTATTTTTATGAAATGTAAGGAGCATAAGGACACGCCCTTAGAGCTTGTCGAGCCGCCGTCAATGTATGATGCGTCCTTACACAGTATACGCCTAAGGATAACGGACTCTTTTACGGAGGTGATGGGAACACGCCTGGCATACGTTTTCACCTCTCTTTTGTTTGGCGGTCATTACGATGAAATAGATGAAGATATTATTCGCAACTTTTCCCTTACGGGAATGATTCATATTCTTTCCGTGTCCGGTTCACACATAACAATTCTTTTGAGTGTTATTTGGGCCTTAGCCGGAGGCTTGTCGCTAAGTCGTCGGGTGAAACTGTCAGGGGCTTCGGTGGTACTTTTTTTGTATTGTGCACTGGCCGGATTTACAGTACCTGTCATACGATCAACTCTTACGGGGATGGCAGCTGCTTATGCGGCGGAAGGAAATTGCGAACATTCCCCTTTACATATATTGTCATTAGTTGCCCTGTTTTTTTTAGCGGAGAATCCCTTTGTCTTTTACGATCTGTCTTTTCGGCTGTCTTTTTGCGCCGCTGCAGGTATTATTTTGTTTACGCCCAAGACGGAGGCGGCCTTGTCCTTTTTACCCGTTTTTTTACGTCGTTGTACAGCCGTTTGCATAGGTGCACAGATTCCTGCAGTACCCTTGTTAACCGGAACTTTTGCAGGCCTGCCTTTATATACATTGCCGGCTAACCTTTTAGTGGGCTCCGTATTGGACGGGCTTATTGTAGCGGGACTTGTAGCGGCTCTGGCCGTATATATTATGCCTTTTTTCGGCGGAATTATCTTACATGTTTTGAAGCCTTTTTTGTGGGCTGCCCTTAAGACCAACGCTTTTTTAGCTGCGTTACCGTATAGTTTTATCCCGACGGGAAGTATGGGGGATTTATTGACAGTGGCCTATATTCTTGCGGTTTTTGCCGTTTATGGAACCTGTAAAAGAAAAGTAGCGGCTTTTTGTTCCGTTTTTATTTTTAGTGCAGCTGTTTACACGAATTTTTCTCATCGACAAGATCGTCAATTGATGGTTCTCGATACGTTGCCTGATTATACTGTATATATTAAAGAAGATAACGGAATGTCCAAGATGTGGTATAATAAGAAGCAAAAGTTCGGAGCTTCCTGCATTATGTCTGTAGTAGCTCCGGCCCTACATCATGAAGCAATTTTTTCGGTAGGAGAAGTATTTTTGTCAGGGCAGGCGACGGAGAAAATAAAGACTGACATACAAAAATCCTTTAAAATAAATGTTGTTTCAGGAGGATGTCCCGATTTTACGAACGAAGAGTTTCGTATATGCGGAGACGGCATTGAATTTATAAAGACCGGAAAAAAGCTTAATGTAAAAGAATGCGGTGAAATAAGGGCATACGAACATAAAGGAAGATGGCATTTCGAAACATATAGTGGAGAAACATATGAAACATATTAAGATTATATACGGTACGGAAACGTACATGATGGAAGAAGAAAGAAAAAGTTTTATAAAAGCCTGTGAAAGTGATTGTGGAGAAAAGCCTGAAATTACGACTTTTCACAAGGATGATACGGTCTTTACCGTAGCGGAAAATATAGATGGAGAGTCCTTATTTTCCGCAGCTACCTTAACGGTATGGAAAAATCCTCCCGTCCTACCTTTAAAAAAAAGCGGCAGGTCGAGAAGCAAAACCGACAAGAGTGAGGACCTGTTGTTGGAGCGACTGGCAAATACGAGAAAAGGTTGCTATGTTCTTTTCATAGTCGAGGGCCCTGTTGATACGGGCAGTGCCTTTTATAAAGCTTTGGTCCCTTTGGCAGATGTAAGTGCATGCGAAGCCGTGACTGAGAAAAATATTATGTTTCATGTAGATACATATTTAAAAAAATACGGCTTTACGCTGACCGCCGAGGCTCGGGGTCTGATGACGGAGATGTTTCATACGTGGAGTACCCTTTCTCTTCTTTACGTTTTTTCAGAACTTGATAAGTTAGCGATTGACCCGACTAGAAAGCGTATCAGTGCAGATGACCTGGAAGGATTATTTGCCGGAACGGCAGAAAAAAATCTCTTCACCTTCGGGGAATATTTTCTGTTTCGGAACGGAGAAGGCTGTATTCCCTTAATGAAGAGTCTCTTTGCCAAAACTGAAGGGTTTATGAAAAGTACGGCCTATTTGATGTCGCGCTTACGCATGTTACGCTCCTATGCGGAGCTTGTCGCCAGCCATAAGGACAAGGCGACAGTCGAGCTATTAATGACTAAAATCAATAACGGACGACCGGTTCGCGGTAGTTTGTATTACTTGCAAAAGTATCTTAAATATTGGACAATAAAAGAGTTGGATACACTGATATGTGACCTCTTTACCTTACAATTGCGTATGCGTCGGGGAACGGCTGTACAGGAAGATGCGGAGGCACTTATTTGTCTGTACTGCAGCAAATCGGTGAAGAAGAATCGATAAATGATTATGTCTTATTTTATACATAAAAGCGAAATTACTTGTGTTATATAGCCGTTGATTTAAAGGAATATTATGAAATACTATCATATTGTACCTCAAAAAGAATTAAAGCTGCCTTATGGGGATAAGTGTTATTTGAATATACAGCGCCTCAGTGTATGTCTTGATAAGAAGTCCTGGCATATTACAGCCGACTTGCCGAACGGTGCGGATATGGCCTTTTTTTCCGATTTATGTCGTAAAGGCTTGTCCTTGGAAGGAGACATTGCTATTGAATGTTTACCTACATCCGAAGCCGACAGAGATGGAGAATTGTGGATGCCTGAAACCATTGAATCTCTGGTGGATGACAACGGGGCGGATGCGGGGACCGGTGAAGATTATGCCATTATTCATGAAGATATATATGACGACGGCGAAGACTTATATGACGAAGACTATCTGAAGGCTTGTGCTGTCGTTTCCAGGCCCGAATCGAGATCGTCTTCGAGTAAAGGGGCAACAAGAAGCCAAGCCGGCGATGTGCAAGGAAATGTATTGCTGGGCCGAGCCATATCGGATCAGGAGGTAACGCCTATTGACGATGTACTCGGAGAGGAACGCAATAAAGTCATCTTGTACGGTAAGGTTGTTCAGGTCGAATTTAAGGAACTTAAATCAAAACGAATCTTGTTGAAGTTTCAAATTGCCGATAAGACGAACGGCATTTCGGCAATGAAGTTTATTGATACGGGAAATAGCGGTAAGTATGGCCGCAAGGGAATGACGGAAGAAGAAATAGGCCTATTAAAGCAAAACCTTACTGTTAATACATCCGTTCTCGTTGGCGGGAATGTTCGCTTCGATACGTATCAAAATAATTATGTTCTCAATGTCGACTCTATTATGAAAGCTCATGAAGAATCGAATGAACGTATGGATACCCATGAAAATCCTCGAGTAGAACTTCATTTACATACTACGATGAGTGATATGGATGCATTGATTACGGTTAAGGACCTGATTAAGACCGTTAAGAAGTGGAATCATCCTGCTATTGCCGTAACGGACCACGGTGTCGTGCAATCCTTTCCTATGTTACAGTCCGTAGCCAAGGCGAACGGCGTTAAGGTTATATACGGTATGGAAGGGTATTTGTTCGATGAAGAAATCGATAAATCATATCATATTATTATTTTAGCGAAAAACCAGGTGGGCATACGCAATTTGTATAAACTTGTCAGCATATCCCATTTGAAGTATATTTACCGCGGACGGCCGCGTATTCCTCGTAAAATTTTGAACGAATACAGAGAAGGACTTATTTTAGGTTCGGCCTGTGAAGCGGGGGAATTAGTTCGTTCGATGGTGCAAAAACGACTGCCTTATGACGAACTGAAAAAGATTGCCGAGTATTACGATTATTTGGAAATTCAGCCCATATCCAATAACGGCTTCCTCGTTCGAGAAGGCTTTGTTGATGATGAAGAGGGGCTTAGAGATATTAATCGAACGATTTTAAAAATCGGCGATGAATTAGGGAAAATGACTGTCGCTACTTGTGATGCTCATTTTATGAATAAGGAAGATAAGATTTATCGAGAAATCCTTATGACGGGAAAAGGCTTTAGAGATGCTCAATTTCAGCCTGATCTCTATTTACGTACTACGGACGAAATGTTGGAAGAATTTGCTTACTTGGGCACAGACCGGGCGGAAGAAGTTGTTATTACCAACCCCAATAAGGTTAATGACTGGGTTGAAGAGGTAACGCCCGTACCTAAAGAAAATCTTTATTTTCCGAGAATCGAAGGCTCGTCGGAAGCTCTGAAGGAAATGTGTCTGCGTAAGGCTCATAAGATATACGGTACGCCCTTACCGACTGTTGTTGAAGAGCGTCTGGATGAAGAATTTACCTCTATCTTCGGCAACGGGTTCGGCGTTCTGTATTACATTGCTCACAAGTTGGTTAAACATTCGAATGATGACGGTTATCTTGTGGGATCACGAGGATCCGTAGGTTCGTCCTTTGTAGCAACCATGTCGGATATTACGGAAGTAAACCCTTTGCCGCCTCATTATGTATGCCCTTCGTGTTGCCACAGTGAGTTCTTTACGGACGGATCCGTTGCCGGCGGGTTTGACTTGCCTGACAAAAATTGTCCCGAATGCGGCACGCCTATGAAAAAGGACGGACATAATATTCCTTTTGCTATTTTCTTGGGTTTTGAGGGCGATAAGGTACCCGATATCGATTTGAACTTTTCGGGGGAATATCATCCGAAGGCTCATAAGTATACGGAAGAACTTTTCGGTAAAGATAATGTATTTCGTGCCGGGACTATCGGTGCCGTACAGGATAAGACGGCTTACGGCTATGTTAAGAAATGGGCGGAGGCTCGCGGCATTACGGCGAACGATGCGTATATCAACAGTCTTGTTAACGGTTGTACGGGAATTAAAAATACTACGGGACAACATCCCGGAGGAGTAATGGTTATTCCTCGCGATATAGATGTCCATCATTTTACGCCCGTCCAATATCCGGCTAATAAAAAAGACTGCGGTATTATAACGACCCATTTCGACTATCATTCCATTGAAGGCCGTCTTGTAAAACTTGATATACTGGGCCATGATGATCCGACTGTTATACGCATGCTTGAAGACATGACGGGAGTTAAGGCGACTACCATTCCTTTTGATGATCAAAAAACAATGAGTCTCTTTTCATCTACCGAAGCCCTGGGACTCACGCCAGAAGAACTGGGCTCTCCTGTAGGTAGCCTGGGTATTCCCGAATTCGGTACATCTTTTGTGCGGAAGATGCTTGTAGATACGATGCCGAAGACCTTTTCAGGTCTTGTCCGTATATCCGGCTTTTCACACGGTACGGATGTATGGTTGAATAATGCTCAGGAATTAATTACGTCCGGTAAGGTACAGTTGAATGAAGCCGTATCGACACGTGATGATATAATGAATTATCTCATCAATCACGGTATTAAACCGAAAACGAGTTTTAAGGTTATGGAAAATGTCCGTAAGGGCAAGGGAATTGATAAACCGGATAAGGCGACAGGAAAGAAAACGACGGATTATGAAGGAGAATTGCGTAAGGGTCATATTCCCGAATGGTTTATTCAATCGTGCTTGAAAATAGGCTATCTTTTCCCTCGCGCTCATGCCGTTGCTTATGTTATGATGGCATTTAGAATAGCTTGGTACAAGATTAATTATCCCTTAGCCTATTATGCCGCTTATTTTACAATTCGAGCCAAAGCATTCAGCATTCCCATGATGATTCACGGGTTGGATACGGCGCGGCAGGCTATGAAGATGATTACGGCCAAGGGAGACGGTGCTTCCAAAATCGAAAAAGACCTGTACTCCACGCTGGAGTTGGTCGTAGAGATGAATTTGCGCGGTATTTCTTTTATGAATATCGATATAAATAAGTCGGAAGCGACTAAGTTTACTATTCATGACGGTAAGATACTGTTGCCGTTTACGGCTCTGGACGGCTTGGGCAAAAATGTAGCCGAACAAATAGTAGAAGGCAGAAAGTCGCAGGCGTATACGTCAAAAGAAGATTTGAAGTATCGTGGTAAAGTCGGTCAGACCTTAATTGATTCTCTGGCTGAGATGGGGTGTTTGGGAGAACTCCCCGAAGATGAACAAATAGATTTATTCGCCATGTAAGATACAGGACAGTAAGAACGGGGTGAAGGCTATGAGTATCAATGAAAAGTTGCGTGACGATCTCCACGATCAATTATTCAAGGCCATCTTGGAATTAAAGAGCATGGAAGAGTGCTATGAATTCTTTGAAGATATTTGTACGATTCAGGAAATGAAGTCCATTGCGGCTCGTTTGGAAGTTGCCAGGATGTTGAGAGCCGGAGATATTTACGAAGATATTGTCAAAAAAACGGGAGCCAGCACGGCTACTATCAGTCGGGTCAAAAGGTGTCTCAATTACGGGACGGGAGGATATGATACCGTTCTGGAACGCTTGGGCATGGGCCGAGGCATTAAAAAGAAGTAGTTTTTTAGTAAAAAGGAGTAAAGAAGATGAAAGCGTTTTTTCAAGAATTTAAAAATTTTGCAGTTCAAGGTAATGTAATCGACGTGGCTGTCGGTGTAGTAATCGGTGGAGCCTTCGGTAAAATTACGACATCCCTCGTTACCAATATCATTATGCCTCCTATCGGCATTTTATTGGGCGGTGTCGATTTTACGGATTTTTTCATTCCCTTGGCAAATACGTCGGCTCAAACCTTGGCGGAAGCTCAGGCACAAGGGGTACCTGTTATTGCTTACGGCCTTTTTATTAATACGGTCGTAGATTTTCTTATTATTGCCTTTGCCATATTCCTGGTTATTAAGCAAATAAACCGTTTCAAAAAGCCGGCGGCACCGGCACCTTCCAGAACTTGCCCCTTTTGTAAAGAAACAGTGGCTGATGAAGCTACTCGTTGCCCCCATTGTACGAGTGAGCTGACTGTTTAAATGCGCACCAAAGGTGATATAACCGTATTTTCAGACGGAACGATGAATGTATATAATCGTTCGTTGGCGGAAGAACTGTGGTACGACTATAAAGATTTTGCTCATAGGGCCGCAAAATACCGTAAAATGAATAAAAAAGACGCCGAACTTTCGGCCCGGCGTTACGAACGTGCGGCAGTCTTTGCTTTGTGCGAGTTTTTTTGCCAAGTTCTTGGCAGTTGGTACAATCAAGGGCAAGAAAAGGGATGCTTTCCGACAGGTACGGGTGAAGATATACTCTTTGTTTTTCGTGCCTTTTCTTCAACTGCCTTGGGAGTAGCTGGAAGGAATGTAAAAGATTCGGAATTTTCCGGATTGTACTCTTTGCTGGAACGGTATTGTCGCCACGACGGCTCGGTATGGGAAGTAATGACCGGTGACCATTTAAGTGAAACGGAAGAAAAGATGGATGACTTTCTGACAAGGGTGGAAAGTCGAACCTCTTTTCGGCGATTTACGCCGTGGAGTGAACAGACGAAGTCTATTATTGAACGATTGAGCGGCCTTCTTAGAAGGCGCGATTAAAGAAAGAGGACGATCCGCGTCGTCCTCTTTCTTTAATTTATAAGTGTGAAAAAAATAACGAATATTATCGTATATAGAATCATGAGGCGGAGTCATAGATTTCATAAAACCCTTTCAAGAATGGTATATAAAAGTAGTGAAAAAAGCGATTTTTTCTAATAAATAGTATAGATTTTTTCATTGGAAGTGGTATACTTATAACTGTAAAGGGATAGTTTTCAGGTTTGGTTCTCTTTTTTTTAGTAAAATTTGTGAAAGAAATCACTTTAAAGGAGGAGTTCAACATGTTTTGTAAAAAAGTAATGGTCATCGGTGCAGGTACAATGGGTTCGGGTATTGCGCAGGTATTTTTAACACACGGTTGCGACGTAATCTTGAATGACATTAAACAAGAATTTATCGACGGCGGTGTTAAGAAAATCGACAAAAGCCTGACGAAACTCGTAGCTAAAGAAAAGATGACACAAGCTGATAAAGATGCCGCTATGGGTCGTCTTACCGGCTTTGTTGAAATTACGAAAGACAACATGAAAGATGTGGATCTTGTCGTAGAAGCGGCTATTGAAGACATGAAGATTAAAGGTCAGATCTTCAAAAACTTAGGTGAAGTTTGCCCGCCTGAAACGATTTTAGCTTCCAACACGTCTTCCTTACCTATTACGAAGATTGCAGCAGCAACCAATCGTCCGGACAAAGTAATCGGCATGCATTTCTTTAATCCCGCACCGGTTATGAAGTTGATTGAATTGATCAACGGCATTGCTACGTCGGAAGATACATTCAATAAAGTATTCGAAGCATCTAAAGCTCTCGGCAAGAGCCCCGTTAAAGTTAACGACTTCCCGGGCTTCGTAGGCAACCGTGTAGTTATTCCTATGATTAACGAAGCTATTCAGGCTTTGATGGAAGGTGTAGCGTCCAAAGAAGATATTGATGCCGTTTGCCAATTGGGCTTTAACCATCCTATGGGACCCTTGGCATTGTCCGACTTAATCGGTAACGATATTGTTCTCCATATTATGGAAGTTCTTTATGAAGGCTTCGGTGATCCGAAATATCGTCCCAGCGCATTATTACGTCAGTATGTAAATGCAGGTTATTTAGGTCGTAAAACTGGCAAAGGTTTCTATGATTATGAATAATTAAGTTATTCGTGACAAAACGCCTTCGCAAGAAGGCGTTTTGTTATCTCTTTAAAAATAAAAAGAAAGGAGGGGGACCGTTAAAATGGAGGAAAATATAGGGTGTCGTATCAGCAGATTGAGAAAGGCCCAAGACATAGGAGTCTACCAGTTGGCCGAGCAGGCCCGCGTATCGGCTCAGACCGTTTATCGGTGGGAGCACGGGAACGTTGCCAACATTAAAGAATCGATTTTAGAGCGTCTGGCACCTATTTTGGGTGTTACGAAATACTACATAAAAACGGGATTACACGGTGATGTATTGCCGCCTGAAGTCGAAGACTGGTTACACCGTCCGAAAAACATGGAAAAAATTATACAATTTTATTATCGGGAAATCGCTGAAGAGCGAATTCGTGAAATGAAGAAAGAGCGTAGTTAGAAAAAATGAAGAAACGACTGTATGAAAGATAGCCACAGGGAAATGCGAAAGATTCATTTCCTTGGGGCTATTTTATTGCCAAACGGAGAGTGAGCGTATATACTGAAAAAAATTGCTTTTTAAATAACGCGCTATGGTTACCGGTGCGTATTATAGGAATTTAATGCGGAAGGTGAGTATATGATTCTGTCAGGAAAAGAAATTGTTAAACACATGGGGAAGGAAATAGTTATCGAACCCTTTGATAAAAGTCGTGTAAACCCGAATAGTTACAATTTATCTCTGTATAATGAATTAATGGTATACGACTCGAAAGAATTGGACATGGCAAAACCCAACTCGGCTTCGGTCATAAAAATTCCTGAAGAAGGTTTCGTGCTTCAACCCAATGTGTTGTACTTGGGGCGTACGAACGAATATACGAAGACGGAAAATTATATTCCCATGTTGGAAGGGCGTTCTTCCGTAGGGAGACTGGGCGTATTTATTCACGTTACAGCCGGATTCGGCGATGTAGGCTTTGCCGGCTACTGGACCTTGGAAATCTTTTGCGTCCAACCGATTCGTATTTATCCGAATGTGGAAATATGCCAGATCTATTATCATGATATTGACGGAGAATATGACACGTATAAGAGCGGAAAGTATCAACATAATAACGGAATTCAACCGTCTATGTTGTGGAAGGACTTTATAAAATAATGAATATTTCGGAAATTCCTTTTAGTTCAATTCAACAAATATGCATCGGTCACTGGGAAGACGCGAAGGGCGGGACGGGATGTACGATTTGTCTTGCGGAAAAAGGGGCGGCTTGCGGTGTTGACGTGCGAGGAGGCGGCCCTGCATCACGGGAAACCGAACTTCTTAAACCGACGGCTGCAGTAGAAAAAATACATGCCGTTCTTTTGTGCGGCGGCAGTGCCTTCGGATTGGCGGCGGCTGACGGGGTTATGTCTTATTTAAAAGAACGGAAAATCGGATTTGACACACCTTACGGGCCTGTTCCTTTAGTTGTCGCATCATCCATATATGACCTGCCTTGCGGCGATAAAGACGCTTATCCGCAGAGAGACAGCGGTTATGCGGCGGCAGTCAATGCTGTTGAAAAAAACGAAGCTCTTTCCGGTAATTACGGTGCCGGTACGGGGGCGACTATCGGAAAAATAGGCGGGCCCCGTACCGCTATGAAGAGCGGCCAGGGATTTTGCGCCTATAAGGTGGGAGATTTATCGGTAGGTGCCTGTATTGTCGTAAATGCATTAGGTGATGTAGTCGATAAAAACGGCAGCATTTTAGCGGGTATGAGAACAGAAGACGGATCCTTTGCGGATTCGCAAAGGATTTTGGCCACGCAGGGTTTTTTGCCCTGGACAAGTGAACCGGGAACGGTCAACACGACGATCGGCTTTGTTGTCACGAACGGGAAGTTTAATAAGACGCAAATGAATAAGGCGGCGGCTCTTTGTTCCAACGGACTTGTACGCTCTATTCGTCCTGTTAACACAACAGCTGACGGAGATAGCCTTTACGCTTTGGCTACAGGAGAAGTAGAAGCGGATTTAAATCAAATGGGAGCACTCGGAGCTATGGCTGTTGAAGAGGCCGTGCGCCGAGCCGTTAAAGCGGCAACGGGATTGCACGGATTTCCGGCCTTACAAAATATATAGAAATAAAATCCCTCGTCACGTTCTGCATGACGAGGGATTTTAATATATCTATGAAGCTTAAGATTTAAAGTAAGGCTTAAAAACAGAACGGTTCGGTTCTTTTCTTTCCTTGACTTCGCGGCGACTTTCATTGCCGGATTTACGTTCTGTTGAGCGGTGACGGAAGTTGCCGTCTTTGCTCCTGCCGGCAGGTCGACGCCCGTCTAAACGACGGTGAGAGTCCCCGGAGGGACGGCGTTTACTATTACGGCTGTTGCCGTTACGATTGCCGTGGCTACGGCGAATTCGCAGAGGAGCCTCTTCCGTAATCTTTACCGGTGTCGTATCGGGTTCTTTAATTAACAGCTTGACGGCAGCGGCTACGAGGGTAACGGAGTCATAGGTTTCCAGTAATTCTTCCGCACTGGCACGATAAGCTGTCACATCGCCTTCTTCGGCAGCTGTTGAAAGATTGCGCAGTGCCGTTTGCTGAGCACCTTCCAACGCTTCTGAGAATGACGGTGCCTTGCGACGGGAAATACGATGTTTGATGAGCTTTTCAATAGTACGCAAGTGATCGATTTCGCGGGGAATAACAAAGGTAGTAGCTTCACCGCTTTGACCGGCACGGCCTGTGCGGCCTACTCGGTGTACATAGCTTTCCGGATCTTGCGGCAAATCATAGTTGTATACGTGAGTTACACCGCTAATGTCGAGTCCGCGGGCTGCGACGTCCGTAGCGACGAGTATATCAATTGTTTTTTCACGGAACTGGCGAATGACGGAATCTCGCTTAGCCTGTGTCAGGTCGCCGTGAATACCTTCTGCCGAATAACCGCGTTTTTTCAGGCCTTCCGACAATTCGTCGACGCGGCGTTTCGTGCGAACGAAAATAATAGCCAAGTCCGGTTCCTGCAAGTCCAGCAGTCGGCAGAGAACATCGAACTTCTGGCGGTCGGCAACTTCAATGTAAGACTGTTCCACCAAGTCGATGGTTACTTCTTTAGCTTTCATGCGAATAATTTGCGGGTCTTTCAGAAAGGTTTCGGCCAACTTTTGAATGGGTGCCGGCATAGTTGCGGAGAAGAGAAGGGTTTGTCTCGTTTCCGGGGTAGCCGACATGATTAAATTAATGTCGTCAATAAATCCCATATTCAACATTTCATCCGCTTCGTCCAAGACAATGGTAGAAATGGATGATAATTTTACGGTACCGCGTTTCATGTGATCAATCAATCGACCCGGTGTTGCTACGATAATTTGCGGCGATTTACGTAAACGACGTAATTGGCGTTCCATATCTTGACCGCCGTAAATAGGCAATGCCTGCACCGGCGTATATTGAGCAAGATGATTTATCTCCTCGGCAACCTGGATAGCCAGTTCGCGAGTAGGTGACAGGATGACGGATTGCAATTCTTTGGGAGCCCCGGCTGCGAGAATTTTTTCGAGAACAGGGATGCCGTAAGCCGCTGTTTTGCCCGTACCCGTCTGTGCCTGACCGATCATGTCATGACCTTCCAAGGCTACGGGAATAGAACCTTCCTGAATGGGAGTGGGTTCTTCGAATCCCATATCATTTAAAGCGTTAATAATAACGTCGCTGATCTGTAGGTTTTTGAATTTTTCTAACATGTATACCTCCATACTAATATAAACTCTATCATTATATCATAGGTGCTGTATGAAAAACTATATTGCCAAGCCAATCTTCTTTGAATTCGAACTTTCTATATTTTATATACAGATCGGCTATAGAGACAGGTGATATGTGTTTAATGTATAAATGAATGATGCGGAAAAGGGAACCGGAAAAATCCGAAGTGTAATTTGGCAACGGTTTTCAGAAAATCAGGTTTATACAGACCCTGTTTCATGATATGGAAAGGGAAGCGAAGAAGGCTTTAAACAATGGTAAAACGGCATATTACCTTGCATTTTACGAGGTAATTAATGTATACTGTATAATTGATAAAAAATAGAGCTTTGAGTCGTACTAATTGGAGGTCGGAACGTGTTTAATAAAGTAATGCAAAGACTGCTCGGCAATAATACGGAACGTGAATTGAAAAAAATGAGACCGATTGTTCAGCAGATTAACAGCTTGGAACCGCAGATGGCGGCATTGAGCGATACATCGTTACAGGAAAAAACATTTGAATTTAAGAAGCGTCTTGCCGAAGGCGAAACGCTGGACGATATTTTGCCCGAAGCATTTGCCGTCGTTCGTGAAGCTTCACGACGCGTGTTGGGCATGAGACATTTTGACGTGCAGTTGTTGGGCGGTATTGTTTTGCATCGCGGTGATATTGCGGAAATGCGTACAGGTGAAGGCAAAACTTTGGTTGCCACTTTACCCGTATATTTGAATGCACTGTCGGGAAAGGGTGCTCATGTCGTTACCGTCAATGATTATTTGGCAACGCGTGACAGCGAAGAAATGGGACAAATATATAAGTTCCTCGGTTTGTCTGTAGGACTTATTGTACACAATCTTAACTATGAACAACGTCGTCGTGCCTATGCGGCCGATATTACGTACGGAACGAATAATGAGTTCGGTTTCGACTACTTGCGCGATAACATGGTTATCAGTAAAGAACAAATGGTACAGCGACCGTTGAACTATTGTATTGTCGACGAAGTGGACAGTATCTTAATCGACGAAGCCCGTACGCCTTTGATTATTTCAGGTCCCGGAGAAGACTCGACGGACTTGTATAAAACTCTGGCGGCTATTGTCAAGAGATTGACTCCTGAAGATTATACGATGGATGAAAAACAAAAGACCATTGCTCCTACGGAGGCGGGTGTTGCAAAGGTTGAAAAAATGTTGGGCATTGAAAATATGTTCGACAATGAACACTTGGATTTGAATCATCTGGTCATTCAGGCATTGCGGGCTAATTTCATGATGCATCGCGATAAGGACTATGTTGTAAAAGACGGAGAAATAGTTATTGTCGATGAATTTACGGGCCGGCTTATGTTCGGTCGCCGCTTCAGTGACGGCCTGCATCAGTCCATTGAAGCTAAAGAAGGTGTAAAAGTTCAGGGTGAAAGTAAAACTTTGGCGACGATTACCTTCCAGAACTATTTCCGTATGTACGAAAAATTAGCCGGCATGACCGGCACGGCAAAGACGGAAGAAGACGAATTCAATAAGATTTATAAGCTTGACGTATATGTTATTCCTACTAATAAACCGGCTATTCGTAAAGACTTACCCGATGTTATTTATAAGACGAAAAATGCCAAGTATAGAGCTGTTGTGCGTCAAGTCCAAGAACGTCACGCAACGGGGCAGCCTATTTTGGTAGGTACGACATCTATACAGCAGTCGGAAGTCATTAGTCGGCTCTTAAAGGAAGTTAATATTGTCCATAATGTATTAAATGCTAAATATCATGAAAAAGAAGCCGAAATTATTAAAGATGCGGGCCAAAAAAACATGGTTACCATTGCCACCAATATGGCCGGTCGCGGCACGGATATTAAGCTGGGTGAAGGCGTTCCCGAACTGGGCGGTTTGATGATTATCGGTACGGAACGTCATGAAAGCCGTCGTATCGACAATCAGTTGCGCGGTCGTGCCGGTCGTCAAGGGGACCCGGGGGCCACTCAATTCTATCTGTCTCTTGAAGACGACTTAATGCGTATTTTCGGTTCCGAAAATATTTCAAAATTTATGGACCGCCTCGGCATGGAAGAAGACGATCCTATTGAACACTCTATGATTACACGTTCTATTGAGAAGGCACAAAAGAAGGTAGAAGCTCATAACTTCGAAATCCGTAAATACGTGCTCGAATATGACGATGTTATGAATCAGCAACGTGAAGTCCTTTACGCACAAAGACGTAAGGTGTTGACGACGGAATCTCTGCGCGAAACCGTTCTGTCCATGCTCGATGATATTATTTTGGACGGTTTGTCAACGTATGCCAATGAAAAATTATATCCTGAAGAATGGGATTTCGGCGGTCTCATTTCTCAAATGGAGCAATATTTCCTGCCTAAGGGAACCGTGAAAACGAGTGAATTGGAAAATCTCAGCAGACAGGAAGTGCAGG
This sequence comes from Megasphaera micronuciformis F0359, assembly GCF_000165735.1. GTDB lineage: Bacteria > Bacillota > Negativicutes > Veillonellales > Megasphaeraceae > Megasphaera > Megasphaera micronuciformis. The sequence goes on from NZ_GL538208.1 coordinate 538,561, forward strand.
AACGTTTGACGGAAATTGCCGTTAAGCTGTATGACGAAAGAGAAAAGGAAATCGGCAGTGAAACGATGCGTGAGCTGGAAAAAGCTATTATGCTGCGTGTCGTAGACAGTAAATGGATGGACCACCTCGATGCTATGGATGCCCTTAAAGAGGGGATTAATCTGCGTGCGTACGGTCAAAAGAATCCTATTGTGGAATATAAGTTTGAAGCGTACGAAATGTTTGAAGAAATGGTTGAATCTATTAAACGGACAGTCATTACTTTCTTATATCACGTACAAGTAACTTATAACCGTCCCGTGCCGCCTGCAGAAGACCATTTACAGGGGGCCAAAGAATCTTATGCCGATATCGATTCGCCCGGCGAAGTGGTAGAAGAAGCCGAGTCGCGTGATGTGCCGACAATCGGAAGAAAAGAAGGGGAAACGGAAGAGTAATTCTTCCGTTTTCTATATGTTATTACGCACTTTTAAGGACGGTGATTCTTGTGTTATTGGAAGAAATGAGAAAGCCCATAGAAGACTTACAGAACAGAATACAGGAAATCGGGGATTCACTTTAACTTAGATAAAAAGCGGGAGCGCATTCAGGATTTGGATATGCGTATGAGTGATCCCGATTTTTGGAATTCCCCCGATACGGCCAAGGCTGTATCTCAAGAGGCTACGAAGCTGAAAGAAGAGGTGCAGGGACATGACGACTTGGTTAATGAGGCCGCCGATTTGTCGGAATTATACGACTTGGCTGCTGAAGATGAAGATACTTCATTTACAGGCGAGATAGAGCGACAATATTATCGATTGGTCAAAGAATTGGAAAAAAGAGAAGTTCTTTTGCTCCTTTCAGGAGAATACGATTCTTGTAACGCCATCATGGCTTTTCATGCCGGTGCAGGCGGAACGGAAGCCCAGGATTGGACGCAAATGATTGTGCGTATGTACAGTCGATGGGCAGAACAACACGGGTACACTATTCGTATGATAGATTATCAGCCGGGTGATGAAGCGGGTACGAAGAGTTGTGCTTTTACGGTCGAAGGTGAAAATGCATACGGTTATTTGAAATCTGAAAAAGGCGTACACAGATTGGTACGCATTTCACCTTTCGATACAAACGGCCGTCGCCATACGTCTTTTACGGCTGTAGATGTCATGCCCGAGTTGCCGGACGATGCGGAAGTGGAAATAAATATGGACGATGTACGTGTCGACTATTTCCGTGCTTCAGGTGCCGGCGGGCAGCATGTTAACAAAACGAGCTCGGCTGTACGCATGACCCATATTCCTACGGGGATAGTCGTTCAATGTCAGAATGAACGCTCTCAAATTCAAAATAGAGAAATGTGCATGAAGTATTTACGTGCCAAACTCTTTGAATTGGAAGAAGAAAAAAAAGAAAAGTTGCGTGCCGAATTGACGGGAACCCAACAGTCTATTGAATGGGGCAGCCAGATTCGTTCGTACGTATTCCATCCGTATAACTTGGTCAAAGACCATCGTACCGGCGTGGAAACGAGCAATATCCAGTCCGTTATGGACGGAAACATAGACATGTTTATTGAGGGATACTTGCAGTTTTTGAAAAACAGGCGGACGGGTCATAAGGAAGAGATATAATGAGAAAACTGATTGTCTTTCTTGTCATAGTGGCCGGATTATGTACCGCTTTGCAACTTAAAGGGCAAGAGGCGGCGGAGGAAGGGCTTTATCGTTCGTTGAACGGGCGGATGAATGTAACGAGGCAAGACGTAGTCGTCAAAGTCGATCCGGGTATTAAAATGATGCTCGGACGTTTGGATTCCGTGTATGTTCACAGCGGCCCTTTTGCCATGGGTAAATTAAAGTTTGAGTCCTTTGATTGTTCCCTTTCAGGCATTCGCTTTAATCCTCTGGATTCCTTAGCAGGGCAACGGTTATATATCGGTAGTGCCGAAACGGGCAGTGTACAAGCCGTTATTTCATCATCCGACTTACAATCATATTTACAATCACGAACGGATAAAATTTCAGATGCCGTCGTTACCTTTGAAGATGACAGCGTTCATATCAAAGGTAAAGTTCGTTTAGGTAATATTTTTACGGCAACAACGGATATTACGGGCAATTTCGTAATTGACGGCACACGATTAAAGTTTGCACCTTCTCATATCGGTATTGAAGGTGCAGGGAAGTCTTACGGAACGGACAATATAGGTGCTGTTGATATTTTCGACTTCGATAATTTCCCTTTCGGGATTGTTCCTCAAAAAGTGGAAATTAAAAACAACCTCTTAATTATTCACGGTCAGGTGCAGTAGGTGGACATGATGGAAGCAGTGAGAAAAAAAGGCAAAATATATATGGTAATAGCCGTTGTTATTGCACTTATCTGTGCTATTCGCTTATGTGCGGTTCGCATAGATGTGGAGCAACGGAACATGACTATCGAACAGGCCATGGATTATGAATCGTTAATCAGTATGGCGAAGAACGACGGATATGATGAAGCGACTGTCATGCAAATGGCAAAGGATGCGGGTATCAACAGTTTCGCCGTATACGATACGACATTGAACAAGTTGGCTCAAAGAGGCGATGTTTCGCTGCTTACGGCTTTAGCGGCACAATTGTACTATCCGCAACTTCCCACGGATACATCTTTTGATTATTACGTCGTAGGTAAAAAGAAGACGGAAGTTGATCCGTATTTTGATGAAGTGAAGGAAGATTTACAGGTCCGATTAGGAAATTCGCGAGTTCGTGATTTTTCCGACGGGACCTATCGTATTTTGGGTCTTCGGGGAGCAATGCCTGATTTAGGCGATGTGAATCTGGGCATATTGTCGGCTGATGCCAATCGCATTTCGCAACAGGGGTTCGGGGTCATCTTACGGCCTACAAATTATATGAATCCCGATAAATCGGATATTGATCGCTTTTTTAAGCGTGTTGATAAGATTCACGGTGTGACGGGCATTATGTTTGTAGGTAAAGAAGTGCTGGGGTACACGGCAGATACTCAAATACGGGCTGATTTGTTGAAGTATACGGCCGATAAATTAAAGGAACGACATTTACCCTTTTATATGATTGAAGCGGCCAATCAACTCCAGTATGATCAGCAGGAAGGAATGTACTCTCTTGCCGATGCCGTTGATTACGATACAGTGCGTGTTTATGCTATGAGTAAAGATGAATTGGATAAACTGGATGAAGAAGAAGGAGCCATGCGGTTTTATATCAGTGATTTGGAGCGCAACTGTCGTGTTAATCTTTATCCCGTATATAAACGACCTTTACACGGCACTGACCGAACGACGAGAACCTTTGCTTATGTAGGCTTGAGTTCCTCCAAGTTAACCGAACGAGGATATAAGCTGGGTAAGGCATCTATTATGGACGTGTATTATCCGCAGCGACTTTTATCCGCCATCATTTCTGTCGGTGCTTTATTGGGGATTCTTTTTACGTTGAATCTCATCGTGCCTTTATCGGATAGAGTAAATCGAATATTATCGCTTTTGGCGGTTATCGCCGGTTTTGTAGGTGAATACGCCGTATCAGGGCCTCTCTTTTTGCAAGTTTTGGCAATCGGCTGTGCCGTCAGTGCTCCCGTAGCGGCCGTATTGATACTTTTGGATATATATAGTAAGCGGGAAATAAAGAAGAAGCTTTCATACTTGGCTGTCATTCGTGACGGAACAATCGGCTTGGCTTGTGCTGTTGTGATTGCCGCTATAGGAGGCATCTTTATAGCCGCTTTATTGGGGGATATTCGTTTCTTTATGGAATTCGATTTTTATAGAGGCGTTAAACTTACTTTTGTTTTGCCCTTAGTGTTGACAGCTCTTGCTTATTTACGTCGCTTTCCCTTATTGGGGATAGAGGTAGCTGACGGAAATTCGTGTAAGGAGTTTGTACGAAAGTTTTTGGATGTACCTGTACGAATGGGGACCTTGATTATTATCGGGGCTTTGGCTATGTGTGCTTACATCTTTGTCGGTCGTAGCGGTCATACGGCGGGAGTTCCCGTGCCGGGAATAGAAGTGGCTATGCGCCGCTTCTTGGAAAATGTCATGTTTGCACGTCCTAGGGAAAAAGAATTTCTTATCGGTCACCCCGCATTTTTCCTCATGGTGGCATCTATTTATAGGAAATGGCCGCAATTGTTACATTTTTTCCTGGTTATTGCTTCCGTCATCGGAGTGGGCTCTATGGTTGAAACATTTGCCCATATTCGTACGCCCTTTATACTGTCCTTTATTCGCGGAGTTAACGGCTGGTTAACGGGGACGCTTATCGGTATAGGCCTTATTGTAGGCATTGCCCTTATAGGATATTTAACATCATGGTTGGGAAAGCAGGTTCGTCATGAGCGATAAGATTGTTATTTCCGGTTATTACGGTTTTTCCAATGCCGGAGATGAAGCGATGTTATCGTCATTAATAGCCTCACTTAAAAGGACATCTCCGCAAGTTGAGATTACGGTTATATCGGGAAATCCTGCCCGTACGAGGCGTAATCACGGAGTGTATGCCGTTCATCGATTTAACCCGTATGCCGTTATTAGGGCCATTAAGCACTGTACTATGGTTATAAGCGGCGGTGGCAGTTTATTACAGAATGTTACAAGCTCTCGTAGCCTGTATTATTACTTGGCAATTATGGAAATAGCCTTATATTTCCATAAGCCGCTTATGTTGTACGGACAAGGAATCGGTCCTATAAACGGAGAGGCGGCACGCCGAGCCGTGGCTTCTACCGTATCACGTGCGACATCCATAACCGTAAGGGATGAAGAATCGAAGCATACCTTGACGGAATTGGGTGTTAATGCCGAAGATATCGAGGTAACTGCCGATGCGGTTTTATCCGTTCCTGTTCCGGATACTCGGGCAGGTGAACGGATTTTGGCATCTTATGGCGTACAAAAAGGCGAAAAGATTATAGCCTTAGCCTTTCGTGACTGGGAAGGTGACAAGGACTGGAAACGCAGTCTGGCTGAAGGGGCCGATAGATTGGCAGATAAATACGGATGTCGTGTTGTCTTCATCCCTATGCAATATGCGGCTGATGTTTATACTGCCGAGAGTATTGCAAAGATTATGCATTCTTCGCCCGTCGTTTTGACAGACGAATATAGGACTGAGGAGTTCATGAGTCTTATTGCCTGTGCGAATCTGGTTATTGCCAATCGCTTGCATGCATTAGTATTTGCAGCCGTAACGGGTGTTCCCGTAACGGCTGTTTCGTACGATCCTAAGATCGACGGTTTTATGGCTCATATAGGGGCTAAGGTGTGCTGCACCATGGAATCTTTAACGACGGAAATACTGACACAGGCCGCCGGATGTATGTTGGAACAGGGCGGTTTTTCCGAAGACGTTTGCCGGCGGATTCAGGAACTGAGAACTCTTTCAGATAAAAATAATTCCCTTGTTTCTCGTATTTTACGGACCTGCCGAGTATAATGGCAATGGAAGAATGCCACATAAAGGAGTATATGTATGATAGATTTTAAAGAAGTATCGAAAGTATACGACAACGGATCGGTTGCCTTGGATAAGATTAATATTCACATCGACAAGGGAGAATTTGTTTTTCTTGTCGGAGCCAGCGGCGCCGGTAAATCGACATTTATCAAGTTGCTGTCTCATGAAGAATTGCCTACAAAGGGAAGCGTTATTGTTGACGGAACGGAAGTGAACCGCATTAAGAAGAGCCGTGTTCCTTATTTGCGACGCAGTATGGGTATCGTATTCCAGGACTTCAGGTTGTTACCGAATAAAACGGCAGCGGAAAATGTATCCTTTGCTATGGAAGTTATTGAGACACCGCGCCGTATTATGAAGGAACGGGTTAGGACTGTTCTCGATCTGGTAGGTTTATCGGGTAAAGCCGATGAATTGCCGCAAAACCTGAGTGGCGGTGAACAGCAACGTGTTGCTATTGCACGGGCTATTGTAAATAGACCCCTCTTATTGATTGCCGATGAACCGACGGGAAATCTTGACCCGGATACATCCAAGGGAATTATGGATATATTCACTAAAATCAATCATATGGGGACGACAGTACTTATGGTAACGCATGACAAACAAATGGTTGACTTAATGAATAAACGCGTTATTGAAATTGATAACGGTCGTATTGTACGTGACGAATTGAAGGGGGGCTACGGTAATGAAAATTAGGACCATGAACTATTATATGGCCGAAGCCTTTACTTCCTTTAGAAGAAACAGCTTCATGTCCATTGCTTCCATTGCAACGGTTGCTTTGGCACTGTTTATTTTAGGCCTCTTTTCTATGCTGGCTGCCAATCTCGATTATTTTGCGGACAACTTGGAAAATCAGGTGGAACTCAGCGTATATTTGAAAGATGATTTGACGACGGATCAAGTCATGGCTGTAGGCCGACAATTAAAGGAATTGCCGGATGTAAAGGAAATTGCCTTTACTAACAAAGACCAAGCCATGGACAAAATGAAAGAACGTATGAAGGACCAGCCGGGTATTTTGGATGCCTTGGGAGGTAAGAATCCGTTACCCACATCGTACGAAATCACCTTTAACAATCCGGAGTCGGTTAAGTCAGCAGCTGTTTCAGTGAAGGATATTAAGGGTGTAGAAAGTACTCACTACGGTCAGGACATTATTGAACAGTTATTTAAGATTGCCAATGTCATCCGTTGGGGCGGGGTTGTCCTCATCGTGTTCCTGGCTTTTGCGACTTTGTTTATTATTTCCAATACCATTCGGTTAACCGTATTTGCTCGCCGTAAAGAAATCGGTATTATGAAGTATGTGGGTGCTACGAACTGGTTTATTCGTTGGCCTTTTCTCTTGGAGGGTCTGTTACTCGGGTTCATAGGCGGACTCATTGCCGATATAGCCCTGTTTCAATTCTATGAGTTCGTGACCGTATCAATTCACGAATCCTTGGCGTTCTTGCCCTTAGTAAGCTTTTTCCCGTTCATGTATCAGTTGGCAGGCGGGCTTCTCGTCATCAGTATGATTATCGGTGCTATCGGCAGTACGATTTCATTAAAACGGTATATGAAGGTGTAACTATATGAAAGATACGCTTATTACGAAAAAAAGATTGGCCGCCTTGGCTGCCGCTGTCCTGCTCATGCCTTGTTTTATGACCTTTGCGGAAGATGAAGACTTACAAGGACAGCTTTCTGACGTACAGAGTCAAATGGAACAACAACAGCAGAAAAAAGGGGCTGCCGAAGTTACGATCGGTAGTGTGTCCGAAAGACTGCGGGCCATTCAGGACGCTCTTGATACGGCTATGAAAGAATATAAATCCATTACTCAGGCAATTACGGCAACGGAAAAGAAAATTGCCGATACACAAAAAGAGTTGGATAAGGCGCAGAAAGAATTGGAATCCAGACAGGGAGTACTCAGCAAGCGTATTCGCGATATTTATATGCACGGTCAGTTGAATTATCTGGATGTAGTTATCGGAGCCAAGGACTTTAATGACTTTGCCAACCGTGTTGAATTGTTGCGCCGTATTATAGCGGCCGATATGGATTTAATTTCCAACATCCGAGATGAACAGAGTCGAATCTCGGAAGCCAAGGCGACATTGGAAAAAGAACATGAACGTCAGGCACAGTTGCAGGCGCAATCGGCAGCCAAAAAGGATGAAATTGAAAAGCGCAAGGCGGAGCAACAGGTCTTATTGGCTCAGGCCCAAAATGACAAGGCTACGGCTGAAGCGGCTCTGGCTGAATTACAAGCGTCTTCCAATGCCATTACGGCTATGTTGCAACAACGTGCGGCCGCACGAGCTGCCGCATCCTCGGCGGGCGGGGGTGGAGGCGGAGCCGTCTCTTATCAGGCAGTCAGCGGTTCAGGTGTATTCATGTGGCCTGTAAGCGGCCCTATTACATCGCCCTTCGGCTATAGAGATCATCCTATTTTCGGCAGACAGATTCTACATGCCGGTATCGATATCGGTGTTGATGAAGGTACGCCCGTAGCGGCGGCCGATTCAGGGGTTGTTGTCGACGCCGATTGGCTCGGCGGTTACGGTTATGCCGTCATTATTGACCACGGTAACGGATTATCTACCGTATACGGTCATAATTCATCGCTGAATGTATCGCCCGGACAGAGTGTGTCCAAGGGGCAGATTATTGCTTATTCAGGTTCTACCGGTAATTCGACGGGTCCTCATGTACACTTTGAAGTGCGTTCGGGCGGGGAACCGGTTGACCCCATGGGATATTTATAAGAGGTACGGGGAATGAAAGTAAGAAAGGTACTTTTAAGAATTATTGCCTCTGTATTGGCACTGTTTTTTACGGCCAATGTCCTTATCTGCAGTCTCTCATATGCCTATCTCGGTGATCCTTTAGGGCTGTTTAAAATTATCAGAGTTGCGCAGATTGTTAACAACCACTATGTGTCGGGCGTGGACGGTAAGAGCCTTTTAAGCGGGGCTTTAGAAGGATTGGTTGCCACTTTGGATGACAGACACACGCTTTATTTGGGGGGCGATGATTTCCGTGAGTTTACGGAATCTACCAATGCGGCTTACGGCGGTATCGGCATCTATCTTTCTCAAACGGATGAGAAGAAACCCTTTGTAGCCGGATTGATGGAAGGCATGCCCGCAGAGGCAGCCGGCTTGGAACGGGGCGATATCATTACAGCCGTAAACGGTGAGTCTGTCGACAGTATGAAGCTTGAAGATATTTCCAAGCGGATTCGCGGTCCCGTAGGCACGAATGTCACTTTAACCGTTTCGCGTAACGGTGAAGAACGAGATTTCGACGTTGTTCGCAAAGAAATTACCATTAAGACCGTAGCATCTCGCATGATGGAGAATAAAGTAGGATACATTCGCATAGCGTCTTTCAGTTCGGGGACGGCGGAAGAGTTTGCCGAAGCCTATAAGGCTTTGAAAGAAGATGGGATGACGGGATTGATCGTTGATGTGCGCAATAATCCCGGCGGTTTGGTAGATCAGGCTGCCGGCGTCGCCGACTATTTATTGCCTGAAGGCAGTACGGTTGTAACCTTTTCACAACGAAACGATGAGGATCAAGTGTTTACGACAAAGGCTGCAGGTGTTAAAATACCTTTAGTCGTACTGGTGAATGAAAATTCCGCCAGTGCTTCGGAAATTTTGGCCGGTGATGTACAAGACCTTCATGCCGGCGTGATTATCGGCACGAAGACGTACGGGAAAGGAACGGTACAGGCTGTATATCCCGTAGATGATGACAGTGCCGTTAAAGTAACTATTGCCAAGTACAAGACGGCATCGGGAAGAGAAGTAGACGGAACAGGTATTGAACCTGATGTTGTAGTGCCCTTAGAGGCAAATGATAATACGGATTACCAGTTGCAAAAAGCACTGGAAACGATTCAATCCATGCAGGAGAACAGATAGACTCGGACGCGGTATATCTGTATACCGCGTTTTTTTATAAGGAGAGTACCATGTTTATAGACAGAGCAAGAATTTTTGTCCAGTCCGGTAAGGGCGGCGACGGTATGAGCAGCTTTCGTCATGAAAAGTATGTTCCCAAGGGCGGACCTAACGGCGGTGATGGCGGTCGAGGCGGCAATGTTGTCCTCGTGGCGGACCGCAATATAAATACGCTTGTCGATTTTCGCTATCGTCGACTTTTTAAGGCTAAACCCGGCGGTAAAGGGGCGGGCAGTAATAAGTACGGTGCCAATGCGGATGATTTGATTATTCCTGTTCCTGTCGGCACTATCGTTAAAGATGAAGCATCGGATAAAGTGATGGCCGACTTAAGCTTTGACGGCCAAGAGGTCATTGTGGCGGCCGGAGGTAGAGGCGGCAGAGGTAACTATCATTTTAGAACCAGTGCCAATAGAACGCCGACCTTTGCCGAAAAAGGAGAACCCGGTGTAGAACGGTGGCTGCGTTTGGAATTAAAAGTATTGGCGGATGTAGGCCTTTTAGGTTATCCCAGCGTAGGTAAGTCCAGTATTTTAAGGAAGGTTTCGGCAGCCCAACCGGAAGTGGCGGCCTATCATTTCACAACCTTACACCCTATCCTTGGCGTTGTCGATTTAGAAGATCAGCGCTCCTTTGTTATGGCCGACATTCCGGGGCTTATTGAAGGGGCCGGAGAAGGTGTCGGTTTAGGACATGACTTCTTACGGCACGTTGAACGAACGAAGGTCCTGGTTCATGTATTGGATATAGCGGAAACGGAAGGCCGTGACGCTGTTGAAGACTTTGAAACGATTAATGCCGAATTGGCCAAGTATAGTGAAAAGTTGGCGAAGAAAAAGCAAATTGTAGCAGCTAATAAAATCGATCTTTTGACAGAAGATGATGAAAAATTAAAACGCTTAAAAAAATATATGAATGAACAAGATATAGAGGTATATCCCGTTTGTGCCGTCAGCGGTGAAGGCTTGCATGAATTGCTGGAAAGGGTTTGGACTTTAATCGGTGAATACGAGCCTGAAGCCGACGATTCGGATGAAGAAGTATTGTACAAGCCGGAAGTGAAGGCTGACTTTGAAGTTTCGCGTGATGACGACGGAGCCTTCGTAATTACGGGTATGCGTATTGAACGCCTTGTAGCCATGACAAATTTCGATGATGACCAATCCGTTCGTCGTTTCCAACGGATTTGGCGTTATATGGAATTGGATAAAATGCTGAAGGAAGCCGGCATAGAAGACGGCGACACGGTTCGTATTTATTCCACAGAATTCGAATATCATCAATAAAGGAGATACTATGCTGACAGGAAAAGATAAACGTACGTTAAAGGCCATGGCGACTCATTTGCCGTCAGTCGTACAAATCGGTAAAGACGGACTTTCCGATCCGGTTATTGATAGTACGCGTGCCGTTCTTACCGCCAGAGAGTTAATTAAAATTCATGTTTTAAACAATGCGGACTTGGATATAAAGGACGTAACGGCGGATTTGGCGGATATGCTGGGAGCGGAAACGGTACAAACTATCGGCCATTATGGAGTGCTGTTTAAAAAGAAAAAAGAAAAATCGAAGTTCGATTTTATTAAGGCATAGTCCGTCATTATGGGTATACGGGTTATTTGCGGATATCTAAGAACATTAAGACAGTACGCGTCATCACCGAAAACGCAATATGAATACAAGCATTATGCTCTATTCCTGCTCATGATGGGGATAGTCGTATTCTTTCTCTGGGGAGGCATCTATTTGTATGACGGTTAAAAGACGTATAGGCCTTATGGGAGGTACGTTTAATCCCATACATATGGGACATCTGATCATAGCGGAAGAAGCGAGAGAAAAATTTGCCTTGGAAAAGGTGGTTTTCATTCCTTCATATATTACGCCCAACAAAGAAGTGGAAGCAGCTCCGGCTGAGGAGCGATTGCGTATGGTAGAATTGGCCGTAGAGTCCAATCCTTATTTTTCGGTAAGTGATATGGAAATACGGCAAAAGGGCATGTCGTATACGGTAAGCACTTTAAGGGCCTTAAAAGAGCTGTACGGAGATGATTGGGAGCTGTATTTTATTTCAGGAACCGACGCAGTAGCGAGTCTTCCCCTGTGGTATCAACCGGAACAGATTTTAACCTTATGCCGCTTCATAGGGGCTGTCAGACCCGGAGGAATACAAAAGGCCGAAGAAGTTGTCGCTTCGTTTAAAAAGAGGGGAAAGAATATTGAACTCTTACCTGTCCCGGCAATAGACATATCGTCTACGGATATACGCAATCGCATTCGAAACGGCAAATCCGTACGTTATATGGTGCCTGAAAAAGTATATACTTATATAAAAGAGAAGAGGATGTACAGTGAATAAAAAGCTGCGTGAAAAGATTGTAGAAGATATGAAACAAAGGTTATCGGCTAAACGCTTTAAGCACGTGTTGGCCGTTGCCGATGCGGCGGTCAAGCTGGCACATCACTACGGACAGAATGAAGAGAAGGCGGAGTTGGCGGGACTTTTGCATGATGCCGCTAAGGAAGAAAGCTTGAAATGCATGCAGGATTCGGCACGTATCTTGTACGGTTCCACGTTGGATGACGAGGTCATGCAACGTCCCGAATTGTTGCACGGATATGCGGCGGCAGCTTACGCCTCACTAACGTATAATATATTTGACAATGACGTACTTCGAGCCATTGCTTACCATACGACGGGGCATATTGAAATGTCCCCTTTGGAAAAAATTATTTTTCTTGCCGATTATATTGAAGTGAATCGTGATTTCCCCGAAGCGGAAGAGCTTAGAAAAATAGCCTTTATAGACTTGGATCGGGCAGTTTTAAAGGGATATGATACGACTCTGGACTATTTAATTAAACAGGAAAAAGCTATTTATACGGGAACGGTTGCCAACAGAAACGCTTTGTTGGCGGAAGTGAAAAAAGCGGACGGAGTATAAACATGACAAAAAAAGAACGAAGCGACCACTCGCCGAGGCGCAGAAGAAAAGCGGCAGGCAGGAAGAGTACTTTCTTACGTAAAGCCCTAGGTTTGATTATCCTTTTTTTTGTCGTAGCGGGTCTGGCATTTGCCTGGCGTACGAATGGACAGAATTTGGCAGGTAAGGATGCCTTCTCCCAAACGGAAGCGGATATTCCCGTCTATACGCTTATTGTAGGCGTAGATGATGAACAACCTCAACAATGCAATTTTGTCGCCTTGGCAGCCGTAAATAAAGATAAGCACCATGTAGATCTTATTGTTCTTCCCGATAATACGAAAATAGAAGGACGAAAGGAAAAGGGACCGCAGACTTTGGCTTCCGTCTATGGCGAAGGCGGGTTGACGCTTTTACAGGCCGTAGTGGAAGATATGTTTCATGTATCTGTTAAGAATCACATTGTTTTTACACAAGAATCGTTTCGTAAGCTCATGGATATGAACGGCGGTATGGATATGTATGTTGAAAAGAATATGTATCATGCCGATAATGCGGGACAGACCGACATTAACTTATTTCAAGGATATCAACATTTAAGCAGCGACGAGGCCTTAGGTTATATGCGCTATCTTGACAGTGATGGGGATTTGGCGCGTGCACGCAGACAGCTGCGGTTTATTAAGCTGTTTTTGACGGAACAATTAAAACATTACGGATTGACCAATGCAGTGGAGATTTATCGCTTCTGGACGAGTGTCGATTCCGATATTTCTACTAAGGATATGGCTAAGTTGGTATACGCTTTCGGCGGTACAAATGTATCCGATTTTTCTTTTTATATCTTGCCGGGAGAGTCGTCGACAATACGTAGTGACAAGGCCTTGGATAATGCGGATTATTGGGTGTATGATCCTATAGAAGCACAAAAGCTTATAGGCATGACCAATAACTCTCTGGCTTCGGATGTGACATTCGTACCCGAACGGCCTGTCAGCTCCGGAGAAAAAGATAGTAAGGACAATAAGGACGGTAGAGACAAGTCGACAAAAGACGGTAGCAAAAAATCCGACGGTAAGGATAGTGACAAGGGTGGATCCGGTGCTTTACCGAACACACCCAAGACTAAAGGTAGTAATCAATAAGGAGTATAAAAATGATTGAACAAAACAATGCATATGAGGTAGCCGTACGAGCTGCCGCGGATAAAAAAGGATCGGCTATTGAAGTTCTGGACATGTCGCAAACATCACTCATGGCTGACCAGTTTGTCATTGTCACGGCTAATAATGTAAAACAGGCACAGGCTATAGCCGACAATGTAGAAGAAAACCTTAAAAAAGAAGGATTTACGGTTTATCATCGTGAGGGTTATACAACGGGACGATGGATTTTATTGGACGCCGGGGAAACGATAGTTCATATTTTCGTCTCCGACGATCGTGAATACTACGGTCTTGAACAGGTATGGGCAGATGTTCCTCGACTTAAGGTTGCAGGAGAGTAACATGGGCGTCAAGTTATGTGAAAATACGGTTGTCGAATTAAAAGTGCTTCGCATAAGTGATGTAGGTGCTTTTTTAGACGGGCAAACGGGAAATACAAATGACGATATTCTCTTACATAAGAATCAACAGATTCACCCGGTTCAGCAGGGGGATACGGTGCGGGTCTTTTTATATCATGACCCGTCGGGGCGATTGACGGCCAGTATGCGGCTGCCGAAAATCAAGATCGGACAGATCGGATATGCTCCGGTCATCAATACGACCCGTTTCGGAGCCTTTGTCGACGTAGGTACGGAACGCGGCATTTTTATGCCCTTTGCGGAAATGAAGGGTCGCCCGAAAGAAGGAGAATACGTATGGGTTAAGTTATATGAAGATAAGTCGCATCGCTTAGCAGTTACGATGGAAGTGGAAGATGAAATGCGCCGAGCTTCCGTAGCGGCAAAAGATGCAAAAATCGGAGACTGGGTAGAAGGAGCTGTTTACAATATAACGGAAAACGGAGCCTATTTAATGACCCGTGAACGTTGGATTGCCTTTCTGCATCGTAGCGAATGGACTACACCTGTCTTAATCGGTCAGATGATTAAAGGACGCATCGCATTTATACGGGATGACGGGCGTATTAATATATCCTTGCGTAAAGTTAAAGAAGCGGCTATGGACGAGGATAGTGAAAAAATAATGTCTCTTTTAGACGCTCGTAACGGTAAGATGCCCTATGGGGATAAAACGGATCCTTTGGTTATTAAAAGTAAATTCGGTCTTAGTAAGGCCGCATTTAAAAGAGCGTTGGGAAGACTCATGAAAGAAGGCCGAGTACGCCAAGACGACGGATGGACCTATGTCGTTTCTCATGACGAGTAGGCCTTGGGAGGAAAAGTTATGAAATACAGAAGTACACGTTCCGATGAAAGGGTAACATCAACATATGCACTATTGCACGGGTTAGCTGCCGACGGGGGGTTATATGTGCCTGAAACCTTTCCGGAAAACACGCTTGTATATGACGATATTAAAGGTAAATCATATATTGATACGGCATGCATTGTTTTGGAAAAATTCTTTACAGACTTTAATCGTTCCGATATTCGTAAGATGGTTGAAAAGGCATATAATTCGACTACCTTTGATGACGAACGGATTGTGCCCTTGCGTTCTTTGGATACGGACGTATCTGTAGCCGAGCTTTTCCACGGTCGTACAGCTGCGTTTAAAGACTTGGCCCTTTCCCTGTTTCCGTATTTATTGACAGCCGCCAAGGAAAAAGAAAAGGAAGTCGGCCAGATTTTAATCCTTACGGCTACGAGCGGTGATACGGGCAAAGCGGCCTTGGAAGGATTTAAAGACGTAGAAGGTACTAATATAGCCGTTTTTTATCCTGAAGACGGAGTCAGCCCCATGCAAAAGCTGCAAATGCAGACACAAGAAGGACAGAATATTTCCGTTACGGCTATTGACGGCAATTTCGATGACGCTCAGTCGATGTTGAAACGGATTTTTACGGATAAGGAAATTAATGACTATGTAGCCGAAAAGGGTGCCGTATTTTCCAGTGCCAATTCTATTAATATAGGACGCTTGTTACCGCAGATTATCTATTACGTGTTTACGTATGCATCTTTGGTTGATGACGGCGTCATCGGTGAAAAAGAATCCTTTGATGTTGTCGTACCGACAGGTAATTTCGGTAATATTTTGGCCGCTTATTTGGCAAAAAAAATGGGTATTCCCGTGGGCACTCTAATTTGTGCTTCCAACCGTAACAAGGTTTTGGCCGACTTTTTTGCTACAGGCGTGTATGATATGAATCGGGACTTTTATGTAACGACCAGCCCGTCTATGGATATTTTATTATCCAGTAATTTCGAACGCTTTTTATACTATTTGACAAACGGTGATGTAGATGCCGTTAAAGTCTGGGAAAAGGAGCTTCAGGAAACCGGGAAAATGTCCGTACCCGAAGCACTTTTGAAAAAAATCGATCTGACCTTTGCCGGCGATTGGATTGATGATGAAGAAACAAAAAACGTCATTAATTATGCATATAATGATGAAACGTACCTCATGGATCCTCATACAGCCGTAGCTTATGGTGTGTATTTAAAAAGAAAACGTCAGGGTCTTGTGTCAGGTCGTCATACCGTTATCATGTCGACGGCTCACCCCTATAAATTCCCGCCTGCCATGTGTCGAGCTTTGGGGTTACCTGTCGATGAAAATCCCTTTGATTCTTTGGAACGGTTGACAGCACTGTCGGGAATTGGCATACCTTACTCCTTAAAAAGGTTGCAAGACTTACCTTTAAGATTTACGGAAACCGTAGATAAGAGTGAGATGAAGAGGACCGTTACGAAGTTTATTGATGATGCTACCAGGTAGAAAGAGTAGTTATAATGAACAAAGGAGTTATTTATTCGGTTTTAGCCGCCTTGGCATTTAGCTTTCAGAATGTTATCGTCAAAGATTTATCCGTATCTATGGGTACCGGAGAAATTGCATTTTTCAGAGGAACAGTAAGTGCCGTTATTATTGTGGCTCTTATGAAACTACAGGGAATTCATCTTTCCCATGAAGACCGCCCCACACTGGCACTACGAGGCGTTTTGGGTGGTGTCGGCATGGTTTGTATGTTTTACGGACTGAGGGGAGTGCCCTTGGGCGATGCATCCATATTATCACAACTGTCGGCGTTTTTTGTCATGCTCTTTGCAGCGATTTTTCTGAAAGAAGTCATTCCTAAAAAAGCTGTTCTGCCGCTTATTTTTATTATCGGAGGAGCATCGCTGGTTGTCAGACCGTGGCATTTTGATGCTTTTAACGTCTATTCGCTCTTTGTCTTGGCACAGGCGGTTTTAGCAGCTGCTGCCTATACGACGGTCAGTAAGCTGACCGCTTCGGGAAAACATCATCAATATGAAATCGTTTTGTATTTTCTTGTTTGTGCGGCTGTAGCAGGTGCAGTGTTGATGGGGGCGGATTTTCATTGGCCCGATTTTCATGAATGGATTTTTTGTCTTATTTTAGGTATTAATTCTGTGTTGGCTCAAATCTGGATGACCCGCTCTTACATGTACGGAAACGCTGTCATTGTAAGTTTTGTAGCGTATATTGCCGTATTTTTCAATTCCCTCTGGGGATTTGTTTTCTTTGACGAAGTCATGACGTCCATGACTTTGATTGGAGGAATTTTGATTATCGGCGGTTCTATGTATTTAACAAAAATGAAACATGAACGTTTAAAAAGTAAGGCCGCCTAAAAAAAGCACCTCTTTCAGAGATCTCTGAAAGAGGTGCTTTTTCATATTCGGTACAATTAAGAATCAAGAGGCAATTCATCCGGTGTAGAACAAAAAAGAAAATCGGGATTACGTTCTATAATCCAATCGGCTTGCCACTCATTGGTGATGAGCAGGACAATTCGTTGTTTATGATCTTTTACAATCATGGCGCTGTCAATATTCTTTAAGTCACGATAATCGCGGTCTTGCGAATAAATCCATTTGGCTACGGAGTAGGGGAGACGATTCATTTCCAAGGTTACACCGTATTCGTGAAGAAGTCTGTATTCGAGAACTTCGAACTGTAATTGACCGACAGCTCCGACAATATAACTTTCCATAGAACCGGGATTTTCATAAATCTGCACAGCTCCTTCTTGAGCCAACTGAGTCATACCTTTTAGGAACTGCTTGCGCTTCATCGAATCTTTGGCACGAATGCGGGCAAAGAGTTCAGCCGGGAAGGTGGGAAAATCGGCAAAGGTGACGGGGAGTTTGCCGCTATAGAGCGTATCGCCTACGCCTAAGGATGAGCTGTCAAAGACGCCGATAATGTCACCGGGCCACGCATCTTCTACCAGAGTTCGTTCTGTAGCGAGAAATTGTTGGGGTTGCATGAGCCGAACTTGTTTACCCGATTGTCTGTGTGTGACAGTCATACCTTTTTCGAATTTTCCCGAACAAATTCTCATAAAGACAATGCGGTCATGGTGCTGCGGATTCATGTTGGCCTGAATTTTGAAAATAAAGGACGTAAACTGCTCGGACATGGGGTCTACGGAGCCTTCTTTAGTTTTACGCGGTTGCGGCTTGGGAGCCAGTTCAAGAAATTTTTCCAAGAAGGGTTTGACGCCGAAGTTGGTCATTGCCGAGCCGAAGAACATGGGTGTCAAAGTTCCGTTTTTGACTTTCTCCATGTCAAAAGCATCACCGGCAGCATCCAAGAGTTCAATATCGTCGATTAACGATTGATGAACTTCATCAGATAAGAGTTCTTTAAATGCCGGATCATCGGCGCTACCTTTAGTAGAGGCCAATTTACGTTGGCCATGGTTCGTGTCCTTTTCAAATAATTCTATAGAAGAGGCCGTACGGTCATAGATACCTTCATAACTGCCGTTAACGCCTAAGGGCCAATTCATAGGGTAAGCTCTGATACCGAGGACCGTTTCTATTTCATCCATAATGTCGAAAGGGTTACGACCGAAGTGGTCGATTTTATTGACGAATGTAAAAATGGGGATGCCGCGTTCACGGCAAACTTTAAAAAGTTTTTTTGTTTGCGCTTCGACGCCTTTAGCTACATCGATAAGCATGACTGCACTGTCGGCAGCCATTAAGGTCCGATACGTGTCTTCACTGAAATCTTGATGGCCCGGCGTATCGAGAATATTAATGCGGTGGCCTTCATAGTCAAATTGTAAAACCGAGCTGGTAACGGAAATACCGCGCTGTTTTTCAATTTCCATCCAGTCCGAAACCGCATGTTTTGACGTTTTCCGGGCTTTTACAGATCCGGCTAAATGAATGGCTCCTCCGTAGAGCAGGAGTTTTTCCGTTAAGGTTGTTTTTCCGGCATCGGGATGAGAGATGATGGCAAAGGTTCTCCTCTTATTGACTTCTTCTTGTAAAGACATGGTACACCTCGTTCGTTTTGTATAGTAACAGTAATAAATATTATATAAGTTTTTTCTTTGACGGGCAAGAAAAGGCGAGTTATTCCTTGTTGTCTCATGCTTATATAATTTTTAAATAAGTGGATTAGAAGACCTTATACTATGCTATAATACTGAGTATTATAATGTGTGAGGTGTGAAATGAGAATTCTTCATTGTTTAGCACAACTTCCTATGAAAACGGGAAGCGGTGTATATTTTGATACGGTACTGCGTTACATGGACGAGAGAGGTCATGAAAATGCGGCTTTATACGGTGTACAGGCCCCTTTTGATCCGGATCTTCCCTGTACGGAAACCTTTCCTGTCGTGTTTAATTCTGATGTCTTACCTTTTCCCATAGCCGGTATGAGTGATGAAATGCCGTACGACTCTACGGTATTCGGTGCTATGAGTGATGAGGACTTACAGTTGTACATAAAAGTTTTTCGTAAACGGTTGGAAGAGGCGAAAAGAATATTCAAACCTCAAGTTGTCATTTCTCATCATATATTTTTGATGACGGCCATTGTACGTGAAGTGTTTTCGGATATTCCCGTGGTGGGTATCAGTCACGGGACGGATTTGCGCCAAGTACGCAAACACGAACGATTTCTGTCCTTTATGGAAGGGGCTAAACATTTAGATGCCTATTGGGCTCTGGGGGAGAATGATAAAAACTGCCTGACCGATCTTTTCGGCTTGAAACGGGAGTGCATAGAAGTGACGGGTGGCGGATTTAAGGATACGATCTTTTATGCTGAAGATGCCGATGAAGCCAAAAAAGAACGTCGTCGGCAATTGTCACCGCAAGTGGTCTATGCCGGAAAAATTTCCCGTTCAAAAGGGATTTTTGAATTTATACAAGCCTTTGTAAAGGCTCAAGTTGAATTTCAAAGACGGCATAATTCTCCTCCGGCCGAATTAATATATATAGGTAACGGTACGGACGAGCAAATTGAAGAGTTGAAGCGTCTCAGTGGATATAACGAGCGGATCCGATTTTTGCCGGCCATGGCACAGCCCGATTTAGCGGCTCTTTTAAGGCAAGCCGATTTTTATACCTTACCGTCTTATTATGAAGGCATAGCCTTAACGGCTGTCGAAGCCATGGCTTGTAATTTGCCGGTTATTACGACGAAGATCATCGGTCTTATGGAATTATTGGGGCCTATCGTAAATGAGTCAGGCTTTATCGAGTATGTAGATCTGCCGCGTTTATATGATGTAGACAAACCGGTTGAGGAAGACATCCCGGCATATATAGAAAGATTGACTGAGGCCTTATTACGCCAATTTGAAAAGTGGGCTACAGGAGAGGTAATGCCTCCTCACGTGCGAGAAGCCGTGGAAAGTCACTCATGGCATCATCTTATAGCGGAAATGGAAGCACGTTTGATGGCATTAATTCATAAGTATAAGCGAACATAAGTAGGTATTTGATTTCCATTACGTCTATTCAATAATACAATAGGAGCATATATTCAGACGTAGTGAGGTGAGGATGTAGCTCATCAAGAATCCATTTGGGCTCGTAAATTTATTTTATTGATTTGCCGTATGAGCCATTTATTTGTTTCAGACCCTTGGTTGCCGTTTCCTTTTGGCAGGATAAAAAGAAATAACGGCTTAACTCGGATTTATGTGGTTTTATGTGTATACATGTATGTTGAGGATTTACACGAGAATTTAAATACCGTATAATTTATCGTAGTAAGAGGTTATTATTCATGTATTCAGGGTTAGTATAAACCTAAGGAGGATGATGGATATGGCTCGACCGACAGTAACGGAAATTACGGAAAATTATACGAAACGTCCCGTTTGGGCGGAAATCGACTTGGACAGAGCCGCCGAAAATATGCGTGAAATTCGCCGTATTACCGGGAAGGACCGCTTAGTGACAGCCGTTGTTAAAGCGGATGCATACGGACACGGTGCCGTCATGTTGTCCAAAGTGTTCTTACAAAACGGAGCGGATCGCTTAGCCGTATCCAGTCTTGATGAAGGAACGGAACTGCGGCGGGCAAAAATCACGGCGCCTATCCTTATTTTAGGGCATACGGCAGGAGAACGGGCCGAAGAATTGTTGGATAATGATATTGAACCGGCTGTTTTTTCTTACCGCGATGCGGAAATGTTTTCTCGTAAAGCAGTAGAAACGGGGCGTGAAGTCAAAATTCATATTGCAGCCGATACGGGAATGTGTCGTATCGGGTATGTCCCCTCTCCCGAGGCGATAGAAGAAGTCAAAAAAATTGCCGCCTTGCCGGGAATTACCATGCAAGGAATTTTTACACACTTTAGTGAAGCCGATATTGCGGACAAAGAATGGGCTCACGAACAACACAGTCGTTTTTCGGCTTTTATCGATGCATTGAAAGGGGCAGGCGTTACTTTTAATATTCATCATTGTTGTAATAGTGCCGGAACATTGGAACTTCCCGATTTCCATAGAGAAATGATTCGACCCGGTATTATTCAATACGGGTATGATGCCTCCAAAGAGGTACTTGTGACGGGTACGAAGATTAAACCCGTCATGTCTCTTCGCTGTTGTATTACCCATCTCAAAACTATATATGAAGGCGATTGCGTGGGCTACGGCCGCCACTTTACGGCAAAGGGGCCTACGAAGATTGCAACGCTTCCTATCGGTTATGCCGACGGATACAATCGGGCTCTTTCATCGAAAATCGATGTTATCGTACACGGAGTCAGAGCTCACCAAGTAGGGAATATTTGCATGGATCAATGTATGATCGACGTAAGTCATATTCCCGATGTGAAAGTCGGCGATGAAGTCGTTCTTTTCGGAGAACAAGGAAGCGAATGCGTAAGTGCCGATGAAATTGCCGATACGTGTCATACGATTATTCATGAAATTACGTGTAACATTAATCGGCGTGTACCGCGTGTTTACGTACAAAACGGAAAGATTGTACAACGATTGGAATACTTGACTCAATCATAATATGTCAGGTTATATCGGCAGTCTCTTCATAGAGGCTGCCGTTTTATATAACAAATATAAAACAAAGGAGAGAAAGTTATGCAGGAATTTCAAGCTTTTTTGGCGTCCACACCCGTATTTGCCTTTTTCATCTTATGTGCTCTGTATGCCATCGGTGAATTTATCGGTACGTATACGAAGGCATGGATTCCGTCCGTATTCATTATTGCTATTTTGTTTCTTGTCGGATACTGGACATTCTTACCGAAAGACATCGTTAAGATGGGCGGTTTAGGAGCGCCTTTAGGCGGGATTATTGCAATCATGTTGGCCATTACTCACATGGGTACGGCTATTAGTCTTAAGGAGCTGTCAAAACAATGGAAGGTCATTGTTGTTTGCTTGGCAGGTCTTTTCGGCATGGTTGTATTTTGCCTGATTCTGGGACTCTTTAATGTCATCGACTTCAACTACATTGTTGCAGGCTTACCTCCTTTGACCGGCGGTATCATTGCTGCGACGATGATGCAGACGGCAGCTGCCGAACTGGGTCTCGAAAAGGTGGCTATTCTGGCTATTTGCATGTACGTATGTCAGGGTTTTGCAGGGTATCCTTTAACGGCTATTATGCTGAAAAAGGAAGGTAACAAACTTTTGAAAGAATACCGCGAAGGTAAGCGCAAAGACGATGCGGCGGTAGGTGATATTGACGCGGAAAACGGTAAATTTACAGCCGAAGAAGCGCCGAGAAAAACCCTCTTTCCGCAGGTTCCGGATAAATACTATTCAGTCAGCTACTCCTTAGCAACCCTTGCCATTATAGGTACCTTATGCCTTGTTGTCGGCAGTTGGACCAAATCGTTTATGGGGGCTTATGCAATCAATCCGGCAGTATTGGCTCTTATTTTCGGTATTATTGCCACGGAATTGGGTTTCCTTCGTCCCAATATTCTCGTTAAAAACGGTTGCTTTAATTTCATCATGTTCATCTTGATGGTCTTTATTTTCGGGGGACTTAGCAGTGCTACACCTGAATTGTTGGCAGAAATTCTCGGACCTATGGTGCTTATTATTGTAGTCGGTGTAATCGGCATGGTTATTTTGGCTTATTTTGTATCGAAGTTCTTGAAGATGAGCCCGTATATGGCTATTGCTACAAGCCTTACGGCACTTTACGGATTTCCGCCTAACTATGTATTGACCGATGAATGCACGACGGCTTTAGCCAAAACAAAGGAAGAAAAGAAAATGCTAATGGACGAAATGTTGCCGCAAATGATTGTCGGCGGTTTCGTTACCGTAACGATTACGTCCGTTATTATCGCATCTCTTTTCATTCCGCTCTTACAACCGTAAGAGTTATATATAAGGGGGACTTGGTATGAATTTTAAAGATAAAATGGCGTCTTATCATGACTATGTCATTGCTATGAGACGCGAGTTTCACCGTATTCCCGAACTGAGTTTTGCCGAACATGAAACGACGAAACGTATCGGTGAAAAATTGCAGGAGTTAAATATTCCCTTTGAAATCAATACGGAAAAAAACACGGGTCTTATCGGGGTTATTAAGGGTGATAAGCCCGGTCCGGCAGTAGCTTTAAGAGCTGATATCGATGCCTTGCCCGTAACGGAAGATACGGGTCTCGACTTTGCGTCGGAACATGAAGGCGTCATGCATGCTTGCGGTCATGATAATCATATTGCTATGTTGCTGGGCGCCGCTAAGATGCTTAAAGACGTACAAAGCGAATTGCCCGGCACGGTATATCTTGTTTTCCAGCCGGCTGAAGAAATCGGCGTCGGAGCTCCGTATATGATGAACTTCGGCGATTGGTTTGAAAAAAGCGGGGCTATCTTCGGAGCCCATATTTGGGGCACCTTCCCGGCAGGTAAAGTCGGTGTTCGCAAAGGCGAAGAAATGGCGGCTACGGAACAGTTCACGATTCGCATTAAGGGAAAACAGTCTCACGGATCCCAACCCCAACTCGGAGTCGATGCGGTTCTCATCGCCTCGGCTACGGTCATGAACCTTCAAGGAATTGTGGCAAGACAGATCAGCCCTCTCGATTCGGTAGTCGTGACGGTCGGTACGATTCATGGCGGTGACCGTTGGAATATTGTGGCCGGCGAGGCTGTATTAGAAGGAACGGTTCGACATTTCAACAATGAAATCAGCAAAAAGGTAGAGAACTCTATTCGGCTGATTGCAGAATCTACAGCCCGGGCTTATGGCGGTACGGCGGAACTCGAATATCATTCGACGGTTCCTCCTACGGTTAACGACGAAGCATGTACTGTCGTTGTTGAAGAGGCTGTAACGGATGTACTCGGCAGGGACGCACTCTTTGAATGTGAAAAAAATATGGGCAGTGAAGATTTTTCCTTCTTCCAGGAAAAGAAGCCTGGTGCGTATTTCTTTGTAGGCAACTATAATGAAGAAAAAGGTACCGTTTGGTCTAATCACAGTAATCATTTCACATCCGACGAAGAGGTTCTTACGGGAGGCGCAGCGGTATACGCACAAATTGCCGCTTCATACTTGGAAAAACATTCGTAAGACAAAAAAAGAGGACTGCATAGCAGTCCTCTTTTTTTTGTCGGTTTCTGTAATCCTATAAGTGGTCGTGAGGATAATGTATATGAAACTCTCCCTTGTATTTAGTAGCTGTCATATCATGACGGCGTACTTTATCAAACATTTGGGAACGAGCCGTTGTTGTATCATCCGAGTTACCGTGTTTACCGCCAAAGAGTGCAAAATCGGTTTTACCCAAGGTGTACATAACCTGAATATAGAACTCGCCGGAGTGCCCCGAGGGCTTGTTATAGCCCGTATCGACGGCAATATGGGGTGTAAGATTAATTTCCGTACCTACTTTATAGCCGTCTTTATAGGTATTGAAAGTATGGAGCAACATGCCGTATAGACCGCGGACATCCCTGTGGATATTCCAGTGATATCGATTAATATAAGGACGCAGATAACGAGCGTTTTTAAAAGTTCGGGAATAACCGATATCATATCCCGAAGCCGTCATAGAGCGACTTGTGTGGACTAAGGATACGCCCGTATCAGGTGTATTGTAAGGAGCCGGATAGGGTTCATCTATTGTGCTCTCCGAATAGAAGAAATCTCCGCTTCCTAAGTGTTTATAGAAATTGGCATAAAACTTATTTTCGCCTACTACATATTCGGCTCCCACACCGGCACGTCTGTAGTTATCCTTAAAAGAATAGTCGTAGAAGGCATTGGCTCCTACGTAGGCGTTTTCGCTGCGGCTTAAGTGGCGATAGCCCAAGCCGATACTGCCCGTCGTACCGATGCGATCGTAGCGGTTGACATGACGCTCTTCATAGATGACAGTGCCGGACCCCGGAACGGGCTCGTTTAGGTATTCGTCATAAGTAAAGACGTCACCGAAATTGGAAGAAACACTGCCTTGAATGAACACGAGGTCTTTCGACGTTTTTTCATCGTAGTGGCTTAAAGGTTGTAAGGTTTCTACTGCATACTGAGGCTCGTGATTTGTCTGAAATTTGGCTTTTATGTCCGTTCGATCGAGCCAATTGTGGGTTAAGGGCATTTCCTTTCCAGTTGAAAGTGTTTCGGTACCTGTCGCATAAGCGGATGAACCTACGCTACAGATAAGAAGACAGGAGAGTACGGCCCCTTTAACATTAAACTTATTATTCACGTATAAAACTCCTTATAATTTTTTCTATGCTTATATTGAATTATATATAAGCATCCTGAAAAATACAAGTAACTGATAATATTTTGTTATAAAGAAATATGTTCTTTATAAAATATTCATGCTTAAGTCGACAAGAGTGTCGACTTAAGCATGAATAAGATTCGATAGATAACATATTGATTATTTCCAAATAAGGACGAGAGGAAAGCCGAATTCCTTTTTGAAAGATTTCGTAAATTCCTGCATGGCGTAATCGGCGCTTTCATAGGGAGCCCCGTCTTTGGCATGGAGAATAATGATGACTACGTCGTCTTTAATTTCCACATCCATTCTTTCCACAATATTTTCATACGTATGGTCCGAGGCTTCGGCCAAAGCCAGAAGTACGGACATTTTGCGAATAACGGCCCACTCGTCATCAGAGGGAATATTGGCATATTTATAGGCTCTTTGGATTTTTCGACTGATGCCGTGGTGAAAGCCTGCAATAAAGGCCGTCATCATTTGTTCTCTTTGGGTCATACCGTATAGGGGAGCATGGCCGATAATGAAGGCCGAGTGACGGGCATGATTGTAAAAGTTTACGCGCTTACCGATGTCATGCAAGAGAGCTGCCGTGACAAGTAACTCGCGAATTCGGTCGTTGCATTTATGTAAGGGTTTCAGTCCGTCAAAGAGCATGGCCGATACCTTGGCTACTTGATTTAAGTGCGGCCGATTCAAGTCGGCAATATTTCCCAAGTAGTTATTAATACTGAAGGCCAGAATATTGTCGAGACGGGGACTTTTCATTTTATACATTTTCGCATAATACTCAAAGAAAAGGCCTTCACGCAAACCGCACCCGCTGACGATTAGTTCGTGGGCACCCACTAAATCAAATATGGTTTTAATGACGGCACCGCCGGCAATAATAACATCGCTCCGTTCGCTTGACAAACCGGGCACCTTCTTGCGGGCTGCCGGCGTTTTTTCAACAAGCGTCCGGAAAATTTTTTCGAATTCTTCATGTAATAAGAGGTAATTATGAATGGTCGGCAACTCATAGTTGCGAGCTCGTTGATCCATTTTAGCAAAGTTGCGGGCCGTGCCGCCGATACCGACAAGGGGGAGTGACACGTCTTTTAGCCACGACACCTCGGCTAAGGTTTTGCGTAAAAACTTCAAACATGTGTGTAAGCGATCCTCCGAGACGGCCCCGGACGTGTCGAATCGTTCCGTAATAGTAACGGCACCGACGGGAACGGATACGGCATGAACGATATTGCGATCTTTAACCAGCGTTAATTCGACGCTGGCACCCCCTAAGTCGAATAGGATAAAATCTTGAATATCAATGGTGTTAATGGCGCCTAAGTAACCTAAATAAGCTTCGCGTTCACCGGCAATGACGGACATGGAAATACCCGTTTCTTTCTTGATTCTTTCCAGAAAGAGCATACCGTTATCGGCATTGCGAACCGCCGCCGTAGCGACGGCAAGGCAAGTTTTGATTCCCTTAATATCCATAATGTGTTTATACACATGAAGACTTTTTAAAGCCTTAGCCATGCCTTCTTCCGTAAGAGAACCTGTACGTGATAAGCCCTGACCCAGACGAATGGTTTCCTTATCCTGATAGACAAAAGAATAGGCTTTGTTGTCCTTAATTTGAGCAATGACGAAGCGAATGGAGTTTGATCCCATGTCGATAATGGCTATATGTTCCATAGTAACCTCATTTCCGTAGTGACGGTGTCTTTTTATTTATTGTACAGATAAAAGGGCGAAAGATAAAGGGATGAAGAACAAATCTTTTTGTCATCAGTTCTTTAATGAATATATGAAAAGTTTTTATGTGTGTACTATAATATATATGAAATGAAGGTGCTTTGACCTGTAAAGGACGGTAATATTGATGATTCATGCAAAGGAAAACAGATATTTAAACCGTGAATGTACGTGGATAAACTTTAATGAGCGAGTGGTTAACGAGGCTGCGATTTCATCTATTCCTTTATTGGAACGAGTTAACTTTCTATCTATCAGTGCCTCTAACAACGACGAATTTTTTATGATTCGCGTAGCCGGTATTAAGCATTTATTGGCAGAACAGATAACTCGTAAGGATATTGCCGGCTTGACCCCAAAGGAGCAGTTTGAAGCCATTCAATTGATGGAACATTCTCAGTGTCGCCGTCAATATAAAATTTATAGAGACGTTAAAAAGCGATTGTCGGCAGAGGGGATTCATATTATTTCCTTTGATGAGGCCAATGAAGAAGAAAAACTTTATTTGGAAAAATACGTAAAGGAAGAAATCTACCCTGTAGTTACACCCTTGGCTGTCGATACGGCTCACTTTGTTCCTTTTTTGGCGAGCTTATCTTTAAACTTAGCCGTATTTTTGCAACGTGAAGGCGGCGGCCTGATGAAGGCGGCCGTACTTCCCGTTCCGTTAAAGACCGTGCCGAGACTCATTGAAATACCGCAGAAAAGGGGGGGCCATACCTTCGTCTTTTGCGAGGACCTGCTGGCGGCTTACGGTCATCTGTTTTTCCCGAGTTATATAATTACGGAGATCAGACCCTTTAGATTGACTCGCGATGCCGACTTGGAAATCAGTAAGGATGCCGCAGACTTGTTGGCGGAAGTAAAAAAATCGCTGAAAAAACGAAAAAAAGGGGCTCCTGTTCGCTTGGAAACGGACTGTCGTATCAGTCCGGCTATGCGACGCTTTTTAAAGACCGTGGCAGACGTGGAAGAAGCTGATATTTATGAAATAGACGGGCCTGTGGATTTAACGGGACTCTTTGAAATCACGGCCTTGCCCGAATATGATCGTTTGAGATTTCCCGCGGCTTCTCCACAACCCGTATGGGAACTGTTGCCGTATAGGAAAGAAGAATTATGGTCTGTCGTTAAAAAACATAATATTATGATGCATCATCCTTATGAAACCTTTGCAGCCGTAGACGATTTTATCTATTTGGCAGCCAAAGATCCGGACGTTTTAGCTATTAAACAAACCTTATATCGTGTCGGTACGCAATCGGCTATTATCGATGCTTTGGCGGCGGCTGCCGAAAACGGTAAAGAAGTAACGGTCCTCATGGAAGTAAAGGCGCGGTTTGATGAAGAAAATAATATTCATAAGGCACGCAAATTGGAAGAAGCGGGATGTCATGTCATTTACGGGGTAGCCGGGTTAAAAACCCATTCGAAGATTACCCTCGTCGTACGACGGGAGAGTGACGGTATTCGCCGTTATGTACACTTGGCTACAGGAAATTATAACGGAAAAACGGCCCGTATTTATACGGATGTCGGCATTCTGACGGCGGATCGGGCTATGGGGGAAGATGCATCGGCTTTTTTCAACCTTTTGTCCGGCTATTTTGAAAGTCCGGCTTGGAAAAAACTGGCGGTAGCTCCCTATGACTTACGAGAACAACTGTATTCGTCCATTGACAGAGAAATCTCTGTGGCTAAAGCGGGTAAGAAGGCCGTTATTATTGCCAAGATGAACTCCCTTTTAGATCGACACGTTATTGACCGGTTGTATGAAGCCTCTCAGGCCGGAGTGATTGTACGTCTTATTGTTCGCGGTATCTGCGTACTCCGTCCGGGAGTGACGGGACTTAGTGAGAATATCAGTGTACACAGCATTGTCGGAAGGTTTTTGGAACATAGCCGTCTCTTTTATTTTTACAATGACGGTGCGGAGGATGTATTTATTTCTTCCGCTGATTGGATGCCCCGAAATTTAAATGAACGTATCGAACTGCTTGTACCTGTAGAATACGGGCCTCATAAAGAAAGAATCAAAGAAATTCTCCGACTCAATTATGAAGATAATGTAAACGGTCATATTATGGATCAAAACGGAGAGTATACCTATCTGACAGATAATAGAACGGGTCCTGCCGTCAATGCTCAGGAGACCTTTCAGCAACTTGCGGAGCAAGCTGCTTCGGGGCCTGAAAACGGCTGAAATTGACACGCCATACCTCCTTTGTTACAATTGGTCATAATTGGAGGGATTGCATGAGAAAATGGAAAGAATCGATTACACGGACCTATTCCGTTTTGGTTGCTTTGTTGATTCTCGTGTCTCTGACAGGATTTATCGATAAGGGAAAAACGGTTACTGTTATTGAAGACGGTAAGAGCCGGGAAGTATACACGCGCTCTTTAAATAAAGATGCCTTAACGCGAGAGCTGGGGATTACACCGGCGTCTAAGGACGAAGTCTATCTTTCGACACCGAAGCTTACGGACGGGTCTGTGGCCACTGTTCGTCGGGCCGTTCCCGTAACGCTGGATTATAAAGGACAGACCGTTACGGTCTCGTCAGGCAAAAAGACGGTAGGAGAGGTAGCGGCTCAATACGGGTATGATCGTGAAAACTACAGACCGTACGGGAATCCGGAAGCTCCCGTAGAAAAGGACATGACCGTTCGAATCGGTAATTTGTCGCGGAAAACCGTATCGGAAGACGATGTAGTTCAATATGTTATTGAAAGTATTCCCGACGAATCTATCGGTCAGGGACGTGAAGAAATTGTCCAGGAAGGTGTTAACGGGCGTAAGCGAGTAACGAATAATATTGTCAGTCTGGACGGACAGGTTGTCGGTAAGGAGCACATAAAGACGGAACTCATCTCCGAAATGAAGCCCCTTATTCGTAAAATAGGTACTAAGGAAACAGTAGAAATCAATACGGGTGATATTTCCAAATATAAGGAAGTATTGACCATGGTGGCGACAGCGTACTTGCCGACTGACGGAGACGGTCGCGGTATTACCTATACGGGCACTCGTGCACGATACGGCGAAATTGCCGTCGATCCGCGTGTCATTCCTCTGGGAACTAAGGTTTTTATTCCCGGTTACGGCATTGCCGTAGCGGAAGATACGGGCGGTGATATTTTGGGCAACCGTATTGATTTATGTATGGAAAGTTATGATTCGTGCATGGCTTTCGGTCGTCGTACCGTACAAGTGTATATTCTCGAGTAAAAAGGGGCGTAAGCCCTTTTTTATTGCTTTTCAAATCCTTGCTACCCGACTTTCTTTATGATATAATCATTAAGGTTTAAATACACACGCATCGTCGAGCTTGTTACTGTGCCGTTTTTACGGTAGCGACAAGTGATGACCGAGCGGAGGAGAAACAGGAGGAAACATATTATGGCAGTAGTATCAATGAAACAATTATTGGAAGCAGGCGTTCATTTCGGTCACCAGACCCGTCGTTGGAACCCTAAGATGTCGCGCTTTATCTTTACGGAACGCAACGGTATCTATATTATCGACTTGCAGAAAACCGTTAAGAAATTGGACGAAGCGTATAATTTTGCTCGTGACTTGGCATCCGAAGGCGGCAAGGTCCTTTTTGTAGGAACGAAGAAGCAGGCTCAAGAATCCATTAAGAACGAAGCTGAACGTTGCGGCATGTTCTTTGTCAACGAACGTTGGCTCGGCGGCATGTTGACCAACTTCCAGACCATTGAAAAACGCGTAAAACGCTTAAAAACTCTTGAAAAACAAGCTGAAGACGGCACTTTCGACGTTCTTCCCAAGAAAGAAGTAACGCTTCTCAAACATGAAATGGAAAAACTCCAAAAGTATTTGGGCGGCATTAAAGAAATGAAGAAGGTTCCCGATGCGCTCTTCGTTATCGATCCGAAAAAAGAAGAAATCGCTATCGCCGAAGCTCGTAAATTGAATATTCCCATTATCGCAACGGTAGACACGAACTGCGATCCCGATCTTATCGATTACCCCATTCCGGCAAACGATGATGCTATTCGTGCCGTTAAATTGTTAACCGGAAAGATTGCCGACGCTATTATGGAAGGTCGTCAGGGCGAATCGATGGATGGCGAAGAACAAACCGAATTGGGTGATTATAATAATGATGCTCAGATCGGTAAAGATGCGAAAGAACATTTTGAATCTTGGCAGGAAGATGCTCATCAAGCAGTAAAAGACGGTTATTCGGGCTAATTGTCAGATAAATATACATAACAATATCGGAGGTAAAGACATGGAGATTACAGCTGCTTTGGTAAAAGAGTTGCGTGAAATTACCGGTGCCGGCATGATGGATGCCAAAAAAGCTCTTGTGGCTACAGACGGAGATAAAGAAAAAGCTATCGACTTCTTACGTGAAAAAGGGTTGGCGGCAGCGGCTAAGAAAGCTGACCGCGTTGCTGCTGAAGGCCTCGTATATTCATATATTCACGGCAATGGCCGTATCGGTGTTTTGGTTGAAGTAAACTGCGAAACGGACTTCGTTGCACAAACTGAAGGGTTTAAAGAATTGTGCAAAGACGTTGCCATGCAGATTGCAGCTGCCAAACCGGCATATTTGAAGCGCGAAGAAGTACCCGAAGATGTTATTGAACATGAAAAAGAAGTACTTCGTCAGCAAGCTTTGAATGAAGGAAAACCTGAAAAGATCGTTGAAAAGATGATTGTCGGACGTATTGAAAAATACTATAAAGAAAACTGCCTGCTTGATCAGGAATTTATTAAAGATTCCGACAAGTCTGTAGGACAGGTTATTACGGAAGCTGTTGCTAAGATCGGTGAAAAAATCGATGTTCGCCGTTATGTTCGTTATGAATTGGGCGAAGGTCTTGAAAAACGTAACGATGATTTCGTAGCGGAAGTAATGGCACAAGCTAAATAAAAGAGATACCCATAAGAGAACACCCAACCGTGTTCTCTTATTTTCTAATCAAATGCTTTCGGGAGGAACAGAGATGGACAGAAACTTTAAACGAATCGTCTTGAAATTAAGCGGTGAAGCCTTGGCGGGAAAACAGGGATACGGTATTGACCCCAAGACGGTTGACCTCATTGCCCGTGATATTGCAACGGTAACGAAGCAGGGAATTCAAGTGGCCATTGTTGTGGGCGGAGGTAATATTTGGCGCGGTCTTTCAGGCAGTGCCGAAGGTATGGATCGAGTCTCGGCCGATTATATGGGCATGTTGGCAACAGTTATGAATTCTCTGGCCCTTCAGGATGCTTTGGAAAAGCTCGGTGTAGCTACACGCGTTCAGACAGCTATTAATATGCAACAGGTGGCGGAACCTTATATTCGTCGTCGTGCTATTCGTCATATGGAAAAAGGTCGCGTTGTTATCTTCGGAGCCGGCACGGGCAATCCTTACTTCTCGACGGATACAACGGCAGCATTGCGTGCCGCCGAAATTGAAGCCGATGCTATCTTAATGGCTAAAAAGTTCGTTGACGGAGTTTATGACAGCGATCCGAAACTGAATCCCGACGCTAAGAAATTTGACAGATTGACGTATTTGGATGTTATCAAAAAAGAACTGGGAGTTATGGATGCCACGGCTACGACATTATGTATGACCAACGATATTCCCATCCTCGTATTTTCCATTGATATTCCCGGTAACATTGTAGACGCCGCATCAGGGAAAGAAGTAGGTACGATAGTCGACAAAGGGGAATAAAAACGGTATCATATAGTTAATATATTTGCGATAAGGAAGTGACGGCAATGGAAATTCAAGAATTATTAAATGAGTGTGAGGCTAAAGCGGATAAAACGATTGAGAATTTTAAACGTAACTTATCTTCCATTCGGACCGGTCGGGCAAGCACCTCCTTGTTAGATCGTGTATCCGTCGACTATTACGGAACACCGACACCGGTTAATCAAGTGGCTAACGTATCGGCTCCGGAACCTCGTTTAATTACTATTTCTCCGTGGGAACGTACTATGCTCGGTGAAATTGAAAAGGCTATTTTGAAGTCCGACCTGGGTTTAAATCCCAATAACGACGGTACGATTATTCGTCTTGAAATTCCTCAACTTACGGAAGAGCGTCGTAAGGAATTAAGCAAAAAAGTCGGCAAAGAGGCGGAAGATGCTAAAGTTGCCGTACGCAATATCCGACGTGATTCGAACGATGCCGTAAAGAAGAGTGAAAAGAAGAAAGAAATTACGGAAGATGACAGCAAGGAAGCACAGACGAAAATCCAAAAGATTACGGATGCGAAGATAAAGCAAATAGATGAAATTAAAGATAAAAAAGAAAAAGAAGTAATGGAAGTATAATGGATATATACAGTTTATTTGGCATGCCCTTAGGGTATGCCAAATCTTCATTAGAGCGAGAGAATATAAATTATACAGTTGTCCTGACAGAGTCGACAAGCCGTTTCTTTCATGCTGATTTGGATCGCTTATATGTAGTAAGAGTCCGGCAAGAGGCAAATGGTACCGTCGAATTGGTAGCCAATCCCCGAATGGAAGCCGGCGAAACTGTAAAGAAGCTACTGCATAAATAGGAGAATTAGGGTATGCTCGGAAATTTATTTTCCAAAGAGAAATCGAATATAGAGGTTCAACATGATGATTTGACCTTAGATATGACACGAGTTCCTCACCATGTAGCCATTATTATGGACGGTAACGGCCGTTGGGCCAAACGCCGCGGCATGCCTCGGCGTGCGGGGCATAAAGCCGGAGCGGATACCTTGAAGCAGATTATTGTAGCTGCTGATGAACTGGGAGTCAAGGTGCTTACGGTCTATGCCTTTTCCACGGAAAACTGGAAGAGACCGGAAGAAGAAGTTTCGTATATTATGAATCTCATGCTTACGTATTTAAAGAAAAATCTTGCCGATTTGGATGCTAAAAACGTACAATTGAGATTTATCGGGGACAGAACCCGCTTGTCAAAAGATCTGCAAGAGCTGTTTAATACGGCGGAAACTTCTATGCACAAGAATTCGGGGCTTATTGTCAATGTGGCTGTCAACTACGGTGGTCGCGGGGAAATTGCGACAGCTGTAAAGTCGATTGTAAAAGATGTGGAGAATAAAAAAATAGATGCTTCACAGATTTCGGAAGAGTTGATAAGCACTTATTTGTATACAGCACCTGAAAATGAAGTGGATTTATTAATTCGCCCGGGGGCGGATTTACGTATCAGTAATTATTTATTATGGCAAATCGCTTATGCCGAATTTTGGTACACCGACCTGTGTTGGCCCGATTTCACAAAAGACACGCTTATAGAAGCTATCAAATCTTATCAGGGAAGAGATCGTCGCTTTGGCGGTTTGCATGAGGAGTAAGAAATGTTGAGTACACGTGTGGCGTCCGGCCTGATTGGCGGTGCAGCCGTAATTTTTATAATTTATGAAGGCGGTTGGCCTTTTTTCGCCCTTATTGCTTTACTCGCCGTAGGCGGTTGGTTTGAGTATGTAAAGATGACGGGAACTGAAGGTAAGGGTATACCCGAAAGAGCCGTTACATGTTGGCTTCTGTTTTTGTTGGCCGCCTTTGCCTTTGACAGTGTAAAGTTGATGACTTTAGCCGCTGTTCTGTTGCCTGTCGGCATTTGGGTACGTACGGTTATTCGTCATAAAAACATATCCTTGGCAGATAGCGCACGGACTCTTTACGGAGCCGCTTATATTGCTCTCGGATTTTTTTCGGTTTTAGCATTGCGTAGCGGTACTATCGGGTCCTACTATGTCAATGATTTTGCAGCGGTAATGCTTGAGCCGGGACGCTTTTTTATGTTTCTCCTCCTTTTTTGTACATGGGCAAGCGATACATTTGCTTATTTTACGGGACGGGCCTTGGGAAAAAATAAACTTTGTCCTACTATCAGTCCCGGTAAGACCGTTGAAGGGGCTTTAGGCGGATTTATCGGTACGATTATTACCTCTATTATCTTTTCCTTATGTTTTCATTTTTCCGTTCTCCATGCCTTGATCATAGGAGTTGTCATCGGTATCGCGGCACCCTTGGGAGATTTGGTGGAATCTGTGTTGAAGAGAACCTACGGAATTAAGGATTCGGGACATGTTATACCCGGTCACGGCGGAATTTTAGATCGCTTTGACAGCTTGTTGCTTGCGGCACCGTTGGTATATGCCTACCTTGTATTGGCGGCTTAGGTTCGGGAAAGGAGTTTAGCGTGGGTATTACCTTGGCAGCTACCGTCTTTGTGTTCAGCTTAATTGTTTTTGTTCATGAGGCGGGGCATTTTATTACAGCCAAATTAACGGGCATGCAAGTCGATGAATTTGCTATCGGCTTCGGGCCGAAATTATACAGCCGTAAGTATGGTGAGACCGTATATTCATTGCGAATTATTCCCTTAGGCGGATTTAATAAAATTGCCGGTATGTCGGATGAGGAAGAGCTTAACGAGAGATCGTTTTTAAACAAGCCCGTTCGCTCCAGACTGCTTGTTATCAGCGCCGGTGCTTTAATGAATTTTTTGTTGGCTTTTTTGCTTTTATGGGGAATTGTTTTCAGTACCGGTATTTCCAGTGTGTTGCCTGACCCTATCGTAGGCGGGATTATTAAGAACTCCGCTGCGGCAGAGGCGGGGATTGAGCCGGGAGATCGAATTATATCCGTCGGGAATACGCCCGTCAATCGCTGGATAGATATACCCGAAGCCATCGAGGCTCATCAAAGAGAAGTAGTGCCTGTCGTGTACGAACGAGACGGCAGTAGAATTACGGTCGACACCATTCCTAAGACAGACGAAAAGACAGGACGAACTCTGCTGGGAGTTATGCCTTCTATCCAAACGAAATATGTTGGGGTAGGCGAGGCGGCAGGTTTTGCAGTAAATCGCCTTGTCGACTTAGGCGGAATGATGCTTACCGGATTATATAGGATGGTTTCCGGTACGGAAAAAGCGGAGTTAGCCGGCCCCATCGGTGTTGCTCAATTAGCCGGTCAGGCGGCATCTGTGGGTTTCGTAAACTTGTTAACCTTTACGGCTTTTTTAAGTCTTAATTTGGGGATTTTAAATCTCTTACCTATTCCCATGTTGGATGGCGGATATATTATATTGATCTTATTAGAAGGCATTACGCGTAGGAAAATGCCGAAGAAGGCCTTGTACTATATTCAAATGGCAGGTGTCATCATTTTAGGAGCCATGTTTATTTTTGCTCTTGTGCAGGACATCAGCAGATTTTAGAGGACTTTATGAAGAGAAGAAAGTGTCGTGAAGTTAAGCTTCGACAAACTGTTATCGGCGGCTCGGCCCCTATTTCGGTCCAGACTATGTCAACCGTCAATCCTGCCGACTATGTGAAGGGCAGTGCAGATGCCGGACGATTGGCGGCATACGGAGCTGAAATCATTCGTTTTGCCGTTCCCGATATGAGAGCGGCCAAGGGGTTATCACATATTGTGAAGGACTCTCCCGTGCCCATTGTAGCGGATATACATTTTGACTATAGACTGGCGTTGGAGTCCGTTTCAAGTGGGGTAGACGCATTACGAATCAATCCGGGAAACATCGGTTCCGATGACCGTGTAGGCGCCGTAGTAGATGCTGTTAAAAAACGTAACATACCTATTCGCATCGGTATCAATGCCGGGTCCTTACCATCTGATATTTTAGCGACTTACAATGGTCATCCTACAGCTGAAGGTATGGTTGAAGGGGCATTACGCCATATTCGGATTTGTGAGCACCTGGATTATAAAAATTTGGTCATATCATTAAAGGCCTCGGATGTACCTTTAATGATAGAGGCTTATAGCCTGTTAGCTGAAAAAGTGGATTACCCCTTTCATTTAGGGGTTACTGAAGCCGGTCTTTTGCGAGACGGAACGGTGAAGTCGGCTATCGGTATCGGCAGTTTATTGTATGCCGGTATAGGGGATACTATTCGCGTTTCTCTTACAGATGATCCGGCTGAGGAAGTAAAGACCGGTAGAAGCATCTTATCCGCATTGGGACTAAGGCATTTCGGACCGACAATCATCTCATGTCCTACGTGCGGACGTACTCAGGTAGAACTGATTCATTTGGCTAAAGAGGTGGAGACGGCTTTGGCCGATATTGATGCACCCTTAAAAGTTGCAGTTATGGGGTGTGTAGTGAACGGTCCCGGAGAGGCTCGTGAAGCGGATTTCGGCATAGCCGGAGGTGCCGGTAGCGGTATTATTTTTTCGCACGGCGAGATTTTACGCACGGTTTCGGAGAAAGATCTCGTTACAGGCTTATTGGAAGAAATTAATAAATCACTTTCATAGACGCCCTTTGTAGGGCGTCTTTTCTTATGTAAATTTAATTCATTATATTCGCCTGTTTTAATAATACTACTTCATACTGAGGTTAAAGGAGGCGATATGCTGTGGCTGGCGAACATGAATTTTGTTGGGAAGAAGCCGTACGTCGTTTAGGCGCGGAAGAAAAAATTCCTGAGACTTTAGCGGATAAAGATTTGTATACGCTCAGTAAGGCCTATGTACATGCGTTAAAAAAGAGTTCAGAACGAAAGAAATATCTTGTCTTGAGTGAATCTCTGTTTTTAAGACTTAAAGAAAAAGGGGAAAGCCGTTATATCATATCCGTTTTGGCTGATATTTATCGCCAAGCGTGGTATGACGGAGAGACCTTCGGTCAATATGACCGAAATGACTTGGCTCGTTTGGCTGAAAAGTATTATGAAAAACTGTGCGATTTTCAAGCCAATGAATATGAATTGTATGAATATGCCAGGCTTGTATATAGGCGTGCATCTTTTTATATTCATGATGGCAGCCCTGCCGACAGATATTCATTAAAGCAAAAGGCCTTCTATTTATATGAGAAAGTTATGGAACGATATGAAGAAAAAGAGAATGGAAGAGGTTTTTTGAGACCTTATGTGCGTGCATGTTACGGCTTTTGCCGTTGTGCACTTGATTTGTACGGACCTTTGTCTATCTTGCAAAAAGAGTGTCTTTTATTGGGTTATGAGCCTCATATGGGAGTGAAGAATCGTGAGATACGCCGAAGTGTATATGAACGGTTGGAGAGGGCTATTGAAACGATAAAGCACTATGAAGGGCTTGGCAATAACTTTTTGCCTCCGGAGAAAATGAGGGATCGACGCTTTATATACGAAGCTCCGTGGGATATTTATTATATGGCCGGTAAGATAAAAGAATTTGCTCTTAAAAGCGGTATCAGTGACCGTGAAGAAGTTATTCGTGAATGTATAGACCTTTATCGGTATGTCTGTGACCTGGATAGGGACAGACGTCTTCACGGTATGTCTGTAACGGGGTTTACCCATATGTACGATGCCTTAATCGACTTTTACTTGTATGCGGGAAAAGAAAAAGAGCTTGTGGCCTTTATAGATGAATTCAAACCCTATATTTCCAAACGACAGCGCAGTCTTACGACTCTCAGACTGCACTTAAAACACGGAAGAACGGATCTTTTTGATAAAGAATGGTCTTCCGATCGTTGTCGTCAAAGCGGAATATCCAAGAAACGACTGGAAGTTCTAAAGCTTCTCAGAGACCTACAAGACGAAAAAAATCTGACCATAGGCTTAAAGAAGTATAAACCCTTTGAACAACGAGTATTATATGAAACGGTAAAAAAAATCACCGCATCCAATGACGCGGTGATTGAAGCACGAAAAAATATTAAATGAAAATATACTTACCGATGAAGAGAACGGCAAGAATATACATGAGAAGACTAATCTTTTTATGATTGCCTGTTAAGAGATTAATGAGAACATAGGAAATAACGCCGAAGCAAATCCCTTCCGATACGCTGTAGCAGAAGGGCATGGCGATAATTGTCAAGTAGGCGGGAATGGATTCGGTCAAGTCGTCGAATTCAATGCCTGTAATAGCTCCCAACATAAGGAAGCCGACGATGATCAGAGCCGGTGCCGTAGCAAAGGCGGGAATGGCCAAAAACAAGGGGGACAGGAAGAGGGAAACGAGGAAGAAGAAGGCTACGAACATGGCAGTCAATCCCGTTTTGCCACCTTCACTGACGCCTGTAGCACTTTCAACAAAGGTTGTAACCGTGCTTGTACCGAGGACGGCACCGGCAGTAGTTGCAACGGCATCAGCCATAAGAGCGCCTTTAATATGAGGCAGTTTACCGTCTTTATCTAACATCCCCGCCTTGGAGGATACGCCGATAAGGGTTCCTAAGGTATCGAAAATATCGACAAAAAGGAAGGCAAACATGACGACGAAAAAGTCGAGGGATAACATTTGCTCAAAAGCAATCTTGCCGAAAATCGGTTCCATGCTGGCAGGAGTGAAGGCTGCCAAGCCTGCGGAAAAGTCGGGAATAACACTGAACATATGCTGTGTCGGATCGGGAACATAAAGACCCGTAAGCTCACAAATAATGCCTAAAATCCAAGTGAACAGGATGCCCCAGAGAATGTTACCGCGCACCTTACGTTCCATTAAAATAGCCGTAAAAAGAACACCTAAAAGGGACAGAACAACCGTAATACCTACAGTATGAAAGGTACCGGACGTTAAGGAGGTTTTAAAAGAAAAAAGTGAAATTTTGGTAGCCGGGTTAGCAACGATAACTTGTGCGTTGAATAAGCCGATTAAGGCAATGAATAAGCCGATACCCGCAGATACGGCTTTCTTTAAGGTCATAGGAATGGCATTAAAGAGTGCTTCTCGAATATTCGTCAGAGATAAGATGATAAAAATAATACCTTCAACAAAAACAGCGGACAAAGCCGTTTCCCACGAATATCCCATTTGTAAAACGACGGTATAGGCAAAAAATGCATTTAAACCCATACCGGGTGCCAAGGCGAAAGGATAGTTGGCAAAGACGGCCATACAAATAGTCCCCAAGCAGGAGGCCAGGGCTGTTGCCGTAAGAACGGCCCCTTTATCCATTCCGGCAGCACTTAGAATAATGGGATTGACGGCCAAAATGTAAGCCATGGTCATAAAAGTAGTAATACCCGCAAGAAACTCAATCTTTACGGTTGTACCGTTTTCCTGTAATTTAAACAGGCGGTCTAAGAACCCTTTTTCTTCAGTCATAATACACGCTCCTTTGAAAAAATTAGAGTATCATATATAAGTATATGTTGTATTTTGAAAGGGGGCAAGAAGAGAATATCTTTATTTTGACACATAAGAGAGATACATATGTATTTCATACATGAAAACGCCTTGATTTCGTAGTCGGAAACCAAGGCGTTGTGATTAGAATGAGAATTTTTCTCCCGTCAGTAATTCATAAGCTTCTATATATTTGGCAATCGTTTTTTTGATAACATCATCAGGCAATAAGTAGTCGCTGTCGGGGTTAGCCGTTAACCAGTCGCGAACGAATTGCTTGTCGTAAGACGGTTGAGCTTTTCCGGGAGCATAGCCTTCCGACGGCCAGAAACGAGAACTGTCGGGAGTCAACATTTCATCACCCAAGACTACCCGGCC
Organism: Megasphaera micronuciformis F0359; assembly: GCF_000165735.1. Taxonomy (GTDB): domain Bacteria; phylum Bacillota; class Negativicutes; order Veillonellales; family Megasphaeraceae; genus Megasphaera; species Megasphaera micronuciformis. The sequence continues at coordinate 579,248 of NZ_GL538208.1, forward strand.
TGCGTCATCAATACCGAATTCAAACTTCGTATCGGCAATGATAATGCCGCGAGTACGAGCGTAGTCTGCACATTTTTTATACAAGGCAATCGTGTAGTCCCGAACCTTTTCGGCATATTCACGGCCTTTACCGGGAAAGGCTTTTTCCAGTACGTCAATGCTTTCTTCAAAGGATACGTTTTCGTCATGGTCACCCAATTCCGCTTTAGTGCTGGGGGTGAAGATAGGTTCCGGAAGTTGCTGAGACTCTTGCAAGCCGTCAGGCAATTTAATACCGCAGACCGTACCGTTTTTCTGATAACTTGCCCAACCGCTGCCTGTAATATAGCCTCGTACGATACATTCCAAGGGAAGCATCGTAAGCTTACGGCATTTCATGCTCTTTCCCTTAAATTCTTCTGTACGGAAAAATTCGGGCATATCGTCCGTATTGACTGAAATCATGTGATTCGGCAAAATGTCGGATGTAAAGTCAAACCAAAATTTGGACATTTGTGTCAGCACGGCACCTTTGTGAGTAATACGGTTTTTCAAAATATGGTCGAATGCGGAAATTCGATCCGTGGCTACCATAATAATACTGTCACCGGCATCATATACTTCACGAACTTTTCCGGATTTATACGGTTTATATTCTTTCATGACAAGCCTCCCATAAAACATAATAACAACATACTTATCATATCATAATTAAGAAGTGGAGTCGATAAAATTTCTTGTAAAAATGAATGTAAAGAAAAGGTCTATGTATTTATATCATAATTAATGTGTAAAATAGTAACTTGCGTTAAAGGTTTAACCATATTTCGGAAATCGTTACGGGCACGGATATTCTTATTGATCGTGAACTCATTGGCGGTATTTATTTCGGTGAAAAGTGTGAAAAAGAAATTCATAACGGCGTAGAACGAGCCTGGGATATGGAAAACTACAGTGTACCTGAGGTACGGCGCATTACAAAATTTGCCATGGAGGCGGCTAAGAACAGACGTCGTAAGGTTACATCCGTAGATAAGGCCAATGTATTGGCTACCAGTCGGCTCTGGCGACGCACTGTAACGGAAATGAGTAAAGACTACGGTGAGATTGAGTTGAATCATTTTTATGTAGATAATTGTGCTATGCAACTGGCTATAAATCCGAAACAATTTGATGTTATTGTTACCGGTAATTTATTCGGCGATATTCTCAGTGATGAAGCCGCCGTTTTGGGAGGTTCTATCGGCATGATGCCTTCAGCCAGCATCGGTGAGTCGACAAGCTTATACGAACCTATTCACGGGTCGGCTCCGGATATTCAGGGCTTGGGAATTGCCAACCCTTCGGCTACGGTTTTATCGGCAGCTATGTTATTATGCCACTCTTTACATGAAGAAGAGGCGGCACGGGCTATAGAGTCGGCTGTCGAACAGGCTCTGAACGCCGGGTGGAGAACAGCGGATTTGTATAAAGACGGTTTCAAGAAGGACGATACTAAAACGATGACGCAGGTTATCATATCTTATTTATAAAAAGAACAAATTAAAAGCTCTGATTCGTAAATAACACGAATCAGAGCTTTTTGCATTCTTTAATAGGTCCTGAAGACGCCGATGACGATACCCAATAATTGACAGTTTCGTGTAATAATCGGTTCATAGTCATCGTTTTCAGGTTGTAAGCGAATATGATCAGACTCAAAGTAATAGCGTTTGACCGTGGCTTCATCATCGACAAGAGCTACGACAATCTGGCCGTTTCGAGCCATACTTTGTTGACGAACGATGAGTAAATCGCCTTCTAAAATTCCGGCGTCTTTCATACTGTCACCGCGGACTGTAAGCATGAAACAGTCATCATCACCGATAAACTCGGCAGCAAAGGGATAGACGTCTTCCACGCATTCTTCTGCCGTAATGGGAGCACCGGCACGGACCGTACCGACCAAGGGAAGGGGAACGATTTTTTTGGAACGCCACGTGCCCTCGTCAAGAAGTTCTATCTTTCGGTTTTTTGAAGGGTCTCGGCGAATAAATCCCAATTTTTCCAGATCCGTAAGATAGCCGTGAACGGTAGAGGTAGAACTAAGGCCTACTTCACTGCAAATTTCCCGGACTGACGGGGGGTAGCCGAGGGTATGAACACATTTTCGTATGTAGTCTAAGATTTGACGTTGTCGAGTAGTCAAAGAGGTTTCCGGATTCAGCATATAGCATATCACTCCCATTTAAGATGGTTTCATTATAAACAATCTCAAATAGAAAAGCAAACATTTGTTTCCTTTTTTCTTGACAGAACAAGTGTTCGGCGATATAATAAATCTAACGAAAGAACATTCGTTCGCTAAACGTTTGTTCTTAATAAAAGGACTTATACATACAGGAGTGTGATATATATGAAACGCAAAACTAAAAAAAGTAACGGAAGACTTCAAAATATTCGCTTTATCCTTATTGCCGTCATCTTAGTTGCTTCTTTGACTCAAATCGGTTGGATGAATAATCAGACCGAAAAAGAATTTGTTTCAGTTACGGTTCATCAAGGTGATACACTTTGGAAAATAGCCTCCGCCTCAACAGCCGATAATAAGGATGTACGTAGTACCGTTTATGCCATTGTAGATGCCAATAATCTCGGCCATAATCAGGATATTTATCCCGGTCAGGTCTTAAAAGTACCTGTAAGTAAATAAAATATAAGATAAAAGACCCTCGGAATGTAAGTCGACACTCCGAGGGTCTTTTACATAGTCTCTAAGAGTCTACTACCGTTCCGTAATTTTGAAAACAGGATTATTGATAAGGCCGTCAGCCTCATCAATATATTTTCGTACAACCGATTGGGACTTGTGTCTTGTCTGTTTCATAATACTGCGTTCATCTACTTGATGCTGGGCTGCCGATGTGGCGAAGCCGTGGCGTAGGCTATGGGCTCCGAAATATTGCGAATCCATACCGACGGCCTCAACATGTTTTTTGACGATCAGGGCTACAGACTTATCGGATATAGCGGTTTTGCGAACGGTCTTATTTTTTGTAAAGCCCCTAAATACAGGGCCTGATGTAATACCCGATAGGTGCAACCAATGTTGCAGGGCCGTGACGGCATCTATTTCTTTATCTTCTATGGCCGGTATGGAAATCACTTGACCTTGTCCGGCTTTATCTGTTTTGGCGTTGCGTACGGTAATACGCAGACCTAAGCGTGAAAACTGCAAATCCTCTACGTGTAAAGAGGCTATTTCGGACCGTCTCATGGCTCCGTAAAAACCGATTAGCAGAATAGCCCGATCACGAGCCTGTTCAGCCTCATGTCCCTCGATATGCCTCAACATATCTACGAGGTCATCGAATAAAATAGGCATCTTTCCCTGCTGTATGGTGCCTTTCATTCGTTTAATACCGCGTACGGCATCTTTTACCAAGGGCAGGCGGCAAGGATTATCCGTAAGGCCTGCAGCATCGAAATTTTCCGTAAGAGCGCTGACGCGGCGGGCAATAGTGTTAGCCTTGGCGTTATCGGCCAAATCATTAATGTAATTGACAATTGTTTCAGCCCTTGTCGGGAAGTATTCCTGTTTATGTTGAACACACCAATCGCAAAAATCTTTCCAGTCGGAAGCGTAGGCATCAATTGTATTATCGGCTCTGGCAATATAAATACTTTGTCGGGCCTTGGCAGTAAGTTTTGAATTTCTTTGAATTGCCGCGGGGCGACCGATATAAAAGTGATCCAGTTCATCATAGTTCATACAAAAACTCCTTAAAAGAAGATAAGAAGGCTATTTAAAGCTGATACGGGAATATATCCTATCATTTCTCCCCAATTATTACTTCCGATAAATTAACGTTATCGGAAGTAAATACTACTCCGTATTATACAATGAGATTATTTGTGTTTCAATATATATCTGTTCTTTTATTCTATGCTTATAAAAATTTGTTGTATAGCACCACTATTGTTGCTATACTTGATTAGTCAAAATAAAGAATAGATTTTATTATATGAGGTTATAAATAACATGGAGAAATGGAATAAAATAATTGATTTAAAGTCGGATGCTGCATCATATGAAGTTATTAATGATCGAATTTTATCCGACATGACTATAGGCGGATCTAATTTAATTATTCTGGTTACGGCTATTATAATTGCCTGTGTCGGTTTAAATTTAAACAGTACGGCCGTTATTATCGGGGCTATGCTTGTATCCCCCTTAATGGGTAATATTTTAGCTGCCGGATACGGAATGGCGACCTATGATACGGATTTTATCCGAAAAGCTCTGATTAATATGGTTTTTCAGGTAGTTTTTGCAATCTTAGCGGCTAGCGTGTATTTTTTTATATCCCCATTAACAGGAACTACGGATGAATTATTGGCAAGAACCAGTCCTACGATATGGGATGTTTTAATCGCTTTAGCCGGAGGTATTGCAGGTGCTATAGGCAATACGAGAACCGAAAAGAACAATGTTATTCCCGGCGTAGCCATTGCTACAGCATTGATGCCCCCGCTTTGTACAGCCGGATACGGTATTGCCGGGGGTAATGCCGACTTTTTCTTGGGGGCTATGTATTTATTCTTTATAAATGCTTTTTTTATAGCCCTGTCAGCATTTTTAGTATTCAAAATTTTAGGAATACCTCTACACGGTAACATTCATGAAGCGCATTTTCGTAAACAGCGAATAATCTTAATTATAATGGGGCTTCTTATTACCGTGCCAAGCCTTTATTTTGCAGATAAAACCGTGCAAGATAGCTTGAAAGATAGGCAGGTACGAATATTTATTTCAGAAAAAATGGAGTTTGAAAAGACCGGTGTAGTTTCCTATTCCCTTCAGGACAATATTTTGAGGGTGGATCTGGTTGGTGATGCCTTAAGCGATGACGAAATAGAAAAACTCCAGCATACATTGAATTCGTATCCGCAGTTGCAAAAAGTAAAGCTTTCAATTATTCAGGGAAAAGAAAGTTTGGATTCGGATGAAGTTCGTCAATTGATTAAAAAATCTAAAGAAAAATATAATAGAAATGTTTCTTTGATGTATGCAAATAAGGGTGACCAAGACTCTAATAGGGCGATTATTAAACGATTGAACAAGGAAGCCCCTATATTATTTCCTGAAGTACAATTAATTCGAGGCGGCTCTTTGATATCTATAGAAAAAAATACGGATTCTTTTAAATCCGATAAATTTGCTGTAGAAGTTCTTGTAGCATCCCCTTTAAGTACAAGTGATGTAGAACGTCTTAAAAATTGGATTCAAGGACAGGTGGAGTTGCCCGTTATCATTACTGTGCAGTTAATAAATTCTCCCGATAATTTTTACGGTAATGGCGTGAATTCCGGAAATAAAGAATAAAATTATTAAAAAGAAAAAAGCGATGAACTCGATATTTGGTTCGAGTTCATCGCTTTTTATACATGTTAGTCTACAGATGCTGATTTTTCTAAGGCGGCTTTCTTGGACTTTATAAAAGCCATTTCTTTTTTATAATCGATTTCTTCGGGACTCATTCTATATAGTCGGCCTTGCTGCTGTGCTAACGCTATACAATCCGGGTCGTCAATTGCATGTGTCCATGACGCAGGCCCCAAAACCGATGAAATGCCTTCAATCAATACGTCCTTTTCCATCCAAGTAGCCATATAAAAACTCCCCCTGACATATTATTTTTATCATTATCCTATGAGTACGGCACGTAAGTCCATAGATAAAGGAAAATTGTCATAAAATTGATTGTATATTGTAAATTACCTATTTATGGCTCAAGCTTTCAAAATCCTCTTTAGTCATTTGTAATAAGGTTCCTATCCACTGCGGAAAAATATCTGAAAGGACGGAGTCACACGTATATCCTTGGTAAGAGCCTGTAAAGGTCGGTATGCGTGTAGCGGCTTGGTAGAATGTTTCGGCTAATTCCGGCAAGTTTTCCGGAGTAAACGATACGGATAATTTTTTTGCCAAGGCGCCGTGTATTTCGTCCCAATCGGTTCGGTTTTCGGCATATTCGTTACGTATTTTCTTCAGATAGGCCATACAGAAAGTTCGGAGTAACTCTTTGTTTTTATATAGATTTATATAATTGAAATCGAAAATATTTGCACCGTTAACTAAGAAGGTCAATAAGTCGTCCAACCTGTCAGCTACTCGTCCTACACTCCCCTCACTACTGATTAAGCCGATACTTCCGTCTTCGAGAAGAACAAACTCGCCGCCGCTGCCGTCGTGCGCAAAGGCTTGGCATTTATGCGAGTACACTTCCCCGTTTCCCGAAAATTGAGGCTGTTGAAGTTCTTCATAAAAACGGATATCACAAGTTCTCATGAGCCTTTCGTTCAGTTCTTTAGTTATTTCTATTTGAAGACCTAAGGTGTTTTCCACAGTCCGAATCTCCTTTTGTATAGTCCGTATAACAGCTACGGTCTACAAAAACAGTCCCGTCGGAAGTCCCCAGTAACGGGCCAGAAAATCATATAGAATAAATGTCATATCTCATACATTTCATTCCTTAATACACAAGATACCTCGTTGACGAAATTCATTCATTAAAATTTCCGTTGATAAGTCTATAATGCGCTCATTCGTAATAATAACTACAAAGCGGTAATACACACTGCCGTCAAAAGAGATTAATCGACCCGAGTGACCGTTTGTTTTTATAACCTGCAAATAGCCGATATAGCTGCTGGTACTGATACGGCCGCGTGCACGACCTTTCGAAAAACGGACTTCGGCAATATCTTTTAGTTTGTACGTCGGCGGAAAAAATCCCGTATTGATAGTTACGGAATCTTTCGTAAAGTGAAGAATATTGTATCCTTCTTTGGCATTAGAGCCGAAGAAATGCATTAGTTTATAGCCTGAAAGGATTAGGCAAACTATGCCTATAACAATGAATATATACATAATACTTCCCATGCCGGCCATCATAATGTATACCTCAATTCCAACGAAGGCGAGATAGTTAACGCTATCGGAGTCCGCCTTTTCAGATTTTAAAAATACGGAATAGAGAGTTGAGTCCCCTCTATCCCGTCATAGATTTTATTTTTCCAGCCAATTGGCTATATCATAGTTGTAAGAAGCTGTACGTTCAACGGCCATTTTTTGCCATTCAGTCGATGTAGTACCGTCTTTGTCGTAGTAATAAGATGAATCAAGATAGCGGATGATAACATATTTTGAATCTTTCTGGTCCCAATTGTTGCCACGAGAAAAATCTATACCGTGTCCCGTATTTCGGGCAACGATGGCATTGATGACCGATACGGTTAAGGCCGTCAGAGGAATGGTCATATCCGCCTTATCAAACAGTTTCTTAAAGAAGCCCTTGGCTTCTCCCTTTTCCGATGTGTAAATCAAAAGATTGTTAATTGCTCCTGCAGCCATACAGAGTACGCGGCGGATATCTTTAATAGGAATTGAAGTATTGCCGAAGACGAGATTTCCGTTTTGAAGACGAACTTCTTTTCTCTTTAAATAGGAATAATCAAGGGGGAGGTCAAGTGTCTCCAAATTTGCCGGAAAATCGGCTGTCAGTTTATTACGAAGAAAGGCGGCAATAAGGGCCTTTGTTTCAAAAATATTATGGCAATCGTCACGGCTTTCGCAGTCTGTATCCACTTCAGTTAAATTTTTCCAGTCCGTACCTCTGAAGATAATCTGATAGTTATTGTTTGAGTTTAAATAGCCTGAACAATGAAGTCCGTTCACGTCGTCAAAGTCGACGTCACAAGTGACCTTGCCGTTTTTATCCTTACAAAGTACGCCGTTACGGCTGATTGTTAAGACGGAGCCGTCTTTTCGATTGAAAATAGCGGGATGTGTGTCGAAGGGTGAAATCATGATATTCTCCTTTGTATTTTTAAATTTATATAAACATGAAGATGTTTTATATCACTAAGTATCGTCGATGCGCTCAGTCTGTATGAAAACGCAACTTTCGGGATAATAAGTCACCTTATAACGGACTTCCCTGTAGTTATCAAAGTCATCACCTTGATACATGGCAAAACTTTTATGTTTTTCTTCCACCGACTGCCTAAGTTTTTCGACTTTGACCGGATTGTTATGAAATGTCAATCCCTTCGTCATCTCGTCGAGAAAGGCTTCATCTTGCGGTGAAACGGAAAAGTGTACATACTTCCCCTTCCCGTTGCTCATCATAATGTTGAAGCGTCCGCTACTTTGTGACGGAAAAAGATCGGTGTAACGACCGGATCCGCGAGACCATGTTTTTTCATACATGATCTGCTCCAAAATAAGTTCTTTTGTTACAGGTCCGCGTATAAGGTCTTCGATTCCGCTTAATGCAGTAGATGAAGAGGTGAACCCCATGAGTACAAAAAAGGCGGTCGTAATTATGTAGACGATTTTTCGGTTCGGCCTCACACTGTTCGTTAAAATGACGAAGACGAAGGCGGATACTGATATAGGCAAAGCCGGGGCGACAAGGATGCCCTTCCAAATAAGTCCCGCCATACCGATAGAAGGCATATCAAAGTACATCTCCAATGTCGATATGACAACGAATACTATCAGTATTATCCAGGCGTACGGCAATTCGCGAAGAGGCTGATTTTCATCTTCTTTTACAGGTTTTTGAATCTGTTTACAGGCCATTCGACTAAGGCGAAAACGGTATTTCCACATTAAGACTGTACCGGCCCAAAATAGAAGTAAGAAAATCACAATACATACAGCAAGTGTGACCATTCAGGCCTCCGTGTTATCGGTAAAATGAGAACTCTTCTATCATTTAATCATAAAACATAAGATTTTTCAAAAAAATGAATAAAGGTTCTTGTAGTTTTCCAGTATATTTCATTTTTGTTAAGAAGTTGTAATAATATTTTCCCGAATATCATTTATAAGGGACGTAATATCCGGACATACATAAAGAACCTCATCCGGATCGTGAACATAACAAAGAATCTGTCCCGCCTGTCCCAGGTTCCCGGGTATAAAATCGAGCATTAAGTAACAGGAATCGCAATATTGTGCAAAGGGAATTCGTTTTTTATGAAATAGGTACGGTTGCAGTCGAGGATCGGCTTGCCTTTTTATCTCCTCTTTTGAAAAATAGTCGGGAAAATCCGTAAACAATGCGTTTTTATTTTGAAAATATTCTTTTAAGTGTTTAATTTCTTCCAAGGATAAAAGGGTAAATGAATAGTCACGATTATCAATGAATGCCGGTAGAAAGGGGAAAAAGCGGCTGCCGTTTTTATATGTATATATTTCTTTCAGGTCCTTAGGCAGCACTATATTGAAGTGATTTTCAAAATCGTGAATTTCCTTATCAGTAGCGCCTCGAACCTCCTCATATTCCGCAAAGCAGCCCTCTTCCACCGGGTCATCCATGCCCAAGTCTTCAAAGTATTCGCACACGTATTTTTCAATGCTTTTTATTTTTTCAATCAGGTCCATTACCTTATCTCCCGTTAATTATAATAAGTCTTGCCACCAACTCAGGACGTCACTTAAAGGAACATTGCCGACGAAGAATGCCATAATTCCCCAAATAACATAGGCGGCAGCGTACAAAAAGAGCTTGCCGAAGAACGGAATCAGAATAAAGACGAGAACTAAGAGTGCTGCTATAAAAAATATATGTTTTTTAAATTTATCCATCGGAGCCTTTCCTTTTAACGATAAAATATTTCTGAGATTTACGAGACTCAAGCATTTCATTAACGAACTGTTCAATTCGAAGGGCATATACTTACACTTTTTATGAGGGAGATATTTACTGACCTTCCTCAAGACTACAGTGAATGCCTCGCATTTCCATAAGTGAAAAAAATTCGAACACGGCTTTTTTTGAAGCTTCCGAAGAGTTATAGAGTTTACCGGTACCGTAAATACTCATAGCTCCATAAAGAACGTTATCTTTTCCGTAAAGACGCACCAGGTATCTGCTTCCTCCTGACGTAAAAGAGGATTTCGTATATATTTCTCGAGCCTCTATACGAATAATTTGAGAAAGGTCAAAAGTATTGTTAAAGATATTGTGGACATGGAGAATATCTCCGTTTATATGATAAGGCGTCCAGGCTGTCCCCTGATAGCAGTGTATTATAAAACGAACACCGAAAAATATGATCAGCATAGCAATAAAAATAATAGGAATTACAATGATTAAACCGATTACAGCCGGTCCAATAAAATAATTATCCGAAAGTTGGGTAAACATAATATTCCCCTTCTATTAACGTTTCAAGCCTCCGTATGTACGTAGAAACAACGTTATTACGGCTTCTTTATCCGAGAAATTCCTCTCTATTCATTACTTTCGTCGCCAGGAGCTAAATAGATGATGTTACTACCGACTGTTACGGCTTCTTTTTGTAACGCTTCCAAGTCGATCAGATTTACGGGGAGCAGCACGAATAAGTCCGAATCCGTATATAAGGATACTATACGAAATTGAGTGTTTTCCCAATATTTATTTATCTTTCGAGCAAAATCTTCCGATTCGCCGTCAGGATCGGCGGAAAAAATATCCGGTGTGAGTGTAAGTTCAGGGTGGCTACGAACGAGAGATACATTGTTTACGGCTTGTACAAAACTATCTGCCGATGTACTACAAGGTAATGCAGCGGCGATGCGGTTTTGAACTAAGATATCCCGTAAGGCCTGACGCATGTCGGTCTCACTTACATCCGTATTTACCGGTTTGTCAGCCTTGGTCTTATAAAAAAAGGCAATGGGGTTTTTCAGAAACTTATGAGCCTCTTTTATGACCTTGGCATCATTTCCTGAAAGGTTTCCGACTAAGCGAATAAAAGTATCTTTGCGTTCTTGCTGTAAAGCGGCCTTTTGTGCTTGCGCCCGTTCAGCTTCAACTTTATCGTACGTGCCTATAACTTCCCACGTATCTGTCTGAGGGATAATATGTCGTTCTCTATACTCTTTCATGGTTGAAAGGACATCTCCCCTTGTAAGGCTCCTACAACTGAACAAGGTGCTTTTTTTCTCATTTCCTTTACTGACTTCCAGGATAAAGGTCCCCGTTTTTTCACGCATTGTTTGCATAAAGGGAGATTCCATAAGACCTTGAGGCGAATACAGGATGAAATAGTATATATCTCCTATCTCTAAGGCAATCATGGCTTTTTGCACTTCGACAAAGGTAATCTTTGTTCTCATACCAGAATCGGTCTCTAAGCGCCAGGTTGCAAGAGTTTTTCGGGCTTCTCTTTTTAACAAAGGTTTCTTTAAGGTAAAGAACACTAAAAGCGGAGGACCGAATAATACGAAAAGCAGAGGCACGAGGGGAGTAAATACGGCAATGAAGTCTCCGGTCAAGCTATGGTGAGATGTTTTGTGAATCATAGTAATTAGGAGGGCATTGTTTATGCCATCCATATACGCCGCCAGCTCGGGGTATTGAAACGAAAGATATATGAAAACTGTGACGGAAACACATATAACGGTCATCATAGCGATTAACAGCTGCTTGGCGACCTTAGTACAAATCCGCTCCTGCGTTATCAAGGTCAAGGACTCTAATTCGGGAATGCCCTTGCACCACTTTGCGGCTCCCTTTTTTCCTGTCATAAGTAGTTCCCATCCCTTCTATGTTAATGATACGACAAAAAGCGTTCTACACTTGTTTGTGTGAACGCTTTTACCGCTATACCGACTCTACGGCAGCCAATAACTGCTTTTTCGTCTCTTCTGCCCGCGCTTTAATTCTTTCAATATCCAAGGTGACGAATTCTTTGTTCTTTAAAACCGGTTTTCCGTCTATAAATACCGTGTCTACGTCCATGCTGTTGGCACTGTAGGCCAACAGAGATAAGACATCGTTGCGAGGATACCAATGGAGTCCTTCACGATCCATTAAGGTAATGTCCGCCTTATACCCTATTTCCAATTTTCCCGCATCCCTATAACCCAAGGCCGCGGCTCCGCCTTCAGTGAGTAAGTTTACTGCCGTTTCGGCGGGAATGATCGTCGGATCGTAAGTTACTCCTTTATGGATAAGGGCTGCCAGTCGCATTTCTTCAAAAATATCTAAATTATTATTGCTTGAGGCCCCGTCTGTACCCAAGGATACGGTAATCCCCTTTTTCAGCATCTTGCCGATAGGCGCCGTACCGCTGGCCAACTTCAGATTACTGCCCGGATTGTGGGCTACACGTACCTTTTTACGAGCCATAATCTCCAGATCTTCGTCATCGACATGAACGCAGTGAGCCGCTAAGCAACCGCAATCGAATACCCCTACCTTATCGGCCCAGGCAATAGGTGATAATCCGTATTGTTTTCTATGATTATCCACTTCCGCCTTAGTTTCACTTAAATGCATGTGGATTTCCGCACCGACAGAACGGGCTGTATCTACTACCTTGTACAAATATTCCTCGGGGCATGTATAGGGGGCGTGGGGGCCGAACATAACTGTAATACGGCCGTCACAACTATTATGCCACGTGCGATAAAAGTCGAGATTTTCTTGTAAGGCTGCGTCTGCATTGGGTGTAATCCCCGTCAGACCGCGGCTCAGGCAGGCACGAATTCCCGAATCTTTCACTGCTTCGGCTACTTGGTCCATGAAAAAGTACATATCGGCAAAACCGGTTGTGCCGCAACGAATCATTTCGGCAATACCGAGCATGGTTTGGGCATATACGACTTCTTCATTCAAGCAGGCTTCCGCCGGCCAAATTTTCTTTTCCAGCCAGTCCATGAGCTGCATATCATCCGCATAACTTCGAAATGCCGTCATGGCAATATGATTGTGTGTGTTAATAAATCCCGGCAAAGCCAGCATATCTTTGCCGTCTATAACCGTAACGTATGCCGATATGTCCTCGATTTTTTCGGGAAAGGCCGTAATACGATCGTCCGTAATTTCAATATTGCCATGTTCCGTTATTTTGTGATTACGATATAGGCCTATGTTTTTAATCAGTGTTTTTGCCACCGTACCGGTCTCCTTTAGTCAAGATTTAAATAAGTTCTCTGTTCTTTACTGAGAGTATCTATTTCATATCCCATGGAATGCAGCTTTACGGATGCTACGGCCATATCCGTCTCCTTAGGCAAGACATATACCCGATTTTCCAAAGACTTACCCTTATGAAGCAAGTATTCGGCGGCTAAGGCCTGAACGGCAAAAGACAGGTCCATAATTTCAGCAGGATGGCCGTCGCCGGCAGCCAGATTGACCAGTCGACCTTCAGCCAGAAGATTAATAATTCGTCCGTCTGAAAGCTCATAACTTTCAATATTATGACGGCCTTCAAAGTGTCGTACTGCCAAATCATTTAAATCGTTCTTGTTAATTTCTACATCAAAGTGCCCCGCATTGGCCAAGAGGACGCCGTCTTTCATCTTTTCCATGTCCTTACGTGTAATCACGTCCTTGTCGCCCGTTAAGGTGACAAAAATGTCGCCCTTTTCGGCAGCCTTTTCCATGGGCATAACTTCAAAACCGTCGAAGACGGCTTCAATGGCTTTAATGGGATCTACTTCCGTTACAATAACGTGAGCACCCAAGCCTTTTGCACGCATGGCGCAACCGCGCCCGCACCAGCCGTAACCGGCAATGACGACGCGCTTACCTACGACAGTCAGGTTGGTAGTTCTCATAATGCCGTCCCAGGTAGATTGGCCCGTACCGTAGCGATTGTCGAAGAGGTATTTACAATACGAATCATTGGCGGCAATCATGGGAAATTGAAGGGTTCCTTCTTTTTCCAGTCCGCGCAGTCTGATAACGCCTGTCGTTGTTTCTTCCGTGCCGCCTATGAGTCGCTCCTGTGCATCCTTACGCGTTGTATGTAAGAGGTGAACCAAGTCGCCGCCGTCATCAATGATGATATGCGGTTTATGATCAAGAGCCGCATTTAAATAAGAAAAGTATTCTTCTTCCGTACAATTATAGGTAGCATAAACAGTCAGGCCTTCAGCCACGAGGGCTGCCGCTACATCGTCCTGTGTAGATAAGGGATTGCTGCCCGTGACGACGACCTTGGCTCCTGCTCGATGTAAAACAAGGGCTAAATACGCCGTTTTGGCTTCTAAGTGAACACTGACGACCACTGTTTTATCCTGAAAAGTCTGTTCTTTCTTTAATCGTTCTCCGATGTTGTTTAAGGTCGGCATATAATGTTCTACCCAGGCAATTTTCTTTTGACCGGCTGCGGCCAGGTCGTGGTTACGAATGATTGAAGTCATAACTGCTTATTCCTCTCTGTTTCGGAAAAATTCGGCGATGCTTAACGTATCGGGATGATCGATAACCCCGTCTTGCGTAATAATTGCCGTTATATATTCATGCGGTGTAACGTCGAAGGCGGGATTGAATACGGGCGTATTTTTAAGTGCCGTTTGTACTCCTTGTATATTCCGTACTTCGTCGTGATTGCGCTCTTCAATAGGGATTTCTTCACCGCTTTTCATACTCAAATCAAAGGTAGATATAGGTGCGGCGACGAAGAAAGGTATGCCATGGACTTTGGCAGCCAAAGCCACTCCGTACGTACCGATTTTATTAGCCGTATCTCCGTTTGCCGTAATTCTGTCGGCACCGACGATAACGGCATCAACTTGACGCGTTTTCATGACCCAAGCCGCCATATTGTCCGTAATTAAGGTGACGGGAATCTTGTCGGCCTGTAATTCCGTAGCCGTAAGCCGGGCACCTTGCAACAAAGGCCGCGTTTCGTCGGCAAATACATTGGCGATTCGTCCCTTACCGTGCAGATTCCGAATAACGCCCAAGGCAGTACCTATGTCGGCCGTTGCCAGAGCCCCGGCATTACAATGCGTTAAAACGGTAAATTTATCTTTGCGGATACGGGCTATGAGAGCTTCCGCTCCGAATCGGCCGATGCACTTATTTACGTCTACATCTTCGGCATAAATAAACTTCGCTTCATCTTCAAGAGCTTCAATCAAAGTCTCTACCGATGCATCTCTGTGCTCCTGAATAACCTGATTCATACGTTCCAAGCCCCAATGCAGATTGACGGCTGTAGGACGGGCTTTATCAAGGGTTATGATGACGTCGACCAGTTTTTGTCTAAAGTCGGTCTCTTTTTTTAACTCCAAAGCTGCCAAGACAACGGCATAAGCGGCAGCTACCCCGATAGCGGGAGCTCCGCGTACGGCTAAAACCTTAATAGCCTCCTCTACTTGGCGCCATGATGAACATTGTAAATATTCTTCTTGAGTAGGTAATTTAGTTTGGTCGAGGAGAATGAGTGTGTTCTTTTCCCAGGTAAGTGTTTTCATTATGCCTTAAACCCGCCGTATTCGGCTAAAACATGACGACATTCGCAATCTTCGTCTTCGTAAAGATCAATGGCCTTCATAATGAGATTCTGAATGCGCTTATTATTTTCTTCCATACATTCGTTTACTTCTTCATGAGTCTGAACCTGATCTGTCAGGCCGGCTGCATAATTGGTGATCATAGAAACTGTAGCATAGCAAATTTCCGCTTCTTTCGCTAAGCAAACTTCGGGAATCGTCGTCATACCGGCCAAGTCACCGCCCAGTTGTCGGAACATTTTAATTTCTGCAGGCGTTTCAAAGCGCGGTCCTTCGGAACAAACATAAGTAGCTCCGTTTTTTACATCATAGCCCAACTCTTTACCTGCACGCATAACGGCATCCCGCACTTTAGGACAATAGGGAGTTGTCATATCGACGTGAACAACGCCGTTGGCCCCGCCGTCAAAGAAAGATTCATGACGCGAATGAGTAAAATCGATGAACTGATCGGGCAATACGAAGTCACCCGGCTTATAGTCCAAAGTCATCGTACCGACGGCAGTCGTTGAAAAAATTGCCGAAACGCCGAGCTTCTTCAGACCTAAAATGTTGGCTCTGTAATTAATTAAATGAGGCGGAATGGAATGAGTACGACCGTGACGAGGCAAAAAGACAATTTCTTTATCCTTGTATGTACCGCGCAAGTAATGAATCATTCCGAAAAAGGTGAGCAGTTTTTCCTGGCGTACATTTTTAAGCATAGTCGTATCGCAAACACCTGTACCGCCGATAATTCCGATGAGACTCAAGACAATCACTCCTTAGGTGTTGATGATTTTTTGTGATGCTCGTATAAATCTACGAGTTCATCATGGCTGATGACGTAACGTGTGCCGCAATAATGGCAAGTCATTTCGACTTGGGGGTCGGATAATAGTGCTTCCTTATCTTCTTGTCGTAAGGACAATAACACGTTTTCAATTCGTTCTAAGGAGCAGGTACACCGCCAATATAAGGGCTGTCTGTACAGTTCTTTATAAGAAAGACCCTCCATAATCGTTTCGGCAATACCCTCTCCGTTAGGATGTTCGGTCAGCCATGTCGTAATCTGGCCAATCTTCTTTATATTTTCTTCTACTTTGGCTAACACATTGTCTGATGCTCCGGGCAAGGCTTGAACCAGAAACCCTCCGGAAGCGGCAATTGAATAATCGCGATCGACAAGAACGCCCAGATTAATGGTTGACGGGACTTGTTCGGATGTATATAAGTAATAAGCCAAGTCTTCGGCAATTTCTCCGGAAACGATAGGAGAACGACTCGTATAGGTTGTTTTTTCAGGCGTGAATCGTGTTACCGTTACTTCCCCGTCCGTACCGACGGCACCGCTTACATCCAATTTTCCGTTCGGTTTCAGCGGCAAATCGACAACGGGGGTATCTACATAACCGCGAACTCGGTTGGAATTAAAAGCATCAACGTGAATAACTCCCAAAGGCCCCTTACCGTCAATGCGAATGGTTACACCTTCTTTATTTTTATAATCGCCGGCTAATAATAGGGCTCCCGTCATAGTGCGTCCCAATGCCGCACAGGCTACGGGGGATAAGTTGTGCTTTGTTCGCGCCGTTTCCGTAATATCCTTTGTTACGGCTACAGCCAGGCGAATGTTATCGTCACTTGTATAATGGACGATAAAATCCTTATATTTCATGTCTTTCATACTTGTACCTCTAATTGTTTTTCTCTTCATTCAAGTGCAATAACTTTATTTTTACAATACGTTTAACCGAATCCTCTATACGGCTACGCGGAATTCGTCCGTCTTTAAGAGCCGCTAATATACCGTCATATACTTCCTTTTCATGACCATATTCGTGGCAAATCAGAACTATGTCGGCACCGGCATTAATCGCCATGACTCCTAAGTCCCGGAATGAGTGTTGTCCCGTAACGGCTCCCATTTCCATGTCGTCCGTAACGATTAATCCCTTGTACTGTAAGCCGTTACGCAGTAAATCCGTCATAATGGGCCAGGACAAAGAGGCAGGATGTTCTGCATCAAATCCCGTGTAAACCAGGTGCGAAACGAGAATAACGAATTTGGTCGTATCGTGAGAGGCCATGGTTTTTGTAAAAGGGATTAAATCACTTTGGAAAAGTTCAGATTTGGAAGTTGTAATAACGGAGGACGCCTCATGAGAATCTACCGCACTGCGACCGATCCCCGGAAAATGTTTTAATCCGTACATAATATGAGCAGCTTCATAGCCGTAGGCGGCTGCATCGACAAACTTAGATACCTGAGAAGCGTTGCCGCCGTATGAACGGGAATCGGTCGCACTCACATCGGCAACAGGCGCAAAATTCATATTAATTCCCATGCCTTTTAATTGCATACCTACGGAAAAGGCATAGTCTTTAGCGGTTCCGGGATTTCCGCTGATGCCGACGGCTTGCTGTGACGGCGGAGCTTGCAAGTCATTCTTCATTCGTACTACATCGCCGCCTTCTTCATCAACAGCTATAAAAAGAGGTACCTTGGCCGGATTTTCCTTTTGCAGGTCTGTCGTCAACTCTTTGACTTGTTCCTGTGACTGCATATTGCGATCAAATAAAATGATGTTTCCCGCTTTGTATTGAGTAAGCATATAACGGGTATCATCCGTTACGGTCGTACCTTGAATGCCGATCATCATCATTTGTCCGATCTTTTCTTCGTCGGACATGGAGTCGACGATCTTTTGTACTCGTTCATCTATAGATAGATCGGTATCGTCTGCTGCCGTTTTTTCATCATTAATAGGATATTCTTTGCCGCGAATCGTATCCGGTCCGCAGCCGGTTATAAAAAGACCGGCCAATATTAAGAATCCTAACAATAATCTTTTCAATATATTCATAGTTTACGGCATTCCTTCCAAGGATGTGACCGTTTCCAAAGCAGTCTTTATCATATCGTTAAATCCTGTTTGTCGTGTATCGGCGTCGGCATGTTCACCTGTAATTAAGTGATCGCTTACTGTCAAGAGAGCAAGCCCTTTGGCCTTATATCGTGAAGCTAAAGTATAAAGAGCGGCCGTTTCCATGTCAACTGCCAAAATACCGAAGTCGGTCAATTTATCATTATCAATTTCCTCATCGTAAAAACGATCGACGGAAATAACATTTCCGGCTCTTACCTTTAGCCCGGCATTTACGGCTTGATTATATGCCGTGTAGAGTAAAGTAAAGTCGGCCGTCGGAGCAAAGGCGATTGTAGACCCGAATATATTTCGTATAAGCGATGAATCCGTCGATGCGGCTTGAGCTAATACAACGTCGCCTATTTCTACATCTTTTTGCATGGCACCGCAAGTCCCGACACGTACCAGGTTTTTCACCTGATATTCTTTGATGAGTTCCGTTGCATAAATGGAAAAAGACGGAATGCCCATACCCGTTCCCTGAACGGACAGCCGTTTACCTTTATAGATACCCGTGTATCCGAGCATATTGCGAATTTCGTTATAGCACTCCACATTACTTAAATACGTTTCGGCGATGTATTTTGCTCGCAAGGGATCTCCCGGTAACAGAACCGTCTCGGCAATACTCCCCTGCTTGGCTCCTATATGAATAGACATATATGCCTCCTCTACAACTTTGAACGAACGGTCGTTAAATACGTAAGAAAGACTCCCGTCGCAAAACGCATCGGGAGCCGTCCTTTCCGAAAAGGGGCCGATTAGATTTCTTTTAATAAATTAGCCATTTCAATAGCCGAAACAGCTACATCGAAGCCTTTGTTGCCGGCTTTCGTACCGGCCCGTTCTACAGCCTGTTCGATATTTTCCGTCGTAACGACTCCGAATAAAACGGGACGACCTGTATGAAGGCTGATTTGAGCAATGCCCTTGGCTACTTCATTGCATACCAAATCATAATGCGATGTAGCACCGCGAATTACGGCACCGAGGCAAATGACGGCGTCATATTTTCCCGATTCCGCCATTTTTTGAGCTACCAACGGGATTTCAAAAGCACCGGGAACCCAAGCTTCCGTAATATCGTCGTCATTCACACCGTGACGGTGTAGCGCGTCGTAGGCACCGCCTAAGAGTCGACTGCCGATAAACTCGTTGAAACGAGCTACAACAATACCTATTTTAAGACCTGCTCCGAGTAATTGCCCTTCTTTAATCTGTGCCATAATATATCTCCTTTAATATAAAAATTTAAAATCCGTTTTCCAAAAGTGTTTGTAATGACAAAGAGCCGCCCTTTTTCTCATACGGAACGGTGAGTTTCATAATATACTTTGCTATGACATCCGTTTCCAGGTTGACAACGGAACCGGCCTTTTTTTCCGACAAGGTCGTATGACCCGATGTATGGGGAATAAGGGATACGGAGAACTCCGTGTCCGTCACGGAAACGACAGTTAAGCTGACACCGTCAATACAAACGGAGCCTTTTTCCACAATAAAACGCAATAAGTCGTCGGAGGCCGTAATGTAGTATACATGAGCTATACCGTCTCGGACTATGCGGGAAACGGTCCCCGTACCGTCAATGTGTCCGCTCACGATATGTCCGCCTAAACGTCCGCCTACGGCGACGGCTCGTTCCAGGTTCACCGTACTGCCGTTGCGAATATCTTTAAAGGACGACCGCCGCATGGTTTCATGCATTACATCGGCACAAAAAGAACTGCTTGTCATAGACGTGACAGTGAGACAAACGCCGTTAACGGCAATGCTGTCACCTATAATCGTATTTTCCAAAACCTTGTCGGCTCGTACGGTCAAGCGAATAGAGTCAGCCTGACGTTCCATACCGGCAATAGTGCCTGTTTCCTCAATGATTCCAGTGAACATAAGCACCCTCCCGGTCTTTTACATACGCCTCTATAAATATATTATTATTGCGAATAGCCACGGACTCGTATTCAAGTTCCGGTGCTTCTGAAAGTTCATTGATACCCTTGCCCCCTACCGATGATTTTCCCTTGCCGCCCATAATGATATGGCCGGTAAATACATAAAGCTTATCAACAAGGTTTTCATCGAAGAATGAGCCGATAACCGTACTGCCGCCTTCGATTAAAATGCTGCAAATCCCTTTTTTATATAGGGTATCCATAAGGCCGTTTAAATCGATACGACCTTCGTCATCGGCAGCTGCCACGATGACTTCGACACCGGCCGTATTTAAAGCCTGTCGTTTACTTTCAGGACAGCGTTCTGTCGTTACGATAATCGTAGGAGACTGTTTATCCGTTACCAAAAGAGCCTGTAAATCAATGCGACCTGTTGAATCGAGAATAATTCGTGTCGGCTGTTTCGGCCTTTCGTGTCCGGGACGAGTCGTACGGCTGGTCAACAGGGGGTTATCCGACTCGACTGTATTAATTCCTACAAGAATAGCATCATACAAAGACCTTAGGTAATGCCCTTCTTGTCGAGCCGTATCGTTTGTAATCCACTTTGATTTCCCTGTTCGAGAAGCTGTACATCCATCCAGACTTTGGGCCAGTTTAACGGCAATAAACGGTTTATGAACTATCATGTTTTTAATAAACACTTCATTCATTTTAACGGCTTCTTTGGACATAAGTCCGACTATGACGGGGATACCGGCATTACGCAAAATAGCAGCCCCTTTACCCGCTACCAACGGATTGGGGTCAAGCATGGCACAGACTACCTTGGCTACGCCGGCCTTAACGAGAGCCCTGGCACAGGGAGGCGTCTTACCGTAATGAGCACACGGTTCAAGGGTAACATAGACAGTGGCCCCTTTTGCCTTTTCTTTAGCTTCGCGCAAAGCCCAGACCTCGGCATGAGGAGTACCCGCCTGATGATGATAACCGCGGCCGACGATCTCACCGTCTTTGACGATAACGCAACCGACCGTAGGATTGGGAGATGTATACCCCAATCCCATCCGTGCCAGATTCAGTGCTTCTTCCATATAAGCTGTTTCTTCCAAAACCGCTTCACCTCTTCCGGTTATATAAAAAGGCTATCGGTATATAACCGATAGCCTTTTAAGAACACAATAAAAAACACTGTCTTTTTTATCCAGACTGTACTGTCGGTACCGGAATTGCACCGGTTCAACTCGGCATGAGCTCACGGACTATAACCGCCGGTCGGGAATTGAAAGCCCAGCTTCCTCACCTCGCCTCAAAGACTATCTTATACTGTTGTGATTACTACTTAAATTATAGCATACGAGCTACGGTTAAACAAGGATGCCGCCCCGTAAGGCGCGGATAGCTTCGGCTCTGTCGGGTTGACCGAAGACGGCACTGCCGGCTACAATCCAAGTGGCTCCGGCAGCCGTTACGGGACCGATAGTATCGGCTGTAATACCTCCGTCTACTTCAATAACGGCTTTATCATTCCCTACCGTTGCCAGAAGTTCCGTCACATCACCTATTTTATCAACTGCATAGGGAATGAACTTTTGACCGCCGAAACCGGGGTTGACACTCATAATGAGGATCAAATCTACTAAGGAAGCAATGCATTCCAACGAGGATACGGGCGTTGAAGGATTTAAAGCTACTCCGCATTTCATACCGCTTTCTTTAATTTTATGAAGAACTCTGTCCAAATGAGGACAAGCTTCTTCATGAACTGTCATATATTGAACGCCGGCATGAGCTAATTCATCAATATATACCTCCGGACATTCCGTCATTAAATGAGCATCAAAGGTCAGGTTCGTATGCTTTCTCAAGGCGGCAATTAAAGGTACACCGAACGTTAAGTTAGGCACGAAATGACCGTCCATCATGTCGAGGTGGAGAAAGTCGGCTCCGCTGCGTTCAATATCCTGTACTTCCGCTTTAAGATTTGAAAAATCGGCTGATAATAAGGAAGGCCCGATTTGAATCATATGTATTACTTCCTTTCCGACAATTCGTCCAAAATTTTACAATATGTTTCGTAACGTTCAGGGGCAATAAGTCCGTCTGCTACAGCCTGTTTCACGGCACAATCCGGCTCGGCCCGATGCAGGCAGGACGCAAACCGACAATGAGGTGCAAACTTTCGTATATCCGGCATAAGGGCTGCAATAGCCTTGGCCTCCATATGTGCGAAATCCAAGGCCGAAAAGCCGGGCGTATCAATGACATACGTGTTGTTATCGACCCGAATAATTTCGGAATGACGGGTTGTATGTCTGCCTCTACCGATTTTTCGGCTCACTTCGCCTACGTGAAGTTCCTTACCCGCAATAGCTGTCAAAAGACTGGATTTACCGACGCCGGACGGGCCGGCAAAAGCTGTTACCTTACCTGATAAGCCCTGTTTAAGCTCATCCAGACCTGTCCCTGTAGCCGCCGATACGAGATATACCGTATAACCGCATTGACGGTAATAAGCGGCATATTCATGTCCCGTATCTTTTGACAAATCACACTTGTTGAAACATAAAACAGGTGTCAACCCTCCGTGTTCACAAGTCATCAACATCTTGTCAACAAGTGTTTTATTCGGATCCGGCGAAGCGGCGGCCATGACAATCACCATAGCATCTACATTGGCGATTGTCGGTCGTTTCAGAAGATTGAAGCGAGGAAGAATTTTTTCAATAATTCCTTTACCTGCATCAGTGGCCGTAAACTCCAACTTATCGCCCACAAAGATTTTTTCTTTTATCTTTCCGCGACGGCGGCATTCCGTCAATTCACCGGTACCCGTGTCGACATAATAGTATCCGTTATAATTTTTTACGACTCTCCCGATGGGCATGCTTATAGTTCCTCTTCCTGGACAAGGGCGTTATTAATATAGACCTTAACCCGTGTTCGGCCCGTACCGCTTACGTTCTTTTCAACTCTGTCACCGCCGGACTGCATACGATCATATACCGTTCGAGATCCGTTGTTATCCTCTACGACGATTTGCACACGTTGATTGGAAGCACCACCGGGAATACTGATATTTACCGTACCCGTATGTGTCGATGCTGACGAAGAAGAGGAAGAAGAAGCGTATTCGATGGTTAAGTCGACAGAGTTACCGCTTCCCGGAGTCTGAGCCGTTACTTTGGCCATAGCGTTTGACTTATTAGGATCGATACCGTTAATCGTGCCGATAGAATACCCTGCATTTTGGAGGGTAGTAATAGCCGTGTCCAAGGACTGACCGATAGTACTGGGGGCATCTTTTGCCTTCTTACCGTCATTCTTGCTGACTACGACATCTACTTTGGCCCCCTTAGAAGCTTTTTCAGGAGATGACGGCGATTGGCTGATAATCTTTCCGTCCGCATACTCGTCACTGGGAGCATAAGTGACACTGCCTATAGACAGATGAATTTCCCTCAGCTTTTTATCCGCCTCGGCCACGGAAAGACCGCGCAAATCGGGTATTAATACTTCAGCCCCGTCATTGCCTTTGCTGACCGTTAAATAAATAGTTCGGTTTGCCTTGACGACAGATCCGCCCGAGGGAGTCTGAGCAATAACTTCACCTATAGGCACGTCTTCACTTGACACTTCTTTAACCGAAACGGAAAGATGCTTCTTCTCCAATTGAG
This sequence comes from Megasphaera micronuciformis F0359, assembly GCF_000165735.1. Classification (GTDB taxonomy): domain Bacteria; phylum Bacillota; class Negativicutes; order Veillonellales; family Megasphaeraceae; genus Megasphaera; species Megasphaera micronuciformis. The sequence continues at coordinate 603,006 of NZ_GL538208.1, forward strand.
CTCTGGCTATTTCCACCTGCTTTCCCGTCACGTCGGGAACCGTAATATTTTCGGTACTCCAGAAGTTACCGAATGAAAAGAAGGCCCATAAAAAAGCTATGAGAAATATGCCGACCATACTTAAGACAATCGTTTTCTTAGAATGATTGCTGATTTTATCGACAAATCTCATGAAGAGATTTGTCTTCTTTTCCGGTTTCTTTTCATACCGTCTGACTGCTTGTAACTGTTGAGTATTAAAGGTATTTTTTAAGGGTAACGCCCCTTTGCTGGTCGTTACGAACCCTTGGGCCATACGAAGTTCCGACATCATTTCGCCGATTGTTTGAAAACGATCGTCCGGATCCTTGGCCAAGGCCTTTAAGATGCAGTCCTCCACCAATTTAGGTATGCGTCGGTTATGGACCGTAGGCCGCTTCACATCGTCTTGTACATGTTGTAAAGCAATTCCCAGGGCCGTTTCTCCCTCGAAGGGCAGGACCCCTGTCATCATTTCGTACATGACAACGCCTAAGGAATAAATATCCGTCCGTTCGTCTATCTGTTCACCTGCCGCCTGTTCGGGCGAAAAGTAATGGACTGAACCGACAACGGAATCATCGTTTAAATTATCTGAATTGGAATTGACGGCACGAGCGATCCCGAAATCGGCTACCTTAATGCGCCCGTCTTCCGTAACCAGTATATTGTGCGGTTTAATATCACAGTGAACAATTCCGTTGGCATGGGCATGTGTAAGAGCATCGCCGATGTCAAAGGTTATTTGAATGGCCGTGCGAGTTTGCAGATGGCCGTGTTTGTCAATATAGTCTTTTAATGTCTCCCCGCGTACGAATTCCATGACCAGATAATGAACTCCCTGATCAAATCCTACATCGTACATATTGACAATATTAGGGTGAGACAGTTTGGCCGCAGCCTGTGCTTCCTGGTGGAAGCGAACAACAAAATCTCTGTCCTTACTGTACTTACTATCCAATATTTTTACGGCTACAATACGGTCCAGAAGAATATCTCTGGCCTTATACACGGAGGCCATCCCTCCGGTACCGACTTTTTCCAGAATTTTATATCTATTATCTAAAATATGACCAATCATATGAGAATTCCACCACTTTCACGTAATCTAAACCGGCCGATGTCTATACGGTCTTTAAGACAACCGTAGCATTATCCGGCGCCCCTTCATCGTAAATGCGGGAAAACAGATCTTTTACCGTTTGCCGCTCCGTTTTTTCCGAGTGAGAGAGATAAGATGCGATTTCCTCTTCAGACAGGGCTGCCGACAATCCGTCGGAGCAAAGAAGAATACGGTCTCCTTTCATAACGGTAAATGAGCCGCTATCTATTTCAAGCTGCTTTTCCACACCTACGGCTCGTGTCAAAACATGGCGCTGCGGATGTTTTTCTGCTTCATCCGTAGTTATACTGTGGTCTTCTATGAGTTCATGTATAACCGTATGGTCTGTCGTAATTTGTTTCAACATACCCTTACGGTATAAGTAAATTCGACTGTCTCCGACATGTGCCCAATAGGCGGTTGAATCAACGAGACTAAGGAGTGATAAGGTTGTCCCCATACCTTCCAGAGAAGGATCGATGATGATTTTACTGATAATACAGTCATTGGCGTAAGCAATGGCCTTGGTCAGCTGCTCAGTAGATGCATGCGTATAGTTGGAGAAATAATAGGCAACGGACTTTACTGCTGTTCTGCTGGCAATTTCCCCGCCTACATAGCCTCCCATTCCGTCGGCAACGACCATAACCGTGCCGTCTTCACTTACATAAAAAGAATCTTCATTTAAACTTCGTACCAAGCCGATTCGGGACTCTCCGTAAATACCCAATATTTCACTTCCTTTCTACCGTCAGATAAATTATATTATCAACTGTTGCGCTTAATGCGCAATTGTCCGCATGCGGCCTGTATATTACTGCCCATTTCACGGCGTAACGTAGCATTTACACCCTTACGTTTTAAATAGGTGAGAAACCGTTCAGATTCCGTTGCTGACGGTCTGTATAAACCGACGTCGTAATTATCGTTAATGGGAATTAAGTTAAGCAACACATTTTTATGTGAAAACAGTTGTGCCAATTGAGAAGCACAAGCATCGGAAATATTCACGTCTTTAATTAAAATATATTCGAAGGTAACCTTGCGGCCTGTTTTTTCGAAATACGTTTGAGCAGCCTGTACTACGGAATCGAAATCAAAACGTTCGGCTATGGGCATGATTTTCTTGCGAATCCGGTCGTTAGGCGCATGTAGAGACACGGCCAAATTTAAAGGAATTCCTTCCTCCGCCAGCCGATATACAGCCGGCACGATTCCCGATGTAGACAGCGTTATATTCCTATATCCCAGATACAAGGTGTCTTTTTCATGAATAAGTCGGATAAAGGCTAAGACGTTATCGTAATTTAACAAGGGTTCGCCGGTTCCCATTAAAACGACGGAATGAAGTTCAGATGTAACATATTTACGAAAAGCCATGAGTTGAGCCGTCATTTCACCGATAGTCAAATTACGCACGAAACCGTTTTTTGCCGAGGCACAAAAGGCGCAGTTCACGGCACAACCGACTTGTGACGAAAGACAAACGGAGTTGCCGTAATCATGTTTCATTAAAACCGTTTCTACAGTCTGTCCGTCCTGAAGACGTAACAACAATTTTACGGTTTCTTTATCTTCCGACACTTGTCGATCCGCTACTTCGGGGATGTAAATAGGCAATAATCCTTTCAGTATCTCCCGATCTTTCTTCGGTAAAAGTACCATCTCATTCCATGACCAGATATTTTCTTTATAAATATAATGAAAAATCTGGTCGGCGCGAAATTTTTTAATACCGGCTTCTACCAAAATATCCTGTAATTGCCCTTTAGTTATCGAAAAAATATCGTTCATTATTTTCGTCTCAACTTTGCAATAAAAAATCCGTCCAATCCGTCATCTTGCGGTAATATACTCAAATAATCACTGTCTTTTGAAAAACCGAATGCATTTCCTACCGGTACGACCTCAAAGTCCTTGTGACTGATTCTGAATGCATTTACAATATCTTCATTTTCAGCCCTATTCATCGTGCATGTACTATATACAAGCGTACCGCCCGGTTTAACGCACTTGGCGGCGCTTTCCAAAATTTTTTTTTGCAATGGCGGAAAAACGGTTAAGTCCTCGACCGTTTTACGCCAACGCAAGTCCGGTTTATGCCGTAAGATACCGAGACCCGAACAAGGCGCATCGACGAGGACACAATCAGCCTTTTCCGGATATATCTCTCCTACCGAGGTTCCGTCTTGCAAACGGGTTCTCACATTTTTAAGCCCTAAGCGGTTTACATTATCTTCAATTAATTTTAACTTATGCTCATAAATATCAAAGGCATAGACAGTTGAGCTCTTAGTCCCCAAGGTGGCCAGATGGGTTGTCTTGCCTCCCGGTGCGGCACAAACATCGAAAATGACGGTTTTTTCTTGCGGATCCGCTATAGCTGCTACTAATTGTGACGGTTCGTCTTGAATCAATCCGAGACCGTCGGCAATTTCCGTTAATTTATGAATTCCCGGATTTTTTTCGGCATAAATACCGTCCGGAGCATGCTCGGCCGGTCTACAGGGAATTCCCTTTTCCGATAACAGCTTCATAAGTCCTTCTCGGTCGATTCGCTCCGTATTGGCACGTATACAAAGTTCAGGAACCGTATCGAAATAGCGGCATAAAGTCACGGTATGATCCCGTCCGAACTCTGTTATCCATTTCTCTATAAGCCATGACTGCTGGTGCCAAGTCAGGGATAAGTGAAGAACCGGATTCTCGTCAAAAGTAGGGATTGCCAACCGTTCTTTTTGACGCAAGCTGTTACGTAACAGAGCGTTGACAAACTTGGCCATACCTTCATTGCCGAAACGACGAGCCAATTTTACGGCTTCATTACAAGCTGCCGACGGAGGTACTTTATCCATAAAAAACAATTGATAAAGCCCCATCCGTAATACGGCCAGGCATACCGGATCAAGGGAGTTTTTTTTGCGACTTGATAAAATGCCGATAATATAATCGACATAGTTTAACGAACGCAAGGTTCCGTATACGAGTTCCGTATAAAAACGTCTGTCCCGATCCGTAAATTTTTCTTTTTGAATTATTTTCGACACGACAATATTGCTGTAAGCACCGTCTTTGCAAACGGCTATGAGCGAATGAAATGCCGCTTCGCGTACATTCATATATATCTCCGATCTTTTTATTCTATGCCTAAGACAGCACCGACCTGCAAGTCATGACTCTGTAAGAATTGAGCGGACGTCATAGTTTTGCGGCTTTCCGGCTGTACAGAGGTCACCTTCAAAGCCCCTGCCCCTGTTTGCACCGTAAAGTCCGACTTACTTACGGAGATTACCGTTCCCGGCGCGTTATCCGTAGAAGCTTGTACGGCATGGGCTCCATGTATTTTCAGGCGCTTCTTATCCCAAAACGTGTAGGCACCCGGCGAGGGTTCCAACGTACGTACAGTCCTTTCAATAACTATGGCATCTTCTTGCCAATTAATACGAGCCATGGACTTATCTATTTTTTGTGTATACGTAGCCGCCTTATGGTTTTGGCGTACGGCATTTTTTTCATAAGAGTCAGGATCGGCCAATACTTTTAATAACACATCCTTGCCGAGGAGGGATAGCTTTTCAAAGAGAGAACCCGTTGTTTCGTCAGGTGCCAAGCGGATTTTTTCCTGAAGCAACACATCGCCCGTATCCATACCTTCATCAAGCTTCATAATAGATATACCCGAATATTCATCACCGTTTAAAACGGCATACTGAATAGGCGCCGCTCCTCTGTATTTAGGTAAGAGCGACGCATGAATGTTAATGCAACCGTACGGGGCGGCTGTCAATATTTGAGAAGGTAAAATCTTGCCGTAGGCAATAACGACAATAATCTGGGCTTGCAAGTCCGTAAGTGTCTTAATGACCGATTCATCCCGCACCGATTCGGGCTGCAATACAGGTAAACCCAACTCCAAGGCCTTCTCCTTTACAGGCGAAAAAGAAACGGTTTTACCGCGGCCGCGCTGCTTATCCGGTTGCGTTACGACTGCAACCACCTCGTGACCGGCGGCAACGACGGCTTCCAGTGACGGTACGGAAAAATCGGGGGTTCCCATGAATAAAATCTTCATTATGACTCATCCACTTTCCGTAAATTAACAGCTTTTTCCGTAAACAAATGCCCTTTTAAATGGTCCATTTCATGTTGAAATATACGAGCTAAAAAGCCCTCAGGTTCATATATGACAGTCTTGCCGAAGCGATTTTTCGCCTGTACTTTTATTTTGGTATATCTGGATACATCTCCGTATATACCCGGTACACTGAGACAACCTTCAGGGCCGTATTCCGTTTCTTCCGACACGTCCAAAATTTCCGGATTGATTAACTCAATCAATCCGTTGCCGTCATCAAGAACCACGATTTGCAGGGACTCGTTGACTTGAGGTGCAGCCAAACCGACGCCTTCGGCTGAATACATGGTTTCCGCCATATCATCAAGCAGACGTTTAACGCGTTTGGTTATCGTTTTAACAGGAGCTGCCGTTTTCTTTAAAACGGGAGCTCCGTCTTTTACTATTCGTAATGCTGACATACAAGCAAACTCCTTATTTCTGTTCCATTCTATTGATTGCATGGATGTGCCATTATTATATCCCATTTAAGGGGACAATACCAGTAGGAGCGTACAACAGCGAGGTTTAAAAATTCGGATCCGCATCAATTAAAACACCGCGCTTCCAAAAAGCCTTATCCTTGTGTATAAAGGCTTTAACGGGGGCAGGATTGAGAGCCCGTATTAATATAACAATACGGAATTTATTGCGTATTTTCTTAATAATATCTACATAAGGACCGATGATTTCCAAGTCACCCGCACCTTCCGATTTTGCATACAGATTCAGTCGTTCATACAGATCATTGCCTCGACGCCATAAGTCCTTTTCATCTTCATCAATAATGGTAATCTTCACCAATTTACCGAAGGGCGGATATGACAATTCCCGTCTAAACTCGATTTCTTCTTTAAAGAATCCCGCATAGTCCTGATTTCTACTGTGTTTTATTACATAGTGCTCAGGAGCGTAAGTTTGCATGACTACTTTACCCGGAATACGGTCTCTGCCTGCGCGTCCGGCTGCTTGTGTCAAGAGTTGGAAGGTTCGCTCGCCGGCCCAGTAGGCCGGTAAGTTCAGTAAACTGTCGGCCGCCAAAATGCCGACAGCTGCTACGTTGGGGAAATCATGGCCCTTAGCGACCATTTGAGTCCCCAATAAAATATCGTATTCATGCCGTCTAAAAGCTTCAATAATGGCATCACCGCTGTTTTTACGAACCGTCGTGTCCTGATCCAGTCGTACGACACGTGCCTGCGGAAAGAACTCTCGAATCTCCGCTTCTACCCGTTCCGTGCCGGCACCGAAAAACTTGATATATTTACTGCCGCACTGAGGACAGCGTTCGGGAATATCCGCTACAGCCTCACAATAGTGACACCGCAGGTGTTCCGACTGTTTATGGTATACCATCGGTACATCGCAGGTTTTGCATTTAACTACATAACCGCATTTTCGACACATGACGAAGGTGGAAAATCCTCTTCGATTTAACAAGACAATAGCCTGTCGCTTTGCTGCCAACGTATCTTTTAACAAGTCTTTCAATTTTTCCGAAAGAACGCCGTAATTTTGCATTTCCAATTCTTGGCGCATATCGACGACTTCTACTTCCGGTAAAGGACGATTGAGGACGCGATGCTTCAGTTCGATTAAACCGTATTCTCCCTTAAGGGCTTTTTCATAATCATTTACAGACGGGGTAGCACTGCCCAATATAACCGGAGCTTTGTAATAAGAAGCACGTTTTCTTGCCACTTCTACGGCATGATAACGAGGGGTCTCATCTTGCTTATACGAACTGTCGTGTTCTTCATCGATTATGACCAATCCCAAATCGGCAAAGGGAGTAAATACGGCAGAGCGAGCTCCGATACAAACGGCACTCTCACCCGTTGCCATACGGCGGCGATTGTTTTCCCGTTCGCCCTTGGACAATTGACTATGCATAACCGTCACCTCGTTGGCAAAACGTGCCGTAAAGCGACGCACAATTTGTCCGGTTAAGGCTATTTCGGGGACCAGAAGAAGAACCTGCTTGCCCTTGCGAATTATTTTTTCGGCAAGCCGCATGTACACTTCCGTTTTACCGCTACCCGTAACGCCGCGCATGACCCAAGTCCGGCTTGTCGCATCGGTTTCCACAGCCTGTACGGCGGCTTCCTGCTCTGCCGTTAAGGTCCATTTTTCATCTTTTTCGGCGGCAGTAGGCAGGTAAACCGTCTCTTTTTCTCTGTAAAAGACTTCGACAAAATCCGTCTCGCTTAAATGATTAATTACGGCTCTTCCGTAACCGGCTTCCATTAAAGTATCAAATGAGGCTTCCTTTTTCTCTTCCAAAAAAGACAATAATCGGGCCTGTTGTTTTTTACGAGCCAATATTTTGTCAACGTCCGTTTTTATGAATCGCAACCATTTTTTTGTCTTAGGCCCTATCTTATTTAAAACTCGTTCAGACCTCAATAAAATCCCCTTATTTACCAAGGAATCCAAGGCTTGCGGATCCACTCGGCACAACAGGTCCCTTTCTCTATGCTCCTTCCGATCCGATACGGAGGATAAAACTTGTCGTTCCGCTTCCGTTAACGCCGCAGGAATATCCGCTTCGGCACGAAGTTTCACTTCGTAATCATAGGCTATACCGTGTTTTTCAATGAAAAAAAGACGTAGTGCATCAGCCAGGTTGCAGACATAATATTGACTGATCCATAAGGCGGTCGCCATAATTTCATCCTGTTTTCCTGGTTGAACAGATAAAACAGCCTGAATGGGCTTTAGTTTAAATTCTGGAATTTGTGTGAGTTCATCTTCTGTAGAAACTACGATACCCTCTTCCCTTCGAGTGCCGAAGGGGACCAGAACACGAGCTCCGATAACAATACGCTCTTTCAAACTATCCGGAACTAAGTATGTAAAAGTTTTTTGCAGCCCTTTGGCTGTTATATTAATGATGACATGAGCAATCATACAGGCTCCTGAAAAGGGGGGGGGGGGGGAA
>NZ_GL538208.1:611190-684063 GCF_000165735.1 Megasphaera micronuciformis F0359
CGAACCCGCCCCCCCCCGAATGTAAGAACTTATAAACCGGCTTCTTTGCGAAGGATTTCGGCTTTATCCGTTTTTTCCCACGGTAAATCGAGATCGTTGCGGCCGAAGTGACCGTATGCAGCCGTTTGTTTGTATATAGGACGTTGCAAATCGAGCATCTTAATAATGCCGGCAGGACGCAAATCGAAGTGCTTGCGAATCAGTTCAACTACCTTATCGTGGTCGCACTTTCCGGTACCGAAAGTTTCTACGCGAATAGAGACGGGATGTGCTACACCGATGGCATAAGCCAACTGGAGTTCACATTTATCAGCCAAGCCGGCAGCGACGATATTCTTGGCAACGTAACGAGCCGCATAAGCAGCAGAACGGTCTACCTTCGTGGGATCCTTACCGGAGAAAGCACCGCCGCCGTGACGTGCCATGCCGCCGTATGTATCGACAATGATTTTACGTCCCGTTAAACCGGCATCCCCTTGGGGACCGCCGATAACGAAGCGCCCGGTCGGATTGATAAAGAGTTTCGTATTTTCATCAAATAATCCGTCAGACAAGACGGGTTTAATGACAAATTCAATCAAGTCTTTTTCAATTTGCTCACGGGTTACTTCCGGACTGTGTTGTGCGGAAATAACAATGGTATCCACATGTACGGGTTTACCGTCATCATATTCGACCGTAACCTGTGTTTTGCCGTCGGGACGCAAATACGTAAGTGTACCGTCTTTGCGAACCTTCGTCAATTGGCGAGACAGTCTGTGTGCCAAGGAAATAGGTAACGGCATGTATTCTTCCGTTTCATTCGTAGCATACCCGAACATGAGACCCTGATCACCGGCGCCGATAGCGTCGAATTCGTCTTTGTCACCGCCTTTTGCATCTTTGGCTTCTTTAGCTTCATCAACACCCATGGCAATATCGGATGATTGTTCGTCTAAAGATACTAAAACACCGCAAGTATCGCAGTCGAAACCGTATTTAGCACGAGTATAACCGATGTCGCGCACAGTTTCTCGAATAATTTTAGGAATATCAACATAACAACTTGTCGATATTTCCCCTACAACATGGACTAACCCGGTTGTTACCAAGGTTTCGCAAGCCACGCGGGCATTTGTATCTTGAGCTAAGATGGCGTCCAAAATACCGTCGGAAATTTGGTCAGCCATTTTATCGGGATGGCCTTCCGTTACCGATTCGGATGTAAAAAATTCGCGGTTTTTTGCCATTCGTATAAACCTCCTGTTTCATAAATAAAAAAATCCCTCTACAAAAGAGGGGATAACTACCCATCTTTCGGCCTTACGGCTGTTGGACTTAGCACCTTTTCCAAGTAGAAGGTTGCTGCGGCATCACAGGGCCATTCCCTCCGCCGACTCTTGATGGAACTATATGTTGTTTTGACTGATAATAATTATAAAGTAGGTCACAAAAAATTGCAAGGGTAAATATAAATTTTTACAACATTTGAAAAAAGGCGGAATTTCGAGCTTTTCACTCGAAATTCCGCTTCTTCTCTACAGATTCTTTTTGTTGTATATGTCAATGACTCGATCTATGATTCTTTCAGCCAATTCATCCTTGCTCATCAGCGGCTGTTCTTCTACCGTCCCGTCGGGGTAAATAAAGGCACCTATATTGGTAGTACCCTTAAAGCCTGCACCTTCCGCCGTAATATCGTTAGCTACGAGCATATCCAGATTCTTTTTAGCCACCTTGCCCTTGCCGTATTTGATAACATCCGTCGTTTCTGCGGCAAAACCTACAAGTATACGATTTCCTTTACGTTGTCCCAAGGAAAAAAGAATGTCGTCATTTTTAACCAGATTCAGCGTCAATTTGTCATCGTTCTTTTTAATTTTCTGCTGTGCCCGCACTGCCGGCCTGTAGTCGGCTACAGCTGCAGCCTTAATAACAATATTCGCATCATCATATAAGCGATCTACGGCCTCTTTCATCTCTCCTGTCGTCATGACATCGACACGATTGACCTTAAAGGGGGTCACAAGGTCTGTAGGAGCCGCTACCAAAGTTACGTCGGCACCGCATTTGGCTGCCGCCCTGGCAATGGCGAATCCCATGCGCCCGCTGGAATGATTTCCTATATAACGCACCGGGTCCAGGGCTTCGCGCGTACCGCCGGCAGTGACGATGACCTTTTGCCCGCACAACTCTTTTCGTTCATCTGCTACATATTCAAGCGCTTCTATAATACGTTCCGGAGCGGGCAAACGGCCGGCACCGACAGTCCCGCACGCTAACACTCCCGAATCGGGCTGCATAATCGTATAACCGCAATCTTTCAGGATTTGTACATTCCTTTGAACGATTTTGTTGTTCCACATATTCGTGTTCATGGCGGGACAGACCATTACAGGTGCCGTCGTAGCCATTAATACGGTTGTCGCCATATCGTCGGCAACACCGTTGGCCGCTTTACCGATAATATTGGCTGTCGCCGGTGCTACAAGGACTACGTGAGCCCATTCGGCCAAGGCGATATGCTCTACATGAAACTCCGGTACGTCGGCGAACATAGAAACGGCTACGGGATTGCCCGAAATCTCACGCAACGTTAAAGGCGTAATAAATTCCGTCGCATGCTTTGTCATAACGCATTTAACCTGAGCACCCTGCTTGCGTAACGTACTGGCAATAATAGCCGTCTTATAAGCAGCTATGCCGCCGCTTATGATAAGTAGGACATGCTTGTCTCGCAAAGACATGAGAAGTCACCCTCGCTTTATTTTATACCTGCTTGAGGTGTTTCATATTTAATTTTGCCTTCATTAATTTCTTCCATAGCCACGGAAACAACCTTATTTGTATTTACATCTACAAACGGAGCATCACCGTCCGTCAACTCTCTGGCTCTTTTGGCAGCCAAGGTAACCAGTGTATATTTACTGTCCACTTTTTTCATTAATGATTCCAGCGTCGGTTGAATTAACATAATTACACTCTCCTATTGTAACGTATACATTTTTTTTAAATTTTCGATAATCCCGCTATTTCGTCGTGAACGACACGCTTCTGCCGTAATGACGGCTTTCGCCTTGCTGACGGCAATCTCCAGGTCATCGTTAACAATTAAATAATCGTACTTATCAATCCAGTCCAGTTCGGTACGTGCTTTATCGAGACGCTTTCGTATAACTTCATCCGAGTCTGTCCGGCGATTGCGCAGTCGTTGCGACAAAATCTCGAGACTGGGTGGAACCACATAGATACACACGGCATCGGAATAGGCCTTTTTAATCTGCATGGCTCCCTGAATATCTATTTCCAACATAACATGGTGTCCTGCATCCATACGATTAAATACATAGTCTTTAGGCGTCCCGTAATAATGGTCATAGACCTTGGCGTATTCTAAAAAGGCGTCTTTTTCCAATAGTTCTTCAAACCGGTCATTATCCGTAAAAAAATAATTAACGCCGTCTTTTTCTCCTTCTCGCGGTGCTCGCGTGGTCATGGATACGGAATAGTCCATGTGGGGAAAGTGGCGCCTCAAGGCATCACAAATAGTGCCTTTTCCGGCTCCGGACGGTCCGGATACGACCAGTAACATACCTTTAGTCTTCATGGACGTCACCCCCGTTTTCTTCTTCCTGTAATGACAGTTCATTGCCGCGAAAAGCCCCCATTCTATGGGCAATTGTTTCAGTTTGCAACGCTGACAAAATGATTTGTCCCCGCTCCATGACCAAAACGGAGCGTGTCTTTCGACCGCAAGTAGCATCCACCAACACGTGTTCATCCCGAGCATCCTGAATCATCCGTTTCACAGGTGCCGATTCGGGGCTTATAAGAGCTACGATTTTGCCGGCTGAGACCATGTTGCCGAAACCGATATTCAGAAATTCCGTCTTCATATGTTCACCTATCATTCAATATTTTGAATTTGTTCACGAATCTTTTCCAGTTCATTTTTTAAGCGAAGAACCGCATCGGTTATCGTCAATTCCTGTATTTTGGAACCGATTGTATTGGTTTCTCTGTTCATTTCCTGAAGAAGAAAATCAAGAGAACGACCTACATCGGTCGTTTCTGTCAATAACTTTTTTAATTGTAACACATGGCTCTTAAAACGTACAACTTCTTCCGTTACGTCGGATTTATCGGCAAAGACGGCAATTTCCTGAAGAATACGGGATTCATCGACATTTGTCCCCGTTTCTTCCAATAGTTTGGCAATCCTTTTGTGTAATCGTTGCCCGTAAGCTTCACTGAGATCTGCACGATGATTGTCGATAAAATTGATGTATTCTTCCGCCTTGGCGGCACGTTCCGACAAATCAAGTTCTATATTTTTCCCTTCCCGTTCGCGCATAATCGTTAAGGCTGTCAGGGCCTTGGCAGTAGCTGCTTGTATTTTAGGCCATATGGCTTCCGTATCGGTCGGTTGTTCTTCCGTTACGAACCAATCGCTCATAAGAGCCGACGTTTCTGAGAAAGTCGCTTCTCCTTCCGAAAAAATGCGGCCTTTAACCTCTGTTAGCGCCTGTTTCGCCGCTTCTAAAGCCGCGAAATCGATATGAATAGCGGGAGGCTCTTTAGATAATTCTGTTACAGTTACAAAAACATCCGTTTTACCGCGATGTATAACATCCTTTAATTGTCGTCGCACGCGTTCTTCAAGAGCTGCATACGTTCTGGGAATGCGAATATTAAACTCCGCAAATCGTTGATTTACGGCTTTTATTTCTACAGTAATACTAATCTTTTCATCACTATACGTGCCGCTCCCGAATCCTGTCATACTGCGCATACGTAAACCTCCTTCAATAATGCCGTATATGTATACATGTATCCTAATCCCGTCACTCCCGACTGTCAATAAGATAGAAAAAAATGAGAACTTGCCTGTACGAAATCTGTTGCATCGCCTATAATAGCTAAGAAAGACGGACAGATAATAAGGAGATACACCATGAATCTTGACGGAATTACCTTGCACAGTGCTGTCGAAGAATTATCACAAGCCCTGACAGGCGGACAAATAACTAAAATTTATCAACTGAACGGTCGAGGGTTGTATTTTCGGGTTTTCAACGACAAATCGCTCTATCACCTGATTATTACACTCGACGGTTCACCGCGACTTTTTCTGAGTGATAACCAACCGCCTACGCCGGATGTACCGACAGGACTGGCTATGTTTTTACGCAAATATTATGAAAACGGCCGCATTGCCTCTATAACTCAGCTTCATCTCGATCGTATCATCGATGTAAATATTGATGTACTCAATATGTCGGGACAATTAGTAACTCGCAAGATGCATGTCGAACTTATGGGCAAGTACAGTAATGTTATTTTTACGGAAGACGGTATGATTTTGGAAGCACTCATAAAGACTCACAAGGATAAGCAGGCTTTGCGAACCATATATCCGAAACATCCCTATGAGTTCCCACCCAATTTCATGCGCATGAATCCCTTTGACTTTTCCGTTCATGAATTGACGGAAATGGCAGACACCGGTGATTCGGACGAAGACTTACGCACTTGGATGCTGAAGCGTTTTAACGGTATGAGTACAGTCGTTTTAAATGAATTATCGGACCGTACGGGTATTGATATAAATACACTCATGTCAACTTTGACGGCAGAAGAAAAAAATGATTGGTTTTCAGCCGTTATACAGCTCGGAAAGGATATTCAGGGATTAAAGGGGGCCTTCGTCTATACGGACCAAAAAAAAGAAATTCTTTTTCCTGCCGAGCTAAAAAGTTTGGCACACTTACCGAGACGTCACTATGACTACATTCAAGATTATTTAAAAGAATTCCAGGATACGGCGGCCAGCCTGAGCGGTGAGCAGGAGGAATTGAAAAAAAAGGCCGCTAAGGCGGCAGACCGGCAGCGCCGAAAAATCAGACGTATCAATTCCGAACTGAAAGAAACGGATAAGATGGACACATATAAATTGTATGGCGACCTTTTAATGATTCACGCTTATGACCGTCCGGCTCATCAATCATCTCTAACGGTCCGAAATTTATTATCCGAAACGATGGAAGACGTTACTATTCCGTTGAATCCGGCTCTTTCCGTAACCGACAATGCCAATAAATACTATAAAAAATATGCAAAACTGCGCAACCGTAAACAAATGTCCGCCCAATTACAAGCGGATAATGCCGCAGAGCTCAACTATATAGAATCCTTGGAATATGCTTTGCAAACTATAGAAACTAAGGATGAGTTGGCTGATATCAAGGCGGAAATGCGTGCAGCCGGTATGCTTCCGGCAAGCGGAAAAGATAAATTAAAGAAAGAATTTGCACAAAAAATACTGACCTTACATTGCGACGGCGCGACCATATTTATCGGAAGAAACAACCGACAAAACGATTTTCTGACTACAAAAAAAGCCAAGCCCTTCGATTACTGGTTTCACGTTAAAAATCGCCCCGGATCTCATGTTATCTTGTCTTGTGGTCAAGATGAGCCGACGAACGACCAACTGCAAACTGCAGCCGAGTGTGCCGCTTGGTACAGTACGGGAAGAGACGACTCGAAAGTGGAAGTAGACAGTACCATGATTAAACATGTAAAAAAGCCGCCTCACTCCGTACCCGGATACGTTATTTTTGATCATCAGACAACCTACGTCGTAACGCCTAAAAAGCATGATGAGTTGAGTAAATAAGAAAAAGTCCTTCACTTAACAGTGAAGGACTTTTTCTTATTCCGTAAAGACGTGGCCGTATTCTTTTTCGTGACGTTTTGCCCAAACTTGAGCATAAGAACAGGTAGCTCCCGTCTTCTTTCCCTGATTTTCAATATAATCGACTGCAGCCTGAACTAACTTACCGGCCATACCTTGACCTCTAAGTGAATCATCCACGAAGGTGTGGGTGATCACATAGTTACCGTCAGCTTGCACCGGAAAATCGATTTCTCCTACTATCTTATTTTCTTCATTTTTAATGATAATTCGTTCAGGTTCATATATAAAATCCATGAAGATCCACCTCCTTTTCTTAACTATAGCATAAAAAATGCCGGCACTCTATATCGTTAAAGGACGTGGCCCGTACAAACCTGAATAATAAAAATTAACCGACACACCGCTCGGCTCTTTCTTCCAAAATGGAAACGAGCGCGTTGGCACTGCTGGTGTGAGAGCGAATGACTTCCACATTTTTACGTTGTGCTTCCTTAACGGCACAACGTACCATACTATGGCTTACAGTGCTGGTAAAGAGAACCACCAAGTCGGGTGAACCGATTTTGGACTTAAAATCACTCGGTACTTGAGTAAATACCTTTGCCTTATACGAATATTTTTTGCAAATATTCTTGTATCTACATACCATACAGTCATTACCGCCAACGATTACTACGCTCATAACCATCTCCCCTTCGGATATACAAGCTTTTAATTTTGATAACGTCTTTCAATTACAGTTATAAGTATAATAGAGTATACGATTGGCTGTCAATAGATGATGATAATTCTTAATAATATTTTCTTTTATAATGATTATAAGCCATGCAATATCAATCACCTATCATATAACTGATATGATATATCATAAATATTTGTAAAATCGATTTCTTCCCATATTCAATCTATATAATATCGATAAATTCGTCATTTAAGGCCTTGTTCATACTGCGAACGGCGCAGAATTTGCCGCACATACTGCACGTATCTTCGTGATCTTTCTCCGGAGCTCTGCTTTCTCGGATGCGGCGGGCTCTGTCGGGATTCATAGCCAAGGCATATTGAGCTTCCCAATCAAGCTTTTTACGCGCATCCGCCATGGCATCATCCTTATCTCTGGCCCCTCGAATCCCTCTGGCTATATCGGCAGCATGAGCTGCGATTTTAAAGGCCATAATTCCCTCTTCCACATCCTGAAGATTAGGCAGGGCCAAGTGTTCCGCCGGTGTCACATAGCATAAGAAAGAGGCTCCGTGCATGCCGGCAACGGCACCGCCGATAGCTGCCGTAATATGATCGTATCCGGGCGCAATATCCGTAACTAAGGGGCCTAACACATAAAAGGGGGCACCGTCACAAAGACGTTCCTGAACTTCCATATTAGCCTGAATTTCATTCAATGCCATATGGCCCGGACCTTCTATCATAACCTGAACACCGCGCTGACGAGCTCGTTTAGTTAATTCACCCAAGCGTACCAATTCTTCAATTTGGCAAACATCGGTCGCATCGGCCAGGCAACCGGGACGGCATGCATCTCCTAAGGAAAGAGTTACATCATACTCGACACAAATATCGAGTATATCATCAAAATACTCATAGAAGGGATTTTCCTGACCCGTCATATGCATCCAGGCAAAAAGAAGACTACCGCCGCGGCTGACAATATTCAGCTTTCTCTTATGAGTTTTAATTTGATGTACTGTCTGACGTGTAATCCCGCAATGGACCGTAATAAAATCTACCCCGTCTTCAGCATGAAGTCGCACCGTATCCAGGAAATCTTTAGCCGTCAAAAAAGCTAAGTCCTTTTGGTGATGAATAACACTGTCGTAAATAGGAACCGTGCCGATCATAGCCGTACATTTTTCCGTTAAAACGCGTCTGAATATGCGCGTATCTCCGTGGGTCGACAGGTCCATTATCGAGTCGGCTCCCAATTTGACGGCGGTCTGGACCTTGTCCAATTCGGCTTCATAATCCTTACAATCTTTCGAGGTTCCCAAGTTGGCATTAATTTTAGTCCGTAAAGCCTTTCCTATGCCTTCCGGACTAATGGACTTATGGTTTTTATTGCAGGGAATGACAACCTTTCCGGCAGCCACTAAAGAACATATTTGTTCCTCGGATAATCCCTCTTTTCGGGCAACAATCTTCATTTCATCCGTAATAACTCCCTGTTTGGCTGCTTGTAATTGAGTAAAAAACATGATGGCTCCTTTCGTTACAAGCGAGTCCATAGGCTTCGGGAAAAGAAAAAGGGTATCGACATATCGATACCCTTGTGTGGCGTAAACGAGCTTCCTACGCGGGCATGATCCCGATCAGGTGTAAAGGTCAGGACTTACAGTCCTTTCTCAGCCTATAATATAGACTCCCTTGCAACATTATTATATATTTGTATCTAGCATACCACGTTGTGTACGAACATACAATATAAAAAAGACTTCTTCAAATGAAGAAGTCTTGGTGGTGACCCGGTAGGGATTCGAACCCTAGACCCACAGCTTAGAAGGCTGTTGCTCTATCCAGCTGAGCTACCGAGTCATGCATTACCTGTAAAAGTATATCATTATACAGGCGGCAATGCAAGATAAAAGCGGGTGAACCTTGAAATCACCCGCTTTTATAAATTAATTATTTGGCATATACAATCTTACCTGTCAAAGCTTCTGTCGTAACTTTCATATCTCGGCCGCCGTCATCAATCATTTCCACTTCATAATAAGGATGTCCGTCTTTTTCAATTTCTACTTCCCACTCGGCTACCTGGAAGGTATCTCCCGCTTTTTTCAAGGCACCGGCTACGGCGACTTCAGGCTTTATTAATTTATTTAAGTCCAGTGTACGGCTATCGGCATTGCCATCGATCTCCTTAGTTTTGATGGCAATAATTTCTCCCGTTTCGGCTAACACTTTCATTTCCTTCTTCGCTGTTTCCGTATAGCCGGTTATTTCATAATAGGGGCGGTGCTTACCTTCATAACCTATAGATTTAATACGTACATTATCTCCGTAGTAGGAACGAAACAGAGCCAAAGCACTTTCATAACCCACATCTTTGATTTGTGTCTGAGACGGTGCGGGTGTTACCTCTTTTTTTACTGATTTTTTCTTCTGTACCTCCGCCTTATGGCCATTCTTTTTCTGTACCGGTGCTTGAATGGCCGAATCAGCGGTTTGTGTATTTACACTCGGTGTTACATCTGCCGCAAAAGCGGTAGTAGTCATTAAAAAGGCGGCAAATACTGCTGTATAAATTCCTGATTTTCTCATGTTATAATCCTCCTTAAAATACCGTATCGGTATATCTTATTGCAGTATAACCGAGTTTCGAAAACTTGTAAACTATTTTGAGTTTTCAGTTTTGTCACAAAAAAACAGAGATTGCCGTAACAATCTCTGTCCATTCGTGGATATAGTCTAATCTATCTAGCCATGAGTGCCGTAAACGCAGCCAGAAAGCCGCAAACGATACCGGGTAAGTTGGCAATAATAATCGGCCAATCTCTGCCTTGTTTGAAGAAACCGTACAAAGACCAAAGAGTACAGTTTACAAAAGCTACAGACGGCTGAATAAAGTCTCCCGGATGTCCCGATAGGTTGTTCATAATCTGAGGAATATATGATACATACATCAACACCGACATTACGGAGGCTACAGAACCGACTTTAGTAATGATTTTTTCCATAATAAATCTCCTCATAAATAAAAAATAAATCTTGTGGAGTATACAACAATTTTGAAAACTTGTAAATACCTTTTAGTTTACAAATTTGTAAAAAAAAAGATCCCCAATGATAGGAATCTCGATAAAAAAATGGAGCGGGTGATGGGAATCGAACCCACGTAACCAGCTTGGAAGGCTGGCGCTCTACCATTGAGCTACACCCGCATGACTGTTCTGGTCGGAGCAGCAGGATTCGAACCTGCGACCCCCTGGTCCCAAGCCAGGTGCGCTACCAAACTGCGCTATGCCCCGCCACCAGAGATTATTATACTGAATAATTGTACTTCTTGTCAAATCAACGAATAGTCGGCATATTCCGACCGTTAAATATTTCCAACATTTCCTGCTTCAGTTGACGTCTGATTAACTCTCTGTCTTTCAGCTTCAACTGATCTTCCGTAATATCGAATAGATAGTTATTCAAATCGAATTCACGCAACATCATCTTCGTGTGGAAAATATTCTCCTGATAAACGTTGACATCTATCATATTATAACGATGTCTTGTTTCTTTTGCAATATAGTTTTGAATCGAATTGATACGGTGATCGATAAACAGTTTTTTACCGCTTATATCGCGTGTAAAACCGCGGACACGATAGTCCAATGTAACAATATCCGAATCAAAAGAGT
Source organism: Megasphaera micronuciformis F0359 (assembly GCF_000165735.1). Taxonomy (GTDB): domain Bacteria; phylum Bacillota; class Negativicutes; order Veillonellales; family Megasphaeraceae; genus Megasphaera; species Megasphaera micronuciformis. The sequence continues at coordinate 622,234 of NZ_GL538208.1, forward strand.
CGAGAAGATAGTTGAGTGCGTTTAAGGGTGAAATACGACCGCATGTGGACACGTCAATATCGGCACGAAAAGTCGTAATCCCCTTTTGAGGATGGCTTTCCGGATAAGTATGTACCGTCAAATGGCTTTTATCCAAATGACAGACTACATCCGTATCGGGTGCAATCTCTTCTTCAGAAATTAAAATGGTGACACTGGCCCCTTGGGGGTCATAGTCCTGACTGGCCACATTTAAAATATTGGCCCCGATAATAGATGCTACATTTTCCAAAATTTCCGTTAAGCGTGCCGCATTATATGCTTCATCAATGTATTCAATATAATGACGACGTGCTTCTTCGGAGTCGGCATAACAAATATCGTAGATGTTAAAGCTCAAGGTCTTTGTAAGATTATTAAAGCCGTACAGTTTTAATTTATCTTTTTTTATGGTCATCTTCCCTCATTACCCCTACTATAGATTCGCACTTTCTTTACACATAGTTTATCAAAGTATTTCAAAAAAACGAACTTCTTTTATAACTCGATTTTCAAGACAACAAAGAGCATACGTACCGTATCTTCCATCTCTGGGCAAGGCTATACTGCCGGGATTTACGAGTGTAACATCCCCTATACGTTCTTCACAAGTTCTATGGGTGTGGCCGAAAAGGACAAGCTGCACTCCCTTCGCTTGGGCTGTAGCCGCCATAGACTTTAAGGTCCTACCGTGGCCGTGAGTCATATAAATGCGTATGTCATCAACTGTAATTATCGCTTCATCCGGGGCCTTATACGTATCGAAATAATCATTATTTCCCTTAACCGTATACACGGGAGCATCCGTATAATACGCCAATTCTTCGGCATCTCGACAATAATCGCCGCAATGAAACCAGGCCTTAACTTGAGGACAGTCAGCCGTGAGCTTTTGCCAATGGCTATTGTTCCCGTGGCTGTCACTGACAACACCTATATAAACGGGCATCATGACAGTAATTCCTGCAAACGCCGCAGAGCCGCTCCGCGATGGCTGATTGAATTTTTTTCATCTAAATCGAGCTCAGCCATAGTTTTGCCAAAAGACGGTACGTAAAAATACGGATCATAGCCGAACCCTTCATTTCCCTTCGGCTTCAAATCGATAAGACCTTCACATGTTCCTTCAGCCAATAACGGTTCTTTCCCGGGAGCCGCCAGAGCCAGGACACATACATAACGAGCGGTTCTCTTTTCTCGTTCCACGCCTTGCAAGGATTTAATCAGCTTAGCATTATTAGCCTCGTCATCATGATCTTCACCGGCATAACGAGCCGAATGAACCCCCGGAGCACCGTCCAGGGCATCGACGACGAGTCCCGAATCGTCGGCAAGACACAACATACCTGTACGGGCTGCATAATACTTAGCCTTAATGGCCGCATTGTCGGAAAAGGTCTGCCCGTCTTCTATCGGTTCGGGAAGATCGGGTGCTTTATCGAACACGGAAAAAACGGAAAATCCCGCTTTTTCCAGTACATCGCGGAACTCCCGTATTTTTCCCTTATTTCTGGTTGCGATTAAAAGGGCTTCTTTTTTATTTTCAGCCATACCCTATCCTTCTATACGAGCCATCTTTTCTCGTAAAAGGGCCCCGTAATTTTTTATAATTACAATCGGTGTTTTCTGTGATGCGTTCCCAAAAGGATTATCGATTAAAATGGCCGCTACTTCTTGCGGCTTAATACCGCGTGAATATCCCAATACGGCCGATCTTTTCAAATCATTCACATCGGCAACACAGGCCCCGTAACAACCTAAACGCTTCTTTATTTTTTCGGCTACGCCCATAGGGTCTGCCGGACCGTATACAATACACTTGTCAAACGGCGGCATAGTCCCCGTTACATCGTCAGTTAAAGAGGCTTGGCGGCAGAGACGATACCACACACCGTCTTTACCGAAAAGTTTGGCAATAAAGCCGATAATGAAACACACCAGCATCTTCCATTCGCCTTCCAGCTCCATGGCTGCCTGCATGCCGTACAAACTGGCCATACTGCCTTCGCCGGGTACAAATCGGCGCATGAGCCGAGCTTGCCAAGACGGTTTCAATTCTTCAGGTCTCGTAAAGCGACGTTGCGTAATAGCAACTACACTTTCGGCAACGCACAATAAATCGTCGGGCCCGATTTGCCCTTGCGTATACTCTTCAATGGCATCAACAATATTATCCTTTTCCGTAAGAATTCTGGTTTTTACGGGAACCAATTCCAATTCAGCCATATGCCGACCCTCCTATGCCTGTTCCAATGCTTTTTGAACTTCCGCGGCTTTCAACGTAATTCGTGCCTTATGAATATACCATTCGCTACGCGATACTACTTGATACACAAGATCAATCGGCATGTCGGGAAAAGTCCTTAAATCATTGCGAATATCACGGTTTTTACTTACTAAGGTTACGGTTACACGAATGCGACCGCCTTTTCGAGGATAGTAAATAACCGATTCCCAGTATCCGTCATCACGTTCCGCTTCCTTGTTGGCCAGCTGAGCGCTGACAAGACAACGGTCGTACTGTTCACGCGGCAATAAGACACGCGGATAAAAGTCCATAATCGTCCCCAACTGTCGTCCGGCATTATGGAAGGGCACTTCCGTTTCAAATACGGCCGTGTCGGATGTCATTTCTTTCAGTTCGAACGGATTGCGACGCCTTGCTTCAATGATAAACTTAGCATCACCCTGTTTCCAGGCAAAAAAGCGGAAGGCTAAATACAAGAGAGCTATAACTCCGATTAGGCCCATGAGGACATTCAGCAGAATATACAAATACACGATACAGGACTCCTTTGCTTAACATATATAAACTAAGACAATACTACTTCTTCAGTCGTAAATTCATGCGGCGGTAATAGATGGGCTGCCAATTTCTGCCCTCTTTGCACTTCGGCCGTAAAGCAGAGACGTAATCGGCCTCTTTCTTTTTGGCCGTTCAATAGTCCTTCTTTTTTTAAAATGGCCGAAGCCTGAAGCGCTGTTTCATGTGCCGGATCGACAAAAACGATCGAATCGCCGCAAATCTCCTCAAACAAAGGCTGTACAAAAGGATAATGGGTACAACCGAAAATAGCCGTATCTACGTGAGCTTCCAATACGGGTTTCGTATCAGCCGTAACGGCCTGACGCATTTCTTCCGTATTTAACTGCCCCCTTTCAATGAGTGCGGCCAAGGAAGCACACGGCTGCTCCACAATAGTCAGAGACGGGTCCAGTTGAGCCGCCTCGTCTCTGTGTACATGGTTGGCAATAGTAAGAGGAGTGGCGAATACGGCAATGCGATTTTCCGTGCTTATATGCCTGGCCGTTTCTATCCCGCGGCTCATACCCAGCAAGAGAGTTTTCGTCTTTTCCCTCATCTTCATATAAGCGACGGCAGTTGCCGTATTACAAGCAAATACTATTAACTTTACCTGCCGCCTTTCAAGAAAGGCTATAATCTGCTCCGTAAAAGTCAAAATCTCGTTTTGAGTACGCGTGCCGTAAGGATTGCGCTTCGTATCACCCACATAAATGATATCCTCATGAGGCAACAGATGTCGCAGTTTGTTTACAACCGTCAATCCGCCAACCCCCGAGTCGAATACCCCTATGGGTTGTTCCGCCTTAGCCACAATCGTCATCCTTTACAAGTTCTTCCTTATCTTTTTCATACGCCGCCTTCAGGCGATTGAAATAGGTGTCGTTTAGACGTACAACCTTATTGTCGTCTGCCGATGTGAATACATTCTGTGTCGTCCCCTTGCAAAGAAGAGTACCGTCTGCATGACGTCGAATCACATACGAAAAAACGACTTGTGCTCTGCTCAGTTTAATCAAGCGGGTTTCAATATCAATGACATCATTAAAGTTAATCGGCTGTATATATTCGCAAGAAACATTTTTTATAGGAAAAAGTATCTTCTTATCCATCAATTCAAATAAATCGAGTCCGACCTCATCGAAATAAGCACAACGGCCGCACTCAAACCACCGAATTTGATTGGAATGATGAACGATTCCCATCATGTCCGTCTCATAAAAGCGAACTTTTTCCGTAATTGTAATCATTATGATACTCCTGCCAAAACTTGAATAACAATCATAATTTTACGCTCAATAAAGTCTACTGTCAATTTTCACGCGCTGTAGAAACCGCAATAAAAAGGTGAGACTGCGTTAACAGTCCCACCTTTCATTTACCCTAACTTGGCCATAGGAAAAAGTTTACGTACCTTCTCCTTATGTTCCGGCTTCACATACGTCCCTGCAAAGGTAAGAGCCGCACCGATTACGGCAGCGTCATCCAACCAGCCGATTCCCGGAATCATATCGGGAATAATATCCAAAGGCATGATAGTATAGCCGATGGCTCCCATCAGTACAAGCCTCACAAATTTAGGAGTGTCCGGATCTTTAATGCAGTAATAAATCATCATTAACCGCGGCAAAAATTTTATTTTCTTTCCCGCTACCTTAATGAAGGCTATAAATTTTAACGGAGAATAGAAGCGAGCGAAAAATGTCAGCCACTTAATCATAAGCAACTCCTTATTCCAACGGCTTCTTCGCTTCTTCCACGGCAGCTCGCACCTTGTCTTCCACTTCATCTTCCGCTTCGTCAAAAGTATCTACTGCATCTTCCAGATTTCCTTCTCGAGCTTTAGCGGCTTCTTCGTGTACATTGTTGTATTCGGCTTCATTGACAGCATCGACAGCTTGTTGAACAGCTGCATCTTCAGCCACTTCATCAGCTAAATTACGGCTGCGAACATTATGATACAGTTCCTGTCCTTTATCTTTCGCATCCATAACCGCATCTTTTGCCGCATTCCCCCATTTTGCAAAGAAATCTTTTGTTTCATCGCCGAGAGGTACATTTTTCAACGGGTTATCTTTTAATTTTTCGACTTGTTCTTTGGCTTTTTCTTTCCATTCGCCGAACATTTCGATATACGGAGTCATATCGCTGGGCATACCGTCACGCAACCAACGTTGTGTAACTCGACCCAAGCTGTACGTAATACCGACAGCTACGGGAACCTGAATGACGGAAAAAGGAATCAAGGTCGTCAACAAGTTACCTGCCATTTGACTGCCCATGGCACCAAGAAAAGCCAGAACGGCACGTTCCGTCAATTTTACATCATAAATACGGGCAATTCGGCTGACCAGATATACTTCGTTAGCCATTAAAGCAACCGTACCTACTAAAGGCGCAATAACGATAGCACCGGCACGAGCTGCAGCCCAACGGCAAAGTGTTTCGACTTTTAAGTCGCGATCTTCAGTCGTTTCGTCCATAGCATCCAGCACGGTCATAGCTTTAGCATCGGCATCATTGCCGTTTTGTGCGTTCAACTTCGCTATTTCCGCTTTTAAGTCGGCAATCTGTTCTTGTAAGTTTTTTAATTGTTCCATTTCTTCGTTGGTCATCCAAAACACCTCGAATTTCAAATTAAAAATCTAATTTATCGTCATATTTTCCCATGTTTTTAACAGCTTGTCAATCCACCGTCTACAGGAAGTGCCGTTCCCGTAATAAAAGACGCATCGTCGCTTAAAAGAAAAGCAACGACTTTACCGACTTCATCGGCCGTAGCAATTCGCCCCAAAGGATAAACGGATGCCATATCCCCCAAAGATAGCGACGTGTCTTCTGCCAGCTGTTTTTCAACAAGGGGAGTCATAACATCACCGGGACAAAGGGCATTCACACGAATTTTATGAGTAGCACCTTCCAGAGCCAGAGATTTGGCAAAAGCCGTAACGGCCCCCTTGGTCGCCCCGTAAATACTACATGCCGTATTCCCCTGTAACCCTGCATCGCTGCTTATAATGACAATAGAACCGCCATGCTTTTTTAAAGCCCCGTAAGCAGCTCGGCATAAAAGAACGGTACCGAATACATTCACCTCAAAAATACGGCGAATTTCTTCAGACTTTTCGTTTTCCAGTAATTCTTGGCGGTAGTATCCCGCCGATGTGACCAACCCTGTCAGGTTACCGAAAGTAGACACGGCCGCTTCCACCATGCGTTGACAATCATCTTCTGCAGTTACATCACCTTTTACATACATGACATTTCCGAACGGTTCAACCTCATGCAACGCTTGCAATCCGCGTTCTTCATTACGGCCGTTAATGACGACATTCATACCCGCCCGGGCGCACAAGCGAGCGGAAGCCAGGCCGATTCCCGAGGTGCCTCCGCTGATAAGTACAGTTTTCTTTTCCATGACCCGTCCCCTTTTTACATGACTTGGGTAACAAAAACAAAATCGATGCCCTCATCCAACAACTCTTTATATGTTTCTTTTAAGGCCTGTAACGTCGCCGGTCGACAATGGCCGATAGTGACGGCCGTACCGTTTTTCAAAGCCAGTCTGCCGGCTTGTCGAATACGTTCTTTTATGGCCGAAACAGACGGGTCATTGTCAATAAATAAGTTGTTTCTCGTCGTTCCGACTCCCATGGATGCGGCCGTTTGCTCCGCCACGGATGCGGCCGTCGTACGACTGTCCAAAAAGACGAGTCCCCGACTTTTTAAAACGGACATAACATCTTTCATTAGGCGTGTATCCGCTGTCGACTTTGAGCCTTGATGATTATTAATGCCTACGGCATAAGGGACCTGATCGATTAATTCGTTCGTCGTAGCAATAACCTTCTTATCCCCCATATCGGAAGAAATAAAAATCTCTTCAGATGAAACCGTATTCAACGGTTCCATAGGCAGGTGAACTATGATTTTGTTACCCGCATTATGACCGCTTTCAGCACTGTCAATCGTATGGGACTTAAAGGGCATAACCGCATAGGTCAAGTGTATGGGCAAGGCGTTATACCCTTCCAAAACTTCCATATTACTGCCGCAATCGTCGATAACTACGGCCAGTCTTGCCTTTATTTGTGAAGGATGACGTATGCGGCCGTCTTCCCCCGACTCACCGTCAGAAGGTGAATTCTTATCAACTTTCAGCTCCTTAGCCAAGGCTGCAGCTTTCCCCTTGGGCGGTACATATAGCTTCAAAGCCACCATGCTGACCGTATCGCCGTCAACGGATTCGCATAAAGCAATGTCATACTCCGTCACAGTATCCCCGTTCTTTTTTACGTCTTCCGTCCTGTATAAAACAGCCTTACCGTCCGATTTTTCCAGTTCTTTTGTCAACTTCTCTTTATCGATTAATCCGTCAACAACAGCAGTCTGTACCGTCCATTTTATGACGCCGCCCGTCTTTTCGCGGCGTTCTTCACGTTTATCGGTAGAAACGATTTCAACACTGCACCCTTCATCTTTAACCCACTTGATAATACCGTCTTGAAGCTTTGTAGCCGCCTGTGTACAATCCAGATTTTTTCCGTCATCGGTCACTTCCGAAAGGGATGACAAGTCGGCGTCGGCTGACGTGTTGTGATGAAAATAAGCATACCCCATTGCACACAAGGCAATGAGAAGTCCTAAGAGAAAGTAAGCCTTATTCGACTTTCCCGAAGCACTACGTCTTCTTCCTTTTCTGGTCGCCATAATTCCTCCGAAAAAAAGCCGGCGTAACACTGAAAATTACGCCGGCTCTTATTATGAAATCGATTCCGGTGTCATACCGGAAGGATAATATATTTTTTGCTTACGCTCTTCAAGCATTTGTAAGACCCCGCGACTGACAACTTCCGCCCCGTCACGACGACAGAAGCGACAAGCCTGAGACATATGACCTAACCGCTCCGTATGTTGCAACAGATCCGCTACGGCTTCTACCAGTCGATTTTGAGATTTTACCCAACGAGCACAGCCTTTTTCTTGCATATAAGAAGCATTCGCCTCTTCCTGACCGGGTATGGGACTGTAAAAAACGGAAGGCACTCCGACCGCAGCCGCTTCCGTACACGTCAACGCGCCCGGTTTTGTTACCAATAAAGAGGCCTGTGCCATGAGAGCCGCTACCTGATTAGTATATCCGAAAATTTTTACATCATGTTTTAAATCTTTTTGCAGTTGTGACAAATCATCAAATAAATCCGCGTTATGTCCCGTCACAACGGAAAAAGAATCAATGCAGTCGAGCCTATCCAATAAAAGGAGAGAGTCTTTTATAGACCCCATTCCCAAGCCGCCGCCCATGAGTAATACATTACGATGACCCGCTTCGGCAGCCTTCACGGACCAATGCTCTTCCGTAAAAGCCGTACGCACGGGAATCCCCGATACAAAAACCTTATGGTCCGCCACCCCTTGATCCACCAATAAATCTTTTAAATGAGGGGCTGCGACGAAATACTTATCAATTTGCGGATATATCCAAAGCGAATGTATAGCAAAGTCCGTAATAACCCCAACAACGGGAACGGTCGTCTTTTTTTGTCGTTTCAATAAGGATGCCGCACCGGCAGGAAACGGATGAGTACATACGATAATGTCCGGTCTTTTTTCTTCCAAAATACGTGACATGCGACGTTTTAAGCCCCAAGCAAACAAGGTCTTTACAATCATACCTTTTTTATAACCTTGTGACGAATAATACATTAAATCATACACAAGGGGAAAAAGGTCCAGGATTTTAATATATGTCTCCTTGACCAAGTTATCGATTGACAGCACGTCGTTGGAAATAAAGTCCACGTGTTCTACATCATAATCGATGCAATTCTTGCCCATATATTCTTCTATTGCCCTGGCGGCCTGTGTATGACCAGTCCCGATAGATGCGGACATGATCAGGATTTTTTTTGTCATCGTCGTACCTCATCGACCTGCAACGATTTTTGAAAACACAATCCCGGTTATCACATATATATTACGCTATTTATTCAAAAAAATAAAGAGCCGTAATGTAATACGGCTCTTTCGAGAATATATCTCTTATTTTTTATTTACCAAGTCTTTGAGCTGCTTACCTGCTTTGAAAGCCGGTGTTTTAGATGCGGGAATCTTGATAACTTCGTTGTTGCGGGGATTACGGCCTTCGCGAGCTTTACGAGCGCGAACTTCGAACGTACCGAAACCGATAATCTGAACTTTGTCACCCTTCTTCAACGTTTCGCTAACAGCTTCAAAAACGGCTTTTACCGCTTTTTCAGCGTCTTTTTTCGTCAAATCGGATTTCTGTGCAACACTGGCAATTAATTCTGTCTTATTCATCAATAAGTCCTCCTTTAAATAGTTACATCTATAAATTACCGGCCTCCGTGGTCCTGATTGGACGAGGTTTCATCCGCTTTGGCCTCGTTCCAGAACGCATCCAACTCGTCAAGGGAGAAATCACTCCATTGACGACCCGAGTCCTTAACCCTGTCTTCTACATGAGCAAATCTCCGACGAAACTTGGTGTTGGCACGATGTAACGCACACTCCGGTTCAATATTGTAATATCTCAACAAATTGACCGCTACAAAAAGAACGTCGCCGGCTTCTTCTTCCATGTGATCGAACTGCCCTTCGACAACGGCTTCCTTAAATTCTTGAAGCTCTTCTTCAAGCTTTTTCCAGACTCCGTCAACCGTCGGCCATTCGAATCCTTTTCTTCCGGCCTTATCTTGTAACTTAAAAGATTGTAAGAGAGAAGGCATCCCCTTCGCAACGCCGTCCAGCAAGTGTTTATGCTGTTGACGACCCTCATCCTGCTTAAGTCTATCCCAGTTTATCACACTACTGTCAGATTTTTCAAGGCTTTTTTTAGAAAAAACGTGAGGATGTCGCTTAATCATCTTACTCGTCACATGGTCGACCACATCTTGTGCGGAAAAAAGCCCTTCTTCTTCCGCAATCTTGGCATGGATAACTACTTGATATAAAATATCACCGAATTCCTCACAAATACCGTCCGTATCGTTTGCGTCGATGGCATCCAGTGCTTCATATACCTCTTCGATCAAATATCGTCTCAAGCTTTTATGGGTCTGTGATTTATCCCAGGAACAACCGCCTTCACCTCGTAGTCTAGCTACGACATCGACAAGAGGCCCTATGTCGAAGGGAAGCTTATCCGCCTTATCTTCTTCCTTTCGGGGCGGTAATACAAGGCTCGTCAAGTGATCTACATAGTGGAGACGATCTAACTCAAAAAGTCGTATTTTCTCTATCCGTTCATCAGGTAGACTGATATGATGAACAACCAGGGCTTCATACTCGTCCCCGTATTGCTCGGTAAGAGCAAGCTTTACATCTGAAGCAACTCGATCATTGTAGACCTGAGTTATTACAACGGTCACGGCAGGCAAAACACTTATCCGAGATAAATCAAAGCTGTCGAGAACGAGCATGCCGTTTACGGGGTCCAAGCCGGCCTTTGTATACAAGCTTTCCAAAAAACTCATGCCCGGCAGAACCTCATAAGGTACTCCTGCCGCTTTGCACTTTTCAACCAATTCCGTTACCGTATGTTCCGCGACTGCGGGACTTCCCGGTACGGCAAAAACAACATCATCTTCTTTCAGCCGCTCCATGACATAGTCCGTCATAGTATCATATACTTCTTCAAAAGAACGTCCGTCTTCATAAAAACGATCCAGAGCTTCAAAGACAATGCCCTTTTCCTTTAAATACGAAACGGTCGGGTGTACGGCTGTTCGCAAAAGCAGGCATGTCGCTCTTTTCATAACGACTATGGAGGCCATGGTAATCAATCCCGCATCTCCCGGTCCCAAGCCGACAATTTTAAGACTATGCATAATATTCTCCTTCAACTAAGGAATATATTTACCCACAACCGGAAGTCTTCGCAAAGAACGAAGACGCACGGCACGGACAACAAATAATCCGACGGCATATACGACACCGGCAATACTGATAGATATGAGTGTCGCCGCCGAATTGCCGAAGGTCGTAACTAAAGAATAATAAGCAAGGACAGCCGTACCGGCCATGGCTGCCGCGGCAATAAAAACACGACCGATGTAAAACCATTCAGGTCGATATGCAGCATATTTACCGGCAAAATAAATATTAAGTGCCGTTGCCAAGGCAATATCCGCATTGGTAGCCCAAGCTGCGCCGACTTCTCCTAACCAGGGAATAGCCGTTAAATACCAGCTTAAAACAATTTTAACAAGGGCGGAAATCCCCATGTTTAACAAGGGAATTCCCGTATGCCCCATACCTTGCAGAAGGCCGTTCGTAATCTGCTGCAAGCCGATAAGGAACGTTGCTAACGCCAAGACGCGAATAGCCGGTCCGGCAGCAGCCGTATTATACAAAAGTTCTGAAATAGGGGCCGCTAAAACAGCCAACCCCAAGCAAGCCGGAACGGTAATGATATTGGCAATACGCATAGCCGTATTAGTTCGGCTTTCCACTTCACTTAAGTTGCCGGCCGTAAAAGCTGCTGAAACGGCCGGAACCAGACTGGTCGCTAAGGACACGGTTAAAAGGGTAGGCACCTGAATTAAGCCGTTAGCCATACCGGTCAAGTATCCGTATAACGCAGTAGACTCTTGCACGGAATATCCCGCTACCTCCAGTCGCATAGGCACTATGAGCATGTCGATACCGGCTACAGCGGGCAGTAACATGTTGGCTGCCGCCACGGGAACGGCAAGGATCACGAAACGTTTAATCAAAGCCCCTGCCGTTTCTTCTTGTTTTGTCACCGTTTCGCTTATCTTGTTCGCCCTTTTATGACGATAATACAGGAAGGCAATGACGGAAAAGCCCGCCAAGGCTCCCGGAACCGCTCCGAATGCCGCCCCGGCTACAGCGGTTTCCAATCCGTACGGCAATAATACTACTGCGGCGACCAACATGACGCACACGCGTACAAACTGATCACAAATCTGTGACGCGGCTGTCGGCACCATAAGCTGTAACCCTTGGAAATAGCCGCGAAAGGCACAGGTAAGAACGGACACGGTCAAAGCCGGTGCCAAGACAATTAATGCCGAATAAGCACGTACATCACGAACCAATCCGGCGGAAATCAGACCTCCCGCCCCGACAAATAGCAACAAGCCGAATAAACAAGCCATAAAAGCCGTAAAGGCAAAAATAACCTTGAAAATCCGTTCGGCACCGGCATAATCACCCTGTGCCGCCTTCTCCGCCACCATGACGGACAAAGCAATGGGCACGCCGGCTCCGGCAATACTCAACCCGAGCATATACACGGGATAAGCAATTTGATATAAGCCGATCCCTTCGCCTCCTAATATTCGGGATAAGAGGATTCGATTGACACCGCCCAAGATTTTTACGGCAATGCCGGCTACGGTTAATGCCGCCGCACCGCGGAGAAAGACATTCTTAACCATTCATTCTCTCCTGTTTTTCATAGGCCTTCAATATATATTCGATATATGCCAACACATCATCTATACCGGTCATATCAAACCTGAAAGTCGCAGTAAGACCGGGAAGCTTTTTGCAACGTTTTCGCAACACGGGTTCAAATAGTTCCGTTCTGGGTGCCGAAACTTCATCTTTCCAACGAAATTCGAGACCTATGCCTTTTTGACTGACGGACAGAACCGAGTCCTTTTGTGCACGAATTCGTAAATGCGTAGCTTTTAATAAGTTTTGAACAGCCCGGGTCGGTTTCCCGAAGCGGTCTGTCAATTCATTCTTCAATTCCTCCAGCGCTTCTTCCGTACGTACCAATGCCAAACGTTGATACATTTCGATTTTTTGCCCGCCATGTTCAATATACGTGTCGTCAATGAAGGCGTCGACTCTGACTTCCAATGTCGTACGCACATCGACAGTCTTAGTATAGCCTTCATTGCGTAATCGATTTACGGCTTCTTCCAACATCTGTACATACATGACAAAACCCACGCCGGCGATATTACCGTGCTGTTCTCGGCCAAGCAGGTTGCCGGCTCCTCGAATTTCCAAATCACGCATAGCTATTTTAAAGCCTGAACCCAATTCGGTAAACTCTTTAACGGCTTGCAACCGCTTTTCGGCAACTTCATTCAGGATTTTATTACGTCTGTACAAAAAATAGGCATAAGCCGTACGATGACTGCGTCCCACCCGACCGCGCATTTGATATAACTGTGACAAGCCGAAACGATCGGCGTCGTAAACAATAATAGTATTGGCATTGGCAATATCCAAACCGTTTTCAACTAAACTGGAGCACAATAGAACGTCGTATTCGCCTTCATAAAAATCGAACATATTGGCTTCCAGGACGGATCCCGTCATCTGTCCGTGCGCCATACCGATAGTCACCTCGGGAACGAGGGCCTCCAATTCAACCTTCATGCGCTCCATTGTCGCTACGCGGTTATAGACGAAAAACACCTGACCGCCTCTACGCTTTTCGCGCATAATAGCATCTCTTACAATGGCTCCGTCGTATTCCGTCACATAAGTCTGAACCGGAAGCCGCTCTGTAGGCGGCGTTTCAATCAGACACATTTGTCGTAAATGAACGAGAGACATATGCAAGGTTCTGGGAATAGGCGTTGCCGATAAGGTCAGGACGTCAATCCCCGTGGCCCAAGTCTTCCATTTTTCTTTCTGTGCCACACCGAAACGTTGTTCTTCATCGACAATCAGCAATCCTGCATCTTTAAACTTTACGTTTTTATTTAAAATACTGTGCGTACCGATGAGTACGTCAATTTGTCCTGCTTCCACCTTTTGCAGAATTTCTTTTCTCTCTTTTATGGAACGGAATCGATTGAGAACATCACAAACGACACCGAAAGAGCGAAATCGTTCCGAAAAGGTCTGATAGTGTTGCTGAGCTAAGACGGTCGTCGGCACGAGAACCGCTACCTGTTTACCTCCCATAACCGCCTTAAAAGCCGCCCGCACGGCCACTTCCGTCTTTCCGAAGCCTACATCTCCGCACACCAGGCAATCCATGGGTACGGGCTTTTCCATACTCTCTTTAATAGCAGCTACAGCCTTTAACTGATCCTGCGTTTCTTCGTACGGAAAGGCTTCTTCAAACTCTTGTTGAAAAGGCGTATCCGGCGGAAAAGCATAGCCGTCCGTAATTTCACGTTTAGCATACAAAGCCACTAATTTTTCCGCCAAATTATCGATAGATTTTTGAGCCTTGGCTCTCGCCTTTTTCCAGTCGGCTCCGCCCATACGACTCAGACGAGGAGCCTCTCCCTCATTGCCGATATAACGTTGCAGGAATTGAATCTGATCCGTCGGTACATATAAGACATCATGTCCCGAATAATGAATTTCCAAATAATCCTTATGAACGCCGTCCGTTTCAATGGTCTTGATACCGACATACTTACCGATACCGTGTGTATCATGAACGACATAATCGCCGGCATGTAAATCCGTAAAAGCGTTGATTTCCTGACCGTTTTCCGTATGGCGCCGCAGTCTTTTCTTCTGTGTGCCGTAAATATCTTTTTCCGCAATAACAACCGTCTTGGCATAAGGAAATTCAAAACCGTTACGAATTTCACCGGAGCTGATAAAAATCCCCGTATCCTTGCCGTTTTCCGTTAAGGACAAAGCATAAAACTCATTCTGCTTCAGCCACCCGTTAAGAGATGCCGCTCTCTTTTCTCCGGATATGACGAAAATAATCCGATAATCCCGTTCTCGCCAATGTCCCAGCTCATCCTTCAAGAGCGTAAATTCTTTTCTGAAGCCGGCCACCGTCTTAGACGTAATACTGACCGTTTCATCCGTTTTCAACTCGCTTACCGACTGTGCCAACAAAGACAAAACAAGCTGTACGGCCGTACGTTTTTCACCGGCTAATAAACGCCATTTTGCAGCTTCATTCTTGCGCTCTATCGATTCGGAAAAACTCTTCTTTAATTCTTCTTTAATACGGTTTCCTTCATCCCAAATAATAATACCGTTGTTTCCGTAATCTAATAAGGTTGTCTTTTCATCGTCTTTATCATAAGCCAATGCAAAGGGTAATATGCGAACTGAATCTGTTTTTATCGACGACTTTTGGGTCTGTTCGTTAAAATAGCGAATATTTTCCAGCGTATCTCCGAAAAACTCCAAACGAATAGGCTCTTTTTCATTAAGCGGGTAAATGTCGATAATATCGCCGCGCACGGAAAAAAGGCCGCGGCGGTCAACCAGATCCGACCGCTCATAACCGCCGCTTACAAGGCCTGATAAAATAGTTTCCCGTTCATAGTCCTCACCGACTTTAAATGATAATACGGCATCATCTATTTTTTGCGGTGCCGTCACAAATTGTGCCGCCTCTTCAGCTGTAGCCACGACTACAGCTTGCCTTGAACCGCGCAATGCAGTCAATGCTTCCATTTGTTTTGCCGCCAATTCAAGGCTTTTAGTCGTCGTGGTAAAAACCGTATGTTGTACTAAAGGATATGTGTAGACCCGAAGCTGAGGAGAAAAATACTGAAGATCTGTCAGCCAACCGTTTACCTGCTCCGTCGTAGGCACGACAATAACGGCGTTTTTATCCGTCTTAGCCAGTACATGAGCCGCATAAGCCGACTTTGCCGATCCGCCCAAACCGTAAACGCCGTATATTTTACCGTTTTCATATGAGGACGAGGCTTCTTTTAAAGCCTCATCCTGTTCCAACCATTGAAATAACCGTTCCATCTTCAAACCCTCATACGGTCGGGGACCTTAGAGTGTCTAAAGTCCCCGACAGAACGTCATATAAATAAGGTTAATTATAGCACAGCCCCGAATGCCTAACAACAAAGGGACAATTAAAAAGGCCGAGCCTAAGCTCGGCCTTGCTATTTATTTGGCGGGAAGGTGTGGGAATCGAACCCACCTAAGAAGCTCCTAACTCCTCATGCCGGTTTTGAAGACCGGAGGGCACACCAGAACCCATCCCCCCCCAAACAACTCATTACATAATATCATATTGACTCTACTTTGACAACAGTAGGGTATGAATTATTACCATTGTGTACCTACTTGTGCGGCCTTGGCTTTTTCATAAATACGAGCTGCCGTCACCAAATCCTGTACCCCGATACCGACACTTTTAAAAACAATAATGTCGTCTTCATGCTCCCTTCCTTTGACAATACCGTTAATGACATCGCCTACTTCGCCGGTAATGTCAGAGCGAGAAAATTCCCCCGTTTTCTCGGGAATCAGGAAATCCCCGGCCTCAGCCCAAACGGCTTCTTTTGAATCTACATAGATGCTTGCCGCCTTTTTTAATAAGGTCACGTCGAGCTCAACCATATGCGGCGTGTACGAACCTACTCCACATACGACGGCCCCGGCTTTTACGCAATCTCCCTTAATAACGGGCGTCGTCGACGTAGTAGCCGCAGCGATTACATCTGCACCCGTAACGGCTTCATCAGCCGAGGGGACCGGAATGATGCACAGAGAATCACTTCCGTACAAATCATTCATACGCTTGGCAAAAGCGATTCTCTTTTCTTCTCTTCTGCTGAAGACACGTACTTCCTTTAAATTACGGCTGCAAATCATGGCTTCCAATTGTGCCTGAGCTTGCCCTCCTGTACCGATAAGCGCTCCTACGGAAGCATCTTTACGCGCAAATAAATCAAAAGCCGCCCCGGCCGAAGCCCCCGTTCTCAGGGCCGTCACATATGTGCCGTCCAATACAGCCGCAAAAGACCCTGTTTCTCCATCCATTAAGGTAATCAGTCCCTGCGTAACGGGAATATCTTTTTCAGCATTTCCGGGAAATACGTTTACTGTTTTTAAGGCCCCGTACTTTAATTCTTCTGCATAAGAAGGCATGAATAAAAAGGTACCGTCCGTTGCGGACAAAGTCGTTCGTAACGGCATGACCGCCTTTCGGGCCGAAGCCAGGGAAAAGGCCTCTTTATCAGCCTCAATGGCATCTTTCATAGAAAAAACGCGTTCTATATCTTCTCTTTGTAACAGCAGCATCTGTCTTCTCCTTCTTATAAAAGATGCCGCACTTCAGCGCGGCATCTTCTATTATATACTATTCAACAATAGTCAAATCTTTGCTTACGTGATTCAATACTTCGCAACCGTCTTCCGTTGCAATAACCAGATCTTCTACGCGTACACCGAAATTCCCCGGCAGATAAACGCCCGGTTCAATGGAAAATACTCGGCCCGGTACTACTACGTCAGTATTTACAGCCGAAACGTCACCGACTTCATGGTCTTCCAAGCCGATGGAGTGGCCAAGTCGATGAGTAAAGTATTTCCCGTAGCCTTTTTCCGTAATGTAATCGCGTGCCGCTGCATCCAATTCAGCAAAGGTTACGCCCGGTTTTACCTTATCGATAGCCTTTAAGTTAGCATCACGAACAATTTCATAAACTTTCTTTTGTTCCGCTGAAGCGGATTTGTAGAATACGGTTCTCGTCATATCGGAGCAATAGGAATTATAGACGCAACCGATGTCGATAACAACACTGTCACCCGGCTTCTTATGAACGCCTCTTTCCGTTGTATGATGAGGATCGGCACCATTAGGACCGTAAGCGACGATAGGATCGAAGGAATGGCCCGAAGCTCCGAGGCTTTCCCAGATTTCTCCGAGTTTTTTACCCATCGTTTCTTCGTCATAGTCTTCTTTAACCAAGTCAATCATCTTTTGGCAACCGATATCGCAGAGCTTAGATGCTTCACGCATAATTTCCAGCTCTTCCGCATCTTTGACCATACGTACGCGGTCGATAATTTCCGAACCGTTTACAAAAGCACTGCCTGCATGACGATCCATAAGGCCGATGAGGAAGCGAGACGGCCAGTTTTTATCAACGGCTACGGGCTTATCCTTTTCAATATAATCGGCCAAGACTCCGATTCCGTCCATATTATCGTTAAGCCAAACCTTGTCGCACTGAACGGCGTCGGCAAAGGGGAACAACTCATTAACAAACAGCTTATGTTTTCCGGACTGCGTTAAATACAAGGCTAACAACCGTTCGCCCGGATGAATCCAGGTGCCGGTTAAATAAAAGATAGCGCAAGGATCGGAAACGAGCATTTGCGTTAAATTTTGTTCCGCCATTAATTGAAGTACCTTGTTAACTCGATTTTGATGCATAGTAAAACCCCTCCTTCATAATTAGAAGTTCTCATAGGAATCTTCTTTTACGGTTACCTGAACGGATAACCTGTATATGTCTTACTCTTTGAAGCCCGTACGTTTTACGAAACGGTTCCAAAGACCGAGGCCTACACCGATAACTACAACTGCGCCGAAAATCATTTCAGCTTCATAAATCAGATTATCCTCAAATGTCGGCATGACAGGAGCCGCCGAGCAGATAATACCGAGAATCGTAACGCCCAATACCATCGAAGCTACCGTTACGGCTGTCCCGTTATTATTCGACATTTCAAAGGGACGATCTTCGTTCGGACGAGTCTTGCGAAGACGAATGTACGACATGAACAGAAGAACATACGGGAAAAGAGCCGTCAAGGCCGTCATGGTTACCAAAACATTGTAAATAGCATCTACAGACGGAATGAACTGAAGTGCCAAAATAATAACGGTAACTAAAACGGCTTGTAAATACACAGCCCGTTCCGGAATGTTATGGCTATTGGTGCGTGTTAACGATTCGGGGAAAATCCCGGCTTTAACGCTACCGAAAAGCATCTTAATAGGTGATGCAATGTACAGGATAATCGCACCGAGCATGGAAAATGTAATTCCCAAAGCAACAACCTGAATAAACCAGGTGCCCATGCCGAAGTATGCGGAAATAGTAGCCAAGCTGACAAGAATCCCTTGAGATGCCGTAATCTGATCTGACGGCAAAATCATGGTAATAGCAATAGAGCCCAGCATGTAAATGCCTGCCACGACAGCGGCGGCAATAAAGATAGCCCGAGGGAAATCACGTTTCGGATTTTCCATTTCCGTTACGAAGTTGGCCGTAAGTTCCGAACCGGCAAAAGCAAACATGATACTGGAAATGGCGCTCAACGAATCCCAGTTCATAACGGGAGTCATCGTTTCAACCGTGTAAACGGATGCAGACGGTCTGCCGACGAACAAAGCGGCTCCGAATGCCATGAGAATCAAAAGAATAGCCGGAACCGTCGAACCCAAGGCTCCCAGATTCGTAAAAATCTTGCCGAAACTCATGCCGCGCGTACTGGCCAGGGACAAGGCCCAGAAACCGACAATGGACAAGATCAAAACAAAGGTCTTGTTTTCCGCAAGTTCAGGCATATTAATAGCAAAAGATACGTTAATGGTCAAGAACGTTAAAAAGGACGTATACCAAAATATTTTTGATGTCCAATTCAACCAAGATACCATAAACCCGAATTTTTCTCCGTATGCTTCCTTTACCCATTCAAAAAGGCCGCCGTCACGAGGATAGGTAGATGCCAATTCGGCACAAATCAATGCGCAGGGGACGAAAAAGATAAATGCAAATACTACCCATGAAGGAATAGCTCCTAACCCCAGCCCGAAACTGGAAGCTGTCGATTTGGCGATCCAACGAATACCGAAAAGTGCAGAGATATTCATAAATACCAGATCCCATAAACCGATTTTCTTACTTGCCATATGTAACCCTTCTTTCGTAAAAGTCAGGCCTTCCCTATTTATACATTCAAAAATAAGTTCATGTATCAAAAAAAGTTATAATAATACTATGAATGGCCCTTAAACATAATACAATATCTGTATAACCTATTACAAGTTTTAAGAACCTTTTTATTCATTTAAATGTATACTCATTTAGAACAGAAAAAGCATACCGTATAAACACACGGTATGCTTTCATCATGTGATACTTTACTACTCTACAACAATCAAGTCCTTCGTGAAATGGTTCAGCACTTCGCAACCGTCTTCCGTAACAAGCACCAAATCTTCAACGCGAACCCCTAAATTTCCCGGTAAATAGATGCCCGGTTCAATGGAGAAAATACGACCGGGAACTACCTGTTCCGTATTGGCGGCCGATACATCTCCCGGTTCATGAATATCAATACCGATGGAATGTCCGAGACGGTGTGTGAAATATTTTCCGTAGCCGTGGTCCGTAATATAATCTCTGGCAGCTGCGTCCAATTCGGCAAAGGTTACACCCGGTTTTACCTTATCAATGGCTTTTAAGTTCGCATCACGCGTAATTTCATAAACTTTACGTCCTTCATCGGATACGGACTTATAGAAGACTGTACGTGTCATGTCGGAACAATACGATTTATACAGGCACCCCATATCGATGACAATGCTGTCACCCGGCTTCTTGTGCGCCCCTTTGGTAATGGAATGATGCGGATCGGCCGCATTGGCACCGTAACCGATAATAGGTTCAAATGAATGACCGTCAGCGCCGAGTTCTTCCCAAATTTCCGAAAGCTTACGTTCCACTTCCACTTCGTCATAGTCTTCTTTCATCAATTCGATTACTCTACCGATAGCCAAGTCATTTAATCTGGAGGCTTCACGCATGAGTTTAATTTCTTCAGCGTCCTTGACCATACGTACACGATCGACGATTTCCGATCCATTGACAAAGGCACTGCCCGCCTTCTTGTCAATCAAACCGATAAGGAAACGGGCCGGCCAATTTTTATCAATAGCTACGGGCTTATCTTTTTCCACGTACTCGGCCAAAACCCCGATTCCGTCCATATTATCATTAAGCCATACCTTATCGCACTGAATAGCGTCGGCAAAGGGGAACAATTCATTAACAAATAATTTATGCTTTCCCGTTTGAGTCAAATACAGGGCTAACAACCGTTCACCCGGTTGAATCCATGTACCGGTTAAATAGAATATGGCCGACGGATCGGATATAATCATTTGTGTTAAATTTTTTTGTGCCATTAAATCAAGCACCTTATTTACGCGTTCCTGATGCATTATAAACCCCCTCCTTAACTGGACTTAACAAATAGTATTTAGATTTTATTCTTTAAAACCTGTCCGTTTAACGAAACGATTCCAAATTCCCAAACCGACGACAATGATAAAAATAGCGCCCAAAATCATTTCCGCTTCATAAATGACATTGTCTTCAAAGGTCTTCATGACAGGCGATGCGGATAAAATAACGCCCAAGATAGTCAATCCCATCAAAAGTCCTGCAACGGACACGGCCGTGTTGACGTTTTTAGAAACTTCATACGGACGTTCTTCGTCGGGACGAGTTTTACGCAATTTAATGTATGCCATGAATAAGAGCACATACGGGAAAAGTGCCGTTAAGGCCGTCATGGTGACCAATACATTATAAATAGCGTCTACTGTCGGGATAAACTGCGTACCCAAGATGATAACCGTAACAATGACAGCCTGTAAATAAACGGCTTTTTCAGGAATGTTATGGCTGTTCGTCTGCGTCAACGATTCGGGGAAAATGCCCTTGCGAACGCTGCCGAACAACATCTTAATAGGCGAACCGATATACAGGATAATGGCACCGAATACGGAGATAGAAATACCCAAGGCTACCAACTGCATAAACCAAGGCCCTAATCCGAAGTATGCGGAAATGGTTGCCAAGCTGACGAGAATACCCTGAGATGCCGTAATCTGGTCGGTCGGTAAAATCGTAGTAATAGCCACGGAACCGAGAACGTACAGGCCGGCCACGATAGCGGCGGCAATAACGATAGCTCGCGGAAAATCACGTTTCGGATTTTCCATTTCCGTTACGAAGTTAGCCGTTACTTCCGCTCCTTCATACGCAAACATAACTGTCGAAATAGCACCTAATGTATCCCAATTAAGAACGGGAGTAAGCGTTTCAATCGTATACTGCGATACCGATTCACGACCGCCGAAAATAAGCGCTCCGAAAGCCATGACAATCAAAAGGATGGCCGGTACGGTAGACCCCAGAGCTCCGACATTGGTAAAAATTTTACCGAACGACATGCCCTTCGTACAAATAAAGGAGAGAACCCAGAATACAGCCAAAGATACGATGAGTACAAACGGCTTGTTTTCCGAAAGTTCCGGCATATTTACGGCAAATGCCACATTGACGGTAAGGAAGGTTAAGAAGGACGTATACCAAAGAATTTTAGCAGTCCAGTTCAACCAAGATACCATAAACCCGTACTTTTCACCGTACGCTTCTTTTACCCATTCATACATACCTCCGTCACGAGGATAAGTAGATGCCAGTTCGGCACATACCAAAGCACAGGGTACGAAGAAGATGAATGCAAAAACTACCCATGCGGGAATGGCGCCCAACCCGAGACCGAAGCTTGAGGCCGTCGATTTGGCAATCCAACGAATACCGAACAGAGCCGATACGTTCATGAATACCAAATCCCATAAACCGATTTTTTTAATGGACATAATACTATACCTTCTTCCCTTTCAATTAGCATACACATATTTGTTCATATATGTACATAGTATAAATCACTTATCAATAGTTATACTACAACACGCACACTGATAAATGACTTTGATTAATCATACTATATTTATTAGATTATGTACAGTATTTCACATTCAAAAAGTTATATTTCAAAAAACTTTTTTATATGACAAATCTCTTGCCCATTTTAATTTAAAGTTCATACTTAGTTCTTTTGCCAATAGGAGCCGAGAACCCTATAGTTTTCTACTCTCTTCGTAATTTCAAGACTATCGGTATATTCTAAAATAAGCATGGACGACTTCCGACTCGAATCGGTCATATCCCGAAAGTCCCCCAACGTCATTTGGCCGTGTTCCGTAATATAATCGTAAATAACCTTTACGGCTTTTTCATATATTTTCTTATAAATAACGTACTCAGGCGTTAATTGAACGACACTTGTACCGCACATGGCTTCGACAACGCTTTCAGCCTCTTTATCAAGAGCATAAAACTCGTCTTTTTTCATAGGCGTGTATCCGCTCTTTTCAACGATAGACTCGATTTTATCTCTTAGCGCCGCCTGCTTATCCGTAAACTTTACTTCAAAATTGGCCGCACTGATAAGATTTCCCTTTTCCTTGCACGCCCCGTCGGCAATGAGTAACTTAACTAAGGCGGATATATCTTTTTCCGTTACTTCGCCGTTACTTTTCTGATGCAGGCGTGACCGGAATTCTTCGGCGGACATACCGATGCGCAAGGGGAACTTTTGATGATAGGCCAGTAAGATTTGAACGGCCTGTCCCTTAATTTGCTTGTATACGTCTGCATGAATATAGGCAGAAGCGGTTTTCATGATTTCTCCGACCTGAACTAACCCGTCTACTTCCCCTTGTGCCTGTTCCTGTGACAGGCCCGTGTATTCGGCGATTTCTCTGGCCGTTGTAAAGTACTGCCGCTTATGTCTTAGAAAATCTTCAATAATGTCGGCAATATTTCCCTCTTCCTTAGTCTTTAAACTTTCCAAAACTTCAGCACGAAAGCGTCTGTGTTTTTTAGGAGCCGCATCCAGGACTTCCCCGCCTGCAATGGTATGCATGGGCGAATAGGTTCTGATAATGAAGCGATCCCGTTCTTTAACGACTACCTGCTCCGTTTCCAAGCGCAGCTGCAAAAAGCCGTCTTCACCGGGCTGAATGGAATCTGTACCGATAGGAACGGCCCTAGCCATTACTTCACGCGTCCCTATGAGAAGACGTACCCGGTCCCAAAGGGTAATGGGCGCTACGGCATGCTTTAAGCAGGTGACTTTCACATCGAGCATCCACGTAGGCTTTAATTGATTCGATGCGGACAAGACATCGCCTCTTTCAATCTCATCTGTCGTAAGCCCTGCCAGGTTCAAAGCCGTACGGTGATGTGACGTGACCTTTTTTACATCCTGTTCATGAACCTGAATATTACGAACGCGAGTCTTTTTAAGACTCGGATAAACGGTCAATTCGTCACCGGCACTTAAGGTTCCGTCCAATAAGGTACCGGTAACAACCGTGCCGAATCCTTTTACGGAAAACACACGGTCTACATTCAAACGAGCACTGCCGTCTTCTCGTTCATCTTGGGCCTTATCGGCACACTCTTCAATTTTCTTAAGAAGTTCCGGAATTCCCTTGCCGCTCACGGCATCCGTTTTCACAATATCCGCATGTTCAAGAGGAGTACCTGCCAACTGTTCGCGAATATCTTCAACAGCCAGTTCCAACAACTCTTCATCAACCGTATCTACCTTTGTCAGAACAATCAGAAAATTTCGCACGCCTAAGAGAGTTAAGATATCAATATGCTCCCGCGTTTGCGGCATAACACCTTCGCCGGCATCAATAACCAAAAGAACCAGGTTGATTCCGGGCAGCCCGGCCACCATATTTTTTATAAATTTTTCATGCCCCGGTACATCTACAATGCCTACACGATGACCGTGCGGCAAATCAAGATAGGCAAACCCCAAATTAATAGACATGCCCCGTTTTTTTTCTTCCTTCGTCGTATCCGTTTCAATGCCCGTCAAGGCCTTAATCAATGTCGTTTTTCCGTGGTCAACATGGCCGGCCGTACCGATAACAATATTTGCCATAAGTAACTCCTTTGCGTCTGTCAGATAAATGAAAAACCCGATTCCTATTATAAAGGAAATCGGGTTTTTTATCATCTTAAATTTACGTATTGTACGTCATCCCGTAAGGCATATTCACACAATACGGTTTACTTACAGACTTAGGCTGCTTCGCTCGTATTTTTGAGACCTTTACGAATATACATGAAGGCCGTGTAAATAACGACGATAATAACGAGCCATGTAAGCAAGTTGAGGTCCATGCTCTGAACCAATTTAGCCGCAATGATAACGCCGACGACACCGCTGACTGCGATGAGAACGCTGACCTTACGAGCATACGAGCCGGCAACGATAAATTCCTTAGAAGCAACGGGCATCAAAGCTGCGCAAGAACCCATCATTACAGGGAACGCTACGATAGGATTCAAGCCGAGCAGGTAAACCATTGCCATGCAAGGTGCATACAAACCGCAACCGATTGTCATAAGAGCGCCGAAGATGAGGTTCAAAACAATAGCCACGATAAGCTTTACGCCTTCCAAGCCCATAGCCGTGTTGCCCGTACCGAGGAACGCCATGAGGCCGAGCTGTTTACCGAGCATGAGCAGAGCCGTAATCAAGAGGGCAATACCCAAATAGGTCTGTACCTTCTTTTCCGAAAGGTTCGGAACGATTTTACCGCCGATTACAGCACCGACAATAGCCGCAATGATCAAGGAGAACAACGTAACCGGTTCTACTTCTACAACCGAAATAAAGAGGAAGGCTTCGATCAAAACGGGGATCGTATCGGCAACATTCAACGTACCGGGAAGAAGCTTATCGCTCTTCAACTGTTTCGTAACACCGAGTAACATTGTCGTTGTTGCATAAGAACCGATACCCAACGTATCGAGGAAGTTCGTAATGAAGCCGATAAAAAGATTGATAGGCACATTGCCTTCGCCCCAATTACCCTTGTTGGCTGCCAAATCACGAATATAGTAAATAATGTAATAAATGAACAGGATACCCAACAAGCCGAGTAATGCGTTGACTACCATAATAATTCCTCCCTATTATCCGAGAATGAAGCCGTGTTTCAAGGGGTCATCCGGATCAACGAGGAATGTGTTGAAGCCGTTAATATAAGCGGAACCCGTAATTCTGGGGATAATCGCTTTACGGCCGGCAATCGTCGTTTCTTCCAAAACTTCACCTTTGAACTTCGTGCCCAAGATGCTTTCATAAATAATGTGTTCGCCCACTTTAAGTTCCCCTTTTGCGTGGAGCGTAGCTACTTTAGCACTGGTGCCCGTGCCGCAGGGAGAACGGTCTACGGAACCTTCGCCGAATACGACAACGTTCTGATACGTTGCATCGGGGCTCTTAGCCGGACCGTAGAATTCTACGAGGTCTACCGTCTTAATGTGGTCGAGAGTCGGATGCTGTACTTCCACTTGTTTGTTAATAGCATCACGAATAATTAAGCCGATTTTAGAGAATTTACTTGCATTTTCAGGGCAAATATCGAGATCCACTTCCGTAGCCGGCAAGATAGCAAAGAAGCTGCCGCCGAAGGAAATATCGCAATGAATCTTTTTACCCAATTCGGGAACGTCTACTTCCACATTTTCTTTGTACAAGAAAGATTCAACGTTGTCAAAGGAAACGGAATCGACAACATAGTCATCCTTCAAATGAACGTGGCCGCGAACAATGCCTGCCGGAGCATCCTGAACAACGGGAACTTCGCGATCACCCGGTTTTACATGTACCCAACCGCATTCTACTGCAGCCGTCATAGCAGCAATCGTGTTATGACCGCACATGTTCAAGTATCCGCCGGAATCTATAAAAATAATACCGTAATCGGCTTCTTCATGAACAGGTTCGCAAATGAATGCGCCGAACATATCCTGATGACCTCTTGCTTCAAGCATTACTGCTTTACGAAGGTTATCTTCGTGTTCTTCCAAGTAAATTTTCTTTTCTGCCATTGTCTTACCGGGGAATTTCGTAATCCCGCCGATAATCAAGCGAGCTGCTTCGCCCGCCGTATGAGAGTCGATGGCCGTAAGCATTCTTGAATACTTCAAATTGCTCAACCTCCCTTAATTAAAATTTATTTTCCTTACGCATCACTAATTTGATTGCAGCTAAGGCCTTTATTGCGTCAATCCGATCTACCGCGTTTTCCCCCACTACTTCCGTTTCAATACCTTCAACGGATTTATTCATATCAAGCACCTGGTCGGTGTACTTATTTTCAACTACAAACTTTGCCTGCTTGCCGATAAATTTCACGCCGACAATGGTAATTCCCCGATCGCCGACCTGCTCCATCGTATTGGCAAAGTCGACATCCGAGTTTCCCCAACCGTCGGCGGAGATAACCGCACCGTCGCATCCCATGGCTTTAAGCCATACGGCCGCACGCTGTCCGACTAAATGTTTCATGCGATTGTCTTGCGGTGTACCGACAATAACGACGCCGCGAAAGTCAATTTCCGGGTCGCTGGCAAATACATCTATCAAAGGATCTTTAAAGTAGTGTTTGGACGTTTCTTTTGTTGACGGTCCGATACCCATATACTCTCAGCTCCTTTTCCTTAATCCATTGCGCGAATAGCGCCGTCACGATATTCGTTAGGCGACAAAAGAACGGGCATATTTTCCATATCAATAATGGAAATGCCGCCCTTAAATCCGCTCGGTTCAAGAGGAAATACAAGAGTATCATACATAGCACCTTGGCCGGCCACTTCTTTAATAATGGCGACCTTAGGCTTTCCGGGATGATAGTTTTCCTCATACGTATGTGATTCTACGGCACTTCTTCCGTCTAAAACCTTCAACTGATTACGAATTTCCTGAATGAAATTATCAACCAGTTCAAAGACTTTCATGCACGTTTGTCTGTCAAAAGGTGTGCCTTTTTTCACATAAGCATCTATAAGGATTATATAATCATCATCTCCCGGTGTACCGGGTTTATTCAACTTCATGTTGTCACGCAAAATCCCTTCAGACGAGCCGAACTCATGAAGCTGTTCCCCGTCTATGATGGCGCCGCATACGACAACGTATGCGCCCGTCAAGGTATGCGTAATACCGGCCCCTAAGGGGCCCAACACCTTCGTGGATATGGGAATCACATCCATGATGGTGTTGGTTTCTACATCATGTTGACGCGGCGGTAACACTTGAATCTTCAGCTGATCAATCAATTCGCATGCGTGGTCAAAGGTTTTAGGAATCGTAAGACGATCCGGCTCCAATTTGAAAGTATCGCCCATAAGGACTTCTTTCATATGAAACACTTTTATCTTCAACGGTTCTCCATGCATGTTTGTCACCTGCTTTTTCGAAGTAATGTCGCTTCAACCGATATTAGATCTGAGCTACATATTCGTACGGCAAGGGAACGATCTTACCCGGAGTTTCAATGTCTTCCAAGGCTTGAAGCGTATCCTTGACGATACCTGTTTGCATTTCGATGTTGTGAGGTTCACCGGCATTAGCACCCATCGGAACGATAGGAGCCGTAGCACGAGGCGTACCGTTCTGGCGAACGACAGGCGGAAGTGCTGCGATGATAATAGTCGGAATACCGATTTCTTCAATTGCTCTCTGCACGATCACGGCAGTTCTATGGCAAGTGCCTCACCCGGCTGTCAAGATAACGCCGTCAACGTTTTCGTCTTTAAGCTTTTGAGCAATTTCCGGACCCGTCTTATCATGGAAAGCGGTCTGGTCACCGCCACCGCCCATGAAACCGAAGTGGGTCGGAGCCGTACCTTTAATGAAACCGGCTTTAGCCAATTCATGGAGACGATCGAGCGGGAACATGCAGTTGATGTCACGATTGGCATCACTGTTATCGTAACCGCCGTGGGAGATCATCAAATCGTCCGTCGGAGTGTTGTCCGGGATTTCACGATATGTCGTGTCCCCTGCAAGATTAAAACGTTTGTCGGTTTTGAGATGAGCACCGCAAGCCGAAGCCAATGCGATAACCATTTCGCTTAAGGGTTTTGTTACAGGCGTGAAGATGGATTTAGGTGTAATAGGCACATAAATCTCGGACTGCAAGCCTTCAAATACTGTTAAACTCATAACAATGTTTCTCCTCTCTATTTACTTTCGGAGCTCTTTTTGTCAGCCGCTTCCTTAAGAAGCTTATCTCTATATTCAATAGCTTTTACGTAATGATCTGCCGGCTCTTCATTGAATACTTCCGGGTAGGACATGAGAAATCCCACTTCCTGCCCTAGTTTCAAATCGTATTCGGAAATAACCATACGCTTCGGCACTTTTAAATGGCCCAAACGGCCCTTCAAATCAATGCCGACGCTACCGTCATGAAGTTCGACAATTACTCCTTCGTACATGCATTCACTGGACATATACTTAAGTTCGCGTTCAGCCATATCTGTCTCCGGAAGGATTATTGTCCTTCGTATTTTTCCGCACGTTTTTTGGACATGGGCAAGACTTGTTCGTTATCAACGAGGTCAATCTTCTTGCCTGTCGTCTTTTCGATGATTTCGATGTTGTTCAACTTAACGTTCGGATTCCACTTACGTTCAGCAGCCTTGATTTCGCCGCCGCCGAGCAACGTCTTAAGCATAGCCAACTGACGAACAGCGTCTTCATAGCAAAGCGTGTTGTTTGCAAGAACTTCGTTTTCAATACCCAGTTTGGACTTGTTGTTATCGCACATAGCACCCATGTACTTGTTGCCGACAACCAATGCGCCCTGAACTGCGCAGTAGGAAGCACCTACAACCTTTATGCCGCGTTTACCGATCTGTTCGATATGGGAAGCGAAGTCAACGTGGTTGTTGCCGAAACCTTCCGTGGTAACGATAGCACCGTCGACACCCATGGATTCAACGGTCTGACCGAGACGACGAGAAACATAGAATTTATCGGAGTTAGCCTGAGGCGAGCCGACGAGAATAACACCGACGAGGTCGATTTCTTCATCGCGCATAGCTGCGTGTACAAGCGGTTCTCTCCAATAATGACGGGACATTTCCTTCGAAGCGGGCCCGATGCAAGTCAAAGCATGAATTGCGCCGTCAACGAGTTCGAGAGGATTGAGCATTACCGGAAGGTTACCGAGATCAACGTTCGGTTTTGCACCCAACGTGCCGACCGGTTCAACCGGGAGAATCAGGTTATCATGCATTGCGCCCTGACCCATGATTTCTTTAATAACGACGACACGGGGTTTGCCCGGACGACGATATTGTACGATTTCTTCTTTTTCTACTACGAGGGAATCGTCAGCCTTCTTAATGGCTTCACGAATTTCCTGAGCAATGTAGTCGGAAGCACGGTGTGCAGCCAAGGGGCCCGGACGTTCCATGTTGGATTTAGCTCTGATGGTAACGTTCGTCTTAATGAAGATTTCACCCTTATCGGGAGAACCCGGACGACCCCACATGATGTTCTGATCCATTTCGCCTTCGGAAGAACCGAATTCGCCAATCTGAACACCGTCTTCATCCGTACCGGATACGATGAATACAACGCCGTCCAAGACACGAGTGATGCCTTCGCCGAGGTCGCCTTCCATCTTCGTTGCCAAAGGCTGTACGTCCATGATCGTGTTGGAAACTTCACCGTAACGATCGGGAGTAATGATATCGAAGGTCAAGTCTTTTACGAGTTCCTGAGTATCCATAGCTTCCTGGCAAATGCCGTCTTTACGGACATACAGGGTCGTACCTTCGATTTTTGTTTCTTCGCCGAATTCTACCTTTTCGATTTTCAAGTGGTCGTGACGAAGTTCGCGAACTTTAACTTCTTCCTGAGCTGCCGATTCAGCAACGGCAGCTACTGCTTCACCCGTTGCCGCCGTCGTAGCACCTGCTGCTGCTACGGAAGCACCTGCTACGGGAGCCGCAACTCCTGCACCGCCTACGCCGAGGGGAAACTCGAGGTCGATATTTTTGCCTTCACCGATGTGAATGCGAACGGAACCGCCGACAGTAGCAACCGTAGCGCCTGCAACGGGAGCTGCAACCGGAGCTGCTTCAGCAACCGGAGCTGCTTCAGCGGGAGCTTCTTCAGCAGCGGGAGCTTCTTCAGCCATAGCCGTCATGCCGTCGAGCATGTCCGGAGTCAAAGCAACGAGAGAATCGGCCGTTACTTTCAAAGTAGCGCCGATAACTTCGCCGATATGAGTTACATTGTCGGGGATAGTCAACAAGCCGGAATCAACCAAATCCGGGAAAATGTTGGGGTCCTCTAAATTGGAAGCGGATAATACGGTGCCCGCTTCGGCACGGCAGCATAATACTGCAGGGTCTTTCGCATGTTCTTGAGCCGTTTCAGCTGTAATAGACATTCGTTAGTCCTCCTTATTAAAACTATTCGGTAGGCGGTAACTTACGATATAATTTGTGGCCGTCGGCACGCAGAACATGGTCTGTATGATGATAAACCGGAACTCCTAACCTAGGAGCTACACCCATAACGGTGTTCGTTCAATCGGAGCAAGTTCCGACTACTAACACTTCAGCACCGCCTCGTTTCAAGGCCATGACCTTTTCCGCCTGCCCCGGGCACTTACCCGGCAAGCCGCATCTGTATCGTCCGTTAACTTCTACCATTCTCTTGCATCGTTCTTTGGAAACAACTTCGGCACCCATTGCTTCGGCAACCTGAGTCAGGCGTTCTTCCGAACCGCCGCATTCGCAAATGAGGATACCTGCCTTACGTTTTTCCTGCGGGAACGGCATTGCAACTAGGCAACCGCCGCTTGTTTTGGTAACCGGAGTTTCTTCCGATCCCGTTCTGCCCGTTTGAGGTCCGCCGACGACGATTTCACCGTGCGGGTTGATAAAACCGCCGGCACGTTCAATCAAGTCGCCCATAGGCGTTCCGATAGGAACGTCAACGAAGACGGATTCCTTGTGTGCTACACGGCCGGATACAGTAATATCTTTATCGATAACGGGCTTACGTTCTTCAATTGCCAAAGCAATATTCTTTAACGTTTCCGCATTGTCGATACAAGCGCCTACTGTACCGGGCAACTGACCGGGCTCTAATTCAATGCCCATAACTTCACGAACGATAACACGTTCGTCACCGGCCGGATACATATCGGGCAGGCGGAAGACATCGATGTTGTCTTCGTTACGGCAAGCCTTAATCAGTTCAATAACCGCTTTTTTGTGCTTCGGTTTAATGGCGATATAGCCCTTGGGAGCTTTCGTAATTTCCATGGCATACTTGACGCCGCGAACTAACTGAGCCGCATCCGTTTCAATCTGATGAATATTGTGAGCCAAGAGAGGTTCACATTCGGCACAGTTTGCAATGAAACAGCCTTGGGGAATTTCCGTCTTCAGCTTTACAGCCGTCGGGAAACCTGCCCCGCCTGCCCCGACAACGCCGGCAGCAGCAATGGCTTCGAGGTTCGTCTTCGTATCCGGAATTTTAACGTATTCGTCAAAATTCTGCTTGTCATCCGCTTTAATTACGATGTCCGTTTCCGTTACAGCCGTAACTTCGCCCGTATAACTAGCATGGATATTAGCGCCCAAACCGGAAGGTTCCGCGATTAATTGACCGCGTAATACTCGATCGCCTACTTTGACAATCGGACTACAAGGACCTCCTACATGCATTTTGAGAGGTATTTTGATTTCTGACACTTATTTGTTCACCCCCATTCCCAGATTAATTTTACAGAATAAATTGCATGAATAACGTTGAAAAGGCTAAAGATTTTTAACCAATTCTTATTCCTACTATCTGCCTCTGTAATAATAGCATAAGCCATAAACTTTCACAAGTTTTTTTACAATTACTTAGTGATAAAATTAACATTATTTAACAAAAACCACTCCCCTACTCATTTCTACCCCATATTTTCCCTTTTGGGACTTATATATTTTTTAATTATTTTATTCGTTTCTTTAATACGTCAACGAATTTTTCCTTGCAAACATAAATATATAGGTCTGTACTGAATTTACAGGTTTTTGAATATTTAAAATTTATAACCTTTACTTAACTCTGAGTAATTCTATGTAGTTACAAAAAGAGCGTTACTTTCCGAAGAAAGTAACGCTCTTTCACATAATAATACACGCTTTTAAAGATAAGTATGTTCTCTTTTTTACAAATGTTTTTTACGCAAGTCACGGAGAAGGCGGGCCACATGCTCAGCGGCTCCTTCAATCGTAACTTCTTCTTCCTCATCGGTACGACGAATCTTAACTTCCACCTTCCCGTCAGCAGCCTTGCTGCCTACAGTAAGACGTACGGGATAACCGATAAGGTCGGCGTCATTGAATTTAACGCCAGCCCGTTCATCCCGATCGTCGAGCAAGACATCTACATCAAGATCGAGCAGTTCATCATACAGTTTCTTAGCCACGGAAACGATGGCTTCATCTTTCATATTAACCGGGAGGACGACGGCTTCAAAAGGAGCCGTGGCAACAGGCCAAATAATCCCTTTGTCATCATGCAGCTGTTCAATCGTAGCCGCTACGGTTCTCGTAACTCCGATGCCGTAACATCCCATGACGAAAGGTTTAGCCTTGCCGTCTTTATCAAGGAAGGTCGCATTCAGACTTTCGGAATACTTCGTACCCAAGCCGAATACTTGTCCTACTTCGATGCCTTGAGTCAGTTTGACTTCGCCGCCGCATTCGGGGCATACATCCTGTTCCGTAATAAGGCGAATCGTTGCCGTCTTCACGTCTTTAAAATCGCGAGCCGGCGTTACGTAACGATAGTGATAGCCGTGTTTATTGGCACCGGTTACACCGTTTTTAATCTGCATAGCCGTTTCATCTACCAAAATGACGAAATCATCATCCTGAGGTCCGGCGTTCAGGGGACTCATATATCCCGGTTCCAACCCGTGAGCTCTGAGTAATTCGGGGGACGCTGTCTGAACATCATTGCCGCCTACCAAGTTCTGTACAGCCACGTCATTTACTTCGTGGTCTCCGCGAACCATAGTAAGAACGAGTTTTCCGTCAATATCGAAGGCAACGGCCTTAATCGTCTTTTCAATAGGTACCTTTACCTGTTCGACAAGGTCCTGAATGGTTGCACATTCGGGCGTTTCGAAAAGTTCCGCTTCGTGCAGCTCTTCATCCTCGGAAATAAGCGTATTGGGAACGGCCTTTTCCACATTTGCCGCAAAGCCGCATTTCGTACAAATGACTACATCCGCTTCGCCCGCCTTGGCAAGGGCCATGAACTCATGACTGTAATTTCCGCCGATTTGACCCGAATCAGCCAGAACGGGACGATATTCAATACCGCATTCCGTAAAGATACGACTGTATGCGTCATACATCGATTCATAACTCTTAATCATGCCTTCACGATCAACGTCAAAAGAGTATGCATCCTTCATGACGAATTCACGACTGCGCATTAAGCCGAAACGGGGTCTGATTTCATCTCTGTACTTATTTTGCATCTGCCAAAGGTTAACAGGAAGCTGTTTATACGACCGTAATTCATTCCGGACAAGGGTCGTAATCAACTCTTCATGCGTAGGTCCGAGGCAATACTCATTATCGTGGCGATCCTTTAATTTAAACATTTCCGGCCCGTATACATCCCAACGGCCCGTTTCACGCCAAATTTCCGCCGGCTGTACAATGGGCATCATGACTTCCTGAGCCCCGGAGCGATTCATTTCCTTACGAATAATGTTTTCAACCTTAAGGCAAACCTTACGGCCCAACGGTAGGAACGAATACAGTCCGGCTGCATTTTTACGCAACATACCGGCTTTCAACATTAACTTGTGACTGGCTACGTCCGCTTCGGCAGGGTCATCCCGCAACGTAGGCGCATATAACTTGGATGCCAACATATGTATACCTCCCGTATAACTCGGCCTTCCCGACCGACCTGTTTATTTGATTCGTGAATAATATCACGATTTGTATTTAAGTATAGCATATGAATGTTTAGGCAAACAAGTGTTTATCTTGATATTTGTCATATTTATACCGAGGTGCCTAGCAAAACCGATCGCGTTTCTCTTCAATTTGACAAGGAAGGCAGACGATCTCTTCATGCAAAGCTCCCGTTTTTTCTAAATACTGTCGTACCGATGCCATATCTTCATCGGAAATGAGCAGAGATACACCGCAACATACGGAAGCTTGTCTGGGTGTCGGTGAAATTCGTACCGCTATTTTCGCCTCTTTCAGCCCTCTGTATAAAGTCATGGCTTCTGTATGATTTTTAAAGAGAATATACCAATCATATTGTTTCATTTTATCCCAACATTTCAATAAAAGCACCGATACGCGTACGCAATTGTTCCGCATCGTGATCATCGTAATCCGTTTCAATATGCAAAGACGGAATACCGACATCCTTTAAAGCCGCTTGTACATCTCGGCTTTCCGTATCATAGAGAGTACAGAATTTCAAGTTTACATCAATTACGCCGTCAACCTTATACTCTTTGCACAAACGCAATAAGTCGTCAATACGACCCGTATTGGGTGTAAAGCAGGCACAGTTATTTTTCATGTATCGTTGTGCCAAGGCCATGATTTGACCGTCCGTATCCGTCGGTGTTTCATCCACTTGATGTTCAAAGTACCTCGTACCGGTACAACATTCTTCACAAACAACGACGGCACCCGACGTTTCTACCAAGTGATGCATCTTCCAATTCGGAATAGCCATAGGTGTACCGGCCAGAAGGATACGCTTTGTACCTGCAGGGGCTACGCCTACGCCGTCGGCAATGCGTTTTTCCAGTTCATCGGCCAAAGCATTGGCCATATCCGCACACCGCTGCGGATCGTCGAAGAAGGCAATTTGCATCATCAGCAAGGCATCTTTACCGCTAATGGGGGCCGGGTCAGCCTTACGACAGGCAAAGACTCTTTCCAAAGCCTTGCGTCTCTTATTGAGAAGAACCGTCGCAGCATGTAGTTTCTCAGGTGTTACCTCATTACCCGTAAATTCTTCTACAACAGCCTTGAAATCCTTAATTTCTCCGGCCCATTTTTCAATATCTTTGGGTCGTTTCATTTGCGGCATATCCATAACATGCATGGGTACGTCGCGACCGAGGATTTCGTACGCTTTCTTTTTACCGTCACAAGTCGTTTCGCCTACGTACATATCGGCAATGCGGAAGAACGGACAGGTGCGTCCGATTCTAGCCCCTACAGAAGCCTTGATCAAAGAACACATACTCTTCGGTAAAACCTGTTCCCCCGCAGGAACCCAGAACTGCGATCCGCCGCAAAGACCTGTAACAATGCCGTCAGCCGCTACGATAATTTCGTCAGGTACATAAAGGCAGAAGGTGCCGAAAACCTTACGACCCTGTTTTTGCGCTTCAATCAATTCGGCCGGACGAATACCGTGAATATCCGAAACAACCATATCCCAGAAAGCCATGCCTTCCGGTCTGTTCTTTTGGGACAAGTAAATATCCCCGAATGCCTGAGGTAATACGGAACACAGTGTATCGTGAGCCTCCAGGTCCATTCCCAACTCTTTCCACATTTCATGTCTGTCTGCCATCATTAAATACCTCCGCTTCTTATGATTTTATGCAAAAATAAACAGCCATGTCGAGGCGTGCGCCTCGACAGACTGTAAATTCCTTATGATCTTATCCTAAAACATACGGTGCTATAAGACCGCAAATGATGCCGATAATGACGACACCGAAGAAAATCGTAAACAAAGCCTTTGTAGGAAATGCTTTCTTGACGATAAGTAGAGACGGCAGGCTTACAGCCGGCAATGTCATCATTAAGGTTACGGCCGGACCGGTCGATAAACCGGCTGCCAGTAAGGTTTGTACAACCGGAATTTCCGCTGCCGTAGGGATGACGAACAAAGTACCGGCCAGGGCCAAGCCTATAATTACGAAAATATCATTGCCCCATTCACTGCCTACTGTAGGGAACAACCATGCACGAGCAAAACCCAAGGCTAAGACGACAATTAAATAAGCCGGTATGGTGTGAAGAATCAATTTCCACAAGCTTTTCATCCAACGGAGCATGAAGCTTTCCATTGCATCTTCTTTATCTTTTAAAGCCAGGTCTTTTTCCGACACTACCGCCTCTTCACCGGCTGCCTTACCGGCCAACCAGGAAACACAGAAAACGGTAATAATTCCGGCTACAATTCTAAAAGCCGCATATTCCCACGAAAGGACAAAGCCCATGAACACAATAGTCGCCGGATTGAGAACCGGGTTGGCCAAAAAGAAAGTAACGGCGGAACGAACCGATGCCGAACGAGCACGCAGACCTTCCGTAACGGGAGCGGCACAGCAGGTGCACATCATCCCCGGAAGTGCGGCCGCACCGCTACGCAGGCTCGATGCAAAATCATTGGCTCCCATAAACCGGGTTACCCACTTACGCGGTATAAGCACTTGCACTAACGAACCGACAAGAAGGCCCAAGACAACAGCCTTCCAAACGGCTGTAAAATAAGCCGACGCATAATCGAGAGCCGCTTGTACAGACGGCTCCGGTGCCTGTGCCGACGTTCCCGTAATAATGGATGAGCCGATACTTCCCTTGGCTGCCGCTACGAAAGCCTTGGCATAGTACGGATCCCATTTGACATAAAAGAGCCCGACTACGGCCACAATAGCAAAAATTAAAGGAAATAAAACTTTATGTCTCTTACTCACATTGTCTTCCATGTAAAAATCCCCCCATCGTCCTACTTGCAAGCACTTGCCAAGGTACGACAAATAATAATAAATTCATCTTCCTGAACGGTTCGTACGCTGATTAAAATCCTATCATGCTGGACTCGCACAATAACGGGAATATCCGCTTCACGCAGACGTTTTTCCGCCCCTGCCGCCGTTATCCCGTCGATGTCCAAGGCTACGGCATAACCGGGCATATTGTACTCGGGATAAGAACCGCCACCGACCATGTCCGTCACTTCTTCTACCTTCCATCGAACGGGAAGATTTTCTTCTTCAAGAACACGAATAAAACGACCGCACTTTTCCTGTGCTTCGTCCTTGGTCAGAGCCAACATTTGCAAGACGGGAATATCCCGAATGGCACGTTCTTCATCCAAGTAAGAACGAAAAGTCGCTTCCAAAGCGGCAATAGTCATCTTATCGACGCGCAAAGCACGTAAAAGTTGATTCTTTTTCATCGCTTCAATATATTCTTTTTTACCTACAATAATTCCCGCCTGAGGACCGCCCAAGAGCTTATCACCGCTGAAGGTTACAATATCACACCCCTTGGCAATCGCTTCCTTTACGGTAGGCTCATAAGGCAAGCCGAAACGAGTCATGTCGATTAAAAGGCCGCTACCCAAGTCGTTAATTAACGGTAACCCGTGATCATGTGCCAACTTGGACATATCTTCCATAGGCACGCTTTCCGTAAATCCCACTATATGGTAATTACTGGTGTGCACCTTCATGAGAGCTCCCGTTTCCTCTCCGATAGCCCCGGCATAATCGGACAAGTGGGTCTTATTGGTCGTCCCGACCTCACAAATATGACCGCCGCTATGCTCAATAACCTGAGGAATACGGAACTTACCGCCGATTTCGACCAACTCTCCACGGGAAATAACCACTTCTTTTCCCTGTATCAGCGTATTTAAGGCCAACATAACGGCTGCCGCGTTATTATTAACGACAAGAACGTCTTCCGCACCCGTAAGTTCTCTGAGCATATCCGTCAAATGGGCATAGCGGGAACCTCTTTGGCCTTGAGCAATATCATACTCCAAGTTTGAATAGTATCCGGCTACGGCCGCCACATGCAGGCATACGGATTCACTCAAAACGGAACGTCCCAAATTCGTATGCAACACCGTACCTGTCGCGTTGATGACGCGGCGCAGGCGAAAGGCCTCTCGATCTTTGATCTGCTTCGATACGAGAGCGGCTACTTCTTCATCGGCAGGCACATCCGTTATCTTTTTATTTAAAACATCCTCTCTTATTGTGGCCAACACCTTTTGCAAAGCGTCTTTTACAAGAAGCGGTGAATACGAATCGGCTAAAGCCGACATGTCGGAGCGGCTCAAAAATACGTCTACCTTCGGAAGAGAGGCCAATACATTCCGTTTTTCTTTCACTATGGGCACCAACTTTCTACTATAATAGAGTGTACCGTTTTATTTTATACTTCACAGTATGTAACGGACAAGCCTTCTTTTTCAGCATGGTAAAAACCGTCACAGGAAAGCTGTTCTTCTTCCAAAAGCGTTTTTAAAGCTCCTTCTTCATTCAATTCATACTTTAATGAAAAGCCGCAACTGGCATATATTTTAGAAGGTGTCGGTATAATGCGTACTGCCAAGCCCTCTTTTTTAGCCCTTTCTTCTATGACCATGGCATCGCGCGTGTTTTTCAGCAGGGCTACGCCATAACGTTCCGTAGTCATTACGGTTTAATGATGCGATAAGCCTTACGCATCATCTCAACAATGGCATACATATTCGTAACTTCTCCTACGGCGACCTTCTCGGTCAGGCCGTAGAAGTTGAGGCAGGCACCGCAGCCGAAGATTTCCGTTCCGGCAGCCGCCATCTTTTGCAAATCTTCCAATACTTCCGAGTCTTTAGTAATAAGAGGTACCCCGCCGTTATAGAAAATAATGCGGCGCGGCAGCACATCTTGTTCCGTCAAAGAATAAATGAATCCTTTCATCAGATTCTTACCCAACTGTTCATCGCCCTTACCCATAGTAGGCGAATCGATGACGACAATATATTCATCCGTATCCTTATCCGCTGCAGGTACTTGAACCGCTTGTTCGCCTTCAGTCTTGGTAACGGTTACGACAAAACGATCGGCACTTTCTTCTTTTAATTCATAAGCATAGCCGAGTTCCGCCGCCATTTTGCGCAAGTTTTCCGTAGCGATTTTGTTATCTACCGTCGTTTCTACTACATCTTCCGTTCTTAAAGCCTTACGTGTTTCAATCACGGGTAACGGGCATGCCATTCCGACTGCATTTACTTTTACCATTTTAAATCCCCCTTTACATAAACAAGGAACACCTTTTGCATTGTGTCGGTTTCCTTTAAATAACGGTGCGAAAAGGTACGCTCCCCTTCGCACACTTCTATTGAATATAACTCAAATAGGTTTTTGTTTCTTCTCGTTCGGGATGAGAAAACAAATCCTCAGTGGTACGTCGCTCTATGATTTGCCCCTTTTCCATATAGACAACATAGTCGGCCAATCGCTTCGCCTGTGACAGATTGTGCGTCACTATTAAAACGGCACAGCGGTCTTTCAGTTTTTTCAGTGTCTCTTCAATACGCAAGGTACTTTTGATATCCAAAGCCGAGCAAGGTTCATCAAGTAATAAAGCCTGAGGATCCAAAGCCAAGGCACGAGCTATGCATAAACGTTGCTGCTGGCCTCCCGACAAAGACCCGGCCGGTGAGTCCAACATATCTTTGACTTCATCATACAGCCCCGCCGCTTTTAAAGCTTCAACGGCTGTTTCCCGCCGCTGTAACGTTGTCCCCTTACGATGATAATTCAATGCATAAAGCATATTATTCATAAGAGAAAAAGGAAAGACTGTCGGCTGCTGCCCTATGAGCCCTACTTTTTTCCGAAGCTCACCCACATCCATGCCGGATATATCCCTGTCGTCTAAAAAAATCTTGCCGCCATGAATCTGTACGCCGTCACCCAAGGTTTGATTCAGGCTATGCAACAACGTGGATTTTCCGCATCCGGACATACCGATAATAGCCGTTACGGCCCGCTCGGGTACGATTAAGTCGATATCTTTTAAAATATCCTTATGCTTTGTCCCTACCCGTAAGCCTTCTATACGAATATGAGCCTTCATTATTTTCCCCGCTTTAATGCAAATCTGCAAATACAATTAACAATCAAAAGCATTACTATAAGAACGAATGCCGTTCCGTATGCCAAGGACACGGAGTATCCCTCACTTACCAATAAATACAAATGATAAGGCAGGGACATAAAGGGATCCGTAAGTCCCGGGAGCCTTCTTGTAAACAAGACGGCTCCCGTAAACATGACCGGTGCCGCCGCTCCCATGGCATAGGCCGTAGCCAAGGCTACGGCTGAAAAGAACTCCTGTTTTCTCGTGCCTATAACCAAGGTAGCCACAATATGCATATCCCCTATACCCAAAGCTCTGGCAGCCGCGATACGGTCCACAGGATATTCACGGAACATTTTTTCCAAACGTACGGTAATAAAAGGAATAATCATGATTCCCAACGTCATACCCGCCGTCAATACGCTCTTATGTATATCTAAATGAATAAGAAAAATACTGTACCCGAAAAGACCTAACAAGACGGACGGTATACCGGAAGCACACTCGGTACAAAAGCGAAAAATCTCATATAATCGTCTATTCTTGCAAATGAATACGGCCCACACGGTCAAGAGTGTCGCACCTAAGGATGCACAAACGGCCGCTACCGCACCGGACAACAGGGAGCCCACAATAGCCGGAAAAATACCGCCTGCCGTTCCTAACGGTGTGCCTGAAGGAAAATCAAGAATAAAGGACGGACTTAAGTACGCTTCGCCCTTAACCAAGATGTAGAAAAAGACGAAAAAGGTCACTCCTACGGTCAGTAATCCGCATATCCAAATATAGAAGGAAAGTAACTTTTTTAACATCCCCAAGAACTCCTCTTCTTATGTCGTACAACTCTTAATAAAAGACCGGACAGAAGAAGTAAAAACAAGAGTACGGCGCCGGCGGCATATAAGGCACTGTAATGCAGACTTCCGTACTCGGCACTGCCCATTTCCAAGGCAATCAGTGACGGTACGGATTCGCCCTTACCCAAAAATTCAGGCATGATAACCGCATTTCCCATAACCATCATGACGGCCATCGTTTCTCCCGCCGCTCGTGCAAAGGATAATATCCAGGCACCGATAACGGCATTTCGCATATAAGGTAAGACAATCCGGCGTATAAAATACATCATATCGGCTCCCAATGCCAGTGATGTACCTTCGTATACGCGTCGTACCTCACCGATGGACTCGACACAAGTAGATACGACAAAAGGTAACAACATAACCGACAGGACAAGGGCGGCAGCCAGTATAGACTCACCGGATGCCAACTCAAAAATCCTGCCGATTCGATTCACCACAACGGTTAAGCCGATAAAGCCGAAAATAACGGAAGGAACTCCCGCCAACATATCAATAAAAGCCAAGAGTATGTCTCGTATACGGGCAGATACAAAAAAAGAAAGAAACAGGGCACATCCCGTGCCTACGGGGACTGCCAACAAAACGGCCAATAAGGATACGTACAGGCTGCCGCAGATCATGGGAAAAATCCCCAACTCAGGCGGATTTCCCAAGGGATTCCAGTTTTGTGAGAACAGGAAGGTTAACCAATCGGTTTCTTCGCCTACAGGCAATCCTTCATGACATATAAAGAAGAATAAAAAGACAAACAGTCCGATAACGAACCAGGCCCCTGCCGTCACACCGTATTGAATGAATCTTTCACTCTTTTTCATACACTCCCCCGTAAGAGAGATAACGGACGAAAGTCGTCCGTTATCTTTTTCAACCTATTTTACGGGAATAAATCCCATAGCTTCAATCAGCTTTTGTCCCGCATCGGAACGCAAGTAGTCCATAAAGGCTTTTTGAACCTTTGTAAGTTCACCGCTACCGACGATAAGTAAAGGACGCTGAATCTTGTACGAGCCGTCAACAATCGTTTCCGGTGTAGCTGCGACGCCGTCAACTTTTAAAGCAAAAATTTTTCCTTCATTTTGCTTAGCTACCCCGTAAGAAGCGTAGCCTACGGCATTTTCATTTTCAATAATCTTAGCTACGAGAGCCCCCATGGACGGTGCCTGGATGGCCTTATCCGTAACCTTCGTATCCCCCATGATTTTTTCCTGGAATACTTCATGAGCACCGCCGCCCAAATCTCTCGTTACAACAACAATTTCCGTTGCCGGCAGGGACGGGTCCACTTCATTCCAAGTCTTATATTCACCGGAGAAAATCTTTTTAATTTGATCACTCGTCAAATTATCCTTAATTTTAGCAATAGGGTTATTCGGGTTGACGGCAATAGTCAATGCATCGATACCCACCTTGTATTCCTGATAGTTTTTAATTTTTTCCTTTTCGCTACTCTTTACTTCTCTGGCCACTAAGCCAAAGTCGGCCGTACCGTCAAGCAACGCTTTAATGCCTGCACCGGAACCGCCGGACGTAACGTTAATTACAATATCCGCGTCAGGCAAAGACGAGTTCACTTTGTTCCATTTACCGTACTGTTCCGTAAAAGCCGTACCCGCTTTAGTGACAACCGGCGCCAAGGTTGACGATCCGAAAAAGGTGATATCCGTCTTTTCCTTCGCCGTATTGCCGCCGTTACCGCAGGCTGCCGTAAAAACAAGACTTGCCCCCAGGGCTAATACTGCTAAAAATCTACGTGTAAACATATGACAACTCCTTTGTAATTATTGTAGAATACGCATGGAAACAGTATCCCTTCTTTATAACAGGTCTTCCGGACAACTTCTATAAGTTTTTCCCGTATTGCAAAACAAAGAAATTTCTAAACAACTATATGCGTATTATACTTAACAGATATTATCTTACTGCATGCATATATGCCGGTCAATTGAGTATTAATAAGATAAAAATATGCCAAACTATTAATTAGTATATTTTATAAATAACCGTGATTTTATAGGCTTTTTTATTAAAAATCCCCCTTGTCATACTGACTTTGACAAGGGGGATTTGATATTACTTTACACTTTTCTAAGCATATCTTTAAGCTTCCGGCTCGATTAATCCGTACTTCCCGTGTTTTCTCTTGTAAACAACGCTTATTTTATCCGTATCGGCATTTAAAAACACGAAGAAATCGTGTCCTACCAAGTTCATCTGTAAAATAGCTTCTTCCACATCCATAGGCTGGGGAGTAAAGGTTTTCGTTCTTACAATTTCAAAAGCTTCATCCGATTCGGGAGATTCCGTGACAAGAGTCGGTTTAAAGGACCCGTCCTTAATACGTCTGGCAAGCTTTGTCTTATATTTGTGAATCTGACGCACCATCTTATCAAATACGATATCAATGGCTGCATACATATCTTCACCCGTTTCTACAACACGAAGAACGACTCCGTCTACCCTCAAGGTAAGTTCCGCAATCTTTCTTTCTTTTTCGACGGAAAGCATGGCCTGTAAGGCCACATCAGTATCGAAATATTTCATAATTTTCTTTTCGTGTTTCAGCACATAATCCTTTAATGCCGCCGTTATTTCAAGGTTCTTACCGCGTACACTTGTTGCCATAATACATCCCATCCTTTCTGAAGACCCGTTTCTTTGTCTTCTTATATTATATATTCGACATAAGTTTCCGAAATCCTTCTTTTTCCTTAATGTTAATATTTTATTTTTGTCAATCTTTCGTTGACAACGTTGCAGAATTCATGCTACTATCAAATCCGTAATTAAATAGCCGTTCATCCAGAGCAGCAGAGGGACTGGCCCTATGATGCTGCGGCAACCCCCGCAAGGGAAGGTGCCAAGTCCAGCGGATTCCCGACAGATGAGTGCCGTATGTATGTACCGCCGTCACCTGTTGACGGCTTTTTTATTATCTTTATTTAGCTATATCCCCGTAAAGGAGCGACCTTCATGATAACCTTAAAAAATGTTACCAAAGTATACGGTACTAAAACGAAGGTTAATGCTTTAAGAGGCATCGACCTGAATATTAAGGCCGGAGAAATCTTCGGTATTATCGGCAAAAGCGGTGCCGGTAAATCGACCCTCGTGCGTTGCATTAACATGCTTGAAAGACCGACAAGCGGCCATATTATTATTGATGACCGCGATATGACGTCCCTTTCCGACAGCCAGTTGCGCCAGGAAAGAAAGTCTATCGGTATGATTTTCCAACACTTTAATCTTCTTTCGTCACGTACCGTTTTCGACAATATCGCCTTCCCCCTGGAATTGACAGGCACCCCGAAGGACATTATCGCTAATAAGGTGGAGGGACTTTTAGAACTCGTCGGTTTAAGTGACAGAAAGTTCAACTATCCTTCCCAGCTTTCGGGCGGACAAAAACAACGAGTGGGTATCGCCAGGGCTTTGGCCAGCGATCCTAAAATTCTCTTATGTGACGAAGCCACTTCCGCCTTGGATCCGCAAACGACGACCTCTATTTTAGAGCTTTTAAAAGATATTAACAAACGCTTAAAAATCACGATTATCCTCATCACTCATGAAATGGCGGTTGTTAAAGATATTTGTGACCGTGTTGCCGTTATTGAAGGCGGATATATTAAAGAGTGCGGTTCTGTCGTCGATATTTTCACGGATCCCCAATCGGAAACAATGCAGGAATTCGTTAAGTCCGTTATTAACACGGAAGTCCCCCAAGGCATTACACGCCTGGGCGTAACGAATCAACCCGAAGAAGGGCGCAATATGCTCATTCGTGTTCGCTTTAAGGGGCAAGTTACTAACGATCCCCTCATTGCCAATGTAATTCGTCATTCCGATGCGGATATCAGTATCTTATACGGAAATATCGATTATATTCAAAACATTCCCTTCGGTTACCTGATTTTTACTATTAT
The DNA here is from genome assembly GCF_000165735.1 of Megasphaera micronuciformis F0359. Classification (GTDB taxonomy): domain Bacteria; phylum Bacillota; class Negativicutes; order Veillonellales; family Megasphaeraceae; genus Megasphaera; species Megasphaera micronuciformis. The sequence continues at coordinate 667,160 of NZ_GL538208.1, forward strand.
CGGCTCCTTGGAAAGTCAAGTGAAGGCCCTTGATTATATTAAAAGCTTACCCGTAGAAAGTGAGGTCCTCGGCTATGTCCCCGGAAATCGTTAAACTCTTATTACAAGGCGTAGAAGAAACAATATTCATGGTTGCCGTCTCAGGAATCATTGCTACTGTCATCGGTATCCCCTTGGGTATCCTTTTGGTTACGACTGACAAGGGACATATTCTTGAGAATGCACCGATTAACCGCGTCTTCGGCACAATCGTCAACATCATTCGCTCCGTGCCCTTTATCATTCTCATGGTTGCCATCATTCCCTTTACCAAGCTGGTAGCAGGCACCTCCATCGGCACCTTGGCGGCTTGCGTTCCCTTAACAATTGTCGCCATTCCCTTCCTCAGCCGTTTGGTCGAAACATCCGTACGCGACATCGACTACGGTCTCATTGAGGCGGCTCAATCCATGGGCGCTACTCCCTTTCAAATTATTCGCAAAGTCTTGTTACCCGAAGCTTTGCCCACTATTATCAACAACATTACAGTTCTTATCGTCAGCCTTATCGGTTCTTCCGCCATGGCCGGTGCCGTCGGCGGCGGCGGTTTGGGGGACATTGCCATTCGTTACGGCTACCAGCGATTCCGTACGGACGTCATGCTGGCAACTATTGTCATCTTAATCATAGGAGTCAACGCTATTCAGGCCTTCGGCGATTTCCTTTCCCGTAAAACAAATAAACGCTAAGTTTTGATATAAACACAAATAAGAGGCTCGTGTCTACACGGCCTCTTATTTTTATATCTTATAAAAAGTCTTTAATTTTTTCGCGCTTGCCCCAGTTACGCAATTTACTGAGCGCCTTGCCCTCAATTTGGCGAATACGTTCACGCGTAACGTTAAAATGTTGTCCTACTTCTTCAAGGGTTCTCGGTCTGCCGTCTTTCAAGCCGAAACGTAAGTAAAGAACCTTTCGTTCTCTATCAGTAAGGCACGAGAATACATCTTCTATCTGTTCTTTCAGTAAAATAAAGGAAGCCGCATCATCAGGAGCTATGGCTTCCTGGTCTTCAATGAAGTCGCCCAAATGCGAGTCTTCTTCTTCACCGATAGGTGTTTCCAACGATACCGGTTCTTGAGCGATTTTCATGATTTCTCTGACACGTTCAACCGGTACGCCCATTTTTTCCGCAATTTCTTCCGGCAACGGTTCTCTGCCCTTATCCTGTAACAACTGGCGCGAAATGCGTATAAGTTTATTAATCGTTTCCACCATATGTACGGGAATGCGGATGGTACGTGCTTGGTCGGCAATGGCACGCGTAATGGCCTGGCGAATCCACCACGTAGCATAAGTGCTGAACTTGTAGCCCTTACTATAATCGAATTTTTCAACGGCTTTTAACAGTCCCAGGTTACCTTCTTGAATTAAATCCAAAAACAGCATACCGCGGCCTACATATCTTTTGGCAATGCTGACAACAAGGCGCAGGTTGGCGTCTGTCAGCTTCTTCTTGGCAATATTTCCGGCACTTACTTCTTCAGGGGTGGCCCCTTCGGCACTGCCGGCCTCAATTCTCTTGGCCAACGTAATTTCTTCTTCTGCCGACAGCAGGGGAACTCGGCCGATTTCCTTCAAATACATGCGTACGGGATCATCGATATTGACGCCTTCAGGTACGGACAAATTTACATTTACCGTTTCGTTTTCCGAATCATCATCGGCATCATCATTTAAACTTTCATTTTCATTCAGTTGTTCCGATTCGCCGAGCACATCTACACCGTTATCCGTGAAATGTTCATACATTCTGTCCATTTCATCAGCTGTCATATCACAATCGCCCATGGCATTCATAATTTCCGAATAGGATAAACTTCCCTGCTGTTTTCCCTTTTCCGTCAATTCGTTAATTTTCTCTAAAATCTGGGCTTTCCGTTCTTCTTCGGAAATTTGCTTTTTATCGCTCTTTTTCTTACCCGTTCCCTTAGAAGATTTTTTACCGGTACTCTTTTTAGTCTTTTTCGTACTGCTTTTCTTAGCCGGTTTATCGACTTCCGTCGTAATAGTTTCTTCCGTGGTTTCCAAATCTTTTTCTTTATCTTTATTAGCTGCCAAAGTGGTGTGCTCCTTTCCCTGACGAAGCGATTAATATTTTAATCTCTTCTCCCAAGCGCTTACATGCCGCTAACTCGTCTTTCAACCGCAAATCGTTGCGGATGCTGTATTCGGCCGCCCGTGCGCTGTGCTCTTTATAATCATTTTGTAAAGCCTGTAACTTAAAACGCAATACATAGTCCAGTAATACCTGTTCATCCATGGGCACTTCATCGGACATAAGAATCCTTGCCGTTTCCGCCTCCCCTTCAGTAGACAGGCCTTCACGAACGGACGATACGGAATAGCCGCCCGTCTGTGTATACTGTCTGTGAATCTCTTCGAAGATACTTCGTCTCACAGGGTCGACAAAATAAGAAGCCTCCATTTTATCTTCAATACGACCGTACGACTCGGGATGTTCCAAGAGACTGCGTAAAATATTTTCTTCCGCAACGGCCGTTGTACTGCCTCGTCGAGCTGATTCGGTTTGTTTCACTACATTAGTCGATATAACTACCGGCTGTCGGCCCGCTTCGGGATGGCGACGTACATACGCATTATATTCGCTGCGCACGGCGTTTTCATCGATTTGTAACCGTTCCGCCAACTTGGCCATAAAGGCATCGGCCACTACAGCGCTATCCGTCTGTACCAAGGCAGGCATGACACTGGCCGTAATACTCGACTTGCCTTCAAGCGTATCCGCATCATACTCTTTCAAGGCTGTCAACAACATATATTCAAGAACACCCGGAGCCGCTTGTAAGGCTTCCTTAAACGCATCGGGCCCGTGCGCATTAATATATTCGTCCGGATCTTTACCGTCAGCCAAAACAAGGACGCGTATATGTAATCCCAACGACCTGACGATTTCCATAGCCCTCAGGGTAGCCTGTCTTCCTGCCGTATCCATATCGTAGGCCAGAATCAGCTCTTTCGCCTGCCGTTGCAACAGTCGAGCCTGTCGTTCTGTAAAGGCCGTTCCCAGTGATGCTACTACGTTGGTGATTCCCTTATTATGTGCCGACACGACATCCATATATCCTTCAACCAATACGGCCCGACCTTCATCGTAAATACTCCGATGAGCCCGATTGAGAGCAAATAGAAGATTTCGTTTATTGAAGATCGGCGTTTCGGGTGAATTCAGGTACTTCGGTTTACTGTCATCCAGAACACGGCCGCCGAATCCGACAACACGGTCTCGACCGTCATAAATGGGAAAGATGACACGTTTGCGAAAGGCATCATAAAATCGACCGTTTTTTTCTTTAGCCAGCCCCAGTTCAACCAATTCTTTTCCCGCTACGCCTTTGGCCGCAAAAGCATCGGTCAGCTTATTCCAACTGTCGGGAGCAAAGCCTAGCCGAAAGTCGCGAATCGTCTGTTCCGACAGACCGCGTTTTCGTAAATATGCCTTTCCTTCTTCGCCGTAACGTGTTTTAACCAAACAGTTATGAAAGAAGGCACATGCCATTTCGTTGATTTTATAGAGTCTCTTTCGTGCTTCGTCTCGCTTTATATCTTCGGCCGAACGCTCTTCTTCAGGGACCTGTAAACCGGCCCTTTCAGCCAAGCGTCTGACCGCTTCGGCAAAAGAAATATTTTCTTTGGCCATAAGGAACTTGAAGACATCTCCCGATGCATGACAGCCGAAACAATAATACAATCCTTTTTCGGCCGTTACGGTAAATGATGCGGTCTTTTCGTTATGAAAAGGACAACAGGCCCAAAATTTATTGCCCCGTCGTTTTAAACCGGCATAATCGGATATGACGGAAACGATGTCATTAGCTTGTCGCACCTGCTCAATAAATTCATGAGAAAATTTCATCGTCATCCCTCACCTGTTATTTCTGTAAAACTGTGTGCTATTCTTCGTTCATATATATATTCGCTGTCCGTCCTTAAAATCCTTCTTTTTTCTGAAAATTTCTTGACAACTTTCTCATACTAGTATGCATTAAGGTCAAAATACACTTTTTATAAATTATTATCACTTCCCTATAATACTCTATGGATTTATCAGTTACCGTTTTGTATAATAAGGCATACGGTATTTGCCGTACATATCAAAACCGGGAGAACTTTTCATGCTGCGCTTTACAGTCGGTCCGTTACAGAAGCCAACTTCTTTCGCCGGAGCCCTCAAACATTTCGGCATCTCCGCTACATCCAGACGGAAAATCAAGAACAACGGCATATGCCTGCAAAACGGAGTACCTGCATCCATGAAAGACCTGGTTCACCAAGGCGACTCGTTGGAAGTGATATTGCAGCCGAAAGATACGATTGAAGCCGAGGACATTCCTTTATCCGTTGCTTACGAAGATGACTATCTGATAGTTGTCAATAAACCGCCGGGTATGTTAATGCATCAAACCTCTTCCGAGCGTTTCGGTACCTTGGCCAACGCCATCATGTATTATTATAAAGTACACGGCTATGACCACGACTACCATCCCGTACATCGGTTGGACCGTAATACATCCGGTCTTTGTTTGATTGCCAAAGAAAGTTATGTGCAACACCTTTTTGACAAAAACAGACTTTTTTACGCCCGAACGTATACGGCCCTTGCACAAGGCCGCTTTCCGGCTATGTTGGCAACGGTTCATACGCCCATAGGACGCGACCCGGACAGTATCATTAAACGCAATACCAGAGAGGACGGAAAAGAAGCTCATTCCGATTTTACTCGCTTGGCCGTCTGTGATGATTTCAGTCTTATACGCATTACACTTCACACGGGAAGAACACATCAAATCAGGGTACATAGTGCCTACTTGGGACATCCCCTTATAGGTGACGATTTATACGGCGGCTCTCGCAGATTTTTAAATCGACAGGCCTTGCACGCCGGTTCAGTACGCTTCATTCATCCCGTAACGGGTCACATGACATATGTAAATGTTCCCTTACCGACCGATATGCAGACCTTGGTCGCAACGGCTTGTTGGGATATTTAAATTTTCTTTTACGAAGGAGGACTCTCATGCCTTTAGTTACTACTACGGAAATGTTTAAAAAAGCTTATGCCGGCCATTATGCCGTCGGTGCCTTCAATATTAATAATATGGAAATCGTTCAAGCCGTTACGGAAGCGGCCGGCGAATTGAATTCTCCCATTATTCTCCAAGCTTCGGCGGGAGCTCGCAAATATGCTAAACCGGCTTATTTAAAGCACTTGGTTGAAGCGGCTTTGGAAGAATATCCGAATATTCCCATGGCACTTCATCTTGATCACGGTGCGGACTTTGAAACTTGTAAGGATTGTATTGACGGCGGCTTCACGTCAGTCATGATTGACGGTTCTCAGTACAGCTTCGATGAAAATGTAGAATTGGCTAAACGAGTTGCCGACTACGCTCATGAACGAGGCGTTGTTGTCGAAGCCGAATTGGGTAAATTGGCCGGTATTGAAGATGATGTGAAGGTGGCTGCTCACGAAGCTTCATACACACGTCCCGAAGAGGTTGAAGAATTTGTCAGCCGTACGGGTGTCGATTCCCTGGCTATCGCCATCGGAACCAGTCACGGTGCATATAAATTCAAACCCGAACAATGCACGAAAAACGAAGACGGCGTTTATGTGCCGCCTACACTTCGTTTTGATATTCTCGAAGAAGTATCCCGCAGACTGCCTGACTTCCCCATTGTTTTGCACGGAGCCTCTTCCGTTTTACCTGAATATGTAAAAATCATTAATGCCAACGGCGGTAAGCTCGACGAAGCTATCGGTATTCCCGAAGATCAATTACGTCATGCCGCATCCTTAGCGGTCTGCAAGATTAATATCGATTCGGACTTGCGTTTGGCCTTAACTGCCGGTGTACGTCAGCATTTGGCTCAGTATCCTGCGCACTTCGATCCCCGTCAATATTTGACGGACGGTCGTACGTTTGTAAAGGATGCTGTAAAGCACAAAATCCAAAATGTTTTAGGTTCGGAAAACAAGGCATAACTTCTTGATTCGACATGTTTTTTATGCTATACTTACTAACAGTGTTATTGTAAGCAGGGAGGTGAATCAGTTTGCCGCAAATTAAATCCAATATCAAAACGATGGAAAAAGACGCCGCTCGTCATGCAGCTAATTCCCGCGTAAAATCTTCCGTTCATACGGCTATTCGTCGGACTACGGAAGCAATCGCCACCGGTGATGCAGACGCAGTAAAGAAAGCGTATGATAAAGCCAGCAGTGTTATTGACAGTGCTGCTCGCAAAGGTGTGCTTCACAAGAACACAGCTGCTCGTAAAAAATCCCGTTTGGCTGCTAAAGTAAACAGCGCCAACCAATAATTGAAATACCGGCAAGCCCCGTTATATACGGGGCTTGTTTTATAATATTGTGAGGTATATATGATTAGACCGGAAAGCAACCAAATTACACATTTTCTGGGAGTTTTCTTTCCCCTCTTATTGACTCAGTTCGCTCTCGTCGGCAGCAGTCTCTTCAGCAGTATTTTCAGCGGCAATGCGGGTACGACGGATCTGGCAGGTGTAGCTGTGGCTGCCAACATCTGGTACCCTCTTTTTGCCGGTGCTTGCGGCATAGCCTTCGGCATTTCGCCCATCATTGCCCAATTACGCGGAGCCCGTAAGACGGAAGATATTCCCGTCTTTATTACACAAGGGATTTATACATCTTTTTTTCTTACTATAATCATTGTATGCGGATCTCGATTTCTTCTTACTCCTTTTTTATCTCTCCTGAACCTGGAACCTGCCGTACAGGCTATTGCCGAACACTATTGGCTGGCTTTATCTTTCGGCATTTTCCCTATGTTGGTACAGGCGACTCTGCGCTACGCCGTAGATGCCCACGGAATGACGCGACTTTCCATGGGCGTATTACTGTCCAATCTTTTTATTTCTATAGGCCTCTTTAAACTCTTCATCTTCGGAGGATGCGGATTTCCCGCACTGGGAGGTGCCGGCACGGCTTACGCCATGACAACGGCATCCTGGATTACCTGCACGGTTTTTATCATTATTCTCCATTTCAAGGCACCGTTTAAAGCATACCGTTTATGGTCGGATTTCCGTAAGTTTTCATGGGTCCATTGTCGTGAGCAACTGCGTTTAGGCTTACCTATGTTCGTGGCTATCTTTTGTGAAACCAGTCTTTTTTCTATTGTCGGACTGCTCATGAGTGAATTCGGTACCCTTTATATAGCTGCAAACCAAGCAGCCATCAGCTATTCCACCTTTGTCTACACCGTCCCCTGGAGTATCAGTCTGACTGCTACCATTGTCGTAGGTTATGAAGTCGGTGCCAAAAATAAAATCAAAGCCCTGCAATATGATACGATATGTTTCTTCGTCTCCTTGTCATTACTGGTCCTGACAGCACTTTTTACCTTCACCTTCCTGAACGACATTGCCGCCCTTTTCACACATGATAAAGCTACACTCGTAACCATTCGTGCCTTTTTAATCTTCGCTCTTATCTTTTCCGCCTGTGATGCTATGGGTACGCCGGTCCAGGGCATGTTGCGCGGCTATAAAGACGTCCGTATCATCACCTACGTCGCCTTTGTCACATACTGGATTATTGCCGTTCCCATGGGCTATGTATTGGCTCATTATACAAGCTTCGGTCCTTACGGTTATTGGTTAAGCCTCGTAATCAGTCTCGGACTGAATGCTCTTATTTTAAACGGCAGACTTTGGTTCTATACAAGTCGCCGCTCACTCTAGGAGGTATTTTATGAATCGTCAACAAATGGAAATATATGCGACCGTACTCTTAAAAAAAGGTATTAATCTTCAAGAAAACCAAATCCTTGTTATTAATGCCCCTGTAGAATCCCATGACTTTGTTTCAGTCCTGGCTGAAAAAGCATATGAGTCAGGAGCTTCCCAAGTAGTTCTTAACTGGCGCAGCAATGCATTGACACGTTTAAAATACGACCATGAAGAGCTTGCTTCTTTCGAAGACTTCCCTACGTGGCGTCGCGATTTCAGTCTGACCTACTATCGCAAAGGAGCAGCTTTCTTAAGCCTTATTTCCGCTGATCCTGATTTATTGAAAGGCGTAGACAAAGAAAAATTAGTCGCCTTCCAAAAGGCATCTCATACAGCCCTTAAAGAATACTCGGACGGTATCATGGCCTCTAAAGTAACATGGCTGGTTGCTGCCGTTCCTTCTCATAAATGGGCCTCTATTCTCTTTCCCGAAAAGAGCCCGACTGAAGCCTATGCGGCTTTAGAAGAAGCTATTTTGAAAGCTTCACGTAGCGACGGTCCTGCTCCCTTAGACGCCTGGGATAATCACTTGAACGATTTAAAGAAACGCCGCCAATGGCTGACGGATAAAGCTTTTAAAGCCCTCCACTATAAAAACGACCGGGGCACGGACCTTACCGTCGGCTTACCGAAACATCATATCTGGCAAGGGGGAACGGAAGAGTCGGCTGAAGGCATTCCCTTTAACGCCAATATTCCTACGGAAGAAGTATTCACGGCCCCTCATTGCAGACAAGTTGACGGAATTGTTTACAGTACGAAACCGCTGGTCTATCAGGGAAATCTTATTGACCGTTTCTCACTTACCTTTAAGGAGGGGCAGGTAGTAGATTTTAAGGCCGACGTAGGTCAGGATATTTTGGCAACCCTTTTGGATTCGGACGACGGCGCACGAAGACTCGGTGAAGCCGCTCTTATCCCCTATAATTCACCGATTTCACAGAGCAACATGCTTTTTTATGAAACCTTATTTGATGAAAACGCTTCATGCCACTTAGCCCTCGGCAAGGCCTATCCTACATGTCTTGCCGGCGGTACGAATTTAAGCGACGAGGAAGCCGCAGCCGCAGGTCTGAATGACTCTATGGTTCATGTGGACTTTATGATCGGTTCTGCCGACATGATTATTGAAGGCCTTTGCGAAGACGGTAAGATTGTTCCCATTTTTATAAACGGAAATTGGGCTAACTAGCAGCGTTATAACCGTAAAACGGCTTTACCGGCTATAGAAATATAAGCAATCAGATCTTTCACGGCATCGAACACACTCGCGTTCGATGCCGTTTTTTAGAGTATTTTGACATAGAAAAACGGCATCCTGAAGATCGAATTCGATTTTCAAGGTGCCGTTTCCCCTATGTATAAGGGGCATTTTTACTTTTATTAAACTACTTGAAATAAATAGAACTTCAAATAATCAGTTTCCCTCACATTCCAGAGAATCGGATGATCCGGGGACTGTTGCCGTCCTTCAATCTGTCTGAGCGATACGCCTGCATCATCTGCCGCTTCCTTCAACATACGTCGAAAGAGTTCATCCGTCATGAAATGAGAACACGAGCAGGTGGCCAGATATCCGCCTCTGGGCAAAATTTTCATGGCCTTTAAATTAATTTCCTTATATCCTCTATAAGCATTTTTCAGCGTATGGCCCGACTTCGTAAAGGCCGGAGGATCCAGGATAATAAAATCATAGTCACGGTTCTTTTCTTCCGCCAACTGTGTTAATAAATCGAATACATTTGCTTGAACGGCTTTTACGGTAGACGAAAAACCGTTCTTCTCTATATTGGATATCGTCCGCTCTACAGCTTCCTCGGAAATATCCACGGCTGTTACAGATACGGCTCCTCCTCTGGCGGCATTTAAAGCAAAAGCCCCGGTGTGTGTAAAACAATCAAGGACATGTTTACCGACTGCTAAGCGGGATACGGCAAGACGATTGTATTTCTGATCAAGGAAAAATCCCGTTTTCTGACCGTTTTCTATATCCACATCGTAAAGGATATGGTTTTCACAGATAGTCGTCATCGGTTTCCCCGGCCGTTCAGGCAGCCAAGGGGCTTCATACCAACCCTTATACTGTGTTAACCCGTCCAATTCCCGTACCTTCACATCGTTTCTTTCATAAATACCGCGAATGTGAATGCCGTAGGTGCTTAGCCCTTCTACAAGGGGTTTAAATATACGCTCTTTAATACGGTCCATGCCGTAGCACAGAGTCTGTGTCACCAGTACGTCACTAAATAAATCTACCGTCAATCCCGGCATTTCATCGGCATCACCGAAGATAAGTCGACAACAGGAAAAGTCATCTTCCCCCATGACGGTACGACGATAAGCGAGCGCGTAGTCGACACGCCGCCGCCAAAATGCATCGTCAAAGGTATCGTTGGCATTTCGAGAAACAAGACGCACCCGTATTTTTGATACATCATTAATAAAACCCGTGCCGACGTATTTATTTTTCTCCGAATATACGTCGACCAGATCGCCTGTCTGCCAGGGTCCGTCTATACGTACCACTTCCTCCCCGTATACCCAAGGGTGGCCTGTCTGCGCCATGCGAAGAGCTTTTTTATTGATTACGACTTTTGAGTATGTTCTCATAGTGACTCCTACAAAATATAGCGGCTCATATCCACATCCGTAACGACTTTGCCGAGTTTTTCCGACACAAAATCACGGTCAATGCGAATTTTCTTCGCTTCTTCATAGGGTGTGTCGAAGGATATATCTTCTAAAATACGTTCTAAAATCGTATGTAGTCTTCTGGCCCCTATATTTTCCGTTTCTTCGTTTACGTGATGAGCATATTCAGCCATCATATCGATCCCGTCTTCCGTAAATTCCAGTTCCGTATTATCCGCACCAAGCAAGGCCGTATATTGTTTTAGCAACGACTGACTGGGTTCTGTAAGAATACGTTTAAAATCTTCAACTGTCAAAGATTGTAATTCCACACGAATAGGGAATCGCCCTTGTAATTCGGGAATCAAATCCGACGGTTTAGATACGTGAAAAGCTCCGGCGGCAATAAAAAGAATATGGTCCGTCTTTACAGGGCCATATTTCGTGGTCACCGTAGCTCCTTCCACAATGGGAAGAATATCTCGTTGTACCCCTTCACGGGATACATCGGGTCCGTTGGAACGCCCCTTTTCGGCTATTTTATCAAACTCGTCGATAAAGACAATTCCCGTTTCTTCCGTCGCTTCTATAGCCTTTTCTATAATAATGTCCATATCCAGAAGCTTACCTAACTCCTCTTCCTTGAAAAGTTCTCTGGCCTTGGCTACGGTCATTTTCTTTTTCTTTTTTTTCTTCGGTACAAGGTTCCCCAGCATTTCCTGAAAATTATTGGTCAATTCTTCCGTCGAATTTCCCGTCAAGATTCCCTGTACGGCTCTATCCGCTTCGGCTACTTCTACTTCGATTTCACGGTCGTCCCATTCGCCGGAAGCGATACGCTCCGCCATTTGTCTGCGACGTTCCGACATCCCCGTCGTTTCTGACGGCATATCGCTTTCCTTCTTTTCTTCTTCTCCTTCACTATTTCCGAAAAGGAAGGATACCGGATCGGTCACCGCTTCCTTTACGGTTTCCTTCTTCGGCCAAAAGACTTGCAGTATGCGATTATTGGCTTCCGCTTCCGCTTTTTCTTCAAAACGTCGGCTTTCCCGTTCCTGAACCATGCGAATGGCATTGGTCAACAAATCGCGAATCATTTGTTCTACATCGCGGCCAACGTAGCCCACTTCCGTATACTTCGTCGCCTCTACTTTTACAAAGGGAGCTCCCGTCAAGTCGGCCAAACGTCTGGCAATTTCCGTCTTTCCGACACCGGTCGGGCCGATGAGCAAAATATTTTTCGGAATAATTTCCTTTTGCAGTTCGGCACTCAGTTTCTTTCGTCTCCAGCGATTTCTCAACGCTACCGCTACGGATTTCTTGGCTCCGTCTTGCCCGATAATATATTTATTCAGTTGCGCCACTATTTCTTTAGGCGTCAAATTTTCTCTTTCCGTCATAAATTAAGGTCTCCCTTTCTATATTTCCTCGCATATAACGTTATGATTCGTATATACACAAATATCCGCCGCAATATGCAATGATTTTTCGGCAATTTCTTTAGCTGTCAAATCCGTATTATCCTTTAAAGCACGAGCAGCCGCCAAAGCATACATACCGCCGGAACCGATGGCACTGATACCGTCATCGGGTTCAATAACTTCACCTGTTCCGGATAACATGAGAATCCGCTCTCCGTCCGATACAAGCAAAAGGGCTTCCAGCTTATGTAAAACCTTATCACTGCGCCAGTCTTTGGCAAGTTCTACGGCACTGCGAATAAGATTTCCGTTATATTCATTCAGTTTAGCTTCAAATCTGTCAAAAAGGGAAAAGGCATCGGCTACGGATCCGGCAAATCCGCTGACAACCTTACCATTATATAGACGTCTTACCTTTTGCGCCGTTCCTTTCATAATGACAGAATTTCCCATAGTAACCTGACCGTCTCCGGCAATGGCCGTTTTTCCGTCTTTGCTCACGGCTACAATGGTCGTTGCATGAAAAGCCGTTTCCATTTATATCTTCTCCTTCATCACTTCAATAGCTTCTAAGGCACGTTGTGCCAGCAGTGCATTCTTTTCTCTTTTTTTTATTCGCTTTTTAATACCCAAAGGCGAAATAATACCGAAATTTACATTCATGGGCTGGAAGTTATCGTTCGGTCCCGTAGAAATATAGTGACTCAACGCTCCCAAAGCCGTTTCCTTCGGGAAGGTAACACAGGCTTCCTCCTTACACAACTTGGCGGCGTTAATACCTGCCAGAAGTCCCATAGAAGCCGACTCCAAATATCCTTCTACACCTGTTAATTGCCCGGCAAAGAAAAGAGAGTCTCTTTTTCTGTATTGTAAGGTCGGTAAGAGCAACTCCGGTGAATTGATGTATGAGTTTCGATGCATAACTCCGTAACGAACGAATTCCGCCTCTTCCAAGCCGGGAATCATGGAAAATACCCGTTTTTGTTCAGGGAATTTCAAATGGGTTTGAAATCCCACAATATTGTACAGCGTAGCACTGCCGTTATCCTGTCTCAATTGTACGACAGCATAGGGTACCGTATCCGTTCCCGGCAGCTCCAGACCGACGGGCTTCATAGGTCCGTAACGCAGTGTATCGATACCGCGGGCTCCCATGACTTCTACGGGCATACATCCTTCAAAGACGGTATCATCCTTTTCAAATTCATGTAATTCGGCACATTCAGCCGTCGTTAAAGCCTGCCAAAACGCTTTATACTCGTCTTCCGTAAAAGGGCAATTCAAATAATCGGCACCGCCCTTACCGTATCGTGCCGCTCTGTACACCTTATTCATATTAAGGGACTCAACAGTGACAATAGGTGCAGCCGCATCATGGAAGTGGAAGTATTCCTCACCTGTCAGCCGGGTAATCGCCGACGATAAGCCGTCGGATGTCAAAGGGCCGCTGGCAATAATGCAAGGCCGTTCTTCGGGAATTTCCGTCACTTCTTCATGTGTAATGGTAATTAACGGGTGGTTTTTAATCTTTTCCGTAACATATTCACTGAAAGGAACTCTGTCGACAGCCAAGGCTCCCCCGGCGGGAACACGGGTAGCATCGGCAGCTTCCATAATCAGTGACCCCAGTCGACGCATTTCTTCTTTTAAAAGGCCGACCGCATTTTCCACGTTAGCGGCTCGAAAAGAATTACTGCACACCAACTCGGCAAAAAAATCCGTATGGTGGGCCGGTGATTTTTTGTGCGGACGCATTTCCGCAAGTTCCGTCGGAATGCCGCGTTGAGCCGCCTGCCAAGCCGCCTCGGCACCGGACAAGCCGGCTCCGATTACAAGAAGACTATTTTTCATTGACTGTCTCACCCTTTTTATGATTTTCACAAGTGTCATTACTGCAAAAGAGTTTATCCCGGCCGTTTTTATAATGTTTGACCGTCATAATACTGCCGCAAAGAGAACATTTTTTATCTACCGGTTCATTCCATAAGACAAAGTCGCAATCAGGATAACGATTGCATCCGTAGAAGGTACGACCTCGTTTTGATTTTCGCTTAATCAGACTGCCTTCACCGCACTTGGGACATGTAATCCCCGTATCTTCGACAATAGCCTTCGTATTACGACATTCAGGGAAATTGGAACAAGCCAAGAATTTTCCGAAACGCCCGAATTTATAAACCATGGGAGAGCCGCAAAGTTCACACAGTTCTCCCGATTCCTGTCCGGCTACGGTTACTTTTTCCATGCCTTCTTCCGCATGGTCCAATTCAGGCTTGAATACATCGTAAAACTCTTTAAGTACGTGTATGTATGTATCGCTTCCCTGTTCGATACCGTCCAGAGATTCTTCCATATGAGCTGTAAAGTCTACATTAATGATGCCGTCAAAATATTCTTTTAATAACTTGATTGTTACTACACCCAATTCTGTAGGTACGAATTGTTTATCCAGCTTTTCCACGTAATTTCGATTCTTAATTGTGTCCATAATAGGAGCATACGTACTGGGTCGTCCGATTCCCTTTTCTTCCAACGTTTTAATCAGACTGGCTTCCGTATAGCGAGCCGGCGGTTGGGTAAAATGCTGGACCTTTTCAACCTTTTTATTATGCACAATCGTATCTTCGTGAATAGGCGGTAATTCTTGGCTTCCCTTTTCTTTCTGTTCTTCATAAAGCTCCGTAAAGCCCTTAAAGAGTACCGTATATCCCGAAGCCTTTAATTCATAATTGCCACTTTCTACTGTAATGGACATGTGTTCCGTTTCAACGGGAGCCATCTGGCTGGCAAGGAAACGGTTCCAAATGAGTGTATACAAACGCAGTTGGTCACGAGATAAAAAAGCGGAAACGACTTGCGGCGTCAACTCCAGAGAGGTCGGCCTGATAGCTTCGTGAGCGTCTTGGCTTGTAGCTCGCGACTTATATACATGAGGTTTAGGCGGCACAAACTCTTTACCGTACACATTGGCGATAAATTCTCGAGCGCCCTTAATCATATCTTCATTAATACGTGTCGAGTCTGTACGCATATAGGTAATAAGGCCTACATGACCGCGACCTCCTAATTCAAGGCCTTCATACAATTGCTGTGCCAGCATCATCGTCTTTTTAGCCCCGAAATTCAACTTGCCTACACATTCCTGCTGCATCGTCGATGTCGTAAACGGCGGCTGAGGCATCCGTTTACGCTTGCGTTTTTCTACCTTGGTAACCTTATCGGCAGGACGATTTTCCTTACGACTTTCCCAACGCAATTCCGCCTCTACGGCATCGGCAGCGTCTTTATCGGACAATTTTATTTTCTTTCCATTTTCCTTAACTACGTCGGCTGTAATTTTCATGCCGTCGTCAGTTTCGTAGACAGCCGATACGGACCAGTATTCTTCGGGCACAAAGGCTTTTATTTCTTCTTCTCGCTCGCAAATAAGACGTACGGCTACAGATTGCACACGACCGGCACTAAGTCCCTTGCAGACCTTTTTCCATAATAAGGGGCTTAATTGATACCCTACGATACGATCCAAAATTCGTCGTGCCTGCTGAGCATCCACACGATTTAAATCAATCGGTTCCGGATCCTTGAGGCCCGTCGTAACGGCATCCTTCGTAATTTCATGGAACATAATTCGACACGGTTCCTGCAAATCCATTTCCAAAATATGCGCTAAATGCCATGAAATAGCTTCACCCTCTCTATCAGGGTCAGTTGCGAGATACACTTTCTTGGAGCGTACATACTCGTGTCTCAGTTCCTCAATAATTTTCTTTTTATCATACATGTCGATATACGTCGGTGCGAAATCACGACTCACATCGACACCGAATTGATTGCGCGGCAAATCACGCAAATGCCCGCGACTGGCAAGGACTTTAAAGTCTTTGCCGAGAAACTTTTCAATCGTCTTGGCCTTAGCGGGAGATTCGACGATGACCAGGTTTTTGGCATTCTTCGGCAAGGGGTCCAATTTTTTCAACGGTTCTCTTACCGGCAGGTTGACACTGCCTTTAATAATAACCTTTTCTTTTTTGGCACTTTTCTTCTTGCGCCCTTTTTTCGAATCGTCTATAGTAATCGTTCGCTTAATGGGAAATTCCAGCATATATACTCATCCTAACTGTCATAAAAGGGATATTTACATTCAGTATTATATATTACACTATTTATATAGGCTCCTTCAACTCACAACCGGTACTGAAGAGGCTTTTAAATTTTTCTTGGTAATGATATAATAAAAAAAGTTTTGTAGAAAGTTTTACAAGGAGGAAATATGATGACATCTAAATATTTAAAAACAGCTCTTCTTTGTGCTTGTTTATCCACATCTTTTATCTGCGCGGTCCCCTCTTATGCCGATGCGGCTAACGAAGTGCCTACGGTCTCCGTTTCCGGCTATGCGGAAGAAAAAGTAGTTCCCGATACGGCTTATATTACCGTGGGCATGAACACAACGGCAGCTACAGCCGAAGAAGCTCGCATGCAAAACGACACTATTATGAACCGTGTACAACACTCGGCTCTTTCTCTGGGTATCGCCCAAAAAGATATGAAGACAAGAAACTTCAATGTCTATCCGACCTATGATAAAAATCAGAAAATCAACGGCTACTCCGTTTCCAATGATTTAGAACTGAAAGTCACGGACTTTACACTCATTTCCAAACTCATTGCGAAAGCTATGCAAGACGGTGCCAATGATATTAACGGCGTTCGTTTTACGACGGAAAAGGCTGATACGGTACGTTCCAACCTGATTAAGACAGCTATTTACAACGGCAAGCAAACGGCTCAGGCTGCGGCCGAAGCGACGGGACATCGCTTGGGCGATGTGAAATCCATTACCATTAACGATAACTCCCCTTCCTACACGGCAACTGCCAATATGTTCAGCTTGCGGGCTGCAAAGATGGAAACATCCACGCCCATCGAACCGGGAACGAATACCTTGAGTGAATCGGTAGAAGTAGTATATTACTTACAGTAAACACCTCTGTGTAACCTTTGACCCCCCCCCCCCCC
>NZ_GL538208.1:684073-886852 GCF_000165735.1 Megasphaera micronuciformis F0359
GGGGCGTCTTTTTTATATACGTACAAAAAAAGATAACAGACAAGATACGCCTGTTATCTTTTTCTTCCGATTGCTTAATGTGTAAAACCGTATTTCTTATTTTCCTTCTCTTTATGAAAGAGAAGGTGTGCATCATTTAATTGTTTAATAGCTCTCTTCAGATCTTCAATGAAATCGTGAGCCATACCCATACCGAAGTCACCGCGGACGACAATTCTCTGTACTTCTACATCTTCCAGATTAGCCGGTAACGGATAAGCAGGTACCTGCCACCCCGTCATGGCTAAGCGATCGGCTAAGTCATACAAAGTCCACTTGCACTTGATACCATTCTTTTGTTTATAGCAAACAATCGGTAACTGACTGCCGTCATTAATGATTTCAAAGAGGCCGAGTTTTTCAATTTCCTTCGCCAAATATACGGCCACATCATGAGTCCGCTTATGAATTTCATGAAAACCCTTATAACCGTAACGAACAAAATTATAATACTGACCGATGATCTGAGACGCACTGCGTGAAAAGTTAATAGCCATTGTCGGAATTTCACCGCCCAAATAGCTTACTTTAAAGATTAATTCTTCCGGCAAGAAAGACTTATCACGCCACAGCACCCAACCGATACCGGGATAGACCAAACCGTATTTATGCCCCGATGCATTGATAGATACGACGTTCTTCAATTTGAAGTCCCATTCAATATCCGGTTCCATAAAGGGAGTATACAGCCCGCCCGAAGCGGCATCTACATGAATGTATACCTTATAGTCCGTGTGCTTATTGTATTCTTCCACCAAAGCATCCAGCTTTTTAATATCGTCGTAACGCCCTGTATACGTAATACCCATAATGCCTACAATACCTATGGTATATTCATCTACATAATCCATAACGCGTTCCATATCCAAGGATTGATGTTGCATATCCATCGGTACGGTACGCATTTCAATATCCCAATAAGTGCAAAACTTCTTCCAACAAATCTGATACCCTGAAGAAATAACTAGATTCGGTTTTTTAGCCTTTATATCAAGCCCTAATTTTTCGGCTCTGTTTCTCCATGCAAATTTCATAGCCATGCCGCCGAGCATGCAAGCTTCGGAAGAGCCGACTGTCGATGTTCCCAAATACGATTCGTCAGGTGACGCATGCCACAAGCTGGCAATCATATTCACACAACGATTTTCAATTTCCGCCGTACGCGGATATTCCGATTTGTCTATGGCATTTTTTTCCAACGTTTCACTCATCAGCTTAGTAGCTTCCGGTTCCATATAAGTTTGGCAAAAGGTTGCCAAGTTCAGGCGAGCATTTCCTTCATCTAAGAGTTGATCTTTAATTACCTGATAAGCAATCCTGGGTTCCACGGGGGTTTCATTTAATTGATATTTAGGCAAATCCTGTTCTTCACTAAGCGATCCGAAAATGGGATCCAGAGTATCGTGTTCTTCCTGATCTTTTTTGCCGTAAAGTGCCATCATAAACTCCTCCTTCAATAAATACGACTTGTATTTAATGTATATATTAACGACGAGAACACTTAATGCTTTAATACATGTTCCCGACTTTCAACAATATGGTGTTCGCCTCGAGCCATAGGCGGTACGGCACGATTAATATCACCTGCCGTAAAATGTCTCGGGCCATCGGAGACTGTTTCTTTCCCCTTCTTGTCATGAATTTCATATACGAGGAAGGGAATGATAAGCGCCATAATAAAACTGATAACCAAGACGCTTAAATATGCCCGACTGGACGAAGCCGGTAAGGCACTGGGCGGAATAAAGGAAATAAAGAGAGCAAATACCGACACGAGAAGTCCTGCAGTAGAAATAAGTACTTTTCCGAAAAGTCCGCCCGGAACTTCATAGGTCCTCTTTAAATTTTTCTTCTTAAAGATTAGAACCAGGTACGCCGCAAAAAAGAGTAAGTACCCTACCAAATAGATAACAACCGTCAAGGCCATGGCGGCAAAATAGGAAACATTACTGCTGCCTCCGCCGAAAGTAAGAACGGCGTCCCAAACAGTAACGACAAGGCCCTGGACAATAATTAAAGGAACAGGCACCCCTGCATCGTTAATTTTACGGAAGAACTTCGGAAGTATTCCCCGCTGAGCCGTTGCGAACATACCTCTTGACGGCCCGACAACCCACGAACTGATTTCCCCCATAACCCCCAGAGCAATCATTAAGGAAATAATCTTGGCAAGTAACGAAGCATGTTGACTGAAGTGTGACAACAAGAACCGGAATGCTTGCACTACACCGCCGCTTAAGGACAACTCCTTAGCAGGAACGACGGCTGCTACGGATAACCCGCCGGCTGCATCTAAGACAATGGCTGTAACGACTAAGACAAACATTGCTAACGGGTAGTTTCTCTTAGGGTTTTCCAATTCATTAATGTGCGAAGCCGAAGCTTCAACTCCCATGTATGCCAGAATAAAGGAAACAAATACAACCAATGTATTTAATCTTGAGAAATCCGGAATTAGAGAATCCGACGAAAATTGAATTTGTAAAATACCGCCATTTGCTATATAAGCGATTGCCAACATAAAAAGTAAGGCGGACGGAAATAAAATCCCTATGACAAATCCGTACTTAGCCAACTTGGCCGTATACTTCGTTCCGCCGAATTGTGAAATCGTTAAAATCCAAAAGATAAGTAATACACCGCTGAATTTAACTATCGGATCTTCACTCAGCTCATTCCAGCCGATTACATACGACAGAGCCGCCAAAATGAAGTAAATCATCGTTACAAATCCTACGGTTATTTGAAACCATTGGAAAAAAATAGCCGCGAACCCGAATCTTTCGCCCAACGTATTGCCTACCCAACTGAAAATACCACCGCCGTCATCATTCCAACCGTCGACAGTTGCCATTTCAGCAGCACACAAGGCTACAGGTAAGAACCAGAATATTCCGCCCAAAACCAGAAAAAAGAGCAGATGCAGTTTAGATGTTGCAAAGGTCGGATACCCGTACACGGTTAACACCATAGATGCTGTTAAGGCGAAAAAACCGAATAAAGATAATTTTTTCATATCATGAGAACCGGTTCCCATTTTAATCACTCCTTTCGTATTACGGTTCTTCCTTTTTCCTCACCTCCTTTATTTGCCCCTATTATAGTTCGCTTTTTTTTAAATTCAAGCATAAATATGTAAATTATCAATTTACATTTTCGAATATTTACGTATTATTCAGATTGTTTATGCACATATTTTATTTTCCATATATTTTTGCCATACAAAACCCCCTTTACCGCTTCTTCGGTAAAGGGGGTTTAAGCATTCTATCTTATTCATACAGTTGTCGTATTTACAGTTATTACTTACTCAGCTTTTGAAAATACGGAAAAAACCTCTCTGTTTGCATGATGACTGTCTTCAAAATACAGGGAACGGTTCAGCTCTCTTTCCAAAGACTCTTTTCGTTTCTTATCCTTAAACAGGGCCAAAACATCGGCATGAGCACTAATCAAAATATCACCCTTAATAGGATGTACTTTCATCATATGGCGCAATTGACGAACGATTTGGATATACACCGATTCAGGAGAGGCCAAAACACCTGTACCGCCACAAACGGTACAAGGAGAAAATTGAGATAAATGGATACTTTGCCGTGATTTTTTTCGTGTAATTTCCACGAGATTCAGGGCCGTCATGCCGAATACATGAACTCTCGCCCTATCGGCCGCCGTTTCACGCTGCAAAATACGCAAAAGTTCGTCTCTCCTGTCGGACCGGGGCATATCGATAAAGTCCACTAAAATGATGCCCCCTATATCGCGCAATCGCAACTGTCTTGCAATTTCTACCGCCGCTTCGCGATTTACATGAAAGAGTGTTTCCTCAAGGGTGCTGTTACCTACATATTTACCGCTATTGACATCGATGACCGTCAAAGCCTCCGTATGATCGAAAATAAGAGTTCCTCCTGAAGGCAACATAACTTGCCTGGACATAACATTCTGTAACTCATCTTCAATGTGATAATAGTCGAATACAGGATCTTCTCCTTCATATAAAATCAAGCGCTCTCTATCTATTTCGTCTTCCGAAAAAAAAGAGCTCAAACGTTCATAAGCGTCTTTATTATCTACAATGACAGTATTTACATCATCCGTACAGTAATCCCTGATCATACGCATCAAAAGATCCGCTTCGCGATATAAAAGCTTCGGCTTTCTTGTAGTCTTATAACGTGCCCTTATACTTTCCCATGTACGCAATAAGTAGTGTAAATCTGCCGCTAATTCTTCTTCCGATACGTCTTTTGCGACAGTCCTTACAATCATACCGATACCTTCGGGCTTAACGGCACTGACAATAGTTCGCAAGCGATTTCTTTCCTCTTCGTCCTGAATTTTTTTGGACACGCCTACGTAATCTACCGTAGGCATTAAGACGGCGTAACGACCGGCAATACTGACATTGGCCGTCACCTTGGCTCCCTTCATGGGTTGTTCGTCTTTAACTACTTGTACAAGTACGCTTTGCCCTACGGAAATATGGGTCTGTTGGATTTCTTCTTTTGTCGCCGCACGGGGAAATAAATCCCCTAAATATAAAAAGGCGTTCTTTTTACGACCTATATCGACAAAAGCAGCCTGCATGGCAGGCAGGATATTCTGTATGACACCCTTGTAGATATGATTAACAATATGTGCTTCGTCATTTCGTTCCACTGCATAGTCCGTCAATTTTCCGTTTTCTATGACGGCCATTCGCGTTTCTTCCGGAATAACATCGGCAACCAATAATTTCATAGCACATCGCCAACTTTCGTATTACGGCATTTCGAACAAAGTTCGATTCTCTCCCTTTTGTCGCGACCATAGGCCCGTTCTTTCGGCAAGCATCAGGGTCGGGTCAACGGGAATATCGAATTGCCGGGCTAATAATTCCCACACTTGAGAGGGCTTTACGGCACCCGACTCGTTTTGATAAATGCGTACACGCAAGTGTATGTCCGATCCGTCTATTTGTGCCGTAATCGGTTCCAATACATGGTCTTTTACATTAATATATCTTGTTTTGCGTGTTTTCGGTGAATATTTTTCATACACCGCTTCTTCAGCCTTGTTAAACATAGCAAGACGACGATTGATTACGTCTTCTTCTATAGATTCCGTTAAAGGACCGGACAAAAGATACTCGGCATAATTGGCTATAGCCATAAGCTTCGGTGCCTTATCGGATACATAACGCCCCTCAAGAACGGCAAACCCTTCGGGAGCCTTTTCATTCATACGCCGTTTTACATCTTCCACATCTACTGTTTCAGCCAATTCTATATCCATGTACTCTTCTGCCGCCGCCACACCTACACCCAAAGCGGAAGCAAAAGCTATTTTCATATGAGGATTGAAACCTTCCGAGTATTGTACGGGTAAATCGGCTCGAATTACGACATAACGAACGGCTCGGGCAAAATCGAGATGCGACAAAAAGCGCAAGGCCTTGTCCTTCTTAATAGCTAAACGTAGTCTTGCCATTGCCGTCACCTGCTTTCAAATCTATAATATGAACGCCTAAATTGGGACAGACACCGCAACCCGTACATCGTTTACGGCGACAATCATCTGTCAGCTCTTCGTCATGGGCTTTCTTCCACTCATTGAGCAAGTATGCTTTAGCCACACCGGCACTCATGTGATCCCACGGGAAGGGTTCTTGCTCTCCTCGTTGCCTGGATGCGAAGTAATCTACCTCAAGACCGGCGTCTGCAAAAGACTCATTCCATTTATCGTAATCGAACATCTCAGTCCAACCGTCGAACTTACAACCCTTTTTCCACGCATAATACAGAACCTTACCCAATCGTCTGTCGCCTCTGGCAAAGGCTGCCTCCATGCGCCCCGTACGAGCATCGTGATAATGATAAGAAATGTGTTTATCACGAATAAGGCCCTTAATATACTGCTGCTTTCGTTCTATTTCTTCAATGGAGCATTGAGGTGCCCATTGAAAGGCCGAATGAGCCTTAGGTACGAAACTGGATACGGAGACCGTAACCTTTCCGTTATTCTTTCCCGTCACCTTGCGATACAAATTCAAAACCTTATAAGCCAAGTCGGCAATTCCTGCCAAATCTTCATCCGTTTCCGTCGGCAAGCCCATCATGAAATAGAGTTTGACTGTCGACCAACCGTTTTGGAAGGCATTTTCGCAAGCATCCAGTAAGTCTTTCTCCGTAACACCCTTATTAATTACATCACGCAGGCGTTGAGTTCCCGCTTCGGGTGCAAAGGTCAGGCCGCTTTTACGAACCTGCTGAACTTTTTTGGCAATATCGACGGAAAAGCTGTCGACTCGTAATGACGGCAGACTGACGCTAACTTTCTTTCCCTTAAAGCGTTCCAACAGTAAGTCGACCAATTCGGGAAGTTGCGAATAGTCAGCAGAACTCAGACTCATGAGAGAAATTTCATCATATCCGGAATTTTTAACTATTTGTTCAGCCAAATCCGCCAAATGCTTCGGTGTTTTTTCCCTTACGGGACGATACAAAACTCCTGCCTGACAAAAACGACACCCGCGACTGCAACCGCGAAAGAGTTCAAGAACAGCCCGATTATGAACGATATCAATATTCGGTACAATCGGTTCCGTCGGATAAAAAACCGTTTCTTCATCGGCAATAACGCATTTTTCAATGCGTGTCTTAGCTTCTTTTTCCGTAGGGATTAAGTTAAGAAAATTCCCTTCCGAATCATAGTGAGGCTCGTAAAAAGCGGGTACGTAATTCCCCTTTTGTGTGGCCAATGTTTTCAATAGACCCTTTTTCCCGCCCGGCTTACCGTCTTTTTTCCAAGCAATTATCGTATCAGCCAATAATTGGACCGATTCTTCCGATTCGCCGAGACAAAAGAGATCGAAATAGTCGGCCAAAGGCTCCGGATTGTACGTACAAGGTCCCCCGGCAACAATAAGAGGAGTTTCTTCCCCTCGTTCCGCTGCAAGCAGGGGAATCCCCGCCAAATCCAGCATATTCAAAATATTGGTAAAACTCATTTCATATTGAAGCGTAAATCCGACCATATCAAAGTCGCGAACAGCTGTCTTCGTTTCCAGTGAATAAAGGGGATACCCCTTTTTACGCATTAATTCTTCCATATCCGGCCACGGGGCGTAAACCCGTTCCGCTGCCGTATCACCGCGTTTATTCAAGAGGGCATACAAAATTCTGAGTCCCAAATGACTCATAGCCACTTCATAAACGTCCGGGAAACAATAAGCAACCGTAAAATCCACATCATTGTGATTTTTTACTACACTGTTCCATTCTCCACCCACATATCGGGCCGGCTTTTGTACCTTACTTAATAGTATGGGATCTATCTGTATTTGCACGTTATTCTCCGTCTATAAAAAAATTGCCGATTGTTGTCGCATATGGACACTCAATACTACCGCCAGGGCCATCATATTCGTAGTCAAAGCACTGACACCGTAACTCATAAAGGGTAAAGGAATACCCGTAACAGGCATAATACCGCAAGTCATACCGACATTGACGAGTATTTCAAAAGTCCACATGGCTACGATACCCGTAACCAATAGCATTCCGAAAGGTTCCTTACATTCCTTGGCCGTAAGCAAAGCCCTGTAAATGAGTACAAAATATAAAAAAAGTAAAAAGAGGCAACCTAAAAAGCCCAATTCTTCACCGATAACGGAAAAAATAAAATCCGTATGATTTTCAGGCAAAAAATTCAACTGACTCTGAGTCCCTTTGAAAAGTCCCTTGCCGAAAAGCATTCCCGAACCGATAGCTATTTTTGACTGAATGATATGATAGCCGGCTCCGAAGGGATCTGCATTAGGGTCTAAAAAAACCATAATACGCGACTTCTGATAGTCTTTCATAAAGTACCATCCGAAAGGCGCGAGGCACAGTGCGGCAATAAAAATATTACGCAGAAGTTTCAACCTTATGCGACTGACAAAAAGCATAGCTACGGCAATTGCCAAGAATACAAGACTGGTTCCCAAGTCCGGTTGTTTTAATACAAGAAGAAACGGAATGCCCACACATAACCCGAAGGGAATAATCTCTCTCCACGTATTGAGCTTTCCGATACGATCGGCCAGCAAGGCAGCCATACACACAATCATAATGAGCTTGGAAAACTCGGACGGCTGCAATGTAAGCGGCCCGATTTGAATCCATCGCTGGGCTCCAAGAGCGGATCTTCCTAAAAACATAACGGCCACCAACATGAGCAGATTGATGACATACAAGGGTTTAGCAATACGCCGCAACTTCGTATAGTCATAATTACAAACAAAGAGAACCAGCAATAAGTTGACAATAAAAGCCCCGCCCTGTTTAGCCACAAAATCGTAGTTAATAGCACCCTTATTAATATGTGTGGCACTGCCGATAATACAGATACTGATGGCTACAATAAGTACAGCTGCCGCCACCAATACCTTATCTATATGTTTCCACTGTCTTTTAAATAACACCGTTATTCTCCCTTAGCGACGCCGTATACGCCATTGACGCGATTCTCCGGCTCGTTTGCGAACCGTTAAAGTACGTTGCAAACGTCCTTTTTCGAGCATCTTTTCCACAACTGAAGCCGCCTCATCCGCTACAGCATTAACGGCTGCCGAAATATGACGGCGTTCTTCCATTTTTTCCTCTTCTACCGCTTCAGGCACTTCTTTTTCTTCAGAATCGGAAACAAAAGCCGTCTTTGCGTCTTCATCTAAAAAAGCCGCCGCCTTAGACAATTCGTGAGTTACGAAGGAAGGGACCGGTCTTTGCATCGACGATACAGCTGCTTCTTCATCCGTAAAAATGCAGTCCAGGACGTCGCCGTGAGGTAAATACGGATTCCAATCGGCACCTGCCGGCTCATCACCCGTCTCCAGCCAACGAACAGTGGCCGACAAAGCACAAAAGAAA
Source organism: Megasphaera micronuciformis F0359 (assembly GCF_000165735.1). Classification (GTDB taxonomy): domain Bacteria; phylum Bacillota; class Negativicutes; order Veillonellales; family Megasphaeraceae; genus Megasphaera; species Megasphaera micronuciformis. The sequence continues at coordinate 693,010 of NZ_GL538208.1, forward strand.
GGATTTCCTTCACCTATATCGGCCAAGGTCCCTTCCTGTGCGGCAGCATGAATAAATTCGTCATGCGGCAATACACCGACTACTGACTGAGGCAATAAAACGGCCGCCATAGTTTCTACATTTAAATACCCCGGTCTGTTCCGATAGAAATTATTGAACAGCACGTGATTTGAAGTATGTTTTTTCTTATGACAATACTGCATGACCCTTGCAGCATCTCGTAAAGAGGTCCATGACGGCTCAACGACAAAAAGTATCTTTTCAGCTACAGCCGTGGCGCTCTTAAAAGCACCGTCTCGTCCGGGCGGGCAATCGATAAGTACATAATCATAGTTTTCGCTTAAGCGTGAAATGACGCGGACAAAATCTTTCGGGTCTGCCTTTTCCCACGTTTTTTTCTGACTGGCTGCCAAAAAATCACCGGCCGGACCTACGTGAACAAGAGCATCCGCGGCCTTACAACGTTTTTTCATAACATCGTAAACATCAAAAAACACTTCATCCTGTACGCCCAGAAGAAGATCCAGGTTGCGCATTCCCATATCGGCATCGACAGCCAATACAGTGTATCCGCGACGACGCAAAGCAATGGCCAGCGAAGCGGTTATCAAAGTCTTTCCGACTCCGCCTTTACCGGAAGCGACGGCTATGACATGAGACATGAATACTTCCTCCTTTTTATTGCGTACGGCCAGAAGCTTGTGTCGGCTCTGCCGTATCTTTATTTTGACTATCTGCCGTACCGATATGGAAGAACTCTTCCAACATGGCACGAACAATAGGTCCTGACGATGAGGCACCGAAGCCGCCCTGTTCCGTCAAAACGGCAATGACAATACGCGGATGGTCATAGGGTGCAAACGCAACAAACCAACCGTGATCACGACCGCTGAAGTTTTCGGCCGTACCGGTCTTGCCGGCTACCTGCACAGGAAACCCGGCAAATAAAGAACCGGCTGTACCGGACTCTTCCGCCACGTTTCTCATACCTTCTCGAATCAAATCCAGTGTAGACTTGGAGACTTCCAAGGTACCCGTTTGCTCAGGTGCAAAAATCTTGTAAGGCGTACCGTCAAGATTATCAATGCGGCTGACAATGAACGGCTTGTATTGAATGCCGCCGTTAGCAACTTCACTGACAATCATAGCCGCCTGCAAGGGCGTAACCAACTGGAACCCCTGGCCGATAGCGGAATTGAAAGTATCCCCCAAGTACCAATCCTGGTGGTAATTTTTTTCTTTATATTCTTCACTGGCAACGAGGCCCGCCGCTTCACCGCGCATGGCGATTCCCGTCTTTTGACCCATGCCGAACATTTTAGCGTATTCGGCAAGCTTATCGATGCCTACTCGACGTCCCAATTCGTAGAAATAGACATTATCCGACTTTGCTAAAGCCTCGGTGAAATTAATCCATCCTAAAGCTTCACCGCCGGCATTTCTCATGTCGACAAGCCAATGTCTACCGGAGTCGAAAATCATCTCATCCGGTGTGATTTTTTTCAGCTCCAAGGCAGCAGCCCCGGTAATCAACTTAAAAGTCGATCCGGGCGGATATTCACCGGCAATAACACGGTTTTCCATCGGATGATTGGGATTTCCGTTTATTTGCTTCCATTCCGATTCCGTAATTCCGCGCGTAAACCAGTTAGGATTGTATGCCGGACGGCTGGCCATGGCCAAAACGGCCCCCGTATTGGGATCGACGGCTACAGCCGCAATACCGCTGACACCGATTCCCTGAGCGATTTGAGCATCCATAGCCTTTTCCAAAGCCGTCTGTAAGTTTAAATCCAAGGTCAAATGAATATTATGCCCTTGAACAGGGTTCTTTCTTTCCACTTCCATTACGGGACTGCCCGATGCATCGACTTCTACTTGGCGACTTCCGTCTTTACCGCGCAAAACGTCGTCATAGTATGACTCTAATCCGGCTCGACCGATTTGTGTCACATTGGACACCCCGTCTTCACCTTTGAGTCTCTCCATATCGTCTTCATCAATTTGTCCGACGTAGCCGAAAATCTGAGCCGCCATCATATCATACGGATAGTAGCGAATGGGCTGCACGTCTACGGAAATACCGGGCAATTCGTTACGCCGTTCTTCTACCTTCGTAACTACGTCCGGTGTCAAGTCCTGAGCCAAGACGGTAGGCACGTATGAGTTTTTGACCTTACCGGCCTTTTCCAAAATTTTATCTGCAGGCATGTTCAACAAACGGGACAGTTTATCTGCTTCTTCGACAGTCATCTTGCCTTGAGTCGGTACATAGGTGACCATAAAACTCGGCCGCGATCCGACGAGAATTTGCCCGTTCCGATCATACATGACACCGCGCATAGCCGCTAAAGGAATAGCCCTCAAACGATTCCCTTCAGCCAATGAGTTATAGTAATCGCCCTGAAAAAGTTGCAACCATACAAGACGGGCTATTAAAACGAGAAAAACAATGACAACCGCACTGTATACATAGCGAAAAGGCCCGTCATTATTCTTTTTTTTAAGAAGTGCTTCCAGCATGAATACGGGTCCCCTTCTATCTGTTAAAACTCATAAATCCGAAAAATGCGTCTTCCCTATACATTTTTCGCACAATCCGGTCCGCAAAACGGGCTAAAATCCCGTGCGATACAAGCAAAGGAACACTATATTGTGCCAAGTAGGGAATGAAAGAAACGAATTGTCCCGACAGAGACAAAACGAGGTACGTAAACACCAGGTAGGCTTCCGTAATAAACAGTACCAACAGTACAAGTAAAATATACTGATCTTTCTCCAAGGACCGCCCCAAGTAACTGCTAAGTGCGGCAACCAATAAATACGGTAAAATATGGATACCGAAAAAGTTACCGATAACAACATCTTGTAAAAAGCCGCCCAAAAGAGCCACCCCCGTTCCCTTTCTCTGCCCGAAACGCAGGGAAACGATGATCACAAAGAGCAAAATCAGATTGGGCTGTACTATACCGTTAAAAACTCTCGGCAAAACAACGCTTTGCAAAATAAAGACGACAAGAGCCGTAATAATACAATATGTCTTTCTCATAGCGCCGCCGCTCCCTTGACCCCTTCGACCTTGTCACGCTGCGTTTGAGGGACGAGTTTAGGGGCTACACCCGGCTTATCGTAGCCGCCGTTACCGGTCGTACCGGTAATGACAAAGACTTCTTCCAGTTTAGAAAAATCGACGCCCGGCTGAATAACCGCATATTTTACAAAATCCGAATCATCGGAATGAACAGATACGATTTTACCTACGTACAACCCTTTAGGATAAATGGTACCGAAACCTGACGTGACGAGGTTATCTCCTTCCAGAATGTCCGCATCTTTGGCAATATTGACAAATTGGGGCTCTGTCGGCATATTGCCGTTACCTCGGACTACCGACGCAACTCGCGATTCGGCTCTTTGCACAATAGCACCTATACTCGTTCTCGGATCCGTTAAAAGCTGGACTCTTGCCGATGAGGGAAAAACATCGCTGATAAAACCTACAACACCGTCAGGCGTGATAACAGCCATATTTTCTTTAATACCTTCGTTTTCACCGACACCGATAATCATCGTATTAGTCCAAGTACCGTAGTCGCGAGAAATAACGGGGCCTGCTACGAGTTGCAAATTTTTATGAGCTTCACGGAAACCGAGAAGTTTACGTAATCTCGTATTTTCCGCCGTAATTTCATCATAATCCACCGTTTTTTCACGCAGGCCGGCATTTTCCTTTTCCAATTGTTCCCATTCAATACGATTTTTCATACTAATATCAATAATGCGGCTGATTGAAGAAATCCGATCGGCAATCCACGACACCCCTTCTTCCAAAGGTGTGACTACAGTCTGCAACGGTGACGTTACATAGGGAATGGAATTATGGCTGCGCCAAGCCCAACCGACAACCCCAATTATTAAAAATAAGGCGAAAGCGGCAATAACGCTTCTCTTACCGAAGGAAAACAATGTCAAAATCTCCTTTTATAAATGGTCTGAACACCTTGAATTAACGAATCAAATTTCTGCCTGTTTTTCAATGCCGTGTAAGCACCCTTAGCTACTGCCGTTTCCGGTTCAGCTGCCACCATGACGGGAACGCCTGTTTCCTGTGCAACCAACTGGTCAAGTCCCTTTAGCAAAGATCCGCCGCCGGTGAGGACAATACCCTGCTCCATAATATCGGCTGCCAACTCGGGCGGCGTTTCTTTTAACGTACGACGAATCAATTCGATAATCTTAAGCAAAGGCCGCCCCATGACTTCATAAATCTCACTGGATTTTAAAGACACTTCCCGTTCCAACCCGTCATCCAAACCGCGGCCTGTAAAGTAAAAATGTCTGTCTTCTATGGGTAAAATAGCAGAACCGTTATAAATCTTCATTTCTTCTACCGTTGCATCGTCCGTAACGACAGCGTATTTCATTCGTAAATAATCACGCAATGTCTCATCCAGTTCGATACTGCCCGTATGAATCGCTTCGGATACGACAATACCGCCCAAAGAAAGGACCGCTACGTTTGTCGTACCGCCGCCAATATCAACGACCATACTGCCTGTCGGCTCCAAGACGGGAAGCCCGGCACCGATAGCGGCAGCCGCTCCCGTTTCAATCAAACTCGTTTCCTTGGCCCCCGCTCTGTACAAAGCTTCCAGTACAGCTCTTTTTTCTACATCCGAAGCAATGGCCGGAACCCCGAGATTCACCCGTACACGCTGTACCGTGCGTACAGCTCGACTCAGGATGTAATTTAAAAGCGTACTGGTTACCGAATAGTCGGCAATAACTCCGTTTACGAGAGGTCTGTGAATCTTCACAACTTCCGGAGACTGAATCAGTAAGTTTTCCGCATTACGTCCGACAGCCACTACCTTCTGGTTCCGCTCGTCCGTCGCAATAACGGACGGTTCGGAAAGAACAATGCCGCGGCCTTCCACGTATACTTGTGTCGTACAAGTACCCAAATCTATGCCTATATTTTTAGTTAAGGGCGAAAAAATAGACGCCATAATCGATTCCTTCCTACAATAATTACAGTCGTTATTTATTTTACCACAAAGAGGGCTGACCGTGAATACATTCAGCCGTTACAAGCGGCGATTTTCGGCGAAAAATGCGGTATCCCTCCCATAAGGCGATACCGCATTTTCACTTACCTTATTCCCTTTTCGAGTCCTTGTTTATCTTGTAAACAGAGGCATACATGACAGGCAGTACCAAAAGAGTCAGAATGGTAGCCACTAAAAGGCCGGATGCAATGGCCGTAGCCATAGGGCCCCAAAAAGCGCTCCTCATTAAAGGCACCATACCCAAGATGGCAGCTGCCGCCGTCAACATAATCGGCCGAAAACGCATAATCGCCGAATCTACGATAGCATCCCACGGTGACTCTCCGGCTGCCTCGTGTTTTTGAATCTGATCGATCAGAATGACCGAATTGCGGATAATCATACCGCCTAAGGCTAAAATCCCCAAATAAGCTACGAAACCCAGAGATTCATTAAATAAAAGCATCCCTATAGAAACGCCGATAATTCCCAGCGGAGCCGTTATCAATGTAAGAGCTGTTTTCTTAACATTGCGAAGCTGGAACATGAGAAGCGTCATAATGATAAAAATCATGACCGGTACGGGGGCCAATAAATATTTTAATGATTTTTCACTATTTTCCAAGGATCCGTCTTTTTCCAACTTATACCCGAAAGGCAACGACTCTCTAACCGCCGACGCTTCGTCATATGCCTGTTTTGTCGCATTATTAGCCGTTCCTGAAAGGGTATCGGCCTCAATGAGAATGGTCGGTTTCAAATTACGACGCCAAATGGTTCCGTCTTCGGCACTGTACGAAAGCTTACCTATCTGTTCCAACGGTACATATCCGTTAGGTGTAGGAATAACCACATCTTTTACTCTTGCTAAGTCACTGCGGCTATTCGGATCGAGACGCAGCTGGATGCCGATTGTCTTATCGCCTGCATAGTATTCGGCAATAGTCGCCCCGCTCAACTCCGTATAAAGCGTTTTCGATACATCGGCACCGGAAATGCCCAAATAACGTAGTTTATTCTGATCCAAGTCGACTTTCACGATTTTACTCTTTTGTTCCCAATCAAGATGAACATCCGTTAAATTCGAATCTTGGCGTAATATATCGGCAACTTTTTGCGCATAAGTCTTGACCTTATCTATATTCTGCCCCGATAAGCGTAGCATAACGGGATAGTCCGACGGCGGTCCCGTTTGAATATACTTGATATTACTGCGCACATTCGGTTCATGATCGGCCAGTTCCTTTTTTACTCGCCCTGCCAACTCTTTCCGACTCTCAGTATCAGCGGCAACGACAACAAACTGTGCATAGTTGCTTGCAGGCAACACAGGCTCTGTCGTTAAAACAAAACGTGGAGCTCCTTCCCCTACATAGAAGGAATAGTCTTTTATCAGGCCGTCTTGCTTATCTAAAAAAGCGGCAAACTTCTTAGCTTCTTTCTCCGTCGCCGCTATAGACGATCCTTCGGGCAAGGTCATTTCGACTATAATTTCAGGACGCAATGACGGCGGAAAAAACTCTTGCGGTACTAAGGTCAGCAAACCGCATGACAGGAGAAATACGGAAACTGTCCCCAAAAGAACCGTTTTTCTATGAGTAAGAAAGATTTGCAAAACATGTCTAAATGTACGGTAGAAGCGATTATCATACATGGAAGGCTTATCCGCTTCGCCCGCCTTATCCTTAACTTTAATCAAATAATACCCGAACAAAGGTGCCACCATGACGGATACAATCCACGAGATAACAAGAGACGCCGTAATCACCGGAAAGAGGGCCTTACAAAATTCCGCAGCCGCACCTTCGGAAAAGGCTACGGGAATAAATCCGGCACAAGTGACGAGAGTTCCCGTCAACATAGGCTTAGCTGTCTCTCTAAAAGCGGCACACGCCGCTTCCGTACGGGACTTACCCGCCTCCAGTTGGACACTCATCATTTCCACGGCAATGATCGCATCATCAACCAATAAGCCGAGAGCGATGATCAAAGCTCCTAATGAAACTTTGTGTAAATCAATGCCGGCAATCTCCATGATGCAAAATACACCGGTAAGCACCAAGGGAATACAAAAGGCGACGACCATACCCGTACGCAAGCCCAAACTGAGGAAGCTGACAATAAGGACAATAATAATCGCCTCTCTCAAAGTGCCGACAAAATCACTGATAGAGTCTTTAACTACAGCCGGCTGATCCGATACTTGCTTTATTTCCAGACCTACCGGTAAGTCTTCGCCCACGGATTTTACAACCTTACTCAGATTTTCACCCAAGGTAAGAATATTGCCGCCGTCCTTCATGGAAACAGCCACACCTATAGCAGGCTTTCCGTCAAAGAACATTTTCGGGTCTGCCGGCTCCGTATACTTTCGCTCCACCTTGGCAATATCGCCGAGACGAAAAATCGCATTTCCACCCTTAACAGGCAGGTTTCGAACGGCATCTATGTCGTCAAAGGTTCCTGTAAGGCGCAAATACACGTTATCCGTTTTTGTATCAATCATACCTGTCGGCGTCACCGCATTTTGCCCTTTAACCGCCTCGGCTATAGCCGTAGGAGAAATACCTAAGGATGCCAGTTTTGCATTTTCTATTTCTATGTAAACCTTTTCCGACTGTTCCCCGACAATTTCGGCCTTCCCCACATCGGGAACATTAAGCATTTCTCGGCGAAGCATTTCGGCTTTTTGTCGCAATTCTTCGTATGAATACCCGTCTCCCGTTACAGCATATACGGAACCGTATACATCGTCGAAATGGTCGTTATAATACGGTCCGTATACGCCTTCAGGTAAGGTACGTTTCGTATCGTCAGCCAAGTTACGTACTTCCTGCCAAACAGACCGGACCTGAGCCGAATCTATTTTATCGTCCAAATTAACGAATATAACGGCACGCCCCGGTTTAGAATAGCTTCGAATATAGTCAAGATGCGGAGTGTCTTGAAGCTTTTTCTCCAATTTATCTGTAACCTGTTCTTCCATTTGTTGAGCTGTCGCTCCCGGCCAGGCAACGGTTACAACCATCTTTCGCACCGTATAAGTCGGATCTTCCATACGCCCCAACTTCATGTATGAAAAAATACCTGCCAACGCGATAACGACAATAAAGTACCAAACCAATGTCTTATTTTTCAGAGACAGTTCCGTCAGGTTACGCATTATTCGTCACCTTCCGTTCGCACAATCTGGCCGTTCGACAAAAGCTGAACACCGGCCGTAACAACCGTATCTCCGTTTTTAAGACCCTTAACCGCCACGCGGTTATCATCAAAGGTTTCAATACTTACGTTTTGCAGAGAAACAGTATGGTCCTTACCGACAACCCACACTTGAGGCGTATTTCCGGTCTGATAGATAGCCGATAGCGGTAAGATACAATCCGTACCGCTACCGACGGATTTACTGTCCGTAACGGTGGCGGTCATCCCCAACTGTACCCCCGGCACGTCTGACGGCAAGGTTACTGTAACCTTATACGTACGCGTAGTCGGATCGGCTACAGCAGCTACTTCCCTTACGGCGGCCGTAACGTTCATCTTACCGAGGGCCCAGAAAGATACACTGACGTTCTTACCTACGGAAAAATCTTTAATTCTGTTTTCCGGTACATTAAAGGAAACCTCCATATCGCCGCCTTTTACCAAGGTCAGAACAGTCTGTCCGGCAGCTACAACCTGCCCCGGTTCGGCCGATACGGCAGCAATAACTCCATCCGCGTCAGCCGTAAGGCTCGTATAAGAAAGGCTGTTTTCCGATGTAGCTGCAGCCGCTGCCGCCTGATTGTACTGAGCCGCCGCCTGATCATAGGCGTTACGATACTGGTCAAGTGTAGCCGCACTGACCGCATCCTGCGAGTATAAAGATTCATATCGTTCCAAATTGACCCGTGCCAAATCCAATTGTGATTGTGCAGCACTCAATGCTGCTTGAGAACGGTTTACTCCTTGCTGTGCATCTTGAGGATTGACAGTCATCAATACGTCTCCCGCATGGACGACAGAACCTAACTGAACATTTTTAGTCGTTATGCGTCCACCGATTTGAAAGGCCATATGACTCTCATAGCGCCCCTTGACCGTCCCCGTATATTGAGCCCCGTCTTGTGCCTGCCCTTCTCCTACAACTACGGTTTTCACCAATCGAGGCTTTTGCGCCTCTTCCTTATTCCCGCAACCTGAAGCAAAAGTTACTGCTAAAATGACTGATACTAACAGAACATAATATTTTCCCCTGCGTTTCATATATACCTCCGTCATACGTTCTCGCCACAGTTCGCTTACAACTTCAATCCGTACGTCCGCACAGCATTATTATAGAACACATCGTCCCAAGCACTTCTGGGAATGATGACTTTAACGAAATTAACATAGTCCAGTAAATTGGCTAAAGGCCAATCGGTACCGAACATAAATCGTTCATAACAACCGATGTAAGAAAAAAGATCATAAAGACGACGTATATACCCGTATTTTTCGTATAAGAACCTATCAAAGTCAGGTATTCTGCCTTCCAATAAGCCTGATAAATCGGCTGAGACATTCGGATTTTTTTCCATTACGGCAATGGCATCGGCAAGAAACGGATTGCCGATATGACACATGACAAATCGAACCTTATTATACTTAACGGCCGCTTCGTCAAGGGTGAACGGATGGCTGTATTTCAAGAGTCCCCGTTCCGTCGCCGTCAGACCCGTATGAATAGCCACCGGTTTATCATATTTTACAGCCAAGTCGTAAAAGGGCCGAAGTCGATCTTCATAAACATAAAAATGATTATATCCGGGATATAATTTAATACCCACACATTCGGGACGTTTTAAATTTTCTTCTACTAAAGCGGCTTGCTCTTCTATGGATCGGTTATCCGTATCAAATCGATCCAGACCGATGCAATAACTCATAAATTGGGGATAGTGGTGATCTTTCGGGTCAAGAGACACGTTTGACATAACAATGCCGTGTACAATTCCCGTATTTGCATAAGATCTGCGCAAATTGTCCGCCGTATTTTCATGGCCTGCCGCGACAGCCAGTTCGTCAAACCCCGGAAACGAGGCGAAGTGAAAATGTGCGTCAATGATTTTCATAAAACTTAACCTTCTCTCTGCCGTTTTTACAGCATTTATGCGAATACTGAAGATAGTTTTCGAGTATCGCTATTGTACCGTACTTTTAAAGCCCGGAATGTATGTATCCATTCTCCGCTCTGCCTATTTTTTCATATACTGTGCCAAGACAGTTCCTTCGAGTGTCTTTAACGTGAATTCGACTTCATTCCAAAGTATATAAGATCGCTCGCTGCCTCCCTTGGGAATGGATACGGACCCGGGATTCATATATATAAGACCGCCATGTCGTTCGCACCGAGGGATATGTGTATGCCCATGCAAAAAAATAAAATCTTCAGTCAATGGCGGTATATGATTTTCATTATACAGATGCCCGTGAGTCGCAAAAACTTTAACAGTTCCTTCAACAAAAACGGCATAGTCCGCCATGACGGGAAATTCCAAAACCTGCTGATCCACCTCGGCCTCACAGTTGCCGCGAACGGCAAAAATCATATTCTTCTTTTTATTCAATAAGGTGGCCGTTTCCTTCGGATCATAACCTGTCGGTAAGTCATTACGCGGTCCGTGATAAAGTAAATCTCCCAAAAGTAACAACCGGTCAGCCTCTTCTCTTTCTACAGACTCCAAGAGTCTTTGGGTATATAAAGCGGATCCGTGAAGATCCGAAGCGATTACGTATTTCATGCCTTACACCTTCTTATTTCTCAGCAAACAGCCGTCTACTGAAATAGAAATAACATCCTGTCGTAAACAGGCAAGCCGCCACCCAGCAAACAGGGCTGGCAGCACACAAGCCGGGATAGCCCCATTTATCCGCCAAAAGCAAAGCGGAACCGCTACGAATGACGAGTTCTAAAATACTGCTCAATAAGGGAACAATAGCAATTCCCATTCCTTGCAGTGCATTACGATACACAAAAAGCTGTCCCAGGAAAAAGTAAAACGGTACGGTAAACAACAAATACAAGGCCGCTTGATCGAGAAGGAACTGATCCGGATCGGTCGTAAACCCGGAAATAATTTCAATGCCGAAAAAGTACATTAAAGCAACGGCGCACACACACAGCCCGAATGACAGCAGCGAACATTGCCGCACGCCCTTACGAATACGGTCGAACTTGCGAGCACCGTAATTCTGAGCCGTATAAACGGCCATGGCTATACCGAAAGATATCATAGGTTGCATAGCCACTTGTTCAATACGCGTAGCCGAAATAAAAGCGGCTATCGTTTCAGCTTCAAAAGTATTGCATACGGCCTGAACGACAATAATCCCCAACGTAATAATAGAGAATTGTAGTGCCATGGGCATACCCACCTTTAAGTGTTCTTTGGCAAAGGCCGAATCAAAGCGCCAGTCTTCTCGTGAAAGTCGTAAAAAGGGGAACTTAATGCGCATGTAAAAGAGACATAAAAAAGCGGCAATTCCCTGCGACACGACAAGAGCTATCGCCGAACCCGGAACCCCCCAATCAAAGGCAACGATGAATAAAATAGCCAAGCCTACATTTAACAAGGTCGATAAAATAAGAAAGTACAAAGGCGTACGGCTGTCACCCAAGGCCCGACAAATACAAGACAAAAGATTATACATCATCGTGGCTGCCAGACCGTAGGAAACGATAATGACATAATGATAGGCGTCATCATACAGTTCGGCGGAAATATTCATGAGCTGTAGAATTTTCGGCATGAGAAGCCCCGAAGCAATCATGAGAATAAGCGTAATAACAGCCGACAGCATGGCCGCCGTCGCCGCTGAATGGCGCACACCCGCTTCATCACCTGCACCGAATCGTTGGGCCGTAATAACCGTAAATCCCGATGCCAACCCTATTGTCAAGGCTAACAGTCCCATAAACAACGGTGCCGTCGCCCCCACGGCGGCTAAGGCATGTACGCCTATAAATCGGCCGACAATGATAATATCGGCGATATTATAAAACTGTTGAAACAAGTTACCTATGAGTAAGGGTATCGTAAAAGCTATGATAAGCTTCATAGGACTGCCTTCCGTCATATTACGAACCATAGCTCCTCCTGTCAAAATCTTTTAATCTCACTTTAACGAAATTTTAAATAAAATCCAATCATTGTATTACATCATAAAAAAGGGTGATTCATATGACAACTTACAGAACACAAGAAAGGGTTATGCACAATGAAAAAATGTATTTTTTTACTTTCTGTATTTCTCACAGACAGCCTTTATTCGGAAAAGTTGTCACCGGCCTGGGCGGCCCTTATTGGCAACCGACCCGTCTCGGCGAAAAAGCGGCGGCACTCATGGAAGAAATTAAAGAAAAGCATGCGGACATAAACCTGGCAGAGTATGTTATTATGCCCAATCATATACACTTGGTCATCACTCTTAAAGGCGGCAAAAAAGCGGATATTACCCGGTTCATAACCTATTGCCGAAGCCTTCTGGAACGCCGTTTATCTACCGGTTTGACTATTTCGGCTCACGACTCTTTAGTCGAAGAATTACGTACAGACTTGGCCTTTCGTACAGCCTGTTTAAACTTAAAGGTTCATTACGCCTACTGGCCTTATGACCGCCTGTACGTAGCCGAATCGTCTGCACCTTACAGTCACAATCAGGAAAAAGTTAAAGCTGACAAGGACTTCAATTCCCGCTCGGAACATTGGACAGTATAAGAATATAAAAATTCTTCCAAATACTGCAAAGCTCCGGCCGTTAAACGCAAGGGCTCATCTCGCCATGTATAAGTACATACGGACTTCCATTGGTTGAGCAAAGACGGACTCAATCGTTCCGGTAACAAGCCGTCTTCCTTTTTATCGGATAGAAAAAACCGGCGTAGTCCGTTAGCAAGTCTTCCCTTCCTATATACGAAAAGCCGGTCGATATCGGGAAAGAATCCGGCAGAGGCAATTAACTGCCAACCGGCAATAATAGTCGCCGTTCGTACGTCTTTATAATCGATGGTCTCTGCATACGCTTTCAGCAACTGATATACCTCTTCATCCCGCTCCCCCTCCGGAAATAGGGAGGTAACGATTTCCGCCAAAATTTGTGTATATGCATAGGTGTTCCAATCCAGGTTCATCAATGCTTTCGCATTACGACATTCATATTCTCCCATGGTATACGTATTATCTTTACGGCGCGCTTCAAATGCAATCCGCGCAAATTGAAAAAAAGGATTGCCGTTTTTTCTTTTTCGGCCTCCGCCACTTGCAAATACACGTACCCGACCGGCTTGTAGCGTAAATACGGTAATCAATCTCGTTCCTGACGGATGTTTCTGCACATTGAGAATAATACCGTCAAAGGATTCGGCGAACCCGTACTCAGTCGGATTCATGTTCATTCTCCGTTTCTTCCGTCGACGCTTCTTGAGGGATCGGTACGGCTCGGAGTCGAACAATTCTGAAGCCTTGTACCTCTAAAACAGTGAAGGCATAATTACCTATGGTTACCTCATCCTTAACCTCCGGCGTATGACCCAATAAGTCAAATACATACCCGCCTATTGTATCTACATCCCGATCTTCTTCAACGGGAATATGAAGTAATTCTTCCACATTGTCAAGGAGGACCGTTCCCGCAAATTCATAGGCTCCGTCAGCTAAGGGCTGAATTTCTTCTTTCTCTGCCGTATGTTCATTACGAATCGTACCGACCAGCTCTTCCATAATATCTTCCAAGCTAACCAAACCGACCGTACTGCCGTACTCGTCGACAACAATAGCCAAATACGTACGTCGTGCCCTCATGAGTTGCAGTAACTTACTTACAGGCATGATTTCGGGAATCTTCAAAATAGGCCGATTGATGAGCCTCAAGTTGTTGCGACGATTAATACGCAAATCCAAGACATCCTTAATATGAACCAAGCCCAGAACATGGTCTTTGTCTTCTTCACATAAAGGATACCGCGTATGTCGCGAATGATTGATAGTCGTCAGATTCTCCGTCATACTTTCTTCGGCATACAGACAAATAATATCCTGACGGGGAATCATAATTTCTTTGGCCAATAAATCGGAGAAATCGAAAACATTGTCAATTAACTCGCTTTCAAGCTTATCAATTTTTCCTTCCTTATGACTGGCCGTAATAAGCATGCGAATTTCATCTTCCGTATGAGCCATATCTATTTCATTGGTCACGTCAAGAGAGCGACCGCTCAAAACCCGCTGTCCCAGTTTCATGCCTATAGTCAGAAACGGATAGAAAATCCGGCTCAGTCCGTAAATGATCGGCCCCGCAAAAAGGAGAGACTTCTCAGGAACCTGCATTCCGATGGATTTCGGTACCAGCTCACCTAAAACCCAAAAAAGAACGGTATACACAAGGGCGATAAATAGGCAAATAACATAAGCTCCGGGAAAGGGAACGATAACTTCCGCACTCATATACGTCCACGTAAGTAAATACAATAGAACAACTCCTGCCGTAAAGGCCGAAAGCGATACGCCCACCTGAGCCATGCTGAGAAAAATACCCGTATTATCATAACAGGGCAAGACTTTTTTCAGTTGTTCTTCACCGTCACGTACCACTTCTTCAAGGGTTTCCTTGCGCAGTTGCACGAAAGCAAATTTACCGACTACAAAAAAAGCATGTACGGCCAAGGCGAGTAAAAAAATTATACAACAAGTTGCCAAGACACCGATTTGGTCTTCCGTCATCATTCTTCTCCTTATTCGTCCTTATATCCGAATTCATTCAAAGCCGCTGCCTTATTACGCCAGTCGGGCTTTACTTTTACCCATATATCTAAGAAAACATTCGAACCCAAAAGCTGTTCTATTTCCGTCCGTGCATAGCGGCCTATTTCTTTCAGTACGGCACCGTTTTTGCCGATAACAATTCGCTTCTGAGATTCCCTTTCTACATAAACGGTAACGCGTATATACACTTTATCGTTGTCCCGTTTAGCCATTTCTTCCGTAAAGACGGCGACGGCATGAGGAACTTCTTCACGGGTAGCACGCAAAAGTTTTTCCCGAACAATTTCAGAAACTAATAGCCGTTCGGGCTGGTCGGTAATCATATCATCGGGAAAATATTTTGGGCCCGGCTGCAAGATCTTCTTTAACTCGTCCGTTACTATATCCACATTATCACCGTTTAAGGCCGATACGGGAATGATACCTGCAAAATCATAGAGTTGCGAATAATCCGCAATAACTGCCGGAATTTTTTTCTTATCCACCTTATCCGTTTTATTAATAACTAAGAAGACGGGTACCCCTGCGTCTTTAACCTTATTTAGGACAAACATATCCCCGGGGCCGCGTTTTTCATCGGCGGCTACAAGAAATACGGCCGCATCAATATCGTGCAAGGCACTGAAAGCCGCATCATCCATAAAGCGTCCCAACTTGTGCTTTGGCTTATGAATCCCCGGCGTATCGAGGAAAATGATTTGGCATTCATCATCCGTATGAATGCAAAGAATTTTATTGCGTGTCGTCTGAGCCTTATCGGATACGATAGTTACCTTTTGTCGAATAATACGGTTAATCAACGTCGATTTACCCACATTCGGACGGCCTACAACGGCAACGAAACCCGATTTAAATTGGTCTTTCATCTTCATCCTCCTATAGCGAAAAAGGCTGAGGAAACAACTCCGTTGCCTTCACAACTCTGTATCGTCCGTCTTTGGCCGTTAAAATAATACGTTCCGCTGAAAACTCTGCCAAGACCTGACGGCAAGCACCGCAAGGCAACGTATAGTCCTCATCGGCTACAACGGCTACACTGTGAATCTTACGGCAACCTGCCGCAACGGCGGCAAAAACGGCATTTCGTTCAGCGCAGGATGTCAGCCCGTATGAGCCGTTTTCCACATTACATCCCGTATATACCTTTCCGTCATCGCCATCTACAGCCGCACCTACGGAAAAATGCGAGTACGGAGCATAGGCCTTTTCTTTTGCCTGCCGCGCCGCACTAACAAGGGCTTCATCTGTAGGTCTCATTACAATTCTTCTCCTTCTCTGACAAAGCCGAGTCGATGTAATACGAATTCTTCCTCTTTTCTCATTTCCGCCTTATCTTCGTCCGTCATATGATCATATCCCAAGATATGCAACATACCGTGAACAGTAAGATAGGCCAGTTCCCTTTCAAATGAATGTCCGTATTCTTCCGACTGTTCCCGCGTCTTATCGAGAGAAATAACAATATCGCCGAGAAGCTTAGTGTCCGGTCCGTCGTAGCCTTCTTCTTCACCTTCATTTAAAGCAAAAGACAAGACATCGGTAGGACGATCTATGTTTCTGTATGTCTTATTGAGCTCATGAATATATGCATTATCACAAAGTACGACACTTAGCTCCGCGTCTTCATCCAACCCGTAAATATATGCTCCTTCTTTACAAACCGACTCGATAATATTTTCATATTCTTTTTTTTCCGTCGCCTTGTTTTCATAAGTAATGCGAACCTTCATGCATTATGCCTCCTGTTCTTTATAATACGCTTCATAAGCCCTGATAATACGTCCTACCATATCATGACGCACTACATCAATATCAGAAAAACGCATCACCCCTACCCCGGGTACGGCTTCCAAAATACGTACGGCTTCAATCAATCCGGACGGAACGTTCCCGGGCAAGTCTATTTGACTTATATCACCGTTAATAACCATACGTGAATGATTTCCCATACGCGTTAAGAACATTTTCATCTGCTCTCTCGTCGTGTTTTGAGCTTCATCTAAAATAACAAACGATTCTTCCAGAGTCCGGCCGCGCATGTACGCTAAAGGGGCTACTTCTATAATATTTCGAGCCAGCATTTTCTGCACCGTATCAAGACCGAACATGTCGGACAAAGCGTCGTACAGAGGTCGTAAATACGGGTCGACTTTTTCTTGCAAATCGCCGGGTAAGAACCCTAGTTTTTCACCTGCTTCTACGGCAGGTCGAGTCAATATAATACGGTCTACTTCACGATTTTTCAAGTAATACGACGCCAAGGCAACAGCTAAATAGGTTTTTCCCGTGCCGGCCGGCCCGATACCGAAGGTAACGGCATGCCTACGAATCATATCAACATATGCCTTTTGTCCCAGCGTCTTCGGTTTGACGGGACGCCCCTTATCGGAAAGTGCAATCGTATCCTCGTGCATCATTTCTACGAGATCGCTTTTTCCGTCGCGCACCAGCTTCGTAATATAGCGCACCTGTTGTGTCGTCGCATACACCTTGTCCCTATCGAGAGCGCGTAAGTGCAAGAGCATACTTTCCAAGATGTTTGCTTCTTCTTCAGGTCCCTTTATAAATAAGTCCTGACCCCGCGACGATAAAGCCAAGGCCGGAAACTCTTGACGCATAGTTTGCAACAATTCGTCATGCATCCCGATCAAATGTCTGGCTTCGGAAGGGTCGGAAAAATTAAATATTTTTTCTGCCAACATAATCTCCTTATTTACCGAAATGGCGGACTGCTTTACCGCCCAAATAATCACATTTACGACCTTGGAAGGTCTGTCTTGTCGCCATTTCCGATTCAATCATATCGCGAATTCGCCACCACCCCATGCTCCAGTTCGAAAAGTCGGTCGCTTCTTCGGGAGCTCTGCCGATGAGGCGTTGAAATACTAAATCACTGCGCGAGTACTCCAGAAACGAAATAACCCTGTTTACGTACTCTTCTACTGTAATCAGACTGATTTCGCCGTTCTTATACCACTGTGCCATACGCGTATTTTTAATGATATACAAAGCGTGCAGCTTTACTTCATGAGTCGGCAACGCTGAAATAATCTTTGCCGTTTCAACAGTATCGACCTCGTCGTCACCGGGAAGGCCGATAATAACATGGGTACAATTGCGAAAATCATAGTCTTTCAGCATCATTAGAGAATCGATATATTCGGCTACGCCGTGTCCCCTGTTGATCTGTTCCAATGTTTTATAATTGACGGTCTGAAGGCCTAATTCTACGGTAATATCGACACCGTGCTTTTGCCGAACGTCATCCATAATATCCAGGTACGTCCGGTTCAGACAATCCGGTCTGGTCGCTACGGCAAGGCCGACAACATCGGGTAGGCAGGCCGCTTCCAAATACTCACGGAACAAATCGACCGGTACATACGTATTGGTAAAATTCTGAAAATACGCAATAAACTTTTCGGCTTTATACTTAGGGCCTATGTGTTCCTTATTAGTCTTCAGTTGCTCTTCAATGGTGACGGAGGCAGGCAGGTTTTCATATCCCGCCCCGATGGCCCCGCAGAAAGCACACCCGCCCGTACCTAACCGTCCGTCCCGATTGGGACAGGTATCGGGAATGCTGACCGGCAACTTATATACTTTCTCGCCGTACCGTTCCTTTAAGTACGACGAATACATTCTGTAAGGTGTTTCCATAATCCTCCTCTAAGGCTTATCGATAACATGCCTTGAAACTCCCTTTTTCTCTTGTCTGGCAATAACCCGTACAGCCCTGCCAAAAGACTTTCCCGTTATCACTTGCGCCGCTTCAGGTGACAAAGGCCACAGTTGATACCTTCGCTTTATGTCACGCATGTTCGTAAATCGATAATCATCGTAATAGGTCTTCATCAACGATTCATTCCTAAAAACCGCATCCCATTCGTTGCGATGACAGGCTTTTTCGATAAATCCCGGTTGCAAACGAAAGGCAAAAGAAATTCGCACATTGAAATCGAGCAGTTCGACAGCCGTTTCCTTATCCATCTCCCCGACTTTTTCCGAACCCTGAACAAAATCATACAACAAGTCAATGAGCGTGCGATCCGACAATAAACCTTCATCACCGTGGATCTTGTCAATAAAGGTCGTCACCTCATCGTAAAAAACAAAGGGGCTTTCGTAAAACGGCACGACAT
This sequence comes from Megasphaera micronuciformis F0359, assembly GCF_000165735.1. Lineage (GTDB taxonomy): Bacteria > Bacillota > Negativicutes > Veillonellales > Megasphaeraceae > Megasphaera > Megasphaera micronuciformis. The sequence continues at coordinate 711,982 of NZ_GL538208.1, forward strand.
AGTCGAGAAAATCCGTAAATTTATTACTGTTATAAACGCGTTCGAATACATCCTCAAACCGTTTCATTCGTCGTACTTGACCAAAAGACAACCAAGCGGTTTCTAATATCTCATACGGACCGTCCGGGTCAAATCGGTAATCTTCTGCAAAGCGATTCCGTATACCCGACCCCTTAAGAAGCTTCAAAAAGCCTATTTGCAGCACATGCGGTTTCAGAGCATAAATTTCATTGAAAGACTGCTGCAAATGCTCCATCGTTTCATAAGGCAACCCGACAATCAGATCTAAATGAAGATGCACCGATTGATAATCACGCAAGGTCTTCATAACTTTCTCAATACGAGGCCAATCGTTGACCCGACGCACGGCATCCAGGGTTCGCTCATAAGTAGACTGAATTCCCATCTCCATTTGTATGCGCCCCGGTGGGGCCGCTTTTAAAATTTCCAAATCCTCATCGGTCAACAATCCCGGTTCGATTTCCAGGTGAAAGTTAATATCTTCCGGTACGGATACAAAAAAGTGCAACAATGTCCGATAGTGCTCGGGATTACAGTTAAAGGTCCGATCCACAAACTTTACTTGCTTAACTCCGGCAGCAATAAAGCGCTTTAACTCACTTATGACGGTACGGGTATTGCGAAATCGCACACTTTGACTCATACCTGATAAGCAATACTGACATTGAAAGGGACATCCTCTGGAGCTTTCGTAATAAATTATTTTATGCGAAAGTTTCGAAAAGTCTTCCCCTTCGTAAGGAAAAGGCAGGGTATTTAAATCGGCTACCTCACAAAGTTGTTTTGACCCTTCAAGGGTATTCCCGTTCCTAAAAAGAACCCCTGTCAGTTGGGGTCTTTCAATTCCTTGTTCCCACGACTGAATTAACTGAGGTAAAACTTCTTCACCTTCACCTTGCACTATACAATCAATATAATCGTGTTCCTTCAATACCTCCTCGGCCGTATACGACACTTCCGGGCCGCCGAGAAAAATTTTGCAAGACGGAAGGACCTCATGTATGAGTCGAGCCGTTTTTAAGGTCATTTCAATATTCCAAACATAACAAGAAAGCCCTACCGCATCGGCACGGTGAGCATAAATGCGTCCTACAATATCGTATAAATTGTGATTTATGGTATATTCCGCCGTTTCCGTATTCGTCAGTCCCCGTTCTTTACAGGCCAGTTGCAAATATCGCAAGGCCAATGACGATTGCACGAATTTTGCATTTAAGGCGGCTAATAACACTTTCATGTAACAGGTAATCCTCCCGTCGCTACTGAAAACGTGAGCACTTATCTTTATTATTATACTGCAAATCATACCTTTACGGAATGAAAAAGAGGCAGAATTTCCGCCTCTTTAATGCCAAAGTTATTTGTTTTTACGCCGATATATGACGACACCTGCAAGGCAAATAAGAACGACCACGGCTAATCGCCCCGGATGTTCGGTAATATAAACCAAATCATGCCCCAGCCAAACCTCAATAGCTACAGCCGGAAGTTTTCCCAGGAAAGTGGCTCCCAAATGATCCGAAAAGGAAATGCGCCCTGAGGCGATAAGTGCCGTTAACAATACATTGGGTGTATACGGCAAAGCTCTGGCAATAAAAACATTGCGAAATGTACTGTATCCGTCAATACGACTCAGTTTATCGCTCTTGGCAATAATACGCTCAGCCGTACTGCGAAAGACGGTACGCATGACAATAAAGCCTGCCGTACAGCCGAGAAATTCGCCAATCCACGAGACGATAATACCCGGAATAAGACCGAAAACAAGACCATTGACAATGAGAAGCGGCAACGACGGAAGCCCCGTCATATTCGTCAACAAAATCATGAGTATACTGATGGCCATAGAAAGGTATCCGTACGAAAGGATATATGCCTGCAACCCCGGCACATTCCCGTCCATAGCCAAGGTAATCAAGGTACTGTAAAAGCCGGGCAGGGCCAAGTGTATACTGCCGAGGATTAGGGCTATAATCAGACAGGCACCGATTTGCATCTGCCGTTCCGTTATGCCGTTATATTGCTTCATACTTACTCCTTAAATACTTATAGTAATATCGTCTATTATACTTCCCCTCTCATTTCTTGTCGATACACAGAAAGACCCGCATCTTATCGATGCGGGTCTTATAAAGTTTATTAAATCTTTCCTACTAAGTCGAATCCCGGTTTTAAGGTCTTGCTGCCCGGTTTCCATTTTGCCGGGCACACTTCGTCACCGTGAAGGTGAACAAACTGTGCAGCCTGTACTTTACGCAACAATTCATCTGCATTTCTGCCGATATTGCCGGCACTTACTTCATATAAAACGACCTTGCCTTCCGGATTAATGACGAAGGTTCCCCGTTCTGCAAGTCCCGCATCTTCGATATATACGTCCAGATCTTTGGCCAAAATACCCGTCGGGTCACCGATCATGGGAAATTCCACCTTACCGACCGTAGCTGACGATTCATGCCATGCTTTATGGACAAAGTGTGTATCGCAGGAAACGGAGTAAATTTCACAATTTATCTTGCGAAAATCTTCATACTTATCCTGTAAATCGCCTAATTCCGTAGGGCACACAAATGTAAAATCGGCAGGGTAGAAGAAGAAAACGCTCCACTTCCCTTCCAAAGCATGAGAAGTAATTTCTTTAAAAGCACCCTTTTGATAGGCCTGTAATGAAAAATCGGTTACTTTCTTTCCGTTAAGAGACATAGTCTTTACCTCCTTTAATTGATATTAATTATCATAATCCGAGTATAAAGGATGTTTTTGACAATGTCAATAATAATTCTTATTTAGCAAGACTTGTTAAAATTTGCAACTCCGTAAGGCTATCTGCCTTGTCCTTAATACGTCCGCCTTTATCAATAATGATCCATACCGGCGGTGATTTAATAATAAGCTCCCGCCATGAGCGTATATCTGTATGATATGACAGGAAATCATACTTCTTAAAGTCTATGTATGCATAACCGTCATCTGCTGTTCCGTCTGTCATAACAGCGCAAGTATAAACAGAATCACCGGTCTTTTTTTTCACAGCTTCTAAGGTATTCAAGCCTTCTTTTGAATACTCCGTCCACGGATGCCAAAAATACAGGCACACAGGCTTTTCATTATACAAGGTACGCAGTCTGACAATCTCTCCGCTTCGGGTCTTCAACAAAATATCGGGAGCCAATACTTCAGTTTCCGAACGAATCAGATCAGCCGTATCCTTACGGCCTTCCATATCTATCCGTGCGGGATCCTTCCCCGGCCACCAAGCGAACAATAGAACCATGCATACGAAAGCCAAACCGAAAAATATGATATTTTTACGTTTTTCGCTTCTCATGGCCGTTCCTTTCTTAAAATATACAAACGCCCCGTAAGGGGCGTCCGGAATTAATGTGTCAATTCATACCAGCTGTCGGCAATACTCGCAAATTCCTGTAAACTTAACGTTTCGCCGCGACGACTCCCGTCTATGCCGGACGTTTCCAGCATGCAAGAAGCCTCTTCTGTCGGAACCCCGCCGCCTTTTAACGCGTTTAATAAGGTCTTACGCCGTTGTGCGAAAGCAAACTTCACAACTCTAAAGAAAAGCTTTTCATCCTTCACTGCTACAGCTGGCTCAGTCCGTACTTCCATACTTACCACTGTCGACGTTACAGCCGGCGGAGGCAAGAAAGACTGCGGTGAAATATCGAATTCACAGCGCGGCTTCGTATAGTACTGGACGGCCACGGACAAAGCTCCGTAAATACGACTTCCCGGCTTAGCCGTCATCCGTTCGGCAACTTCCTTTTGCACCATAACTACCATCTTACGGATAGGTAACCGTTCTTCCAAAAGTCGCATAATAATGGGTGTCGTAATATAATACGGCAGATTGGCACAAACCGTAAAAGAGCGCTCATTCATTTCCTTATTTATATCTATTTTCAAAATATCGCCGTGAATAATCCGAACATTCTCGTAATCTTCCAGTGTTTTGTCCAGAATAGGCAAAAGGCGATCATCAATTTCTACCGCGGTTACAGACGCCTTCGTTTCCGCCAAAGCCTGTGTCAGCGTACCTATACCGGGTCCTATTTCAAGGACTTCATCACCTTCACCTATATCTGCGGCTATAGCTATATTCTTAACCACGTCGGGACGAATCAGGAAATTCTGACCCCACTTTTTACTCATTCGTAAATTAAAGCGTTTTACAATGTAGCGAACCACGTCGGGATTCGCAATGACTGTCCCTTTCATCATTACCCCTCATTCAAGGCCGCCAAGGCGGCATTCCATTCATCTCTTGTCACGCCGTAGCCGTTAAGGCGGCGCAAAAATTGTTTAGCATTACCGTAGCCGATTCCCAATTTAGCTCCCACAAATGACCGTCGTTCGGAAGCGTCTGTCGTCCCGTTTAAGCCGTTTTCCGATAAATCGGCAAGAGTAAACTCATGTTGCGGTTCGAACTGAAGGCATCGTGCCTGTTCCAGAGCCCGTAAAATAGAGTCTCTATTCGCCTGCTCAATGCCCAAGTCATCATTGGCAATGGCCTCTTTTCGCGGCACAAAGGCATGCTTAGCCAGAGGAAATTTATCTGTCAAGTACTTACGAATGCGTTCACCCGCCCCGTCGGGGTCTGTTAAAATAATGATTCCCCGTCTTTCATAAGCCGCCCGGATTGCTTCCAACGTATGAGGAAGCAGATTAAAGCCGTCCGTACGAATAGTATCAGCCTCAATCCGGCAGGCCCGAATGCGCGCTTCATCGGCCCGACCTTCTACGACGATTACTTCCTTAATCATAATGTAATGCCGTCCCCTTCTTCAGCAATAAAGCGAGCCGCCGCCAATACGGCGAGAATATTATGTTCCAAAACAATACCGCCTTGCAAGTAAATCATATACGGGTCACGAATCGGTCCGTCTGCAGACAGTTCGATAGACGAACCTTGAACAAAATCACCGGCGGCCATAATGATTTTATCCGCATATCCCGGCATATCGTCGGCAATAGGTGTAACGTGAGCATCGACAGGCGAAAAACTCTGAATGCCCCGGCAAAAGAGCTCCATATTGCGCTGATTCCTAAGCGAGACCGTTTGAATTAAATCACACCTAAATTCGGATGCTTTAGGCGCTACGTCAAAACCCAGTCGGGCAAATACGGCAGCGGCAAAAACAGCGCCCTTAATAGCCTGTGCCGTCACGTGAGGCGCCATAAAAAGACCTTGGAAAAAGAGCCTGTATCCCGGCGTATAAGACCCCAATTCATCGCCTAATCCGGGTGCTGTCAAGTAATCGGCGGCCTTTTCCACCAAATCGGCACGACCGGCGATATATCCGCCTGTCGGAGCCAAACCGCCGCCGGGATTCTTAATGAGCGATCCGGCAATAATGTGCGCTCCCGCCTCAAGCGGTTCTTCCTCTGCCGCAAATTCACCGTAACAATTATCGACAAAGCAAATAGTTTGAGGACTTGCTTCGCGTACAATCTCTAAAATCTTACGAATATCTTCTATACGTAAAGACGGACGAGAGCTGTATCCGCGCGAACGTTGTAAAAGCACCACTTTAGGCTTACGTTCTGACACGACTCGACGAATACCTTCCAAATCATATGTATTGTCCTTCAGTGGCACCTCTTCATAATATACGCCCTTGGTTTTTAAAGAATTGCGACTGTCTCTGGCATAACCGATGACTCCCTGCATCGTATCATAAGGAGCACCGATTAAAGAAACAAGCAGGTCTCCTTTTTCCAAGAGAGCGCATAACACCGTAGCCAATGCATGAGTCCCCGATACAAAATGGGGTCTGACGATAGCCTTTTCAGCCTTAAATACTCCGGCATACACTTCGTCGAGCTTTTCCCGACCTATGTCGCTGTATCCGTAGCCACTGGATCCGGCAAAATGATAGGCCGAAAGCCGGTCTTCTTTAAAAGCTTCCAAGACCTTTTGCGTGTTTTTTAACGCCGTATGGTCGATCAATTCGAATTGTTCGGCACATTCTTTTAATGCTTCTCGTCTGATTTGTTCAATATCCACGTTATTTCACCTTCTGCTCGACTTTCGAGCCCCATTTAGTTTCTATATCTTGAATAACGGCAGACGCCAATTCAACTTCCGTTACAAAATCATCCTTTTCATACCATCGAATATACGGCATACGCTTAAACCACGTCATTTGCCGCTTCGCAAAGTGACGAGTTCTCTTCTTAATAAGCTCGCTCGCCGCCTCTAACGATAACTGACCGTCCAGATACAGGACCAGTTCCTTATACCCTATGGCCTTCATGGCCTGAGCTTCAGGCGAAACGCCGTCTTGCAACAACTGCTGTACCTCGTTGATCCAACCGGCTTCAATCATAGCATCTATACGCTTTTCGATACGTTCATACAAGACCTGTCGCGGTAAGGATAGGCCGATGACAAAGGCATGATAAAGCGGTCCGCCCGCCTTTTGCGGCATAACCGCCGCCGCACCGTCGCCCTTTTCAATCGCGCCTACCAAGCGGACAAGCCGATGAGAATTGGACAATAACTCGTGCCAATCCGGAGGTTCATACCCCGTTTTTTCTGTAATGTACGCTTTCAACTCATCTTCCGACAAAGCGGCAATACGGTTCAAAGCGGCCTGCCGTTCTTCTTTGGAATGACGCTTCGCCTTAAACTCATATCCTTCCAAAAGAGACTGTACGTACAGTCCCGTACCGCCGACGAGGATGGGAATCTTACCTCTTTCATGCAAGTCTTCAATCGTAGTCCGTGCCGCCTCTTGAAAGGCTGCAGCAGAAAAGTCTTCATTCGGTTCGATAATATCTATAAGATGGTGGCGATAGGTTGCCAGCTCATCCTTGGTCGCCTTAGCCGTACCGATGTCCATGCCCTTATACACTTGATACGCATCGGCCGATACTAATTCCGTTTGAAACCGTTCGGCCAGTTTAAAACTGAGCGCCGTCTTACCCACGGCCGTAGGGCCGATGATGGCGATTATTTCATTCATTTACGACTACACTCCAATACGGCATAAGAAATACGGCTGTATCTTCCGCCGCCGACTTTTAAATTATCATATTTTCCGGTTAATTCCGAAAAGTCACGTCCCTTAATGACCACTCGTTTTCCGGCCTTACAAAGAGCCAAATCTATCATATCCGTCGTCAAAGGGGCATGACAAACAACGTCACGTAAAGGCGTAAAATTACTGCTTTCTTGGACGGGACGGGTAAACATGGGATCAAAATAAATAATATCGTACGACCTATCTTCAATCGAAGTAAGGACGGACTCGTAAGTATCGTGCGACAGCTGTATATGTCGTAAGGCATCCGTTACATCCCGACGTTCATGTACATATCTGGAAAATCCCCATGCCGTTACTCTTGCAAGCAAAGGAGATGCCTCTACGGCATCAACACACGACCCCCGAGGCAATCCGTAAGAGGCTACGAGAGCATCCGAGCCGAGCCCGCAAGTACAGTCCAAAAACTTAACGGGACCAGTAGCGGCGACGGCATCAAGAAAACGATCACCCTTACCCGAATCGATTTGACGGATACGTAACTCCGCCATGCTGGGATGAAAGTGATGACTGCCGCCTTCAGTCCGTATTTCAGGCCCCATATTCGTATATATAATCAAGTTCTCATACTGATTGTACAGCTCTTCTTCCTTGCGCCCTCTTCGAGGTAAAAAGCGGGCGTCGACCTCATCAGCCCAGGCTTTCGCTTCATCTTTCAGCGACACTTCACCCTTTAAAGACGTAGTCACATAAACAGGCATCTTTTCCATCTTAAGTCCGTTTAAATAACTTTGCCAATTCATCAGGCGTAAAGCGAACGATAATAGGACGTCCATGCGGGCATACATAAGGGGTTTCCGTATGGAAGAGGGCTTCCAACAGTTCCTTCATTTCCCGAATATTCAAGGTGTCTCCGGCCTTTACCGCTCCGTGGCATGACAAATATGCCAAGGACGAATGGCGTAATGTCGCCTTATCCGTCTGCGGACTTTCATGTAAAATATGGCAAATTTCCTGCAATGAATCGGCAATATGTGACGTAGGTAAATCAGCGGGAATCGCTTCCATCCGCAAGGTCGTCGGGCCTGCCTCCGTATAAATATAGCCTAAATCTCGAAAAACCTCTTCTTTTTCCGAAAACAGTTGCATGTCACTACTGTCGGCTTCGACAAACTCGGCGGTCAACAACTGTTGACTGGGCATACTTTCCGTACGTTTACAGAATTTATCATACCGAACCCGTTCATGGGCTGCATGTTGATCGATAATATATAAATCTTCACCCTTCTTCGCCACAATATAGCAATCCGCTACGGCTCCCAAGGGAATGAAGACGTCTTCATCACCGTCAAAATGAATAACGGAATGTTCCTTCATCGACTCCGATAACTCTTCCCGAACTGCCGAGAACGGATTTTCTTCTCCCGCCGCATACGCTTTTACATGAGGTTCCGGCGTATAAGGCTTATCTTGCCGTTGTACAGGCACATAACCGTGTTCCAACGAGCCGCCATTATTTTTTCGCCCCTCAGTCGAAAATCCACCGTCTCGGGGTGTAGAGAAGGTAAAGCTTCCCTGTCTGTTCTCAACTTCTTTCGCAGGCACAGCCTTTTCAATTTGGCGCGTTGACAAATTAACGGGTGTCGCAATTTGTTCGGGCTTTTCCCGACTCATTAAGGCCATAATAATACAATGATATACGGCTCGATACATCTGCTGTTCATCGGCAAACTTGATTTCCGTCTTAGCCGGATGAACGTTTACATCAATAGTTGCCGGATCCGTTTCTACATACAAGAGGGCAAAGGGATATCCCGACTTGGGTAACATGGCATGGTAGGCGTTTTCAATAGCCTTAAAGACGACAGCATTGTGAATGACCCGTCTATTGACTATACATGTCTGCCAGGCACGCGTACTCTTTAATAAGGACGGCTTACCGACAAAGCCGTGTATCGTAAAATTTTCATTTTCATAAGTTACGGGAAATACTTCCTTGGCTACAGCCGCGCCGTAAATGGCGGCAATCGTTTCCAAATCATCCCCCGTTCCTCCTGTCTGTAAGACCGTGCGGCCGTTGTTAATAAACGTAAAAGCCACGTCCGGACGAGTGAGGGCCAACTTCGTAATAATATCGGAAATCTTCGAACTTTCCGTCCGTTCACTTTTCATAAACTTTTTTCGAGCCGGCGTATTGAAGAACAAGTTGCGCACTTCCATGGTCGTACCGACGGAAGCACCCGTGTGTTCTTCTTCTTTAACGGAACCGCCCGACAGTACCATACGAAAAGCCAGGTCCGTATCATTCATGCGCGTCGTCATGACCAGTTCGGAAACGGCGGCTATACTCGGTACGGCTTCACCGCGAAATCCTAAGGAGGTAATGGAAAAAATATCTTCAATAGAACTTATCTTACTCGTTCCGTGACGAATAATACTCTTTTTCGCATCTTCTTCACTCATGCCGCTGCCGTTATCGCTGACACGCATATATGAACTGCCTCCGTCGGCAATTTCTATTTCTACCGTTGTAGCCCCTGCATCCAGGGCATTTTCCGTCAATTCCTTAATAACCGAGGAGGGACGTTCAACTACTTCCCCGGCTGCAATTTTATTGGCCGTTTTTTCATCGAGTACATGTATAATGGAGCTCACGAAATACCGCTTCCTTTCTTGGCTTCACGTTGCAAATCATGCAAAAACGAAATGGCTTCGATAGGGGTCATACTCATAACATCCACATGAAGCAACTTGTCCGTTACGGCATCTGTAAACAGTCCCGATGACGCATAAGTCGCTTCCTCATCGGGGATCTGCCGCGACGGCACTGCCGCAGCCCCGCCTTCCAATTCTTCCAAAATAACTTCGGCACGCTTCAAAAGACCTTCGGGAAGGCCCGCCAAACGAGCTACATGTAAGCCGTAACTGCGATCGGCTCCGCCCGGTATAATACGCCGCAAGAATTTGATGGACTTGCCCCGTTCTCGAACGGCGACGGTATAGTTCTTCAAAAGACTTGATTCGTCCGCCATGGAAACCAACTCATGATAGTGCGTGGCAAAGAGAGTAAATGCGTGAACGTGTTTTAAACAATATTCAATAACCGCCTTGGCAATGGACATACCGTCGAAGGTACTCGTACCTCGGCCGATCTCATCCAAAATCAACAAACTGCGGCACGTGGCATGTTTTAAAATATAGGATACTTCCTTCATTTCCGTCATAAACGTACTTTGACCCGTTAAAATATCGTCACTGGCACCGATACGCGTAAAAATCCTGTCAACAGGGCAAATATCGGCACTCTCGGCAGGGATAAAAGACCCCGTCTGTGCCATTAATATCAAGACTGCCGTCTGACGCATATACGTCGATTTACCGGCCATATTGGGTCCCGTTATAACAAGAACTTCGTGATCCGTATGATTAAGCGTAACATCATTAGGCACAAAGAGTTCGTTTTTATTATATTGCTCAATAATGGGATGACGACCTTCTTCGATGCGAATGACTTCACGGCTGTTTAATGCAGGCCGTACGTAGCGATTCTCCTTGGCACATACGGCCAGGCTGTACAAGCTGTCCGCTACGGCTACGGCACGAGCCGTTTCCTGCATGGCCGCAATATGGCCGCGAACTTCTTCGCGCAACTGTGTAAACAGTTTATACTCCAAAGCAGTCAATCGTTCCTGAGAAGTCAATACCTTTACTTCAAAATCTTTCAGTTCCGGAGTAATATACCGTTCCGCGTTGACCAAAGTCTGTTTACGTACATAATAAGGCGGAATCGGTTTCGTATTGGCGTGGGAGATTTCAAAATAATAGCCGAATACCTTCGTATAGCCGATTTTCAGCTTAATTCCAGTACTTTCTTTCTCCCGTTCTTCCAAGTCACGTAAAAAGGCATGACTGTTTTCGGATATGCTGCGAATTTCATCCAATTCTTCATTATATCCGTCACGAATGACACCGCCGTTACGAATAACCGCAGCCGGTTCTTCCTTAACGGCACGACAAAGCAAATCGTACACGTAAGAATGAACATCCATGCATTCATTCAGTCTTTGTAAAATAGGTGCTCCCGCTTGTGATAAGATATGTTTTACGTCCGGCAGAATACGTAACGATTCACGCAAAGCCGTCATATCCTTAGGCCCGGCCGTACCCGTGCCGATGCGTGTCAAAATACGTTCGAAGTCATAAATCTTATCCAACGTATCGCCCAAGTCCTGACGCATAATTTCATGGCGTACCAAATCCTCTACACCGTCTTGCCGTTCCGTTATATCGTGAAGATTCAACAAAGGGGCTTCCAACCACTTACGCAATAAACGTCCGCCCATAGCCGTCTTCGTCCGGTCCAGCACGTCGAGAAGAGTTCCCTTGCGGCGACCGTCACGTACGTTCTGCGTAATTTCCAAATGGCGTAGACTCGATACATCAATAAGCATATTGCGTTCTGTCGTCAAAGGCCTCAACGAGGCGATATGAAAGACGTCGGCCTTCACCGTCTCTTTTACATAGGATAACAAGATACCGATAGTATAGGCCGCTTCCTTTGCCGCCTGAAAGGCATCTTCATCAAAATAATCGGCACCTGTTCGGGAATAGTCTATATCACCTTGCAGCTCGTAGAGCGTAAAAGCACAATGGTTCAGCCGCTCCGTAGTGAAACGCCGTAAAGAGGTAATGATTGCCGACTCCTTCGTATATACCACTTCCGCCGGTTCATACAAGGCAAAGATGTCCAAAAGTCGATCTTGAGTTTCGTCATCTCCGCAGGCCATCCACAGAGCTTCTCCTGTCGTTACGTCCGTCAGTACAAGCTGAATGCCGCCATTTTCTTCCCCTACAGCGGCAATATAGTTATTCTTCTTCGACGCCACGGCATGCTCCATCGTCACGGTACCGGGTGTAATGACGCGAATGATTTCTCGCTTCACAAGACCTTTTACAGACTTAGGATCTTCCATTTGCTCGCAAATGGCAACCTTATAGCCCTTATGAACAAGGCGTTCAATATATGTATCGGCAGAGTGAAAGGGAACGCCGCACATGGGTACGCGTTCCTTATTGCCGCCGGCACGGCCGGTCAAGGTTAAATCCAATTCACGCGACGCCGTCAAGGCATCGTCAAAAAATAATTCATAAAAATCGCCTAAGCGAAAAAACAGCAGTTTATCGGCACATGTCTCCTTGACTTCCAGATACTGCTTCATCATGGGCGTTAACTTCATTTCTTCGGCCACAATCTTCCTCCCGTTTCAGGACATGACCTTTAAGGACCCAAGTCTGTCCCTTATCCACATGTACTCGTATGGTATCACCGACGGCGCTCGTCCCGTCGTTTTCCCAAATGATCATCTTATTGCCCCGCGTCCTGCCGAACCAATGATTTTCATCATTTTTCGTAGGTCCTTCGACAATGACTTCATAGTCCTTGCCTTCCATCTCTACGTTATAAGCCAGGCTGATTTCATTCTGCACATCAGCTAATCGCTTCAAACGTCGACTCTTTTCATCTTGAGGAATCTGATTATCCATAGTCGCTGCCGGCGTTCCCGTACGGGGTGAATAAATAAATGTATAGGCCATGTCGTAGCGTACGCGCCTCAGCAAGTCGAGAGTCTCTTGAAACATCGCTTCCGTTTCACCGGGAAAGCCGACAATAATATCGGTCGTCAAGACGGCTTGAGGCATCTTTTCTCGAATGTACGAGACCAACTCTTCGTAGTGTTCCGTCGTATAGCCGCGATTCATGCGTTTTAAAAGTTCCGTAGACCCGCTCTGCACAGGCAAATGAATATGGGATACTACCTTCTTGCACTGAGCGATGGCGTCGATCATGGTAAAAGTCATATCCTTCGGATGGCTGGTCATATAACGAACCCGTTCAATGCCGTCAATGTCTTCTATAGCATATAAAAGGGCTGAAAAATCTGTACCGTCCTTAAAATCGAGTCCATATGAATTGACGTTTTGACCCAGCAGAGTAATTTCCTTATAGCCTTCTTTGGCTAAGTTGCGGATTTCTTCTATAATTTCTTCTAAAGGCCGGCTCACTTCGCGACCGCGCACATACGGAACAATACAATACGTACAAAACTTATTGCACCCGTTCATAATGGGAACCCAGGCAAAGAACTTCTGGAATCGCTTCGTCGGTACGGCGTGGAATATATTGTCTTCCATTTCCGTAGCCAACATGTGGCTTTCCTTCTGTCCCTCTTTGTCCTTGATTAAATCAATGAGCTTATGTATATTATGTGTGCCGATGACCAGGTCCAAATGAGGAGCCCGCTTAAAGAGGCGATCCTGCCATTCCTGGGCCATGCACCCCGTTACGGCTAAAATCAAATCCTTGTTCCGCGTCTTCAAATGCTTGAACTCGCCGATTTTCCCCAGTACCTTGTCTTCCGCCGTCTCACGTACACAACACGTATTCATAAGAATGACATCGGCTAACTCGGGGTCTTCCGTCGGCGTGTATCCCAGCTCTTCCAACTGCCCTGCATAGCGTTCCGAATCGGACTCGTTCATCTGACAACCGTAGGTCATTAAACAATAGTGCTTACTTGCCAATAAATCCATGTATAGTCTCCGTTACCTTCTTTTTATAATACTTTTAAAATTCGTTTTTACATTTAATGATACCATATTACGGAAGACTGCGACAGTATGAAAAGAAGGATACTCCGCACTTATGTTACCTTCCACAAATCAAAATAGCCGGGTATACTGCCTTAAATGAAGCGTATATTCTTATACGACTCGGAAATCATTACCTAATGCCGTTTAACAATTGTTTTTGCACTATTTATTTCTTTGAACCCTTCCTTTTGTTTTGCATAAAACCTTTTCATCTGCTATACTGTAACCAAAATAATCACTGATTTGGTATGAGCCCGACCAGGGGAATTGCACCCTGTTTGCGGCATACCGGTCGGTGATTTTTTATTTGCATGCGGCTTTATATTCTTGCCATATTCATAATAGTGGAATGGTTGTTACCCGGAATGATGCGTAAGGCTACGGACGAATACTTCCGCTATTTTTATGTGTGTTGATTTGACGTAATTTGCAAGAAACTTTGCCTATCCCTTTATCACTGACGGGGTTGCTTCTCATATCTATCCTGATAAACATCCTCTCAAATACTTTCTTGTAAAATAAATACGATTTAAAAATATTTATCATATCTTTGGCATACAAAAACCGCCTGTCTCTCGAGAAACAGGCGGTTTACTCTTCTTTATGTTCTTTCCTTAATTGCCTTTACAATCCGCTTCAGCCCTTCTGCAATGAGGGTCCGAGGCATAGCCAGGTTGAGTCGTATATAGCCCTGTGCATTGTCTACAAAGAGAGCGTCCCCTCCTTCGAGAAGAACACCGGCTTTGTTGGCGAAGAATTCGGGAATATCTTCTACGTCAGCCAGATAAGCACTTAAGTCTACCCATGCCAGATAGGTGGCATCGGGAATGACAAAATGTGTTTCCGGCAATTCCCTGTCGAGTGTCTCCTTAACAAAGGCGAAGTTTCCGTCCAAGTAGGTCTTCATTTGATCAAGCCATTCCCCGCCTTTTTCATAAGCTGCCTGATGCGCCGCAATGGCTAAGGGATTAACGTTCATAGCGTACGAATTGGTATAGGCAATATACCATTCTTTCAACGTTTCATCTCGAATCAGGATTTCCGCAAACATAAGTCCCGCCATATTAAAGCATTTAGAAGCAGAGGTGCAAACAATAAGTTTGTCATAATCGGGCATAATTTTAGCCATAGGAATGTGCCGCTTCCCTTGGCGCAGAAGGTCACAATGGATTTCATCGCTAATAATCCAAAGGTTATGTTTTTCTACAATAGCCGCAACCTTCTTCAATTCCTCTTCCGTCCATACACGACCGGTCGGATTGTGAGGGTTACACCAAATCAAAAGCTTCGCCATAGGATGTGCGGCCGCCTTTTCCAAAGCTTCAAAGTCGATTTGCCAAACGCCCTTTTTATCTTTAACCAGACGATTGAAAACAGCCTGTTTTCCGTTGTACGTTAAAGGATGCTTAAAGTATCCGTAAGCAGGGGTGTTAACAATGGCATATTCGTGGTCCGTCAAAATAAATTCCGTCAACTTATAAAGAGCGGGAATGATACCGAGAGAAAAGCAAAAATCCTTTCGTTCATAAGTCCAGTCGTACATTTTTTTACTCCACTTGTTATAAGCGTCGTAAAATTCCTGTTCAAAAACCTGACTATAGCCGAGAATTCGCTTATCCAAGCGTTCTTTTATGGCATCAATAATATGGGGGCACATGGCAAATTCCATATCGGCTACCCACATGCGAATAAATTCTTCGTCCTTAAAAGGGAACTTCTTTTTTCCTTCAAAATCATGAAAAATATAACCGCGGAATCCGTCCGTATTCATGGCATTTGTATGCCGACGATCGACAATCTCATCAAAATTATACTTCATTTTAATCCTCCTAAATCAGTATAGTTTAAAACTTAAAGTCATCATATCACACTGATTTTTGCTATGTCAAAGTAAAATGCCGACATACAAAAAACCGTGAAAAACCGCTACTTTATACCCAAATAGACTTATATACATCGCACGGCTACGATGTATCGGCAAGCCTTCACGGTATACAAAACGCCGGACAGACTATGTACTTTCACATTGCCTGTCCGGCGTTTTGAGCCTATCAACTTATTCAGTTATCTGCAACTACCGGCCTGAAAAGGTCTTTACTACATCCAGACGCTGAATGGCCCGTTTCAATGCCAATTCGGCACGAACATGGTCGATTTTTTCATTCTTGCTTGCTAAGCGGTCTTCTGCTCTATGTTTAGCAGCTTCCGCTCTCTTTACGTCAATGTCTTCAGGAAGTTCGGCCGCCGGCGTTACGATGGTGACCTTATTATCATTGACTTCCATGAAACCTTTGGCAACGGCGATCTTCTTTTCCGCTCCCTCTTTGGTAACCGTAAGGGGCCAAATGTCAAGAGATGCGATTAAGGGTGCATGACCGTGCATGACACCCAAATCACCGTCTAAAGCGCGCACAAGAACAAACTCTACATCATCGCAATATACGGAAGCATCAGGTGTAATGACCTCCAGACGGAGCGTTCTAGCGGTTTCTTCCATAGACTATTCTCCCTTCAGAGTCTTAGCCTTTTCGTACGCTTCCTCAATATTGCCGACCAGATAGAAAGCTTGTTCCGGCATGTCATCGCACTTACCGGAAAGAATTTCTTTAAAGCCCGCAATAGTTTCTTTCAACGGAACATAGCGACCGGGTTGACCCGTAAACTGTTCCGCAACGGCGAAAGGCTGACTGAGGAAACGCTGTACCTTACGAGCACGTGCAACCGTAAGCTTATCATCTTCCGACAATTCATCAATACCCAAGATGGCGATAATATCCTGCAAATCCTTGTACTTTTGAAGGATTGCCTGTACTTCGCGAGCCGTTTCGTAATGTTCTTCCCCGATAATATGAGGATCCAAAATACGCGATGTCGAGTCAAGGGGATCGACGGCCGGGTAAATACCCAATTCGGCGATTTGACGAGACAATACAGTCGTTGCATCCAAATGGGCGAACGTAGCGGCCGGAGCCGGGTCAGTCAAGTCATCGGCAGGAACGTAAACGGCCTGTACCGATGTAATCGAACCTTCCTTCGTCGACGTAATACGTTCCTGCAAGGCGCCGACGTCCGTGCCGAGCGTAGGCTGATAACCTACGGCCGACGGAATACGACCGAGCAATGCCGATACTTCCGAACCGGCCTGAATGAAACGGAAAATGTTGTCAACGAACAAAAGTACGTCCTGATGTTCTTTATCACGGAAGTATTCCGCCATTGTAAGACCCGTAAGGCCTACGCGCATACGAGCTCCGGGCGGTTCGTTCATCTGACCATATACCAAAGCGGTCTTACTGATAACGCCCGATTCCTTCATTTCGTTCCACAAGTCGTTACCTTCACGTGTACGTTCACCTACGCCCGTAAATACGGAGTAGCCGCCGTGTTCCGTTGCGACGTTATGAATCAATTCCATAATAAGGACCGTCTTACCTACACCGGCACCGCCGAAGAGGCCAATCTTACCGCCCTTGGCATAAGGAGCGATAAGGTCAACGACCTTAATCCCTGTTTCCAAGATTTCCATCGTCGGCGACAAGTCGTCAAATTTAGGAGCCGGACGGTGAATCGGCCAATAATCTTCAGCCTTTACCGGTTCGTCTACCTTATCAACCGCTTCGCCGAGGACGTTGAAAATACGTCCCAACACGCCCTGACCAACAGGAACGCGAATAGGAGCACCCGTGTTTTCAGCGGCCATACCGCGCACCAAACCGTCCGTAGAGCTCATGGCAACGCAACGGACAACATCGTCGCCCAAATGCTGCATGACTTCGGCTACGAGATTTACGGTCTGATCACCTTCGCCGCCTGTAATGCGGATAGCCGTGTAAATAGGCGGTAAGTCTTTTTCCACAGAAAATCGCACGTCAATTACCGGGCCGATGACCTGGATGACTTTACCAAAATTATCACTCATGAAGAGGTTCTCCTCTCTACTTTAATACTTGTATCTTACTGCAACGCATTCGCACCGCTGACGATTTCCGTCAATTCGTTCGTAATGCCTGCCTGACGTACCTTGTTATAATGAACCGTCAGGCGGTCGATCAGTTCGCCTGCATTATCCGTTGCCGATGTCATGGCCGTCATGCGGGCTCCGAGTTCACTCGCCGCCGACTGAAGCAGGCTGTTGTAGACAAAGGCTTCCAAATACGTAGGCACCAAGGATGTGAGAACTTGGTTACTGTCGGGAGCAAAAAGATATTCTTCCTTCACTCCTTCTTCTTCGTTCAAATCCGCATCAATAGGAAGCAGCTTGGATACGGTTACGTCCTGAACCAGGGCCGAACGGAATTTCGTATATAAAACACAGACTTCATCCACTTCACCGTCCATAAAGCGTTTCACCGCTTCATTCATAACGGTTTGAGCGTGATGATACTGCGGCTTATCCGAAAACCCGCTCCACTTGCCGGCAGGTGTAATACGAAGGCGTTTCAAATACTCAACGGGCTTACGACCGGTCACGAGAAAGGTTACCGCATCTCTGCCCTTTTCGGCAACGATAGCGGCCATGGCTTTATTGATATTCGAACTGAAAGCTCCGGCCAAGCCTTTATCGGCACCGACAACAATATAGCAAGTACGTTTTACTTCCCGTTGTTCAAACAGGGGACCGGCTTCACCGCTTGCGGCAGCTGCCAATCGACGCAACATGGCTTCGATTTTATCGGTAAAAGGAGCCGTTGCCAAAGCGCGATCCTGTGCACGACGCAGACGTACGGAAGATACCATCTTCATGGCCTTCGTAATCTGTTGAGTATTCGTTACGGACTTAATCCGTCTGTTTATCTCGCGTGCACTCGGCATAGACTATTCCTCCTCTTTAACGAGTTCATGGTCGGCGCCGAACAATTTAATAAATTCTTCAACCGCCTTCTTGAGGATAGCTTCATCTTCTTCACCGAGTTGCTTCGTGTCTTTAATGTGGCTGCCCACATCGGGATACTGAGCATGCATGAACTTGATGAATTTTTCTTCAAATTCCGCAACGTCTTCAACCTTAATCGGCATGAGATAGCCTTTTACGGCTAAGTAAATCTGCATAACCTGGTCTTCAACAGCCATCGGCTGGTACTGAGGTTGTACGAGCATCTGCATCGTCCGTTCGCCTCTGTCGATTTGAGCCTTCGTACTCTTATCGAGGTCGGATCCGAACTGTGCGAAAGCCGCCAATTCACGATACTGTGCCAAGTCCAAACGCAAGGTGCCGGCAATTTTCTTCATGGCTTTAATCTGAGCCGAACCACCTACACGAGATACGGACAGACCGACGTTAATAGCCGGACGCACACCGGAGTTAAATAATTCCGTTTCCAAGAAAATCTGTCCATCCGTAATAGAAATAACGTTTGTCGGAATATAAGCCGAAACGTCGCCTGCCAATGTTTCGATAATAGGCAAAGCCGTAATCGAACCGCCACCCAATTCATCGGACAGCTTGGCAGCACGTTCCAAAAGACGCGAATGTAAATAAAATACGTCGCCGGGGTATGCTTCACGTCCGGGCGGACGACGTAATAACAACGACATGGCACGGTATGCCTGAGCATGTTTGGACAAATCGTCATATACGCACAGTACATCTTTGCCCTGGGCCATGAAGTATTCACCCATGGATACGCCGGCATAAGGAGCCAAGTATTGAAGCGGTGCCCCGTCGGAAGCCGTTGCGGCAACGACAATGGTATACGCCATAGCGCCGTGTTCTTCGAGAGTGCGAACTACACGAGCTACCGTAGATGCCTTCTGACCGATGGCAACATAGATACAAATAACGCCGCTATCCTTCTGATTGATAATCGTATCGATGGCAATAGCCGTTTTGCCGGTACCGCGGTCACCGATAATCAATTCACGTTGGCCTCGACCGATAGGAACCATCGAGTCGATAGCTTTAATCCCTGTCTGCAAAGGTACCTTTACAGGTTGGCGGTCGGCAATACCCGACGCCTGGACTTCAATACGACGCGTTTCTTTCGTCTGAATGTCGCCTTTGCCGTCAATAGGAGCCCCCAGGGGATTTACGACACGGCCGATCATACCGTCACCTACAGGAACGCTCATAACGCGACCTGTACGACGAACCGTATCGCCTTCTTTAATCAAGTCGTCTTCACCGAGCAATACGGCGCCGACATTATCTTCTTCCAAGTTTAAGGCTAAGCCATATACATTGTGAGGTAATTCCAATAATTCCCCGGACATGGCCTTATCCAAACCGTAAATATGAGCGATGCCGTCACCGACTTCAAGGACCGTACCGACGTCGTCCACATTCGTTTCGACATTATAGTCTTCGATTTGTTTTCTGATTATAGCCGTAATTTCTTCAGGCTTCATGTTCATTTCTAGTCCGTCACCTCGTTTGCTACACTGCCTTGCAATAAGGCGTGTTCCATATTCCGGATTTGTCGTTTCAAGCTGCCGTCAATAACCTGATCGCCGATTTGTATAACGACGCCGCCCAAGATAGACGGGTCCGTATAGTACATCGGTTCGATTTTCTTTCCGGTCATAGTTTCCAGCTTCTTCACGAGTGCCGTTTCTTCTTCCGCTGTTAGCGGCTTAATGACACGTATTTTGGCCACTTCAATATTCTGTGCGGCCCGAGCCAAATCGATAAAGTTTTCCACAGCTTCCGTAATTGCCGCTTCCCGACGACGGTCTACCATAACGTAGAGAAATCGGCAAACAATGGATGAAACGGAAGAAGCAAAAATCTTTTCAAGCGTTTCTTTTTTGGCTTTCGCCGTAACCAGAGGATTGCCCAAAAACTTTCTGAGATTTTCGTTTTCACGCATTACCGTGCGGACCGTTTTCATATCCGCCAGTACGGTATCAAGCGAATTATCCGATTGAGCAATATCAAACATGGCCTGGCTGTATTTTGAGTATACGGATTCAGGTATCATAAGTGCCTACCTTGCGATCCGTTTCGCATCCATACGATCCATGCACTCTTTAATCAATTTGGAGTTCATGTCCGTATCCATATTTTTTTCCAGTAATTTTTCTGCCACAGCCATAGACAGGGAAACTACTTCTTGCCTCATTTCGCGAAGAGCGGCTTCACGTTCACTGACGATTTCGGCGTGTGCCAATTCCTTTTCGCGGGCAATTTGCGTACGGATGGCATCGAGTTGCGCCTGTCCTTCCGCTTCCGCCTGCTTAACGGCCTTATCGATAATCGCCTGCGCTTTTTCCTGAGCCGTTTGCAACTGTTGTTCGTAATCGGCTTTCAGTTTTTCTGCAGCCAAACGCGACTGTTCCGCATCGTTCAAGTCGGACGAAATCTTGTTTCTCCGTTCCTCCAGAACCTTCAACATCGGTTTATAAGCAAACTTGGCCAAAATAGCGACCAGAACAAAGAAGTTGAGGAATTGGAAAAGCAAAGTACCGTTTATACTGATCAATGGTATTCCCTCCCCGTTTCGGTAAGTAACACTTCTTTATTCAAATTAGAGTAAACTTACAAACGGATTGGCGAATACCAATACAATGGCGATAACGGCAGCGATAATAGGAATAGATTCAATCAAGCCGATAGAGATAAGCATGTTCGTAAGGAGCTTGCCGCCCATTTCAGGCTGACGTGCCGTACCTTCCAACATTTTCGAAGCCGCATTGCCGTCGGCAAGAGCCGCGCCCAAAGCTGCCAAACCAATACCCAAGCAAGCACCGAATGCCGAGAATGCCAAAACAATTGCCTTTTCCATAAGTTATAACCCTCCCAGATATGTAAAAATTTAATGTGATCCGTGGAACGACGGAGCTAAATAAGATGTTGTCAAAATAGTAAAGATAAATGCCTGGATTAAACCGATAACCAAGCTGAACACGAGCCAAATGAGCGGCACGCCTACAGGTACCAGTTCATACAGCACTTCCATCAAAATTTCACCGGCCAAAATATTACCGAAAAGACGGAATGACAATGTCAACGGTTTTGTAAATTCTTCCATTAAGTTGATGGGGAAGAACAATACAAAAGGCTGGAAGAAATGTTTGAAATACTTTCCGGCACCCTGATTGCGAATATACAACGCATGTGTCAAAAACGATGCGACCAAAGCCAATGCTACGGTCGTGTTCAAATCATTTGTAGGTGATGATAATACACCCGGATTCGGTAACAGACCGAATTCATTAGCAAAGAAAATGAACAAAAACATGGTTAAGAGAACAGATGTAACCTGACCGTATTTAGGTCCCAGGTTTTCTTTAAACTGTTCAAGTAAGGCTTCAACAATCATTTCCATGCCGTTTTGCATACCGCTCGGTACCAAGGCACGTCCCCGCGTCGCCAACAGTGTAACCACAATAACGATGGCGGCAACAATCCATGTCATCATCAAGGTGTCAATATTGACATTTAACCCTAACAACTGAACAACCGTATGATGCCCCGCGTGTAATTCCATAAGCTGCACCTCCCTTCCTACAAAATGCGCTGTAACGCCTTGACAAAAAGTTCACCGAAAATCAGTACTCTGTACATCATGACACCTGCCACAAAGGAGGAAATCCTGATTTGAGGAAATTGCAGTACAACGATAAGCACAAGCATAATCAACAACAGCCTCACTACTACGCCGCCGCGGATAAAGACCAAGGCTTGTTCGGCCGGCATACGTGCGGATTTCGCTAACCGACTGCTGAGCATTACGAAGTACAACAGATTGACCAGGCTACCGATGATCCATCCGGAAATATACTCGCCCGCTCCGACCGCCCAAGCGGCAACAGCCCCCAGTACGGTGCCTACAGCAAGACGAATTACCGTTTTTTTAACATATAAAGTAAATACGTCCACCGGTCGTCCTTTCATTTCCCCTGTTACTTGCCACGTTCATTCAAAGTCCCCGCTTTTTTATACAAAGTCCAAAACCCGGTAACGGAACCTAAGAGTGCAAATGCCATGAGCCCGAACGGACTTGTATTAAAATACGAATCCACAAAGCGTCCAATGAAAATACCGACAATAATGTTCACAAATAAAGTAAGGCCCAATGAACCGGCTACGGCTACGAGCTGTAATGTCGACATGCCGTCGCTTCTTTTTTGTGATTTTTTGCGGTCTTCCGTTGCTTGGCCCACGAATATTTACCCCTCACGGCAACTACAGTGAATACGGTAAAAATCAATGATTATATCCGCATCGATTGACCCCGTACCTGATGTATATTTTACTCTTCCATTTGATAAAATGCAACAAAACCGAATGGGCTTAGCCCTTTTTTTCTTAAGGTTTAAAGGTGTAAAGAGTACTAAAAAAGGCGACATTTTGTCGCCTTTTAATCATACTATTTGTTTTGAATATTTATTCATTTTATTTAAATTCTTCAGGCCGTTCGGAGCATTCATTGTATACATAACGCACAGCTTGAACAATCCGTTCCGAAGCCCTTCCGTCACCATAGGGGTTGACGGCATTGCTCATGGCTTCATAAGCTTTTTTATCAGTCAATAGGCGTCTCGTCGTTTCATATACGACATCCACATTGGTTCCGATAAGAGATACGGTTCCCGCTTTTACCGCTTCCGGTCGTTCCGTCGTATTTCTCAAAACGAGAACCGGTTTTCCCAAAGACGGAGCTTCTTCCTGAATACCGCCCGAATCGGTCAGCACCAGATAGCTGCGACTCATAAGGTTGGCAAAGGGTTCATAATCAAGCGGTTCAATGAGGTGGATTCTGTCTACCCCCGCTAGTTCTTCGTTAACGACCTGCCGAACAAGGGGATTGCGATGTACGGGAAAAACGATTTCCGCATCGGGCGTTTCTTGTACGACCGAACGTAAAGCTTTATAAATATGTCGCATCGGCTCCCCTAGATTTTCCCGACGATGGGTGGTTAATAAGATAACTCGATGCTGTTCAAAGTCGATTTGGCGCAATTTCTCGTCATCAAACTCGTAGTCGGGACGAACGGTCTTCATTAAGGCGTCAATAACCGTATTTCCTGTTACATATATTTTTTCCGGGTTCACACCTTCACGTAAAAGATTGGCTTTAGCCGTTTCCGTCGGTGCAAAATGAAAAGATGCAATAGCTCCTGTGAGCTTACGATTCATTTCTTCGGGAAAAGGCGAATATATATCCCCTGTTCTCAGACCCGCTTCTACATGACCGACTGCAGTCTGACTGTAGTAAGAAGCCAAAGCACCGGCAAAGGTCGTCGTCGTATCGCCGTGAACGAGAACCAGATCGGGCTTTTCTTTTTCCAAAACCTCTTTTAATCCGTTCATCGCTCGCGAGGTTATGTCGTATAAAGTCTGACCCTGTGACATAATATCCAAATCGTAATCGGGTTTGATTTTGAATAAATGCAACACTTGATCAAGCATTTGCCGATGTTGAGCCGTTACGGCCACGACCGTCTCGATTTCGTCCTGATGTTTTTTCAGTTCCAATACGACAGGAGCCATTTTTATGGCTTCCGGTCGAGTACCGAATACGGTCATTACTTTAATCATGAAAGCGCCTCCTTAGACGTATACCCTTCTATTTTTTCATGCCGTTTGTGTTGTCGGAGCGCCGTAACACACCGATTCGACGGGCCGAATAAATAATAATAGCCAAGACGGCGATAACCGTAACAATACCGGTCTTATAGCTTACATTGGCAACGAAAATCGCAACAAATCCCAAAACCGCACTGACCATGTACATGCTGAGAACAGCTTGTTTCTGAGTCATCCCCAAAGCCAGTAAACGGTGATGCAAATGTCCTTTATCGGGCTGAAATATCGGAACGCCGCTCATTTTGCGACGCACAATAGCAAACAAAGTATCTAAAATAGGTACCCCTAAGGCGATGATAGGTACAATAAGAGCCACCGTTGCCGCCGTCTTGACAAGCCCCAGAACAGCCACAACCGCCATAGTATACCCCAGAAGCATGCTGCCCGTATCGCCCATAAAGATTTTGGCGGGATTAAAGTTATATTGCAAAAATCCCAAGGCAGCTCCCGACATAGCCACTAAAATCATAGCCGGCAAATATTGATTCATACTGACAGCCATGAAAAACATGGAAATGGAAGCGATTACCGATACCCCTGCCGCCAAGCCGTCTAACCCGTCAATAAGATTTACCGTATTGGTAAATCCGACAATCCAAAAAATCGTAACCGGTACGGCCAACCATTCGGGAATGATTAAAATGGTTCCGAACGGATTGGTTACCCATTCGATCTGTACGCCGAAGGCCACGGGAATAGCTGCGGCAATAATCTGCCCGGTCAGCTTTACCTTAGCCGGTATATTCTTGATGTCGTCCCAAATCCCCAAGCACACAATAGCCGTAGCTCCTAATAAAAAGCCTAAAAATTCTTTATATACGGGCATGGAAAAGAGGACGGCCGCCATAAATCCGATAAATATGGCCAATCCGCCCAGACGGGGAATAATATGAGTATGCACCTTACGTGCTTCGGGCCGATCTACGGCACCGACACGAACGGCAAGCTTTTTCACGGCCGGAGTCAACGCGTATGAAACAATCAGACCGATAAAAAAAGGTACGAAATATGCCAGCACCGAACACGCCTACTTTCTTTTTATAATTGAAATGCCGTGCTTTCAGCAACGAACATCCAAAGAATACACTTCTGTCCACGGTCATTATAGCACAAGTGTTTATTAAAATACCATAAGGCCGCCGCTTTTTTATTTCTTGTCACGCAAAGCTTCGTCAATAAGTACCTTACCTTCTTGCAAAAGACTCTCCGCCTCTTCATCGGATCGGTAACTTTCACTGTATAGCTTGTATAAATCTTCCGTTCCCGAAGGCCGTGCGGCGATCCAACCGTCAGCCGTACTGATTTTAATACCGCCTATAGAAAGATTTTCGTAAGCAGATCGGGTCTCAATGTCCGTAATAGTTGCGTTCCCCAACTTGACAACCCCGATATCGGACTTGTCCAAAGCGGCAATACGTATTTTTTCTTCTTTCGATACGGCCGTATCGCACCGTTTCGTATAAGTAGATCGACCCAATCGTTTACAAACTTTTTCATAATAAGAAAGAGGAGACAAGCCCGTAACGGCCTTTATTTCCGCTGCCAAGAGACACATAATGATGCCGTCTTTATCCGTCGTCCATACACTGCCGTCACGCTTTACAAACGAAGCGCCGGCACTCTCCTCTCCGGCAAAAAAGACCTTCTTTTCATACAAAAGGTCAGCAAAGTATTTAAACCCTACGGGGACTTCATATACATTGGCACGGAGTCCTTCGGCAACAACTTTCAGTAACTCTGTGGTTACGATGGTTTTACCGATACCCGTTTTGGCAAAGTCACGATGGGTTCCCAAATAATGAGCGCAAGCCGTCAAAAAGGCATTGGCTCCGATCATGCCTTCCGGCCCGCAGACGACACCGAATCGATCATAATCGGGATCATTAGCCAACACCAGGTCGTATGAACGACCGTCTTTGATGACGCCGGCCATGACATAAGGTGATGAACAATCCATACGCACCTTACCGTCCGCATCATAGGTCATAAAGGTGAACCGCGGGTCATAACTGTCATTAATAAAGTCGGCCTTAATATGATACTTTTCGCATACGGCATGCCAATAATTCATACCCGAGCCGCCGAGAGCATTGACCAGAATATGCAGATCCGCCCGGGCTATGGATTCCATATCGATAACCTGAGACAGTTCCTCTACATACAGCCCTTTATAGTCATAAGGAATGCAACTTCCCCCCCGGCGTTTTTCCGCTTCCGGCAAAGTATACCCGGTTTCCAGCAAGCGGTTTGCTTCTTTTTCTACGGCCTTTGTAATCGTACTGTCTGCCGGCCCGCCGCTTACGGGATTGTACTTAATACCGCCACAGTCCGGCGGATTATGAGACGGCGTTATGATAATACCGTCACCCCGCTTTTCCGAACGCTTTTCATTATAACGAAGAACGGCACGCGATACGGACGGTGTCGGTACAAAATCGCCTTCGCAATCCGTGCAGGCCGCAATCTTATTGTAAGCCAAGACATTCAAGGTCGTTTGATAAGCCAGTTGGGACAAATAGTGCGTATCCGCCCCTACAAATACGGGACCGGAAGCTCCGAAGCTTTGACGCAAATTGCAGATAGCCTGAACAACCGAGCCTACGTGTAAAGCCGTAAAGCTTCCGTCCGTAGCTTTACCGCGATGTCCCGATGTGCCGAAGGAAACCCGTTGAGCCGGTTCATCCATGCAGGGAATCGTTTTATTATAAGCTTTTTTTATTTCTTCTAAATCGGGATAATCACAGGCTCTCACCCGTTGTCCCGCCAAGGGATGTACAGACACGCTTTCCACAATCCTTTCATCTCGTTTCGACACGGTTATATAAGCCGTTTAAGGCTTACTATTCACCACATCTTATGGTAATATAAATATACTTGGTATTATATCAAATCACACCGTTCTGTAAAAGAAAGGACTCTACTATGAAATTTATCTCCTGGAACGTCAACGGGCTGCGTGCCGTTATGAAAAAGGGATTTCCCGAAATATTTAAAGAACTGGATGCGGATATTTTCTGTCTACAGGAAACGAAGCTACAAGCCGGTCAAATAGAAATGGACCTGCCAGGATATGAACAATACTGGAATTATGCCGATAAAAAAGGCTATAGCGGCACGGCAATTTTTACGCGTATAAAACCGCTTTCCGTCTCTTACGGTATGAATATTGATGAACATGACCATGAAGGACGCCTTATTACCTTAGAGTTTGAAGACTTCTATTTTATTACCTGTTACACCCCCAACAGCCAAAGTGAATTAGCTCGCCTGGATTATCGGATGCGTTGGGAAGATGACTTTCGCAACTATGTGACCGAATTGAATCGAACCAAACCTGTCATTTTCTGTGGCGATTTAAATGTGGCTCACGAAGAAATAGATTTGAAAAATCCGAAGACAAATCGCAAAAATGCAGGCTTCTCCGATGAAGAACGAGCTAAAATGACCGAACTTCTCGCTGCCGGATTTACGGATACGTGGCGCTACTTCTATCCCGACAAAGAAGGCGTCTACTCCTGGTGGTCTTATCGTTTTAAAGCCAGACAGAACAACTCCGGTTGGCGTATAGACTACTTCATTACCTCGTCCGCTTTAGACAGTCGCTTAAAAGAAGCTCTTATTTATACGAATATTGAAGGCAGTGACCACTGCCCTGTAGGTCTGGTCATCGAATAGTATAGTTTGACTCCGTGAAAACAGCCGTGTTACAATAAAATCCGGCATGCGAGTGTGGCGGAACGGCAGACGCACCGGACTTAGGATCCGGCGTCTTATGACGTGAGGGTTCAAATCCCTCCACTCGCACCAAAAAAGCTGTGCCCTATAAGGCACAGCTTTTTCATTTTATCAAATTCGTTAACTTATGAATCTATAAACCGACATCGACGACACCATGATCATAATCTTCCACGACAATATCATGGACGACCAGATCGCTGCGATGTACTTTATCAAGCATCTTGGAGCGAGCCGTTGTTATGACATTGTCACTATGTTTTCCGCCGAACCAGGCAAACTTGGATGTACCGATGGTATAGGTTAAGGTCGCATAAGGTCCGTTCAAATGGAGTGAATTCGTCTGATAACCTGCATTCAGAGTGAGATGCGGGGTAATATGTAATTCCGCACCGAATTTCATCCCTCTGACGGCCTCTCTGCGATCCAATTTTCTATAGCCTACCCGTACGGCAGAGCGGCCGCGCCAGTTATAATAATCCGCATAAACACGAGCCCATCGAGCATTTTTAAAGGTCCGTGCATAGCCGATATCAAAGCCGCTTGCAGCAACATTTTCTATCAGTTTCCAATGATTTTCATAATCAACTATAGCATAATCATAAAGACTGGTATCGGGATCCATGCCATAGGGATATAATCCTGTAGGATCGCCTAAAACAGTGCTTCGACCGTGTAACCCTATATACTTTCTGTTATGAGTCCCTAAGTTACGGTATATATTGGCATACACTTCATTATATCCCGCAACATATTCTATGCCGCCGCTAATACGCTTGTAGCCATTCTTGAACGCGTGGTCATAAAAAGCATTCGCTCCCACGTAAGAATGTTCATGTTTGCTGAGACGGCGATACCCGACACCGACATTCGCCGTGACGCCTAGGGATTCAATTTTGTTTTTTTGATGTTCATGTATCGTAAAGGTACCTGCCGGCATAGCCGGAATCCAATAGTTACTTAATTTATTAGAAGATATTTTCTCACCGCTACGACCGATACGGCCCTGCACAAAGACAACGCTCTTGGAATTTTCATCATAATGAGTGAGCGGTTGTAAGGTCTCAATATAGAATTTATTTAACTCAGTGGATTTAGATTTATCCGAAGTGACAATAGACGGTCGATCATAAGTAAAATTATGCCACCTGTGTCCGGCTGTTTCTTCAGTAGATTTCGGTCCGATACCTACAACCACATCAGTGCGATCCATCCACGTCGAATGAACAGCTTCCCGTTTTGCTTCATCTATTGTCGGCCGGCCAACTCCTATCTCATTCGTCTCTTGAATATTCGCCGCTATTCCAAGGCCACTGAATGAACAACAGGCTATAGTCCCCAAGACGGCTGCTTTCATGATTAAAGTTTTTTTCACTGTATATCTTCTCCCGATTATATTAACAATAAAACCCTATTTTATTCTTATTGTATATACAAACTCAAGTACAGTCAACACTATTATGCATAATAAAGCTATACAGTTATGATAATTTTCACATAAAATAACCGGCTCTTTTGCAAATGTCGGCAGCTAACTAACCGACTAGTTTTTCTCGGCGATGAACGCCCGCGTGTTCATCGCCCTTTTCTTTGCTCAACAATAAGATACGAGCGTGGAAGCGACCATCGGTTTTACGGTAAGAACGGGTAATAAATTTCCCTTTAATATGTCAGCACCTGTTCGATGCTGACCCCAACATTTATTATAGAGCCTTTTTGTTTATATATGCTTTTTAGTTGACTATTGTATTCTTATTTAATATGATAGATGTGTGATTAATCGGTATTATATCTCATCTTTTGTTATAGACTTAATCGCTACGTATCCCCACGGTTTTACGGCTTTTGCCTAAAAATATATTCAAGGAGTGATTCCCATGAACAAGAAAAAAGTCAGTGCTCTCGTCATGGCCGGCCTTTTGGCTTGCACCTTTATGGCAGGCTGCGGCAACTCAAACGGTGACAAGAGCGGCGACAATGCAAAGCAGGAACAAAAGAGCCCGGAAATGCAGGCATACGAAAAATTCCTGGCCATCCCTATGGGTGCTTCGTATGATGACGTAAAAAAAGCACTCGGAAGCGAAGGTACCTTGTCTACGGAAAATGAAGTAGCCGGCATTAAAACACAGGCCTATGACTGGAAAGAAGGCACTACGGGTGTGACGGCTCTCTTCCAAAACGGAGCCCTGGTCACCAAGGCCATGGTCAGCCCGAGCTTTTTCAAAGCTAACGGGGAAACGATTAAACTCGACCAGTTTAACAAGGTACAACCCGGCATGACCTACGACCAAGTAAAAGAAACCCTGAATAATCGCGAAGGTTATTTGTTAAGCGATGCCGAAATAATGGGTACAAATGCAAAGGTTTATATTTGGATGAACGACGACCAGTCAAGCGTACAGCTCACCTTTACAAATAATACGGTAAGTGCCAAAGCACAATCCAATTTAAAATAGGAAAAGAAACACAAAACGGTTCGGTCTGTTGACCGAACCGTTTTACTTTTATCTATGATTTATACTTGGCAAATTCTTTTTCCAAAGCAGGTATAGCTTCAAACAAGTCACCGACAATGCCGTAATGAGCGAATTCGAAAATAGGTGCTTCCGGATCCTTATTGACGGCAATAATCATAGGCGCTTCAGCTAAGCCCAACTTATGCTGAATAGCACCGGATATCCCTAAGGCAATATAAATCTTAGGAGCAATCTTCTTCCCTGTAATACCGATTTGCTGGTCATGAGTTGCCCACCCGTTATCTACAAGGGGTTTCGACACACCCAAGGCTGCACCGATGGATGCTGCAAATTCCTTTACCTTTTCGAAGCCTTCTTCATCACCTACACCGCGACCGGCACCGACGACAATATCCGCCGTCTCAATAGTAAGTTCCTGTTCTTCTACCGGTAAGGGTTCAAAAGAGACAACTTCCTGCAAAGCCTTCTGCCCCTGTAAGTCCACCTTTTCATGAATAACTTCGCCGCTGCGAGACGAGTCGAGTTTATTACCACGGAATATCTTGGCACTTACAGTCGCCAACTGAGGTCGTGTCGTCGTCAAAATCTTCACATACAACTTGCCCGTAAAGGCCGGTCGAATCCATGTAATGTCATCTCCGTCACCTTCATAGCGGCAATCGATGCAATCGGCCACAAGTCCCAAGCCGGCAGCGGCCGATAAGCGACCTCCCAAATCTCTGCCGTTATAGGATGCCCCGATTAAAAGAACGTTCGGTTCATACTTTTCTGTTAATTCCCGAACTGCCGTCGTATATAAGGACGAATCATAAGACTTCAGTTCTTCATTATCCACAACTAAGGCGCAGTCGGCACCGTAACCGATAGCTTCTTTTGCCGCCGCTTCTTCCCCCGATAAGACAAGAGCTACCAGCTTTTTCCCCTTGGCATCCGCCAGTTCACGGCCCTTACCCAAAAGTTCCTGACTGATTTGTGCGACCTTACCGTCTTCCGTTTCAATATATACCCAAACACTTTGTTTGATATCCATTTACGATTCCCTCCTTATACGATATGGTCAGCGGCCAATTTTTTGAATAATTCGGCTATAGCCGCCTTTTCATCGGCGCCTTCAATCATAATACCCACTGTATGTTTTTCCGGTGCAAAGACGCCCGCAACGGCAGTAGCCGATCCGGCCTTCCCCGCTTCTTCGGGAGCTAACCCCAAATCTTCTAACCGCCAGGTGTCAAAAACGGCTTTCTTCGCATTCATTTTACCTCTGATATTAGCGGAGCGAGGAGTATTGGCCGTTTCGGATACGGAGCATACCAGCGGCAGAGGAGCTTTTACCTTTTCCGTGCCGCCGCAATTTTTACGCGTAATAACCAAACCGTCAGCCGTAGTTTCCACTTCTTCGGCATAGGTTAAAAGAGACATGCCCAGACGCTGTGCCACTGCCGGAGGAATCTGTCCCGTATCTCCGTCCGTAGACTGACGTCCTGTAAAGACAAGATCGACGGAACCGATTTTTTCAATAGCCTTGGCCAATATTTTTCCTGTAGCCAACGTATCGGAACCGGCCATCCTTTCATCCGATACGAGAACACCCTTATCGGCACCCATGGCAATTCCGTCGCGCATCGCATCAGCTGCGGTAGCCATCCCCATGGAAATTAGGGTGACTGTCCCTCCTACGCTGTCTTTAACAGCTAAAGCCGCTTCAATAGCATGTAAGTCGACAGGATTCAACATAGACGGTGCTCCGATACGCACGAGATTATTGGTTTTCGGATCAAGCTCAATATCGGAAACGGACGGAACCTGTTTAACTAATACTGCAATATTCATTTTCATTCCTCCCTGCTAACTAATAATTATGTTCATATTATAGGCCATCTTAACTTTTTTATCAACTAATAATAGTTATTTTTTACTTAAATATACCTAATAGGTATATTTAAGGTCGAGTTATAAAAAAAAGACATTTACCCATAAAAAAAGACGAGCCAATGCTCGTCTTTTTTTAAAGGATTTTAGATAAGAACTCTCTGGTACGTTCTTCTTTGGCATTGGTAAAAATGTCTTCAGGCGTGCCTTCTTCCAATACAATACCGCCGTCAATAAAAAGAACCCTATCCGCCACTTCACGGGCAAAACCCATTTCATGAGTAACTATAGCCATGGCCATGCCTTCTTTGGCTAAATCTTTAATAACGTCGAGAACTTCGCGGACCATTTCCGGATCAAGGGCCGAGGTGGGTTCATCAAAGAGCATGAATTTAGGTTTCATGGCCAAGGCTCTGGCAATAGCCACACGCTGCTGTTGACCGCCCGACAAAGTACCGGGATAAGCATCTTTTTTATCGCTTAAACCGACTTTCTCCAGCAAAGCGATAGCTACATTCGTAGCTTCTTCTTTTGTCATACGCTTTGTTTTAACCGGTGCCAAAATTATATTTTCCAAAACGGTCATGTGCGGAAAAAGATTGAATCGCTGGAAAACCATTCCCACTTCCATGCGAACTTCATTTACTTTCTTTGTCGAATCAAGAGTCAATCCATCGACAATGATTTCCCCCGACGTAGGTTCTTCCAAGTAATTAATACACCGTAAAATCGTGCTTTTTCCCGATCCCGAAGGCCCGATAATTACGACAACTTCTTTATCTTGAATGGTGAGGTTAATACCTTTTAAAATCTCATGCTTGCCGAAGAATTTTTTTAAATTCTTAATTTCTATCATCCGTTGCGAACCTCCGTTCCAAATAGCTGACCAGTTGAGCGATACCGAGGGTCATAATCAGGTAAAGTACGGCAACAGCCAACCAAATTTCCAAGGCCCCGTAAGTTTTGGAAATAATCAACTGACCGCGACGTGTCAATTCTTCAAAGCCGATGACGGAAACCTGAGCCGTTTCCTTCGTCATGGAGATAAACTCATTGCCTAAGGGAGGAATGACATGTTTAAAGGCTTGCGGCAAAATAATATAAAACATAGTTTGCATCCACGAAAGCCCCAAAGATCGGCCCGCTTCCATTTGTCCTTTATCTACTGACTGAATTCCGGCACGGAAAATTTCGGATACATAAGCACCGCTATTGATAGAGCAAGCCAAGACGGCTGCCAGAAAGGGATCGATACGAGTCCCGAGCACTTGCGGCAGAGCAAAATAAATCAAAAAGATCTGAACCAGCATAGGCGTTCCGCGAATGACGTTTACGTAGCATACGCTTACAGCTTTTAATAACTTGATTCCCGATAATCGGCAAACGCTGATAATAAGACCCAATAAAAAGCCGATACCTACGGAAATAGCTGTAATTTTGATTGTCATGGCCGCACCCAATAATAGTAACGGCAGGGAATTCCATATTAAATCGAAATTCATAGCACCTTCACTCCTTAAATTTATCTACCCAACTGATGCACCAGATTATACAGGCCTTCATCAAATACAAATCGAATCTTATCCGCTTCTTCATACGGTGTGGCGACGACTTGCCTGCCGACGGAGCCGACAACACAGTTATACTTACCTTCCAACAGCACATCAACCGCCTTCTGTGCAAAACGTCCGGCCATAATCGAATCATAAGCTGACGGTGAACCGCCGCGTTGCACATAACCCAGAACAGTCAAGTTAGCCTGTAGATACGTGTGTTCTTTTATATAATCAACCACTTCCGTACCTGTAGCGGCTCCTTCAGCAACAACGATAATACTGCTCATCTTATTCATGCTGTGTGATTCCAAAAGATGGCTGCAAACGGCCTGAAAATCAACAGGATGTTCGGGGGTCAAAACAATTTCCGCTCCCGAGGCCATCCCTGAATAGAGAGCGATAAACCCGGCATGACGACCCATGACTTCAATAACGGCTACACGGTCATGAGAATAAGCCGTATCACGAATCTTATTCACCGAGTCAAGCACCGTATTCACAGCCGTGTCAAAGCCGACCGTATATTCCGTCCCGACCATATCCCCGTCAATAGTACCGGGAATAACGACGGTAGGAATCCCCAAGCGGCTAAGTGCTTCAGCCCCTTTCATGGAACCGTCCCCACCGATAACAACCAAGGCGTCAATTTGTCGGGAACGTAGAAATTCAGCAGCTTTTTTCTGTACTTCCGGTTCTATGAATTCAAGACAACGGGCTGTACGTAAAAAAGTTCCGCCTCGTTGAATAATTTCTCCTACAGAACGCCGATCAAGAGGCTTTATATCTTCATCCAACAAACCGCCATAACCGCGAACAATACCTTCTACGCTCAGTCCCTTATAAATAGCATATCTGGTAACGCCGCGAATAGCGGCATTCATACCCGGTGCATCTCCGCCACTCGTTAAAACGGCGATTTTATTAATGTTCATGCGTCTTTCCTCCCCGATCTCGCTTGGCAAACTGTATTTTTTCCTTATGAATTGCTTCAACAATCGTATCGACAATATAAGAGGCACCGCCGCGAGTCGTGTCAATCGTAAAATCACAATAGGGGTATACATCTTCCCACTGCTTCATCATCGTTCGTACGAAGTTGTGCAAATCGTCGTAATCTACAGTCGGTCTCTTGCCGATATGTCTGCCGACCCTCTCCTCCACTCGATACGGTTCGGATGACAAGGCCACAATAACTCCGTTCCGATGAAGAATACGATACGTATCGACATTCATGGGAAAATTGCCGCCGAAAGAAATAACCGCTTCATGATAACGACTTACTTGATGAAGAATATTGATTTCCCTTTCTCGAAAAATCGTTTCCCCCGCCTCATTATAAAATTCGGCAATAGTCATGCCTACAGCCCGTTCCAGTCGTCGATCCGTATCGACGAACTGCCATTTCAGGCGTTGTGCCAGCTTGCGGCCGATATGGCTTTTTCCGCTGCCCATCATGCCTACAAGTACAATGTTACGTTTCATCATCTGTCCCCCCTGCGCAGACTCTGAAAAACTATACGTATGAATTGTCTACTATTATAGCAAAAAATAAGGAAAGATAACACTGTAAATAGAAAAAAGCAGTACTTTTTATGCATACTTTAGTGATTAATATGCATCCAGTACTGCTTTTTACTCATTATTACTTTTATTTTCCCTTTTTACCTTACAGGAATGAATATCAATGCTCATTATTCCTGCCGCCCGATTTTCGTCTCGTCCCGACTCCAAATGTGTAATTTCCACGAACACGGGAGGCATCAGACAATCCATATCGTTAAGAAAGCGTATAAAATCAGCATAGCTCCCGCAAACCGTCACTTCGTAGACCTCATCTTTGCCGCTCGAAAGACTGTGTAAGTCCGTAATGTTAACGGAATTTTTATGTGCCAATTCTTCCGCCATAACGGGAATATCCGTATTATCATCTAAGGCAAAGGGGATAAACGCCGGCTCTTCACGGTTCTTAAGTTGTTGTGACGCAAGTCGGTTTTTCCCTAAGTGCACGCAGGCCTCGTACAAAGCTATGTCACGCATAATTGTAAAGGCACATAGAAGCAGGGTTATTAAAAATAAACCGATTATATACGCATCCAACGACTTGTCTTTGTATACTGAAAAATTATTCTTTAACCATTTCGAAATGAGTCACTCCTTCCCGTTCTTCAGTTTTTCCGATACGCCATACGGAATTTTCCGTCTTAGCCTTTAACGCATTTTGCCAACGTGAAATCTCTTCTTTCTTTTTCGTTTCTCCCGTAATAACCAAAGCATTACCTCGCTTTTCGCATTTAAGGAAGGTAATATTTTCAGGCTTTGTTTCTCCTATATGTACTAAGAAAGCGGCCGAGTCCGTCTTTTCTTCCACCCGTTCCTTCAGTTCTTTCGCTGCTCGGCTGCAATTTTCGGCAGATTTTTTATGAATTTCCGACTGTCGTATAGCTTCTCCCGACGTTTCGGCCCGTATCTTTCTGCCGACAGTTTCTAAACCGCAGCCGTACAAGAGAGCTATACTGAGAATGAATGAAACCGCTACTTGAGCAACTATAAACAGATTACGGAAAGTCTTTTCGTGTCTCTTCGCTTCTCTAAAAGAAAGGCTTAAATCAAACTCCATGACTATAACCCCATTAATAAAGGCATGGCTTCAAACTCCACCTGCCATTTTTTCCTTAAGGCTTCTGCTTGATCATTTCTCTCAGGAGGAACCACGGCATGATCTACTCCCGGGTCGTCTTCACAAGTATATGCGCAAACATTTCTTTTATTAAGGACTGTAATGTGCCTTTTACCGTCATCTGTAATGGACACGCTTCCCTCATATGAGGGATACAATTTCCCAATAAGAGCCGGTAATATATCAATTCTATCTAACAAACATCCCTTTTCTCTGCAACAACGAACAACGGCTTCCACTGTATTTGCCGGATAAGCGGCAGCCAACCAGGTATATTCTCCCTGTAGCTTTTCTTCTCCCGTCCTTACGGCATCATAAACATATTCTTCGGCGCTATCTAATATCATTCCGCTCCAAGCTACGGACTGACCGGCTTCTTTGCGTGATGCCGTGGGTAAAGACAATGAACGGACAATTAGGTCTCCGTCACCCAATACAACGGTCAACAAATATCCTTTCAGGTCATACTGATCGATGACGTGTTCTACCATAAGCGACGTATTACCGCCTTTTCGCTTTCCCGGAACATCTGTGACCGATGCCTGAAGTGCTATAACTTGTCGCCATGCGTTTTTTTCGCAACGGACAACGCGGCACTGCGTTTCTTCAGGCCAGATAATAGCTCGTCGCCTGGCACTGTAACGCCTGAAAACAGCACGCTTTAATAGTGTATCCACTGTATCCTTCCCTTCCCGTCCTGCATCGTAAATTTCAAAGAACAAGTTTTTATACAACCGTCAACCTTGCGACAAGCACAGCTTTCCAATATATAATCGCCCTGCGTCGTTTCCCTTATTTTGACACGGGTCTTAACTTTTTCATCTTCTTCCGTAAATGGTGAAAAATGTCCCTTGCAATACATATCATAAGCTTTAAAAAGAGATTCCTCAGCCCTGTATTCCGTTTCCGCTCCCCTCATGTATTCGGCTTGGCAACCGAGCTCCGCCGAGGCGGATCGGGAAAAGGCCACAGTCATACTTAGAGCCGCCAATGAAAGTCCTAAAATAACAAAGGTCATAAAACCGTTTCTACGAGTTCTTACCATATTCATCCTTCCATGCAGTGGCTAAGGGTACGACATACACACAACATTCCTGTTCTTCTTCAGTAACTCTGTCTTTCAACATAAAATGCATGACAATCGCCTCTTCATCTTTTTGAAAAAACGCTTCTCCCCCATACGGTTCTACAAAAACGGCCGTATGTTGTTCCGCCCCGTCATCATCTCCCGTCAGTGGCTGAACCGTACCATTATTCAATTTTTTATACAGTCCGAACTTATGCACTGTAAAGCCGGCATTTTTTCCGTTTTCATCCGTATAGGTGACCGTTTTGCCGCTGACTCGTACATTTTCCGCATAACGCAGTTCGTGTCGAACCGTTTCTTCACATATGACAGCCTGTCGCAACAGACACTCTCTGCTATAAGCTTCTTTATACCTTTTTACACTGTTCGTAAACAAAGTTGAAAAAATAAGGGTTGTTGCACAGGCGATACAAGCATATAGGATGATTTCAACTGAAAAGAAGCCCTTACCGCTCTGCCGTCTTGTGTGTAGTAAGAACATATTTTTCACCATCCCGCGTTGTCATAACCACCTTATAAAGCGTAGATGAATTCGTATCTTTTACTGATGCTTCTACACGTATGCCGTATTTTTCGGCCAAGTCTTTTGTATATTTACATCTTTTACCTATGCGTAACGCTTCCATCTCGCATCTGCCTACGGTAGCTACCGCTCGCATTTGACAAGCTCTATGCAATAAAATCAAAGCACGATTCTGGCAAACACTTACGGCCGTAAAAATGAGAAGTCCCGCACTTAAGGCTATCAATGCATCGGCAAAAATAAAGCCGTTCTTACTCCGTTCGAATGCGCCCCGTCTGGGCCGCAATGATAATATGTCTTTTATACCGCTCATCATCCGTCTCAACAACAAGATGCATCGTCTTTCCTTCCGGGCGTCCGTCTCCGTCAAAAGATACAATACCCGTTCCCTTAACCGAAACTCCTTTCGGAAATGCCTGCTCCTTACGAACTGTAAGGGGATCCGTTGTAAGTACATATTCTTTCGGGCGTACATATAATTTCCCTGCTCCGTATTGACCTCGATTTCCTATTGACCGGGTACGCAGACACCGCATTTCCGTCACTAATTCACTGACAGTCGTATCAACGGCATATTGATTTCGTCGCCTATGCACGGCTACAGGGGCGGCCATTGTCGAAACAATAGCCGCCAATGCCAGAACTACTATCAACTCTGTCAGCAAGTACCCGTTTTTCTTCATAAAAGAATATCCTCTAAGAAAGCTCCCCATTGTCCGACAACCCACCACCCTCCTAAAATAAAGGGAGCAAAGGGAACGAGTGTATTCTTTTTGATAAATCTTACCGGCAAGGCCGCACAAGCACCTGTCACAAAAGCCGCCACCAACATAAGATAGGCTCCGACCCCGTCGCAAGTCGGAGCTAACAGGGCAAACAGCTTAACATCTCCCGAACCCGTTTGCTGCGGTACCACGGCATGTAAAGCAATCATAAAGATCACACTTCCCGCCATAACGGCAAGATTCGGTTGTACTGTATGAACCGACAGGTACAGTCCCTGAATACCTGCAAGAATTAACAAAAGCAGGTCGGGAATCCAATACCATTTCATATCACATACGATAAAAATCACGGACAAAATCATCATAGCTGCAACATAGAGATTCTCATAGTTATTAAGTATCCAAGTCGCCACGAAATTTTTTAGCCTCCGTTTTTAATATCTTCCATTTGTGACGTATAAGTCTTACCGTCAAAAGTACCCGACACGACGCCGTCCGTGCCTATGCTGTATACAGTTCCGTCAGGAAGCTTGGGCTCGAATTGCAGATATGCCTTACCGTTTGTATCCTTTGTAGCCAAAGCGGCCACCGTTTCGGGATATTTCCCTTTATCGATTTCATACAATGCCGCCGCATTATCAATCGTCCGGATATCCGCACTGATTTTTGCTATTTTCGCCGTCTTTCCGGCAGACATAAACTTGGGAACGGCGACGGTAGCCAAAATTAAAATGATACTGACAACAACCAGCATTTCCAAAAGTGAAAACCCGTTTCTTACAGGCGTTATACGAAAACTTGCAATCTTCATCATATCATCTCCATTTCTTCAGTTCACGGCTGTAATCATATCCAGAAGCGGCAATAATAAGGCCGTTACGAGAAATCCGGTTACGATTCCCGTGAAAACCAACATAAGCGGCTCGGCAGCCTTGCGAATGGCTGTACTCGTTTCTCGGAGCCGCTTCCCGTAATAAGCGGAAACGGTCCGGAGAACGCGATCATACTCTCCCGTGGACTCGCCGACGCGCAACATAGTCTCGACGTAAGATGTCCCGAATCTTCCCGACTTGACGGCGGTACTGAAAGACATGCCGTTCTCCAGACAACGAATCGTACGCACAATATGCCCCTTGAACACTTCTGACGGTACGGCCGAAAGGGCATCGCCGAGTGCCGAAATTATCGGAATCCCTCCGGCCAACTGAACGGCCAAAATCATACTGAAGCGTTGCCATGACCAAATCAAAAAGAATATGCGTATCCGCCCGATTCTCCACAATAATTCTTCTATCTTTTCTCTATATCGCCTCCTTTGCAATAACTTATATATCAGAATTCCCGTCATCACTGCCGCACCGATTAAAAACGGCCCATAGCGATAAAGGAAATTTCCTGCTGCCAATAACATTCTCGTGCTTTGAGGTAACGGCACGCCTGTTTCCGCAAATAAATCGGAAAAGACCGGAATAACAAAAACCAGAGCCCCGAAAAACAGGATATTGATACAAACAAACAGGAACGTCGGATAAATCATCATATTACGCAGTTGTGAACGCTCATCGCACAAGCGTTCATAATAAGACGCAAGTAATTCCGTCATATCTTCCATATGCCCCGAATGTTCGCCTGCCTGTACAAGACTGCAAGCCGTTTGCGGAAAAGCACCGCTGTCCTGCATGGACTCTGCAGCTCTTTTACCGCTTTCCATGGCCGTAATGCAACCTTCAACAGCTTGTCTTTTTCTCCTGTTTTTTAAACGCCGTGAAATGAGATGCCAGGCTTCTGTTAAGGGAATACCCGCCTTTAACAAAAGACCGGTCTGACCGAAAAGAAAGGCGCACTCTTTATCGGTCAATATCGACGATGACCGAAAAAAAGAGGTGTCTTCCTTTTCTTTTATTTCTGTAACTGCAAGCCTTCTCTCAGCAGCTTTTATTCTTATTTCTTCCCTGCTTTTGGCCTGCACAACAGCCTTGTGCAATGTTTTTCCTTGTCCGTAAGTTACAATATAGGTCTTCATTATTTCTGCAACCGTCCTTCAGCTTGAGCCATGGTTCTCATTCCGTCAGCACCGCCCGTTTGCATAATCGTTTCCAGTTGATGCTCTTTGCCGCTTCTGATAAGCTGTACTACTGCCGGCGTAGCAACAAGGATTTCTCGACAAATGCGTACGCCCTTTTTCGTATTTATACGCCTTTGCGCCAGGACGGCACATAAAACGGAAGACAAACGATACCGCAATGAGGCTTCCTGTCCCTCACCCATAGAAATTAGGCGGGTAACGGTCTGCGCCGCCGTTCGGGTATGCAAGGTGGAAAAAACGAGATGCCCCGTTTCCGCTGCCGTCAGAGCCGCTTCCATCGTATTCTTATCCCTCATTTCACCGACAAGTATAATATCCGGATCTTGTCGTAATGCATCGCGTACACCTTGGGAAAAATCATTAAAATGTTGCCCCTTCTCACGTTGAGTCACCAGTGAACGTCTGCCGGACACAACATATT
Organism: Megasphaera micronuciformis F0359; assembly: GCF_000165735.1. GTDB lineage: Bacteria > Bacillota > Negativicutes > Veillonellales > Megasphaeraceae > Megasphaera > Megasphaera micronuciformis. Next base: position 753,339 of record NZ_GL538208.1, read on the forward strand.
CAATCGGATCCTCGAGCGTAATAATATGCCTGGCCCCGCACTCATTAACATGAGACAGCATCCGCCACAGTGTTGTCGTCTTACCGCTTCCCGTCGGCCCTACAGCCAAGATCAGCCCTGACGGGGTATCTGTAAGTTTTGCCAAAAACGGCATATCTTCATCTTCCGGCAGTGAGTCCAAAGGGTAGAGAATCCTCAAAACGCCCCGTATACCGGCCTGATCTCTGGACCAGTGGGCTCTACATCTCAAGTGCTCATTCATGGGGAAAGAAAAGGACAGACATTCGTTTCCCGAAAATTTATAGCCTCGTTTATGAAGCCATTCAACCGACGTTTCCTTCACAACAGCCTTATCTGTTAACGGAATCAAATCGGTATCGGGCAGTCGTATAAAAGGCGGGCGCCCTTCCTGGATATGTAAGTCCGCTCCACCGGCCATAACAGCTTCATGCAAAAGTTCGTCAATATTCATGGTCTTCACCGCAAACCCGCATAATTTCCCGTTCATCCGTAAGGCCGTCTCTCACCATCGCCATTGCCGTTTCTTTGAAAAAGATCTTTTCCTGTGCCCCTTTCCGTACGGCTCCGGTGGACGCATCACGACGTACAGCCTCCTTCGTCCGGTTCGTAAAATAGATAACCTCGGCCAGACAGCCTCTTCCGCCATAACCGCTGAAATTACACGCAAGGCAACCGGTGCCGCCACAAACCGAACATTGCTTTCTAACCAACCTTTGAGCAGCCGTACACACCAAGGCGTCACCTACCAAGTAGGCGGGAACACCCATGTCGACCAAACGCTCCGGAACAGCGGCCGCCTCGTTAGCATGGATAGTAGAAAAAACGAGATGTCCCGTCAATGCGGCACGGACAGCAATGGCTGCCGTCTCATTATCCCTTATTTCTCCGATAACCAAAACATCCGGGTCTTGCCGCAAAAGAGCTCTTAATCCTTCATGAAAAGCAATCCCGCCTTTTTTACCTATTTGACTTTGAGAAAGGCCGTCTATCTTATACTCGACCGGATCTTCCAGGGTGGCTATACTGACGGACTCCTTATCTATCTCCCGCAAAGCCGCATACAAGGTCGTTGTTTTACCGCTTCCCGTAGGACCGCAGATAATGATTAATCCCTTTGCGTCCCGCAAAGACCTGCGAATCAGACTTACAGCTCGCTTATCCATTCCCAGACCATCTAAATCGGGCAGGTTTCTGCTACCGCCCAGAATACGAATAACCGCTTTTTCACCGCGAACGGTAGGCATAGTTGAAAGTCGCATGTCAATACCTTCTTTGTACACAATACGTCCGTCTTGCGGTCTACGTGCATCGGCAATATCCAAAGCGGCCATAACCTTTAGACGATTGATAAAGGCTTTTCCCTTCTCTTTTCGTATAGCGCCTACGGACTGCAAAACACCGTCGCGGCGACAACGAATGCGAAATGTTTCATCAAGAGGCTCCGCGTGAATATCACTGACACCTGTGGTCATTGCATAGGAAAACAACTTTTCTATTAAGTTTTGAACCGTTTCCGTTTTTCCTTCCTCATCAGTCCAAACCGATTTTTTCATCTGAAAACCTCCTGTATGTACAGCATAATCGTTGTAATGGATAAACAGCCCTTTTTTACCTAAATTTAAGGGGACTGAACAAAGTTTAATCTTTCCTTAATTCCTTAGTCTTGTTAGTGGTATAATAAAAAAATCGAATACAGGGAGTCTGACATGAAAAAATCACTAAAATATATAACCGTACACTATGGAAAATTCGGCAAACGAATAGGCGTAATTTTTACTGCCATTTTGTTAATGCTTCTTGTATCGGCCCTCTTTGCTTCACACGGTGCGGCCTTTATTTTTAACCGCGTCATGGAAACTCAGTCGGTCGTAAAAGGTACAATTCATGTCAACACTTTATCTGCCGATATTCGCGGCCAGGTGAATTTCACTGATTTGGAGTGGGACGCTCCGGACGGTACACCCGTACTGCTCGTCCCTTCAGGAAGTTTCAAGGTCAACCCTTGGGACTTTATTTTGCATCGTTCTTTAAAAACAACGACCTTGCGGGAAATTACGCTAAACGATTCGACCGTATCAATTAAATTCAATAAAGACATGTCGGCCCAAATTATTTCTTCCGAGGCTCCGGAATCGGTAAAAAAATCGGCTACTCTTGATGAAAAAATACGCACTCTCAATATGACGGACAAAAAATTCAATCTGCGTATTAACCTTAATAATTGTCGCTTTGAAGCCTATAAGGACGATAAACAATATGTCATGACCTCTGTAGATGCATCACTGCATTTAAAGTCCAATGAGTTTTTGACCGTCAATTTTTCTTCCGGACCTTTTAGCGGTAGGGCTGTCGGTGACGGCATTAATATCAACGGTTCCGTCAATTTGCGTACACCCATACCCGAAGCCGATTTGGAAGTGAATTTCTTAAAAGTTGATCCTTCTTCCGTCGGCTTCGGCAAATCCGTTCACGATCCTCTTACCTTGAAAACGCAGTTTACAGGTCCTGTATCCGCACCCATGGCTCACGGCAAACTGGAGATGGATAAGCTGTCCATCCCCGCACTGGATTTCACAAATGTCCGCGGCGATATCGATTATAAAGACGGAATTTTCTTATTTACGAATGTATCAGCCGATGTTTATAACGGAAAACTGGCCGCTTACGGCGATTACAATCTTAATACCAGAGCTTATACCATTCACGGAAAGGGCACGGGATTGGACAGTCGCATAGCCTTAAAACGCATGGAATTTAAATGCCTGGTAGATACGGATATTACCATGGAGTGCGACGGTAATCCCGACAATTTGCTTACGTACGGTTCCTTCCGGTCCGGAAAAGGTCGCTACACCCTTTTTTCCTTCAACTATTTAGAAGGAAAGTTCTCCAACAGACGACACCTTTTAGAATTTTTTGACGTAGCTATCGCCACTAAATTCGGCTTGATTACGACCGATGCCTTTCAAATCGTAAACGGTAAACTCATCCTCGGCGACATTAGCGTTGTCTTTCCTTCCTCATCGGTAGCATTTAACCTCTTCTCATCAGATACTAATGGCCCCATGTCGTGGCCTGACATTCGAGAAAATCTGTCTGTCACAAAGAATAATATGAAGGAGCTGAAAAACGGCACTTCTAACTTTAGGGACACGTCATCAAGTATGAAAGAGAATATGCGAGCTATTAAAGAAAATATGAAAAAGCTCAAAACCGATACGGCAAAAATAAAGCAATCTTTAAAACCCTCCTTGTAAGACCATCGTAAGTTGTGAAATATGCAGGAACGCTCCTTGACGGTCTTATGAAACCGTGATAAACTCATGAAGTACCTATGTGGAGCGGTATCGAAGTGGTCATAACGGGGCTGACTCGAAATCAGTTAGGCCGAAAGGTCTCGTGGGTTCGAATCCCACCCGCTCCGCCACATAAAAAAGAGTCGACACAAGTGTCGACTCTTTTTTATAATTCTTACGAAATAAATACTTACCCAATAAATATAATAAAAGACCGCCCTATAGGACGGTCTTTTATTATATTCTAAAATACGAATACTAATTGTGCCCGTGTAAAGTTGCCTGCATCACAACGATTGCAATCCTTTATTTCCGATGAAAAAGCTCGGAATAACTGTAATTTTGCATTTTTAGCAAAAACATAGTCACCGCCGACACCCCATGAGGTTACACCGAAGGTACCGCCCGTAAAGTGTTCCGTTCTCCAGTTACCCGTTCCCAGGAAATCTTGAATACCGCTCAAACCGCTGTTCAGGTAATCAACCCAAAGATCCCAGGTTTTAGGTTTTTCAAAGAGAGCTTTACCATACTGCAACTTGCCGTAATATACATCGGCAGATGCCGTATCGTCTTTAAAGCTTACTCGATTATATTCACCGAAAAGATTCCATTTAGGACCGAAGTTCAAAGATACGTAGGCCCCTTTAAGATCTTGGGGTTCATGCATCAATATTCCGCCCATTCCGGGATAATTGTTATAGTAAATACCGGCTGCCGACCCCGTCATAGAACCGCCGCCGAAGTTTCCTTCCAACTCTCCGTAAGCCGTTTTAGCATTGTTGGAATAGCCGTCTTTAAACTTACCGTACCCTGCAGTAGCCGTAAGTTTCTTATTCGTAAAGCTCAGTTCGGCACCGTCAAAGGGATCATCATATTGAAGCCCCGATGCTTTACCTAACACATACGTATAACGACCGACTTTAAGATTCCAATTGTGAGCCGGATCCAAAGCATAGTTCACATATGCCTGATCAACAAAGAAGTTATTGTAAAGGCTTCCGTTATAGGCGTACATAGGAGTGCCCGATGCCGCCGTTTCATCATCAAACCAGTTGATATACTGGATTCCCAGTACGGCTTCTGCACGGTCGTTAATCTTCCCGTTAGCTCGGATACGAGCACGATAATCCCAATAATCATGGTCTGCAACGGATTTCGAATCATTCAGATAGCGGAATCTCATATCACCCGTTACCTTAACCCGGCCTACACGGTCTTCCAAGTCGGATACGCGAACGCCGAGATTATTAAGCTCACTCGAAAACTCGTCCGCCAGACGATTAATAAGAGCGCGTTGCTGCGCATCGGCATTGTCTTCATGTGCCATAGCCTTAGCCACTACTTCTGCCGCTTCGTAACGGGTAATATTGCGTTCGCCCTCAAAATGCGTCTTATCAAGGCCTTGAATAATACCTGCATTCGCCAATTCCATGACCGAATTATAAGCCCAACTATCCTTAGGTACATCTGTAAACGGATTCGCTGCAAACCCTGTCGAACAGACAACCGACATAACTGCGAGAATAGCTGCCGTCTTCTTGTTCATCCTAAACACTCCTTTAAAATATTATGCTTTATTTGCATTAATTTCCTTGATGATTATATCAAATTTTCAATTTATTGTAAAAAAATATATTTAAATACAAAAAACGAGCTCTTTTTATGAGCTCGCTTTCTTATTATCATATATACCAATATGAAGGCTTTTTATACCGTTTAGAATACAAATACGAATTGTACACGCGTAAGTTCGGACAAGTTACCGCTTCGGTCCTTTAGCTTAGAGTTAAACGATTTAAATAACTGAAGTTGCGAATTCTTGGTAAACGTATAGTTCGCCCCTACGCCCCACGATGTAACTCCGTAATCTGCGCCTAAGAGGTTTTCCGTTCTCCAATTACCGCTGACCAGGAATTCTTGAATACCCGAACGATCGCTATTTAAATAGTCAACCCACAGATCCCAACTCTGAGATTTTTCAAAACGGGCTTTGCCGTATTGAAGCTTACCGTAAAATACATCGGCCTTTTTCGTGCCGTCCTTAAAACTTACGCGATTGTACTCACCGAAAAGGTTGAAGTTCTTGGCAAAGTTCAAAGACATATAAGCACCCTTCAAGGCTTTCTGAGGATGGCTCATATTCCATTGTTCACCGCTGAAACGATTATAATACAAACCGATTCCCGAATCGGCGACCGAACCGCCTCCGAAGGAAGTTTCCACCTCGCCGTAAGCGGTCTTGGCTTCATTGAAATTGGCTTCTTTAAACCTGCCGTACCCTGCCGTAACTGTCGCTTTTTTATTTTTAAAATTAAGTTCAGCCCCGTCGAAGGTATCATCATACTGAAGGCCCGTTACCTTGCCGATCTTATAATTATAGCGGCCTACTTTTAAATTCCACTGATGACCTGAATCGAATGCATAGTTTACATAGGCTGTATCGACAAAGAAATTATTCAGCTTATACCCGTATGTAAAGACTACAGGCGACCCGGATGCCGCCGTTTCGTCGTCAAAATTATTGTCATATTGAACGCCCAGAACAGCTTCAATGCGATCGTTGATTTGTCCGTGAGCACGCAAACGACCGCGGAAATCCCAAAACTGCTTATAAATCGGCGAACTTTTCGCATTCATATAACGAATACGTGCATCGCCCGTCAGCTTCACATTACCTGCACGGTCTTCAAGATGTGAGACACGAACGCCCAGATTATTAAGTTCATCTGAAAATTCATCAGCCAAGCGATGAATGAGTGCACGTTGTTCTGCATTTGCACGGTCTTCATGAGCCATGGCCTTGGCCACCATTTCAGCAGCTTCATAACGGGTAATATTACGTTCTCCCTGAAAATAGGTTCCGTCAACACCCTGAACTATACCCGAGTTAACCAATTCTACTACGGAATTGTACGCCCAACTGTCCGACCGTACGTCTACAAAAGGATTGGCCGCCATGGCCGTTGTCCCTAATGTAGTAGTCATAACGAAAAAAGCCAAAAGTTTCTTCATCGCCTTCTCCTTTTCAACTATTCATAAACGCCATTGTATTTTAAAATGTATATCATAATTAATATATTTGTTAAAATGAAACGTCAATGCGGTAAATTCTCAGGAGGAAGCTCTGATAGGCGCAAAAAAACAAGACCTTTCAGAAGAAAGGCCTTGTTTCATAGTTTCAGTTAAAATTAGAATGCGAATACGAACTGTGCCCGCGTGAGTTCGTCCGGATCAGCTACATTACTGTCCTTGGATTTGGAAGCGAAGGACTGCATAACCTGGAACTGAGCATTCTTAGCGAAGGTGTAGTCTACGCCGGCACCCCAGGTTTCAACACCGTTGGCTTTACCGAGCAGGTTGTCCGTTCTCCAGTTGCCCGAAGAACCGTTGACGCCGTTCTTTTCAGCATTCAAATAGTCAACCCACAGATCCCACGATTTCGGTTGAGCCATCGTAGCTTTACCGTACTGAAGTTTGCCGTAGAATACGTCTGCATCAGCTGTACCGTCGGGATTATTTACATTCTGGTATTCACCCAAGAGATTGAACTTTTTACCGAAGTTTACGGAAGCATAAGTTCCCCAGAGGTCATCGGGAGCCGTAGATCCGGTCAAATTCGTTTTATTGAAGTTATTATAAAAGACGCCGACTTTGGAACCTGCTGCGGAACCGCCGCCGAATTTACCTTCCAATTCGCCGTAAGCCGTCTTCGTATCGTTCAAGTCGCCTTCTTTAAACTTACCGTAACCGGCAGTAGCCGTCATCTTGGCATTGTCATAAGAAAGCTGAGCGCCGTCGAAGGTATCACCGTATTGAAGGCCCGTTGCATTACCGAGTTCATAGTCATAACGACCTGCCATTACATTCCACTTGTGACCGCCGTCCAACGCATAATTGACATATGCACGGTCAACGTAGAATTTATCCTTATCGGACGATGCTGCATCTTGATTAGCAAAATTATTGGTATAATTTACGCCTAATACGGCATCTGCACGGTCGTTAATCTTGGCATTGGCACGGAGACGACCGCGGAATTGCCAGGATCCGTCATTTTTATTGGACGAATTGTCCTGATTCATGTAACGAACACGGGCGTCGCCCGTCAATTTAACATTGCCTACGCGGTCTTCCAAGTTGGAAACACGAACGCCCAGATTGTTAAGTTCATTCGAAAATTCATCGGCCAAACGGTTGATAAGAGCACGCTGTTCAGCATTGGCACGATCTTCATGAGCCATAGCCTTAGCAACTATTTCAGCTGCTTCATAACGCGTGATGTTACGTTCACCTTGGAAGTGAACGCCGTCAACACCCTGGATGATACCGGAGTTGGCCAACTCTACTACGGAATTATATGCCCAGCTGTCTTGAGGAACATCCTGGAACGGGTTTACGGCAAAAGCTGTCGTGCCTACTGCCATGGTTGCAACTAAAGTTGCTAAAAGTTTTTTGTTCATAATAATCTCTCCTTCTGTAAATGCATAAGTTTACAATTATTGTAATCGGAGAAATATACCTTGCCTTCAAGGGGTCTCGGCGAGTTGTCCATGTTTCCTCTCGTTTCCCGTCTTACCCGGCACTGTATTTTCTCTTGCAAGTTCAGTTCCGAAGCACTTCTTCTCTGAACTTGACATGAGTATACCCCCGATTTGAAAACTCGTCAACACTTTTAAGTTTTCATCTTCGTATACATTTTGTGACAGAAAAATCAGATTTTATCCTGTTATATCTGTATATTATCCCATAGTACCCTCATAAAAGTCGGTATTTAAGCGACTTTTGGTACTTGAAAACATTGTAAAGTTTTATACATAATAAGAAGATCTTTACCTGTAAGACCGGGCTTCCCGGCAAGAAATTTTACTTATTAGGGTATTATCGCTTGATAATCATATAAGGGAAGTTTGTAAAATTTTCCTTATATGATTATTCCTTAAAGCTACACCACTCGTCTACTTGTCATTTTCGCACACAAAAAAAACAAGACCTCTCAAAGAGAGGTCTTGTTGATAATCGTATTGATTAGAATACGAATACGAACTGTGCACGTGTGAGTTCGTCGATATCTTTATTATTCTTTGTCTTCGAGTTAAAAGTCTGGAATACCTGGAACTGTGCGTTCTTAGCGAATGCATAATCAGCACCTACGCCCCAACCTTTAGCACCGGTACTTGCGGTAGCTGTAGCGCTGGTTGCAGTCGGGATACCGAGAAGGCTATCCGTTCTCCAGTTGCCCGTACCACCATAGATGCCGTATTTATCAGCATTTACATAGTCAACCCAGAGGTCCCAAGTCTTCGGCTGTGCGAAGAGAGCTTTGCCGTATTGGAGTTTGCCGTAGTAAACGTCAGCATCTTTTGTTGTTCCTTGATTATTAACTTTCTGGTATTCACCAAAGAAATTGAATTTCTTAGCGAAGTTCAAGGAAGCATACGCACCCCAGAGGCTATCGGGAGTATTCATTGTTGCCGTAGTAGAAACCCCAGCAATATCCGTTGTCACTTTAACAGGACCATTAAAATTATTGTAGAACGCGCCTACAGCCGAGCCGGCTACAGAACCGCCGCCGAAGAATCCTTCCAATTCGCCGTAAGCCGTCTTAGCATTGTTCAATACACCTTCTTTAAATTTACCATAGCCTGCCGTTGCAGCCATGTGTTTATTAGCGAATTTGAGCTGTGCACCGTCGAAGTTATCGCCGTACTGAATGCCCGAAGCATTGCCCAATTCATAGTCATAACGACCAACCATTACATTGAACTTCTTACCAGCGTCTAATGCATAGTTTACATATGCACGGTCAACGAAGAATTTATCTTTGTCTGCCGATGCAGCGTCTGTGCTGGAGAAGTTGGAATTGTAGTTAACGCCGATTACAGCGTCAGCGCGGTCGTTAATCTTTGCGTTAGCGCGGAGACGGCCACGGAACTGCCAAGAACCGTCGTTTTTCAACGTGTCGCCCTGCTTCATGTAACGAACACGAGCATCACCTGTCAATTTAACGTTGCCTACGCGATCTTCCAAGTTGGAAACGCGAACGCCGAGGTTGTTGAGTTCATCGGAGAATTCGTCAGCCAAACGGTTGATGAGTGCGCGCTGTTCAGCGTTTGCACGATCTTCGTGAGCCATAGCCTTAGCTACGATTTCAGCGGCCTCATAACGAGTGATGTTACGTTCGCCTTGGAAGTGAACGCCGTCAACACCCTGGATGATGCCGGAGTTAGCCAATTCTACTACGGAATTGTAAGCCCAGCTGTCGGACGGTACGTCAACGAAGGGGTTAGCTGCAAATGCAGTTGCGCCAACAGCCATCGTTGCAACTAAAGATGCTACGAGTTTCTTGTTCATTGTGAAAGACTCCTTTCAAAAAACAAATATAAGTTTCGGAGAACTTTTGAATTTGTTTTGAAGGGTCATTGGCGAGTTGTCCATGTTTCCTCTCTTTTACTGCTTCAAAACAGCTTCATTTCTCCATTCGACTTAAGCATGGCACAAGGTCATCCGTAAGTCGAGATTTAGTTTACCCTATTTTCTGAAATTTGTCAAAAAAAGGAGTTTAGATTTTAATTTCTTCTATATTTGGTGTATCTTTTTGTTATTTTTTCCATATTTTGTATATCTCGTTTTTTCAGACCGGCATGATCGGAAAATAAATTTGAAAAATATTAAAATTTTTTTTATTTCCGGACAAAACTCGTAACCCAATAATAGTTTTCTTTACTTATTATATAAAAAAACAAGGTCTCTCATATGAGAGACCTTGTTTAAGTCATTTTTAGAATACGAATACAAACTGAACACGCGTGAGTTCATCACGATCTTTACCACTCTTTTCAATCTTAGTATCAAATGTCTGGAAGACTTGAAGCTGTGCATTCTTAGCAAAGGTGTAGTCTGCACCGGCAGCCCAGCCCTTCGTATTATTGACGTTCGTTCTCCACGAACCCGTTCCGTTATCATCAGCTGCGCCGTCTTCGATGTTGATGTAGTTAACCCACAGATCCCAAGATTTAGGCGTATCGAATTTTGCCTTGCCGTATGTGAGTTTAGCCGCAAAGCCGTCAGCATCGGCAACACTGGCCTTGTCGTAGTTTACACGATAAGCTTCGGCATTAAGGTTAAACTTCTTAGCGAAGTTTAAGGATGCATAAGCGCCCCATACCTTTGCGTCTTCCGCACTTCCGCCAGAAGAAGCATTGAAGTCATTGTAGTATACACCTACAGCCGATCCTGCAACCGTGCCGCCGCCAAAGAAACCTTCCAATTCACCGTAAGCCGTCTTGGAGTCATTCAAAATACCTTCTTTGAATTTCCCGTAACCGACTGTAGCTGCCATTTTGTTATCAGCAAATTTAAGCTGAGCGCCGTCAAAGTTATTTCCGTAAATAAGGCCCATATTATTGCCCAATTCATAGTCATAGCGGCCGACCATTGCATTCCATTTATGACCGTTATCCAATGCATAGTTTACATATGCGCGGTCTACATAGAAATGGTCCTTACCGGCACTGGATGCACTTGCACTTGCAGCCGTATTGTTTCCAAACTTGGTATTATATTCCATACCGAGTACGGCATCGGCGCGGTCATTAATCTTCGCATTAGCACGGAGGCGGCCGCGGAACTGCCAGGAATTATCATTTTTCAATGTTTGACCTTGTTTCATGTAACGAATACGAGCGTCACCCGTCAACTTTACATTGCCTACGCGATCTTCCAAGTTGGAAACGCGAACGCCCAGGTTATTGAGCTCATCGGAAAATTCATCAGCCAAACGGTTGATGAGTGCACGCTGTTCAGCATTTGCACGATCTTCATGAGCCATAGCTTTAGCTACGATTTCAGCAGCTTCATAACGGGTGATGTTACGTTCGCCTTGGAAGTGAACGCCGTCAACACCCTGAATGATACAGGAGTTAGCCAATTCTACTACGGAATTGTATGCCCAGCTGTCGGACGGTACGTCTACAAAAGGATTGGCAGCAAATGCCGTTGCGCCTACTGCCATGGTTGCTACTAACGATGCTACGAGTTTCTTGTTCATGTGACTCTTCCTCTCTTATTCATAATTTTTTGACATAAAAGGAAAAATTCAGATGAAGATGACCTTGCGGAGTTGTCCATGTTGCCTCTCGCCGCATCCTTCATCAACTCTTCTTCCGTTCTCCACCTATGAACAGTGTTGCATATTTTTTCTTTTATTATAACGAAAAGGTACTGTTTTATGGCATATTATGCTCACTATGCATGTTTAAATATTTTTATTTATCGACTATATACTAAAAGTCCTTGTCGGTTTTCGACAAAGACTTTTAAAGAGCTTATTTAAAATAAAAAGATAAATTGAGCTCTTGTCAGCTCGTTACGTTTATTGCCCGTACTCGTTACTTTCGTATCAAAGGTACGGAACAGTTGTATCTGTACATTTTTTGCCAACGTATAGTCCAGACCGATTCCCCAGCCTTTCGTGTCGTCAGCATGCATGCGCCATGTCCCGCAGCAATCATCGTTAGCCGTTCCGGCTGCGTCATGTAAGTATTCACCCCACAAATCCCACGACCCGGGTCTTGCGAAGTTCGCCTTCCCGTATTTCACCGTAGCAATATAGGTCATACCGTCTTTCAATGTACTTTCATCTTTTCTGTCAACGCGATAGAGCACATAATTAGCCTGCCACTTTTTACCCGGGACGATATTGGTATAGCCGCCCCATACATGGCCGCTCCTCTCATCCGTCGAACCGTCAACCCGCATGTAATACAGGCCCAGTGCCGAATTGTTTTTAAAGAATTTTTCCACTTCGGCGAAAGCCGCTTTACGGTCTAAAAGCCTGCGACCTTCTTTGAATTTACCGTATCCTGCAGTAAAGGCTCTTTTATCCGTCTGATATCTATATTTCAAGCCGTCGAAGGTCTCATAGTATTGAAGAGCCCGATTGTTACCGAAGGCATAATCAAAGCGCCCTACTGTAAAGAGGGATTTTTTCTTTGCATCGGGACGGTACGTAATATAAGCTCTGTCTACATAAAAAGTATCACTGCCCGACGAGGCCGATTGGGTTGTATTAAAATTATCCCAGAAGTTAACTCCCAAGATGGCCGACATTTTTTCATTAATTTTCCCTTCGGCACGCAGTCTGCCCCGGAACTGCCATGACCTATCACCATATTTACCTGCATCCTTTTCATGCAGGTAGCGAACTCGAATATCGCCGCTCAATTTTATATTTCCTACGCGGTTTTCCAGATCGTCTACGCGAACTCCCAATCCGTTCAATTCTTCGGAAAATTCTTCAGCAAGTTTCTGAATTTTTTCTCTTTCTTCACCGCGCACCCTATCTTCACGAGCCAAGGCTTTCGCCACCATCTGTGCCGCTTCGTAACGCGTAATATTTCGGTTACCCTGAAAATGCTTTCCGTCTACGCCCTCTACGATTCCGGAGTTAGCCAGTTCCGTCACGGACTGATACGCCCAACTGTCTTGCGGCACATCCGTAAAAGGATTAGCTGCCGAAACTACGGCTGTCATCATCATACAGCCGGATATGGTTAAAATTATTTTCTTATTCACAAGGTTTACGCCCTTTCCGATTTTTTCGGCGTTGCGCAACGACTCCTTCGTACATGATAAGTGAATACCGTTCCCGGCGAATTCCCTCATAGGCCTCCACATACGAACAAGCTTTGTTTGTTAACTTTACTTCAGCTAAAATAAGTTCACGTATAATATTACATAATAGTCCGTTCTGTGTCAAAATACCGAATTATTGTATATTTTACTACAGATATACTTCATATGGTTGTAATTTTAATCTTTTATACAATATAAGCCATTTTATATTGTAATCTAAAAATGTATTACAATTAGGTTTACATTCTATTTAAGTTAAACCTATTTTATATAATTCCTGAAGCCCATCGTTCTTATACACAAAAAGGACGGCAGAATACTCTGCCGTCCCGAAAATTTGTAGCCGATTTAGAAGAAGAAATCCAATTCAGCGCTTGTATATTCTTTTTGCTTCGTGCCGTTATCAACGGATTTTGTTCCGAAGGTCTGACCTACTGCCAAGACTACGTTCTTAGCCAAGGTGTAATCGAAACCTACACCCCAACCCTTAACGCCGTGTTCATAACCGAGATAACCGCCGTCACGCCAGTTAGCCGTGCTACCGTAGTAGGTACCTTTATCCAGGCGTACATAGTCGACCCATGCGTCCCAAGTACCCTTTTCTTCAGGAACGGATTGGCCGTACTGGAGTTTAGCACCCCAAATATTTCCGTCTTTATCCGTTGCCGTTTCTTTGTTCTTGCTTACGCGCTGGTAATCACCCATGAGATTCCACTTCTTAGCGAAGTTAATCGACATGTAGCCGCCGAAAATATTGTCCAAGTTGGCTGCGTTGGCTTTTTCACCGCCGAAGTGATTGTAGTAAACACCGGCACCGAAGTCACCCCACGTGCCGTCCAAAGATGCATAGCCGGTCTTAACATCGAGAAGGCCCGGATTCGGATCGGCTTCTTTAAACTTACCGTAGCCGCCCGTCAATGCCCAGTGGTCACCGCTGAATTTGAGTTGAGCACCGTCAAAGGTATCGCCGTATTGAATACCCATGCCGTTACCGATTTGGTAGTCATAACGACCTACGAGGAAGTTTACATGCTTACCGGCATTGTATTCCACATTAGCGTGGTCAACGTAGAGCTTATGGTCTTCATTGCTTGATGCGGAGTGTTCGTCGGCAAAGCTCATATCATCCGTGCTGAGTCCCAAGTTAACAGTCGTGCGGTCATTAACCGTTGCCGTTGCCAAGAGATGAACAGCGGCTTCCCAAGAAGCGTCGCCTTCAATATTGCCCTTCTGATGCTGATAATGAACGTTGGCATCGCCCGAGAGTTTAACATTACCTACCCGTTCTTCCAAGTTGGATACGCGAACACCGAGTTTACCGAGTTCATCGGAGAATTCATCGGCCAAGCGATTGATAAGTGCACGCTGTTCAGCGTTTGCACGATCTTCATGGGCCATAGCCTTAGCTACCATTTCGGCTGCTTCATAACGAGTGATATTACGCTGCCCTTGGAAGTGAACGCCGTCAACGCCCTGAATGATACCGGAGTTAGCCAATTCTACTACGGAATTATACGCCCAGCTGTTCTGAGGGACATCCACAAAGGGATTAGCTGCAAATGCTGTTGCACCGACAGCCATGGTTGCTACTAAAGATGCTACGAGTTTTTTGTTCATGTCCGTTACCTCTTTTCCTATACTGTTCCTGCATCGAATAGGCAAAATCGATAAACCGTACGGAGCGAGTTGTCCATGTTTCCTCTTCCGCTTCCGGTTACATCGTTCGGCAATAAAGACTGCAAGAATATCTATATTGCTATTCCAGTCTACTATTATTGATAAATTGTGTCAATAATAAGTCGATAAAAATTTTCACTTTAGAGAATTGATGTTTTTATATACTTTTAATTTGAGATATTCCGCTCATATTAAACAAAAGAAAAGCGGCCTATAAAAGGCCGCTTACCTACATAGCTTTTATAATATCGATGCATTCTTTTACAATTTGTGCCGTCATGCCCCATATACGATACCCTTCATATCGATAAATATATACAAAATAGGTTTTGCGACGTCGCCATTCCATGGGATTTCCCGCATAAGAAATATCTACGGGAAAGGTAGCTCCCGGTCGGGTTGCCAAATCCATTTCCGCCAGTTCAGGCTCATGCTCCATAAACCACTGCAACGGTACCGTAAAGGTATGATCCACTTCGGCAGTACAACGAATATCCTCTACGCTCGAAACTTCCGCCACGAAAGGATTCAGGGTAACGCCCGTAACGGTTTCCAGCGGCGATAAACTTGCCAGGACACGTATCTTTTCGGGAGGTATATTCAGTTCCTCTCCCGTCTCTCTAATAGCCGCTGCCAAAGGAGTAACATCGCTCGCCTCTATTTTTCCGCCGGGAAAAGAAATATCTCCCGGCTGCCAACGCAACGTCTTACTGCGAACTTCAAATAAAAGGTGCAAGCCTCCCGCATTCTTTATGAAAGGTACCAAAACGGCACAGGGTACATTGTTAAACAGTACGGACGAGGTCCTCTCGTGTTCGGGCCAGGGAGCCAATACGGCCTGCTCGTTCATATATACTCCTTCAACCTATTTGACGACAATATTGATAATCTTGCCGGGAACGACAATAAACTTAACTACGTTCTTACCGTCAATGAGAGTTTGAATTCTGTCGGACGCCAAAGTCTGTTCCTTTATAGCTTCAACCGATGCATCGGCACTTACGACAATGCGTTCACGAACCTTACCGTTAATCTGTACAGGCAATTCAATAGTAGATACGACGAGAGCCTGTGCATCCGTCTGCGGCCATTCTTGGGTATGAACACTACCGTTTTTACCGATGATAGACCACAGTTCTTCCGCAATATGCGGCGTAAAGGGAGCTAAAAGACGCAAGAGATTTTCATTGGCTTCATCGGCTACATCTGCATGCAACTGCCCCTTATCTTCACCTACATACGCATGCATAGCATTGACAAATTCCATGACGGCACTGACGGCCGTATTCAAAGCGTAGTTTCCGTCATCGCCTTGAATATCATCCGTAATCTTGGCAACCGACGTGTATTCAACGAGACGCAAAGCCTTATCCGCTTCGGAATAGATGTCTTTCGACACTTCCGCCGTTTTGGCAATATCGGCAAACTGGTGTACGATTCTCCAAACACGATTTAAGAATCGATAGGATCCCTCTACTCCCTTGTCGGACCAATCCAAGTCGCGTTCAGGCGGAGCGGCGAACAAAATGAACAAACGTGCCGTATCGGCCCCGTATTTGGAAAGAATTTCTTCCGGCGAGACAACATTGCCCTTGGACTTGGACATCTTGCTGCCTTCCTTTAAGACCATCCCTTGAGTGAGCAATCTTTCAAAGGGTTCGGACGCTTCAACCAAGCCTGCATCACGGAATACCTTCATTAAGAAACGTGAATACATAAGATGTAAAATAGCATGTTCAATACCGCCGATGTACTGGTCCACATTCATCCAATGATCGGCTTTTTCACGACTCCACGGTGCTTTTTCATTGCGTGCATCCGTATAGCGCAAATAGTACCACGACGAGCAAACAAAGGTATCCATCGTATCGGTTTCGCGCGTTGCCGGACCGCCGCAAACCGGGCAGGTGCAGTGACTGAACTTTTCACTTGTTGCCAAGGGGGATACGGCACCGGCCGTAAAGGCTACGTCTGTAGGCAGTTCTACGGGCAACTGTTCTTCAGTAACCAATTGTTCACCGCATTTTTCACAGTATACGACAGGAATAGGAGCTCCCCAATAGCGTTGACGCGAAATCAACCAATCGCGCAAACGGAAGTTAACTGTCCCCTTGCCGCAGTTATGGGCCTCCAACCATTTGGTAATAGCCTTTTTTCCCGCCTCAATCGAAAGGCCGTCGAATTCTCCCGAGTTCATAAGAACGCCTTCGCCCGTATAGGCTTCTGTAGCATTTTCATAGTCATATTCACCGGTCGGGTCGGAGATGACATAGTGAATAGGAATATTGTACTTTTTGCAGAATTCAAAGTCCCTTTGATCGTGACCGGCAACGCCCATAACGGCACCTGTCCCGTAATCGGCGAGAACATAGTTGGCAATCCAGATGGGAACCTGTTCACCGTTCAAGGGATTGATTGCATAGGCACCGGTAAACATGCCTGTCTTTTCAGCTTCATTCGACGTACGTTCCATATCGCTCTGATTTTTCATGAGCGTAATGTATTCCTGCAGCTGAGCTTCATTTTTCTTACCCTTAATGATTCGTTGCACAAACCGGTGTTCCGGAGCCAGAACCACAAAGGTCGTACCGAAAATCGTATCGACACGCGTAGAGAACATATCCAGTTTTTCACCGATTTCGGGAATATCGAAACAAAACTGAGCACCTTCACTGCGACCGATCCAGTTTTTTTGCATAGTCTTAACACGTTCAGGCCAACCGGGCAACAACTTTAAGTCATCCAGCAATTGATCGGCATAGTCCGTAATCTTAAAGAACCATTGTTTCAAATCCTTTTTGACTACGTCGTGATCACAACGCCAGCATTTGCCGTCAATAACCTGTTCATTGGCCAATACGGTATTACATGTATCGCACCAATTAACCTTCGCTTCTTTACGATATGCCAATCCGCGCTTATATAAAAGTTCGAAAATCCATTGTGTCCAACGATAGTAATCTTTATGACACGTAGCTACTTCTCTGTCCCAATCATAGGACAAGCCCAGAGATTTCTGCTGCCTTTCCATATTGGCAATATTATCGTATGTCCATTCGGCAGGAGGAATATTACGTTTAATAGCCGCATTTTCAGCAGGCATACCGAAAGCATCAAAACCCATAGGATGCAATACGTTGTATCCGTTCATACGGCGATAGCGGGCAATAACATCACCGATAGTGTAGTTACGCACATGCCCCATATGCAAGTTTCCCGAAGGATAAGGGAACATTTCCAGCACGTAATACGGCGGTTTTCCGTTATTATCAGGCGTTTTATCGGCATGAGATTCTGCCCATACGCCTTGCCACTTCTTTTCAATATCCTGAGGGATATACTTTTCCATACATAAGCCTCCTAAAGTAAGCCGCCATGCAGCTCAAAATACGAATTGTTTTTATTATAGTGTTCTCATCATATCAAGTCAATCAGCAGAACTGCTCCAAATATTCCGAAAGTCGGCATCTTCAAAGCCTTTGCGCCAGTAGGCACCCCCTGCCAACTGATACTTATCAATGAGATTTCTTTTGTTTGCCAAGGACGTATTGTCTTCAAACCAGATTTGAACTACACCTGTTTTTAAAGGCAGGTTCATGTAGTAGAGACCTTCCTTATCATTCCAGCGAATATAGGAAGCATATTTTTCCCTGATTTTAAGACTGTTCTTCATGGTCAAAGTTCTTACCTTCAACGTACTATACGACTTATAGTTATCTTTTTCTCCCGGACCGCTTCCGGCCGGTGCCGGCCATTCATCGGGATTTTCAGGTAACATACTTTCTTCATCAGTGCTGTACCATGTACGCATATATAGGGGCATGCCTAGAACGAGCTTATCTTTATCTATAAATTCCAAGGTTTTACGGACAGCCGACTCCACCCACGGTTCGGTAGCACAAGGACCCGGCACGGGACTGGTACGTCCCACTTGATCGTAAGCCATAAGCATGAGATAGTCGAGATGGGGAGCTAAAGAAGCTCGATCATAGACTTGAGACCAGTTTTTACTCGCCGACACGGGCGTTACATCCATAGATACCTTTAATCCGTATGCATGAGCGGCTACTGAAAAGGCGGCAACAAATGAGGTCAGTTCGTCTCTGTCTTCGTAGTTTATATTTTCAAAGTCCAGATTGTATCCGTCAAAGCCGTACAACAGAGCATACCCGATGAGCCTTTTAATCGTTTCTTCACGCACCGATTTATTTACCAAAAACTCGTGCGTTGCCGTAGGGTTAAAGTTATTGTCCACAAGGGGCCAAATTTTATAACCCGCCTTTTTATAGGCACCCACATAAGTATCAAAGTTTTTTTTGTGAATAGTTACTCCCGACGGAGTAACTCGAAAGGCCGTCGGCGATATGACGGCAGTACCCGTTGTCGGGCGTTGTGCAAGATTCTCTGTGTTCATTTCCGGATCCCACATAAGATCAACACCCCCTGTTTGCGCCTTATCAACAGGTTTGTTTTCTACGGCATCTTTCAAAACAACCAGCCCTTGCGGTGAAGTGACGGCAATCGTCCCCTCACTGCCTTCCAGTTTCAGACGTAAGGCATCTTTAATATACGTTACGTCGACAAATGTGCCGTTTCCTTCTTTTACAGTAGGAAAGGTCAAATCTACAACATTATTCTGAAAAACAACGCCTGTTTTGTCCGGCAAGGTCACTCTATAGTTACCGTTTTCCGCCTCTTGAATACCGGCCTTTTTTAAAAGCGAGGGACTTACTAAGATCTGTAAAGCCTCTTCATTTTTCGTCAATACGGGCTGTGTTGCGACCGACGTCTTTTTTTTATAATCCGTTTGCTTACCACGTCCGTGCGCATCGGCTTCCTGAACCGTTAAGATAGCGGAACCGAGCAATACGGCACAAAGACAAGCGACTATTCGTCTTCCCTTTTTCATGGCTAACTCCTGTTCACAATGAATTGGTAGTGTATAATATACTGGTACTTAACTTTTTTATTATATCACATGAAAGGATGACTTTCGTCATGCATCAATATCTCTTTTATATAGGAACCTTTCCCGTCCGCGCATACGGACTTCTCTTTATGCTCGGTATAATTTCTTCAGGCATTACGGCCTATTACATTATGAAAAAAGACGGGCGTCATTGGCACCTTCACATCTTCGACTTCACCCTTTGCTGCGGCTTGGCCGGCATTGTCGGCGGACGCCTTTGGGATGTCTTTTTCTTTGATTGGGCATACTACCATAACCACTTGACGGAAATCCCCTATGTCTGGCAAGGCGGCATGGCTATTCAGGGAGGTCTTCTTTTCGGTGCCGTAGCCGGTGTCATTTATACGAAAATTCATCACATCGATACTTGGGCCTTCGGCGATTTACTGGCTCCCGCTATCATCCTCGGACAATCGGTAGGTCGTATGGCCAACTTAATGAACGGTGATGCTTTCGGCCATCCTACGGGCGGTTCTTTCGGCATCGTCTATCCCGAAACGACCCTGGCCCATCGTACATACGGCGACAATCCGCTCTGGCCTGCCGAAGTGTGGGAGGGACAAGTCGATATTCTCGTCTTCGTAGCCCTTCTCTTATATAGCGTCTTCCCGCATAAGAAGGGTCAGGTCTTTTGTGTATATGTTATGCTCTATGCCGTAGAACGCTTTTTCCTCGAATATTTAAGGGGCGACTACGTATCAACTCTTTGGGCTTTTAAATCCGCTCAATGGACGAGTATCATTGCCTTTGTCATAGCTTTGGCCATCTGGATAGTCCTACAAATATACGGTAGAGAAGATGAAAAATTAAAATCCGAATAACACCTCATATATAAAAAGAGCCCTCGGCCGTATCTTCGATCGAGAGCTCTTTTTATTCCACTCAAAAGGGAATCCATTATTGTTTTTCTTCTTTAGCTAACGCCTCTTTCAACGTGTGCCAAGCCAAGACGGCACATTTAACGCGAGCCGGCATGTTGGAAATATTTTTAAGTGCAATAGCGTCTTCCAACTCTTCCAGTTCGTCATCATCCGTAACTTCTCTTTTAATCATATTCAAAAAAAGTTCCGTAAGTCGCAAGGCTTCGATCACGGTTTTTCCCTTAATAACGTCAATCATCATATCCGCCGACGCCTGACTGATAGCACAGCCGTGACCCGTATAAGCTGCGTCTTTAACAATACCGTCGACTATTTTAACCTGCAACGTAATATCGTCACCGCAGCTGGGATTATGCCCGTGTTCGGAAAGAGTCGCATCGGCTAATTCATGTTTGTTTTCCTGTGTCTGATTGTGTTCCAGAATAATATCGGAATACAGTTGATCCATTTCCATTGTCATTCGCCTCTCCTTTAGTCCTTAAAGCCCATTTGCTTACGAACAAGGGGCAATACTTCCAGGAAATAATCCACTTCTTCCGGCGTATTGTAAATATAGAAGCTGACACGATTAGAAGCCTCCGCCTTAATATAAGCGCCGTAAGGCTGTGCACAATGATGGCCCGAGCGGATGGCAATTCCGTAGCTGTCAAGAATGGTGGCCGCATCGTGAGGATGAACTCCGTCAATCGTAAAGGCGATAACCCCCGTTTTTTCGTTTGCATCGGTCGAGCCGATGATATGAATATACGGCAGTTTTCTCATACCTTCGAGACAACGCTTAGTCAGTTCATATTCATGTTCTTCTATCTTGTCCCATCCGTAGTTGTTCAAATATTTAATAGCCGCATGCAAGGCAACGGCACCTTCCACATTTTCCGTACCGGCTTCAAACTTGAAGGGCAGGACATTGAACGTCGTCGTCTGTTCTTGTACATATTCAATCATGTCGCCGCCCAAAAGGAAGGGTTCCATATCATTCAGTAAATCGCGCTTACCGTAAAGGACACCCGTTCCCGCAGAAGCCAACATTTTATGACCTGAGAAAACAAGAAAATCGCAATCCCAGTCTTGAACATCACACTTCATATGAGGAATAGCCTGAGCCGCATCGACAATAGCCACGGCTCCTACTGCGTGAGCCCGGGCTACCAATTCTTTTACGGGCCGTTTCATACCCAATACATTGCTTACAGCCGCAAAGGATACGATTTTCGTACGATCATCGATCTTAGCTAAATCTTCATCCGTAAAATGACCTTCTTTGTCCAAATACATGTAGACCAATTCCGCACCGGTTACACGACAGACGCGTTGCCACGTTACCAGATTTGCATGGTGTTCCGAAATAGGGATGACGATTTTATCGCCTTTCTTCAAATGCGTTTCCGCATAACTTCTGGCAATGAGATTCAGGCCTTCCGTCGCATTACGAACGAAAACCACTTCTTCGCTGTACTTGGCATTGATCAGCTCGCGTACGGCTTCACGGGCATCATCATATAATTGAGAGGCTTCTACACTGAGAATATGAGCCCCTCTGTGCGGATTGCCGTTATGATGTTCCAACAAGTCGACAATAGCCTGAATAACCTGCTTAGGTTTCTGCGTCGTCGCCGCATTGTCGAAGTAAACGAGCTTGTGCCCGTTATGTTCTTTGCTTAAAATCGGAAAATCTTCGCGAATCGTTGTCATACCCCTCACCTTTCTATTATTCGTATTTCTGCATTTTTTCACGGGCTCTGTCAAGAACTCGCGCAATCAACTCTTCATCGCCCAGTTCATCAATAACGGGACGAATATTCGATTCTACAATAATCAGTTGAGCCCCTTTTTCGCTGAATCCGCGGCTCATTAAATAATAAAGCATGTCCTTGTCGATTTGCCCGGCACTGCTGGCATGATTACCTTCTACATCATCTTCTTTACACAAAAGAAGCGGCAACGATACGGAATGTACTTTCGGACTGAGCAACAGGCATTCATCGGTTTCCGAACCGACGGATTTGCTGCAACCGCGTAAAAAGTCAAGCGTACCGCGGAAGTTTTTCTTTGACGTATCCGTTAAGGCTCCTGTCGTCAAAATATCGGCATAAGATTTCCGACCTTTTTGCAAGACCCAGTAAGAGAAATCCAAAACCTGCTGATCATAACCTACATACATGGCATGATTGACGAACTTGCTTTTTTCTCCGTCCAAATCGACTTTATAATATAAAATTGTCTGTGCCCCGCCCATTTCGGCGCTGACAAAACGAACTTCACTTTCTGCAGCGGCACGGACACAACGATGTTCTATATGACGTACGGAATCACCGTTGAATTGGATCTTTTTAATCGTAACTTTAGCATCTTTTTCGGCTTCAATATATTCGGCTATATTAACACTGCCTGTCGGAGCATCCCCTTCAAAGAGAAGATATACTTCCGTTTCACTGCCTTCTTTAGCTTCAATTTTAAGTTGTGCCGTAAGATTCGGCACCGCGTCTTCTACACGATAAATCAGGCGAACCGTTCCTTTGCTACCCTTAGGTGCATGAATGAGGCACCCGTTCATGCTGTGATTGACAGCATCTCGCAACGATTCGGGAGAAGCCCCTTCAAAGCCGTCCAAATCGTCAAGTCCGTTGCCTTGATAAAAAGTAACCTGCGTATCGCCGGACACGATATGTTCAATATCGACTGACGGCAAATAAGGGGCGTTCAATCCGTCTAGTTCTAAATGATTGACCTTCATCCAACGGAAGGTAGGACGAGGCAATTCATTGTATAATTCTTTACTCATCATTACCCTCCTTTATTTTAACGAGCCTTTCAGCTCCAGATTAATTAAGTTATTCATTTCCACGGCATATTCCAAAGGCAAAGCTTTGGAAACGGGTTCAACAAAACCGCGCACAAGCATGGCTCTGGCTTCATCTTCACTAAGGCCGCGACTCATGAGATAGTAAACGGCTTCATCGGAAATTCTACCGATTTTAGCTTCGTGACCCAAGTCGATATTATCATTTTTAACAACAATAGCCGGAATCGTATCGGACTGAGAAATTTCATCCAACATAAGCGATTCACAACTTACATTGGACTTGGCACCTTCCGCCTTTTCGTTAATTACGACACTGCCGCGATAGATACAGACACCGCCGCTCTTTGACAAGGACTTGGAGTCGATATTACTCGTCGTATTCGGTGCGTTATGAACCACCTTGGACCCCGTATCTAAATACTGCCCCTTACCGGCAAAGGTAACGCCCGTAAATTCGCAATGAGCTCCTTCTCCCTGTAAAATCGTCATAGGATACAGGCAAGATGTATGAGATCCGAAGGAACCCGTTACCCAGTTCATCGTTCCGTTCTTACCGACAATGGAGCGCTTCGTGTTCATGTTGTACATGTTTTTTGACCAGTTCTCAATCGTCGAATAGGTCAAGGTCGCATCATCGCCGATAAAGAGTTCTACCGCCCCGGCATGCAAATTGGCTACATTGTACTTAGGTGCGGAACACCCTTCAATAAAGTGAACCTTTGCCCCTTTTTCTACAATGATCATCGTATGTTCGAACTGTCCTGCGCCGGGAGCATTCAGACGGAAATAACTTTGCAAGGGAATATCCACTTGGACTCCTTCAGGCACGTAAACGAAGGATCCGCCCGACCAAACGGCACCGTGCAGGGCCGCAAACTTATGGTCTGTCGGCGGTATGAGCTTCATAAAGTGCTTGCGCACAATATCTTCATGTTCTTTCAGAGCCGTATCAAAATCAGTATAAACTACGCCTTGTTTGACCAATTCTTCCTGAATGCTGTGATACACCACTTCCGAGTCGTACTGAGCCCCCACACCGGCTAAAGACGTCTTTTCCGCTTCGGGTATACCGAGTCGATCGAAGGTATCCTTAATGTCTTCGGGCACTTCATTCCAATCAGCTTTCAACCCCGCATCGGGGCGCACATACGTAACGATGTTGTCCATTTGCAGTTCGCTGATGTCAGGCCCCCATGTGGGGTAATCTATTTTATAAAAGAGTTCAAGCGACTTCAGGCGTGCCTGAAGCATCCATTCGGGTTCGTCCTTTTGTGCCGAAATTTCCCGAACTATTTCTTCAGTAAGGCCCGCATCGGTCTTATATGAATATTTGAAATCTTTTTTAAAGTTATATACATTGCTAAAGTCGGAAAAAGACTCTATCTTTTCCCGTTCTTTGGCAAATCTTTTTTCTTCAGCCATGGACAATGCCCCCTATTTAGCCTGTGTACGATATACATCGTACCCGTTCGCTTCGATGTCATCAATCAGGGAAGCATCACCGTTTTTCACAATCTTTCCGTCAATGAGAACATGGACGAAATCGGGTTTCAGGCTTTGCAAAATTTCGCTGTGATGCGTAATGACGAGAACCGCATTTTCCCCATTGTGATAAGCAGCAACTCTGTCGGAAACAACGCGAACCGCATCGACATCAAGCCCCGAATCTATTTCATCCAACATGGTCAATTTCGGTTCCAACATGGTCATCTGCAGGATTTCCGTCTTCTTTCGTTCTCCGCCGGAAAAACCGTCATTTACATACCGTTCCGCATAAGACTTCTCCATACGCAATTCTTCCATTTGAGCACGCAACTTTTTACGAAAAGGCATAATTCGTTGCGTTTCTCCCGTAATCGTACTCTTGGCATTGCGGATAAAGTTTTCTACGCTGATGCCCTTAACGGCAATAGGGTTCTGAAATGCCATAAAAATACCGAGTTTAGCACGTTCATTTACGGGCATATGTGTAATATCCTGTCCTTCAAAGAAAATATGACCGTCTGTCACGGAATACGAAGGATTCCCCATAATCGAATGAAACAGTGTCGACTTACCGGCCCCGTTGGAACCCATAATGACGTGAGTTTCACCTTTATTAATCACTAAGTCGAGACCCTTGAGGATTTCTTTACCGTCAACGGTTACCTTCAGGTTCTCTACACGTAATAATTCACTCATTACCAATCACTCCTGTATAAACTTTTAAATCATACTTTTTTACTACACTTAGATTACTCCATCGTTTTTACAAAGTCAACCTTTTTAGTGTATTTTAAGAACCGTATTCATTTCACTCGTCTTTTTCTTTGTCCATTCCATATTTTTCACGTAATTTCCGCCGTTTTTCGCTATGAAGCCATGCCTGCATGATTACTGTCAAGGTTGCTAAAATCAAGAGCCCGACTACAAGCGATGAAGGACCGTCTTTGATAAGTGCATAGATTAAATATGCATATACGACTATCCATAAAAAGAATCGTATTTTACTCACCGGCTTTTTCTCCCTCCCGCTTTTTCACAGCAATCAAAGCTTGAATATACATGGCACATTCAATACGCTTTTTCTGAATCTTACAGCCCAACTCATAAGGCGTGTCTATACTGCCGCCGTACTTAATGTTATTGGCATGACAGCCGCCGCTGCAGAAAAATTTAGCCCAACACTTGCAACATGTCGGTTTATTGAGTACATGCATATCTCGGAATAAGCGGGGCAGTTCCGTATTCGTTATGCCGTCGTATACACTGCCGATAGCATATTCTTCCTGTCCGACAAACTGATGACAGGGATATATATCTCCGTTCGGAACCACGCACATATATTCATGGCCTGCACCGCAACCGCGCAAACGCTTGGCAATACAGGGGCCTCGATATAAGTCCATAATGAAGTGATAGTAAATAACGGGGCGACTACTAAAATAGCGTTCCAAATAAAAATCCGTCAAATTTTCGTATTCTTCATCGATACGTTTTAAATCCGACTCGTCGATAGCATACGACAGGTCATCGCCGACAACCGGTTCCATGGACAGGCCGTCAAAACCCAAATCTGCCATATGCTCTACATCAGCCGTGAAATCAAGGTTATATTTCGTATACGTACCGCGCACATAATATTCTTCCCCGTTTCTTCCGGATACGGCATGTTGCAGGTTCTTAACAATTCTTTTATAAGAGCCGTGACCGCCTGCATCGGGACGCATACGATTATGAACATCCTCTCGGCCGTCCAGGCTGAGAATCAGACTGATATGATTATCTGTTAAATATGTAATTTTTTCTTCATCCAATAAAAGCCCGTTTGTCGTCAGAGAAAGTTTAAATACCTTATTATGCAACTTTTCCTGTTTTCGTATATATTCAATGGTCTGTTTGACGACCCCGAAATTCATAAGCGGTTCGCCGCCGAAAAAATCCACTTCACAATGCTGCCGCTTGCCTGCCGAACTTTCAATCAGCAGATCGATAGCTCTTTTAGCCACATCAAAACTCATTAATTCTCGTTTATTCGTGTCATAATCGCCTTGAGAGGCAAAACAGTATTTACAACGAAGATTACAATCATGAGCTATATTCAGGCATAAGGATTTTACAACCGGTTTTTCATCGGCTACGACCTTAAAAGACTCGCACATGGGCGCAAAAAGCATTTCCGCCTTAATCAACTCGTCAAGTTCGTCCATCGTTTCCGTTAGTTCATCGTGTGTATACGTTCCTTCAAGGGCAGTATACACCGCTTCTTTATTGTTACCCTTATACGTATCCAAAACATCGTAAGCCAGCTTATCGATTACATTGACAATACCGCTGTTAACATCGAGTAACATATATAACCCTTTCATAATATATTTATGAATCATGGGTTGAATCTTTTCCGCCATTTTTCCTCCACATAAAAAGAATACCCTTTACCTGGTCGGTAAAGGGTGTCCCCTCT
This sequence comes from Megasphaera micronuciformis F0359, assembly GCF_000165735.1. GTDB lineage: Bacteria > Bacillota > Negativicutes > Veillonellales > Megasphaeraceae > Megasphaera > Megasphaera micronuciformis. The sequence continues at coordinate 780,562 of NZ_GL538208.1, forward strand.
TAATTACTTATTTTGTGCAAACCTGGTTACCTACAGTGCAAGACGTTTTGCATGCGGACTGGCAGGATGTTTGGCATTCGCTGCAACCTGCATGTTGAGCCGTCTTCTGAATGGATTCGGTATTAATGGTAATAATGTGTTTTGCCATATCGGTTCACCTCGCTATCAATATCTGTTGTATTATAGCATATAATCGGCACGTCTACAATCACTATAACAGACGTAATTGCTTAAATTGGAAATCCTTACTCATCGTAATTACGACGGCACGATTATCAAAAATTTCGTTAGTCGCAAAAAAGACATCAAAGTCTCCGTTATAAGTCATATAAACAGAATTAATCCGTTCCAGGCTGGCACGAATTTGCTCGGCCGTCATTTCCGGCTCACCGTCATTCAGCCAATGTTCATTTTTAAACTTGGCAATAAGCGGTGCATGAGCCGCTACGCGCGGTCGATGTGCAAGTATCCATTCCCATACGCTCTTACCGTATCGACGGGCCTCTTTTTCCTTACCTTCTTCCAAGCCTTCAAGAACGACCAGTACGGGATTCCCGTTGACGAGAATCTCATCCATATAACTGCCTTTGACATACCGTAAGCTCATAGCATAAACCTCCGTAAGAGATATTTCTTGCTTGACCGTCTGTCTAACAGGATGTCTTTATCTTACTCTATGTTCTTTTTCCCTGTCAATGAATGGAACGAACTCTCACAGTTGACGACGGACAGATATCGTTTTGGAAGCAATCCTCACATAAGGGTTTACGAGCCTTGCAAATTCTTCTGCCGTGCCAGATCAGCCAATGATGAGCCCGGCTCCACCATTCAACGGGGATGGCTTTTTGCAGACCCTTTTCCACACTGTCGGGCGTCGTACCGACAGCCAGCTGCATGCGATTAGCAACACGAAACACATGAGTATCCACAGCAATAGCCGGCGTATCGTAAAGAACGCTGACAAGCACATTGGCCGTCTTACGCCCTACACCGGGAAGTTTCACTAATTCATCAAAGGTCTTAGGCACTTCCCCCTGATACTCTTCACATAAAATACGACAGGTTGCCGATAGGTTCTTGGCCTTGCTGTGATAAAGACCGCAAGTCTTTATTTTTTCTTCCAGCCCGTCAATTCCCAAGGTCAACATTTTTTCGGGAGAAGCGTATTCCGGAAACAACCCGGCAGTTACAATATTCACGCGTTCATCCGTACACTGAGCCGATAAGACAACAGCCACCAAAAGTTCAAAAGGCGACTGATATATAAGTGCAGGCTTCATGATTCCGTATGTATCTTGAAAGCGTTGCAACATCTCTTGTTTTTTCTTTTTTGTAATCACTTTGTCAACTCTCTTTCCGCAACATATAACGGGCAAATTTTTATAAAATCGCCCCTTTCATACTGCCGGTTTTTATTATAACACATTGCAACCATAGCAAGAGATGGTTAATAATGTTGCTTTTTTTGCAATCAACTTACTTATTTTTCTTATTTTTTATTATTAATTAATATTTATTATCATATTTTTAAGATCAATATAGTTTGCAGTGTGAGAAAACTTCTTTATAAAGATATTCAACAGATTTTTACTTTTTTTATAAAAGAGAAGGACTCTTATTAACGCTCTTAATTGCAAAAATTGAAGAAACTCATTCATTATGATATATTTTATTTAAAGAATCGTTATTTATTAAAAAGAGGTGTTGAAAATGGATACATTAGATAACTTAACCCAATTTCCTATTTATTTTGCTCCCGGCTGTAAGCTGCTTCAATTAGAGCCCAAGATGACATCAAAAGTCTACGATTACCTGCACAAGCTCTTCGGCAATATCAATTTATATACTCGTTGCTGTGGACTTGACGATGCAACCCAACAGGAAGAAGAAGCCGTATTTATTACGCTCTGTGATTCGTGCTTTAAAGTATACGGCGATACGTATGCCAATCTGCATATGCGAGATTTCTGGGAAGTATACGACGAATATAAGTCCATCTATCCTTTAGAAAATGAAGCAGAAGTACGCGAGGCTTTACAGCATACCATGGTAGGCGTATATCCTAAAGAAGGTATCAAGGCCTGGTTCAGCAACTTCTCATCAAAACGAGCATAAAAAGAAGGTTCTGCACAATGCAGAACCTTCTTTTTCTATCGGCGTTTTTTATAAAGTGACTCTATAAGCCTTTCCTGTCCGTCGGCACGACTTTCAAAATCGGAAATAATGGACAATGTCCTATACACATAAGCACCGTCATTAATAGACTGTAAATTTACACGAACGCTGTAAAAAGCCGCCCGCATAGCCGCTCTGGCATTCATGGCAGCTATAACTCCGTCCGTAACGGCCCAAATATTACCGTGCTCGACAACTTGTCGAGCCATGGTCAGCAAAGGAAAAATATCCTGCCCCAATGTCAAAGGCACCTCAGCCGCTTCTTTAAACGCCGCTTGAACCGCTTCCGCCCGTCCTTTTTCTTCCTTCGGTCGCCGTAAGGTTTCCATAAGGGAAGAAAATGCGGCCGCATCAGCATCAGCAGCCTGCAAATACAATTTTCTCAAAGAAGGCAACTGTGATTTCATAGAAATCATTCGACCTTGCACCTCTTCATATCCTTTTTTATCAATCGTCAAATTAATGACCATTTCAATAAGGGCCGCGGCCGAAGCTGCCGTAACGGCGGCAATACTCCCGCCGCCCGGCACGGGAGCGGACGATGCCGTTTGATCTAAAAATTCACGTACGGATAAATCTTCTATTCCCATGGTTTTAGAAGAGCCCTGTAATATTTCCTTTTTCATCAATATCCATCCTGTTCGCCGCCGGCACCTTGGGCAGTCCCGGCATAGTCATAATATTACCCGTCTCGCAAACAATAAAGCCTGCGCCGGTACATACACGCACATCTTTGACCGTTACATAAAAGTTTTCAGGTGCGCCTAAAAGGTCGGCGTTGTCAGACAAAGAATACTGCGTCTTAGCGACACATACGGGCATCTTATCCAACCCGAAAGCTTCGAGTTCCTTTACCTGTTTTTGAGCCTTCCCTTCAAAGATCACGCCTTTACCGCCGTAAATGCGAGTCACTATTTTTTCCAGTTTTTCGGGAATCGTTTCATTTACGTCATATAAAGGGCAATAAGGACTTGCATCTTTTTCCATTAAGGGCAGCAATAAGTTGGCCATATCTTTGCCGCCTTCGCCGCCTTCAGCCCAGCAGTCATTTAAAGCTACAGGCACACCGTAGTCCTCACACAAGCGAGTGAGAGTTTCCAACTCCGCATCCGTATCGGAAAGGAAGCGATTGATTCCTACTACTACGGGCACATTGAAAATACGCATATTCTCAATGTGTTTCGCCAAGTTGGCAAACCCGGCTTCTAAAGCCTTCACATTTTCTTCCTGTAAGTCCGCCTTCTTTACTCCTCCATGCATCTTTAATGCTCTGACAGTTGCTACAATAACTACTGCCGACGGTTTAATATGCCCGAAACGACATTTTATATCCATAAACTTTTCAGCCCCTAAATCGGCACCGAAACCGGCTTCCGTTACTGCAATTTCACCCATTTTCATAGCCAGTTTCGTCGCAATAACGGAATTACAACCGTGGGCAATATTGGCAAAAGGCCCGCCGTGAACTAACGCCGGTGTTTGTTCCGTTGTCTGTACCAAGTTCGGCTTAATAGCATCCTTCATAACAACGGCCATGGCCCCGGCTACACCTAACTGTCCGGCTGTTACCAAATTGCCGTCCAAATCATAGGCTACCGTAATTTTAGCCATCCGTTGTTTTAAATCTTCCAAATCTTCAGCCAAGCACAAGACGGCCATGATTTCCGACGCAACGGTAATCATAAAATGATCTTCACGCGGAAAACCGCATACCTTACCGCCTAAGCCTATAGTCAAATTACGCAATGCCCGATCATTCATATCAAGGACCCGCTTCCAAATGACACGACGCACGTCAATACGCAATTCATTGCCTTGATGTACATGATTATCAATGGCTGCGGCTAACAAATTATTTGTCGTAGTAATGGCATGCATATCGCCCGTAAAGTGAAGATTTATATCTTCCATAGGCAAGACCTGAGAATACCCGCCTCCGGCCGCACCGCCTTTAATCCCGAAAACCGGTCCTAAAGAAGGCTCGCGCATAGCTACAACAGCCTTATGCCCCAAGCGGTTAAAAGCCTGAGCCAAGCCGATAGTAGTCATGGATTTCCCTTCACCTGCCGGCGTCGGGTTAATAGCTGTAACCAGGACCAATTTACCGTCCGGTCGACTCTGTAATCGACGAATAGCATCAAAAGAGACCTTCGCCTTATATTTTCCGTACAATTCCAAATCATCTGCCGTAAGTCCCACTTGTTCGGCAATTTCCGTAATCGGTTTTAACTCAGTTTGCTGTGCAATTTCGATATCGCTTAATACAGGTTTCATATCCGTTACTCCTCATTTATATGTGGCAGGAGGCATAAAAAATACCGACTCTGCCCGGAATCATTGCCCAGACGGTCGGCTAAAATGGATTATGCTCCCCGTGGTTGTTCCACTTCCGTCAGTTACATAACCTTATATTATTATACCTGTCGCTCCTTTCCTTTGTCAAACGGTACAGTTATAAGATACATAACAATTAGACATGTATAGGCGGATACTTTTGCATTCTCATTCCCCTATCTCAACGGTACGTATCCGCATATGACGAGTTCTTATTTTACAAAAATAACGTTGAAGTCGCCATCTCTTTGATACCGACTTCAACGTTATGATAGAAGCACTGTTATGTGTTATTATTTTTTGACCAAATCCTGAGCTACTTCAATATGAAGTTCGCGCAGCTGTCTCGGTGCTACTTCCGAAGGTGCTTCGCTCATGGGATCAATAGCATTTTGCGTCTTCGGGAAAGCAATAACGTCGCGAATGGACTTTCTCTTGAGCATCAGCATAATCATGCGATCCAAGCCGAAAGCCAAACCTCCGTGAGGAGGGGCTCCGTATTCGAAGGCTCTGAGAAGGAAGCCGAACTTCTGCTTCGCTTCTTCATCCGTAAGTCCGATAGCCTTGAATACGCGTTGTTGAATATCGGGTTGGTAAATACGTAAAGAACCGCCACCCAATTCAACACCGTTCAAGACCAGGTCATAGGCCTTTGCATACACTTTTGATTGGTCCGTTTCCAATTTGTCCAAGTCTTCGTCGCGCGGAGCCGTAAACGGATGGTGCATTGCCGTGTAACGCTTTTCTTCTTCGTCATATTCAAACATGGGGAAATCGACAACCCATGTAAACGCAAAGGCATTTTCATCAATAATGCCCGTGCGGCGAGCCATTTCTTTACGCAATTCACCCAAAGCGGCTGCTACAACAGACGGTTTATCGGCAATCATGAGAACCAAGTCACCCGTTTCACTGCCGCAAGCTTCGCCGATAGCTTTTAATGTATCTTCACCGAGGAATTTTTTTACCTGAGACTTCATGCCCTCTTCCGCAAAGGCAATCCAAGCCAATCCCTTAGCTCCGTAGGTAGAAACATATTCAACCAAACCGTCCAATTCACGACGGGGAATACCGGCATACCCTTTAACGTTAATAGCCTTAACTTGACCGCCGGCATCAACGACATTACGGAAGACCTTGAATTCCGTATCCTTTACGAGTTCCGTAATATCTTTGAACTTCATGTCAAAACGCAAGTCCGGTTTATCAGAACCGTAGTTTTCCATAGCATAGTCCCAAGTCATGCGCTGAATCGGACCGGGAATCTCATAACCGAGAGCCTGTTTGAATACATACCCGATCATTTCTTCCGTCAACTGTAAAATATCTTCCTGACTCATAAAAGACATTTCCATATCGAGCTGTGTAAATTCAGGTTGTCTGTCGGCACGCAAATCTTCATCGCGGAAACAACGTGCAATTTGATAATACCGATCCATGCCGGAGATCATCAACAGCTGTTTAAAAATCTGCGGTGACTGGGGCAAAGCGTAGAATTTCCCTTCGTTGACACGGCTCGGTACGAGGTAATCGCGTGCCCCTTCAGGCGTACTTTTACAAAGTTCGGGAGTTTCAATGTCGATAAAGCCGTGCTGATTGAGGAAATCACGCATAGCATGCTTTACCTTATTTCTCATAATCAGGTTGTTCTGCATTTCCGGACGACGCAAGTCGAGGTAGCGGTATTGGAGACGTATCTTTTCATCTACGTCAATATTATCTTCAATATAGAAGGGCGGTGTTTTGGATGTGTTCAAAATTCGTAATTCTTCACAACGAATTTCGATTTTGCCGGTTTTCATCTTTTCGTTTATTGTCGCTTCATCACGCATGCGGACAATACCGCGAACAACGAGGACATATTCCGTACGAACCTGTTCCGCTTTGTCAAACGATTCCTTTTCATAGTCCGGCGAAGCAACGACCTGTATAATACCCGTACGGTCTCGTAAGTCGATAAAAATCAAACCGCCGTGATCGCGACGACGTTCAACCCAACCGCACAATACGACTTCTTTTCCCTGATCCTCTTCTGTTACGGCCGCACAATAATGAGAGCGGCTCAATCCTTCCATTGTATCCATTAAACTCATCCCTTCTTCTTGCTTTCTATATATTCAACAACGTCGCCGAGGGCTACCGTTTCCTGCTCTTTCGTCTCCATATTGCGAATTTGTGCCTGTCCCTGTGCCAACTCGTCTTCGCCTATAATTACTGTAAAATCGGCATTTATCTTGTTGGCCGCCTTCATTTGTCCCTTCATACTGCGTCCGTTCGTATCGATTTCGGCATACAAACTCTTGGCACGCAAAGCTTGTTGCAAGATAAAGGCCTCTTTTCTCGCCTCATCGCCTAAGGCAACGATATAGGCGGGACGAAGCTCTTCAACGGGAGGCAACAGTCCTTGTTCCTTTAAGGTCAGCAACAGCCGTTCCATACCGACGGCAAAACCGATCCCCGGTACGGACGGGCCACCGATTTCTTCAATCAGTCCGTCATACCGCCCGCCTCCGCACACGGTACTTTGCGCCCCTAAGGGAGCGTACATGATTTCAAAGGCCGTCTTCGTATAATAATCAAGGCCGCGCACCAGTCGGGGGTCCTTTTCAAAGGAAATACCGATTCCCGTCAAATAGGACTGGACCTTCTCAAAATGTTCGGCACATTCTTCACATAAATAGTCCGTAATAAGGGGAACCCCTTCAGACAACATGCGTTCGCCGTCTTCTTTACAGTCCAGTACGCGCAAGGGATTCTTATCCAATCGCGACTTACAGTCGTCACACAATTCATCCCTCTTACCGTCAAAAAACTCGATAAGTTTTTGTCTGTACACGGGACGACACTTAGGGCAACCGACGGAATTCAAATGAAGTACCAAATCATTAAGACCCAATTCACGGAAGAGTTGGAAGGCCATGGCAATGATTTCCGCATCTACTGCCGGATCCTGAGAGCCTATCTCCTCTACGCCGAACTGGTTAAACTGACGATACCGACCGGCTTGCGGACGGTCATGTCGAAACATGGGTCCCATGTAATAAAACTTATGGACCTTCTGCTCCCCGTAAAGTTTATGTTCCAAATAAGCACGGACGACAGAAGCCGTATTTTCCGGTCTGAGCGTCATACTCCGACCGCCTCGGTCTTCAAAAGTATACATTTCTTTCGTAACGACGTCCGTCGTTTCACCGATACCCCTTAAAAATAATTCCGTACTCTCGAATATGGGGGTACGCACTTCGCCGAACCCGTAAATCCGGCATATACTTCTGATTTTCTCTTCAAGTTTCTGCCAGTCTCCCGTTTGTTCGGGCAAAAAATCCTGAGTTCCTCGCGGTGCCGTAATGGCCATTATCAATTCACTCCTTCATATACGGAAGCACATAAAAGACGACGTCGCTTCATCCGCTCTGTCAAGGCTTCCGTATACTGCCCTATATCTTTAGGCATATACATTTTTTCCATCTTTCTATGAGGCACGATAAACTTCGTGGCACTCCCCGGGCCGACGCCCAACACGGTTTGTCGTTCTTCCATCATCTCGATATTATAGCGACTTATAGTCCCGTCCTTAGCATATCCGATATTGGCGAACTCCGCCGCCATATACTGCTGACGATACAAATAATACGGAGCATATCCTTGTCGACAAAGTGATTCTTCAGCCGATGTTACCATCTCTTCCACAACCTGTACAGGCGGTATTTCCTCCCGTAAAGTATGGCGAAACAAAGGTGCCCCCTTTTTTAATGCTAACGTATGAATTGTAACATTTTCCGGGGCCAATTGGCAAACGGCTTCCAGGTTCTGCCGCATGTCTTCTACCGTTTGTCCGGGCAGACCGGCAATAAAATCCGTATTAATGACACTAAAGCCGGCGTCACGGCAATAATCGAACATACGGTATATGTCTCTCACCGTATGACGACGACCGAGTGCATCCAGCAAGTGTTGTTGCATTGTCTGCGGATTAATACTGATGCGGTCGACACCGTAAGCTCTCAGTATTCTCGCCTTCTCTTCGGTCATGGTATCGGGGCGCCCCGCTTCCACCGTCCATTCCCGACAAGCTCCTGCCAGGGGCTGCAAAGCACTCATAATGCGTTCGACAGCTTCTACAGACAAAGAAGTCGGTGTCCCGCCGCCTACATAAATGCTGTCTATACGAATCCCCGTATCACTACACAAGCGCTGTACATCCTGTATATCCTCGATAAGCTTATTCGTAAAATCCAGTAACCGCTCCGCTTTCTCATTTCCCACAAGACGCGACGGAAAGGAACAATACAGACAATGACTGGCACAATACGGAATACCTACGTATAAAGCCGCATCTCGAGTCTCATGTTGTACAACATAAGGTCGCTGTGTCACTGCCACCTGCACCAACAAATCCGCCGTTCTGTCCGCTACATCGAATTCTTTACCTAGCCGATGTCGTACTCCTTCAGGCGACAGACCTTCGTCAAAAAGAGTATGAACGAGTTTTAAAGGGCGAACACCCGTAAGTTTCCCCCACGGTGAAGGCGGTCTCTTTGTCAAGGTGCGGCAAGCCTCGAGCAGATAGTTCTTTACTTCCTTCTTGGTAGTAACGACGTAGGGCCCGAAATTACGAGCCTGTCCGTTCGAATCCGTAAAATATCCGTCCAAAATCAAGCCTTTTTTCCGACTTGCAAGACGAACAGCCGCGTCCTTACCTTCTCTATCATAAACATATCCTAATGAAGCAAGGACCTGACCGACAAAGCCATGCCAGTCGTCAGGTCCCGTATATACATATGCGGCCGCTTTTTTAGTCACGATCCGTTTCCTGCGGAAAGCCGTTGTCTAAACCGGCAGCCTTACGTTTCGCTTCACATTCTTCGCAATAGCCGTACACTTTTAATTGGTGATCTACCGTATGGAAATGCAATCTCTTTTCCAAAATCGTTTCCAATGTTTCCAATAAATCGTCCTTGCATTCCCACACCTTACCGCAGTCAAGGCAAATGAGATGATGGTGGAAATGACCGTCTTCTTCACAATCATTCAACTCATAACGACTACAACCGTCATCAAAATCCAATTTTTTCAACAAGTCCATTTGCGTAAACAGATCAAGAGTTCTGTATACAGTCGCCAACCCGATATCGGGGGCCGTCTGTTTAACCAGTTCAAAAACGTCTTCAGCACTTAAATGACGAGCCGTGCTTTCCACAAAAGCTCGCAAGACCACTTGACGCTGAGACGTCATCTTATATTTCTGGTCCTTAATCTTATCTTTCATGCGTTTCATCATCAATTCCATTACATCATCTTTAGTCTTTTCCATCGTTCTTTGACATCCTTTCTCTATAAGAACTGAAAAACCATAAGTGCCGTGCCGTCGTTTGCAATACGGCTACAAGAGGCACTGTCAAAATCATACCGGCTACACCGAAAAGGGTGCCGCCTATTAAAAGGGCAATGACGATAACCACAGGGTGGATGCTGATAACCTTCCCCATGACCTGAGGCATAATCAGATGCCCGTCTATTTGCTGAACCACAGCGTAAAAAATGAGAACTTTCAAAGCCAGGGACGGACTGATAGTCGCACCGAGCAGGATAGCCGGTATGGCCCCGACAATGGGCCCGATAACGGGAATCCACTCCGTAATGGCCGCTAAGAGAGCAATGACCAAAGGATAGGGAACCCCCATAATCCACATCCCCGTAAAGGTCAGGCAGGCTATAATGCAACTCATAAGAAGCTGCCCGCGAATATAGCGACTCAAAACAAGGCTCAGTTCTTCGAAATACGAGCGTAAATGAAGCCTATAGTCGGACGGATACAGATTGACAAAGGCGTTCATCATCCGTTCCCCGTCCTTCAAAAAATAAAAGGTTATAAAGGGAACGACAAAAAACTCTACGACTGTACCGGCAATGGCAAAGACCGATTTAACCAGATTTGAAATGCCGTCAATGCCGTAGTTACTGACTTTAATAAAGGCTTCATTAACAATTGCCTTGACCTGATCGGGAATATAAATAGGTGCCTGATCGCTTTCAAGTTGAACTACAAGCTCATACGTCTGACTGACAATGGTACTGAAGTTATTGGCCAGCAGGTTTAACTGACCGATTAAGGGTTTCAAAATGCTGTTTGTCATGACGGCAATGACTGCAATCAAAACAACAAATGACAGCAAAATTGAAATATCAATCGGCACCTGTCTTCTAAAGAGCCGCACCAGTCCTTTTTGAATCCCATCCCTAAGGGGCGTCAAAATAAAGGTAATAATCAATGATACAATAACGGGCCAATAAATTTCCTTTACTGCTAAAAACAGGCACACACCCAAAATCATGAGAACGACGCGCAACCTGAATTCAATCGTTTTATTATTAGACACCTTACCAGCCTCCGCCGAGGAACGGATTATTTCTCCGTTCATACCCTATATCCGTAGCCGGCCCGTGACCGGGAAGCACTACCGTGTCATCAGGTAATTTCATTAATTTTTCTTCAATACTGCTAACTAAAACATGAGAATCACCGCCGTAAAAATCGGTTCTTCCCACTGAGCAACGAAACAGCGTATCTCCGGCGAACAAGAGTCCCGCACCGTACAGGCAAAGGCCGCCGGGGGTATGTCCGGGCGTTTCGATTACTTTAAAAGGTACACCCGCAAAGTTTATAACTTCTCCGTCCGTAACAATGTGTTCAGGCGACGTGATAACGATTTCCTTACCCAGGAACATAGATAAATTGTTACGTGAGTTTGCAATGAGATCCACATCACCCTTACCGATATACACGGGCACGTCCTTATGATTTCTCACTTCCTGTAACGCACCGATGTGATCGGCATGTCCGTGCGTTAAGAACACGAACCTGAGAGTCACCCCGAGAACGTCAAGAGCCTTATCAATTTGCTCATAATCCCATGCCGGGTCAATTAAAAACGCCTCTTTTTCAACATCGTCATAGACAATATAACAATTGGTCTCCAACGGGCCGAGCGGAAGGGTCTTATACTGTATGGCCATAAGCGTTCGCCTCCTAAAATTCTTTCTTACTGTCTAACAAAATCGTAACGGGACCGTGGTTATCCAAAGAGACGACCATTTCCGTCTGAAAAACTCCCGTCGCCACACGAACACCCTGTTTTTCCACGTACTGTACAAACTCTTCATATAACCGGTTCGCCAAATCCGGAGGCGCCGCTGCCGTAAAACTCGGTCTGCGTCCGTGACGTGCATCTCCGTACAGGGTAAATTGGGAAACGACCAACATTTCACCGCCCTTTTGTAAGAGAGACTGATTCATCTTACCTTCTTCATCTTCAAAAATGCGAAGATTCAATATTTTATCCGCCGTGTAAACAACATCTTTTTCGTCATCGTCCCGGCCTACCCCCAGAAGAACCGTCAGTCCTGCACCGATGCGTCCCGTTTCCGTTCCTTCCGATGTCACGGAAGAACGTATTGTCCGTTGTATAACCGCTCTCATGACTGACTGCCTCCCGTAAAACGCTGCACTTTATATACATCCTTCAAACGACGAATTTTCGTAGCAACAAATTCGAATTGGGCTAAGTCCTTAATACTGATGCCCAAGTGAATGGTTACACTCTTTGTTTCCGATACCTTAGCGTTAATGGACGTAATAGAAATCTTCATCTCTGCCAAAGCAGCCATAATATCGGCTATCATGCCGGTCCTGTCATAGGCCGAAATTTCCATATTTACCTCGAAAGACTCGGACATGCCGTAATCCCATTCCACATCAATCAGTCGGTCCACGTCTTCATCAAGGCGCACATTAGGACAATCCGCCCGATGGACGGAAACCCCTCTGCCTCTGGTAACAAAGCCGATAATCGGATCTCCCGGAACAGGGCTGCAACATTTTGATAACCGCACGAGCAGTCCCGACTCGCCTTTTACGAGAACCCCCGAATGATTGTGTCCCGATGCTTTACGAGGTTTGAGCTTTTCAATAAGCGATTTTTCATTCTGCTCGTCATCAACTCTATCCAATTCTTTATGCAGTTCCAAGAGCTTAATAAGAACCGTATTGACGGCAAACCCGCCGTAACCGACAGCAGCCAGTAAATCATCTTCCGTACCGGCATTCATCTGCTTGGCGACCTTGGCTATACGACCCGAATGACTTACCAGCTTCCAATCATGACCGAGGCGCTTGCATTCCTTTTCCAAAGCGGCTGATCCTTTTTCGATATTTTCTTCTCTGTTTTCCTTTTTAAACCAGTTCCGTATTTTCGAGCGACTTTCCGAACTGCCTACAATCTTCAACCAGTCCAAACTCGGCTTGCCGGTTTTAGAGGTAATAACCTCGACAATGTCACCGTTCTTCAAGGCATAGTCCAAAGGCACTATTTTTCCGTTAACCTTGGCCCCTACACACCGGTGGCCTACATCCGTATGAATGCGGTATGCAAAATCAATGGGAATAGCTCCCTGCGGTAAATCGATAACATCACCGCGCGGCGTAAATACAAATACTTCATCGGAAAAGGCGTCCAGTTTAAGGGCATTTACAAACTCTTGAGGGTTGCTCGTATCCTGCCATTCCAACATATTCCTCAGCCACCCCATCTTTTCATCAAAACCTGTCGCCTTTTGCGAGGCTCTGCCTTCCTTATACCGCCAATGAGCGGCTACCCCGTATTCGGCAATATGGTGCATATCCCATGTACGAATTTGAATTTCGACAGGCTGTCCGCGCGTACCGATAACCGTCGTATGAAGAGATTGATAATTATTCGGCTTCGGCATGGCAATATAATCCTTAAACCGATAAGGCAGAGGTTTCCACAAACTGTGGACAATACCAAGAACACCGTAACAATCCTGAACTGTATCGACAATAACGCGAATGGCGTAAAGATCGTAAATTTGACTCAAATCGCGATTGTCTTTCTTCATTTTTTTATAAATACTGTAAAAATGCTTGGGCCTTCCGTTTATTTCAAAGCTGATGGACGATTCGGTCAGCGTCTTTTTCAGTACATCAATAGCTTCATTGACAATTTCTTCGCGAACCTTCCGTTTTTCTTTCATTTGATCTACCAAGTCGTAATACTTGTCAGGCTCCATATAGCGGAAAGACAAATCTTCCAGTTCCCACTTAATATTGAAAATCCCTAAGCGATGTGCCAACGGAGCATAAATTTCCAATGTTTCTTGAGCAATGCGCTTCTGTTTTTCACTACGCATGTACTTTAAGGTTCGCATATTATGCAGTCTGTCTGCCAGCTTAATAACGACGACACGAATGTCTTTAGCCATGGCCAAGAACATTTTACGCATACTGTTAACCTGCTGGTCCTCTTTGGTACGATAGTCCAAACGGTTTAACTTGGTAACGCCGTCAACAAGAAAGGCCACTTCCTTACCGAAGATCCGTTCAATATCCTCCAGCATATACTCCGTGTCTTCTACGACATCATGTAACAAAGATGCCGTAATCGTCGTCGTATCGATTTCCATATCAGCCAGAATTTCCGCTACAGCTAAGGGATGAAGGATATACGGATCCCCGTTAACCCTCTTTTGTTCCTTATGTGCCTCATCGGCCAATTCGTATGCTTTGCGAATATTTTCGCAAGTTTCATCGGGCTGATATGACTTAATTATTTCTATGAGGCGATTATAGGCTTCTTCCTTTTTCGAAATTTCCATCTTTCTGCCTCCTTATAAACCCGAGCCGACCGCCCTGAATGTGGGCGAATCGTTTAAAGATAATTTACTTCCCTGAGCGGGCATTTCATAATATATATCTTCATCATCAGATGCAGTAACCAGTATCCCCAGTTCCTTAAAAACCTGTAGGGCCGTCAGTACATCATGTCCGTCTATCAATGTCACGGCATCAAGCATATACCGTCTTGTGTCACTGACAGTACGACGGCCTTCCCCTACATAGGTCTTTAAAACCTTATATATGTCCACCATATCGTTTCTCGTAAGGGTCGGCTTGTATTCATGGGTTAAGCGCATATCACGCAATACAAGTTGGGCCGTAGTCCGATCGTGATACGTATTGAGTTCCGGCTGAAAGGCCAGGTCCACTTCATCATTCCGTAATATATAGTCCGCCTTATCAGCCATCGACCAGCCTACACCGCTTAAGCGACAACCGTCTTCACTTTCAGCAACAATCCGCAAATGCGTCTTCTGTCTGCCTATTTCCTTAATATCGTAAAGGAGTGCATTTTTTAAAACGAAGAGAGGCCGAGTGTTTCCCATACCGTAAGGTTCAAGGAGGCTCAATTCGTGGACCGTATCGACCGTTATGTCCTCACCTGCCACCACGGAATCTACATTCAATACGGGAATATAGTCTTTCTCCGTCAAATGCCGTAACGCATATTCGTTCAGCTGTTCTCGCAAAGCGTCAATATTCTCCTGGGCAACGGAAAAGCCGGCAGCCATGGCATGTCCTCCGAACTGAATGAGAAGTTCTTTACACGAATTCAAGGCTTCATACATATTAAAACCGGTAATACTCCGACATGACCCTTTACCCACACCGTCTTTAAGGGATATGACCAGAGACGGTTTATAGTACTTTTCAATTAAACGGGATGCGGCTATACCGATAACTCCGCTATGCCAACCGTCA
The DNA here is from genome assembly GCF_000165735.1 of Megasphaera micronuciformis F0359. Taxonomy (GTDB): domain Bacteria; phylum Bacillota; class Negativicutes; order Veillonellales; family Megasphaeraceae; genus Megasphaera; species Megasphaera micronuciformis. The sequence continues at coordinate 795,689 of NZ_GL538208.1, forward strand.
CCGGCAACAACAAGTACATGGTCGTCTTCATATCCTTCATTTTCCACCTCGTCTATGGCTGCCGTTGTAATAGCCCACTCAATTTCCTGTCGCTGTGTATTTAAATCATGCAGTTCTTCAGCTGTTTCTTTTGCCTTATCAGAGTCTTTCTCCAAGAGAAGAAAGACCCCCTTTTCGGCATGGCTGATACGCCCGGCAGCATTTAACCGAGGCGCAACGGAAAAAGCGATATTTCCTGCCGAAATTTTCGTCGCATCCAATCCCGCTGTTTTTATTAAAGCTTGAATTCCGCAATTATCACCTTCGGCTATACGTGACAATCCGTCAGCCACTAAGATTCTGTTTTCTCCCGTCAACGGTACCAGATCCGCCACGGTGCCCAACGCAACCAGAGATGTATATTTCTCACCATCTGTCTTGCCGGCCAGCATTCTTAAGGCACGGCACAGCGTATAAGCTACCCCCACTCCCGCTAATTCCTTATAAGGATACATGCAGTCTTTCTGCTTCGGATTAATGACGGCATATCCTTCAGGAATATGTTCCGACGGTTCGTGATGATCCGTAATGATAATATCTGTCTGCGTATTGAATTCCTTGACCAGCTTAGCTGAAGAAATACCGCAGTCGACTGTAATAATCACCTCGGTTTTGTCGCGCACCAACTCTTCCAATGCATCCCGGTTCAAGCCATATCCCTCAGACTGCCGTTCAGGAATGTAAAATGCCGGATCGGCACCTAAATCACAAAGAGAACGGTACACTAAGGCTGTTGATGTAATTCCGTCTACATCATAATCTCCGTACACGACGATTCGCTCGCCTCGTTCAATAGCCGTGAGAATACGTTCAGCTCCTTTACGAACATCTTTCATAAGAAAAGGATCGTATAATGACGACATACTATCATACAAAAAATGCTTGGCATCTGTCGAATCGGTGATTCCCCGATTGACAAGTGTACGGGCCAATAAGCTTGAAATGTGAAGTTGTTCTTGTAATTGCCGCACCGTTTTCTGTGACGGTTCGGCATATATCCAACGCATGTCCATATATGCCTGCTAAAGAAATAAATAACAGCTATCAATTAGTTAATTCATTCTAGCACATTTTCATTCTCAAATAAAGCTCTTTTTTGAGAAAACTATAATTTACCATAGCGTATTTACATCCTTACTATCTTTTTGACAATAGAAAAAAACAACCGCCTCTCGTAATGAGAGACGGTTGTTAAGTTTAACTCTGTCGAGTCTATTATTTAGCTTCAAATCCCGCTTGTAAACGGACATAGGATTCACGACGAGCACGCGCATCCGCAACGGTCTTTTCATAGAGGGACTGTGCCAATTCGGGGAATCCTTTTGCCAAGGACGCATAACGAACTTCGCCGTCAAGGAATTCCTGGAACTTGCTGTAATCCGGTTCCTTAGAATCAAGGCTGAACGGATTCTTACCCTGTTCTTTGAGTTCCGGGTTGTAGCGATACATATCCCAGTAACCGCATGCAACTGCCAATTTTTCTTCTTCCTGGCTCTTGCCCATACCCTTACGAATACCGTGGTTAATGCACGGGCAATATGCGATGATTACGGACGGACCATGGTAAGCTTCAGCTTCGGTCATAGCCTTTACGAGCTGATTCTTATCGGCACCCATAGCAACCTGTGCTACGTATACATAACCGTAAGACATCATCATCATGCCGAGATCCTTTTTCTTCGTACGTTTACCGGAAGCGGCGAACTGCGCAATAGCAGCTGTCGGCGTAGCCTTGGAAGACTGACCGCCCGTATTGGAATAAACTTCCGTATCAAGGATGAGGATATTGACATCCTGATCCTGTGCGAGGACATGGTCTACACCGCCGAAACCGATATCGTAGGACCAGCCGTCACCACCGAAGATCCAGTGCGAACGTTTTACAAGATATTGTTTGTTGTCGAGGAATGCTTCGAGAACCGGCTTGCCTGCAGCTTCTTTTTCAAGAAGTGCCGTTACTTTATCGGCACGTTCACGTGTGCCTTCGCCTTCAGCAAAGTTGGCAGCCCAATCGCTTAATGCCGCCTGAAGTTCGGGCGATGCAACGGCTTTGGCATTTTCTACTTTTGCAAGTAAGTCTCTGCGAACCTTATCAACACCTACGAACATACCGAAGCCGTATTCGGCAGCATCTTCAAAGAGGCTGTTTGCCCATGCGGGACCGTGACCCTTTGCATCTGTCGTATACGGAGCAACCGGAGCGGAACCGCCGTAAATGGAGGAACAACCTGTTGCATTGGCAATCATCATGCGATCACCGAAGAGCTGTGTCGTCAATTTAACATACGGAGTTTCGCCGCAACCGGCACAAGCACCGGAGAATTCGAAGAGAGGTTGTTCAAACTGCGAACCGATAACCGATTTCTTGTTCTGCGGATTTGCTTTCGGTGCCACTTCTTCCGTACCATAATACCAGAGGTCCATCTTGGCACGTTCTTCTTCCGTATTCGGAACCATTGTCAATGCCTTAGCCGGGCAGACATTTGCACAGCTACCGCATTCGAGGCAGTCGAGTTGGTCAACTACGATCGTAAAGCCGTATTCCTTACCGGATTTAGCTTTAGGTGCCGTAACGAAACCTGCCGGAGCTTTTGCACGTTCTTCTTCCGTCGTCAAAACGGGGCGAATCGTAGCATGCGGGCAGACGAAGGAACACTGTACGCAACCGATACATTTTTCAGCATCCCAGGAAGGAACATACAATGCCGGGCCTGCTTTTTCGAACTTGGACGTACCTGCAGGCATCGTGCCGTCTTCGCGGCCAATGAAGTCCGATACCTTCAAATCGTCGCCGATCTGACCGAGAATCGGAGTTGCCACGTTTTCGAAATATTCCGTTGTCGGACGGCCTTCCACTTTTTCGTCTACAGCATCAGCCCAAGATGCGGGGTAATTTACTTCATGGAATTCACCGACACCTGCATCAACAGCAGCCCAGTTCATGTCAACAACCTTCTGACCCTTCTTGCCGTAAGACTTGACAATGGAGTCTTTCAGGTACTTAACAGCGTCATCCAAGGGGATAACTTTTGCAAGTGCGAAGAAAGCAGCCTGCATTACCATGTTGATACGTGTGCCGAGGCCGAGTTTCTGACCGATAGCATCACCGTTCAAGGTGTAGAATTTTACATGGTGTTTAGCAATCGCACGTTTAATGCGTGCCGGCAGTTGATGATCCAGTTCTTCATCAGACCAGGTACAGTTAAGCATAAACGTACCGCCGTCTTTAATGCCGCGAAGCAAATCAAAACGTTTTACATAAGATTGACGGTGACAAGCAATATAGTCCGCCGCATCAATCAAGTACGGCATATCGATAGGTTTCGTACCGAAACGCAAGTGAGATACCGTTACGCCGCCGGATTTCTTGGAATCATAAGCAAAGTACGCCTGTGCATACAAGTCCGTATGGTCACCGATAATCTTGATAGCCGATTTATTGGCACCGACTGTACCGTCGGAACCGAAGCCCCAGAATTTGCAAGCCGTAAGACCGGTCGTATCCAAAGGCATTTTGTCGGCACGCGGCAAGGAAAGATTCGTAACGTCATCAACGATACCGATAGTGAAACCGTGCATCGGATGATCTTTCTGGAGTTCTTCGAATACGGGGAGAATATCTTCCGGAAGAACGTCCTTCGAGCCGAGACCTGCACGACCGCCGATAATGTCTACATCAAGGCCTACCGTCTTAGCGAAGTTTACGATATCAAGGTACAAGGGTTCACCCATAGCACCCGGTTCTTTTGTACGGTCGATAACGGCAATCTTCTTAACCGTCTTAGGCAATACGGCCTGTAAATGTTTCGCAGAGAACGGACGATAGAGATGAACGTTAATACCGCCGACTTTTTCGCCTTTGCCGTTCAAGTAGTTAACTGCCTGGTATACAACGTCGGACAAGGAACCCATAGATACGATAACGCGTTCAGCGTCTTCTGCACCGTAATAATTAAACGGTTTGTATGTACGGCCCGTAATTTCGGAAATCTTAGCCATATAATCAGCTACGATATCCGGCATTGCGTCATAGAACTTGTTGTTTGCTTCACAATGCTGGAAGTAAATATCCGGGTTTTCGGCAGTACCGCGAATTTCCGGATTATCCGGATTGAGTGCACGTTGACGGAAACGTTTCAGAGCATCCTGATCAACGAGATCACGGAGTTTGTCGAATTCCATAACTTCAACTTTTTGAATTTCGTGAGACGTGCGGAAACCGTCAAAGAAGTTGATAAACGGCAAGGATCCCTTCAAAGCTGCCAAGTGAGCTACACCGGAAAGGTCCATAACTTCCTGAACATTGGATTCCGCCAAAAGACAGCAACCTGTCGCACGAGCGGACATAACGTCCTGATGGTCACCGAAAATGCTGAGTGCGTGATTAGCCAAGGCACGAGCAGCAACATGGAATACGCCCGGTAACAATTCGCCGGCAACTTTATACATGGTCGGAATCATCAAGAGGAACCCTTGAGAGGCCGTGTAGGTGGTAGTCAATGCACCGGCCTGTAAAGAGCCGTGGTATGCGCCTGCCGCACCGGCTTCGGATTGCATTTCAACAACTTTTACAGGGTTACCGAAAATATTTTTCAGTCCCTGTGCCTGCCAATCATCAACATGTTCAGCCATCGGCGAAGACGGCGTAATCGGGTAAATAGCAGCTACTTCCGTAAATGCATAGGATATCCAACCTGCTGCTTCATTACCGTCCATGGTTTTGAACTTACTCATTAAACAACACGCTCCTTTAACTATTGAATAAAGACCAATATATAATTGAATATATTGAAATCAAAGTTAAAAACCCACCAGTCCAGTCCACTCATATGTACGTGTAGATTACACATTATATACATATACGCCGCGGCAATACTTTTTTTGTATAAAGCCCGCGAAGGTGCTGAATTCCGCCAAAAAAATATTGCCATCAGACAGATCATGTAATATACTGAATAATAATACTACTACATATGGACGTGCCCGGAAGTGGCAATATTCATGCGGTTTTCGACCAGTACATGAACGTTTTTTCTAACTTTTTCACGTTCATTATATGCTTTGCAAATTTGAAATTCAATAGCTCGACCTTGCTGTTTTTACTATTAAAAAGTGCAAATTTGTAAACGTATACTTGATTAGTATCCTATCACTCTAGGAGGTGTTGAGATGGATTTTCATCATTTGAAATATTTCACTGAAGTCGCCGATAAGAAATCCTTCAGCAAGGCAGCACGGACTTTACATATTTCTCAATCAGCCATCAGCCGCACTATTAAGGCATTGGAAGACGAGTTAGGCGTAGTTCTCTTTATGCGTAACGCCAAGGCTGTCGAGCTGACTGATGCGGGCGCAATCTTCTTGACACATGCCAAACGGGTTGTTTTTATGTTTGAGCATTTGAAAACGGATTTCGAAAATGAATTCAAATTGGAACAAGGAACAGTGCTTATCGGTCTGCCTCCTATTACGGGTGCCCCCGTCTTTGCCAACCTGTTGGGTGCTTTTAAACAGGAATATCCGCAAATTGAACTTGACTTATATGAACACGGTTCTAAAAAGGTCGGCATCAGCGTGCAGGAAGGTTTAATCGATCTCGGTATCGTTTGCACACAACCGAAGGAAAAAGATTTTGAATCATTTTTCCTCGACCAGGACCCCATGAATGTTATCATTCACCGGGATAATCCGCTCAGTAAGGAAAAAACCATTCCTTTAAAAAAGTTAGCTAACGAATCGCTCGTCCTCTATCGCGACGATTTCAACTTACATGACGAAATTATTACGAACTGTAAGAAAATCGGTTTTCAGCCGAAAATCGTTTTTGAAACGAGTCAACGAGATCTCATGATTCAAACGGTTGTCGCCAATTTAGGTATTGCACTTTTACCCAGTCGCCTCTGCCCCACTAAAGAATCGGCACCGCGAGTCTACGAATCCGTTGTCGTTCGTCCCTTGGTTGAGCCCAAAATACTCCATGTATTATACGTTATTTGGAAACGCGGTCATTATCTGTCTCATGCGGCTCAACTATGGCTTGATTTCGTACGAAACAGAACGCGCATTTCATCCAATGTATAGTAAATTTGCGGATAAGACGTCGGAATTGAAAGATTTTATAAAAACGTTCCCTGCCCGGGATGGTAAGCACGACGTACTTCTTCGACGTTTCGTCTTGACAGCCTTTATCCTCATTCTTTTTGAAGCTGCTTATATTCTCTTCCTGCAATGGCAGATTATGGAACTGACTATTACCGTCAGAACACAGGAAACACGTATAGCACAGACGGAACGGGACTATGATAAACATAACCACATGCTTTATACTCTTAATGCAACGATTACATCGATTCAACGCCAATGGTCATCTCTGAACTTCAGGGTTTTGGAAAATACGTGGAAACTCGACGGTACGACAACACCTCAGAATTCATTACATGTACGGCAAGGTCAATAATGTTCATATGTAAGAGAACGGAATCTCCGCTTCCGTTCTCTTTTTTGTAAGCAAAGAGGGTCATACAGCATTAAGCTGTATGACCCTCTTTGCTTATTAATTATTCCTCTTCTTCAGCCGATGCTTTTTCAAACTCGGCAATGACGGCATCAAATTCAGCTTCCGTAGGAGATACGAAAATTTCCTCTCCGTCTTCTTCTTCGATCCGAGCCAGAATAGGATCCGCCTCTTCACGAAGCTCTCCTTCTTCCGTAACGGGTACGAGAAGAATGAAGGTTTTCCCTTCATATTCCACAGAATCGGCTTCGGCAAAGAATTCTTCCGTTCCGTCTTCACTCGTAATGGTGATCAACTCGAATTCGTCCATTAATTCTTCAGACATGTTATCCTCCTTGAGCATCTAAATAATTCTGCAATATGAATACGGCTGCAATCGTATCGACAACGGCCTTACGCTTTTCTCTGCGCACGCCGGCCTCCATCAACTGCCGCTGCGCCATAACCGTCGTCAATCGTTCATCCCACCAAACGATTTCCGTTTGCGGTACCGTCTTCTTCAATTTCTCTACAAACTGCTCGATTTTTTCCGTATTCGCACTCTTATCACCGTTCATGTGAGAAGGCTTTCCGACAACAATGCGATGCACCTCTTTTTCCTTGCATATATCCGCAAGAGCCAGACAATCTTTACGTCGCGATTGACGTTTCAGTGTGCCTACGGCCTGAGCTGTCAGCAACAGGGCGTCACTGCAAGCCACTCCGATTGTTTTAGAGCCTACATCCAGTCCTAAAATTCGCATAATTTAAAGATTCCGATGTTTGACATACGAACTTAACAATTCTTCCACTAATTCATCCCGTTCCAGACGGCGAATATTGCTGCGAGCGTTGTTATGACTCGTAATGTATGTCGGATCTCCGGAAAGGAGATATCCTGCCATTTGACTGATAGGATTATAGCCCTTTTCCTTTAGCGAATTATATACATCTTCTAAAATCATGGAAGCAACACTTTGATCATCTTTGCTGCTTACAACCATCGTTTTATCGTTTACTGACATCTTGCCCACTCTCCCTTCGAGTAGCTTTTGCGGTTCTATTTACCTGCACCTTGTACCGCCTCTTTACCGGCCTTGAGCGCTTCTTCCAATTTTTGCGGGTCTTTGCCGCCGGCCTGTGCCATGTCGGGACGTCCGCCGCCTCCGCCGCCGGCTGCTACGGCCGCTGCTTTTACAATCTTTCCGGCATGATAGCCCTGTTTAGTAAGTTCCTTGTCAACCTTGCATACAAAGCTGACTTTATCCCCCTGTACGGCACCCAGGAGAACAATTCCGCCAACCTTATCCAGGACCATATCGGCCATATCTCTTAATCCTTCTGCCGAATCAACAGTGACGGAAGCCGCTGTAACGGATACTCCGTGAATTTCTTCTTTAGCCGCCAAGATATCATCAAGCGATGAGGTAGCCAACTTATGACTGAGTTGAGCTACTTCCCTTTCCGCTTCTTTAAGAGCTGTCAATAATTGTTCAATCTTAGCGGGAATATCCGCTTCTTTGCTCTTTAACAAAGTCGCTGCTTCCTGCAACAAGACGGCATCGGCTACAGCCCGTTCATGAGCCGCCTTACCCGTAACGGCTTCTATACGACGAATACCCGTACCCGTTCCGGATTCTCCCACAATACGGAAGGAACCGATAACGGACGTATTGGGGACGTGTGATCCGCCGCAGAGTTCACAGCTGAATCCGGGGACGTTGACAACACGAACGATATCCCCGTACTTTTCACCGAAAAGTGCCATAGCTCCTTTTTTTATAGCATCGTCAACGGGCATTTCTTCAATTTCCAAATCTACGTTCTTCATAATCTGACGGTTAACTTCTTTTTCTACTTCCGCCAACTCTTCATTTGTCATAGGTGAAAAATGGGTGAAGTCGAAACGCAACCGTTCGGGAGTTACCAAAGAACCGGCCTGGTTGACGTGTGTACCGAGAACCTTACGCAACGCTGCCTGTAATAAATGAGTTGCCGTATGATTACGAGCAATATCCAGATTACGAACCTTGTCGACCGTAATATCGACTTCATCGCCCCTAGACAGGCTGCCTTCCGTTACAATAGCAATCATATAGGTTAAGCCGTTCGCCAAAGACTTCGTATCCGTTACTTCCGCCTTTCCCGAAGGACCCGTAATATACCCTGTATCCCCTATTTGGCCGCCGCCTTCTGCATGGAAGGGTGTTTTATCGAGAATAATCGTTATAGCCGTATCTTTTTCAGCCCGTTCAACAGCAGCTCCGTCGATACCGATAAGTACGACTCGTGCGTTAACGGCATTTTCATCTTTAACCAATGCGGACTGATCGAGACCTGTCGTATCCGGCGTGGCTACCTTGGCGGACACCTTGGCCCGTGCCGCTCTGGCCCGTTCCTGTTGTGCCTTCATCGCCTTGTCGAAACCATCATGATCAATGGTCATTCCGTGTTCCTGAACAATTTCTTCCGTAAGTTCGACAGGAAAACCGAAAGTATCGTAAAGTTTGAATACCTTCTCGCCTGCCAAGACACCCGTCCCGTCGGCATCTTCAATCATGGCGTTTAGAAGTTCCAAACCTTGTGCCAAAGTCGCACTGAATTGAGCTTCTTCCGTTGCAATAACGGTCTTAATCAACTCTTTACGTTCCGCCAATTCAGGATATGCTTCCTTATACATGTCAATAACAATATCGACTAAATCCGCCAGGAAGGCTTCTTCAATGCCGAGGACACGGCCGAAGCGAACGGCACGACGTAAAATACGGCGAAGTACGTAACCGCGACCTTCGTTTGACGGCAAAATACCGTCACCGATCATCATCGTAACGGCACGAATATGGTCGCCGATAACCTTGACGGCAATCTTTTGTTCCTTATTATTGTAATCACCGTGACACACATCGATGACCCTTTGCATAATAGGGAACAGCAAGTCCGTTTCGAAGTTCGATTCTTTCTGCTGAATGACCGATGCCAATCGTTCCAACCCGGCACCCGTATCAATGTTTTTCTTTTCCAACGGTTCATACGATCCGTCTTTTGTCTTATTAAACTGGGTGAAAACGAGATTCCAAATTTCCAAATAGCGGTCGCAATCACAGCCGACATTGCAAGTAGGTTTACCGCATCCCCGTTCAGGGCCGAGATCGTAGAAAATTTCCGAGTCGGGTCCGCAAGGGCCTTCACCGATTTCCCAGAAATTATCTTCCAGTTTAAAAATTCGTTCATCCGCCAAACCGACGATATTATGCCAAATATCATAAGCTTCTTCATCTTCGGGATAAACGGTAACATACAGTTTATTCGTATCAAGCTCAAGAACTTCAGTCAAAAACTCCCACGCCCAGGTAATAGCTTCCTTCTTGAAATAATCACCGAAGGAAAAATTGCCGAGCATTTCAAAAAAAGTATGATGGCGTGCCGTACGACCGACATTATCGATGTCACCCGTACGAATACATTTCTGACTGGTTGTCACGCGATAAGAGGGAGGTACCAACTTACCGGTAAAATAGGGCTTGAGCGGAGCCATACCGGCACCAATAAGAAGTAAACTCGGGTCGTTTTCCGGCACGAGGGAAAAACTGTGTAATTTTAAATGTTTTTTGCTTTCAAAAAAATCCAAGTATGCCTTACGAATTTCATTACCCGTCATGTACTTCATTTGCAGTAACACTCCTTGTACTCCGGTCAAAAGCCGGTCTTATAATATATATTCCATTGTCACCGGCTGTCGACCGACTCTTAGCGCTTAACGCGTTTGGCACCGATATACCGCGATCCCCAATATTCACTGTCCAAGCTGTCTATGTGAATCCCGCTGCTCGTAGTAGCACTGATAAATTGATTATTTCCTACATATATTCCCGTATGAGAAACTCCCGGTTCATATGTAGAGAAAAACACGAGATCACCCGGAATCAGATTTCCTTTGGAAACACTGGCCCCGATTAAATATTGTTCATCCGCCATACGCGGCAAAGAAACACCGCTGTGAGCAAATACATATTTTGTAAATCCCGAGCAGTCAAAACCGCTGGGCGTATTTCCTCCGAATACATACGGAACCCCTAAATATTTATAGGCCTGGCTGACCACATTATTGCCGAAAGCATTGTGCTTAACATCACCTTTGCCGGCCTTACCCGTGCCGTAGTCATGAATCGTTACGGGTTTTGCCGCCTTCTTCTTAGGTGCCGCTTTTTGGGGGGCTGCTGCCTGAGGCATAGCCTTACCCGTCAAAGTCTTAAAGGTTTTAGCATCAACAGAACCGCTGATGGTCAGGCCTTTGTCAGCCTGAAAGCGTTCAACGGCACGACGGGTGTCATTACCGAAAATACCGTCCATGCCTATTTTATAGCCCCGTTTCACGAGATTTTGCTGTATTAATAATACATCGGAACCTTGCGAGCCTACGGAATAAGCCCCCACCGATAAAGTACATGTTGCCATAAGTGCAACGGCAACAACCGTTTTGGAAAATAATCTCCGCATAAAAACTCCTCTCCGCCTCCGAGGTTAACTGACGGGTTAGGCTTGAAGGCAGCCCGCCGCTTCGCGGCTTCACCCCAAAAACTTGGTTCCCCCGTACTCCATATGAATCGAGATTCGGCACTCCATTTTTACTGTGAAATTCTGTCGTCCTTATGACGACCCAACTCGGTTTTTATCCAATACAAAGGTCGATTCTTTACTTCTTCAAAAATTCGTCCTATATACTCACCGATAATTCCCAGAAAGATAAGTTGCAAACCGCCGATAAGACACACGACAATCATGGTCGTTGTCCACCCCGGTGTAACTTGGTCCGTCAATTTACTGTATAACACATGAAGAATCATAAGCAAACTTAACAGGCCGCTGAAAATCCCGGCATAAAATGATATGCGCAAAGGCGTTTTCGAATATGCCATAATGCCGTCTAAGGCAAAACTGAACATTTTATGAAGAGAAAACTTCGACTTCCCCGCATACCGTTTTGGCGCCACAAACTCGACAACGGTTTGCTTGTATCCGATATCGCCGATCATACCTCTAATGAAACGATCATGCTCACGGAATTGCTTAAATGTTTCCGCAACCCGTCTGTCTATGAGACGAAAATCGGAGCCGCCCGGTCGAATATACACGGGTGATAATGCGTTTATCAACGTATAGTACAGGCCGGACGAAACTTTCTTGAAAATCCCCGCATCGTCTGTTGCCAAGCGCACAGTCTGGACAATGTCAAACCCTTCATTCCACTTTTGAATCAAATCGGGTAACATCGACGGCGGATGCTGCAAATCTCCGTCCATAGTAATAACGGCGTCGCCCGAAGCATGGTCCATGCCGCATGTAATAGCCAGCTGATGACCGAAATTTCGTGCCAAAATCAAGGCACGCACATGCAAGTCCTGCTGTGTCAACCGACTGAGAACAAGAGGGGTAGCATCGGTCGATCCGTCGTCTACAAAAATAATTTCATAGTCGTATGGAAGGTCCGACATATACTTCGTCACTTCTTCATAGAACTTTTCGATATTCAAATGTTCATTATAAACGGGAGTTACGACGGATATAACCGTCTTTCCCTGCATACCCGAAAAGGTCATCCTTAATTATACCATTCACCGGAAAATACTGTCAAAACCGATACTTATGCCACCCGATGAATCTATAAGCATAATATCGGATTTTATTATTATATCATTTTGCCCCGTTCATTTCCAGTTTTCCCGCCTTGCCTATACAGACTGAAAAGAATATGATAAATTCAGTCAAAATACTACGGAGGTGCCTTTTATGTTACGTTCTTTATTATATTTTCTAATTGCCGGTATTTGTGAAATAGGCGGCGGTTATTTAGTTTGGATTTCATTGCGTGAACAACGTGGTATATTCTATTTTATTGCCGGTGCGGCCGTCCTCGTTTTATACGGTATTGTTCCCACTTTCCAACCCGCTTCATTTGAAAAAGTCTACGCCGCTTACGGCGGTGTCTTTATCGTCTTATCTCTTTTATGGGGTCTTTGGGTAGACGGGCATATTCCCGATCGATTCGATTGTCTGGGAGCTTTATTGTGCCTCATCGGTGTCTGGTTTATTATGTACGCGCCTCGTCAGTAAAAAAAGGGGAAAAGAAAATCTTTTCCCCTTTTTTTAACTTTCAGTGTATGAGTCGAGTCATTTCCGCAGAAGCCGGTAAATGCGTAAATAAACGCCACGGCTTTTGTTCAGCCAACACATCCTTGTCGTAATGTCCTGTCGCTACTGAAATCGTTTTAGCCCCTATGGCCTTACCGCATTGAATGTCGTAAATCGTATCGCCGATGACATATATAGCTTCAATATCCTCACCCCACTCACGGCGGGCAATATCATAGGCATGTCGTGCCAAATCGTCGCGCATGTAAAACTCTTCGGCAAACCCGGAGTGTTCAAAATCAAAATACCTATCCAACCCGAAAACTTCCAATTTCAGCTTGGCTCCGTATCGACTGTTACCGGTCATCAGTAACTGAACGACCTGCGGATCTCGATGAAAATAATCCAGGTTTTCCTTTACATTCTTCAAAACACGGCTGCTTTCCCTTGTTTTTTTCAACCAGGTAAGCAAACTTTGTTCATATTCACGACAAAAGGCAAAGACTTCCTCATCTGTCGGCATGACACCTCGTGCCTGATACAAAAGTTGCTGACAAATATAGTTGTCCGTCCGACCGCCGGCGGAAATCTGCGGAATAGCGGTATTGTCACCCATAAGTCGATGAAATACATCGTAAATAGCGTGCATACCGGCCATGCCTGTATTAATCATCGTTCCGTCTATATCCCAATATAAGAGTTTCACACGTACCTCCGCTTGCGAAAAAAGACGGCAGCTTCCGATGAAGCTGCCGTCTTCGATAATTATCGAGCCGAAACAATGTCTTTCGTATCGCGGGCAATCATAATTTCTTCATTTGTCGGAATTACGTACAAAGCACAAGTGGAATCATCCGTACTGATGCACGTATCTTTACCGCGTACATTATTACGTTCTTCATCAAGAACGGCACCCAAGTATTCAAGTCCATTGCAAATAGCGGCACGGTCTTCAATACCGTTTTCGCCGACGCCTGCCGTAAAGGTGATAACATCAACACCGCCCATAGCTGCCGCCAAAGCACCGATTAACTTACGTACCTGATAATGGAACATATCTAAGGCAAGCTGAGCACGTTTATTACCTGCCGCAGCCGCTTCCCCTAAATCACGGAAGTCGCTGGAAACGCCGGAAATACCGAGAACCCCGGACTTTTTATTCATAATCGTATCCATTTCCTTAGTCGTGAAACCATGCTTGTCCATGAGCGTAACTACGATAGCCGGGTCAATATCGCCGCAACGCGGACCCATAAGCATGCCTGCCAAAGGAGTAAAGCCCATCGTCGTATCAACACATTTACCGTTTTGGATAGCCGCCAAGGAAGAACCGTTGCCCAAGTGGCAGTTGATAATGCGCAAATCTTCTTTTTTCTTACCCATTACTTCAGCAATTCTATCGGCTACATAGCGATGGCTCGTGCCGTGGAAGCCGTAACGACGAATTCCGTCGTTTTCATAGTATTCATAAGGCAAGCCGTACATATAAGCTTTTGCCGGCATCGTTTGATGGAAAGAAGTATCAAAGACGGCAACTTGCGGTACATTCGGCATAATAGCTTCGCAAGCTTTAATCCCTACAATGTTGGGAGGATTGTGAAGCGGTGCAAAAGCGGAGCACTTTTCAAGGGCTTTCATAACTTCGTCCGTAATTAAAGTGGAAGCCGCGAATTCTTCACCGCCGTGAACGACACGATGACCCACAGCATCGATTTCGTCCATGGACTTAATAACGCCCACTTCGGGATCCGTCAAAATATCGAGAACTAATTTAACGGCAACTTTGTGGTCGGGAATAGGTTGAACAACTTCTTTTTTCTGATCGCCCCACTTATGTGTCAATTGAGCATCGGGAAGGGTAATCTTTTCAACAAGCCCCTTTGCCATTACTTCTTCATTATCCATGTTCACCAATTGATATTTCAAAGATGAACTGCCGCAGTTTACAACTAATACGATCATGAATGTACCTTCTTTCATTAATATTGGTTACCGAAGCGTTTAAAAATATAGTCCGTCACTTCTTTAGCCGTTTCATCATCTTGGCGATACGTGTAGCGAACGGTCCAGATATAGCCCTCATGTTCGAACACGAGTATCTGTTCAACAACGGCCACCTGCTGTCCTTTAGCCGTAAGCGTATAGTCAACCGTGCAAATTTTTCCTTTACTGCCTTCTACGACAGCGGCCTTCGTTTCCTTACCTGTAATCGTAATTTCCGAATGGCCTGAAAGTTCTGCTATGGCATTATCCGTCACCTTGTCAAGCGTTAGACCCGTAGCGGGATCATACGTAACAACTATACTGACATGCGCATCTTGATTCCCGTATACAGTCCGGTCCGTTCCCTTAATCGTCTCCGAAACGAGATCAAAAGGTGTAAACAACATGAGTTGTGTATTTCCTGCACGCAAAGTAGCATTCCCAAAGCTATATTCTTCAGCAATACTCGTTTTGCCGCACCCGGAAAGAGACAACACGGATGCCGTTAAAAGAACCGTACTTATGAACTTCAGCGACTTCATCATATCACCTACAAGCTTTCTAACAGACTGGAGTCATTATATCACATTCTTTGTACCTATACTATGGTTTTACCCGAATCCGTTATAGATAAGTCCCTTAATAGCCGCCTTTTGCAACAAATTCGGAGAAACGGTAGTCAGAACCGGGTAACTGCCTATATAATATTCATGATAAGGAGAAAGATTATGAACCAAATCGGTATTATTGCAGAATTCAATCCCCTCCACACGGGTCATGCTCATCTCATCCGCACAGTGCGAGAACGCTACGGAAAAGAGGCCGTCATTACAGTCATTATGAGCGGCTCTTTCGTCCAACGGGGTGAACCGGCTTTTTTCGATAAGTTCGACCGTACGACCTTCGCCTTATCGTGCGGTTGTGATCTAGTCTTCGAATTACCGACCCTTTACGCCCTGTCATATGCTTCGACCTTCGCCGCCGGTGCCGCTCGACTGGCTGCTTCCGTGGGAGTATCGACCCTCGTCTGCGGTAGCGAGCAGGGCAGCGGCTCCTTGTATGAAAAATTAGCTCGACAAGCCGAATCGCAGTTTGTGCAAACACGCCTAAAAGAAGCACTGAATCACCGTATTTCGTATGGTCAGGCTTTACTGACGGCGTTACAGGCCGACGACGCCTCGTCAGCTCCTCTTCTTGCAACACCCAACGGAATACTGGCCTTTTCTTATGCTGCAGCCATAAGGAAATATTCTCTACCTGAAAAGCTGGAAGTCGTCTACAGAAACACGGCCCGTCCCGACATATATACTTCGGCTTCACAGCTGCGTAAAATTTGCTCCGAAAGAAAGAATGCCGAAGACTGTCTGTCGTTTATTCCGCCTTCTTGCCGCACCCTCTTTTCCGATCTCATAAAAAACGGAAAATATATAAATTATGAACGCTATGACGATGCCGTCTTGTTACAAGGACGATTGCTGACGGAAAGTGACTTACAATCTTTGGCCGCATTTACGGAAGGCCTGGAAAATCGTTGGCATAAGGCTATGAAGAACGCGACTTCCCTGACCGAGAGCTTAAAGGCAGTCAAAACTAAACGCTATATGTACAGCAGGCTCCGTCGAATGGCCGCTTATACTCTCTTGGGTATCGAAAAAGAAACGGCAACCGACTACTTATACGAAGCACCGCCTTACGCCCGTCTGTTGGGAGCTTCCTGTCGAGGGCGAGAAGTGTTGAATAATCGTCGAAAATCCGGACAAATTCCCGTCATCACGAAATTTGCCGACGCCGATTTTGAGGCACCTTACAAGGAATTACTCAGGCTCGATGCCAAATCGACAGATATTCAACATTTTCTTTTTCACAATCCTGCAGCACGAAACGGGTTAGCCGACTGGAAAACGCCTCCCGTCATGACTTAACAACAAAGAGACTCGACATGTCGAGTCTCTTTTCTTATAAGCTTTATTTTATAAAAAGTTAGCCGATTCTTTACGTAATACGTCCTGTCGCAATTCAGACAGCTTCGCACTGCGCTGCACGCGCATTTCCTCAGGATTGATAAGACGTAAGTACTCAGGCCAGAGTGTTTCGATTTCCCGTTTCGCATAGTCGCAAATTTCCGATAATGACGGCTTTTTATAAACCAATTTTCCGTTACGGAATATAGGTTCAAGCATAGTCCGAACCGTAAAGGACCCGGCGGGAACGGTACGATACCGCCACGGCATGCTGTCGGCCACAAGGTGAAAAGCTGTATCCGTACTGATTGTTTCGCCCTCTAGGGCAATAATATCCGCCTTCATCTTACCCGTATCTTTATCATACAGGCGAAATACATTCTTGCGGCCCGGGTTGGAAATTTTTTCCGCATTGTCACTCAGCTTGATTTTCGGCACAAAGGTATCTCCTTCATACTGGCCGACAAGTTTAAAGACGCCGCCCATGGACGGACTGTCTTTAGATGTAATCAAATTTGTACCTACACCCCAGGAATTAATCAGGCTTCCCTGTAATTTCAAACCGCTAATCAAGTTTTCATCCAAATCGTTGGACGCTGAAATAATAGCATCGTCAAATCCCGCAGCGGCAAACATTTTCCCCGCTTCCTTGGACAAATAAGCCAAGTCACCGCTATCCAAACGAATGCCGTATCGGGCCGGCAACTTCCCGGCATCACGCAATTCCTTAAAAACCGTAATGGCATCGGGAACACCTTGTTTCAGTGTATTGTATGTATCGGCAAGAAGGATGAGGTTATCATCGTATTGACGAGCATAAGCTCGAAAAGCATCCAATTCCGTAGGAAAGCTCATAATCCAACTATGAGCCATGGTCCCGAAAACGGGTATGCCGAAACAGGCTCCGGCATAAACATTACTGGTCCCGTTAAATCCGCCGATAAAAGCCGCTCTGGCTCCATATACCCCGGCAGATTTGCCTTGAGCCCGACGCAAACCGAATTCCATGAGCACATCATTTCCCGCCACGGTTCTTACCCGTCTCGCCTTTGTAGCAATCAAACTTTCATGATTCATAATCATGGACATGCACGTTTCCAACAGCAAGGCCTCAGCCTTTTTAGTTTCTACCCGTAAGAGAACTTCCTGCGGAAAGGCCACCGTTCCTTCAGGCATGGCATATATATCACCGGTAAAGCGAATATCTTTTAAATAGTCGAGAAACTCGGGTTTAAATATTCCCGTACCGGCAAGATAAGCCATATCATCTTCGTTAAAATGAAGATTTTCAACATAGTCAATCAAGTGTTCCAACCCGGCTACTACCGTATACCCGCCCGAAAAGGGATTCTTGCGATAGTACCGATCAAAAACACAGCGCTGTTCATGCTTGCCTTCAAAATACAAGCCTTGCATCATAGTAAGCTGATATAAGTCCGTTAAAAGCACATCTGTATACATGTTGCCGCCTCCATGTTATGCATTTTTTATATTATACTCCAATTGAATAGTAAGTAAAAATAAAATTTCCGGTCACCTTATATATTATAAACATCACTTGATATGAGGTGATGTTTATAATTCATTATGGCATATTTTTTTACAAAGAAATGGTATAATACGGCTTAAGCCTTTATACTTATAATATTTTATTCTTATCCCGGAAGGAGGGTATTTCTCTGAAATATAGATTACTGCTTTTAACAACAGCCCTCTTTTGGGGCTTTGCTTTAGTAGCACAACGAGTCAGCACGGAACTTATCGGACCCTTTGCCTTTAACGGGTTGCGTTTTTGGCTCGGCGGTCTGGCTATTGTCCCTGCCTATTGTTTGCTTAAAACGCGTATACGTTCCATTCCCAAATCGGAAAAGCCTCCCTATTCATTGCTCACGGCCACCTTAACTCTGGGCTTCTTACTATTCACGGGAGCTGCACTTCAACAAATCGGGATTATTTATACAACGGCCGGCAAGGCGGGATTTATCACGTCTTTATACATAGTATTTGTACCTGTCGTCAGCCTTTTATTTTATAATCCCCTAAGGCTTTCCCACCTGTTCGGTTGTGTTGTGGCTCTCATAGGTGTATATTTTCTCTCCTTCCACGGAGGGTTCGATGACGCCAATATAGGCGATATTTTAACCTTGGCAAGTGTTCTTTTCTGGACTCTGCACATCGTATCCGTGTCTCGCTTCGTCCGCTATTATGACGGCGTAAAGTTGGCCATAGGGCAATTTTTCTTCTGCGGTCTCTTTAACTTCTTGGCCATGTATCCGGCCGGCGAATCGTTAACGGTTTCCATTTTTCTAAACGCCTTACTTCCCGTTTTATACTGCGCCATTTTTTCAACGGGAATCGCCTTTACCTTCCAAATTCTGGGACAAAAAGGAGTGCCGCCTACGGAAGCCTCTCTTATTTGTAGCCTGGAGATGGTCTTCGGACTCATTGCCGGCTGTCTCTTCTTGGGTGAAACTCTGACATCATCGGAAATTCTCGGTGCCGTACTCATGTCTGTCGGCATTGTATCGGCTCAACTGTCAAGTCGTGTTATTTATTCAAGAAAGGCTTAGCGTAAATATTTCATCGTTCCTCGTCAACTTGACAGGGTCCGACCGCCTTTAGTATACTGGTACAGTATTAACACGGTCGGTTAGCTCAGTTGGTTAGAGTATCTCGTTGACATCGAGGGGGTCGATGGTTCGAATCCATTACCGACCACCATAATAAAAACATCCGTCGACTCATCGTCGGATGTTTTTTCTTTTCTACGGAGGTTGTATGCCCACACCTGTCATGTCTTCAGTCCGGGGCGAGTCTTACGCCGAGTATGTCATTAAAAAGTCCAAATTCATTGCCAGAGCCGTTCATATAACAACGGAAGAAGAGGCTCAAGCCTATTTACGAGACGGTAAAAAACAATACTGGGATGCCCGTCATAACTGCTACGCCTACCAGCTGGGGATGAATTTCGAAAAGCAAAAATCCTCTGATGACGGTGAGCCGTCGGGAACTGCCGGAAAGCCTATATTGGAAGTATTAAAAAATAAGGGCCTCACCAATACGCTTATTGTTGTTACCCGTTATTTCGGCGGGATTAAATTGGGGACCGGCGGCCTTATTCGAGCTTACGGCACAGCGGCCGTTGCAGCCCTTGATAATGCGATCATTGAAGATTATATCAACTGTCGCATCTTATATTTACAAACCGATTATTCCTTTTTATCTGCAACAGAACGACTGCTCCCGGACTTCGAGGCTGTTATTACGAAGCGCAACTTCGCGGACTTCGTAGGCCTGACCGTTGAAGTTCCGGAAGATAAGGCTGACGAATGTCTCCTCGCCTTACGTGACAAAACAAACGGTACCCTTACGGTTAGGGAAAAAGATAAAAAAATCGTACCTCATATTCGGCCTGAATAAGAGGTACGATTTTTATTTTCTTACGGCATAATAACGGCCAAAACATCGCCCGTTTTTACATTATCGCCTACGGCTACACGAACTTCCGTCAGCGTGCCGTCTTGCGGTGCAGGAATATCATTCTGCATCTTCATGGCTTCCAACACGAGGAGCACGGATCCTCGTGTTACTGAGCCGCTTTCCTGCTTAACAGCCGAAATTTTTCCGGGCATGGGCGCCTTAACAACGACAGCCGAGTCGGGAATCGGTCCCTTGGGTGCTGCTTGAGCCACAGGCGAGGCTGCCGATACCGGTGCCGGAGTCGGTGCCGGGGATGCCGCCGCTACGGGAGCCGGTGCGGGGGTCACGGGAGCGGCCGGTGCGGCCGTACCCAATTCTTCTACATCTACTTCGTACGATTTTCCGTTTACAGTTACCTTAAATTTTTTCATTCTATCCTCCACGGTCTGATTATTCTCTTATCTCATGCCTGCCAAACGGCCGGCCATAACCCATTGGGTATGTCGCCGCTTATGGCGATGTGCCTTGCGAACAGCCAGAGGCACATAACCGCATGCAACTACGGCAGCCGCAATAACGGCTACGGTTTCTTCATCAATGCCGTCTTCCACTATAGGTCCTGACGAGCTCTTTTCACTCTCGCTCACTTTTTCATGATTTGTTTTTATAAGGGCTAAAGGTCGTTCATTTTCAGCTTTAACCAAAGCTTTTTCATTGGTTTTAGCCTCCGCTTCCGTAGGTATGGCAGGTTCTATAGCGGGAACGGACTCTTCCTCAACCTTCTTCTCTTTTAGAGCCTCCAGTTGAGCTTCCAGTCTTCTAATATGTCTCTGATTTGAAATAATGCAAACCAAAGCAATGACAAGAACAATATTAGTTATAGTAGGGCTGAACAGATTCCATATATCCATCAAGACGCCTCCTTACAAGGGAATATTGCCGTGCTTTTTAGCCGGCCGTTCTTCCCGCTTGCTGTATAACATAGCAAGGGCATCGATAACGCGAGGTCGTGTTTCCTTAGGCTCGATAATACAATCCACATAACCGTGTTCCGCCGCCTTGTAAGGAGTGGCAAATTCTTCCACATAAGCCTGTTTTTTGGCTTCCTTATCTTCGTCTCGTTTAAAAATAATATTGGCTGCTCCGTCAGGACCCATAACGGCAATTTCCGCCGACGGCCAGGCAAAGACCATATCGGCTCCCAACTGACGGCAACACATAGCAATGTATGCTCCGCCGTAAGCCTTGCGTACGACGACCGTAACCTTCGGCACCGTCGCTTCACAATACGCATAAAGCATCTTTGCGCCGTGACGAATAATACCGCCGAATTCCTGAGTTGTTCCCGGTAAAAAGCCGGGGACATCCACAAAAGTAACCAAAGGAATGTTGAAGCTGTCACACATGCGAATAAAACGAGCCGCTTTATCCGATGCGTTAATATCGAGACAACCGGCTAAAAACTTCGGCTGATTGGCAATAATACCGACAGTCTGTCCGTCATAGCGGGCGAAGCAGGTGATGATATTTTGTGCATAATTTTTGAGAACTTCGTATACATCGCCGTCGTCAACTGTCGATTTGATAACATCAAGCATATCATACGGCATATTACTGTTATCGGGGACGATACTGTTAAGGCCTTCATCCGTACGATTGGGATCGTCATCGGTTTCCGTCATCGGCGGCTCTTCCATATTATTGCTCGGCAAATATGAAAGCAGTCGCTTAATTTGTGCAATACAGTCATCTTCCGTTTCACAAGCAAAGTGTGCCACACCCGAAACGGTATGGTGCGTAACGGCGCCTCCCAACTCTTCGGCCGTTACTTCTTCAGCCGTTACGGACTTAATAACTGCCGGACCGGTAATGAACATATTGCTCGTATTCTTGACCATAAAGATAAAATCCGTTAAAGCCGGACTGTATACGGCACCGCCGGCACAAGGTCCCATAATGACGGATATTTGAGGAATGACCCCCGATGCGGACGTATTATTCATGAAAATCCGTCCGAACCCGGCCAGCGCATCAACGCCTTCTTGAATTCTGGCACCTCCGGAGTCATTAATACCGATACAGGGAGCTCCCATTTTTAGAGCCATTTCCTGCACCTGACATATTTTATGAGCGTGCATTTCACCCAAAGAACCGCCTTCGACCGTAAAGTCTTCGGCATAAGCGTATACAAGTCTTCCGTCTACCGTACCGTACCCGGTCACAACGCCGTCACCGGGAATCTCCTTTTCCTGCATATTAAAGTTTGTACTGCGATGACGAATAAATTGACTTATTTCCGTAAAGCTGCCGGCATCAAATAATTTATTCAAGCGTTCACGAGCCGTTTGTTTCCCCTTCTCGTGCTGCTTATCGATTTTATCTTGACCGCCGCCCATTTCGATTTTAGCAAGCTTCTCATGAAAGCGATCGATTTTTTCCTGAACCGTAGCCATCTCTTACCTCCGTTACCATTCTTTACAAGTAATACTTGTTATTACTGCTATTTATTATAGTACATTTCGACTCATTGAAAAAGGGTTACGCCCTCTAAAAGTCGTAACCCTTTCCTGTTATTCTCCGTCCATATCGTCAGGGAATTCCCCGTTGTGATATACATCCTGTACATCATCTAAATCGTCAAATGCATCAATCATATTTTCTAACTTTTGTGCATCTTCCGGAGACAGTGCAATCGTCGTATCGGGAACCATGGTAATCTGTGCGTGTTCCGTAGGAATATTATGATCAGCCAAGGCCTGTTCAACGGTATCGTAAGCTTCAGGCGTCGTAACAATTTCATACTCGTCGCCTTCCGTGCGGATATCGTCGGCACCCGCATCGAGAGCTACTTCCATCAACTTGTCTTCGTCTACCGCATCTTTAGCAACGACAAAAAGTCCCAGATTCTTAAACATCCATGATACGCATCCGGTTTCACCCATATTGCCGCCGTGTTTAGAAAAGAGATGACGTACGTCGGCAGCTGCCCGATTACGGTTGTCCGTCAAGACATTAACCGTTAAAGCAACGCCTGCCGGACCGTAACCTTCATAGACGATTTCTTCATAACTTTGCCCTTCCAAGGTACCTGCGCCCTTTTGAATAGCACGGTTAATATTTTCCTTCGGTATATTGTTTTCTTTAGCTTTTTGCAAAGCCAGTTTCAAACGCATATTTCCAGTCGGATCGGCACCGCCCATGCGGACGGCAATCGTAATTTCACGACTGATTTTTGTCGTGATCTTGCCGCGGACGGCATCATTCTTACCTTTTTTTCGTTTAATATTGGCCCATTTTGAATGTCCAGACATCTTATGTCCCCCTTTTACTTCCACCATGCCTCGCCGGCAAGCCTATCCAGAATAATAGCTACTGCCGAACGGACGGAAAGGTGATTGTACTCTCCCGGACCGTATACGGGTTCGAGTATATAATCGAATTTCTTCATCATTTCTTCGGTCATGCCGTATCCGGTCCCGAACAGCAACAAAATCGGTCGGTCACCCGTTTCGCCCAAAGCTCGCAACTCCTTATACGAAATCGTATCGGCATACGTGCGTGCATCCGTCGTTACCACATAGGGTCGACAGCCTTCCACTTCTTCTACGGCTTTGATGACCGCATCCGTATCGAGCAGTGTTTCCACAATATCGAATGCCTCCGTGCGATACGAATTATAATTTCTGCCGACTTTACTGCGCCAGAAAGCCAGAATTTTATGAATCATATCCAGCTGACCTTCTACATGATGAATAATAAAATATTTTTTAACACCGAACGTCTTTGACGATCGGGAAATATCATGCAAGTCATAGTTCGTTACAGCCGTGGCAACGATATTAAAGTTTTTATCATACATAGGATAATGAACTAAGCCTACGTACAAAGGTGCCTTCATACGGTCATCTCCCGTTTCAAGTCGTCGAGAATTTGTAAGTCCCGTGTTGAAAGTTCGGCGGCGGCCAATAAGTCGGGCCGTAACGCCAGTGTCCTTGCAAGAGAAGCTTTTCTTCTCCAAGCCTCTATTTTGGCATGATCGCCGTTACGCAACACTTCCGGTACGACATACCCGCGAAAATCGGCCGGTTTCGTGTACTGGGGGCACTCCAACAACGACATGGCAAACGAATCGTCAGCCGCTCCCGCCGACGCTCCGAGTACACCCGGTATCATGCGTGCTACCGCATCGGTCACAATCATAGCCGGCAATTCGCCGCCCGTAAGAATATAGTCACCAACAGATACAGTTTCATCGGCCAACTGAGATTCGATGCGATAATCGACACCCTCATAATGGCCGCAAATCAGTATTATCTGCTCATATTCAGCTAACTGTCGGGCCTTAGCCTGCGTAAATCGTTCTCCGGCAGGTCCCATAAAAATAATACGTCGTTTTTCCACGCCGCGACGTACTGACTCAACAGCCGAAAATACGGGTTGAGCCTTCATCAACATGCCGCAACCGCCGCCATATACCGTATCGTCAGCCATGCGATGCCGATCATACGTAAAATTTCGCGGATTGGTCACATCCAAATCGAGAAGTCCGGCTTTTACGGCGCGGCCGATAATACTGTGACTATAAAAAGCCTGTATGAATTCGGGAAAAAGCGAAATAATATCTATGCGCATCATTCCGTCCACTCCGGCGGATCGGCAATAATCGTCTTGGTATCCGTGTCCACGGACAAGATGACTTGCGGAATAACGGCTAAAAGTAATTCTTTGCCGTCTTCATCGGTAACAATATACACATCGTTACTGCCGGTCTTTAAAATATCCGTCACTGTACCCAAGACGTTATTTTCCTTATCAAATACGCGACAACCTATGATATCGAAAACATAATGCTGTCCTTCTTCCAACGGCATCAAATCTTGCCGCGTCACTTGCAGCTCTTTGTGTAAAAGCGGTTCGACGCCGTTTCGGTCATGAATACCGACAAATTTCATCAAAACGACCCGTTTATGAAAACGGGCGTCCGTAATTTCATATTTAACGCCGTCAATATAGGCGTATTTCATCGTTAAAAACCGCTCGGGAAAATCCGTATCCGGATAAACACGAACGTCACCCCGCACACCGTGCGGGGCAACGATTTGTCCTATTGTGAAAAATTCCGTTTCGGCCATGATTTTATTGGCGGAATGCGGCTACTTTGCCGTCTTCCAATAAAATTTCCAACCCCATAAGCTTGTTCAAGTCGTCGCCGACTTTAACCGTTACGGTCTGTTCCAACTGGCCTTGCGTAATTTCCGAGCCGATTTCCAATTGTGCCGCTTGGTCGTGATCGCTCTGAGCCTTCGCTTTCGCATTGGTAAGCCGCTGTTTCTGATCTTCAACCTGAGCGCGCAAAGACGTCAGCCCTTGCAAATCCAATTTTGCCTGCTCACTCATCATGCGCTGTGTCTGAAATTCGAGATTTTGCATTTCCCGGTCAATGTCTGCCAGAATCTGTTCCGTCTCTTTCAGGATTTTGTCTTTCAATTCCTGCGTAACTTTTGATTTTACCGTTACGGGAATACGAAGTGTAATTTGATCCATAGATCCTCCTTACACGATGTCTACTGCAACCTTCACGTCGGCCCGTACGGCTGCGGCTTTGACAACAAGGCGTAAAGCTCTCGCTATTTTACCTTGCTTGCCAATAACCTTACCCATATCATCGGGAGCCACATGAAGTCTGTAGACCTCGAGGTCTGCTTTCTGAATCTTAGTAACCGTCACTGCTTCGGGCTGAGTAACCAACTCCTTGGCAATGCATGAAATCAATTCTTCCATCATATCCAACCTCACTTACTTCTTGGATGCTTCAAACTGAGCCATAATGCCGGCTTTCTTGAAGAGAGAACGAATTGTATCGGTCGGCTGTGCTCCTTTTCCGAGCCATTCCAAGGCAGCCTGAGTGTCGACAGTCAAAGCCTGTGCCGTTTCCTTTGCAGGATCGTACTGGCCGATAGTAGCAATAGGGCGACCGTTGTTACGTGCATTACGGACGTCTGCTACGACTACGCGATAAATCGGTTTCTTTTTAGCTCCCAAACGAGCCAAACGAATTTTAATCATAATTTCACCTCCTTATTTTGGTATCCCTTACGACTATCTTTAAAAGGGAAGGCGCGGCATAAATTTACGTCCCTTTTTTTGGGATTTCTGCGCCTGTTTCATCATTTTCTGAAATTCCGTAAACTGCTTCAACAGCCGGTTTACATCCTGGACTCGCGTGCCGCTGCCTTGAGCGATACGTCGCTTGCGGCTGTCCTTAATCAACATTTTCGGATTGGAACTCGTTCTTTCCTTGCGTGTCATGGACGTAATAATCGCTTCAATATGCTTGAATTCCTTACCGTCCATATCAACCTTATCCAATTCCTTCTTGTACTTGCCGATACCCGGAATAAGTCCCAAAATCCCGCCGAGATTCCCCATTTTCTTAATCATTTGCAACTGCTTAAGAAAATCTTCAAAAGTGAAGGAATTGCTCTTCATGGTCCGCTCCATGTCTTGGAGCGATTCGGCATCGAAAGCTTCTTTCGCCTTATCGATAATCGTCGCTACGTCTCCCAAGTCAAGGATACGGGACGCATATCTGTCGGGATGGAATTCTTCCAGTCCGTCCGTTTTTTCACTGACACCGATAAATTTAATAGGCTTACCCGTTACGGCTTTAACGGACAGGGCTGCGCCGCCGCGAGCATCACCGTCGAGCTTGGTCATAATAACACCGTCAATGCCCAAAGCCTTATCAAAGGCTTCGGCCGCCGTAACGGCATCCTGACCCGTCATAGCATCGACAACGAGTAAGATTTCATGAGGATGAATGTCCTCTTTAATACGAACCAGCTCACCCATGAGGTCTTCGTCAATATGCAACCGACCTGCCGTGTCGACAATTACTACATCGCACAAGTGACTCGTAGCATAGGGAACGGCACGTTCTGCAATAGCTACGGGATCCTTACTGTCGTCTTCAGAGTAAACAGGGATATTTAATTCCTTACCGAGTACACGAAGTTGTTCAATAGCGGCCGGACGGTATACGTCACAGGCAACCAACAAAGGATGTTTGCCCTGACGCACGAATCTTTTCGCCAACTTGGCTGCCGTCGTCGTCTTACCGGCCCCTTGCAAACCGGCCAACATAACGACGGTAGGCGGTCTTGATGAAATAGTGATACGACTTTGTGTGCCGCCTAACAAGTCCGTCAATTCATCCCGCACGATTTTAATAACCGTTTGGGCTGCATTCAACGTACTGAAGACTTCTTCACCTACAGCCTTTTCCCGTACGCGTTTAATGAAGTCCTTAGTTACGGCAAAATTGACATCCGCTTCCAACAAAGCGCGTCTCATCTCTTTAAGCGCTTCATTGACATCCTCTTCCGTCAGTTTCCCCTTGCCGCGAAGCTTTTTAAATGCCGCCTGAAATCGTTCGGACAGATTTTCGAATGGCATACAGCTCCTCCTTTTCCGGGTTTTTATATATCGAGTGTTCCCAAAATTCGCTCCGCATCCTCGGCACGCCCCTGCTTTAATAAGGCCTGAGCCTCATCTACAGTAGCCTGTATGCGCTCATTTTTGCGGGACACTCCCAATTTTATTTCATAATGTTCCAACGCCTGTGAAGCACGTTGCAACAAGTCATGAACGCCTTGTCGCGAAATGGAAAGTTCCTCTCCGATTTCGGCCAAGGACAGGTCGTCGTAAAAATACAGTTCCATGCAACGCTTTTGTCTATCCGTTAATAAAGGTCCGTAAACATCCAGTAAGCGTCCCATGCGGACTACGTCTTCTATCACCGTATCACCGTCCTTGTCGTTCATACTCGCTCAGTATATACGAAGAGTTCACGCCTGTCAAGTATTACTACTTGTCAGGTGTGAACTCTTTATTTCTAATGGTGGAAGAGACGGAGACCTGTCATGGCCATGGCAATCCCGTACTTATCGCAGGTATCGATAACATGGTCATCGCGAATGGAACCGCCTGCCTGGGCAATGTAATCTACCCCGCTGCGATGAGCCCGTTCGATATTGTCTCCGAAAGGAAAGAACGCATCACTACCGAGAGATACGCCGTGCAATTCCCTTAGCCAAGCTTTCTTTTCTTCCCTCGTCAACGGTTCGGGGCAAGTCGTGAAGACATTTTGCCACAGACCGTCTGCCAACACGTCTTCGTAATCATCGGAAATATATATGTCAATCGTATTGTCTCTGTCGGGACGGCGAACGTCATCACGAAACGGCAGGGCCAATACCTTGGGGTGTTGACGCAACCACCAAATATCCGCCTTATTACCCGCCAAACGAGTGCAATGAACTCGCGATTGCTGGCCTGCGCCTACACCGATAGTCATGCCGTCTTTAACATAACATACCGAGTTGGATTGCGTATATTTAAGAGTAATAAGTGCAATAAGTAAATCTCTTTGTGCCTTTTCAGGGATATCTTTATTTTTTGTCGGCCTATTCTTAAACAAATCAGTCGTTATTACCGCATTATTGCGATGCTGTTCAAACATGATGCCGAATACTTCCTTGTGTTCCGTTTCAGCCGGCACATACGCAGGATCTATTTTCAGGACACAATACGTCCCCTTTCTTTTTTCCTTTAATATACGCAAGGCTTCATCCGTATATGCCGGTGCAATGACACCGTCCGACACTTCCCGCTTTAACAAGGTAGCCGTTTGGGCGTCACACTCGTCGGATAAGGCTACGAAATCGCCGTATGAACTCATGCGATCGGCACCTCGCGCACAGGCATAAGCCGTTGCCAAGGGTGACAGTTCGAGGTCATCGACATAATATATTTTTTTCAGCGTATCACTCATATCTGTTGCCACTGCTGCTCCGGCAGGGCTGACATGCTTAAAAGAAGCCGCTGCCGGTAAACCAGTAGCCTCTTTTAATTCTTTAACCAACTGCCAACTGTTGAAGGCATCGAGAAGATTAATATATCCCGGTCGTCCGTTCATCACCTCAATCGGTAAATCACTGCCGTCGTTCATATAAATACGAGCACCGCCTTGATTAGGGTTACACCCGTATTTCAACGTCATTTCTTTCATCTGTACCTCCCGTTTAATAGACAAACAAAAAAACCGACACCTCCGGAACCAAATGCCCAGACGGTCGGCTGTAATCGGTCATGCTCCCCGTGGTTAACTCCACTTTCCGTCAGTCACATGACTTTCCTTATTTATTATACAGAACGGGTCGAACCCTTGTCAACGAAAGGTCCGACTCGTTTTTCACGATTCTACGGCCACATCCCGGACGGTGATTTTCAATACTTCCACAGACATGCCGGTCGTATAAGATATTTCTTTTTCTACGGCTTTTTGTAATCGGGATGTCAAACTTTTCAAATTCTCACCATAACGCACCGTCAACGCCATATCAACTGAAAGACCGTTCGTTTCTTCCTCTTTGTGTTTACGAATACGCAACTTATTAAGCTTTACTATGCCCGTCTCTTCTTTTACAGTATGGCGTACAAGCGTCAACAAAACCTTGTCGGAAAAAATCAACTTCCCGTAATAACTGAAAACGGGCCGTACCACAGAGTGTTCAAATTCCGTTTCTTCTTTGGCACCGTTGCGGCGAAATAAAGATCGCACAGAATCCAGTAAATATCCGTGAAAATGAGTTTTTAATTCCATAGTCGGTACGGGAATGATATGCCGACCCTCTTTCATACGTTGCTCTTTGGCTATGGCCATATCTTCCGGTGTCGACACTTCTTCAATACGAATATACTCTTCGGGAAAAGGCAGGTTCAAAGCATCACAAATTCGTTCAATCATATGCTTCGACGTACCTAAAACAAGCAATTTCTCCGTCTCGATTCGAGCCAGTGCCCGTCGCATGACCTGTGCATCCGCCTTTTCGGAGAAAATAGCCGTCCGCACAGCCTTCATACGATTGGAATCGTCCTTAGCCGAATGACCTGCTACAATTCGATTACGATAGATAAGAAGACCGTCATCAATAATAGCCTCTATTTTTCTGTCATATGCTACAACCAGAGCGTGATGACTTTTTCCCGTGCCGCTCGGTCCGACAAATCCTATGGTTTGCATGCTTTGCAAGTCCCTTCATACGCAAGTAAATTCGTTACTTTTCCGGCCGGCACGGTAAACAGCCCCAATTCCTCCGGAAACCGTCCCGCCGTGCCGTGGAAGTCCGAGCCGCCGCTTATAAGAAGCCCGCGGTCTTCAGCCAAAGCCGTAAATTCATCATACCGACCCTTGTTTTTCGGATGGTATACTTCAATTCCGTCAAAAGGCTGTGCTTCCACGTCTGCCAATCCTTTTTTTACCAGAGACGGATGAGCCAAAACGGCACAACCGCCGGCCTTATGAATCAGATTTATACATTCATTTATAGTTTTTCGTTCATAAGGTACATAGGCCGGTCCGCCACGATACAAAAGAGTGTCGAAAACGGACTTTATATCGGTAAAATACCCTTTTTTGATGAGCATACGCGCCAAATGAGGGCGTCCGACCGTACCTCCCTTTTGAACATAAGTCCGAACCTCGCATGGGTCAATATCATATCCGGCTTCACAGCATTTTTGAGCCATAAGTACGGCTCTGTTCAACCGTCTTAGAGAAAAGTCACGACAATATTCAAGTAACTCTTCGTTCTTCGTATCAATATAATAGCCCAAAATATGAACATCACTGTCGGCATATTCGGAACTCATTTCAATACCCGGAATAATGCGGATATCGGGATTTAAACGATGTGTGCCGTCATAAGCCGCTAACGTATCATGATCAGTCAGAGAAATGACCGAAAGACCGGCACGTGCGGCCTTTTCCGTCACCTCTTCAGGTGAATAAACACCGTCGGAACAATCAGTATGTACATGTAAGTCGACAAACATTATTTATCGCCTCGCAAGAGTCTTAATACGGATTTAATGCCGACACCCGTCGCCCCGTAGAAGCCGTTTTCATCCTTTTTATCGCGAAAAGCCGTCCCGGCAATGTCCAAATGAATCCATGACGTATTTTCTTGAATAAAGTGTTTTATAAACAGTCCCGCCGTAATCGCTCCCGCTTCAGGACCGCCTACATTGGAAATATCGGCGACCCGGCTCTTCAATTGTCGTTCATACTCTTCGTCTGCCGGCAACTGCCATACTTTTTCATTTACCTGTGCGGCGGCGGCAAAAAAGCGGTTCATAAATTCCTGATCATTGCCGATCATACCGGTTCTGACCGAACCTAACGCCGTTACACAGGCTCCCGTCAAAGTAGCCAAGTCGATAATTCGCTTAGCCCCTTTGGACTGAGCGTAAGAGACGGCATCAGCCAAGACAAGTCGTCCTTCGGCATCCGTATTCTTTACTTCCACTGTCGTACCGTCAAACATGGTAATCACGTCATCTACATGATAAGACATTCCTGAAGGAATATTTTCGGCCAAAGGCATAACCGCCAGAACATTGACCGGATATTTCAGCAACATGAGCGCCCGGATAATACCCAAAGCCGTTGCCGCACCGGCCATGTCGGACTTCATGTTTAACTGCCCCGCCCTGGTTTTCAAGGATAGGCCGCCCGAATCATACGTAATACCCTTGCCGACAACGGCAAGCACATCACGGCTTTCGGGATCCCCCGTATAGGCTACGGACAATAGCTGCGGCGGATTCATACTGCCCTTACCGACAGATACA
The DNA here is from genome assembly GCF_000165735.1 of Megasphaera micronuciformis F0359. Lineage (GTDB taxonomy): Bacteria > Bacillota > Negativicutes > Veillonellales > Megasphaeraceae > Megasphaera > Megasphaera micronuciformis. The sequence continues at coordinate 827,408 of NZ_GL538208.1, forward strand.
ATACCGCCCATATTGCGTTTTTCCAAATTCCACTTATTCAGCACTTCGACAAAAATGTTGTCACCCGTACATACGGCCGTAGCCGTATCTACAAACTTGCGGGGCGTCATGTCGTTAGGCGGCATATTAACCAGATCGCGGGCAAAATAAATACCTTCATAAATGGACGAATATACATAACAAAGGGTATTAAAGTCTTTACTTTTTAAACTGGACGTAATGAGATTGATGTTTTTCAGTACCTTCGACTTCGACTTGGTCTTATATTGATTGTACTCATAATTACCGTACAACAATCCGTCAATAAGAGTTTCCACATCCATATCAAGGGTGTCGATATAAACGGCCAGCTCACCTACATCTTCTTTCATTGCCGCCGCCATAATCTTTTTAGCCCTGTCGAATTCACGAAAAGTACCGCGTTCTTTAGAGTCATCTTCCGTTCCGGCAAGAAAATATGTTTTTATCGTATCGCCTTGAAGAGCACGCAAAACACTCACATTACCGACCTTCATAGCCGAAGGATGTTTATCCGTATAAGCACGAATTAAAGCTCCTTCTTCTTCCGTTACCAACGATAAAGCACGTAAACGACGGTCCGTGCCTAGAACGACGGCATCGGGATTTCCGCTTCCGTTACATGTAATCATACATTCTGCCTCCCTACTGCGAAATAAAAACCGTATTTATTATTATACTGTTTTATACCTTGCCAAATCAATAAGACGAGATTCTCCTTCTGTTTGCAAAAATTTTTTCTTCCTCTTGATTTTTAACCGTCCATAGTGTAATATAGCTCATGTGACTTGTTCACGTAATATGGACCATTAGCTCAGCTGGCAGAGCACCTGACTCTTAATCAGGGTGTCCAGGGTTCGATCCCCTGATGGTCCACCACAGAAGCGGTTGTCTTTATGACAGCCGCTTTTTTCTCGGCCTTTTTTGACACATATTTGTAATGGTACTGTTTATTTACCGTCACGTAAGAAGCGGGCAGTCATGATATACTGTTTCGGAAGGGAGGAGAATATTGTGAATGCCTATATTTACATAAAAAACGGGCCTCAACTTATCGTTACCAATTTGAAATCCATTAAGAGCAAACAAGGCAATACATCTATAAGTGAAACAACCGATTTTTCCGCCTGCTTTTTCGGACATAAAAATTATATTTTTACAGGAGATAATACAGTCTCCATTGACGGCGATAATATTGCGGCTGTAGAATTACGCTGATGCTACCATTTCAGACGGCTTTTCAAGTTAATGCTTGAAGCCGTTTTTTTGTTTTATTCTTTTCCTCATATCTTGTGCTATGATAATGTTATTAAAGAGATTTCATACCAAGGAGGGTTTATGAACATTCTCATCAGTGCCTGTCTCATAGGACTGTATTGCCGGTACGACGGAAAGATAAAGGACTATCCCGCCATATCAAAGCTTTTTAACAGACCCGATATTACACTTATTCCCTGTTGCCCCGAGCAGGCCGGCGGTTTGCCCACACCGCGCATGGCGGCAGAGCGTTGCGGTCAGCAAGTGAGGACTTGCGACGGCCGAAATGTAACCGAACAATTTGAGGTCGGTGCCCGCACGGCGTGCAGACTGGCTGAATTATACAATTGCTCTTATGCTGTTTTAAAAGAAAAATCACCTTCTTGCGGCTTCAAACGTATTTACGACGGTACCTTCAGCGGCACTTTAACCAATCGTTCGGGCGTTACGGCTCAAGCCTTATCCGATATGGGGGTTCGTATTTACGGTGAATCGGAAATTGATATCCTGACCGGCTCGCTCTTACCCTAATCGGTCATTTACTTTGTTTCTGCCCTCTGCTACAATGAAACGGAACGCAAGGAGGTATTATATTGAACACGCTAATACGGGAAATTTACGAATGGATTTATTCTATAGTCATTGCCTTGGCTATTGCCATGGTTATTCATATTTTTGTGGTCCAACCGACACGAGTGTCCGGCGAATCCATGGTGCCCACCCTGCATAACGGCGAGTATCTGGTCGTCGAAAAATGGGATCATATTCTGGGCCGCGAACCTGATTACGGCGATATCGTAATTATCGATAGCCGAGTTCTCTACGACCGCACTTGGATGGACGATGCAGTCGAACCTTTGCACAACTATCTGGCTTTTTTTGATAAAAACATGCAGACTCGTAATGTATGGGTTAAAAGAGTCATCGGTCGCGGCGGCGATACACTCGCCTTTCACGACGGCAAAGTTTGGCGCAACGGTAAGCCGCTCGATGAACCGTATATAAACGGAACTATGGACTACAGCCGTGAAGGCGAAGTAGTTATCCCTCAAGGCTACGTCTTTTGCATGGGTGACAACCGTAATCACAGTACGGACAGTCGTTTCATCGGTCCCGTTCCCTTGGACCATGTATTAGGGAAAGTCATTTGGTAGCCTCGTACTTCCCTTCCATGATATAATACGCATAAGCATATAAAAAAGGCGGTGTTTTCACGTGAAAGCAAAAAAAATTCTTCTTTCTCTGACCATGGCGGCAGCTATGTCCGTATCCGTTTGCGCAGCAAAAGATGCGATTTGGCAATATAACCAAAATATTGCTATTAACATGAGTTCCGCTAAGGTTACTACGGAAAACGGTATGAGAATCCTCACCTTCCAGACCAAAGAAACCTTCGGCGACGCTACAGACCAATGTACATACGTTTATAACGTAGACGAACAAACCATTCAGCTTAAAGAACTCGTATCGAAGATAGGCAAAAAGAAATTTAAACAGCACTTTTACCCCCAATCGGTTGCTAAGGGTAATGATGTTGTCAAGGGCCGTGCTCACATGGCCGATTTAGTATTACAAAAACTTCAGTACAGATAAGAGCAAAGAAAGACCGTCATTGACGGTCTTTTTCTTTTGTCTTCTTATGAAGAATGTTGTTTTCATATTGCGAAATTGCCAAACCCTCTTATGCGTACTATAATCAAAAGGAATATTTTCATAACTGGAAAACGTAAAGGAGCCCCACAATGACAGATAAAAAGAAACAAAGAAATACAGCCGATTTATTGGTTGAATGTCTGGAAGAAGAAGGTGTTCATTATATTTTCGGCATTCCCGGTGAAGAAAATCTGGCTGTCATGAATGCCTTGGAACACTCTAAGATCGAATTTATAACAGTACGCCATGAACAGGGTGCATCCTTTATGGCCGATGTATACGGTCGTTTAACAGGCCAAGCCGGCGTCTGCATGGCTACCTTGGGCCCCGGTGCAACAAACCTGATTACGGGTGTCGCCGATGCAGACAGCGACGGAGCCCCTTTAGTAGCAATTTCCGGCCAGGTCAGCACGGATAAGATGCATATTACGGCCCATCAGTATCTTGACCTGCGTTCCATGTTCGAACCTATTACGAGGCGTGCTTATACAGTTGTTCGTCCCGATACTATTGCCGAAATCACGCGCTTGGCTTTTAAATACGCGGAACGCGAAAAACCGGGTGCTACCTTTATCGACTTGCCCGTCAATATCGGGATGATGCCTGTAGACGACAATGAACGACCGCTACACCATAAATCCATTAAGCCTGAAACAGCTTCGGAATACTCCATTGAAGAAGCGGCAAAACTCATTTCCTACGCTCGCAATCCCGTCATCCTGGCCGGTAGCGGCGTTATCCGTAACAAGGCGGCCCGTAAGTTAACGGAGTTCGCTGAAAAGTTGAAGCTGCCCGTCATTAACACGATGATGGCTAAAGGAGCCATTCCCTTTGATAATCCTTATTCTCTCTGGACAGTCGGCATACCTATGGAGGACTATCAGACAAAGGTTCTGGAAAATGCCAGCTTGGTCATTTGTATAGGCTACGATATTATTGAATACGCCCCTAATAAATGGCACCTCAATAACGCCGATATTATTCATATCGACTCCTTACCGGCCGACATTAATAAGACCTACCAACCCGAAGTGGAAGTAGTCGGCGAGATAACCGATTCCCTCGATCGCATTATAAGTAAGGCGGCTCGTCTTCTTGAGCCGACATACGCCTTAAAGATTCGTGAAAAAATGGTTGCCGAACACGAACAGTATCGCAATGATACATCCTTTCCCATGAAGCCCCAAAAAGTCCTCATTGACGCACGTGAAGTCATGGGACCTGATGACATTGTTATTACCGACGTAGGAGCCAACAAGGTATGGACGGCTCGCCATTACAACTGCTATAAACCCAATACATGCATTATTTCCAACGGCTTCGCCACCATGGGCATTGCCGTTCCCGGAGCCATTGCCGCCAACTTGGTCCATCCGGACCGCAAAGTATTGGCTATTACGGGTGATGCCGGTTTCTTAATGAATTGTCAGGAATTTGAAACGGCTCATCGCTTGGGTTCTCACTTTGTCACCCTTATTTTCAACGACAGCAGTTACGGCCTGATTAAGTGGAAACAAGAAATGCATTACGGACACCCGGCATACGTCGACTTTACAAACCCCGACTTCGTCAAACTTGCAGAAAGCATGGGGGCTATCGGATATCGTATTACAAAGGCAGAAGACCTCTTGCCTACCTTAAAGAAAGCCTTTGAACAAACCAAGCCGGTCGTCATTGATTGCCCTGTAGATTACAGCGAAAACATGAAATTGACAAAGCACTTGGAAGAACTCGTAAAAACCTTATAAACCAATATCTTAATAAAAGGACCTCTCATATAAACATGAGAGGTCCTTTTTTATAAAGTATGAATGAGTACGTTAACTAGTTATTCATCATGCCATCCGTGCGGTTCGTCAAGTAGTATGAAATACGGCTCAAGCCGATAGACAAATCTTCACGGAACACGTAGACATGCGGCGGCACAGCCAAGCGAATGGGTGCGAAAGAAAAAATTCCCCGCACGCCTCCGGCCACCATTTGATCGGCTACTTGTTGAGCCACCGATGCGGGAGTCGTAATAATCCCTATTTGAACACCTTCCCGACGAATAGTTTCTTCCATCTCCGTCGCCGACATAACTATAATACCGCCTACGTTTTGACCGATAATCCGATGGTCTACATCAAAAAGACCGGTCGTTCGAAATCCGAGTCGACCGAAGGTCTTATAATTGGCCAAAGCCCATCCCAAGTGCCCGATGCCTGCAATGCAAACTTTCCAATGCTGTTGTAGCCCGATAATTTCCACAATTTGTTGGCTGAGTTCACTGACATAATAGCCTACACCTTTTTTACCGAAGGCACCGAAGCAAGTCAAGTCCTTACGGATTTGTTCGGGCGTTATGCCTAAGCGTTCACCCAGCTTTTCAGACGAAATAATATCGATTCCCGCATCTTGCAATAGCAGTAAATCTCTATAATATAATGGCAGTCTTTCTATAACCGCATCGGATATAGCTTTCTTTTGTTTCATCGTCATCCCCTCCGAATGAACCATACCCTTCCATAAAGTTAAAACTGAATATTAACTTGTAATCCGTAATTATTATATATTATTGTGAATATTTTCGCAAACTGTTTTCATTGCTTCTTATATGCCGTATACGTATTACAAAAGAGAGCACTAATCGTCCAACACATTAACGATACCTGTGTACTGAATAAATTATCATCACTTATGCCACTGACAGATACGGATGCTACCATGGCCGCCGTAGCCAAACTGAGCATATATATCAGAGAATCTGACATTCTGTCTGTAAGAACACGCCGTACAAAGACGAGATGTCCGAACCAGTAGGCAAAGAAAGACGTAAATCCTGCCAGTCCTGTTTCTGCAAGTATATTCAAAAATAAATTATGACAATGAAAAATAGTAATACCCGCTTTTTGTATGAGTTCATTATATGCCGGATAGGTAAACTTAAAAGCTCCCCAACCGATACCGAAGAAAGGTCGGTCCGCCCACATACTTAAGGCATCGTTCCACATATCAAGGCGCATGGCAAAAGACGTATCCGCCTCTCTATGTGAAAAAATAGACATAAATCGATCGGCTATACCGCCGTGATAAAAGACCAGTATAATCGGTACAAGAAGTAGTGCAAACCAAAAGCGCTTGTCTTTAACAAGGCCGAAAACAAAGACCAGGACGGCTGCACTGATCCATGCCCCACGCGAGTATGTGAGCACAAGGCACAAAGATAGAAGAACGAACAAAGCGGCCGTGAGAAAACGTCGTATTCTGTCCTTCGTCCACAAAGCATAGGCCCCTGTAAGCGACATGATAGACAATAAGTAGCAGGAAAAAAGGTTAGGATTGTACAAAGTCGAATACATGCGACGGCGCAACATGGGAAAGACAGACGTATCAACCCACTCCGTTTCACCGAGAGCCCACATATGTACATATTGATATACACCGTAGACGGCCACAAAAAATGCCGAAGCCAACAGAGTGTGTACTATTAAAAGGCGCTCCTCTTCCGTTTTGATAAACACTTGTACAAGCATAAACAAAAGTACGTACTGAAAGACCGTAAAAAACCAAAAAGCGGTATTCCAAAAAGCTTGTGTAGAACCGGCTAAGGAAATAAGCGTCGCCCCCGTAAAGATTGCAATGGGTACGGCTAAAGGGCCCGGCTTATACTCATGTATACCGTATCGATAGATAAAGTACAAAGAAAAAATAACGGTGAGAGCTAACAATCCCTCGGCTATATACAATTGTAAAGGCATAAAAAAAACAGTCCCCAAAAGCAGGTATACTACCCGTATTCTCGCTTTTTCCTCGGGACTGTCTTTTAGCGAAGTCAAGAGGTTCATAGAGATACTCCTTTTGACTTCCATTATACGGTTCGACGCACTTCTTGTCTATACAAAGGCCCCATAGTACTCTCTCAAGTGCCTTCGCACTTCTCCTTGTATGTACAAGGAGCCTACAACAACGCAAACGTCCTTTTCCGTCGTCTCTTTTAGCGCCGTATCGATAGCCGCTGACACGGATGGGCAGGCCTTTGCCCCCTCTCCGATTAAATCAGCCATGACTTTCGGATCCGCCGTGCGAGGAGTCGGTGCAGGTGCACAAAAGACCGCATCATTCGCCCGGAAAAGTCGTCTTACAATTTTATCGTACTCCTTATCGGCTAAAACTGAAAAAACGAAAACGCGTCGTCTTTTTCCGAATACTTCTTCGTATGTGCGACAAAAACTTTCAACCCCCGCCGGATTATGCGCTCCGTCAATGATCATTGTCTTTCCCGAAACGGAAAGGATTTGAAAACGCCCGGGCCAATATACGGTATGAAAGCCCTTCATAATCGCTAAATCTCTTACAGCCCCGTCCGTTTTACCCAAAAGTCGCAGGACTCCTACGGCTACCGCAGCGTTTACGGCCTGATGAGCACCTACCAGAGGCGTATCAACTTCTGTTCGCATCAGTTCGGGACCTTCGATACATATTTTTTGACGAACCGTACCGTCACGCACGTGAATAAGGGCCCTATTCTGAATCACTATTTCTTTATCAACAACATATAAGGGAGCCTTTTTACTCCGAGCCGTTTTTTCAATAATTTCCAAAGCCGTACCGGTTGCCGCCGTAACAACAGGTATTCCTTCTTTAATAATCCCTGCCTTATGAACGGCTATATCTTCTACCGTCGGACCGCAATAAGCCGTGTGGTCGACGGCCACATTGGTAATAGCGGAAACCTGCGGCGTAATAACATTGGTCGAATCCAGCAGTCCTCCAAGACCGACTTCGATAACCGCATACTCAACCTGTTGCCTGCAAAAATATAAAAAAGCGGCGGCCGTCAGCATTTCAAACTCTGTCGGTTGCTCGAAACCGTCGGCTTTCATACCTTCCGTAGCGTCTTTTACTTCTTCCGTAATGATTGCAAACTCTTCTTTTGTAATTAAATGGCCGTCTATACTCATTCTCTCCGTATATTCTTCTAAATGAGGAGACGTATAGCGCCCCGTTTTGCGACCCGCCGCTGTAAGTGCATTGGCTATGACGGCTGTAACCGACCCTTTGCCGTTCGTTCCCGTTATATGCACTGTCTTATAGGTTTCATGTGGGTTACCTAAACGAACCAGGAGCTCATGAATTCTCATGAGCCCCGGTTTTATTCCGAACGTGCAGGCATCTTCCAAATAAGCTATAGCTTCTTCGTATGTCATCTGCCCTGTCCTCTTATAAATGTTTTAAATCTTCCATTCGTTTATTTAAAGCTTCGGCTTTTTCCCGATAAGCAGCCAATTTTTCTTTCTCCTTAGCTACAACCGCTTCAGGTGCCTTATCCGTAAAGCCCTTGTTGGACAATTTCTTTTCAAGTCGTTCGATTTCACTGCGAGTCTTTTCCTGTTCCTTCGCAACACGAGCCGTTTCTTTTTCAACGTCAATCAAATCTTTTAAGAGCAAGTACACTTCGATGCGAGGAACGACTGTCACAACGGCATTTTCCGGCTTAGCATCCGTTGTTTTGAGAATATGAACTTCATCGACAAAGGCTAAGGTCTTAAAATACGTTTCGTAGGTATGAAGTACTTCTGCCATTGCCTCATCCGCCGGTACGAGCGTAACGGGAGCTTTCTTGCCCATCGGCACATTAGCTTCGGCACGCATATTCCGAATAGCTTTAACAGCTTCCATCATAATATTCATCGTAGCCGCATCTTCGGCAAAATCTAAGGCTTCATCAACAGTCGGCCACGGTGCGACAATCAGGCTTTCGCCTTCATGCGGCAAGTGCTGCCACAGGTGTTCTGTAACGAAGGGCATAAAGGGATGTAAGAGCGCTAAGGCACCGGTCAGTACGCGAACCAAGACATACTGAGCCGTTTGACGGCTGCGCTTGTCATCGGATTTGTACAGGCGCTGTTTAGCCAATTCAATGTACCAGTCGCAGAACGAGTTCCACGTAAAGTCGTACACCGTAGCAGCCGCATCTCCCAATTCATACGAGTCGAGGCCCTTCGTAACCTGGCGTACTACCTGGTTGAATGATGTCAGAATCCAGCGATCCGCCAAGGTAAAATCGTCCGTAGTCGGAACAAATTCGGGATCATAATCTTCCAGATTCATAATGACGAACTTGGACGCATTCCAAATCTTATTGGCAAAATTACGGTTCGCTTCTACCCGTTCCATGTAAAAACGCATGTCGTTTCCCGGCGTATTACCCGTAACAAGGGTGAATCGCAAAGCATCGGCCCCGTACATATCGCTTACTTCCAGGGGATCGATGCCGTTACCGAGGGACTTACTCATCTTGCGCCCCTGGCTGTCACGCACAAGTCCGTGAATGAATACGTCTTTAAAGGGAACTTCCTTCATAAATTCGCAAGTAGCAAACATCATACGGGCTACCCAGAAAAAGATAATATCATAGCCCGTTACGAGAACGCTCGTCGGGAAGAAGTGCTGCAAGTCGGGAGTCTTATCGGGCCAACCCATGGTCGAGAAAGGCCATAATGCCGAGCTGAACCACGTGTCGAGAACGTCCGGATCCTGATGAATATGCTTGCTGTGGCAATGGGGGCATTCCGTCAAATCCGTACGGCTGGCACTAACTTCACCGCAGTCATCGCAATACCAAACGGGAATCTGATGTCCCCACCAAAGCTGACGGGAAATGCACCAGTCCTGAATATTTTCCAGCCAATGGTCGTAAATTTTCGTAAACCGTCCGGGAATAAACTTCGTATCGCCCCGATCGACGGCTGCCAAGGCTTCTTCAGCCAAGGGTTTCATCTTTACGAACCATTGTTTTGTCGACAAAGGTTCTACTGTCGTCTTACAACGTGAGCAATGACCGACGGCATGATTGAGTTCTTCTACGTGATCGAGAAGGCCTAATTTTTCCAAGTCGGCAACAACGGCCTTACGGCATTCTTTCAAGGTCATACCGTCGAATTCCTTACCGGCGGCGGCATTCATCGTACCGTCGAGGTTCATAATCATAATCGATTCCAGATTATGGCGCTCACCCATTTCAAAGTCATTCGGGTCGTGAGCCGGCGTAATTTTGACGGCACCCGTACCGAATTCAATATCTACATAGTCATCGGCAATAACTTCTACTTCTCTGTTTACGAGAGGAACGAGAACCTTCTTGCCGATATACTTCTTCATTCGTTCATCTTCGGGATTTACGGCAACGGCCGTATCGCCCATAATCGTTTCGGGACGAGTAGTAGCAATCATAATGTAGTCGTCTTCACCGATAACGGGATACTTGACGTACCACAAATGGCCTGCTTCATCCTTGTGGTCTACTTCAATATCGCTCAAAGCCGTATGGCAGTGGGGGCACCAGTTCGTAATACGATGCCCCTGGTAAATAAGACCCTTTTCATACAGAGCCACGAATACTTCACGAACGGCACGGGCACAAATATCGTCCATGGTAAAACGTTTCCGCGACCAGTCACAAGATGAACCGAGTCGACGAACCTGTTGTTCAATGCGATTGCCGTACTTTTCCTTCCACGCCCAAACCCGCTTTAAAAACTCTTCACGACCGATATCGTAACGAGTCTTTCCTTCTTCTTTTGCCAGCTGTTCTTCAACCTTAACCTGTGTTGCAATCCCCGCATGGTCCGTACCGGGAATCCAGACTACGTTGTACCCCGACATGCGCTTAAAGCGAATGAGAATATCCTGCAACGTATTATCCAGTGCATGACCCATGTGCAACTGCCCCGTAACATTCGGAGGAGGCATAACAATACTGTACGGCTCACGAGACGAATCGGGATCTTGATGAAAGTACCCTTCTTTCTCCCAAAAATCGTACCATTTCGCTTCAATTTCTCCGGGATTATATCCTTCGAGTTTTTCCTTGTCCCACTTCATATGTACTCCTCCTTTTATACAAAAAACGCTCTTTCGTCTCAAGTAAAGACTTGGGACGAAAGAGCGTATCTTCCGCGGTACCACCCGATTTGTCGCCTAGACGACCTCTCATTGACAGATAACGGCTGCATCCGGGCAGACCTTTCCTTCTGCCGGCTCACGGGTGACTCGCCCGCTTCTTTATGAACGCCCTCTCACCGCTTGGGCATCTCTCTGACACAAAGAATATCGGACTTCTTCCGGTCATCGCATTTATCGGAAATTATCGTATCAAGTTTACCTATTTCTGTCAAGACCTAAAAATTGAAATTTTTTTCTCTTATAAGTTTCTAATTTTCGTTAAAATAAATCTTGTTTGTAAATTTTATTTATCTCCTTTTTTTAAGAGAGTCATCATCTCCATGGTCAGACTTACCGTTTCCTCGTCGTCCGGCAAGTCTTCGCGCTGCACCCAAAGAGCCGTTGCCAGTTCCGTCTTATCCACAATCAGCTCGTCCGTTCCGTCAAGATCGCAAAAGAAGCCGAAAAGGAGAGAGTCGGAAAAGCCCCAGGGCTGGCTTTTATAAAACTCCAGGTTTTTGACGGTGATACCCGTTTCTTCCTTTACTTCTCGTAAAACCGTCTCTTCAATCGTTTCTCCCGTTTCGGCAAATCCGGCAATTAAGGCATAGTTCTTATAAGGTCTGCCGGCATACCGAGTGACCAAAAGACGTTCCCCGTCACGTACAGCGACGATAACTGCCGGATTGATTCGAGGATAGACGGTATTTTCACATGAAGGACAAACTAAGGCCCGTTCCGACTTACTTTCTTCCATAGCGGTACGACAACGTCCGCAATAACAGTTGAGATCATACCATCTGGTAAGAGACGCCGCCGTCACGACGGCAAAGGCCAGTTTTCTCGGCCGTGCCGTACGCATGGTCCGTAAAGACTCAAAGGAAAAACCGACAGGCAGCTTTATATCCCCGCCCGTCGGCATAAAAAATGCATCTTCGTCAATAGAAAATAAATACCTGTACTGACATGACTCGAAATCCTTTACACGCGGCAATAAGAGAGTACCGTCGTGTCCAATCTTGCAAACCGCTTCTTGCCCTTTACATAAAAGAACATAGTTATGCCCTTCAGGCGCCACGGGTGTGTACGAATTATCATATACGCAAGGTTTTATATCATGAATCATCTTTTATCCTCACGGACAATTTGAGCCCCGTCGTTACAAGCTTTCAATATGTGGTGTACAGATGCCAATCCGACACTTTTAAAAACGTCTTTCATAGCTTGAGCTATCTGTTCTTCCCCTTTTACGGCAAAGGCAATAAGAGTCGATCCCGAGCCGCTGACCGTAGCCCCCACAGCCCCGGCTTTTTCCGCAGCTGCCAAGGCTTCCGCTCCACCGGGAATTAAGGGCAATCGATAAGGCATGTGCAGTTTATCCTGAAGACCCGTACGCAACAAATCATAACGCTTCCCGATAAAAGCCCCGACCAAAAAAGCGACATGGGCTACATTAAAGACCGCGGCATGATAATCAATAGTCTGTGGCAGGACGGCGCGAGCATCGGCTGTTCTTACTTCCTTATCGGGACTTACGGTAATAAACGACAACCCCTCATCCAAGGCAAACGTCTGAACCGATACCTTCTTTTTTTCATCCGTAACGGACATGCACAGTCCGCCTAAAAGAGCAGGAGCCGCATTGTCGGGATGCCCTTCCATAAGAGTGGCTTCATGAAGTATTTGAGTCTCATCCATACCTCGCCCGGTCAATTCATTGCCTAAGAGAAGTCCGCCCACTACAGCTGCGGAGCTGCTCCCTAAACCGCGTGCTAAGGGAATGCGATTAAAGAGCGTAATCACTCCGTTTTTCGGCAAGGCCTTACCGTTGACAAGTGCTGCCCGTAACATAGCTTGACCCACAAGGTTTCTTTCAAAATCAGTCGTAATTTTCCCTTGTCCCAGTCCTTCTACGACAAGGCTCAATCCTCCTTCGTCCGTTTTACGAAAGGAGACTTCGTTATACAAGGAAAGAGCCAACCCCAAGGCGTCAAAACCGGATCCGATATTAGCCGACGTAGCCGGAACTTTTACTGTAATGTCTTGGCTCATATTACACCTCAATGACGCGAATGGCGTTGCAAATGCGATGAATACAGGTCAGTTGCTCTATTTCGTTCAAAGCAAACCGCACGGTTTTACAAGGTGTACTGTCTACTAAGATTACGATTTCAGCCGCTTCCTTAGTTTCATCCTTTTGAATAAGTGACCGAATACTGATGCCGTGCTTTGCAAAAACACCGGACATGTTGGCCAATACACCCGGAGCGTTAGCGGCAATTAAGCGAATATAATAAGGTGCCTTGTTTTCAGCTGCATCCTTCACCGCCGTTTCATGCCACAAATAAGGGCGTTTCCCCGTCATTTCCGTATTAATATGCTGAATAACATTCATAATATCGCTGACAACAGCACTGGCCGTAGGCAGAGATCCGGCTCCCTGTCCGTAAAGCATGACATCACCTACACAATTACCGCGCACATATACGGCATTATAGGCTCCGCCTACATTGGCCAAAGGATGGTCTTTAGGAACAAAAGCGGGATGAACTGCCAAGGATATCCCGTCCGTATTCTTCTCCGCTACGGCGAGAAGCTTAATGGCATACCCCATAGCGGTAGCATGGGCAATGTCTTCTTTCGTAACGCCTTCAATGCCTTCAATAGATACATCCTTAACGTTGACGTATGCATGAAAACCCAGTTTAGCCAAGATGGCGATTTTTCTGGCCGCATCAAAACCGCCTACGTCGCTGGTCGGATCCGCCTCGGCATAACCTTTTTCCTGCGCTTCTTTTAAGGCCTCTTCATAAGTCAGTCCCCGGTCGGTCATATTGGTCAGAATATAATTTGTCGTACCGTTCATAATGCCGATAATTTCTTCAATCTGGTTGGCATTTAACGAAGAGTACATGGGCCGAATAATAGGAATCCCGCCGGCTACACTGGCTTCAAACTGAAAATCCGCCCCGTTCTCCTGAGCCAGTTTCAATAAACCGATACCGCAATCGGCGATGACATCCTTATTAGCACTGACAACACTCTTACCGCGCCTAAAGCACTCTTCGATACAAGCCTTGGCAAAATCGGCACTGCCCATAACTTCAACGACAATTTCCACCTCGTCGTCTTCGATAATATCTTTAAAATTATCCGTCAAATGAAGGTTTTCATCCAACCCGACATTCTTATATTTTTCTATATCTCTTACGAGAACATGCTTTATATGAATGTGAGTATCCGTCTGCTCCGAAATAAGATGGCCGTTCATTTGCAGTAAATCGACGACGCCCTTGCCGACAGTTCCGCAACCGAGTAATGCAATCGATACGTTTTTCAATATAACATCCTCCTTATACTTGCCCGATTATGCGTACACTTTGTACACCCGATAAAGCACCCAACCGTTCCACAAGAGTTTCCACCGTAATTTCCATTTCTTTCGTTTCAATGGAAATACTGACATCTGCCGACCCTTGCAAAGGAATGCCCTGATTAATGGTCAAAATACTGCCGTTACTGTCGGCTACGGTATTCAATACTTGTGATAACTTTCCGGGACGGTCGGACAAAATAATGGACAAGGTAACGAGTTTACCCTGAGTAACATCATAAAAAGGTAAAACGAAATCTTTATACTTATAATATGCACTACGGCTTAAATCCATCATGCGTACGGCATCATGAATAGTTCGTACCTCTCCGCGTTTAAGAATTTCTTTGACCCTTATCGTCTTTTTTATGGCTTCCGGAAGAATATCTTCCCGAACAAGATAAAATTTAAAGTCCTTATCTTTCTTATTCACGTTCAGCCTCCTGTACGAAATATTCATACGTTGATGCCAATCCGGATATAATCTTTTCCTTCGGGCGCCATTTTAAAAATTCCTTGGCCTTATGATTATCCAAGGCGGAGCGAACGATATCTCCGGTCCGCTCATCCTCGTAATGTACGTCCTTGCGTATACCGCTTAAGTGGAAGAGTATCTCTTTCAAGGCGTTTACCGTCGTTTCAATGGTCGTGCTGATATTATAAATGCCGGGCTTTACCTCGTCTTGCAAGGCCGCTACATTGGCAGCCGCCACGTCTTTAACATAAACAAAATCCCGCGTCTGTTCCCCGTCACCGTAAATAGTTAAATCTTCACCATGCGTCAATGCATGTGCAAAGACGAAGACGACACCGCCTTCACCGTGAACGCCCTGACGTTCACCGTAAACATTGGCATAACGCAAAACAACATAAGGCAACCCGAATACTTTATAGTACATTTCCAAATATCGTTCCGATATGACCTTAGACAATCCGTAAAAAGAGGTAGGAGTCAACGGTTCGTCTTCTTTTAAGGGAAGATTATCATTGTCTCCGTATACGGCTGCAGATGATGAGAAAACTACTTTTTTCACTCCCGTCTTACGAGCACCCTCCAAGACGGATAAAAGACCCATTACATTTTCATCACTGTCTTCATAAGGATGTTCCTGTGAATAAGGAACCTGAGTTTGTGCCGCTTCATGAAAGACGGCATCGAACTTTTCCTCTTCGCATACCTGCAAAAGGCGATCTCTGTCCCGTATATCAAAGCACAACAATCGCGCCTTATCATTCACATTCTCCTTAACACCCGTACTGAGATTGTCTATGACCACGACTTCATCACCACGGTCTACCAACATATCGACAATATGTGAACCGATAAATCCGGCTCCGCCAGTTACCAAAATTTTCACACTGAATCCCCCCAATGGCGTCTATAGCAAATCGCCGTAATTAATGAGTTCTATCTTCTTAGACGCAATAATTTCCCGTGTCCTTACACTAACCAAAGCCTGTAGTTCTTCCTGCCAATGATAGCCCCATGCGAAGGTATGCCCCAATAAATCATCGCTCTTGCCGGGGTGCATCATAATCTCATGTATCCCGAAGGGCAATCGTCGCAATATATATTGCAAACTGACCTCCGTCATATTGCCGCCGTCAACCATTCCCCAAAAGTAATCGGTAAGAGAAAAGCCGAGCCGCTCGGCTTCACGTGCAGCTCGCCCGGCTAATACGGTCAAACCGTCCCGACCGAAAACACGAGCGGGAGATGCCGTCAACATCTTAAAGGTCGAAGCTTCCCGCGGTATACGAACGCGATGAATTCCGTATTTCTTCATTAATGCCACCGTTATTTTCCACACAGGCGGTAAGACATGTAAATGCTGGTGACTGTCTATATGCGTAACGCGTATACCTGAGTCTAAAATTTTCTCTATTTGAGCCGATAATTCCGCATACACTTGAGAAAAATCGATTTTCCCCGTATAAACCCGCTTAATAAAGGTCATATAATTATACGGCAATAACCCGTCCGACTCAACCAGAGACGGCACCTCTCGAGGTGATAATACGGTAGGCAGACTCCCTACCAGACATAAATGAATGCCTATGCCCAAGCGGTTACATTCCTTTGACATACGCACGGCATCATCAAAAGCGGGGCCCTGTGCCAAAAGGCTTGTACTGGTCAGAACCCCTTGACCGTAAGCACTATATATACCTTCATTCACAGCTTCATGAATACCGAAATCATCGGCATTAATAATTAATCTGTTCACCCTTATCACCGCAAAGAATCAAAAGTCTTAAAATTTAATTTACCTACTTTGTATAATTCTTTATTCCCATAAGTCCCGCAAAAAGCGTTAAGTGCCGTTTCTATACCGGCAAAAGCTCCCTTAGGGAAGGACATATGAAAACGGTCTTCCAATTCATTTATACTTTCTATGAAGGCGGCTCGTGCTAAAACGGATGCAGAGGCTACAGCCGTATCCCGTTCACCTTTGGTCACTTGTATGATTGTCTTTCCCGCGGCTACAGAGCCCAGAGCCGTTAACACATATTCATCCTTACCGAACTTATCGACTATTATACACGGACATTTGTACTTTAACAATAGGCACTTAATGTTCTTTCCGTGTAAATTTCCTAAAAGATGATTAAGATTTTTTCCTCTTTCTTCCATCTTGTTGTATTCATAATTATACGATTCAGGCATCAATACGGTTACACACGCCCTGTCGCCTAATAAGTCTTTTAAAGGACCCGCCAATTCGAGTATGCGTTTATCCGTCAACGCTTTGCTATCGGTGACACCCCATGAACGAAGTGTTGCCGCTTCCGCCCTAGTTACTAAGCAGGCTGCTGTCACTAAAGGTCCGAAGACGTCGCCTTTGCCCGATTCATCAGCACCGATCCAACAAGGCGTCCCGTCGGGACATAAATCTTGTCCCTTCATAATAGCCGGCTTTTCTTTCTTCAAAAATTTTTTATCGGGCGTAATACGGTTTTCAGAGCACAGTATCTCCACTCTTTTCTTCAAATCGCCGGCCTTCCCTTGAACGACAAAAGAAATCCCCTTTTTCCCTTTATATATGGCTATGTGTATGCATTCATTTCCCGAGCTTACAGTCAACTTCCAACCGTAATTGATATTTCCTGCAGTAACCTCAAACCCTTCAGCTTGTAAACGCTCGCGTGTACTTGCAATAACTTGAGCTAAAACACTGTCCATACGCATCCTCTTTCCGTGACCTATGTTTTGTCCGCAAACCCGGCCTCTTCCCAAGCTTTATAAAGGACTACGGCAACGGACGTAGCTAAATTCAACGATTCCGTATGACTCTTCATGGGTATGGTCAACGCCTGCCGGCAAGCCTCCGCACACGCTTGAGACAGACCGTTTCCCTCATTTCCGAAGGCGATGACAGTCGGTTGTCGCCAATCAACCTGAGTATACAGCTTATTCGCACCGAGCAAGGTTCCCGTCAAAATACGTTTTTTCTCGTCGCAAAAAGCACTTATCCGTTCAAGTGAAACATTCTGTACGACAGGAACCTTAAAAATGGCACCCATAGCGGAACGGACCGTCTTCCCGTTATATAAGTCCACGCAATCGGGACTTAAAAAAACAGCTCCTACATTGGCAGCAGCCGCCGTTCGCAAGATGGTTCCCAAATTTCCCGGGTCCTGTATGGCTTCTAAATATAGAATAGGTCGTTCATTTGCCACTTCCGGCAAGTTTTTGAAAGTATATTCAAAGAAAGGTAAAATCGCCGTAATTCCCTGAGACGAATGCGTTTCTTTCACCTTCTCATATATCCGGTCGGGCAACAAATACCACTCCCAGCCGACTTTCTCCGACTCGGCTTGAAGATTCTGAAGCTCCGGCCGCTCAACGATCTCGGCCGCTACCAAACAGATACCGTCCGTAATACCCATATGTACCGCATCTTCTACAATGCGAAATCCTTCGGCAATAAGGCGCCGTTCTTCATATCTGTATTTTTTTTGCTGCAACCGTACAGCCAGCTTTACCAGACGATTGTCACGCGACGTAATTTCTTTCATCTTTTCTCCTGCCCTATAGTCAGTAAGGGGATGTGACAAAACGGATCGCCGCTTTGCTACATCCCCTATAATTAACGAGCTCTTATTTATTCGATTCTTGACGATTGGACTGAACCAGGCCTTCGCGATTTTGACGAACGCTTGCCAACGTTTTTTCCAACGTGGATTCAACGTACTGCAAAACTTGTCCGGCATAGGTTACAGAACTGTTTCGCAAATCTTCGGAAGAATGATTGGCATTTTGAATAATTTGGTTGGCATGTTCTTGTGACTGACGCACGATTTCGCTTTCTTCAGTCAATTTGGCAATATAATCCTTAGCCTGTGCTACCATGCTGTCTGCATGACGCTGTGCATCGGCAATGATTTTATCCCGTTCAGCCAAGACTTTACGTGCCTGTTCTACTTCATCAGGCATTGCCCCTTTCAATTCGTCCACAATAGCCAATAACTCTTCTTCATCGACGACCTTTTTATTTGTAAAAGGCATCTTGGATGCATTCACTACAATACTTTCCAAATCTTCCAATAATTTTTCCGAGTTCATCTGATTCCACACCCCTATATCTGATATTTATCCTTGAACTTTTCTTTCAGGCGCTTAGCCGTGAAATCCGGGACGAGACCGTCCAGTTTGCCGCCGAAACAGGCGAGCTCCCGTATGCCCGAAGAGCTGAGATACGAATAGTTCGTATTCGACATAATAAATACGGTTTCCAAAGTCGGTTCCAACTGCTTCATTAACAGAGCGCGCTGAAACTCGTATTCAAAATCCGTAACGGCCCGTAAACCGCGAATAATAACGGTAGCCCCTCGTTCAACGGCATATTCGTTCAAGAGGCCTTGGAAACTGACGACTTCAACATTGGGAATATGCCCTACGGCTTGCCGTAACAACTCTTCCCGTTCTTCCATAGAAAAAAGCGGGTGTTTACCGGGATTTGCAAAAATCGCGATAATAAGCTTATCTACTAACTTGGCACTGCGTTCAAAAACATCAACATGGCCGTTTGTCACAGGGTCGAAACTGCCCGGACAGATACCGATACGCAAAATTATTCCCCATTTCTACGTTTGACGATAAAAGAGATACGCGTTTCCTTCCCGTATTTCTTCTCCCGTACAACCGTGTATGACTCGCTCGGCATAATATCTTCACGAGCGGAGTGCTCCATAATAAGCAGGCCCGTGTCGGACAAGAGCCCGTAATTCATAACCGTTGAAATCGTCTCATTGACAAAGTCTTTATCATACGGCGGATCTGCAAAGATATAATCGAACGTTTGCCCTTCCAGATGTTGTAAGGCATTTTTATGATTCAAAGGCAATACCTTGCAACGCTCGGAGACTTTACATAATTCGGCATTTTTCTTAATGAGAGAAGCCGTGCGAACGTCGATAAAAACGCCTTCCGACGCACCGCGACTCATGGCTTCCAACCCCAAGGCACCGGTGCCGGCAAAAATATCCAACACGCGCTTTTCATAGAAAGATGAAGTTGCCAAAATATTAAAAAGACTCTCCCGCGTCCGATCCAATGTCGGTCGCGTCGCCATACCCTGCGGCGATTTCAGAATACGTCCCCGTGCACTGCCGGAGATAATCCTCACCATGACCACCTGCTTGTACATAATCAATTATACACGATTTTTTTCGTATATCAACCGAATTTAACCGATTGCTCGACCTTCCGTAAACTTACTTTTTCTCAATCCGTTCAACCTTCAATTCCTTGCCTTGTGACAACCGAATGAGATTATCCTTATGCCTTACAATGACAATAAGTGCCGCTACGGTCCCGAAAATAAAAACGGGCCAAGGTTCCTTAAAATACCACAACGTCAAGGGTACAAGCAAGGCCGCCACTACCGAACCGAGAGACACCAGTCGAGTCAAGCCGACGATAACGCACCAGACGAAAAAAACAATGGTCGTCTCAACAGGAGCCAGATACAAAATAATACCCAGACCCGTAGCCACGCCTTTACCGCCCTTAAAGTGTAAAAATACAGATGCCGAATGTCCGATAAGAGCCAATAATCCGCCCATAATCATACAGTATACGGTAAGTGCGGGATCATAAATATTTCCGGCCGTTTGACCGAGATATACGCCCAGAACCCCCTTACCTACATCAGCTATGAGTACACATAACCCGGCGGGAGCTCCCAAGACACGATACGCATTGGTAGCTCCTATATTCTTACTGCCGTAGTCTCGTAAATCCGTATTGAAAAATACCCGCCCTACAATGAGTCCGCTGGGAACGGAACCGATGACATAGGCAACTAAAAGCAGTAAAAAGGGATACACTATTCATCCTCTCCTTTTTTGCCGCGCGTAATAATCCTCACAGGCGTACCTTCAAAACCGAAGGTTTCGCGCAATCGGTTTTCTATATACCGTTTGTACGAAAAGTGGAGCAAAGCCGGATCGTTGACAAACAGAACAAAGGTCGGCGGCGCTACGGAGGCTTGAGTCAAATAATAAATTTTCAACGGTCGGCCACCCTTGGTAGGCGGCGGGTTGGTAAGTTGAGCATCGGCCATGAGCTCGTTTAAGATACTCGTCGATACACGCATGTGCTGCTGTTCCGAAACGTATTTAACCAAATCGGCCAGTCGATCCACACGTTGGTGCGTAAGAGCCGAGGCATAGAGAACGGGAGCATATTGCAAAAAGGCCAACTCGCGGCGTATATCTTCCGTATAGCGCAAGGATGTCTTACTGTCCTTGGTTACCAGATCCCACTTATTGACAATAATAATACAGCCCTTACCTGACTCATGAATATAGCCGGCAATCTTCTTATCCTGTTCCGTTACGCCTTCTACACCGTCCAAGACAAGAACGGCCACGTCGGAACGGTCAATAGCCCGCAAGGCGCGAACAACACTGTAGCGTTCTACAGGTAAGTCGATTTTTCCCTTACGCCGCATCCCTGCCGTATCGATTAAAACGAATTCCGTACCGTCATGTTTCCAATGTGTATCAATGGAATCTCGAGTCGTTCCGGCCATATCGCTGACAATGACTCGTTCTTTTCCGAGAAGGGCGTTGGTCAATGACGATTTACCTACATTGGGACGACCTACGAGGGCAATATGGACGACACTTTCGTCGTCTTCCTGCACGGGAACCTCTTTAATATGACTGAGCACCTCATCCAGCAAATCACCGAGATTCATAAGGTTAACAGCCGAAACACCGATAGGGTCACCCAAGCCGAGCCCGTAAAATTCGTAAATATTAACTTCCTGTTCTACACTGTCAATTTTATTGACAACAAGAATGACCGGTTTTCCCGACGCTCTCAACATAGCCGCAATTTCCTGGTCCTGCGGCTGGATACCGGTCTTACCGTCAACAACATATAAGATGACATCCGCCTCGTGAATAGCCAGCTCGGCCTGATAACGCATGGACGTAAAAATATTGTTGTCCGAGTCGACAAATTCGATGCCGCCCGTATCAATGAGTGTAAATTCCCTACCGAGCCATTCTGCATCGAAATAAATACGATCGCGAGTTACTCCGGGTAAGTCTTCTACAATAGAAATACGTTTTTTGACAATGGCGTTAAAAAGCGTCGATTTTCCTACGTTAGGCCGTCCGACGACGGCTACCAAAGGTTTATACATATGCTTATCCTCTATTCATCATATTGTGCAGGCCAATGATAGAGTAACTCCTTTAACTGAGGAGCAAACTCACTGACCTCGACAGGCACGCCGACAGATGCCGAAAATTCTTTTAACGTGATGTCGTCCAAGAAAATATCTTCGCCCTTACGCAATGCCGTTCCGGGCACAATCAGACCGTCATACGTTCCGTCCAATTCCTTAAAAGCCCGTTCCATATCTTGAGCCGTCAGTAAGCCGGCCACATTAATTTGCGTGCCGAAATAATGATTTTCTACGGCAATCACATGAACGATCAGATTCTCTACCGATACTTCGGCAATCAGCTCTTTTAAAAAATCATATGCCAAGGTCCCCGTAAAAAGAGCCAGCTTCAAAGGCTTATCATATGACTTTCGAACTTCACCCTTCCAACCGTGCCACTCCTGTTCAAAAAAGCGGAGCATGCCTACGCCGTCTTCTATCTGCCCGTATCCGTCATAATATTCATTGTCCGGCACGGGAACCGAAGCTTTCAAAAAGAATTCGTCAGCCAAATATACAAAACTGCCGCGACCGTCTTTGCGTCCCTGATCTATAAACGGGCGAGATCGCTTAATAATATCGGCGGCAATTTCAGGCGTAACAGGCTGTAATTCTTCACAGTCCATACGAAACTTCGTAGTTCCCAACGGCACGACGGCTACGCCGAGAATATTCGATCCCAATCCGGACAGATCCGTCAAAGTCTTCGTGAACTCGTCGCCGTCATTATACCCCGGAACGAGAACGATTTGGCAATACAAGTCTATATCATTATCCGTCAAACGACGCAGTCTTTCAAGAATATCGCCCGTCTTTTCTTGGCGCATCATCTTTTTGCGCAACTCTCCGTTCGTCGTATGGACGGATACGTGTAAAGGCGATAAATGGAATTGTACAATACGTCGCAAGTCATCTTCCGTCATATTGGACAAGGTGATAAAACTGCCCGTCAAAAAGGACATGCGATAGTCGTCGTCCTTCACGTATAAGGACGGTCTCATTCCTTTGGGCATTTGCGCAATAAAACAAAATATACAATTATTATGGCACTGACGAATATGGTCGAATACGGCCGACTCCATCGTAATGCCGATGTCTTCCCCAAATCTCTTTTGGAAATAACACTCTTTCAGCGTGTCGCCTTCTTTTACGACAAGACGCACTTCTTCATCGGCAAGAGCAAAGTTGAGATCAATCAGATCCTCCACCTTTTGTCCGTTAACGGAAACAATTGTATCGCCTACGTGCAACCCCTGACGTTGTGCCTTACTGCCTTCTTCAATAGCGGCAATGACGGCCTTTGTCTCTTGCTTTTCCATACAATCCCCCAGATACGAAAAAGAGGGTAATCGTACAGCCGATTACCCTCCAGCTTCGTTATTAGTTTTCTTCTACAGCATCTCCGATAGTGCCGTTTTCAGTTTCCTGATGGTTTTCCAGATAGTCGTTAATTTCACGAGCCGTTTCATCTTCTTCGATGGCAACAACGCTCAAGGAAATTTTCTTCTTATCCGTATCGATACCGATAATCTTTACATCCAGCACATCGCCGACTGCAATCAAATCTTTAACAACGGCTCCGCGTTTATCCGTCAGTTCCGAAACATGGAGAAGGCCTTGCAATTCCGGGTCAATGGCAAGAATAGCACCGAAGGGTAACAACTTCTTAACTTCCCCTTTAACCACATCGCCCACTTCGAATTTTTCAACAGCCACAATCCAGGGGTTCTTCTGCAAAGCTTTCATAGAAAGAGAAATACGGTTGCGTTCTTCGTCGAATTTCTGAACGAGAACTTCCACTTTTTCGCCTACTTCCAACACATCTTCTACGGCATTAATACGTTTCCACGAAATATCGGAAATGTGGAGTAACCCTTCTACACCGCCCAAGTCGATAAATGCACCGTAGGGCATAACTTTAACAACCGTACCTTCTACAACCGAACCTTCTTCAATGGTTTTCAATACTTCAGCGCGTTTCTTTTCTCTCTCTACTTCAAGAACGGCCTTACGGGAAAGGACGAGACGATTTTTGTGTTCATCCATATCGATAACCTTAACCGTAAAGGTTTCGCCTACGAGGTAGTCCAGGGACTTAACAAAACGAACATCACCTTGCGAAAGGGGAATAAAGCCGCGCAACGATTTGATAGCTACGACAAGACCGGCTTTGTTCGTTTCTTTACCTACGCATTCGACAAGTTCATCCGCTTCGAATGCGGCACGTACTTCTTTCCAATCTTCGACTTTCTTCATGCGTACGAGAGATACGACAATCGATCCTTCTTCTTTGATGTTGTTAGCAATTTCTACAGTCAGTTCTTGCCCGACTTGAACGAAATCGCTCGCCTTTTCGGGAGCCGGAACAGCCATTTCCTTCTTAGGCAAAACGGCTTCGGCTTTCGTACCGATGGAAACATAGGCCGCATCATCATTCACAGAAATAACCGTACCGGTTACCACGTCGCCCTTCTTAGGATTTTCTTCGTAGTCGTACTGATCCAATAACTCTTCACTCATTACCTCTGTGCCTTCAGCTTGCAAATCTTCCATCATCTTAACAACCTCCTGTATTATCCAATCCGGTGTTGAAGCACCGGCAGTAACGCCAATGTCGCTCATACCTCGAAAATCAGCCACATTCAATTCGGATGCCGTTTCGACATGATATGTAGGACACCCTTGTTCGGCACACACCTGTGCTAACCGGCCCGTATTGGCACTGTTTTTGCCGCCGATAACGATCATGGCATCCACTTTTTTCGCCAATTCGACAGCCGCCTCCTGCCGCTGCCGCGTAGCCGTGCAGATAGTCATGTACACATCCAAGTCATCCGTCTTCTCGGCCAATACAGACTCTATCTGTTTAAACCGCGACTGAGAAAACGTTGTCTGCACTACAACTCCCATATGCTCACAATAGGGAATTTCTTTCGCTTCTTCAACCTTATCTATAATAATAGCACGATTGCACCCCCATTGTGAAATGCTAATTACTTCAGGATGGTCCTTTTCACCTACTATTATCAATGCTTTTTTATCATTTATGACTTTTCGGGCATCTTGTTGTGCCTTTTTTACATGGGGGCATGTTGCGTCCACTACATCGAGATGCTTGGCTTCCGCTTCTTCATAGACGTGAGGTCCGACACCGTGTGACCTGATGAGCACTTTCGAACCGTCTGCCACATCTTGTAAACTGTCCACCGGAGAAACACCTCTTGCGCTTAGAGAATTCACTAATTGCGGATTATGTATTATTGGCCCCAGGGTATGTGTTCCTTTTTCAGCTGTCGATGCCAATTCTACGGCTCGTCTGACGCCGTAGCAAAAGCCGCAAGCTTCGGCTATATGCACTCTCATCGGCTTTCGCCTCCGTATTCGTCCAAAAGAGCGGCTACGGAATTACGTACGGCTTCAGTCAATGCCGCTACGTCATCCTTATTCGATGCATCTCCTTCAGGCATTATGAGTTCTCCGAATGCCACACACACGGGGCCGCTTTTTTTCGGCAAGGTACGAGAATTGGTAATGGCTGCCGGTAAGATAGGTGCCTTGGCTCGCAAAGCCATGGCCGCCATCCCTTCGTGAAAACGTCCGAGTTTTCCCGAGTTTTGAGTCGTTCCTTCAGGATAAATACCGAGCACATGTCCGTCCCGAAGCACACGCATGGCCTCGATAATAGCCTTTCGATCCAAATGACCGCGACGTACGGGAAATGTATGGACATATCTCAGAAATCGCCCCATAAGGGGGTTTTTAAACAATTCTTCCTTGGCCATAAAATGAATAAGTCTTGTACTCATGGCGGTCCCCAGTAAAGGCGGATCAAAATAACTCGCATGGTTGGCCGCTACAATAAAAGCCCCTTTTTCAGGTATACGTTCACGGCCGTATACCTTCATACGAAACAAACCGTATGTAATAATATTAAAAATATGGCGTATTACGGAATACCAGAAAGCTTTCATATTTCCCTTTCCTTTATAAGTTTATATAAAAGATCGGCCGTTTCTTCGGCCGTCAACCGGCTGTTGTCCACATGTACCGCATCATCGGCTTCGCGCAGGGGTGAAACACGGCGTTCACTATCGGCCTTGTCACGTGCCGTAATATCGGCCTTGACCTTTTCAAGCGATACATTTTCACCTTTTTCCGCCAACTGAGCACAACGTCTTGCCGCACGAGCTTCAACGGAAGCCGTTAAAAAAACCTTAAGCTCCGCCTTCGGCAAAACGACGGTTCCGATATCCCGTCCGTCTAAAATGACACCGCCGCGGGCGGCAATCTGCCGCTGTAAATCCACCAGCTTTTCCCTTACAGCCGGCAAGGCCGCTACCGCCGATACATGTCCGGTCACTTCGGCACTGCGAATAGGCGCCGTTACATCCGTACCGTTTACAAATACCCGATCCGTTTCGCCCGGCTCCATATATATATCTGCTGTATTGATAAGGCTCTTTAAAGCTTTTTCATCCGCCAAATCGACGTTGGCCTGTAAAACGGCCCATGTCAAAGCTCTGTACATAGCACCCGTATCCAAATATAAGTATCCCGCCCGCTTGGCTACTGCTTTGGCAACACTGCTCTTACCCGCCCCTGCCGGACCGTCTATGGCGACACTGATTTTTTTCATTTCCTATTCACTCCCTCCGGCCGCTTCTACGCCGGCTGCATAACCGGTAGAAAAAGCGGCCTGCAGATTATATCCGCCCGTATAAGCATCGATATCCGTAACTTCTCCGGCAAAATATATATTGGGAACCATCTTGGATTCCATCGTCTTAGGATTGATTTCCCTGACCGACACACCGCCGGCCGTCACGATAGCTTCCGCCAAGGGTCGTACCCCCGTAACGGTAAGTTGCAAATTTTGCAAAGCCTGAACAATCCGTAAGCGAGCCGCTGCCGACAGGGTGTGAACCGGTGCATCCGCCGCCACTTCCGCCTGGCGCAAAACAGCGGGAATCAGCCGTTTCGGCAATAAATCCTTCATGGCGTTTTCCGCCTGTTTACGGTCGTACAACTCAAAATCTCTCTCCAACCGCTTATACAACTTTTCTTCCGATAAAGCCGGCTTTAAATTAATAACGACTTCCATTGGATAAACGGCTTTTTTACTGTGAACAGCCGCCGTACTGAGCATTAAAACGGCGGGGCCGGATATACCGAAGTGCGTAAAAAGCATTTCTCCGAAACGGGATGCGATTTTCTTCTTCCCCTTCCACAGGGTAACATCTACATTTTTCAATGCCAGACCTGTCAGTTCATGTACCCATGTATCGGGCGAAACGAAGGGTATAAGCGAAGGTCTAGGTTCATGAATCGTGTGTCCCAGACCGGCCGCAAAAGTATAACCGTCCCCGGTAGACCCCGTAACGGGATAAGACATACCGCCCGTAGCAATAATGAGTTTATCAAAAAAATACCGGCCTTTAGCGGTAGTGATACGGGGGCGACCGTCATGAACGGCTACGGCCGTAACACCTTCTTCTAAATGTAAGTGTACACCGAAGTCCTTCAATTTAAAATACAGGAGTTTGCGTACTTCTACGGCACTGTCCGATTGAGGAAATACGCGACCGCCCCGTTCCACCTTGGTTTCCAGGCCCCACGAATGCAGGCATTCCAGTAAATCTTCATTTGTAAAACGTTGGTAAACGCTGTACAAAAACTTACCGTTTCCCGGCGTAGAACCTATGAAGTCGGTAATAGGAGCCGCATTCGTCAAGTTACAGCGGCCCTTGCCCGTAATCCCCATTTTCTTTCCCACAATATTGTTTTTTTCAAACAATGATACATCGGCACCCGCTTCGGCAGCTGCCAGAGCAGCCATAATCCCGGCTGCGCCGGCACCGATAATTCCTACGGAATTCATAAATAATCCCCTTATTTATACTTATATAATCCGGCCACTTCTTCACGGGTCAGACGGCGGTAAGCACCGCGTTTGACCCCGCTGAGCGTAAGGAAAGCATATTGTGTGCGCCGCAAATTATGTACCTGGAAACCGAAGTATTCGAACATACGTCGAACCTGTCGATTCCGCCCTTCATGAATGGTAATTTCAACTTCCGTTATATTCGTCGCCCCGTCATACCCTACATAGACAACAACTGCCGGAGCCGTCATTCCGTCTTTCAAGGGTACTCCTTGTGCAAGCTTTTCCAATACGGCATCCGTAATCCGTCCTTTAATGCGTACATTGTATGTCTTGTCTACCAACTTACTGGGGTGCATCAGAATATTGGCCAAGGCGCCGTCATTGGTCATTATCAGTAACCCTTCCGTGTTCTGATCGAGTCTACCTACAGGGTAAATACGGTCTTTTACGTTCTTAAAATAGTCCATAACCGTATTTCTTTCTCTATCGTCTTTAACCGTTGTCAGAACCCCTTTGGGCTTATTAAAAAGATAATATTGCTTAGCCGGTTTTTCCAGTCGTTTCCCGTCTACGACAATAATATCCTTTTGCAAGTCCACCTTGACGCCCGGCGTTTTTACAATCACACCGTTTACGCGTACACGACCGGCTGCTATCATTTCTTCCGACGCTCTTCGCGAAGCGACCCCGCAATTACTCATTATCTTTTGTAAGCGTTCTGTCATCATGTTCCTCCTCATCCGGCGGCAAGGCCTCGGACTCCGTAATCTCCCCTTCAGGTTCTACCTCTTTCGGCATGCGTTCCGCCAAATCATCGACAGAGTCGATACCCAAACATTCCAGAAAATAAGGAGACGTGCCGTATAAAATCGGCCGACCGGGACTATCTTTTCTCCCTAAGTCGACAATCAGATTCTGTTGTAACAAGGCGGAAATCAATCGTTCCGATGAAACCCCTCGTATCTTCTCTACATCCGCCCGAGTCACCGGCTGTTTAAAGGCGATAATAGCCAATACTTCCATAGCCATGGCCGACAGAGTATCAATTTTTTCCCTTTCCCAGTGCAGAACCTCATACAAGTCCTTGCGCGTCGCCAACTGATAACCGCCACCGACACGTAAGAGAACCAGGGCACCTGCGGTGGCCGCCAGTCTCTCTTCAAGAACTTCCGCTGCCGTCTCGATCCGGTCATTGGACCACCCCGTGTGCTTATTTAAAGCCGCAACACTCATAGGCCCACCGCTTAAAAAAAGGAGCCCCTCCAACAAAACGTCATCATTAACGGATGTACTGTAAGGCAAGTGCGTTTCCTTCCTCTCCTGCCGAGACGGTACGACACCGACCGGTCTTTAACAATTCAAGTACGGCCAAAAACGTGATGACCAATTCCAACCGACTTTCACACCGGCTGAACACGGCAGTCACGGCCGCAGGGCCGCCTACTTCTTGCAAATAATCGACAACACGATTCATACATTCATCGACACTGTATATTTCTCTTTCAATTCGCACCGGCTTTGCTGCCGCTTCCTTATCCGCTACGGCCTTGCAAATCGTTTGAAAAGCACGAAAAAGAGCTTCTTTTTCAAGGGTTCCCGAAAATTTCGGTTCGTATGCAAAGGGCGTCCTTTTTCGACTGAGCATAAGGCTTCTTTCTTCCCACAACTTGGCCATAACGGAGGAAGCTTCCTTCATGTGCTTATACTCAAGAAGTTGTCGTACCAATACTTCTTCCGGATCGTCCTCTTCTTCCTCTGCTTCCGTCGCATTGACCTTCGGTAAAAGGCGTCGCGATTTGATTTGCAACAACGCGGCGGCCATGAGAAAAAATTTGCTGCCGTAGTTAACATCAAAGAAATCAATTTGTGCTACATATTCATTAAACTGGTCGGCTATTTCCGCAACGGGAATATGATAAATATCGACTTTATTCTTTTCAATCAGATACAATAACAAATCTAAAGGACCTTCAAAGTCCGATACCTTATAGCGATATTCTTCCACAACAGTCTTCCTTGCTCATATGCTCAAACAACTTAAAAAGAGTGCAACAGAATGGAAATCTCATCCTGTTACACTCCTTCCGATGCAAAAAGATAGCCGGTCCGGAAATATCCGGACCGGCTGTCTTTCGCTTCCTTATTGGTGCCGGGGACCGGAATCGAACCGGTACGGATATTGCTATCCGACGGATTTTAAGTCCGTTGCGTCTGCCAGTTCCGCCACCTCGGCATGACAAACTTTAGAAGCTTATGGAGGCGGCACCCAGAATCGAACTGGGGATGAAGGTTTTGCAGACCTCTGCCTTACCGCTTGGCTATGCCGCCGTATATGGAGCGGAAAACGAGGCTCGAACTCGCGACCCCCACCTTGGCAAGGTGGTGCTCTACCACTGAGCTACTTCCGCATATGTGGTGCTCAGGGACGGAATTGAACCGCCGACACGGGGATTTTCAGTCCCCTGCTCTACCGACTGAGCTACCTGAGCAAAAATGGCGACCTCGATCGGATTTGAACCGACGATCTTCGCCGTGACAGGGCGACATGTTAACCGCTACACCACGAGGCCGTATATCGTTCGGAATCGGTAAACAGTCCGAACAAAAAGAATTATAGCATGAAGGCTTTTATTTGGCAATAGTTTTTGCCCATGAATCTTTCAACAAGTTTATCTCCCCTATTGTCTTTATTATATACTATAAATCATTGTTTTATAAATTAACTTGTCCCCTAAAATACCTTTATATTATCTGTTATACCTTTTCGATACCTGTTATAATAAACACATGTATTTTCTGAATGAATGGGCTGTAATCTTTCACCACGCCCAATCCGAATAAATCGACAAAGGGGCTTTTCTTATGAAAATTATCGATATCTTAAAAAATAAACGAGTAACATTGTCTTTTGAAGTATTTCCTCCCAAAACAGCCGATGCCGTCCCGACAGCCTTGGCAGCTGCCGAAGCTATTGCCGCATTGCATCCTGATTTTATGTCCGTTACCTACGGGGCCGGCGGCGGTACGTCGGATTTTACGGTACACATCGCTTCAGCCGTCAAAAAGACTTACGGTGTGGAAGTAATGCCGCATCTCACCTGCCTGTCCAGTACGAAGGAAAAGGTAACCGAAACCTTGCAAGACTATAAAGAAGCGGGCTTTGAAACAATTATGGCTTTGCGCGGTGACGTTCCCGCCGACGGTACTAGAAAAAACGACTTTGAACATGCTACGGATTTAATGAAGCAGATCAAAAGCTTCGACTCCTCTATGGCTCTGGGCGGTGCCTGCTATCCTGAAGGCCATCCCGAATCGCCTTCCTTGGCAGCCGATATTGAAAATATAAGACGCAAAGTAGATGCGGGAGCGCAGTTCTTGTCTACACAAATGTTTTTTGACAATTCCCTTTTCTACTCCTACCTCAACAGACTCCATGCCGCCGGCATAGACGTACCCGTTTTGGCAGGTATTATGCCTATTACAAACAAACGCATTCTGACCCGATCTCTTGCTATGTCCGGTACCGCTGTCCCTGCTCGTTACATTGCCATGGTCGATGCCTACGGAGATTCTCCCGAAGCTATGAAACAGGCCGGCATTGCCTATGCTACGGAACAAATTCTGGACCTGTATGCTAACGGCGTCAGAAACGTTCATGTTTTTGCCATGAACAAACCGGACGTGGCCAAGGCTATTTCTGAAAATATTCGCCCTGTTCTCGATTACTTGAATTCTAAATAAGGATTGAAGAATTTATGGTTACATTACGACGAAAAGAAATTTATCGCTACCTCGGCTTTCGTAATACACAACCTCCTGAAGATATGGTGCAACGGGTGGAAACCTGTGTGGAGGAAATGGAACGAGCCGCGGTTTTTCGCACTACACACAAACGCTTTCCCGTCACGATAACAGCACCGAATACGGTGGAAACGGCCGGTCTTACCATTTACTCCAAACATTTGTATAAGAACCTTAGCGGCTGCGACTATGTATACCTTTTTGCCGCTACAGTCGGTATCGGAATCGACCGCCTCATTAAGCGGGGCGAAGTGGGCGGCATGATTGATGCCCTCATCTACCAGGCTGCCGGTGCGGAAATGATAGAAGCTTACGTAGACGAGCTGAATACAAAGCTGAAAATTCAGGCTGCGGCGGAAGGGTACAAACTTCGTCCTCGCTTCTCACCGGGCTACGGAGACCTGCCCATAGACTTGCAGCGCGACTTTTCACGCATTCTGCAACTTCCCAAGACCTGCGGCATAACCTTGACGAACACTCTTCTCATGGTGCCGTCCAAATCGGTTACAGCCTTTATAGGCTGTACGAAAGAAACACCCGTAAAGGACGAATCCGTATACTTAGCCGACGTAGTGAATCCTTGGGAAGCTACGAGACCCGGAGCCGGCGTATCAACACAAGAAACTGAAAATACGAATGTCGAAAAATGCCGCTTTTGCACAAAAGGTGACTGTGAATTCCGACTTTAACATGAAATTAACCTGTTTAGGAGAATTATAAATGAGACAAGATTTAAGAAAACGCCTCGGCAAGGAACGTCTGTTCTTCGACGGCGGGACCGGTTCTCTCTTACAAGCCGCCGGCCTCAAACCCGGTGAATTGCCTGAAACGTGGAACTTAACCCGCGCCGATGTCATTATAGACTTACATAAACAATACTTGGATTCAGGCTGCCATATTTTTAACACGAATACCTTCGGCGCCAATCGCCTGAAATACCCGGATAATCTGGACGATATCGTTACGGCTTCTATCCGTCTGGCCAAGGAAGCTCGCCGCCTTGCTAATCGCGAAGATGACGCCTATGTAGCCCTTGACATCGGTCCTACGGGAAAACTTCTCGAACCGATGGGGGATCTGCCTTTTGAAGAAGCTGTAGATATTTTTGCCGACTTGGTTAAAATAGGCGTCCGCGAAGAAGCCGACCTCATTCTGATTGAAACGATGAATGACTCGTACGAAGCCAAGGCCGCCTTACTGGCTGCCAAAGAAAACAGTGACCTGCCCGTCCTTTTAACCTGCGTCTTTGATGAAGGCGGCAAGATGCTCACCGGCGGGACGCCCGAATCGATGGTCGCCATGGCGGAAGGACTCGGGGTAGACGGCATCGGTACGAACTGTTCCCTAGGTCCTGCAGCTATGCTTTCTACCGTAAAAAGGTTTGTAGCCGCCGCTTCCGTCCCCGTCCTCGTCAATCCCAATGCGGGCTTACCCGAATCAATTGACGGTCAAACGGTTTATAACGTCGATGCTCATGAGTTTGCCAAAGAAATGAAAGACATTGTCGAAGCGGGTGCACACGCCGTCGGCGGTTGTTGCGGTACGACACCCGAATACATTCAAGCCCTTATCGCTGAAGTGGAGGATATTCCTTTCATACCGCCCACTCCTAAGCATAAAACAGTCATTTCTTCTTTCTCACGCACATCCCTCATCGGCGATGAGGCTCAACCTCTGATTATCGGTGAACGCATCAATCCGACAGGCAAAAAGCGCTTCAAACAGGCTCTGATTGATCACGACATCGACTATATTATCTCCCAAGGTTTGGAACAGGAAAAAGCGGGTGCCCATGCACTGGACGTCAACGTCGGTTCTCCCGAAGTAGACGAAGTGGAACTCATTCAGGAAGTGGTAGGTAAACTCCAGTCCATTCTGCCCTTGCCCTTACAAATCGATACATCTAATGTAGAAGCCATGGAAAAGGCCCTGCGCATGTACAACGGTAAAGCTCTGATTAACTCCGTCAACGGCAAGGAAGAAACGATGGAAGCCGTCTTTCCGCTTGTCAAGAAATACGGCGGCGTTGTCATCGGCTTAGCCCTCGACGAAGACGGCATTGCCGATACGGCAGACGGCCGCGTAGCCGTAGCCCGTAAAATCTATGAACGTGCCGCCGACTACGGTATTGCCAAAGAGAACGTCATTATTGACGGCCTCTGCATGACCGTTTCGGCAGACCCCGAATCGGCCCTTGTTACCTTGGAAACCATTCGTCGCATTCACGACGAGTTGGGCGGAAACACCATCCTCGGGGTTTCCAATATTTCCTTCGGCTTACCGGCCCGTGAACTCATAAACTCTTACTTCTTTGCCATGGCCCTGCAAGCCGGTCTTTCATCGGCTATTATTAACCCGAATAACAAAGCTATGATGCAAGCTTATCGTACCTACTGTGCTTTATCGGGCAAGGATACGAACTTTACAAACTTCATTACGGCTTATCAAAATTACGAAACACCGGACAAGCGGGTGCAAAAAGCCGTGGATGACTATAAACGCAAAGTCTTAAGCGCCCTCGATTTGGACGGTGCCGACCTGTCTCACATAAGAAATGTAAAAAAAGAAACGGACACTCCTTCCGCTCCTGACGCAACGAAAGACGAAACTTACGGTAACAAGTTGATGGAAGCCGTAGAGCGCGGCATGGCCGGCCCTGCCGCCGAAGCAACGCACAACGCGCTTTTGACACGAAATGCCTTGGACATCATTAATGAAGACCTCGTTCCCGCCCTCGACAACGTAGGGCAAGGCTTTGAAAAAGGAACCCTCTTTCTGCCTCAGCTTTTAATGGCTGCCGAAGCGGCCAAGGCCGCCTTTGCCGTCGTAAAAGAAGCGTTAACGGATGCACCTCAAGAAACAAAGGGCAAGGTCATCTTGGCTACCGTTAAGGGCGATATTCACGACATTGGCAAGAATATTGTCAAAGTCCTTTTAGAAAACTACGGTTATCAGGCTGTAGATTTGGGACGTGACGTCGCTCCTGAAACAATCGTCGAAACAGCGGTGAAAGAAGACATTCGCCTGGTCGGACTGTCGGCCCTCATGACGACGACAGTCGTCAACATGGAAGAAACTATCCGCCTCTTACGAGAAAAAAAGCCCGATTGCAAAGTCATTGTCGGCGGGGCCGTCATGACCAAGCAATACGCCGATTCCATCGGTGCCGACTGCTACGGAAAAGACGCCATGAGCACCGTTCGCTACGCCGACGAACTTTTGGAACAGGGATTGATGTAAGATCCGTAGAAACTTGAAATGTTCTGAATATCTGCTAAACTTTTAAAAGATGAATCACCGTTCAGTCAAATCGGACCTGGGGAATTGCACCCCATTTGCCGTACACTGAACGGTGATTTTTATGTTTATATCCGTACCCCCTATTCCCTTACCATCTTCACTAAGATAAATCCATATTGTTTAAGCATACAAAGCTTATTGTTTTGAATAATGAATCTACTTTATGTTACGATTTTCTTAATCTATCTTTTTGAAAGGTCGTACATAAACGATGAGAAAAATCATAATAGCCTTATTGTTCCTATTTTCCTGTTCAGTAATACCTTCTTTCGCCGCCAATTGGTATTATGTGGCCGGTGACGATACTATTTCTTTCTTCATTGATAATTCTTCTGTAATAAAGAACAATCATGAGGCTGTCGTCTGGGTAAAAACAATAAATACTGATGGCAGCTATGCACTTCGCCAAGTAAGGCTTACGTATTCACCGCATACATTTACCTTTTTGAGTGAAAACTTCTATGATGCGACCGGCAATATCATACATAGCCGAATTTACTCCTCATATTCACAGAAAACAGTCCCCGTTCCGCCCGATACATTTGTAGACGCTATCTGGCACCTCATTTGGTCCTACTAACATATAACGCAAAAAGGAGAGCCTCTCGGCTCTCCTTTTTCATTTCTCTATTCACTTATTAGAACTTGTAGCCCATGCCTACCTGCCAACCCTTAACATCATTGTCGTAGTTGTTTACGTCAATGTCGTCACGACGATATTTAACATGTGCATCCAAGTTTTCGTTGAAGTTGTAGCCTACGCCGACTTCGTACGTATTCACATCATCACCGATACCTACGGAACCGAACGCCGTAACCTTATCAGCTACGGGAACCTGTCCTTCCAAGCCGATTTGTCCGCCGTAATCATGGTCTCTGTGACCGGCCATCTTCGTATTGACACGAGTTACGCCGCCGAAAGCGGAGATGTACGGGTTAATATGGTAAATACCTCTAACGGCATGTTCGTTTACACGGTCACCGTTATGGCTTGCTTTCGTATTGTTGTTATCGTACTGCAAGTCTACCTTGTCATTCAAGACATAGGTTACGTCGCCGCCGGAGAAATGAGTCTTTGCATCTCGATGACCCATTTTCTGATCAAAACCGTAGTTTACATCGATTTTAAGATCGCCCTGTTGGCGGTTCTGAACGGGAGTACCTGCTGCATATACCATGGCGCCGGCCGATACGAGAGTAGCCAGCAAGGCCGCTGTAATTACCTTTTTCATAATTCTGCACCTCCAAAAAATCAAGTACACTTATATAATCTTAAGTGACATTACCTGTATTATACGGGATTTCTCCAAAAACTTCAATTATCGGTATGAACACAAGATTGTCTCAGCCGCTTCTACAACCTGTTTCACTGTAATAACACTGATGCCTTTATACTTTCCTTCGCGGATAATTTTTTTCATGCTTTTTCCCGTTACATATTCTTGTGTCGACTCAAGAACGACAGCCTTATCCGTATAAGGACCGTAAAACTTGGGATTACTCGGTCCGTATAGAGCTACAACGGGAACTTTACGAGCTACGGCTACGTGCATGGGACCGCTGTCATTGGTAATAAAAAGTTTGCACCGTCCTACAGCTGCCGCCAATTCACCGATAGAGAATTTCCCCGTCCCTACGAGAGCCTGTGATTCCATTAAGGATACGGCCTCATGAACCATATCCACATCCGTCGGTCCGCCGAAAAACACGCACGTATACCCCTGTAAGGCAAAATAATCGGCTACGGCGGCAAAACGTTTCGGCGGCCAACGCTTTTGTTCAACGGCACTGCCGATATTAAAGCCTATGAGCGGCGTATCTGCTTCTATTCCGTGGCTGACATAAAAAGTCTCGGCCTTCTTTTCCCAATCGGGGCAGGTAAAAAACTCCAGTCCTTCATTTTCCGTATCCGTCACGCCCAATTGTTTCAACACATCTATGTACATGTCGGCTGCATGCAAATGCAGTCGATCCAGACGCGTATATTTCG
The DNA here is from genome assembly GCF_000165735.1 of Megasphaera micronuciformis F0359. Taxonomy (GTDB): domain Bacteria; phylum Bacillota; class Negativicutes; order Veillonellales; family Megasphaeraceae; genus Megasphaera; species Megasphaera micronuciformis. The sequence continues at coordinate 864,295 of NZ_GL538208.1, forward strand.
TCATAAAGGGTCGAAACAAAAAATGACTCATGCCGACAAATTCCTTAGCCCCTACGGCAGTAGCTAAAAAAGACGTCCGTTCGTTGGGATGCAGGTTAATGAGTAAATCATAGTCTTTGCCGTGCAACTTTCTGCCGATTCTCCATAAGGCACCGACAGAATTGTCGGCCCCCTTCTTATCCACTTCTACCAGTTCATCAATATTGGGATTATAGCGTACCGTATCGGCTACCTTTTTATCAACGACCAAGGTAATCTTCGAACCCTGTGCATTCTTACGTAGAACATGCAAAAAGGGCGTAATCAAAATAACATCGCCCAGATGCATCAAATAAGTAACGATAATTCGTTTATTAGTTAAGTCGATCATTGCGTTTCTCCATAACCTCTTCATAGGTCTGCCAAACGGAATCAACTGTAATGGCTTTCATACATTCAGGGTCATCCGTCACAGGATGCTCCGTCGTAGCCGTCGATGTGGGCGAAACAACGAGATGGATATAATCACCGTTTTTACCGCCATAAGGCCCGGTCCTCTCAGGACTGGTAGGTCCGAAGAGAGCTATCAGTTCTTTCTTTAAAGCATTGGCAATATGTAAGGGTCCCGTGTCAACACTGACAAAAAGGGTTGCTCCTTCAATATAAGCCGTCAGTTCTTTCAAGCTCGTATATCCGATTTTATTGATAACGTAATCGCCCGCTTCCTTGCAGTAGAAACATACGCCTTCGCATATAAGTCGGCCTTTTTCCTCGTCATCGGCACTTCCGAGAAGTACCGTATACATACCGCTATAGGCTACGCGAGCAACAAAATTCGCCCAATAATCTACAGGCCACTCCTTAACAGCTCGGCGCGTTCCCGGCACTACGACGATGTAAGGCTTGCCGCCCGTAAGAGTCGCTAATTTTGCGGCAACTTCAACTCGTTCTTTTTCAATGGAGGCCAGGGGAAACTCAACATCATTGACCGTCCCACCGAGACAACGGACCACATCGAGATATCGCTCAATAACGTGGTCATATGCATGAGGTCCTTTAAGTCCTTTGCTGATAAGACAACTTCCTTCACGCATTTCCCAATAACCGACCTTTTTACGGGCTCCGCTGTTAAAGGCCACAATTGCACTTTTAGCAAGGCCTTGCAAATCAATGGATAAATCGAAGTGGTAAGCATGCAAGGTCTTTCTCAATTCAAACCAATAGGAGAGCTTTTTCAGCTTCTTCTTATCCACGTAGACAATGTCGTCAATAAAAGGCTTTTCCGGTAAAAGTGCGGAAAAATTCTCATGTACAGCCCAGACAATACGAGCCCGGGGACAATTCTGTCGCAAGGCATGCAGAGTCGGAAGTGCATGGAGTACGTCTCCCAAGGAGCTCATTTTAATAATCAGTATATTCTTATATGGCTCCATCTACATTTCTCTCCTTCAGAATCCCGTCGACAAAGGTTTTCAACGAACCGCCTGAGAACAAGTATCCGTCCAGTCCCGCACGCTCAGCCGCCTCAATATCCCGCGGACTGTCGCCGACGAGAAAGGATTTTTCCTTATCGATATCATAATCGGCAAAGGCCTGCAAAATCATACCCGGTTCGGGCTTGCGCCATGAACTTTTACGATCATAAGCGGCAACAGTTGCTCCTTCCAAGTAGGGACAATAATAAACCTTTTCGATTTTTCCGCCGGCTTCGGCAACTTCTTCGCACATCCAACGATGTAGACGGTTCACATCATCTTCCGTATAATAGCCGCGGGCTACGCCGCTTTGGTTGGTTACGACAAAAGCGGCATAGCCCAAGTTATGTAAGTGAGCGAACGTGTCCTTAGCCCCGTCCGTCCAAATAAAATCTTCACGTTTATACAAATAACCGGCATCTTCGTTAATGACACCGTCACGATCGAAAAAGACGGCTTTCATTAGGCAAAGTACCCGTCGTGTTTATCCAAGAGTTCGCAATATTCCTTTACGGCGTCAACCAAGGGCGTAAATCCTTTGTCATAGCCGGCATCGGTAAGTTTTGTCGTGTCGGCTGTCGTAAAGCTCTGATACTTTCCTTTTAGAATTTCCGGGAAGGGTACATATTCAATGCTACCCGTACCACAATAATCAATAATCCCCTTAACAAATTCATTAAAGGTATGCCCCGTACCTGTCCCGCAATTATAGATCCCCGACAATTCGGGATACTCCCAAAAATAGAAAAGGACCTTTACTACATCATTGACATAAATAAAGTCACGAATCTGACCGCCATTTTCATATCCTGCCGTCCCTTCAAATAAGGTGATCTTCCCTTTCTCCTTTAATTCATGATACTTCTGGAAAATAAGAGAAGCCATGCGATCCTTATGATTTTCCTGGGGGCCGAATACATTGAAGTAGCGGAAGCCTGCCACCTGACTTTGCGCATAAGGCAAGATGCGTCGCACATAGCGATCAAACTGTAACTTTGAAAAAGCATAAGGGTTTAGAGCTTCTTCACAATCCGAAACTTCACGGAAGCCGTTCTTACCGCTGCCGTACGTAGATGCCGACGAGGCATACAACAAAGGAATCCTCCGTTCCAAACAATAGTGCAGAATATCCTTACTGCCTTCATAATTATTTTTCATCATATAGCGACCGTCATAGTTCATCGTATCCGAGCAAGCACCTTCATGGAAGATGACATCTACGGGGCCGCAATCAAAGGAACCGTCGGCCATCAGATCCGCAAAGTCTTCATAGTCCATATAATCGGCAAACTGAAGGCTTTGCAAGTTCCGGCATTTACGGCCGTCCGTCAAATCGTCGACGACGAGAATATCATCAATCCCCCGTTCGTTGAGTTTCTTTACAATATTACTGCCTATAAAGCCGGCACCGCCTGTTACGATAATCATAGTTTCCCCTTCTTTACCAAGTCGCCAATCTTTTCAATCAACCCGGTCGTCGAATATCCGTCTTCAAACCGAATGACTTCCGTCCGATCCGCATATTCACGACCGACAATATCTTCCAACTTATAGTCTCCGCCTTTGACTAAAATATCCGGACGCAGTACGGAAAGCAATTCTTTCGGCGTGTCCTCATCAAAAACAACCACATCATCAACACAAGCCAAGGCACTGAGAAGAAGAGCCCTATCTTCTTGACGGTTTAAAGGCCGCGTTTCCCCCTTCAGCCGTCTGCATGACGCGTCGGAATTCAGTCCCACAATGAGATGCTGTCCCAAAGTTGCCGCCTGCTGCAAGTAGAGAACGTGTCCGCGATGTAAGATATCAAAGACTCCGTTTGTAAAGACAACAGTTTCTCCCTTATCTTGCCACATGCGCACGCGAACCGCCATATCCTGAATCGTCAAGGAGCGATACGGTTCTCTGTGGATATACTGCTGACGATGTGACCAGAGTTCCGAAAGTTCTCGTCTGTGTACAGGATAAGTGCCAACCTTGGCAACTACAATTCCCGCCGCCGCATTGGCTATATTAAGAGCCGTACGGATGGACAACTTGCCTCCCACGGCTGCTATAAACGCTGCCGCTACCGTATCTCCGGCACCGGATACATCGAAGACTTCCTGAGAGGTAGCCGGGTTATTCCATACCTTACCGTCCTTGCTGACCAGGGTAATCCCCATTTCTGAACGAGTAATCATAAGGTTGCCGAAATTATAACGCCCCAGCACCTTATGAGCAGCTTCTACAACCGCTTCCGTATCATTAGGCACATCATAGCCGATACATTGAGACAGTTCTTTCATGTTAGGCGTTACGAAATCTGCCCCGCTATATTTTGTCCAGTCGCTTCCTTTCGGGTCAACGAGAACGGGGATTTTAGCCTTATTGGCTCCTGAAATAAGCATTTTTGCCACTTCATCCGTCAATACGCCCTTGTTATAATCCGACAGAACAAGGCCGTCCAGCCCTGCGGCGATACGATCGTCAAGCCACCCCTGAAGTTCAGCCCGTTCCTGTTCTGTAAAACTCGTAATTTCTTCGAAATCGAGACGGGCCATCTGCTGTCTCGCTCCTAAGATACGCATTTTCGTCGTCGTTGCGTGATCATCCCGCGTAATCAATCCCGAACTGTCAATGCCGCCTTCCGCCAAAAGACTCTTTAAAAGACCGCCGTTAGCATCGTCACCGATAAGACCCGCCAAGTAAACATTGCAATCGAGATGTGCCAGATTAGCCGCAACATTGGCCGCCCCGCCAAGGACGGATGTCATACGATCCACCTTGTTAATAGGCACAGGCGCCTCGGGAGAAATTCGCTCTACCTTACCGTACACATAGCGATCGACCATAACATCGCCCACAACGGCAATACGCAGTTGCGGCAGTTGATTATTTAAAAAATTATCAATATACCGTTCCGTTTTCAACACCTCCCATACAGAGAGAATTTAGTTCTTCTCGTTTCCCATAAGCGACTTGAGTTCTTCCATAAAACTGTCCAAATCGCCGAACTGTCGATAAACGGAAGCAAAGCGAATATACGCAACAGCATCAATATTGCGAAGTTCCGTTAAAATGATTTCACCGATTTTGACACTGGGCACTTCCTGGGCCAATGTATTGCGAATATTGCGTTCTACTTTAAGGACAATATCATCCAACTGTTGTCGCGTAACACGACGTTTATTGCAAGCCCGTAAAAGGCCGTTCAAAATTTTATTTCTGTCGAAGAGTTGGCGACTGCCGTCTTTTTTTATTACGTACAGAGGCACTTCTTCCACCATTTCGTACGTAGTAAACCGCCGATTGCACGCCTGGCATTCCCGTCTGCGGCGAATTGCGCGACCGTCATCGGTAGCCCGCGAATCGGTTACTTTAGTGTCATCGTGTTTACAAAAAGGACAACGCATAAAATCCTCCTCCCGTTATTCTAAAAAAAGCGGGTCCCATGCGGATCCGCTTTTTTAGTTTATTATTATCTCATCCAAGCCGGAATTTCAACTCCGCCCGCTTCTTTACCACCGTCAGCAAGACCGCTTGTCTTACCGAAAGAAGGCACGGAAGAAGCTTCTTTGCCGAAGCCTGTAGCTACGACAGTAATGCGGATAGAATCTTTCATATCCGGATCGATAACAGAACCGAAAATGATATTCGCATCGGGGGCTACGGCTTCCGATACTTTTTCTGCCGCTTCGTTGATTTCATAAAGGCTTACGTCGGGGCCGCCCGTAACGTTCAGCAAAATGCTCTGAGCGCCGTCAATGCTCATTTCAAGCAAGGGGCTCTTAATAGCGCTTTCCACTGCATCTACGGCACGGTTTTCGCCGCTGGCTACGCCGATACCCATAATGGCTTCGCCCTGATCTTCCATAATCGTGCGTACATCCGCAAAGTCAAGGTTAATAAGACCGGTCGTAGTAATAAGGTCGGAGATGCCCTGTACACCTTGACGTAAAATATCATCGGCTACTGTAAAAGCTTCGTTCAACGGAGTCTTCTTATCAATAACCTGCAATAATTTATCGTTTTGAATCGTAATGATAGTATCGACTTTTTCTTTCAGGTAAGCCGCTCCCTTTTCCGCCTGTTCTTTACGACGTTTGCCTTCAAACGTAAAGGGTTTCGTAACAACGGCTACCGTTAAGGCACCCAATTCTTTGGCAATTTCGGCTACAACCGGAGCTGCCCCCGTACCCGTACCGCCGCCCATGCCGGCCGTAACGAATACCATATCCGCACCCTGGAGGACTTTCATAATGTCTTCCTTACTTTCCAATGCGGCTTGTTCACCTTTTTGAGGATTGGCACCGGCACCGAGACCGCGCGTCAACTTTTCACCGATTTGAATTTTTTCATCCGCTTTCGATACTTCCAATACCTGGTTTTCCGTATTTACAGAGATGAATTCAACACCTTGCAAACCGCTTTCTATCATTCGGTTGACAGCATTGTTACCGCCGCCGCCGACACCTATTACTTTAATTTTTGCAAACTCGGCCATGTAATGTATCCTCCTTAACATCGTGCGTACGTATACAGACTTAAAGTTCTCTTACATCATACACTAAAAGAACTTGTTTGTCGATAATTGACTCACTCTTATCGGTATATTATACCTCAAATATCCGCCTTTTTCTACAACATCTTCCATGTCTACATCATTCGGGTCTATTTTTCCTTAACAATAGGTGCATCGGGATTGACATCAATATATTGAATGGAGAGCTGTTTCTTGGCAATTTCATTTAATAATTCTTCCGTCACGGAAGCCCGTTCCGATACGCGATCGCCGTCACCCAAATGAATGGACAGTCCGTCTGTCGTATAAGCAATAAGTTCCTTCGGATTGCCTACGTTAATTTCCGCAATAGACGAGGCTACGGACGGTGACAATGCTTTCAAATAAGCCAGTGCATTTTTCATCGTATTGTCGTCAAGTTTATCGCCCAGAAGAAGGGTATCCATTTTTTTACCGGTAATAATCGGCACGGATACGCCCTTGATTTTCGGTTCTACAGCAATAACCGTCCCCGTATCGTCAATATAAGCAAACCCGTACAAAGTCATGACCACCGCTTCGGCCTGCCGTTCTTTAATAAACACGTGAATAGTGGCCGGAAACTGTCGTTCTACCGTGACTTCACCGACACGTAAATCCCTTACCAGGCGTTCCCTCATAGTCGATGTGGACAATTGTACGACATTTACATACGACGGAACTCCGGCTACTCGTAACACATTCTCATCCGGCATGGTACCGTTTCCTTCAATGACTACAGATCCGAAAGGAACGGGTAAGAAACGCAACAAAAGCCACAAAACGAAAACACCCGCTACGGCACCGATAACTTGTAAACGTTTCCTGCGTCGCCGCCTTCCTTCTTCCCGCCGTTGCCGCTTTTTACGACGCTGTTCAATTTTTTCCTGAGCTTCCGTCAGGGGCATTTCTCCTTCATTCCCGTAATGAACCCCTTTGTTGTCCGCTCCTTCGGGTATATAAAAACGAGCTTCTTCCGGTTGCCCGTCTAAATGATGTTTTTCCATATACTGAACCTTTATACGTATTAAAATTTACCTGTCGAGGCTTCTTCCAAAATCCGTTCACATAAATCTTCAAAAGGCATCCCCATAGCCCGGGAAGCATCGGGTACGAGACTCGTCTCGGTCATGCCCGGCACCGTATTGATTTCCAATACATAGGCCTTACCGTTTTCGTCCGTCATTAAATCGACGCGGGCTACTCCCTTGCAATGAAAAAGCCTGAACACGGCCAGAGATAAATCCTGTAATTCCTTAGTCAGTTCCGGCGGTATCTGAGCCGGACAAATATGTTCCGAAAGCCCGGGCGTATACTTCGATTCATAGTCATAACGCCCTGTTTTGGAAATGATCTCAATGACGGGAAAAGCCAATTCATCCATAACGGCTACCGTAAATTCCCGGCCCGACAAAAAAGCTTCGGCCACAATGGACTTGCCGTATGCAAAAGCTTCGCTTAAAGCACTCTTCAAGTCGTCTTTTTTTCTTACAATAACCGTACCGATACTCGATCCTTGAGCAGCCGATTTGATGACAACCGGCAAGGAAAAGACTTGCAGAATTTCTTCGGCAATACTGTCAACGCCCTGTTCTTCAAAGTAGTATCGAAAAGGGGCCGTAGAAATACCGGCGCCTACGAAGGCGCTCTTACTGACCACCTTGTTCATACCCACGGCACTGGCCATAACCCCCGGTCCCGTATAAGGAATATTCATCATTTCACACGTTCCCTGTAAGACGCCGTCTTCACCGTATCGGCCGTGTAAAGCGTTAAAAACAATATCAAACTGCCCTTCTTTTAAGGTGCGAGCCCATTCTTCAGGGACAAGTTCCGTAATAATCGGATCATATCCTTTCGCCCTTAGGGCAGCGGCTACATTCTTTCCCGAATTACGCGATACAGCCGCTTCCGTAGACGGCCCGCCGACAATGACGGCTATCTTTTTACCCTTTAAGTTTTTCATGCCTTACGGGACTCCTCTGCAGCTACGAAAGCCTCTCCAACCTTATAAATATCCCCGGCGCCCATCGTCAAAATCAAGTCTCGAGGCCGCGCATTCTTGCGCAAATATTCAAGCAACTCTTCCTTTGTTCCGATGTACTCTACATCCTGTCCGGTTGCAGACTTGACCTTGTCGGTCAAAAAGGTGCCGCCTATACCGGGAATAGGGTCTTCACCTGCCGAGTAGACATCTGTCAGAATCAATTTATCCGCACATGTAAAGGCTTTGCTGAATTCTTCAGCTAAAAGTTGCGTACGCGTATACCGATGAGGTTGAAAAAGACACACGACACGATGCGTACCCATACTGCGTGCCGCCGCCAGGGTAGCATGAATTTCCGTAGGATGATGTGCATAATCGTCAACAACCCAAATGCCGTTTACATGCCCTTTGGTCTGGAAACGTCGTTTGGCACCGTGAAAGCGCGATAAAGCCGCTGCAATATCCTCAAAGGATATACCGCAGGATAAGGATACGGCTACGGTTGCCAAAGCATTCAGTACATTATGATTACCCGGCACATTCAGTTCAACGGATCCTAAAAATTCATCATGTTTATATACGTCAAATATAAGCTTACCTTCATGGTAACCGATATTCTTAGCTTTGTAATCAGCCGGAGCTTCAATGGCGTACGTCACAAAAGGACGCTTTACTTCCGGCAAAAAGGCCCTGATTTTATCATTATCGGCACACAAGACGGCCAAACCCGTCTGAGGGTCAAGTAAATGAATAAAATCTTTAAAGGCCTGAATGACATTTTCAATCGTGCCGTAATGATCCATATGGTCCGCATCGATATTGGTAACAACGGCAATGTGAGGATGTTCCTTTAAAAAGGTTCCGTCGCTTTCATCCGCTTCGGCAATAACGTACTCGCCCTTACCGAGAACGGAATTCCCCTGCAAATAATCCACTTCTCCTCCGATGACGAGGGTCGGATCCATTTTGCTTTCATAGAAAACTTGCCCCAACATAGACGTAGTCGTTGTCTTACCGTGGGCTCCCGCTACGGCAATCGCTTTGCCGTAGGTCATAATATGTACCAATGCATCGGCACGGTGAATGATCGGAAGTTGTCGTTTTCTGGCCGCCTCCAATTCTTCGTTCGTATCACGAATTGCCGAAGAAATAATAACTACCTGTGCATCACCCAAATTTTCAGCCTTTTGGCCGATGCATATGCGGGCTCCTCTTTGACTGAGTCGTTCCGTTGCGGGTGATGACTTGGCATCGGACCCCGAAACAATATATCCCTTATCGATAAAAATATCGGCAATAGCACGCATGCCCACGCCGCCGATTCCGATAAAATAAACTCGGCTGACCGTATTTAAATCTATCATCTTTATCCCTCTTTTTTGGCATATTTGCTCTTTTTTGCCAGGTCCAATGCTATATCGGCAATGACCGCAGCCGCGTCGCTTCTGCCCATAGCCAGGCTGGCAGTCGCCATACGCTGTAATAACGGGCGATTGTCTTTTAAGTATATGATTTCATCAAGCAAATCGATACCTGTCAATAATTTATCCAAAATCATACGAGCCGCCCCGTTCATAACAAAGGCCTGTGCATTATAACGTTGATGATCTTCAGCTGCACACGGATAAGGCACAAGAATTGAAGGAATGCCTCTGGCCGCCAATTCAGCAAGCCCTACGGCTCCGGCTCTATAGACTACAAGATCGGCTGCCGCCAACACGGACGGCATATGGTGTGAATAAGGAACGATTCGACTCCCCTTACCGTAGAAACCTTGACCGTTGACACCGTCAAGTTGTTTCATAACCCGGTCATACTCATGGTCACCCGTAATGTGAAGGATTTGAATGTCGTCCGCATCCTTAAAATACTTATGCACTGTCAACATAGCCGTATTGATACTGCGAGCCCCGCGACTGCCGCCGGCAATGACAAGCGTAAATTTTTGCGGATCGAAGCCCAAAAAAGCCAAGCCTTCCTGACGACTGACAATCATAATATCCTGTCGCACGGGATTGCCTGTAAAGACAAGCTTATTTTTCTGCTTAAATCGTTCCGCCGCTTCTTCGTAACCCAGAGCAATTTTATTGACTACCTTTGCCAGAATCGTATTGGTAACTCCGGGAATGACATTTTGTTCCTGGATCATCGTCGGTATGCCCGACAAGGCTGCCGCCATCAAGACGGGACCGCAAACAAAACCGCCCGTACCTATGACCACATGAGGCTTGAAACGACGAATAATTCGTTCCGCTTGAAACAGGCTGGCCGCCGTTTTTCCCGCAGTCACCAAATTGCGCACGGAAAGTCTACGTTCCAAGCCGCGCACGTCAAGAGTGACGAAGTCGTAGCCCTGTTTGGGAATAAGCGTATTTTCCAATCCCGTCTTGGATCCGACATAAAGAATCTCTGTCGGCTCCTTTTCTTTAATGGCTTCGGCTATGGTAATGGCCGGATAAATATGGCCCCCCGTCCCGCCTCCGGATATAATGACACGGCGCATGAAACTGTTTCCTCCTCTAGTGGCTATCGTATTTACAAGGACTTGACGATTTTTTTAAAATCATCGCCCCGTTCTTCAAAATGATGGTACATATCGTAACTTGAACATGCCGGCGACAAAAGGACGGTCTGCCCTTTTTCAGCCGTTTCATAAGCTGTGCGAACGGCTTTTTCCATAGAAAATCCGACACGGCGAATATCCTTCATACCCGCTTTGCGAGCTTCCGCTTCAAAGCGATCGGCCGCTTCCCCTACGAGAATGAGCGTATCTACTTTACGAGCCGCCAGTTTCATAAAACTCGTCAAGTCCGTCATCTTATCATGTCCGCCGGCAATGAGAATAAGATGTCCCGAAAAGGCTTCCAGTGCCTTTTCGGAAGCATCCGTATTCGTTCCTTTAGAATCGTTGTAATACGGTACGCCCTTTACATCGCGTACCCATTCCAAACGATGTTCAACTCCGCGAAATTCCGTCAACACCCGGCGAATAACGTCTATCGAAGCACCGGCACAATAAGTTAATAAGGCTGCAGCCAGACAATTTTGAATATTGTGTTTACCGAAAAGATGCAAGTCCGTTTCCTTGCACAGACACGTATCTTTTCCCTCCATACGAATATATAAATTGCCGTCTGCCGCAAAGGCTCCGACAGGCACTTCTCCATGCACGGAAATATACAGAACCGTACCGCTTAAATCGGAAGCCATGGCACGCACCGCCGAATCGTCATAATTTAAAATGGCGTAATCGTTCTTATCCTGGTTCAGAAAAATCCGCTTCTTGGCTTCCCCGTACGCTTCCATAGTATGATGTCTGTCCAAGTGATCAGGTGTCAAATTCAGTATAACGGCACTCTTAGCCTTTAAGGACGAGGTGAGTTCCAATTGAAAGCTGGATAATTCCGCAACTACAACAGCCGACGAAGGCAGATCTTCCGCCGTTTCGGACAAACCGAAACCGATGTTTCCGCCTACGACGGTCTGTCGCCCTGTAGCCTTCATAATTTCACCCGTTAAAACGGTAGTAGTCGTTTTTCCGTTCGTTCCCGTAATCCCGATAAATTCCGCATCCGTTACATGAACCGCTACTTCCACTTCACTCCAAACGGGAATCTGCCGTGCCGATGCCGCTTTTAGCAGCCGAGTCTCCGGCGATATGACCGGTGACGGAACAATTATATCCGCCTCATCTAAAAGACTTTCGTCCTGATGACCGAAAGAACAGATAACACCTTCTTTCACAAGGCTCGTCCACGGTTCTTCCTGCAAATCATGTTCCTTCATATCACTCAACGTAACCTCGGCACCGTGGCGAGCTAAGGCAAGAGCCGCCGAGCGACCGCTGATACCGGCGCCGAGGACCGTGATTCTCTTTTTCGAAAAATCCTGTATGCTCATACTCACACCTGCTTTACGATTTATTTACCGCCTAAGACCGTAACGATGGCAATAATAGCCACAAGGGCTGAAAAAAGCCAAAATACCGTTACAACCTTCACTTCACTCCAGCCGGACAATTCGAAGTGATGATGTACGGGACTCATTTTAAAAATACGAACTCCCCGTGTTTTAAATGAAATAACCTGCAAAATAACGGACAGTGCTTCCAATACATAGAGACCTCCGGCAATGACCAGAAGTAATTCCGTTTTTGTCAAAATCGCCATAGCCGCCATAGCCCCGCCTAAGGCCAGGGATCCCGTATCACCCATGAACATCTTGGCCGGGTGTTGATTATAGAACAAAAAGCCCAGGCACGCACCGGCCAAAGCCGCTCCGAAAATAGCAATTCCGCCATAGCCCAAGGCTACGGAAATAACGACATAGGCTACGGCCGTAATAGCCGACGAACCGGCTGCCAAACCGTCCAAACCGTCCGTCAAGTTAACGGCATTGGTTGCTCCCACAATAATGAGGAATACGAAAAGATAGTAAGCCATTCCCAAGTCGACGGTAATATCCGTAAAAGGAATCCATACAGTCGTAGGCATATCGGCAAATACTTTCAAAGCTATGCAGAAAATAACGGAAATAACGGCCTGACCCGCCAATTTCTGCTTAGCTGTAAGACCGAGGTTGCGTTTTTTTACAGCTTTTATAGAATCGTCTGCAAACCCGATGAGGCCGTTTCCCAAAGTTAGAAAAAGAGCCATCAGTTTAGACGGTTCCGCTCCGTTAAAAAAAAGTACCGATACGGTTAATGCGAATAAAATCAGAATGCCGCCCATAGTGGGGGTGCCGGCTTTATATTTATGACTTTCCGGACCTTCTTCCCGTTCTTCCTGTCTGGCATGAAACTCTTTCAGTTTTTTTATAACTAGAGGGCCCAAGGCCAGGCCGACGACCAGGCTGACAACAAACCCCAAAACAAGCGCATTAAACATTCACATTACTTCCTTTCAAAATAAGGCAGAATTTTCTCCATCGCAAATCCGCGCGATCCCTTGAGTAAAATCGTATCTCCCGCAACGGCTATCTTACGCAAAATTTCCGCACCTTCCTTGTGCGTCCGTACCTTATATACATTTTTCATGCCTTTTTGTTCCGCTCCGTCTGCAATATACGTCGCTTCATCACCCAAGGCAATAAGTGCGTCCGCCTTTTCCGCCGCCAAAAGAGCTCCGATTTTTTCATGTTCCGCCTTTGTCCAGTCACCCAATTCAAGCATACCGCCGAGAACGGCGATTTTCCGCCCCGATGCTACGCTCATAAGCGTATGTACGGCTTCGGCCATAGACGCGGGATTGGCATTGTATGCGTCATTAATAAAGGTCAGATCTTCAAGGTGAATCAATTCCTGCCGCATGGGCACACCCTTATATTCCGCCAGCCCTTTTTGCATCTGATGTTCACTCATTCCGAGCAGGCGACCTACAGCCACGGCGGCCAGTGCATTATAAACATTGTGGCGACCGAGAACGGACATGTGCACATCCATAACCTGATCGAAACAACGACACGTAAAGGAGATTCCTTTTTCATCCGTTTTTATAGCGCCGGCCATGACAGGGGCATTCTCTTTAATTCCGAAACTTACGGTTTTTCCCTTGCACTTTTCGGCCATAGCCGCCACCCGTTTATCATCACCGTTAAGAACGGCTGTACCGTCCGTGCCGAGGGCTTCTACCAACTCGCCTTTAGCCTTAGCGATATTGGCTTGACTTCCGAGAAGTTCAATATGACTTTTACCCACATTGGTTACTACGCCTATAGTCGGTTCGGCAATGTCGGCCAACTCTTTAATTTGGCCTAAACCGCGCATTCCCATTTCGACTACACACGCTCCGTGTTCGCCCGTAAGTTGTAAAAGCGTTCGCGGTAAGCCGATTTCATTGTTAAAATTTTTTTCCGTCTGCAATACATTGTACTTCTGTGACAACACGGTCGCAATAAGACTGCGTGTCGATGTCTTCCCGACAGAACCCGTTACGGCAACAACGGGAATGGCAAACCGACGGCGGTGATATAAGGCCAAATCCTGATAAGCTTTCAATGTATTCTTGACGACAAAAATCGTATAATCACCGTCAGGATACAACCGTCCGGCATCATCGACAATAACCGCGGTCGTTCCGAGACTGACGGCCTGTTCTATAAAATCGTGGCCGTCGAATTTTTCACCTCTAAGGGCTACGAATACTGCATCTTCACCGATAGTACGAGTATCCGTTTCAATACTCGAATAACGTATATTCTTACGGCCCTGTTGAAGAATTCGCGCACCCGTGGCGAGAACAATTTCCCCGTCCGTAAACATGGCCATCTTTATCTCTCCTTCAGTTCCCGCACTGCATCGCGGGCTACTTCTCTATCATCAAAGTGAATGGTTCCGTCTTTTAAAATCTGGTACGTTTCATGCCCCTTACCGGCAATGAGAACGATGTCCCCCGGTTCGGCAATTTCTATAGCCTTGTAAATAGCCTGCCGCCGATCGACAATCACTTCATGTCGCTGCCCTTCTTTCAAGGCTGCTCGCACACCGCCTTCCACTTCGGAAATAATGAATTCCGGATCTTCCGAACGAGGATTGTCGGATGTGACAATGGGGATATCCGCATATTGTGCGGCAATGCCGCCCATAATAGGCCGCTTCGTGCGATCGCGATCGCCACCGCAACCGAAGACGGTAATAATCCGATTCGGTTTCATGGCTCTGGCCGTAGTCAATGCTTTTTCCAAGCTGTCGGGGGTGTGTGAATAATCGACAACAATAGCAAAATCTTGCCCCGCTTCAACTAATTCGAAACGGCCGGGAACGGAATAAAAAGTCTGAACAGCCTTATCAATAACATCTGTATCCACTCCTTCGGCATGAGCTGCGCCGATGGCCGCCAATGTATTGTACACGTTAAACAGACCTGTAATATGCATGTGTAAAGATACGGAAACAAACGGTCCTACGACATCAAAAGAGGAACTTTTCAGCCCTACTTGTAAATTCGACCCCTTCAAATCCGCATCTTTCTCAACACCATATGTCAAAACCTTGCAGGATGTAGCCTTTAAAATTTCGTCTGCATGAGGATCGTCGATATTAATAACGGCCGTCTTATTTTTCTTTACAGGAGGTTCCGCCGTAAGTCCGGAAAATAATTTCGCCTTAGCAGCTACATAATTTTCAAAACTCTTGTGGAAGTCCAGATGATCTTGTGTCAAATTCGTAAATACGGCCGTATCATATTCAATCCCCGCTACACGATTTAAAGCCAAGGCATGGCTGGACACTTCCATGACCACATAATCCATGCCTTCGGCACACATTAAAGCCAATAAG
Organism: Megasphaera micronuciformis F0359; assembly: GCF_000165735.1. Taxonomy (GTDB): domain Bacteria; phylum Bacillota; class Negativicutes; order Veillonellales; family Megasphaeraceae; genus Megasphaera; species Megasphaera micronuciformis. Next base: position 879,534 of record NZ_GL538208.1, read on the forward strand.
GCTTGAAGTTCTACTACGTCAGGTGTCGTATTATGAATTTCCAATTCTTTATCATCAATGAGTGCGTGAATCGTACCTATAACACCTACATGATACCCGGCTTCACGCAGTATATGTGCGATAATATGTGACGTCGTCGTCTTACCGTTCGTACCCGTAACGCCGATCATGCGCATTTTTTTACCCGGATAGTCATAAAAATACGGTACTATGTCTTCTAATGCCGCATGAATATCGGGAACCGTAATCTGTGTAATTTCTAAAGGCAAGTCCAGATGCTTATTTGTTAAAACCGCTACCGCGCCTTTTTCTACAGCTTGACCGGCAAAGGTCGCCCCGTCGACATGAACACCGGCAATGCAAACAAAAAGAAAACCCTTTTCTATTTTTCTCGAATCGGCGGATATGCCCGTAATTTCCGTATTATCTCGTCCGTCAATGTTATATATACCTTTAATTTCTTTACAAAGTTCTTTAATTGTCTTCATATCCTGTCCTCCTCAAATATCCATTTAGCAAACAACAATAGCAGCCTTCGAAAAAAGGCTGCTCCCGTGTCATCTACTGTCCGTCCTGATTATGTTGTTCCTTGTATAATACACTCGCAGGGACTACCATTCCCAATTCACTCGTTGCCGTTTTATAAATACGTTCGGGAGATTCGAGCTTGGCTATTTCGACCCGTAATATTTCGTTGTCACGTTGTAATTGTTGTACCGTCCGCTTTTCCTGCATCAGCGAGTAACCGTATTCCGTTCTCATAGCGGACAAAGCTACATAGACAAGAAGAAAGAAGGCACAAAGAAAAATAATCGAAAGAACTTGGGACATTCGCTCATTAAAACGTGCTCTTTCTTTACCTGTCGGTACGGATATTCCGCGACCGGCCTGATATCCCATATATCCAGCTTTTCTTGCCAACATAATTATAACACATCCGTTTCCCGACAATTCACAAATTTACAACATTCCTATATCCGTGTGCCGACTCGTAACTTTGCGCTCCGTGCACGCGGATTGAGTTCCAGTTCTTCTTTAGAAGGCCCTATTCCCTTCCCCTTGACTTTTAAAATAGCTTCATGATGACACGTACATACAGGAATATGGGGAGGACAAATGCACCCTGTAGCCAATTTACGCAACGTCTGCTTGGCAATTCTGTCTTCCAGTGAATGGAATGTGATAATCCCTATATGACCACCCGGTTTCAAGCGGTTAGCCGCTATCTCGAAGGTGTCTTGTAAGATTTTCAGTTCGTCATTTACTTCAATCCGGACAGCCTGAAAAGTCCGCTTCGCCGGATGAGGTCCGTCTTTACGAGCCCCGGCAGGAATAGCCTGCTTAATAACTCGAACCAATTCTTCAGTTCGTTCAAAAGGTTTTTCCCGTCGAGCTTTGACGATAAAAGAAGCAATGCGCTTGGCCCATCGTTCTTCACCGTAGTCTTTAATAATTCGATATAAATCGGCTTCATCATACGCATTGATGACATCATAAGCACTTTTCTTCCCATGTCGATCCATACGCATATCCAGAGGACCGTCATGTTGGTACGAAAAGCCTCGTTCGGGATTATCCAACTGATAGCTGGACACTCCCAGATCGAACATAATCCCGTCCACAGTAGGGATATTCAAATCATCAAGCACCTCGCCCAGATAGCGAAAATTACGTTGTACCGCCGTAAATCTACACGGTGCATCCTGCATTCGCTCTGTCGCCGCCCGAATAGCATCTTCATCCTGATCAAGACCTATGATCAAACCGTCCTTTACGAGCAAATCCGCCAAGGCACGGCTGTGACCGCCGCCCCCCAAGGTGCAGTCCACATAAATTCCTGCCGGATCCCCCAAAACGGCATGAATCGTTTCTTCTCTTAAAACACTGACATGATGAAATTCCATTGAGGCCTCCTAAAACTCAAGATCTCCGAAGCCTTCCAGCGTTTCGGCAATGGCCTCCATGGCGGGCACGGTCTTTTCAGAGTAAGCCGCATAAGCTTCTTTGCTCCAAATTTCGATCTTATCTCCCGTTCCTAAAACAATGACGTCTTTCACCAAATGTGCATACTCTCGCAATGTCGCCGGAATCAGAATTCTTCCCTGTTTATCAAATTCCAGTTCGGCGGCACTGCCGAAAAGAAATCGCTTAAAAGCACGCACGTTTTCCTTAGAAGCCTGCAACTTCTGCATGCCTGTCGCAAAACGAGCCCACCCTTCTTGCGTGTATACGGAGAGGCAACCTTCAAGTCCGCGTGTTACGACAAACGAAGTACCCAATTCATCACGAAACTTAGCCGGCATAATAACCCGACCTTTAGCATCTACGCTATGTGCGTATTCACCCATAAACACGGACTCGTCACCCCTTTCGTAAGATTTCTTTCACTTTTCACCACATTCTACCACATATAAACACTTTATGACAACAAAAAAAGCCTTGTATATGCTAAAAAATTTCCCGTATTTATGCGGTTTATCAAGTCTTTTTAATTCGGGCGGGGCAAATATAGTATATTTGTTTTTCTATCACCTTTTCATATACAATATATTGATTTTTGTGCGTGTTTTATAATTTCTTCAAAAAGCCGTAACATTTTTGTTTTTCTTTTACTCTTTTTCTTTTCCACAAAAAAAAGAACGGGATTGTATCCCGTTCTTCCATCTTTATATAAAGGTTTTCATTACTTCTGCCGGAGAGTGATCAATAATGAGGTCTTCCCTGCCTATTTGTGTGAAATCAACTAACTGTAAAAATTCCCGAGCTGTACAGGCGCGACGTTCTTTTATCAAACCGCCGCAGTATAAAAGATACCCTATAATCTGTCCGCTTTCGACACCGTCATCCCACAATTCGCGAAGCGTCAAGCCTTTCTGTCGTTTCGACAAGCGTCGCCCCTCACTATCCTTTAACAAAGGGACATGGGTATACGTAATAGGATTTTCATAACCCAAAAGGCGGCGCAACAGAATTTGTCGTTCTGTAGACTCCAATAAATCACGACCGCGCAGAACATGCGTAATATCCATAGCTCCGTCATCTACCGACACAGCCAACTGATAAGCGTACAGCCCGTCGGCACGACGAACGATAAAATCACCGCATTCTTTCGACAGGTCCTCCGACTGTGCCCCGTATACGCTGTCCGTATACGTAATAAGTTCATCCGGCACGTGCAGGCGCAAGGAAGGAGATTTTCCTTCCGGCCGGCTTTCCTCGGAAAGACCGTAACAATGACCGTCATATACATGATACTCGCCTTCATGAGGAGCACTGCTGATACGCTGCAAACGAGCCCGATTGCAATAACAGGGATAGATGAGTCCGTCTCTCTTCAACCGATTCAAGGCCTCTTCATACATAAAGTATCGCTTACTTTGCACATAAGGCCCGTAGGAACCGCCCATATCGGGTCCTTCGTCCCAATCCAGCCCCAAACGTCTCATATCAGCCATAAAAGCTTCGGCAAAGACACTTTTCGAGCGTTGTTCATCTATATCTTCAATGCGAAGGATCAGAGTTCCCTCAGCTTGTCTCGTCTGCAACCAGCAGAGAAGAGCCGTCCAAACATTGCCCAAGTGCAAATATCCCGTGGGGCTGGGAGCAAATCGACTGCGCATACCCGCCTACTTCGGTAAGGATACAGTGTCATCAAAGAAACGACCTTCTTCTTTGATTTTTCTTTCACTGCCCATAACACAAAGATTGTTGTCGTTCATAACGGCTTTAACAACAGGGGCCAAACCCCGAATATCGCCGGCTGTCGTATTCAGAAGCTGATCACGACGTTCCTGTCGTTTCGCCTTAGTCGCCTTCGCAAAATAAATACCCAGAGCCAATCCCGTTCTGAGTTGCGGTGTCAAAGGCGTATCGATGCGACTGAGCGTGCCGATAACGTACTTTGTCATCTCCCGTTCGGGAATATCGAAGCTTTCCAGATAAGACGGTAAGTCATCATAAGCCTGTATTGTTTTAGCCAGATTCGGGTCTCTGTATGAGCAGAAAACGAGGTCACCGTTCGGCGAAAAGCGTGTGTGAGCCCCGTAAGCCCCGCCTTGGACACGAACCTTTATCCATAAGTATTCATACTGAAGGATGGTCGTCAAGACGGACATGGCTCCCGTATATTCGAAACCGTGCTTACGGAAGTTACCCCCCTTAGCCACATACTGCACCTTACCGCCCGTCATGATTCCTTCATTTCGACGCTGTAAATCAAAGTCGAATAACAGAGTTCCCTTTTCGCCTTCGGGCATAGCCTCAAGCCATAAAGGCAATACTTTTTTCAAAGCCTCTTTTTCTGCAGCTTCGCCTGTAACGGATACGGTTAAACGCGCCTTTACGAAGAGCTTTTTCGCCACATCCTTCAATCGGTTTCCTACCGTGTCACCGTCTTTGCGAATCGTCTTGGCCATATCCGCCAAAAAACGATAATATGACAATTCGCCGGCTTCGTCAAAGGCTGCCTGCTGCGATACATACGACAACAGTCTTTTCGTAACCAAGGTTTGACCGTTACGGAATGCGTCCGTATCCCAGCCCGTCTTTTCTTCTTCTATCAATTCCGCCAGCCGAGTTCCCCTGCTAAATACCGATTTTTCCGTAATTTCTTCAAGTAAAGCCATGACCTTGTCCGTATTACGTGTCAGTGCCTTAGCCTTAATTCTGAAGAAGGGACGATACGAATTGTCCGCTTCCGAAGAAATGGACTGAACACCGTAGGAAATGCCGCCGGTATGCAAGTCGATTAGAGATGCCAGTTCAATATAATCGTGGTTTTCCGTATCCAAATCTCCGATCATGTCCGCCAACAAATAAATGTACGGCAAATCACTCTCGGAAAATCCTGTCAAATCGTAAAAAAGATTAATGTACGTAATGCCGTTCGTCTTATCTTCCACATAGCAAAGATCGACGTCTTTCACCTTTTCCACTTCCGGCTCGACAAAATCGACGTCCCTTGTCAAATCCGTTCTCGACAAGGTAGGAATGGTTGCCAGGGCTTCCGGAGAATCCGGTGCTTCCTGACGTTTTTTCAAGGCTTTCGTATCATCTATAATCTTCTGCAATTCTTCATCACTTAAAGACTTTTTATATGCCGCTAAGACTTGAGCCGTAGCCTCTTCCTTCTTCTCCGTCAGTCCCTTTTCGGGAACGAGAGAAATTAAGGCATAATAAGGATTGTCGAGAATGTATGTCTGAATAATTTTTTCATAATAATCCGTTTCAATGCCGGCACGCAATACCTTGAGACTCTCTTCATAACGCAAGGCTTCCTCGGGTGCACGACCGTAAAGCCAAGTATCCATGCAGCGAATACCGTAAATAAGGCCTTTAGGACGGCCTGCAAAGTCGGCTTCACGCAAAGAAAACTCCAAACGATTCAAAGCCCCTGTCAAGAGGGTTTTATCAATCCCCTTTGCCACAACTTCTTTAAAATAATTGTGCAACAAAGGCAAAATCTTCTCTTGCACATCTTGCTCGGAACCGTTAATCGTAATTCCCCATAAAGGTTGTAAAATCCCGTCTTGAAAATCACCGGAAATATCCTTGCCCAAGCCTTCGTCAATAAAAAGTTTTTTCAAAGGAGCCGCCGGCGATGCGAGATATACATAGGTCAGGACCTTAAGGGCCAATCCCAGAGTCGTATCGATAGCATCGTCAATGACATATGTCAAAGAATGCATGGTCTTCTGGTCCGTACTTTCATCGGAACCGATACCGTATGAATAGGTCTTTACCGTACTTCCCGGGCAAGGCTGAACGGCAATATCCGTATGCACGTCTTCAGCCGTAAAGGACGATAAGTATTCACTGTCAATAAATGCGAGCGTATCGTCAATATCCAAGTCGCCGTACAGGAAGAAATAACTGTTCGACGGGTGATAATACCGCTTATGGAAGGCCACGAATTCTTCTTGTGTAAGTTGCGGAATATCATCCGGGTCGCCGCCCGATTCGACACCGTATGTAGTCTGCGGGAAAAGATGAGCCATGACCTTGCGATCCAACTGGGAATCGGGCGAAGAGAAAACCCCCTTCATTTCATTGTAAACGACGCCACTGTACGTCAACGGCCCGTTCTTTTCTTCCAGCTCATAATGCCAGCCTTCTTGTTGCAAAATCTGCGGGTCCTTTAAAAAATTCGGAAAAAAGACGGCATCCAAATAGACATCCATCAAATTTCTGAAATCGATGGCATTGCGACTGGCCACGGGATACATGGTCTTGTCGGGAAAGGTCATGGCATTCAAAAAGGTATTGAGCGACCCCTTAACCAACTCGACAAACGGCTCTTTCAAGGGGAATTTCCGTGACCCGCACAAGGTCGAATGTTCACAAATGTGGGGTACACCCGTACTGTTGTCCGGTGTCGTACGGAAGGACACGGAAAAAACCTTGTTGTCATCATCATTAGCCAAGTATAAAAGTTTGGCCCCCGACTGTATGTGAGTCATGACATACGAGGTACTCTGCACTTCTTCTACATACTGAACGGAATCGACACGAAATCCCGAACAAATCATTCCCGCATCGAACTTCTTCTCTTTTATCATTCTTTATCTCCTTCTCCGAGTAATATATTTCTTAATTCCTTTACATCACGCGCATAATAACGAGGAGGAAATTCCGCCCGTTCCGCTTCATTTCCGTAACCGTAACCGACGGCAATGCAGGGCACTCCGCACGTTTTCGCACCGATGACGTCAAACTTCCGATCCCCCACCATAACCGCCTGTTTCCGTTCCTTCTCTGTTAAAGCGTCCAGAACGGAAGCCATAATCTTCGCCTTATCCTCAAGGCCGCCCAAAACGGCTCCGGAAATTTTCGTAATGTACGGTCTCATGCCGAAATGCTCACAAATAGCTTCTGCATGAATCTGCGGCTTCGATGTAGCCACATACGCCCGTATCCCCTGTTCTTGTAAGTCATGTAATAAGTCGACAATGCCGGCATAAGGCTCGTTTTCAAAGAGCCCTACCGTACCGTATCGTTCCTGAAAATAATCATACAAACGCCGAGCCTTGTCTTTTGAAAACCCGTACGTATGCGTAAATGTATACATGAGCGGCGGACCGATTACAACTTCCTGACGAAGTCTGTCTACCGTAGATTCTCCTTCTCGGTTTAAGGCGTACTCAACAGACCTCAAAATCCCTACATGAGACTGAGTCAAGGTACCGTCTAAATCGAATAATACATGCTTAAACATAAACTCCTCCTGTCGTTTCCGCATGTAATATCATACCATTTCACTCGCCTTTTAGCAAAAACAAGCCGGCAGACAATCATAACCACCCGTTAAACGGGTGGTTTGC
>NZ_GL538209.1 GCF_000165735.1 Megasphaera micronuciformis F0359
AGCCTCTGGCAATACTCCGACGAGGGACAGATTAACGGATGCGCCGTTGATTTAGACGTTATGTACGACTAACCGAGGTGACATGATGAAAATTCCGATGATAAAAGATGAGAAACAGGCGAAACTTGTAAGAATCACGCTCATTGCGATTTTGACGACTTTTTGCTTAGGATGTATATACTTTGCCGTGCAGCATGAGAAAAAGCCCGTAGAGAGCCCCGTGCGAATGCGTTTTTCAGACACGACCGATAAAAATGCGGTAAAGAAGAATTTACACGTCGACGATAAGACTGCGGGGGAACTGGTGACGAGAATTGAACGAATTCATGAGGGGACCGTATCACCGAATGTAACTTATTACGTATCGGCTCCTGATTTACAAACGGCTGCCGATACGACAGAGGCCGCTATTCGAAATAAGGACCCGCGCTTACCGAAAGAGGCGGTAGCTAAAAGTGATCGCACGGTAGTCACGGTAGACGATACCAAGCAGAAAGTCGACGTATACAAAATTAACCTTAGAAACAACCACAAAGTAAAGGCCGGCGGCACCTACATAGACGGGAAACCATATCTATCTATCGGGTATCAAGCGGGCCGTGTGGAAGGCATAGCCCATATCGGACAAGATGGCCGACAGGGGGGTACCCTGTTATATACAATTAAAGAATGGTAATGTAAAAGGCTCTCAGAAATTATTCTGAGAGCCTTTTTTGGTGCTTGATTAGAAATTTTTAAAATATTATAATGTATAGACAAATAGATCGCGTTCTTCGAAAAGCGGGATTGCTCTATAAGCGGATATCTATAAGGGGTGATAACAGATGGCAACTAAAAGTTTTTTGAAAAACATCACTATAAAAAATAAAAGAGAGTGCAACAATTTAGTAAAAGCATTAGAAAATGCTGCCAATAAGCATCAACCTAAGATTACCTTTTCCAAAAGTTATTCGGTTGCTACGCGGGAAGACGTAAGAAAGATGTTTGCTAAATGAGTCGAGGTTATAAAATTGTCCGGCTTGATTTCGTAATTGATGAAATTGGGGAAGAGGAAACACGACAATATCTTAGCGACTTTGAATCACCGCTAAACAAGGATGTAGAAGCGTTTTTGCGGTACAAGGCAATAGAATTTTCAAAACAAGGAATTGCGAAAACCCACTTAGTTATAGCTTCATATCAGAATAAGGATAGGATTGCCGGATACTTTGCATTATCCGGCAATAAGTTTTTTGTTGTAAAAGCTAAGAGCAAGGCAATTACGGCAAAAATGAAACAGCGAATTTCCCGATTTGGGCAATATGATGCTAATTTAAAGCAGTATCATATATCTGCGCCTTTAATTGGGCAGTTAGGAAAAAATTACAGGTACCCCCAATTAATAACTGGTAATGAATTACTGGGGATTGCCTGTAAGATAATTCAGTCCGTTCAATTAGATATAGGCGGGAAATTTGTCTATCTTGAATGTGAGCCAGTATCAAAACTTCGAGAGTTTTATGGGTGCAATGGGTTCATTGAATTTGGAGAGCGTGAGCTAGATGGAGACGAACGAGGGTTTCAGCATCAAACGCTAGTACAGATGTTGAAGTATTTAGGATAGCGGTGAATACATAAATATACATATTATTGCGAGAACCTGTCCTGACTACATCCTGACCTCATCTTACCGAAAACTATCTTGTGTAGTCAGATAATAACAGAGGGAAAAACCGTTTAAAATCAGTAAAATAGCTAGTTCTAGGGATTTGTAAAAGCCGATTTCTGGGACTCAAAATCAAGCGATGAATAGTCGTGTGGGTTCAAGTCCCACCTCCGGCACCAAATAAAAACAGTCCCGGTAACGGGGCTGTTTTTATTTTCGGATTATCTGGGGGAGTGCGGGCGTAGTATAGGACGGTTGTGTTGGCTTTAGGTGCGATACATCGGATACATCTCCGATGTATCGTTTTTTATTCGGTTAAGAAATATAAAGGGATCAGAGTCTTAAAACGAGGCAGGTTACAATGTGGGCGGTCAATGAAATTCACGTTTTCAGGTATGAATATGGATATAAACCGGTCTAAGTATCCTTAAAATCGTGGAGTACCGAGTTTTTAACCTTATCAATGAATACTTATATAACTATTATGTGAATCTTGTAAATATGGGTGTAACCTATAAATTCGGCAATGTGGGTGAAAGAAAGGCTGTTCCCGAACGATATAGAGGCGGTCCTATCAGTGCCGTTTACGTGTTGGAAGATGAAATGACGGCTATGAAAGAAATAAACTAGGGTCTTGTGGAAAAGGTAGCGGCTCAAGACGGTGAAATTCAATCGCTAAAACAGGAAGTAGCCGATTTAAAAGGCATAGTGAAACGATTAATAGGTCAATAGTTCGTCAAAAGACCGTATAATTGAGTAAAAAGGGTTGAATTTTATTCGTCTGTAAGACGTTTGTAGTCAACCCTTTTTGTCATTTTCACTCTTTCCGTCCTGTGGTATACTGGGCACAGATATACAAAGGGGGAAGTCGTTCATGTTTAATATCGGCATGAGTGAAATGATTTTGGTCTTCATCGTGGCTCTCATAGTCTTCGGTCCTGACCGGTTGCCGGAAATTGCACGAACATTGGGAAAGAGCGTCAATGAATTGAAAAAAATGGGCAATGATATTGTCGACGCGGCGACGGAAACGAAGGATACGGCAAAGAACGTCAGTCAGATAGAAATGAAAGAAGTCGAAGAGTCGTTACAAAAGTTTAAAGAAGCACATGATATGTTGGCTGAAGGCAGTGATGCGGTGAGAAACGAAGTGGAGGAAACGACAGAGCTTGCTGATGAAGTAGCCAGAAAAAGTATGACAGCCGATATTACGGCACCGGTCAGAAAAGAGGCGGTCACAAAGGCCGCTGACATTGCACGGAAGGAAGAAAACTCGGTAAAGGAGCATGACCTTGAAACCTGATGTACAGACGGAACAGCCCTTACGCGACCACTTACAGGAATTCAGAAAACGCCTCATTATCTGTCTGGTTGTCGTCGCCATAGCGGCCTTGGCCTGTTATAACTATGTAGATGATATTATTGCCTTGTTATCGGGACCGGCAGGTAAATTGTACTTTATGAACCCGTCGGAGGTTTTCTTTACCTATATGGAAATAGCCCTATATGCGGGGATCTTATTCACCTTGCCCGTCCTTTTGTATGAAGTATGGGCTTTCGTGGCGCCGGCCCTGTGGCCGGAGGAGAGACGGGCCGTTTTGGTTATATTGCCGACGGCAGTTATTTTATTTTACGTAGGTCTTGTTTTTGCCTACTATTTGGTCATTCCTGCAGCGGTGACCTTCTTTATGGGGTTTGCGACGCAGACACTTCAACCCATGTTCTCGCTGGAATCATATCTTTCCTTTATTTTGGCCTTGACATTACCCTTCGGGTTCATTTTTGAATTACCGCTTATTGTAGTCTTTTTAGCCAAGATCGGGTTGGTAACAGGCGACTTTTTAAAGGGAAAACGAAAGATTTTAATTGTTATTGCCTTTATCTTTGCCGCTGTCGTATCCCCTACTACGGATATATTTACGCAGACAATGATTGCCGTGCCGCTCATTGTATTGTATGAAATCAGCCTGTTTATTGTGTGTAAAGTCATGCACAAATAAATTTTGTATACAGTATTTATAGGCTCCGCCCCTTTGTACGGGGCGGTTCTTTTGTTATAATATACGAGTAGGTCTATGCTGGTATATAAGACGCAAGTACCACATCTCTATGACAGTAGGAGGTTTTTATTATATGAAAAAGATTAATTCGGTTTTAGTTGCAAACCGCGGCGAAATCGCTATTCGTGTATTTCGTGCCTGTAATGAATTAGGTATTCGTACCGTAGCGATTTACTCCAAAGAAGATTCCCTTTCGCTGCATCGTTTTCGGGCGGATGAATCTTATTTGGTAGGTAAGGGCAAGAAACCGGTTGACGCATATCTTGATATTGAGGATATTGTCCGTATTGCACACGAACACGATGTCGACGCTATTCATCCGGGCTACGGATTCCTGTCGGAAAACGCGGAATTGGCTAAACGTTGTGAAGAGGAAGGTATTATCTTTATCGGACCTAAGGTAGAGCACCTGATTATGTTCGGTGATAAGATTAACGCTCGTATTCAAGCTAAAAAGGCGGGTATTCAGTTTATTCCCGGCAGTGACGGTCCGGTTATGAACTATGCTGAAGTTGAACGCTTTGCCAAAGAAGTCGGTTTGCCGATTATGTTAAAGGCTGTTAACGGCGGTGGCGGTCGCGGTATGCGTATGGTCGATAAAATGGCCGACCTTAAGGATGCATATGAACGCGCTAAATCCGAAGCGAAGCTTGCTTTCGGCAGTGACGAAATTTATTTGGAAAAATGCATTATCAACCCCAAGCATATTGAAGTACAGATCATGGGGGACGAGCACGGCAATGTAATCCATCTTTTCGAACGAGATTGCTCTATTCAGCGTCGTCATCAAAAGGTGGTCGAAATTGCTCCTGCTTTTTCTCTTTCGAAAAAATTGCGTCAGGACATTTGTGATGCGGCCTTGAAGTTGATGAAAAACGTTAACTATGTCAATGCGGGTACGGTAGAATTCCTTGTTACAAGCGATGAAAAATTCTACTTCATTGAAGTTAACCCTCGTGTTCAGGTTGAACATACGGTAACGGAAATGATTACAGGCATCGATATTGTACAGACACAGATTAAGGTTGCCGAAGGCTATGCATTGGATAGTGAAGAGATAGGTATTCCTTCGCAAGAATCGGTACAATGCATCGGCAATGCCATTCAGTGCCGTATTACGACGGAAGATCCTTTAAACGGTTTTATGCCTGACTCGGGTAAGATTATTGCATATCGTAGCGGCGGCGGCTTCGGTGTTCGTCTTGACAGCGGCAATGCTTATACGGGAGCCATCATTACACCGTACTACGATTCACTTCTTGTTAAGGCTACGACGTATAATTTGACTCATGCCGGGGCCGTACAAAAGATGATTCGTGTCTTGAAGGAGTTCCGTATCCGTGGTGTTAAGACAAATATCGGTTTCCTCATCAACGTATTATCCAGCCCCTTGTTTGAAAGCGGAGATTATGACGTTAACTTTATTGATGAACATCCGGAACTTTTTGATCTGCCGGTTACGCATGACCGCGGAACAAAGTTGCTCCGATATATTGCCGACACGACTATTAACGGATATATGGCAGCAGGTCATCAGGAAAAGCCCGAATTCGAGCCTTTGGAATTACCGATTACACCGAAAGGGGACTTCCCTCAAGGAACGAAGCAGATTTTTGATGAAAAGGGTGCTGAAGGTCTGTCCAAGTGGATTCTTGACCAGAAGAAAGTTCTTTTTACCGATACCACTATGCGTGATGCTCATCAGTCTCTTATGGCGACACGTGTTCGTTCTATTGACATGTTGCGCGTTATGGATGCGGCTGCCAAGAAGATGCCGAATCTCTTTTCTTTTGAATGCTGGGGCGGGGCGACTTTCGACGTAGCGTATCGTTTCCTTTATGAAGATCCTTGGGTACGCTTGCGTGAAATGAGAGAAAAGTCTCCCAACATTCTTTTACAAATGTTGATTCGCGGTGCCAATGCCGTAGGCTATACGAGTTATCCCGATAATGTAGTTAAGAATTTCGTTGACTTGTCAGCTAAAAACGGCATTGACGTATTCCGTATTTTTGATAGTCTGAACAGCTTGGATAATATGTATGAAACTATTCAGGCCGTACGGGAAACGGGTAAGATTGCCGAAGTAGCCTTGTGCTATACAGGAGATATTTTAAATCCCAATCGACCGAAGTACAATCTTGACTACTACGTTAAGATGGCTAAGGAATTGGAAAATGCGGGTGCTAACATTATTGCTATTAAGGACATGGCCGGCCTCTTGAAACCGGAAGCGGCATATCAGCTGGTTTCGTCTCTTAAAGATGCGGTTACCTTACCGATTCATTTACATACTCATGACGGCTCGGGTAACGGTGTGACGACCTATTGCCGTGCTATTGATGCAGGCGTAGACATCGTTGACGTAGCCTTGTCTTCCATGGCAAGCAATACGAGTCAGCCGAGCATGAATACCCTGTATTATGCCTTGACGGGTAAGGAACGTCAGCCTGAAATGGACATCGATTCAATGGAAGAGCTGTCTCGTTATTGGGCTACCGTTCGTCCGTACTACAAGGGTGTTGATAAGGCGGAACCGTATTCCAATACGGAAGTATACCAGCATGAAATGCCGGGAGGACAGTTTTCCAACTTGCGTCAGCAAGCTAAAGGAGTCGGTTTGGGCGAACGTTGGAATGAAGTCAAGAAAATGTATCACGATGTTAACATGATGTTCGGTGATATTATCAAGGTTACGCCGTCTTCTAAAATCGTCGGGGATATGACTCTCTTCATGGTACAAAATAACTTGACGGAAAAGGATATTTACGAAAAAGGAGACACACTCGATTTCCCGCAATCGGTTGTAGAATTTTTCGAAGGCCGTATCGGTGTTCCTTATCAGGGATTCCCCGAAAAGCTGCAGAAGATTATCTTAAAGGGTAAGAAGCCTTTAACGGAACGACCGGGCAAGGTTTTACCGCCGGCGGATTTTGAAGCTATTGCCAAAAAGTTAGCTGATGCCGGGTATGGCCACACGCCGGAAGATGTCAACGCTTATTGCCAATATTCGAAGGTTTTCACTGATTACAGTGAACGCTTGAAAGAATTCGGAGATGTGAGCGTTCTCGATACGCCGACCTTCTTCTTCGGCATGAAAAAAGATGAAGAAATTCATGTAGGCATTGAAAAGGGTAAAGATCTCGTCATTACTCTGGTTAATATCAGTGATTGTGATGATGACGGTGTACGTACCATTACGTTTATGTTTAACGGTGCGGAACGTGAAATTCGCATGCTGGATAAGAGTGTCGACATGACGACGGTAGCCAAGAAAAAGGCCGACCCGACGAAGCCGGGTGACGTAGGTGCAACTCTCTCCGGTTCCGTAGTCAACATTCTCGTCTCGAAGGGACAGAAGGTTAAGAAAGGTGAACCTCTTGTTGTTACGGAAGCTATGAAGATGGAAACGACTATTACAGCTCCTATGGACGGGACAGTGGCCGATATTCATGTAACAAAGGGCCAAGCCATTATTTCCGGTGATTGCCTTGTAGAGATCGAATAAAGCATATAGTAAAGCCGCACATCTTTGATGTGCGGCTTTATTCATTTCTTCAGAGTGTATTCTCTTGCTTTATGTTTATAAGGGCTTGGGCCTATGTTTTCGTACGAGTAAACTGATCAATAAAAGGACAGCACCGGCAACAATAAAGATTGAATGCATACCCGTTACGGTAGCAATGGCGGCTCCTGCCAACGGGCCCATGAAAGAACCGGTTTGCTGAGCGGAAAAGAGAAGACCGAAAACACGACCTTTCACATTGTTTGTGGTAGCATTTGCCAGAATCGCGTTGATAGACGGGTTAATGCCGGAGAAGAAGAGGCCGACTCCAAATTGGCAGACAGCGAAAAGCGTGAGCGTTTTCGGCAGCGATTGAAGAACAGCTACGATACCGGCCAAGGTGAGTGCGTAGATTAAAGATGTATAAAAGCCGTGTTTTTGGCCGAACCGTCCCCATAAAGGGGCAGTAACAGCTCCCGCAATGCCGCTTAATGAGAAAACGACGCCGGCTTTCATGGCAATGGAATCGGAGGTGCCTGTCAACTCTTCAATGTAAGGTGCCATAATCGGCTGGACGAGAAAGATGACCATTTGGACTAAGACGGCGAAAAGAAGCATGTCGCGAATGATAGGGGATTTAAGCACACTGAAGGAGGGCTGCTTTTCCTCCGGAGACGGGAGGGTGTGTGGCGGCTCTTTAATGACGACGAGTAGCATGATAAAGTTAAAAAATAAGGCGCCTGTAGCTATAAAAAAGGAGGTACGCATGCCGAAAATCTCGGAAAGTACGCCTCCGAACAGCGGGCCGATTACACTGCCGGCCGTCAAAGCGCCTTGCATAATGCCGAGGCAAAAGCCTGTTTTCTCGGTAGGGGCATAGGAGGTCATGATGGCTAAATTCATGGGCCACAGTCCGGATGCAAATCCTTGGAATAGGCGGACACACATGAGTTGAATCGGTGTCGTTACGATACCTCCGAGAAAATAACTGATTGATAATAAAAAGCTGGCACGTAATGCCATGATCCGTTTGCCGCGATTGTCGGCCATACGTCCCCAGATAGGAGCCATAACAGAGCTGACAATGAAAGAAGCGGAAAAAATAATACCCGACCAAAGATGGATTTCGGCAGGGATTACCCCCAGTTCTTTCGTTAAATAGACGGGTAAAAAAGGGATAATCATCGTATAACTTGAAGACATAAACAGTACGTTACAGGTTAAGACGGCAAGACATAATTTCCAATTCATAAGCACACTCTTTTCCATGTGAATAAACTATTGTTTTATTATACGAGGGCAGATGTGGTATGACAAGGCGATTGCTATACTTTTACCGGGGAGGACGGTATAATGAAACTTATGTTATGCAGGATTATTTAAGCTTTTAACGAGGTGTATTATGGTTCCTTATCTGTTGAAAAGACTCGGCGGGGCCCTGATCGTTTTATGGGCCGTTATTACACTTACCTTTTTTTTAATGCATGCCGTTCCCGGAGGCCCTTTTACAGCTGAAAAGAAATTACCACCCTCAGTTTTGACAGCTGTAGAAGCCAGGTATAAGTTAAATGATCCCTTGTGGAAACAGTATACGGACTATTTGGGTCATGTCGTGCAGGGAGATTTCGGCCCGTCCTTTAAATATCCCGGACGTACGGTAAACAATATTATCGCCGAAACGGCTCCGGTCTCAGCGGTATTAGGCGGTATCAGTCTGATTGTATCTTTGATTGTCGGCATTGTATCGGGACTTGCGGCGGCATCTCGCAAAAATTCACTTCTTGATTATGTCTGTCTGATTTTTGCTACCTTGGGTGTCTCCGTGCCCGGATTTATCATTGCGGCCCTCCTTGTTGAAGTATTTGCTTTTTGGTGGCCCGTATTACCTGCAGCTCTGTGGAAGGGACCGACTTATGCCGTCTTACCGGCTCTGGCATTAGCAGCCGCTCCTACGGCGTTTATTATGAGGCTCACCAGAGCCGGCGTACTTGATGCATTAGAGCAGGACTATATCCGTACGGCGCGGGCTGCCGGTGTCGGTAAATGGAGAATTTTATACCATCATGCACTTCGTAACGCACTCTTACCGGTAGTTAGTTATACGGGACCGCTGGCAGCCTCTCTCCTTACCGGCAGTTTTGTTGTCGAGACGCTTTTTGCCATACCCGGATTGGGTCGATATTTTGTGACCAGTATATATAACCGAGATTATACGGTTATTTTAGGAATCACCCTTTTTTACAGTATTTTTGTTATTTTCGTGAACCTTTTAGCAGATTTAATATATCCCTTGTTGGACCCGCGTATTTCTGTCACGAAGGGAGGAGAAAAGAAATGATACGACATGATGATTTCGAGCCTGTACCGTTTGCAACAAGAAAGGCGGTGCAAAGAAGTCGTAGGCCCGTAACTTATCGAGGCCTGCAGCGATTAAAGAAAAATCGTTTGGCCGTGGCGGGAGGCATTATTATCTGTCTAATTGCGCTTTGGGCCCTCATCGGGCCCGCCTTTTCGCCCTATACGTATGACGGGCAGAATTTTGCCGAAGCCAATGCGGCTCCATCGGTACGGCATTGGTTCGGTACCGATTCTTTGGGCCGAGATTTATATACGCGTGTGCTTTACGGGGCACGGATATCCTTATCCATCGGTATCGTAGCGGCACTTATTAATGTGACTATCGGTGTTATTTACGGCGGTATTGCCGGCTTTGTCGGAGGTAAGACAGATCGGATTATGATGCATATCGTGGATGTTTTGTACTCTGTGCCTGTTTTATTATATGTTATTTTATTGATGGTTGTTTTTAAGCCGGGACTACTTAATATTTACATTGCTTTGGGCATTGCCTATTGGTTGAACATGGCACGCATTGTGCGCGGTCAAATTTTGAGTTTGAAGACGTCTGATTACATTACGGCTGCACGCTCCTGTAATGCAGGCTCTTTTGATTTATTGCGACGACATTTATTGCCCAATGCGGCCGGTCCGATTGTTGCCGCCTTGACGTTGTCAGTACCGGATGCAATTTTCACGGAAGCTTTTTTAAGCTTTATAGGCCTGGGGGTGTCGGCTCCCATGGCCAGCTGGGGTGTTTTGACGTCCGAGGGGATTAACAGCATCCGATCCTTTCCGTTCCAACTCTTTTTCCCCGCCGCGGCCTTGTGCTTAACTATGTTGGGATTTGTTTTTTTAGGTGACGGTCTATATGATTTGGCGGATCCGCAGACGGGAAAGGATGGGAATATATGAAGCATTTATTAGAGGTAGATAATATTTCCGTCTCTTTTGCGACACCTCACGGTCAGGTAGAGGCCGTTCACGGCGTATCGTTTTATATTGATGAGGGAGAAACGGTCGGTATTGTGGGCGAATCGGGATGCGGTAAGTCCGTTACCTCCCAAACTGTAATGAAGCTCTTACCGCCGTCCGTATCAAAACTTACATCGGGACGAATTATTTGGGACGGTTTTAATATTGAAAACTTTTCGGAACGGGAAATGAATACGCTACGAGGTAAGGACATGGCCATGGTATTTCAAGATCCTATGACCTCATTAAATCCCGTGCTTACGGTAGGCGAGCAAATTGAAGAAGGCCTGAGACTCCACCTTCACTTGTCAAAGAAAGAAGCTGCTGAAGAAGCCGTTCGGCTTCTTCAATCTGTAGGGATAAGCGGGGCATCTCAACGTGTCCGCTCCTATCCGCACGAACTGTCGGGAGGGATGCGCCAACGTTGTCTCATAGCGGCAGCCATTGCCTGTAAGCCGCGACTTCTTTTCGCCGACGAACCGACGACGGCCCTTGATGTCACGACGGAAGCACAGGTACTGAACGTTCTGCAACAAATGCAGGAAGACTTACATATGGCCGTACTCCTTATTTCTCATAATTTGGGCGTTATTGCCCGTATGTGTCGGCGAGTTTATGTCATGTATGCCGGTACCGTCGTGGAGGAGGCAACGACAGAACGACTTTTTGACGAACCGGCCCATCCGTATACGAAAGGCCTTTTATCGTCCCTACCGGCTTTACATGATAAGGGGGAGATATTGAAAGGAATAGGAGGACAGGCCCCGGACTTATTCCATTTGCCGCAGGGCTGCCGCTTTTTTTCGCGTTGTCGTGACGGCATGCGCATTTGTGAACGCTTGGAACCGCCTACTTTTGATCTGGAAAAGGGACAAAGGGTGGCGTGCTGGCTGTATAGCCCTGAAAGGAGTGCGTCTTCATGTATCTGATAGAGGCACGGCACGTGCGCAAGGACTTTGTGACGAAGCGGAATATTTTCGGCAAGCCGGTCCGTACCATTACGCCTGTTCTGGATGTCTCCCTGGGCATATTGAGAGGTATGACAGTCGGGCTCGTCGGCGAATCCGGTTGCGGTAAATCCACTTTTCTTAAAACCGTACTCGGTCTTGCCGGAACCTGGGGCGGGGAGATTTATTATAAAGGCCGTAATGTCTTACAGCCTGAAACGGCACAGGAATTCAGACGAAATGTACAAATGATTTTCCAGGACCCTTATTCATCCTTGGATCCGCGCATGAATATAGAGGACATTATCAGTGAACCTCTATATAATTATAGAATCGGCACAGCTTCACAGCGGCGGCAGAAGGCTGCCGAGCTTTTGGAACAAGTAGAACTTCCCAAAGAGGCGGCTCATCGCTACCCGTTCGAGTTTAGCGGGGGACAACGACAACGAATCGGAATCGCCAGAGCCCTGGCTCTGAATCCGGAGTGTATCTTTTGTGATGAACCCGTATCGGCTCTTGATGTATCCGTACAGGTTCAGATTATTAACATGCTGAAACGATTGCAAAAAGAACGAGACTTATCGTATCTTTTTATTTCTCATGATTTGTCGGTCGTCTATTATATGAGCGATTATATAGGGATTATGTACGGCGGGTGTATCGTCGAATATGGATGTAGTGAAGATATTTACAGGCGGCCGCTACATCCGTATACAAAGTTGTTGCTTCAATCGATACCGAAGGCGGAACCGTCCCGTAAGAAGTCGATTGTGTCGGTACTTACAGAAGAAAAGGCAGAAGAAGGGGCCTGTGCTTTTTATCCTCGCTGTTCTTTTTCGAATCGTCGTTGTCTGATAGAAGTCCCGGTTTTGAAAAAACATGAAAATAATCGAGTTATAGCTTGTCATTATGTAGAAGGAGGGGCTGTATGCGGCGGATAGTTGTACTATGTATGTGTCTTATAGCCCTTGTTCTTGTCGGGTGTAGTGAGGAGAGGGTATGGCAGGAGAACGCTGTCGTATACGCATTGGAGGCGGAGCCGTCCGATCTGGATCCGGCTATGACTACCTCTTTACCTGAAAGTATTGCGGAACTCCAAATTTTTGAAGGCTTGACTCGTCTTGATAAGGACAATGTACCGCAGCCCGCCTTGGCAGAGCGGTGGAATGTATCCGATGACGGAAAAACCTGGACCTTTGTATTGCGACCCGGCCTCGTTTGGAGTGACGGCACGGCCATAACGGCCGATGATTTCGTGTATTCCTGGTTGCGTGTGTTATCGCCTGAGAAAGCATCGGAAAACGCATATATGCTCTTTTGTATTGATAAGGCGGAAGAATATTTTTCCGAAAAAGCTACGGCGGAAGACGTGGGCATTAAAGCTCTGGATCATCGTACCTTACAAGTTCGATTGAAGAATCCCGTACCTTATTTTCTGAATTTGACCGCCTTTCATTGTTTTTATGTCGTACCGCGGCAGGCTGTTGAAAAAAATCCCGAAACGTGGGCAGCTACGGCTGATTTTCCCTGTAGCGGACCTTTTCGCATTACGTCGTGGATCCATTCAGGAGAAATAGACTTCGTCAAAAATGAACATTATTGGGATGCGACTGCCGTAAGGACAGAGAGCTTACAGTTTCCTATCAGTGATTCCCAGGCTACAAGATTGACTATGGTCGAAAGCGGCCAGGCGGATATGATGACAGAGCCGCCGCCGGCAGATGAAGCACGGTTGGAAGAAAAAGGGTTATATCGAGTTGCACCGTATTCGGGCCTATATTATTACGTATTCAATGTGACGGTACCGCCCTTTGATGATGTAAGGGTACGCCGGGCCTTTGCCGAGGCTATTGAGCGGAAAAATTTAGTAGAACACGTTGTACGCAGTCACAAACAACCGGCATATTCATTGGTGTCTCCTGAAATCTCCGACTCGGAAGGGCATGAATTCAGAAAGGCCGGT
This sequence comes from Megasphaera micronuciformis F0359, assembly GCF_000165735.1. Classification (GTDB taxonomy): domain Bacteria; phylum Bacillota; class Negativicutes; order Veillonellales; family Megasphaeraceae; genus Megasphaera; species Megasphaera micronuciformis. Next base: position 13,430 of record NZ_GL538209.1, read on the forward strand.
GGAGATATACAGTACGAAGATGCTGCCGAGGCAAAACGGCTTTTACAGGAAGCGTATGGGAATAAGAGTTTACCGGAAATTACAGTCCTCTATAATACGAATGAGTTGCATAAGGCTATTGCTGAAAGCCTGCAGGATATGTGGAAGCGGAACTTGGGGGTTACGGTATACTTGCGTAACCAGGAATCTAAAGTCTTTATGGAGGCCAGAGCCAACGGCGACTACCAGATTGCTCGGGCTTCGTGGATTGCCGACTATGATGATCCGATGACCTTTTTGGAAGTCTTTTCGGCCCAAGACAACGATGCGCAATATCACAATCCTAAATATAACGCACTCATTGAAGAGGCTCAGCAAACCAATGATAAAACACGGCGGAACGAACTCATGCATGAGGCGGAAAAACTGTTGTTTGATGACTGTGTAATCATTCCGATTTATTATACGACGCAGCCTTATGTGGTGCGTCCTGGTATTCAGGAGTATCATTGGTCGCCATTAGGACTCATAGATTTTAAATATGCATATAAAGAGCAGGTGAAATAATGTATTATCCTTCAGGTTTAAAGCCGGGCGATACGATTCGAGTAGTAGCCCCTGCGGCATATAATTGCAGCGAAGAATGGGAGCGTTGCAGGGAGTTATTATGTGAATGGGGGTATAAGGTAAAGGTAAGCCCCTTTGTAGACTCTCAATGGGGATATTTAGCAGGTCGCGATGAGGAGCGGGCGAGGGATTTGGAGGCGGCTTTTATGGATGATGAGTGCGCTGCCGTTCTTTGTTTGCGCGGCGGCTATGGGACAACACGGATTTTAGATCTCATTGATTATGACCTTATTCGCAGGAATGCTAAATTGTTTATCGGCTTCAGTGATATAACGGCTCTGCATACCGTTTTCAGACAAGCGTGTGATATGGCTGTTATACACGGTCCCATGGCTTTGTCATTGGGGAGAAAAAGCAGTGACTTTACACGCGAAGGATTTAAAGACATGTTGACGAGTCCGTGGAAGGAGCGGATACTAACCGAAAAAAACGCCGGACTGCAACCCTTGATAGAAGGGCGGGCTTGCGGACGACTGGGGGGAGGGAATCTGATGCTTCTATCCGTTACGTCCGGTACGCCTTATGCTTGCAAAGAAGATAATGCGATTCTCTTTTTGGAAGAAGTGGGAGAGGAAGCCTATTCACTGGATCGTATGTTTCGTCAATTGGAGCAAAGCGGACTTATTGAGCGTGCGGCGGCTGTTTTATTTGGCGAGTTTCATCGTTGTATACCGACGGAAAAAGCAGATGGTGAGTTTACAGTTGAAGAAGTGATTCGTCAGTATGCCCGCCGCTGGCAAAAGCCGGCAGTATTCGGTATTCCGGCAGGGCATGGTGAAGATAATCTTTGTCTACCATTAGGCGTTTATTGTACGGTAGATGTTCGGAGTGATAGTGTGACTATAACCTATGGGGGGCGCAAAGACGATGAATAAAAAAGAATTAAAAGAGCGCTTATGGGATGCTGTCGATGAATATGAAGAATTATTAAGGCACATCGGCACAACCTTATATGAACATCCTGAAACAGGAAAGAATGAATATAAGGCGGCGGCAGAATTAAAAAATATTCTTTCTCGCCAAGGCTTTACGGTAACAAATCCCGTTGAGGATCAATTTCCGACAGCTTTCGAGGCCGTCAAGGGGTCGGGGGCTGTACATATCGGTTTTTTGGCGGAATACGACGCTTTGCCCGAACTGGGGCATGCGTGCGGTCATAATTTAATTGCTGCCATGAGTACGGTTGCGGCCGTGGCGACAGCTCAATGTTGTTCAGAGGAACTGACGATTCATCTCTATGGTTGTCCGGCGGAAGAAACGGAAGGCAGTAAAGTTTATATGGCTCAAAAAGGCCTCTTCGATGATTTGACGGCAGCCTTGATTATTCATCCGTCCGACAGGACCATGATCGGAGGTACGTCATATGCAACCCATCCCCTGCGGGTGACCTTCATAGGGAAGGCGGCCCATGTGGCGGATAAGGAATATAAGGGCCTTAACGCTTTGGACAGCTTGGTCGATTTTTACAAACGGTTAAAGGAATTGGAAGAGACCTTCGACAAGCCGCACCTTTTAGGCTGTATTATTACAGAAGGCGGTACGGCACCTAATATTGTACCTGACAGGGCTACGTTAAAGGCAACCGTACGGGCTCTTGATACGGATTATTTAGAGAATGTCATGTTGCCGCAGATTAAAGCATTGGCGGCAGAGGTTGCAAAGGACCATCATACGCCTGTGGAAACGGAACATTATGAACCTTTGTATAAGAACATGATTAACAATGCAGCTCTGAATGTATATTTTATTGAAGCGTTCAATGCCCTGCATGAAGAGTTCGGCGTTTATGAAGAAGAGGATGCGGAAGGGTCTACTGATGTAGGTAACGTAAGTCATGTGACGCGTGCAGCTCAACCGGAAATCGCTATCGGCTATCATATTAATGCCCATACACCTGAGTTTGCTACAGCGGCCAACAGTGATTTTGCTTATATACAGGCACTTACGGGAGCTAAGGCTATGGTGGCCGTAGCAGCAGAAGTTTTATTTGAAAAACGATAGGGCGGGTTTATAGCCCAACGAGGTACATATTATGGTAGAGTTAACATATTACGGTCATTCGACGTTTATGCTGAAAGCGGGAAAAACGGCTCTGGTTGTCGATCCTTTCTTTACAGGAAATACTTGGCAGATAGCACAGGCAGATGATATTCGCTGTGATTATATCTTCGTCAGTCACGGTCATGACGACCACTACGGTGATAGCGGATGTATCGGTAAGGCTAACGATGCTTTATTTATTTCGACACCGGAAGTAGTTAAAGAGTTGGCTGAAAAAGACGGGCTACGGAGCGATTACTTGCACTTAGGCGGAAAGGCGGATTATCCTTTCGGCTGCATACGCCTTGTCCCGGCTTTTCACGGCTCCGGCGTAGCCGGAGGTCATGCGGCAGGAGCTCTCATTAATTTTTTTGGAAAAAATATATATTATGCAGGTGATACGGCTTTTTTCAGTGACATGGGTCTATTGAATCGATTCGGGCCTATTGACTATGCTCTTTTACCTATAGGCGACCGATTTACCATGGGAATGGACGATGCCTTATTGGCCGCATCCTATGTTAAAGCCTCTGTTACGATTCCCGTTCATTACGGGACATGGCCGATTATTGAGAGCGATCCCCTGGAATTTGCTGATCGTTTATACAAGGAATACGGGCAGGAAGGGTTGCATGTAAAACCGGGAATGAAAATAATATTATAACGGAGTATGATAAAACGGCTCATCTTAAAAAGATGAGCCGTTTTACTTATACCTTATTTGTTTAAAGAACCGTTAATGTGGACTCCGGGTATAAAGGGCAATACCGGTTTTTCCTCAGCTGCAGCTGACGGTTGGCGAATGCTCTCAAAGGTTGTTGTTAACATGAGTTTCAATCGGTTTGTCTGATTGACTGCACTGGCACTGGGATCGTAGTCGATAGCTACAATATTCGTTTCGGGGAAAGCCGATTTCAAGGTCTTAATCATACCCTTACCTGTTACATGATTGGGAAGACAAGCCCAAGGTTGCAGGCAAACGACATTTTTAGCACCCCTGTGGATAAGATCAATCATATCGCCTGTAAGGAACCAGCCTTCGCCGGCTACGTGGCCGAGAGACAGGTATTCTTTAGCTTCGTCGGCAATTTCGTAAATAGAGGTAACGGGGTCGAAACGTTTGCTGGCAGCGACGGCTTCAGCATAAGGCTTACGATACCAATCGAGAAGCTTGATTGCCGCTTTGCCGCCCAAGGCGGACCAGAATGAGCCGGACAAATATTTGTGTCGGAAATTGTTATCCAATAGACCGTAGTAGAAAAAGTCGGCTAAACCGGAAGTGACTATTTCTCCGCCTTCTTCCTCAATGAGTTTAATGATCTGGTTATTAGCTATAGGATGGAACTTAACGTAAATTTCTCCGACAATACCGATGCGGGGTTTTTTAATATCCTCCCAAATGGGGAGACTGTCAAAGTCCGCAACAATTTGACGGATATTTTTTACGAACGTACTTCTGTCCGCCTTGTTCAAATCGACGGCCAGCTTTTCCTGCCATTTTTTAAAGAGACTTTCGGCTGCCCCGCGTACCTTTTCGTACGGCCGCGTGCGATACAATACTTGTTGCAATGTATCGCCGTAAATAACACCCTGTAAAAGTCTATGCCAGAAACCGAGAGACGGTTTAAAGCCCGGCTGTTCGTTTAATCCTTTCGTATTTAATGAAATGATAGGAATCTGGGGCATATTTGCGTCGGCTAAAGCCTTTCTCAACATACCGATATAGTTGGTAGCACGGCAGCAACCGCCTGTTTGGGAAATAATGACCGATGTGCGGTTCAAGTCGTATTTTCCCGATCTCAAGGCGGTCATTATCTGGCCGAGAGACATGATGGCCGGATAGCAGGCATCATTATGAATGAAGGAAAGTCCCGTATCGATAGCTTCTTGACCCTGGTGGGGCAAGAGTTCCATCTTGTAGCCTTCGTGTGCAAAGGCTGCTTTGAATAGAGGGAAATGAATAGGTGTCATTTCAGGGGCCAAGATAGTATGCGTTTTCTTGTCTTCCTTTGTAAAAACAGCCTTATGATACGAATAAGGCTTGGTGTGTTCTACTCGAGTCATTTTGCGGTGATTCATGACGAATAACAAGGAACGCAAGCGAATGCGAATGGCTCCGAGATTGGAACCCTCGTCGATTTTTAACAACGTGTGGATTTTGTTGGCGTTTGCCAGAATTTCCTGTACCTGATCGGCAACGATAGAATCCAAGCCGCAACCGAAAGAGTTAAGTTCTACTAGCTCCAGGTTTTTATGTTCCGCTACATATTGGGCGGCCCTATACAAACGAGAGTGGTAGGACCATTGGTCGACAACGCGCAACGAATCGGGTGCAGACCCCAAGGGAGCCACGCCGTCTTCTGTAAGGACGGCAAGACCGAGACTGTTAATGAGTTCGGGGATGCCGTGGTTGATTTCCGGATCCAGATGATAAGGACGCCCACTCAAGACGATGGCTCTGTCCCCGTCTTTTTCCAGTTTTTCCACTGTCTTTTTGGTTAATTCGTAATAGTCGGACTTGAACTTCTCTTCCTCATCCCAAGCTGCGTGGGCAGCTTTTTTGATATCATGGCCAGACAGACCCCAAGATTTTAGTTCCTCTGACAGTCTGGTTATAATTCGTTTTTTGTCGTGCAAAGGTAGGAACGGACTGATAAAAGGGGTCTGTGTAATTGCCAGACGTTCGTCCATATTGTGCTTAATTACTTCAGGATAAGACATGACCATGGGACAATTGAAGTTGTTATCCTTACTGCCTTCGGCCGGTCCGTGTTGGATGCAGGGGTAGAAGATGCGATCCACCTTCTTTTCCAACAAGTTTTCAATATGGCCGTGAACCAATTTAGCCGGATAACATGCCGAGTCTGACGGAATTGTATCCATCGCTTTCTGGAAGAGCTCCTTAGTGGACTGGTCGGATAAGACGACTTCATAGCCTAGGTGTGTAAAGAAGGTAAACCAGAAAGGGTAATCTTCATACATGTTCAGGACCCGCGGAATTCCCACGGTGCCGCGAGGCGCTCCTTTTACGGGCTTGTAATGTGCAAAAAGGCGGTTGTATTTTACCTTGTATAAATCAGGCAAGTGTTTTACCTTTTTGGCCGAAGAACCGGCAGCACCGCGTTCACAGCGGTTACCGGTAATAAAGGAACGACCGTCGTTAAAGGTATTGACTGTAAGCAGGCAATTATTGGTACATAAGCCGCAATGGCGAATTGTCGTATCAATACGAAGAGAATCAATACCCGCTACATCCAATAGAGTAGAAGGTGCTGCATCTTCCTGATACGCTTGACGACAAATGAGACCCATGCCGTATGCACCCATGAGGCCGGCAATTGCGGGACGAATGACCCGGCGACCCAAAAGTTGTTCAAAAGCACGTAATACGGCGTCGTTGTAGAAGGTGCCGCCTTGAACGACAATGTGTTTTCCCAGTTTTGAAGGGTCTTTTACTTTAATAACCTTGTAGAGTGCATTTTTTATAATGGAGTAGGACAGGCCGGCTGAAATATCGGCCATGGTGGACCCCTCTTTTTGTGCCTGTTTTACCTTGGAGTTCATGAAGACTGTACAACGAGAACCCAAATCGATGGGTTCTTCCGCCAGTAAAGCTGCTTCGGAAAATTCTTGAATCGACTTGTTCAAGGACTTGGCAAACGTATCCAGGAAGGAACCGCAACCGGCAGAGCAAGCTTCGTTTAAAAGGATATCTTCGATATGGCCGTCTTTCAAACGGCAACATTTCATATCCTGGCCGCCAATGTCCAAAATGAAGTCCACGTCGGGGCAAAAATGAGCGGCAGCTTGATAATGGGCAATGGTTTCCACTTCGCCCAAATCAATACGGAGTGCTTCTTTTAAAAGAAACTCCCCATATCCCGTAATACCCGATTTGGCAATGAAAGCGCCTTCGGGCAGTCGGTTATAAATATCTTTAATGATAGATTTTGCAGCTTCTAAAGGACTGCCTTCATTATTCTGATAGTGAGAATAAAGAATCTCGCCCGTTTCGCCGATAACGACAGCTTTAATCGTCGTAGAACCCGCATCGAGGCCGATATAGCAGGGACCCGTATAGGTCGATAAATCACCGAAAGGAACACAGGCCTGAGCATGACGAGCGCGGAAGGCTTCCAATTCTTCACGCGAGGTGAAGAGACGGTCAATACGGTCCGTTTTCGGTAACGATGAATCATCTACCTGTCGGATGCGGGCCATCAGAGACTGAAAGGACTGTGGCTTTTCTTCGAAGCTGCCCAAGGCCGCTCCGATAGCTACATATACCTGGGCATTTTCCGGAGCAATAACTTCTTCGGGTGTTAATTCCAAGGTGTCGGCAAATTGTTTGCGAAGGCGGGGCAAAAAGGTCAGCGGACCGCCGAGAAAGCATACGGAACCCTTAATAGGTCTGCCGCAGGCAAGGCCCGTAATGGTTTGTAAAACAATGGATTGGAAAACGGAAGCGGCAATATTTTCCTTGCTGGCTCCTTCATTCAGCAGAGCCTGAACGTCCGTTTTAGCGAAAACGCCGCAACGTGCGGCAATAGGATAAAGCGTATCTGAATGCTCCGCCATTTCATTTAATCCCGCCGCATCAGTGTGTAAAAGCGTTGCCATTTGATCAATAAAAGCACCGGTACCGCCGGCGCAGGCCCCGTTCATGCGGTGTTCGTTACCGCCTGTGAGATACGTGATTTTAGCATCTTCGCCGCCTAATTCAATAATGACATCCGCCTGCGGATGATAGGTGCGAACGGATTTCGTACCGGCAATGACTTCCTGAATAAAAGGAATGTGCAAGTGGTCAGCCAAGGCCATACCGCCGGAACCGGTCATGGCAATAGAAATTTGCCGATCTCCGAAAACTTCATAGGCGTTTTCCAACAGGTCAAGCACTTTTTGTCGAATGTCTGTATAGTGACGTACGTAACAGGCGTGAAGACACTGCTTTACGTTATTTAAGACGGCAATTTTAACGGTAGTAGACCCGATATCAATGCCGATGTGCAATAAGTCTTTCATGAAAATCTCCTGTAATAAATTTGAATCGGACCATAAAGAATACAATAATAGTATAAATTAGGCTTATGGTCTATATATCATTATACCACATGCATGGAAATAGAAAGCTTAAAAACACAAGTGTTTTGTAACAATTCCCAATTTAGTATATCCTGTTCGAGAGTATAGAAGTATGTTAAAATAAAAAGGCATAATGTTAAGAGACGGAGGCTTTTTATGAAAAATTATATAACGGAACATCAGTCCCCGTATTTGGATTTACGGGCCGAAGTGACGGATATTCTTTTTGAAGGCAAGTCTGATTTCCAGGATATTGTTGTAGCCGATAGTAAAGAGTACGGAAGAATGTTGATGTTGGACGGTGTTTTTCAAACGTCGGACAAAGATGAATTTACGTATCATGAAAATATTACACACATCCCCCTTTTTCTGCATCCTTCTCCTAAAAATGTATTGATCATCGGCGGCGGGGACGGGGGGGCCGCAAGAGAAGCCGTACGTCATCCGGAAGTGGAACGGGTGACGATGGTAGATATTGACGGTAAGGTGATTGAACTGTCGAAAAAATATTTCCCCAAGATTTCGGCAGCTATTTTGGAAAACAATCCCAAGCTGACGGTTAAAGTAGGAGACGGAATTGCTTTTATGAAAGAAGCGGAAAATTTCTACGACGTTATTATTGTAGACTGCTCCGACCCGGTCGGTCCCGGAGAAGGCTTGTTTACGTACGATTTTTATAAGGACACGTATAAGGCTTTGAAGGATGACGGCATTTTCGTGCAGCAGACAGAGTCTCCGTTTATGCATCGTAAATTAGTACGTGAAGTATTTGATGCCGTAGGTGCCATTTTCCCGATTACGCGCCTATATACGGCTTTCATACCCCTCTACCCTACGGGTATGCACTGCTTTACCATGGGTTCGAAAAAATATGACCCTTTAACATGGGAATCCAATCGGAAGCAGACTTTTGAAACGAAATACTATAATGAAGGCATTCAAAAAAGTGCCTTTGTATTACCGAACTTCGTAAAAGAGTTGCTTTACGGCGAAAAACATGAGTGATCGGTAAAAAAAGAGCTGTTTTATAACAGCTCTTTTTTTTATGTATGCGGCTCAATATAAAAACGATAGAAGGCAGAAAGGGGAGGTATTCAACTTCGTCCGGTGACCGGTATTCATGGAATGCGAGAGAAGGGTAGTTCGGGTCAGCCATTTATGCACCGCTTGCAGCTTTGCATTCCGGGACACGCTTACAGGCGACCTGTAAGCCACGCAGTAGACGGCAACCCCGCAGTCTTCGCCAGAAGGCTTGACTTTGAGGGGACGTCATGGTAAGATTATTAGCGTCATCGATTATGTCGAGGACTCTATATGGCGGGTATGGTGAAGTGGTTAACACGGCGGATTGTGGCTCCGTTATTCAAGGGTTCGATCCCCTTTACTCGCCCCATAGGGGTATAGCCAAGTGGTAAGGCACCGGACTTTGACTCCGCTATGCGCTGGTTCGAATCCAGCTACCCCTGCCAAGTATGATCCACTAGCTCAGTCGGTAGAGCACCTGACTTTTAATCAGGGTGTCCCGAGTTCGAATCTCGGGTGGATCACCAATAAGTCGGACGAACGAGGTCACCTCGGTCGTCCGACTTTTTCGTTGTAAACAAGGATTGTGACGGAATTCAAGGCAGTAAGAACGGGTGTATTGAAAAGGCTGAAGGGTTAGTGTAAGATGATTTTGAAAAGGGTGTTTGACTATATCGGTAGACGTTCGTAAGAGAAACAATAAATATAAAATTTTTCCGATTGCGAGTGTGACATGAACTTTAAATACGGCGATACACTGCGTATCGAAAACGATTTATATACGGTTTTAGGGACAATTGCATATGAAAATAAGGAGGGCTACTCATGGGTTGAGCATCTCCTCATAGAACATCGTACCGATACGGAATATTGGCTCAGGAAGGATGACGGCAGTCGTGGGTACGAAAATCGCGAGTATCAGTTGTCGCGAGTTGTTTCAACAGGCATAATTCCCGCCGGCATGCGTCTTGTTGACAGTGGTAGGGAGCGTGTTACCGACGTTTGGGATATATACGGGTCCGATGATGTAGAACGCGGCGACGAAGCCGATTATAAAAACTACCGGAATAATAAAGGGATGTTCTTTTCTATAGAAAAGTGGGAAGATTGCACGGAATATTCGCGCGGCCGGTATATAGATGAAAAGGTTGTGCGAATTGAGGAAAATGCGGAGTTAACCGACTTTATTAAACGCCAAATGCTCCGTAGACGCCTTATTAAGACCGGTGTATTCTTGTTTTTCGTCGTAGGGATTTGTATTCTTTTGTATATGGGTTATTCTATGCGACACGATATACGGGACTTCTTCGGATATCCTTATACGGTAGCCGAATATGTAAAGGATAAGCCGGGGACTTATACATATGTCACTTCCGTCACGGATGCCAATAATACTAAGTCCGATATTTATCAGTCCGACAAAGATTTGGATGCGACTGTACAGGATATCATTAAGGGCGTAGACGGTAAGGTTTCGGAAGTTACTCAAGACGGCGATACGGCACTGGAAAATATGGATAGCCAAGCTGATGAGGAATTGACGGATTTGGTGCGAACGACCGGTGTTCCCACACAGACTGTAACGATTTTGACGGATAACGAGTTTATTACCGTATATATATCGACGGAAGGGACGGTATTGCTTCGCGTTGAAAGTCGGGAAGCGGCTTACAACAACACGGATGACGGCGGCTATCACAGTACCACCCATTCATACGGTTTTTATCGCTATGCTTACTGGCGTAATGGATATGACCGAGATCGCGGGCGTTACGGAGGAACGTCTTCATACGCCGCTTACACACCGGGATCATCGCATACCACTTATTCGCCGTACAATCAATATGCATCCAGCGTGCGTCGAAACAGCGTGAGCAGTCGGACCGGATCCCATGGCGGTACGAGTGTGGGAAAATAAAAAGTTAGGAAATATTTCTATGTATACGGGAGGAACTTATGCCTTATATTGCGGATATTGTGAATGTATTGATATTCTCCTTCTTGGGAATTATTTTGATGATTGTCGGGAATATGATTATCGATCAGTTTATTCCCGGTGATTTTCCGACGGAAATAAAAAAAGGGAATAGTGCTGTTGCCTGGGTCTGTGCCGGTTCGTTTATCGGCATGGGAGAGATTGTTCGGACAGCCATTCAATCACCGACAGCGGCAGAAGTAGAAGAATTTCTTTTACACGGCATTATGTTCAGTCTTATTTATGCCGTCATAGGAATAGCCGTTTTCCTTATGGGCTTTTTCTTTATCAGTGCCTTTCAGCGTAAGTATTCCTTGTCTAAAGAAATTATGAGCGGTAATGTAGCGGCAGGTATTGTTACCTTCGGTATTTTTGTAGGCTTGGCACTTGTCGTAGCCGGGGCCATTCAGTGATGAAGTCGGAACGCCTGTTGCTGCTTACAGCTTTTATCGTATCAGGGTGTTCTCTGTGCTATGAATTGATCATAGGCGCTATCAGTTCATACATATCCGGTGATACGGTGTGGCAGTATTCCGTTACCATCGGTCTTTATATGGCGGCCCTGGGGTTCGGATCTTATATCAGTAAATATATTCGCCGTAATTTATATGACTGGTTTATCGGTATTGAGGTGATTATCGGTATTATAGGAGGACTTAGTGCGACCTTTATTTTTTTGGCTAATTTGTACTTGGAAGCCTATCAGGTCGTGATGTATGCCTTTATTATCGGAATCGGCATACTTGTAGGTATGGAAATTCCCTTGTTGGCACGAATTTTGGAAGTGGAGCGGGGAGACTTACGACATACCCTGTCATCTGTATTTGCCTTTGACTATATGGGCGGATTGGCCGGTTCCGTCGTCTTTCCTCTTTTATTTTTGCCGCATTTAGGGTATTTGGCGACGGCTTTTTTGTGTGGGGTTTTGAATGTGGCTGCGGCGGGAATCGTCATTGGAGCCCATTATCGAAAATTGAGATTGCGTCGGATTTGGCGGGCTGTTGTCATCATGCTGACGATCGGGTTGTTTACAGGCGTGGCTTTTGCAGGGAATATTTCCAAATATGTTGAAGGCGGCTTGTATCGCGATACCATTATTTTTTCCACGCAGACGGAGTACCAAAAAATTGTCGTTACTCGTCATAAAGATGATGTGCGGCTGTTTATTGATGGAAATTTACAGTTTTCCTCGAGCGATGAATACCGATATCATGAAGCGTTGATTCATGTGCCTATGGCACAGGTACAAAATCCGCAACGTGTTTTGATACTCGGAGGCGGAGACGGCTTGGCAGCTCGCGAGCTTTTAAAGTATGAAGGCGTAGAGATTACGTTGGTAGACTTGGATAAGGCTATAACCGACTTGGCTTCTACCAACCCCGTCTTGACGAAGCTTAATGAACACTCTTTAACGGATCCGCGGGTTACGATTATTAATGATGATGCCCTTAAGTTTTTGGAACAGACGAATCATATATACGATGTCATTGTCATAGACTTACCGGACCCCAATAATGCGACTCTTGTCAAGTTGTACAGCAACATCTTTTATCGCCTTTGCTACAAGGCCCTGGGGGAAAACGGTGTTATGGTGGTGCAATCGACGAGTCCCTATTATGCGACTAAGACGTTTTGGAGTATTCATAAAACTCTTGAATCGGAAGGTTTTTATGTCTACCCTTATCATTTACAAGTACCGTCTTTCGGTGATTGGGGATTCAATTTGGCTAGCAAACACTCTTTGGCAATTATTCATCCCGTTCGAGCCGTAAATACACGCTTCTTAACGGATGACGTTATGAATAAAATGTTTGTTTTCGGAAAAGATGAAATAGCCGGTGATGTAGAAATAAACGCTGTTACGCGGCCTGTTATACTGGATTATTATATGGATGCCGTTCATAAGTGGCGATAGAAAATAAAAGCGAGGAATTGAGATTCCTCGCTTTTTAAAGTTGAGTATTTGCTTATAAGAAGAATACGACCATGTCGATAATGAAGGTGGGAATGAGGATAGCTATAGACCAACCCATATAACCGAAGAAGCTGGGCATTTTAATGCCGTTTTCTTCAGCAATGGACTTAACCATAAAGTTGGGGGCATTGCCGATATAGGTGTTGGCGCCCATGAACACGGCACCGGCCGAGATGGCTTCCAGCATGATTTGTGAAACAGTGCCGACGGATGTGTGAATGCCCGTCGTCGAGCCGATAGCACCGGCTGTCTGTAAGAAGACCAAGTAGGTAGGCGTATTGTCCAAAAAGGACGAAAGGAACCCTGTGGCCCAGAAGAGCTGCCACGGGTCGTGAATACCCAATTGGGCACCGTGAACCTTTAAGAAAATGAGCGCCGGAATCATGGTGATAAAAATCCCCAAGAATAGGGTTGCTACTTCAATGATTGGTGCGTGAGAGAACTCGTTCAATTCGTGGATCGACTCTTTCGTCGTCTTCAGGGAAAGAAAAGCTGCTACTAAAATAATGATGATTTCCACTATGGTAGCATAGGGAAAGACGATTTCATCGTATACGGGAATTCCCGCATTATCGGCAAAGAAGGCGAATTCCTTCGGTAAAAGACCGTTGGCAATAACTCCGACGATAATCATGCCAATAAAGATGAGATTATGCAGCCCTTCAATCCGGATGGGTTCCTTTTCGGATTCAGACAGTTCGTCCAAGGGGGAACGGCCTTCGGCCAACTCTTTTTTACAGAAGTAGCTGTCAATAAAGTAGAAGGCTGCAAATAGGATAATCATGTTCAGTAGTAAAAAGGGTGCCAAATGGAAGGTCCAGGTGAAGGGGACTCCGCGTTGGAACCCCATGAAAAGAGGCGGATCGCCGAGAGGGGTAAGACAGCCGCCGATATTGGCTACGAGGAAGATGAAGAAGACGATAACATGAGCCGCTTTCTTTCTCCACTTGTTGGCACGAATTAACGGACGAATCATGACCATAGCCGCACCGGTAGTACCGATCCAGCTGGCTAACATCGTACCGATGAAGAGAATGAGCATATTAACCTTCGGCGTTCCCGGCAAGGTGCCTCTTACGGCAATGCCGCTGGCAGCCACAAAGAGCCCGAAAAGCAGTACGATAAACGGCACGTAGTCGAGGAGCATGGATTCAAGGAGACGGAACCAGGCTTCGCTGAAACCGTAGGCAAAAGCAAAAGGAACGATAAAAACGAGAGACCAGATGCCTGCCGCCACATGCATATTCTTTTCCCACCAATGGGGGTGTGTTAACGGGATGACAGCGATAGACAAGAGCATACCGATAAAAGGAATAACACTCCACGCCGGCAGTACGGCGGCAACCGCCTCGTGCCCGTCATTAGCCGCAATAGGCAAGATGGTTGTCATTGCGACGGTTGACAATGATAAAAGAAATTTTAAAAACCTGTTCATAAGAACCGCCTTTCCATAAAAAATAAGTTTTATTTTAATATCTTCTAAAATATTGTATCATAATATTATATGAAAATGTACTATTTTTGCATATAGGGCATAGAGACTAAAATTATAATTTTAAAAATAAAAGAAGGAATTTTGTTTTTGACGGCGAATTGTTATAATACAAGTAGAATTCATAGGAGGGGTCTAATATGAAAGATTATAGAACAATTGTTGTTCCCGTCGACGGTTCGGATAACTCGAAGCGCGCAGTTGAACATGCTGTTACAATCGCCTCTACCGTAGGAGCGTCCTTAACATTGGTATACGTAGCCAACATCGTATCCGTTATTTCCAATTTCGATCAGATTCCTAATGCCAGCGGTTATGTAACCGAGCAGGTAGCCTTAGATATGGAAGAAGAAGGAAAGAAGATTCTGGATGCCGTTACGGCGAACATTCCCGATTCGGTAACGGTGGGGGAAGCCTTCGAAGTCGGCTCGCCCGGACCGGCTATTCTTTCGGTAGCTAAGAAGAATAATGCCGATTTAATTGTTATGGGAAGTCGTGGCTTAGGGCCCCTCAAAGGTTTGTTTATGGGGTCCGTCAGCAGTTTTGTTGTTACTCATGCGGCATGCCCTGTCATGATTGTGAAATAGTTTATAGCGAAATTCTGATAAAAACAGCGGAAAGCCGTTTATGCGACTTTCCGCTGTTTCGTTTTGTAGAGAATCGGTTATAGAGGTTGAAAACTTCGGTTTTCAGGAGACGAATCGGCAATAATTTTTTCTCCTTCAATATAAGTAACAAGAGGTAGAGTACGTTTTTTTTCGATTAAATCGATGATCATCTTCATGCATTCTTCGCCGATTTTTCCCATAGGAATATCGATGCGAGATAAAGACGGAATGGAGAAGTCATTTATTTCCGGCATGGTAATACCGACGGTAAAAACTTCCAAATCGTGAGGAATGGAAATGCCTTCGTTATGACAACCGTAAAGAACCCCGTGGGCCAATACGTCGGATTCACAAAACAGGGCTTGCGGCATTCGGTCACGGTGAATCAGCTCTTTGCAGACTTTAACGGCATCTGCCAGTGATTGGTCACAAAGAAAGATGTCGTCATCCGATACGGGATAGCCTGCTTGAGCGAATACTTCCAAAAAGCCGTCCATCCACATACGCATAATGGGAAATGAAGTATCGTGAGTCAAAACGCCCGGGTGAATGCAGCCTTTATTTAACAAGTGTCGTCCTACGCTGCGACCGATTTCATAGTTGTCCATGGTCACACACCCGTATTTTTCGGAGGTACGATTAAAGAGGACAATGGGGCAAGGGAAGTCGGAATTTTCCAAGTATTCCATATCTTTTTCGGACATATTGGCAATAATAATGCCGTTGAAGAAGCGGTTCTGCTCTACTTCCAGTTGTTTTTGTAATTCATCGACCTTGTACGGAACAACTGTTAAATGGATCGGCTTGTCGTACTTCATGATTTCTCGTTGCAAGCCGAGTGTAATACGGGCCAGATAATTGATACGGAAGTCCGTAGCCCAATAAAAGGCGACTGAGTATGAATCACCGCCGGTGACCCGCAACTTTTTGGCCGATTGATTGGGGACATAATTCATTTTGTGGGCAATTTCAAGAATTCGTTTTTGTGTTTCGCCGGAAATTTTCCTTTCTTTGCCCTTACCGTTCAGTACAATTGAGACGGTAGCAATGGAAACATCGGCTGCTTTGGCAATATCTTTTATTGTCGGCATAATTTGAGTCACCTTCTTTATTATTATTCTGCCATATAAATACATAGTTTTCAATTATAATTGATTATTCTGCATAAGCCTGATTTCATATGTCTCCGGAACGGTAACGATAAGGAGAACCGCATTCAATAAGGGGCGGGACTTAATTATAAGCGTTGAATGAAAAGAAGCTGTAAAAATATTGATAAAAACCTGTGGTATACTTAACTACAAATGTATAGAAGTTCATGAATTACATCATATTTTATATACCTGTTGAGTCTGTAAAAGGTGATTGATATAATATAAAAATGAGAAAATAAAGATAGATTATGCATTCACTTTAATAAAGAAAGAGCGTTGCCATGACTTTTAAAGAAGAAGTAGAAGAGAAACTGCGGAATTTAGCGAAACCTCCGGGAAGTCTCGGGCTATTGGAGCAGCAAGCAAAAAAGATATTTTTGGCTTGGCAGAAGACAGAACCGGACCTTAGGCCCAAGCACATTATTTTCGCCGCCGATAATGGTGTAGTCTGGTCCGGAGCGGCTGTGCAACTGCCGGAAATTACATATTTACAGACTCGTAATATGGTAGACGGACTGGCGGCTATCTCCTGTTTTTGTGATTACAATCGAATTCCTTATGAAGTCGTCGATGTGGGGATTGATTCTCCCGATGCAGTGGGATTGAATTATAAAATCCGGCAAGGGACGCGGAATTTCTCCGTAGAACCGGCTATGACGGAAGCGGAAGTAAAACGGGCTGTAGAAGTCGGACGGGAACGGGTCAGCTTTGCGGCTCATATGGGATATAATTTACTTTCCTTCGGGGAAATGGGCATCGGAAACACGACGACATCGGCAGCTGTACTGACGGCTCTGGCACCTGATTATGCGTCTTTAATTGCCGGATACGGGTCGGCTAAGGGCAATTATCGCCTGTTGAGGCATAAAGAAGAACTTATTTCCGAAGCCATGGAACAATACGGCAGTCTTATGTTTGGACCTATCGATGTATTGCGGTACGTCGGAGGCTTCGATTTAGCGGCGATTACAGGGGCTATGTTGGCTTGTGCGGAGCGAAGAATTCCTTTTTATGTAGACGGGTTCATTACGGCTGTGGCCTTGGTTTGTGCTGTTAAAATACGTGATGACGTGAGGGATTATGCCCTCTTATCGCACCTGTCACGAGAAGCGGGGATGACATTGGCTCTGCGTATTATCGACATGGATGAATCTGAAATCCCTTTACATTGCGGTTTTTCTTTAGGAGAAGGAACGGGAGCCGTATTGGCCGTATCGCTTATGCAATCCCTGATGTATGCCATAGGCCATATGGGAACTCTTGACGAAGTGAACAAGAATGCCAAGAGGCGTCGTAAGGGGGGAGTGTAAGTGGAAATACAGGTTGAACAACAAATAAAGGATGCGGCTGTCGAGGTTTTTCAAAAGGCGGGTCTTACGGAAGAAGAAGCGGTGGCCCTGTTTTATAAACGGACGGCAGCGACGGGGAAACTGACCTTTCCCGTTGAGGAAGAACGAAAAGATGAAAATAAAAAAGTGAAAAGACGGCGTATGAATGAGCGTTTTGCCGAATGGGATGCGTTTTAATAAAAGGAGCTGTAAGTATGTGCGGAAAACCGCATTTTCTTACAGCTCTTTTTAGATGGAGATATCGTTAAGTTATACCGCTGCCTACAAGTGCATCAGTTTTTGTAAACTGTAACCCGACGGCCGATAGGGCAGGGATAATCTGCTCGTATGATTTCTGTGTTGTCATCATGCTCCGTGCTTTGACATAAATGCGTTTTTAGTCTGTTTGCCGTCTTTCTTGCCCTTCATCTATTGATCTAAATTAATTTGCCATTGCTCTTTTCGGATGATCAGTACCTTTTTATGCCAATCAACCCAAATGACTCTTGCAGAGTCGACAGGACTATATAAATTAAAAGTATAGTTGAGAAAAATCTTTACTTGATTGTATATTACACATCTATAGTAGAATCTCCTTCAAAGGCATTAATTCGGTGAAGTGTTCGGGGTGTGTGTGATTGGCACGCTGTCATTGTATAAATAAGGGCGAGTTACCAGCGTACCGTACTTCAATTTAGGCAGGGCTATTAATTGAGGATACAAATCCTTCACCTCTTTGCAAGATTTCAAAGTCAGACTTTCGAGCTCTATAAGTTCTAAAAGGGGGCTGTAATCCTTGTCCAGTACGCGTGCGGTCAACAAACTGAAGGAACGTAAACGGGGCATGTGTCGTAAGAAGCTCAAGGATTGAAGTCGTAAATTTCTAGGGGCTGCGAAATCACCTTCCAGAGAAAGACTTTCCAGATGTTTCAGTGCGGACAGTGCGCTATAATCTTCAATTTTTTGGAAATTTTCAATTGATAGGGCAACCAGATTTTTCAGTTTTGCAATCGGATTGATAGAGGAAACACTTCTGCCGGATCCCAGATGCAGATACTTTAAGGACTGTAAGTGTTCTAATTTTGATATATCCGGATATACGCCCCATTTAATGTGCAGGTCTGTCAGTTTACGTTGGCAACATACTGCATCAAACAACTCTTGGGGCATCCTTGTACAGAATACGAGTTTACTGAAAGCATCAGGGTTTTCTAGCAGAAATTCGCACCATTCTCTGAGAATTCGCTTTTTGTCTCGTGACGAATAAGTATCCTCCAGCTGGGTACAATTAATAACCAGTTCTTTTTCACCTGTATATTCAGACACCGTAACTACGGATTTAGGATGGGCGTCATCGTTATGATAATAATTGAAGCCGTATTTTATTTGTTTTTCAGTCAGTACCGACATTTCAGCACCCCCTTGGGTTTATAAGGTTCTGGTGAGCATATTTTCCGTGTAGGCGCCGTCCTGACTGTTACCGACAAGAATCTTATTCCTATCAAGGGCTTCCAAGGCTTTCATTTCAACATCCGTTAAGGAAAAGTTGAAAATATCCGCGTTGGCGGCAATGCGGTCAGGGTGAGACGATTTCGGCAAGACCGAAATACCTTGTTGCACTAAAAAGCGCAAGGCAATTTGGTGGGGTGTTTTTCCGTACTTTTCAGCCGGTATGGTGACAGCCGGTTCTTTATACATAGACGTATCTCTATTTCTGCCGAAGGGAGAATAGGCTTGATGGATGACTCCGTATTTTTTCATTACCTTTTGAAGCTCCGAATATTGGCAGTATAAATGGGTCTCAATTTGATTGACTGTCGGGCACAGGGTATTGAAATGAATCAGGTCTATAAGTTGGCTGGGCATGAAGTTGGATACTCCGATGGAACGCACGAGACCGTCGGAAACGGCCTGTTCCAAGTCACGCCACGCTCTGTATACATCGTTGTATGGCCAGTGAAGAAGCACCAAGTCGAGATAATCTGTTGAGAGCTTTTTCAAGGACTCTTCCAGACTTTTACGACAGTTACCGTCGGAAAAGCGGGTGAACCAGATCTTGGTGGTTAAAAATAGATCTTCTCGTGCTATGCCGCAGTATTTTACGGCATTTCCGACGATTTCTTCGTTTTTGTAAGCTTGAGCCGTATCAAGCAGCCTGTATCCGGAATGAATTGCCGTGACAATTGCCGCTTCGTCCGCTTTCGGGTCGGTCAGCTTATAGGTACCGAATCCAAGAAGCGGTATTTCATATCGGCTGGTTAATGTGATCGTATTTTTCATGGTCCTTACCCTCCCGGATGATTACTATACATACTGTCTTATATATTATATATTAATCCTGAAAGCTTATGGGTGAAAAGATATGACTGTCGAATTTGTATGGATTTAAAATCTTTTAGTATGGTATCCTTATAATAACTGATGGTATAATAGGAAAAAGGAGGCGGCACATGTTAAAAAAAAGAATGGTTCTCCTTCTCGTAGCAGCCGCTTTATTGGCTTTAGGGCTAAGTCGAGGTGAGGATCAGGCTGTCTGGCAAAAGGGCTCAATGATTTGCTTGGAGTGTATCGGTCTTGGTTAGTCGCAGAATTATTCAAGGTATCAGTGCTTTTCTTACAAATGCCAACTGGAAGGGATTCAGGGACGGTACTATCTATAACGGAGATACTAAGGCACTGTGCGTACCGGGTTTAAACTGTTACTCCTGCCCCGGGGCGGTCGGCGGATGTCCGATAGGTGCATTACAAAGTTCGCTTAGCGGGTTTATTCCGCGGATTCCGTTCTATGTGTTGGGCTTTATCGCCCTTTTCGGAGTGTTATTTGGCCGCGTCGTTTGCGGCTATTTATGTCCCTTCGGGTTACTTCAGGATTTATTGGATTGTGTACCTTGCAGAAAAATAAGAAAATCAAAGATTACGAGACAATTGACGAAAGTAAAATATGCTTTTCTGGGCCTGGTTTTTTTTGGTCCCCTTATGTCATTTGCCGTTATCGGGTTGGGAGAGCCTTTGTTTTGCAAATATATCTGTCCGGCCGGTACAGTAGAAGGTGCGCTACCCTTATTTGTTGTCAATGAAGGCTTGCGCTCCGCTGCCGGAAGCTTAACGGTATGGAAAGGATTGTTGGCCGGGAGTATTTTGCTGATGTCGACTTTCGTTTTTCGTCCTTTTTGCCGTTTCATATGTCCCTTGGGAGCCATATACGGATTCTTTAATCGGTATGCGTTGACGGGAATTGCAGTGGATAAGAACAAATGTATTCACTGCGGACGCTGTGCAGCTGTTTGCAAATCGGATGTGACGCTGGCAGGAGATAAAGAATGTATTTCTTGCGGTGAATGCGTGGATGTTTGCCCTGTCCATGCAGTGTACAAGAGAAAACTTATAATGAGAAAGGTTGAGGAGAGAGATAATGTTTAAAAAATATATGATTGTATTGGCAGCCGCTTTATGTGTTGTCTCACTTACGGCGTGCGGTAATCAAAAGGCCGAGGCCCAACAACAGACGGCTCAAGCGGAAGCGGTAGCGGATTTAAAAATCGGAGCGCCTGCACCTGATATAGATTTGCCGGCTGCTGACGGAAAGAGCGTAAAACTTTCTCAACTATACGCACAAGGCCCTGTTTTTATTAACTTCTGGGCATCGTGGTGCCCGCCGTGTGTCGGAGAAATGCCGGACATACAAAAGGCTTATGATGCACATAAACAGGAAATTCAATTTATTGCCGTGAATATGGACCAGAAAAAAGATGACGGCGTTGCCTTTTGGCGTGACGGAAAATATACGATTCCCATGTATCAGCCGAATATTCAAAAGGTGAGCCGTGACTATCGCATTTCGGGAATACCGATGTCCGTTCTCGTAGATACGAGGGGAATCATTGTAAACATGAGGGTCGGCTCGATGGATGAAAAGGAATTGGAAGAATTCCTCAATTCTATATCGAAGAAATAGCCTTTATACCAGTAAAGGTATATATTAAAAAATAAAGGAATGACGAGGGAGCTTATGCTTACCTCGTCATTGCTTTGTGTTACGACCGGCATGATAAAGATCTTTATTTTTATCATGCCGCATAAGTGAAGGGGGAGTGCTTGTTATGAACAAAAGATGGACGGAGCATTTTAAAGCCGACTTACCGACATTTTATGATGCAACGCGTAAGTTTTATGCTAAAGAATTGAAGCCGGCAGAATACAAAGGAATTTCCGGCGGTTTCGGGTGCTATGGAGAACGTGGCGGTGAAACGACCATGATTCGCCTACGTTTTACAGGCGGTATCCTGGAACGAGAGGACCTTATACAACTCCGTGAAGCGATAAAAAAATATAATTTGAAATTTGTTCATTTTACAACATGTCAATCTGTACAATTTCATCATCTCAAGGAAAATCAAATACTCGGTTTGATGAAGGAGTGTTATGAACAAGGCATATTAACTCGAGGAGCCGGGTCTGATTTTCCCCGTAATATTACGGCACCTGCTTTACGCGGGGTCGACCCTTTGGAATACTTCGATATTACGGAATTGGTTAAAGCGGCGGCCGACTATTTGTTGAGTTTTATCGGCGTAGTCGGGTTGCCGCGTAAATTAAAGGTATCCTTTAATAATACGGGTACCAATGCTCCGCATACGACAGTTCGCGATCTTGGATTTGTCGGACGACCTGACGGGTTGTTCGATGTATATGCCGCCGGAGGCTTGGGGCCGAATCCCCGTTTGGGAGTTTTAATCGAAAGCGGAGTCTGTCGAGAACGCGTACTTTATTATATTCATGCTATGTACATGCTTTTCTCGGAAACGGGAGATTATAAAAACAGGGCTCGTAATCGCACCCGCTATTTCCAAACTACTCTCGGTGCGGATGAATTCAGAAAACTCTTTCATACATATCTGGAGAAGGCAAGTTCTCTCGACCTTACGGTGAAGTCGAAGGAAAAAGAAGTGGAGAAAAACGGTTGTAGCGGAGATATAATCCATCCCTGTGTACACCGTCAAAAGCAAGAAGGTCTCTATTATGTGGAATATCATCCCCAAGGCGGAACGCCGACGATTGACGAATTTACGGAGTTGATTTCCGCGATTATTGACATAAACGGGGCACAATTGCGCCTCGGTGCCGAGGAAACTGCATATGTTACAAATTTAACGGCTCGTGAAGCCAAAACAATTGCCGGGATCATTGAAAATCACACGGCTCGCACATCGTTTGAAAAGTCTGTTTCTTGCGTAGGTTGCACAATCTGTCAAATCGGGTTGCGTGATTCGGCCGGCCTTCTGCGGGATATACTGTCGGCAGTCGAACCGTATCATTTTGCAGAAGGCGTCTTGCCGCGTCTGTATATTTCAGGGTGTCCCAATTCTTGCGGTACTCATGAGTTGGCAAGTATGGGATTTATGGGAGGTGCTAAACGAGTAAACGGGGAAACAGTTCCGGCCTTTGTCTTGTTTACCGGTGGGTCCGAAGACTTAGGTAAAGAGAAATTAGGGAAAGAGCGAGGTGTATTATCAGCTATCGATATCCCCCAATTTATAGTCGATCTGGGCAAGTCCATTGAAGCGACAAAAAGTACCTTTGCAGCTTGGCAAGTTGAGCATGCTGATGAATTTCAACAGTTGATCGATAAATATGTATAAAGAAAACAATCCCTTGGCTATATAAGCCAAGGGATTGTTTTCTTTATATCTTAAACATTAAATCTGAAATAGGTGACATCGCCGTCTTGCATAGGATAATCTTTTCCTTCCAAGCGGACGAGTCCTTTTTCTTTAGCGGCTAATTCGCTACCGCAGGCAATGAGATCGTCGTATGATACAATTTCCGCACGAATGAAACCGCGTTCAATATCCGTATGAATTTTACCTGCCGCTTTTTGTGCCCGCGTTCCCTTGACAATCGTCCAAGCGCGGACTTCATCGGCACCGGCCGTGAAGAAGTTAATTAAGCCCAAGAGTGCATAGCTGGCATGGATTAACTTTGTAAGCCCCGCTTCGGGAAGACCGAGCTCTTCCAGGAACATAGCCGCTTCATCATCGGGAAGTTCGGCGATTTCCGATTCTATTTTTGCCGATACGGCAACGACTTGGGAACCTTCGGCGGCAGCGAATTCCGTCACCTTCTGTACGAGCGGATTTTCCGTAGCTGTGGCGGCTTCATCTTCCGCTACGTTACAAATATATAAAATGGGTTTAAGGGTCAATAAATTCAATTCTTTGAGTAAGGGCAACTCATCTTTTGTCAGCTGTGCCTTGCGGGCGCCTTCACCGTTTTCCAGGCAGGCGAGCACTTTCTCGAGGACTGTCAATTCGGCTTTGGCAGCCTTGTCGCCGCTTTTGGCAATTTTATTCAGTCTGTCTGCACGTTTTTGAGTTGTTTCCAAGTCGGCAAGGCATAGTTCAGTGTTAATAATATCAATATCGCGCAACGGGTCTACGGACCCGGAGACATGGGTTATGTTTTCGTCCTCAAAACAACGGACTACTTCAGCAATGGCATCGGTTTCGCGAATGTGGCTGAGAAATTTATTCCCCAGACCTTCGCCCTTGGAGGCACCTGCAACAAGGCCTGCAATATCGACGAAACGCATAACTGCCGGGACGACGCTTTTAGGATGATACATATCCGTAAGGACGGAAATGCGCTTATCGGGAACTTCTACGACCCCGACATTTGGTTCGATAGTGCAGAACGGATAGTTTGCCGCTTCGGCACCGGCTTTGGTTATGGCATTGAACAGCGTGCTTTTTCCGACATTCGGTAAGCCGACAATACCGACTTCAAGATTTGTACTCATCATATCACCTTTAATCGTTAATATATAATCAAAATTATCAGTTCAAATACACATTATACCATAAAACGGGGCCTTGTGATGAGATCCGCACTTGGCACTTTTTAGGAGTAAAAAAGAACCGCAACCGTTTAAGTTATAGGGTTGCGGTTCTTTTTTATTTTATAAGGAATGTGCGCGTAATTCTTCGTCTGAGTGAACGGAAATCCATGCAGGCGGAATATCAAATACCGTAAACGCCCCCGTAGCCTTATGTTTTGCTAACCGGTTTAAACCACGTGCATATGCGGTTAATACGGAACCTGTAAATTCAGGATTGCTGTCGAGTTGCAAGCGATATTCTACAACATGTTTCGTACCCGGAGTGCTTTCGCCGCTGCGTAAAACAAAACCGCCGTGGGGAATGCCCTTGTGATCGCGATCGAGTTCTTCTTGAGAAATGAAGTGAACGACCGTTTCATAACCGACGAAATAGTTCTTCATTGTTTTGATTTCATTTTCAATGCGAGCTTTGTCAGCCCCTTCGGCAGCTACGACGTAGCAGTCTCTTAAGTGGGCTTCTTGACCCGTAACTTCCGGCATTTCACCGTTGCGGATAGCATTTAAGTATTTATCCTTAGGAACTGTATATTGACGGGCGTCTACGACGCCGTCAATACGGCGAATGGCGTCGGAATGACCTTGGCTTACTCCACGCCCCCAGAATGTATAAGACTTACCTTGCGGTAAAATAGCTTCTGCAAAAACACGTTGCAATGAGAACATGCCCGGGTCCCAACCGCAGGAAATGAGAGCTGCTGTACCGGCGGCTTTAGCGGCCTTATCTACATTATTGAAGTGTTCCGTAATACGCGGATGCGTATCAAAGCTGTCAATACATGTGAAGTGGGCAGCTACTGCCGGGGTTTGTTCAATTAAGTCCGTTGCAGAACCGCCGCACAGAATCATGACGTCGATTTTACCCTTGAAATTAAGCATTTCATCCATTGTATAAGCCGGTACGCCGCTTACTGTTTTAATACCCTTACGGCGAGAAAAAACGCCTATCAGTTCCATGTCCGGCTGTAATTTTACGGATGCTTCCGCGCCGCGACCCAAGTTTCCATAACCGACAATACCGATGCGAATTTTGTCCATGTCGTGCCTCCTGTATAAATACCTTTACTTCTATAAATCGGTTTTTATTGTATCACATTCGTCGTTTGTTGTGTATGTATTTTTGCTTAAAACCTTAATTTTTTAATTCTATCCACAGCCTCAACCGTATTTTCTCTTGAACCGAATGCCGTAAGCCTCATATATCCTTCTCCGTGCGGACCGAAACCGCTACCGGGAGTGGTGACAACACCGGCTTGTTCCAAAAGCAGGTCGAAGAAGTCCCAACTTTTCATGCCTTTAGGCGTTTGTACCCAGGCATAAGGAGAGTTGAGAGCTCCGTAAACAGTATATCCCGCATCTGTTAAACCGTCGCGAATGATACGGGCGTTTTCCATGTAATAGGCTATATCTGCACGGCATTGCTTTTGACCTTCTTCGGAGTAGTATGCTTCGGCAGCACGTTGAATGATATACGGCGTACCGTTGAAGAAGGTGCATTGGCGACGATTCCACATGGGGTTTAGAGGGGTTTTAATGCCGTCGTGAGTATAAGCGACACAGGCTTTAGGTACGACTACGTAGGAACAACGAGTGCCTGTAAAGCCTGCATTTTTCGAAAAAGAACGTAGTTCGATGGCCACCTCTTTGGCCCCGTCTATTTCGAAAATACTGTGGGGAACGTCGTTTTCCGTAATATAAGCCTCATAGGCCGAGTCATAGATCAAGATGACCTTATTGCGATGAGCGTAATCCACCCATTCCTGCAAATCCTCACGCGACATGGCTGTGCCCGTCGGATTGCTGGGATTGCACAGGTAAACGATGTCGACAGGTTCAGTAGGCGGGGTAGCTTTAAAGCCGTTTTCCGGCGTGCAGGGTAAGTAGACGACGCCGTCGTAACGCCCCGTTTTTTCATTAAAGGCTCCTGTATGGCCGAACATAACATTAGAGTCGAGGTATACGGGATATACAGGGTCGGCAATTGCAAAGGTAAGATTGTGGCCAAAAATTTCCTGAATGCAGGCTACATCTGTTTTGGCTCCGTCACCGATAAAAACTTCGTCCGTATCAAGGCTTACTCCGCGGGTTTCATAATCGCCCTTAATGATGGCATGACGGAGAAAATCATACCCCTGTTCGGGGCCGTAGCCGTGAAATGTTTCGGCAGTTGCCATGTCGTCAACTGCTTTGTGGAGTGCTTCAATAATAGCGGGTGCCAGAGGTTTTGTGACGTCACCGATACCGAGACGGATTACTTGTCTGTCAGTTTTCTTTTCATAGTCGGCAACCTTCTTGGCAATTGTTTGGAATAAATAATTCCCGGGAAGTTTGTTGTAGTTTTCGTTTACGTGAGCCATAAGGGCCTCCTTAAGAAGATTTATTCATTTTATATAAAATGATATTTTATTCTACTATACCCCTTTTTTGTTGAAAAGGCGGAAAAATCATATTTGTACACTGTACTATACAAATGGGTAATACAGTGTAGCACATAACGGTATATGTGTAGCTTATGAATAGACGGGGAATGTGTGCTGACGATGACAGCAGGCTTTCTGTTTGGTATACTGGGCGTACGGGAAACATGGCGGAATACGAGCCGAAGAAAGAGGGGAAGATAATGGGTATTGAAAAAACGGAAACCTATACGCAAACACGCGAATTGCCACTAAATTGTCCGGCTTGCAGTGCGGCCGGCACGACCATAATATATGAGAAAATTGACGGAACGACACAAATGAGGGACAGAATTCTTACAGACAGCAATTTGTTTATGTATGAATGTCCGCATTGCGGTGAACGGGTGCGCATAGAAGCTCCTTGCATTTATGTGGATGAAAAACGGAAAATCGCCGTCTGGAATATGCCTGATCCGAAGTTTGAATTTACGGAACAAGCTTTGGCTGAAAAAATCGGTAATTGGGACATAAGTGATTATACATGTCGCATTACGCGCAGCTGGGGGGAATTGAGGGAAAAGATTATCGAACTTGAGAGCTCGGTAGACGATCGCATTTGTGAGGTCATCAAAAGCGGTGCTTACAGTTTGATTAAGGCTGAAGATCGTAAAGTGTTACCTCTTGAGTCGTATCATATAGATTATTGCACACAAGAAGGAGATAGTCGGGCTATCGGATTAGTATTTATGCGATCCGATATGGGTGGACAAGCGTATGTATATCCCTTGACGGATCGGGTAATACAGGTAACGGACGACATCTTCCGACCTTTGCTGGACGGGCTGGACTTATATAATCGTCGCGGCGAGTTTTTCCGGTTTACTTATGAAACGGCACACAATTTTGTTATGCAAACGACTGAGGCGGCACAAGAACAAAATAAGAAATATGAAGAACTCATCAGCCTGTGGGTGAAGACCTTGGCTAAAGAACTATATCATGTCGACTTGTAAAACTGATAGATCAGGGTAACGAAAACCGTGCCTTTTAGATAAGGTGCGGTTTTTTTGTTATGCTGTAGACGTATAAAAAGGTCTTAGCGTATGTATAAAGCGGTGGGGTTCTTTCGTCGCCCTGCGTAAGGATATATAATCAAGATATATAGTTCTGTTGATAAATAATTATAGGAGAACGGGTATGAATGCATACACTCTTTCAAATTTGACGGATATGGTTAAAGAAGGCTTGCATACAAGACGATTTTTAAAACAAATCAATCTTACGGCAGAAGCCTTGGACCGTATTATTACACGAACTTCTGTAGATGAGGCCGTTGCGGAAGTCGCATTCATGACAAATGAAGACGGTCGTTTTAGAACCGAGGCCGTACCGGGTGTTTTAAAGCGGCATATACCGGTGCTGGTAAACGAGCCGTCATGCGGTTGGTTAAAATATTGTTATTACTATATACTGGCCCGTATTTATCCGGAAAATGTGGCTTATTGGACAGACGATCACATTGAAACGGTGCTGTCTCGAGATGATGAGTACGGATTGGGACGTGCCGTTGTGTTGCAGATTTTGCGTAGCCTATATAGATTTGAACGCCGATATCTTCCGTTTTCTCCTTTACGGGAAATGAGATTTTTGTCGCCGGAAGAGATTATAGAAAACGGCTTTAGTGAAGAATATCTGAAACTTCGCGACATCAGTACGGAGTATTATATTTATGAATTTATGCGTATCGGCTATGCCATTACCCCTTACGATACACTGGGACATATAGGAGGGGTGCATTATGTGGCTGTATACGCGGCACGGCAACTTTTTGCCGCCGGGGTGCCCGTTGATGTAGCCATTGTATCCGGAGCGGCAGCTGTACATGACATAGGAAAGTACGGGTCCAAGAAGAGCGAAGAACGCAGAGTTCCGTACCTGCACTATTTTTATACGGATCTTTGTTGTCGCCGTGTAGGTATCCCCGAAATCGGTCATATTGCGGCAAACCACTCTGTTTGGGATTTGGAACTGGAAAACTTGCCGGTTGAGGCGTTGTTATTAATTTATGCTGATTTTCGCGTTAAAAGTCGGCGAGAAAACGGTCGTGAAAAAGTTTGTTTCTATACATTAAAAGAAGCTTTTGATGTTATTTTGCAAAAGCTGGATAATGTAGACGAGGCTAAAAAGCATCGCTATCAAAGAGTGTACGAGAAGTTGGCCGACTTTGAACAATATATGACTATGTCCGGTGTCAATACGGTTTTACCTGATGATTTTTCCGATTGGCCGGCCAGTCCGGGAAAACGTGAGAATGAGGAGCCTGTGTTGCAGGAAGGGGAATCGGTCGTTCGCGCTTTGACCTATACGGCTATTGATCACAATATCCGTATGATGCGTCTTTTCCAAAAAGGGAATGAGTTTTCACGTTTTTTGGAAGGGGCTCGCAGTGAGCGCAGTTGGAAGAATGTACGTAATTACATAAGTACGCTTGAAGAGTATTTTACATATATGACGGAGCGCCAGAAAACGATTACACTGCAATTTCTTTATGAAATTTTGTCGTATCAGGATGTAGACATTCGTATGCAGGCTGCCAGATTGATGGGAAATATTGTCGCGACTTTTGAAGAAAAGTATCGAAAGGAAATTCCCGAAGGCGTTACTTTACCCCCCAGAGAGGTAACCAGTGCCGGCCTTTTCGCACATTACATGTCGCTAATCGTAAAGCCCGGCTGGCGTTTTACGCAGCAACATCGGAACTGGATTTCCTACTGCCTGGGAGAATTTGTGCAAAGTGCCTTACAATATTGTGATGAAGATGAGCGCCGGGAATATTTGGATATTTTACAACGATACTATAGCCGCACGAACTATCAAAGTGAGATTTTCATTGTCTTGCTTACTGCCTTGAATCGCGCTGATATTATACAGGGTGCAACGGGATTTATTGAAACCTTGGGGACTTTTATCGAAGCGGCTTTGAGTCATGCCGATTTAAATGTACGCGTTGCGGCTTTGCGTTGCAAAGCCACTCTGGTAGATGCGTATGATGAGGAGATGTACTTTGCCGACTTGTTGAAGACCTTGAGACTTTCGGCTAATGAGGCGGACTTAAATGAAGAATCGGGGGCTCTTTTTCTGGACAATTTGAAGATGAGCACTCACTGGGTCATTAAGGCCGCTAATATAGAGATTCTTTTACACTTTTTACAAATGACACATCAGCCGAGCAGCGTTATGCACTTGGGCACGCATTTAGCCAATGTTTTGAAAGTCAGCGAAAGTTGTTTCGTTAGAGCCGCCGCCGGTGCGGCTTTGTTGCGAGTTGCCTCCCATATGACGTTTACACAACGCAATGAAATTGCCGTGGAACTGTTTAACGGTCTCGAATTGGGAGATTTGCGCATATCAAAGTATGTTCCCGAATATTTAGGCCGGCTTGTATTACAACTGTCGCCGAGCGAAGTGGATGAATTTATCGGTAATATTGAAAATCAAATTGTAACGGCCACGACTCATGTAGCCGCCTCAATGGTTCATACGGTGGGTGTCATGGTCGGCAATTTTCAGGAATTTGCCGAACGCTTTCCCCAGGAAGAAATTCGAAACGAGAGTCGGAAACGGCGATTACTGTATATCATGATTAAGACATATGCGCACTTTAACAGGGAACTGAGTCGCGATGCCTTTAGACAAATGGGGCGGTTTATCTTTGCCAACCCTGTCTTGTCTTTGGATGAAGTGGATTTTTTCTTTTCTCATGCGTATAAGAAATTGCTCGTCTTATTGTCTGAGCAACGAGAAGAGGCTCTCGATTTTTATAACAATGCGGCAGTGCTTAATCACATTTATCGCTATATCGGGATTCATCGATTGGAACGGGAACGTTTTGATTTTGCCCCACCTCGCAAGGTGTGCTTTTATCCGGGAACCTTCGATCCTTTCAGCCTGGGCCATAAAGCGATTGCCATTCAGATTCGAGATTTGGGCTTTGACGTGTATTTGGCACTTGATGAATTTTCTTGGTCGAAGCATACACAGCCGCGCTTGATGCGAAGGAAGATTATGAATATGTCCGTTGCCGATAAAGAGCATATTTACCCCTTCCCCGACGATATTTCTATCAATATGGCTAACCCGTCCGACCTGAAGAGGTTGAAAGAAATTTTTGCGGGTCGCGAACTGTACTTGGCTGTCGGTACGGACGTTATAGAAAATGCGTCGGCATACAGAAATGAGCCGTCGGAACACTCAGTTCACACATTGAATCATATTGCTTTTGAGCGGGAGACAAGAGACGGAAAATACGATCCCGAATCGTTTTGTCATCCCGTACAGGGAGACTTAATCACCTTAAAGCTGGATAAGTTTTATGAGGATATCAGCTCTACGCGTATTCGTGAGAACATCGACTTAAATCGGGATATATCGAATCTTATCGATGCGGTGGCACAGCAGTTTATTTATGAAAATAATTTATATTTACGTGAACCGGCATACAAGCACGTTTTTGATGCAAAGAACATGGATATAAGCCTCTTTGAAACGCATCAAAAGAGTGAAGAGATGCCGTCTGCAGGAGAATTGAATGCCGCAGGCTACGACGGTATGTGTGTTTCATCCTATGTTTGCCGTGATGATGTTCGTTCTTTGTATATAGAGTGGACCGAAAAGGAACGACAAGTCATCGCTTATGCGGCGGCTCATCATGTGGGTATTCGTGAATTGCACACCGAATTCGGTGATACGGATATTGCGTCTCGCATCCGTGAGGCTGCGGAAGGATCCGTTGCGTCCATCGGCTTCCTTTATACCCGGATGGCGGTTGCAGCGGGAGATATTCGGGAAATTCTTATTACGGAGCTGATGACCGCTCTTATTGCCCAAGATTATGCATATGCCTTGTATCACCCTGTTGATGCGGTCGGCGGCTACGGGGATGAAGCGATGATTGAGGCCTTGCAAGACAGAGGATTTCAGAATATTGCCCCGCCCGGAGCCGATCCGGTATATGCCGTCAGCCTGAAGAGTCCCGTGGTTCTTTTTAGAGATGTGGAAACTGTTTTGAAAAATCCGTTTAACAAGAACCTTACGGTATTACAGGCTTTGGATAAGGCTCATGAACGGTTGCTGGAAACCATGCGACGCATTTATCCGGGAAAGCTTATTCTTTCCTTTACCCCGAGCGTTGTACACAAAAAGATTATTAATGAGGCCGTGCGCTTGAACGGGGTTTCCGCAGTAAATGACGGTAAACGACGTTACGGTCCGTACATGTCCGTACCCTTCGGTAAGACCTTAAGTGATGTCTTAATACCCAATACGGTAACGAAGGCTTTACACATAGAAAAGTATTTTGAACGGTCTGTGCGAGGTTTTAAAATGGCGGAATCACGGTACTATTCGTCTGTAATAAATCAGGTAAAGACTATCCGCTCCTTTAATCGGCCGGTGATGTTGATTGACGATTTATTACATAAGGGTTATCGCATGCGTATGCTCGTTCCTTATTTAGAGGAATGCGGAATCGATATTAAGGCCGTCTTAACAGGTGTAATGACAGGTCGGGCGGCCGATATGATGAGTGAATGGGGAATACGGGCTGAGTGTGCTTACTTTCTGCCTACTCTGGAGGTATGGCTGAATGAACGCGACTGTTATCCTTTCTTAGGGGGCGACAGTATTATGCAGGCTGACGGAAGCGGCGATGACAATCCGTTCATCAATCTTGTCTTGCCTTATGTAAAACCCGGATTTATCGGTAAGGGGGATGACGAGGCCGTATACCGGTATTCGCTCACTTGCCTGAAAAATGCACTGCACATTATGGAAACTTTGCAGGAGACATATCAGCAGACATTTGAAAGACGCCTAACTTTGAAACGTCTGGGTGAGGTGGTTTCACCCTTGCGCATTCCCGATATGAACCCCGGAGTAATCTTTGATAAGAGTATGAATCCGTCACGGTTTATAGAAAATGATATTGAACAATTACTAAGATTTCGATGGAAAAATTCGTAGGTTCTAAATAGGAGATATATCATGTATATTCATGATTTACCAAAGGAAGCGGGCATTCTTAAGACTATAGACTTAGTTGCGTTTCAAATGCCGCAACGGCGTTTGAAAGTAAATATTGCGGCTCTCGGTGATGTAGGGACTACTATGCTGACAGGTCTGCGCCTTTTAGGCGGAGATTGTCTTGACCGATGCGGTATGTATGACATTAACAAGGCCAATCTGGAACGGCTGGAAATGGAGATGAATCAAATCATTTATCCTGACGGGTCTGTGCGGGTGCCGCCCGTTGAAATTGTGACGGAAGAGACACTCTTTGATTGTGATGTCTTTATCTTTTGTGCTACTAAGGCTGTGCCGCCGGTAAGTGTCGGAGGGGATGTGCGCATGGCCCAGTACGAAGCAAACAAAGGATTGGTGAAGCATTTTGCTTGTTTAGCTCGCGAACGAAAATTCTCCGGGCTGACCTGCATCGTGTCGGATCCCGTGGATCCGTTATGTCGAGTGTTTTTAAAAGAAGCGGCAGTGCCGCCCGGATATGTGCAAGGATTCGGCTTGGGAGTGATGTACGGACGAGCCTTGTATTATGCTGAAAAAAACGGTATAGGTGAAAGATTTAAAGCCGAGGGGCGCGTATACGGGCCGCACGGGGCCGATTTAGTCGTAGCCGACAGTTTGAAGGATTATGATGACGAACTTTCTCGACAGTTAACGGAGAGGGTCGTAACGGCTAATCTTGTTGTCCGTGATTTGGGCTACAAACCGTATATTGCCCCGGCCTTGTCATCAGCGGCACTGTCTATTCTTTATGCCTTACGCGGACAATGGCATTACGGTTCAGTGTGGTTGGGAGATGAAGAACGGGGGGCATTTATGGGGGTGCGAAACAGATTTATCTCCGGACATATAGAGTATGAAGACCCGGATCTTCCCGATGACTTGTATAGGCGGATTTGTAAGGCTTACTTGACCCTTTGCACTTTGTCGTAAAAAGGACGGTGATATCATGTACATCATCCGATTACAAGGCGGTGACGAAACGGTACGCAGGCGTCAGGATGAGGCTTTAAAACAAGCGTTGGTCGGACACAAGTATATCCGGACGGAGACCCCGGAAGAGTTGCAGGACTTAACGGGGCGCTTAGAGGGGAGTGCGTGTCTGTTTGTCATAGCATTGGGTGCAGGCGGTTATAATGAGGCATACAGAAAACTCGTTGCCGTATTATACGAAAACAAGACCTTGTTGGCAGGTGTTCGTGGCGGCATTCTTGTTGACGGACCCGATGAATTATTTACTAAAAAGACGGCACGTGAGTTGTTATTTATAGCTAATCGTGCCGGTTGCATCTTTCCCGGTACCCCGCTTGTAGAAGGCACGGGATCATTATATAATTTTACTGTTCGTGCCCGCATCAGAAAGGTTTCCAAGAAAGAGGCCTATATACTTGCCGTTTGCGATCTGGTAGAAAAGCTGTCCGGCCCCTTACCGCAACAGCCTGAAACAACGAGGCTTCTTGTCGTGCATGCGAGCCGGCATTCCACATCAAACACCTTACTTTTATGGGAAATGGTGAAAAAAAATTTGACGGCAGCGACGTGTGTAGAAGAAATCTCCCTCCTTGACGGGGAACTGATTGATTGTCGCGGGTGTGCTTACGAAATGTGTTTGCATTACGGGGAGCAGAGTGCCTGCTTTTACGGCGGGCATATGGTGGAATCCGTATATCCGGCTTTGAAACGATGCAATGCCCTTCTGCTCGCATGTCCCAATTACAATGATGCCGTGGGAGCTAATATGGCGGCCTTTTTTAATCGTCTGACGGCACTGTTTCGTTCCGAATACGATAATTTTGCGGCAAAGCGCTTGTATGCTCTGGTAGTTTCCGGTTATAGCGGCGGGGACATTGTGGCTGAGCAAATCGCCTCAACCATGTGTCTTAACAAAAATTTCATGTTACCGCCGTATTTTGCCCTCGTTGAGACGGCACACGAACCGAAGAGCATTCTTGCGTGTGAAAAGATAGAAGAAAAGGCACGCCTAATGGCTTCTCATATAGAAGGAAAGTATAAATAGTGTTTGCAGGTACCCGTATTTGTATTATAATGTATTGGTATTAATTGTTATTAAGTAGCTATTAAGGGGTGGTACTCAATGAGATTTACAGATGACTTGAAGGCTCGCGTAAGCAAGGCACAGAAAAGAATCGTCTTGCCCGAAACTAACAGCCGTCGTGTATTGAAAGCAGCTGAACGCGTATTGGCGGACGGTTTTGCCAAAATTATCCTGATCGGTAGTGAAGAACAGATTCACAAAGATGCCGAAAAATTCCAAATCACATTGGAAGGTGCTGAAATTATCGATCCTGCAACATATGCCCGTATGGACGAATTATGTGCTTATTTTGCAAAAAAACGTGAAAAAAAGGGCATGACACCGGAAAAAGCTCGTGAAATTATGCTGAATAATTACACTATGTTTGCTTGCGGTATCTTGGCTCTCGGCGATGCTGACGGTGTTGTATCCGGGGCGGCTACGACTTCGGCTGATGTTATTCGTGCCGGTTTACAGGTTATCGGGCCTAAGCCGGGCAATAAGACCGTATCAAGTGCCTTTATTTTGATTACCAATACTCCTCAGTACGGTGATAACGGTATTCTCGTTCTCGGTGACTGCGGCGTTATTCCTGATCCGACTGCTGAACAGTT
Source organism: Megasphaera micronuciformis F0359 (assembly GCF_000165735.1). Classification (GTDB taxonomy): domain Bacteria; phylum Bacillota; class Negativicutes; order Veillonellales; family Megasphaeraceae; genus Megasphaera; species Megasphaera micronuciformis. Next base: position 48,731 of record NZ_GL538209.1, read on the forward strand.
GGCTGATATTGCTACTATGTGTGTTGATCGTGCACGTCGTACTGTTCAGATTCTTAACCCGAAGGTTGCTATGCTTTCTTATTCCACTAAGGGAAGCGGCAGTGGCGGCTCTGTTGATGTTGTACGTGAAGCTGTCGAAATACTTAAGTCCCGTAACGTAGACTTCGAATTTGACGGTGAAATTCAGGCCGATGCGGCTATCGTTCCGGAAGTCGGCGCAAATAAAGCTCCGGGTTCGAAAGTTGCAGGTCATGCCAATATTCTTGTATTCCCCAGCTTAGATGCGGCTAATATCGGGTACAAGTTGGTACAGCGTTTTGCCAATGCGACGGCTTTAGGACCCTTGGTACAAGGCCTTGCCAAACCGGTACTTGACTTGTCTCGCGGTGCTTCGGCAGAAGATGTGGCGGACGTTGTTGCCGTTTGCTGCTCCGATGCTATTGCAGTAGATAAAGAAAAGAAAAACGCATAAGTTTTATAAAAATCGGATTCGGTCTCGGCCGGGTCCGATTTTTTTCGTCTTAAGCTTGCTTTATCGAATGTGGTAAAATAGGGCATATAGAGTTTGACGTAGATGCAGGAGGAACTTCGTGTCTTGGGAAATTGAACAAGAACTTAAAAATATAAGAAGTGCAGAACGGGGATATTACTCATATCCCTTCGGCACGAGACGGACTATGGCTGTCTGTTACGCCAATACATACGAAGTAGCCATGAGTAATTTGGGATTTCAAATCGTCTACGATATTGTCAATAAACGGAATGATTGGCAATGCGAACGAGCATTTCTGCCTGACGGCAAGTTGGCCGGTTTATATGAAAAGTCAAATACGCCCTTGCTAACTGTAGAAAATGCCCGTCCTGTAAGAGACTTTGAAGTGGTCGGAATTTCCGTTAATTTTGAAATGGATTATTTCCATGTACCGGAACTGTTGGCACGCAGTCGGATCACGGTTCTTGCGTCCGAACGAGGGGAAGACGAGCCGTTGGTTGTTATGGGTGGGCCGGTAGCCTTCTTCAATCCCGAACCGCTTACTCCGTTTATCGATGTATGCATTGTCGGTGAAGGGGAAACGACGATTCCCGACTTCCTTGATTGCCTTAATGAATGTAAGGAAAGAGGATATACGAGAAAAGAGACCTTGAAGGCACTGGCGAAGGTACCGGGAATGTACATACCGTCCTTATATGAACACCGCTATGATGAAACGGGACGGTTATTGGCCATCATACGGCATGACGGAGCCCCTTTAAAGGTAGAACGGCAATGGGCAGAGTTAACTTTACCGGGAGAAACGGTAGTCGATACGCCGCATACTGAATTCGGTGCCATGTATTTGGTGGAAGTAGGGCGCGGTTGCGGTCGCCATTGTCGATTTTGTATGGCCGGATATTGCTATCGTAAGCCGCGCATGCGACCTCTGGCGTATGTAAAAGAGGCGGTTTTGCGCGGCAAGGCGGCGGGAAAGAAAATCGGTCTCATGGGAGCGGCTATTTCCGATTATCCACACATTGACGAATTGGTTGAATTTATTCGCAGTGAAAAATTATCGTTTTCCTGTGCGTCTTTGCGAGCCGATTCGATAACGCCGGTAATCGTCAAAGGCCTTGCAGAAAGCGGGCAGAAAACGATTACGCTGGCGCCTGAAGCCGGCAGTGTACATATGCGTAACATTATTAATAAAGGAATTGAAGAAGAACATCTGATGCATTCGGTCGATTTGGCTACAGCAGCAGGTATTAAACATGTCCGTATGTACATTATGGTGGGACTGCCGATGGAAACGGACGAAGATATACAGGGAATTATCGACATGACGTTGCGTGTGCGTGATCACATGTCGTCCATAGGCAATATGAGTAAAATTACGCTGAGTATCAACCCCTTTATCCCAAAGCCGTGTACACCTTTTCAGTGGATGGCCGTAACGGACAAAAAGACGGTTGATGCCCGGTTGGCCTCTATCAAGGCGGCTTTTAAAAAGGACAGGCGTATTGAAGTGTTAATCGAATCAACTCGGGAATGTTATATACAGGCCATTCTTTCACGTGGCGACAGACGGGTCGGTGCCGTCTTGGCAAAGTCATGGGAGTACGGCGGTGTGAAGGGATGGAAACGGGCTGTGAAAGAGTTGAAATTCGACAGTGACGCCTTTTTATACAGACAGCGGGATTTAGATGAAATTCTGCCTTGGGCCGTTCTTGATACGGGATTGAAAGAAGGCTATTTAGAGGAAGAATTAGTTAAAGCCGAGAAGGGTGAGTATACACTGCCCTGCTTTGACGGTTGTAAACGGTGCCGAGTTTGCGGAGGTTCTCATGACTGTCCGAATCTCTAAGAAAATAGATCCAATCTGGGAAGACTGGCCTGAATTACGGAATTTCTCATTTTTACACGGTGTGACGGAACGGGTTGGCGGATGCAGTTCCGGAGAATATGCTTCCTTGAACTGTGACTTTGAAGGCGGTGATACCGCTTTTTCCGTGTTAGAGAACAGACGACGTCTTTGTGCCGCTTTAGCTTGCGACCCTTTGAACATTACGACGACAGGAACCGGTGAGCCGGGACATATTGTCGTCGTAGGAGAAGCTGAGCGGGGGGCTGGAGCGGGAGATTATTTCTGTGCGTTAAAAAGAACGAAGGCCCTGATGACGGATTTGCGAGATACTCCTTTATTCATGTTTGCCGCCGATGCAGTGCCGCTTATTCTTTTTGATGCACAACATCATGCCTGTGCCGTAGTGACGGCAGATATTCCGGAATTGAAAAGTAGATTGGTTTCGTCCGTCCTTTTTGCAATGAATATCATTTACGGAAGTAGACCCGAAGAGTTGTTTGCCTATATCGGTCCGGCTGCTTCGGAGGAGTATGTAACCGTAAATGTTGCCGATGCTTTGATGAAAAAGCAAGGTGAGATAGGATTAACCGTGCATGTGAATATGAAAGAGGCGGTTGAAAGGGAGCTGAAACAGGGCGGAGTCGACAGTCAGCATATATTCGTCAGCAACTCGTGTACTTATAAAGAAAGAGAGCGATTTTTTTCTTTGCGACGGCAAGGCATTTATTGCGGGCGTAATACGGTTTTCGCTTTATTACTATAACAAAGCTTTTTGTAAAAAAGACTGGTAATTGTGCAGATAACTATATATAATAGGAACGTATAAGTTTTTTTTAGACAGGGGGATACGGCTTGATTGCAGAAAACCTTGAAAATGTCCGCTCGCGCATGGCTTCAGCTATGGCTCGAGCAGGTCGAGTCGATACGGTAACTCTTGTTGCCGTTACGAAGAATCATCCTGTAGAGGATATGATTGAAGCGGCTTCATGCGGCGTTACCGATGTAGGTGAAAACCGGGTGAAGGAAGGAACGGACAAGCAAAAAGCATTCCCCGATAATAAGCTGAAGTGGCACCTTATCGGTCATTTACAGACCAATAAAGTGAAGCAGGCCGTAGCTCATTTCGACCTCATTCACTCCGTCGACTCGCAACATTTGCTGGCGGCGATTGACAAAGAGGCGGAAAAAATCGGGAAAGTACAGGATATTTTATTGCAAGTAAATGTAGCTCGAGAAGAGAGTAAAACCGGAGCTGCCGTCGAAGAGTTTCCAAAGTTGTGTTGTTTGGCTAAGGAGGCTCAACACGTACGCGTTTGCGGTTTTATGTGCATGGCACCCAACTTTGAAAATGTCGAAGAGACGAGGCCCGTATTTCGTATTGCAAAGGCCTTGTACGATGACATGAAAGGAAAATTTCCTGACGGGCAGGTCCGTTATTTATCAATGGGCATGACTCACGATTTTGAGATAGCAATTGAAGAAGGCGCCAATATTGTCCGCGTCGGTACGGCTATATTCGGACCGAGAAATTACTAAGGAGGATTTTATCATGGGATTGAAAAGTTTATGGAACAAAGTAGTTAACAACGTAGGCGGGTTCAATGACGACGATTACGAAAATGATGACGACTATGTAGATGAAGAAGATGAAGTGGAAGAAGCACAGCCGGCTCGTCGCACCGTCGCAGCGCCTCGTCGTTCTTCCTTAGGCAGTGCCCAGTCCGATCGGCCGATGAAGATGATGATTGTCGAACCGGAAACTTTTGATGACTCTCAAAATATTGCCGATTATTTACGTGAACGCAAGCCGGTTGTCATTAATTTCGAGAATACGGCGGCAGATGTTTCCAAACGGGTTGTTGATTTCATTAGCGGGGCAACCTATGCATTGGACGGGAATATCCAAAAAGTCGGCAAGGATATCTTCCTGTGTGTGCCCAGCAATGTAGCTGTCGACCATGGTAAACGTGATTACGGTGATTTCACGGCGCAACTTACGTCGTGGCAAACAGGCGGAGAAGAAACACAGCAACCGCCTCGCGTATAAACGGAGTTTTGGGTGAAAAACAGAGATAATATTATTCGCTATTACAAGGGAATGGATAACGGCGAGTTTGCCGCCCGCCTAATCGACTTGGCGGATAGCACCAATAAGGGGCGACCTTATGCAGTTAGCGAATTCGCTTCGCCCGGTGCTGTACAAATCGGGGAGACGGTCAAGGCTCATGCCACAGGCTTGGAACTTCGTATCAACGGCGGTTATGAAGGCGCGGAGCGAGTAAAGCTGGCCTTTGTACGTCAAGACTATGACGGTCCTGTGGACTTCGGTATTACGGCTTGCCGCCTGACATGGGATGTACGGTATCGACTGTTGGGACACCGCGACGTATTGGGCTCTTTAACGGGTCTCGGTATTGATCGGAGTCGTTTCGGCGATATTATTATGCATGAAGACGGGGCCGTTATTTTAGCTGACTCGACTTTGTATGATTATTTGCGGCAAAACCTGGAAAAAATAGCCATGGTAACCGTAACGGTAACGGAGATTCCTTTATCTGATATACCGCCTCGAAAAGAGAAGGTCAAGGAAGTAAAGACCACTGTAGCTTCTCTGCGATTGGATGCTATTGTCTCGTCCGGTTTCGGTATATCGCGGACAAAAGCGGCTGAGGCTATTAAAGGCGAGCGCGTACAGGTCAATTGGCAACCTGCTAAGGGACCGGCACAGGAAGTCGGTGCCGGAACGGTTATTTCTTTACGCGGCAAAGGGCGTATGGAAGTGGCGGAGATTACAGGAACGTCAAGAAAGGGACGCACAGGCGTATTGCTTAAACGGTTTATATAAAGAAACGGATCAGAGGAGGAATTGTACTATGCTGACACCTATGGATATTCATAATAAAGAGTTTAAAAAGGGCTTTCGCGGATATGCTGAAGAAGACGTAGATAATTTTATGGAAACTCTTGCGACAGATTATGAAAAAGTTTATCGTGAATACAGCGAACTGAAGGAACGTTGTGAGTCGTTGCAGGATAAGTTGGCTCAATATGAAAAAATGGAAGCAACGATGAACAGTACTTTGATGCTGGCTCAAGAAACGGCGGAAAATGTCAAGGTACAGGCTCGTAAAGAGGCAGAGCTTATTTTACAGGAAGCGGAAAACAAGAAAAAGCAAATGGTAGACGAAACGTCTATTAACATGCAGACGACGCAGCAGGAAGTAGACAGCCTGAAAGCTCAGACGAATGCTTTCCGTGCTAAATGTAGAGCTATCTTGACAAGCCAGTTGCGCCTTTTGGACGATATGGTTATTGACGGCTCTTCTGAAGAGGGTGTTGCAGAAACGCCGGAAACCGTGGAATCGGAAGAAAATTAAGCTTTGAATGACATGATATGCTCTCTATGTGACTGTATCGAATGCAGTTGCCGGAGAGTATATTTTTTATCTCATAGGAGACAAAAATGAAAAAAGCCATTATGATGACCCTATTGGCAGTAGGGGCGATTACTTCGTCAGTATGGGCTTATAATCCGTATGCTCCCAATCCGTTTGATGCTGTCGAGAAAAAATCGCAAGCCTATATATATGTAAAAGAACTGACAGAGGCAGGATTGACCGGAGTCGGACGGGATAGAGTAAGTCCGACCTACCCTCTTACCCATTACGAAATGATAAAAATGGTGGAGACGGCCCTTACAAATAAGGATAAGGCGACACCTGAGCAGGTTGAGAAAATAGATGCATTAAGCAAAGAGTTTGGTGACGAGCTATCGGCTGATGTGAGAACTTCACATGGAGACAAAAGCGAAGGAAAGCCTTTCGAGTGGAAGCCGACGGAGAAGAATTATGAATAAGCCCGAACTGATAGCCTTTGATTTGGACGATACATTGTTGCGTGATGACGGGACTATATCGGAACGAACGCTGCATGACCTGCACCGTTTGGCAAAAGAGGGTATTATCACCGTTATTGCTACAGGCAGAATGTATGCTACGGCCAAACCTTATGCGGACTTGCTTGCACTTCCCGACATGCCGTTGATCTTATTTTCAGGAGCCTTGATTCAGAAAATATCCGGTGAAAAATTGTATGAAAAGACCTTGTCACCCGAGCTTACGGCACAGATTAACAAGGAGGCTTTTAGACACGGATGGACGGCACAGACCTATATTAATGATACTTTATATGTCAGAGAAAAGAACGCGTTTGTAGAATCCTATGAACGGCATACGGGTATATGCGCCGTAGAAACGGGAACTATTGGCAAAATTCCTCAACAAGGGGCTGATAAGATACTCATACACGGACGAGCCGATGAGTTGCCGGCCGTAAAGGAGTATTTGCGTAAGGTGACCGGGCAGGAAGCGGAACTGTTGTTTTCACGCTCTGAATATTTGGAAATTATGGCTTCGGGAACCTCTAAGGGAAGGGCTCTGGAAGTTGTGTGTGATTACTATAAAATTGATGTGAGTCGAGCTATGGCATTCGGTAACGGACAAAATGATACGGAAATGTTAAAGAAAGCGGGCTTTTCCGTAGCTGTCGCCAATAGTGCGGATGAAGTGAAAAAAGCGGCAGACTTTGTGACAGAAAGCAATAATGAAGACGGCGTCGCCGTTGCCTTGGAACGATTCGTTTTGTAACACGAGGGGGAACTTGTATGGGACAGTTTCATTTAATCATTCTTACAGGTATGTCCGGTTCGGGAAAGAGCCATGCATTGCAAATTTTGGAAAATATGGGGTATTTTTGTATCGACAATATTCCGCCGGCACTGATTCCCGAATTTGCTTCGATTTGTGCCAAAAGCGGCGGAGACCGGGTTCGGCATGTAGCTGTCAGTGCCGATATAGGCGATGACGCTTATCTGGGCGGCTTGGAAAAGGCCGTAAAAGATATGAGAGACCGAGGGATTTCCTGTGAAGTTGTCTTTATGGAAGCTTCGGAACGAACCTTGATCAGTCGTTATAAGGAAATGCGCAGGGTTCACCCTTTTGCCGTACAAGGGAGAATCAGTAAGGGCATTGAGGTGGAAAGAGAACGTTTTGCTCAACTGAGAAGACATGCCGATGTCATCCTTGACACGACAGGGCTGACTATGAAGGAATTGCGGGAAGTTTTTCGAAAAAAATATACGTTACGAAAAAAGGATGAAAAACTGTCAGTGACGGTAGTGTCCTTCGGCTTTAAATACGGCATTCCCATTGATGCCGATATTGTAGAAGATGTACGCTTTTTGCCCAATCCTTTTTATGTGGAAGAACTACGTCACTCTACAGGGCGAGTTCCGGCAGTTCGCGATTATGTGGAAGCGTCGGATGTAACGAGCGTATTCAAAGAAAAATGGTTTTCTTTTATCGATTTTCTTTTACCTCACTATAAAGCTGAGGGAAAGGGCCAGTTGGTGATTGCAGTCGGTTGTACCGGCGGGTTACATCGCAGTGTAGCGATGGCGGAAGCCATGTATAAGCATTTGCGTGAACAACAGGTGCCGGTGACGATTGAACACCGCGATATGGATAAAAATGAAGTAAAATGCGATGCCCCCGGATATGAAGGGGACGAACGATAGGAGAGACTTCTTATGAAACTTTTCAGATGGTTGCGTCCCGGTGTTCATGTCAAACGATGGCTATTTCTTTTTGGTATCGGAATGATGATTACCAGCTTCGGTTTGATTCTTACCTTCAACTATGAATGGATTGGGGCTTTGGAAGAATGGACTTTTCGCATGCTGTATGAAGTGACAGGTCATTACAACTATACGGTGTTGGCTTCGTCGGGTATAGTCATACTTTTTGCAGGTCTATTGGTCATGGGGTGGACTACTCGCCGGCTGGTTCGTAATATGTTATCCATTGTCATGCCCGGTGAGTCGGGTAATTTCAGTGACCTGATTTTAGAAAATCTTAAACTGTCCAAGGGACCGAAGGTTGTCGTTATCGGCGGCGGTACGGGCTTATCCGTTCTGCTACGCGGCTTGAAAAGTAAGACTTATAATTTAACGGCTGTTGTTACGGTTGCTGATGACGGCGGCTCATCCGGTCGTATTCGGCAGGACTTGGATATGATAGCCCCCGGAGACTTACGTAACTGCTTGGTGGCTATGGCCGATAAAGAAGGGCTGATGGAAAAACTCTTTGACCATCGCTTCGGCGGATCCGGTAACTTATCGGGACATAGCTTCGGCAATCTTTTTATTGCTGCACTTATTGAAGTATTGGGCGATGCCGAAGGAGCCATGGATGCGACCAGTAAGATTTTGAAAATACGAGGTAATGTCATTCCTTCGTCAGCGGAAACGATTCTGCTTAATGCGGAAATGACAGACGGCACTGTTGTACAAGGTGAGTCGCAGATTCCCTTGGTGAAGGGGAAAATAAAGCGGGTCTTTACGACGCCGGCAGAACCGAAAGCCGTAACATCCGCTATTCAGGCTATCCGCGAAGCGGATGCTATCGTTCTTGGCCCCGGCAGCTTGTATACCAGTATTATGCCGAACTTGCTTATTCCTGATATTGCAGCGGCAATCAGAGAGAGCGAGGCAAAGAAAATTTATATTTGTAATGTAATGACTCAGCCCGGTGAAACGGACGGCTATAGTGTGTCCGACCATGTGGCGGCGATTAATCGTCATGCAGGAGCGGAGATTATAGATTTTGTACTGGCCAATAACGGGGCTGTCGAACCGGCTGTATTGCAGCACTATGCAGAGGCGGGGCAACAACCTGTGCGCATTGACAAAAAAGAAACGGGGAAAGAAGGCGCAACGGTCATTTTAGCGGACCTCGTCAGTAAGGAAACGGGTTCTACTCATGACCCCAAAAAATTAGCGACTGTTCTCTTCGATTTAATCAATGCCTTGCGCAGTGACTTATCTCCTCAACTTTTAAATTATTATTTGAAACGATATAATCGTAAGCACTAGGAGGCATTATGTCCTTTGCGGAAGATGTGAAAAATGAAATCGCTCATTACGAGACGACGGACGAAAGGGTTCGTCGAGCCGAGTTGGCTGCTTTGTTATGTATCGGCGGTACTGTATTACACGGTACCGCCGATTGTACGGCAGGATTGGAATTCAGCACTGCCAATAATGCCGTAGCCCGTCGAGCTCTTTCAGGGTGGCGACTGATTTCACGGGTTCCGCCGGAAGTCAGTGTGCGTCGAGGTTTGAAACTACGCAAAAAGAATTATTATGTCTTGCGTTTATCGCCGACAGTTGAAACGACGTCGGCTTTGGAAAATTTAGCTGTATGGCCCGAAGACCGGGATTTTTCCAAGCTGGGATTAAAAAAAAGTGAATGCGGGCGAGCCTTTCTTCGCGGTGCGTTTATGGGAGGCGGTTCGGTTAACAAGCCTAACGGTGATTACCATTTGGAGCTCATGACGGAACATGAAAGGTTAGCCGCATTTTTATTGAAGTTAATGCATCGCTTTAAATTGCCGGCTAAGATGACGGATCGCAAGGGCGAGTTTTTGGTCTACATAAAAGAAGGAAACGGAGTATCTGACTTTTTACAATATATAGGTGCCGACAGAGCTTACTTGGAGTTTGAAAGTGTGAGAGTCCTTAAAGAGATGCGCAATAATGTGAATCGAGTGGTTAATTGTGAAACGGCCAATTTGCAAAAGACCGTTGATGCGGCAATAGGACAGATTCGTGATATTGAGCGATTACAAGTTTCGGGGAGATATGGGGAACTGTCGCCTAAATTGCGAGAGACCGCCGAGATACGGTTGGAAAATCCGGAGGCGACACTCGGTGAATTGGCCGAGATGTCAGGCATATCCAAGTCGGGGCTGTCACATCGTTTCAGTAAAATTCGACAATTAGCCGAAAAAACGGAAAGGTAGGAAGAAACATATGAAGTTTGGTAAGAAACATTTCTTGCAATGTACGGTAGCGGCCTTTGCTGTCTTAGCCGGGTTTACCGTATACGGTGCCGATGTACGAACGCCGGCTGTGGCCGATAAGATAGTACGGTTACCTATGAAACAGATAGCCTTAGGGATTCCGAAGGATACGGGAAATTTGTTGTTTTCCGACAGCCCTGAGTACGCAACACGTGACGGCATGCTGTATAGTGACATGGTACGAGGTGATAGTCGTATGTACTTTTACCATGTTAATCAGACGAGTGAGAATAAAAAAATACTTGTTGTCGCATCCAATACGGAGGATAAGCCCGTTGATATTTATGTGCACGGGTCCTGGTACAGTCATCCCAGTGAAGATTACTACGGCGTAGGCAGGGAACTATCGGAAATTTACTATAAGGATAAACAAAAAGAATATAAGATTACGGTTCAGCCGCGGAGCACGGCCCTTCTTGACGAACGCTTGAATGATGTTGTTGTGTACCCCGACCAATTATTTTCAGGGATTGTCGATTTTCGAGTAGACGGAGCAGCACAGGTCTCTTCCGTTATGATGCCTGCGTATGAAGATCCTCATGAGTTTATGAAACGCGCCTTTTTATTGTCCAGTGATGATGTGAAATTACGTGGCCGGTTTAAGGGTAAGGATCGGGCCCTGAAAACCTTGGTTCCTTATACTCCGAAGGACGGTATTTCATATATTCTCTTAGCTGACGGACAGAGTGACCCGTTTTTAAAAGGGCCGGATATACTTGACAATCGCCCGTCTGAAAATTTCGGTAATTACGGTGTTGACTACACGGTAACTGTAGATACAAAGGGAAAAGGGCCTGTGCATTTGTACTTTAATCCCATTGGCGGAGAATATTCGGGCGTTGTTGAAGTGACGAGAAAACACGGCGGTGAATCATCGACGGAAACGGTAGGCTTGCCTCGAACGGGACATAGCATGGGGTTCGGCAATGCTTACGCCATAGAATATGTAACGACATTTAAGAGCGGAGATGTCGTTAACATACATTTCATGCCGCCCGGTGCGGCGAACCTGCCCGTTCGGTATATTTTGGTACCCGATGAGGTTGCGAAAACTGTTGTAAAAGACGTGACCGATGAGGAAAATCGTTTGAAAGCGCTACTCGACTCGGCTGTGAAAGTGGATCGATCGGATGATCAGGCCGCTGAAAATCGTGATGTCGAAGCAAGTGACCATTCTACGCCGCCTGTCCATCTCTTGGACGTAGAAGAAACAAAATAGTGTATAATGCCTGAAACAGGCATAGAAAAACACCGATGTCTTGCCAGATGTATCCGGCAGACATCGGTGTTTGCTTTCTGTGAAAGATAATTATTCTTTCGGTTCCGTTCCGAACCATTTTTTATACAACTTAGCATAAGTTCCGTCAGCTTTTAAGTCTTGGAGAGCCTTGTTAATTTGTTGTGTCAAATCAGTTTTGTCTTTGGCGGTTGCCATAGCGACGCCGCGAGAAAGAATGGGTTCGCCGGCCAGTTTTAACTTAGCGTTGCCGCCCTGCTGTAAATAGTAGAGTGCGACAGCCTGATCGATAGCGACGGCATCAATTGTACCGGCTTCCAATTCCATCCAGCCTTGTGTATTCGTGTCGAACTGTTTAACTGTTGCGCCGTGTTCTTGCGCGATTTCAACCGGTTTTGATCCCACTTGTGCGCCTACGGTTTTTCCTGAAAGGGAGTCGAAGCCTGTAATATCTGTATTATCTTTTCTTACGACAACAGAGTAACCGCCCTTAAAGTATACGTCCGTGAAATTTACTTTTTCCTGACGTTCAGGTGTCGCATCCATTCCGGCTGCAATTAAATCTATTTGACCGCTTTGCAGTGCAGGGATAAGAGCGTCGAAGCCCATGTTTTTAACTTCCATCTTGTAGCCCAATTTATCACAAATAGCCTGGGCTAAGTCTATGTCAAAGCCTACGTCTTTTTCATTTTCTGTAAATTCAAAAGGCGGGAAAGTGGGTTCAGTGCCGACAACCAAGGTCTTTTCCGAAGACGAAGAGGTGGATGAACTGCTGCCGCAACCGGCAGCAAAAAGGGATACGGCTGCCACTGATGCAGCTAATACTGCTAAATACTTCTTTTTCATTGTAAAACCCTCCTAAATTAATTCGCTTAGATTTTGCAGAATTCTATACTGACCGGCTGCTGTAAAATCGGCAACCGTTGTCATACCTGTCGTAACGGCGGCAAAATTAACGCCGGCAGCTCGCGCCGTGTCCATATCAATCAGACTGTCGCCGATGTAGAGCACATCGCTATGAGCAAGGTCGAAGCGATGTAGAATGAGATGAATCCCTTCACCGGAAGGCTTCGGTTCCGTTACGTCTTCAAAACCGATAATGCAGTCGATGAGTGACTCTATGCCGTCACGCTGTAAGGTTTCCGAAATTCGGGAGCGGGTTTTGGTTGAAACAATACAACACAGAGCTCCGTTTTTCTTTAAATGAGTCAACACGGGAATCGTGTCGTCATATAAACGGGTGTTGGCTGTCATTAAAACATCGGAATACCGTATCTTATATAAGTTTATAAGTGATTTTATTTTAGACGAATCGGTTTCGCCTGTCAATTGAGCCATGGCGTCGTACATAGTCATACCGATGGTTCGTCGTATTACATCTTTAGGAAAAGGACCATATCCTTCATCGGCAAAGAGTTTTTCAAAGCACATGACAATTCCTTTTTCGGAATTTGCCAAAGTGTAATCAAAGTCAAAAATATAAGCCTTGTACATAATGAATCCTTGTCTTTATGTTACTAACAGGTTAATAGGTCGGTTCCGTACCGAACCATTTCTTATATAATGTAGCATATGTGCCGTCAGCTTTCAATTCATCCAAGGCCTTGTCGACCTTTGCGGTCAATTCTGAATTTTCTTTTGTCGTGGCCATTGCTACGCCGGCCGACAGAATAGGTTCGCCGACTGTTTTAAAAGCTTTATTTCCTCCTTGATTTAGGAAGTATAAAGCCACGACTCTGTTAACGACTACGGCATCACATGTATGTGATTCTAACTCCATCCAACATTGGTCGTTTTGGTTAAATTCTTTTACTACAGCCCCGTATTGTTTGGCATAATCGGCTGCTTTAGTACCCATTTGCGCACCTACGGTTATATCTTTTAAATCATCAAAGCTGTGAATGGTGTCATTATCTTTGCGTACGACAATCGTATATCCGTCTTTAAAATATGTTTGTGTGAAATTAACATGCTCTCTTCTTTCGGGAGTGGCATCCATGCCCGAAGCAATTAAGTCTATTTGACCGCTTTGCAAAGCCGGAATGAGTCCGTCAAACGCCATGGCCTTGATTTCGGGTTTCATGCCCAACTTCTCGGCAATAGCCTTGGATAAATCTACATCGAAGCCGACGTAGTCTTCACCTTGCGTAAATTCGAAAGGTGGGAAGTTGGGGTTCATGCCTATGATGAGCGTTTTTTCGGTGTTGCCTTGAGGACTCGAGGTGCCGCAACCTGTTAAGGCACTGACAGCAATGAGAGTAAGAGTAATAAGTGCGAGAAATTTTTTAAACATATAAAATCGCCTACCTTTCTTTAAGATGGTATAAGTATACAACAATGGATAAATAAAAACAAGTAAAAAATGAATAAAAATAAAAGCAAACGATAAATAAGCAGTGTAGAATGGCTTAGCTATGCGAATAAGAAGAAAAATAAAGACATAAAAATTAATAAAGCGGACAGAAGAGGCTGTTTAAATCAAAGCGTGTAAAGAAGGTAATTGAGGAATATGATACACCGGTATGGCAGAAAAGAACGATATACCCATAAAGAAAGATGTTAAAAATAAAAGAAAATCTAGTATAATTAAGAGGATAAGGAGTGACACGAACGGAGGTATGAGTGTGAAACACAACCTTTTTGCATTTGCTACGAGTGAACTTTCGCAAGACGCTTTTTTCTGCTGGGCCTTGGATTGTTTAAATCGGAATGAAGACTCGCCATTATATGGACTCGGTAGAAGTTTTTGGGCCTTGCTGTCAGGCCGTAAGAATGATGCCTTGCTGTCAGGCCGTAAGAATGATGCCTTGCCGAAGATTAAAGGTGTTGTTATCAGGCGGCAATTTAAGCATATGGATGTTCTGGCTTTGGTAGTGTATAGTGATCAGACGGTAGATGCCCTGGTTATTGAAGACAAGGTGAACACATCGGAGCATGACGATCAGATACAAACGTATTTAACGGAACTAGGCAACTTGTTGGACAGTCTTTCGATAGAAGACAGTAGGAATAAAGATATAGAAGAAGATTTAAAAAAAATTGTGCGTAATGAATATACGTTGAAAGAGTGCTGGTTTAACTGTTTCGTAGCCTATGTAAAGACGGGATTTTTCAGTGATGCCGACTGGGATACGGTGAAACGGGAAAGAAAACTGAAAAGAAAACTGAAAAGAAAACTGAGCGAAGAGGCGATTCCTGTTTTGGCAGTGTCTGCCGAGGATTTAGTCAAAGTCGTTGATACATATGTTCATGACAGTGAAATCGTAAGCATGTATAGCACTTATTTGCATGAAGAGTTCTTGGACAAAGCGAATTTGTATGAGCGTGCCTTGACGGAAGGGGCGGATTTAAAAACTCTATTAAAGACTACGGAAGTCGTGCCGTATTATTTTTTACGTATCTTATTTGACGGTGAAACGGCTTTGGGAATCAGTCGTCGAATGTGGGAGTCCCGGACAAGGGGAGACGGAAGTCGTGTTATTAATTCCGGCCATAATATCGGCGGCAGACGTTGGTCACACATAAAATTTTGGCGTAGACCCCTTGAATGGGGTGACGAAACACACCCCTACCTCTTTTGGCGTATTGATACTGACGGTAATGGAATGTATTTAGCCTTAAGGTATTATGATGAATCGGGACGGGGCAACGGATTAAATCGTGAAGAAACTTTCTTGCGCTTACAGGAAATCATAAGAGAGACATATGATGTTCTTAAAAAGGATATAGAAGGGTTGGAAGTTCCGTTTAAAGACAAGGAAGCTCTACCATTAGTAAGTGAAAGCAACGGTCGTAGGAGTAAAGGGAAACGAAAAGAAAATACGCTCATTCATATACACATAGAGTCTGTTATAGAAAATTGGGGAAGAACCTCTGTTTCCGACGAATTTATTAAAGCTCTTCGCAAAGCGGACTGTAAATTGTATAGTGCAATCGCAAAGGCCTTTGCTGTATCGGATAAGTAGAGAAAAAGGCTTACGGGGCATACAAAATTTTGTATGCCCCGCTTTTATATATATAAAACGGAAAAAACAGATAAAAAGAGGTTGACAAGAGAAAGTGAATGCGGTAAGATAAACGAGTCGCCAAAC
>NZ_GL538210.1 GCF_000165735.1 Megasphaera micronuciformis F0359
GACCACAGCTATAGCGGGGTATCTACGCTAAAGGTTACCTTTGAAGGCAAAAATGGCATTTCAGACGTACAGAAACTGTCGACGACCCCGGCTCTTAGCACGGCCACGAGTACGGTTTCGAAAGCGGCCATGACGGACGTATCCATTACGATTACGCCGCCGGAGGCCAACGTTCGTACGGTCGTCATGGCCGACGGAACGAGACTTTATCAGGAAGTCGACTATACGTATAGCCAAGGGACGCTAAAACTTTTGAAAAATGGAGCTATGAAGGACCATTTGGTAATGGGGGACAACAACATTACCATTACGATTACAGCGGATATTAAACTTACGTATAAGCTCAAATTAACGGCGTAAGAAGTAAAGAGCGGTCGAAAGGCCGCTCTTTTTTACGATAGGAGGAACCTTACGATGAAAACCACACGGACGTTAACCGTCGGTGATAACCGATATGAAGCCTATCTTACCATTAAAGATATGCGCATGGTGGAAAGAGAAATCAACCAGTCGCTCTTATCCATCTTTGATGCAAGCTCCCTTGCGGTCATCTCTCGCATGACGGCCAATCTCGGTATTGACCTTGTTATGGCCGTTCTCAGATTTGCCATTCACGACGAAAAGCAGGGGAAAAGGTCTGACGATGAGTTATACGACCTTATTGATGAGTATTGCTCCATCGAAGGGCAGACGATGGATGATTTAGGCGGGTTTGTGATACAGCTCATTTTCGACACAGGGCTATATAACAAGGTGAAGTTTCATCCGGGTACGGGAAAAAACGCCAAGCCGACGACGTCGAAGACGGCACGATCGTCGTCGGATCGATAGAAGCCTGGATTGAAAACGCGGAACCGGTGGCGTACGGGATGCTTAGCCTTAAGCCGCGTGAATTTGAGGAACTTCAAATTCAAGAGTTTAACGCCATGGTGCAAGGGCATCTCAGGCGAAAGAGAAAGCAAGATGAGATGCAAGCGTACTTTACCTATTGGCAGTTACTGCCTCAGCTTGGCAGTAAGACGTCGATTACTCCGGCCGATATTTTAGCGCCGCTGTATCCGGACGTAAAGCCCGATCCGAAAGAAGAACGAAAAGAATTACTAAAGGTATTTGGTATGTAAGGAGGATAGCCAATGACCACAGTTGCAGATTTACTGATTAAGATAGGAGCCGACGGCAGCGGGCTGTCCTCTGAGCTTGGTAAAACCAAACAAGAAATCCAAAAGACGTTCTCGTCCAATCCGATACACGAGTTCTCGGGGAGCGTGGATACGGCAACGGGTAAGGTAAACGCCATGCTGGGAACGCTTACGAAGTTTGCAGGCGTGGCAGCCGCGGGCTTTGGGTTAAATGCCATTATTGAAAGCGCTGTCAATGCCGGTGAATCTTTGTACCAGGTGCAGCAACGGTTTAATTTAACTGCTGCAGAAGCCGCCAAACTTTCGGGCATTTTAAAGATGACAGGCGGCGATGTAGAGACGGCCGCTAAGTCTATTATGCGTCTTGATAAGAACCTTGCCAATAACACGGTAGAAGGAAAGAAGGCGGCCGCTGTCTTATCTCAAATGGGGCTGTCTCTTACGGACTCAACGGGCAAGATGAAGCCCATGAACGAACAGCTGGAGACTTTGGCCAAAGGCTATCGGGCTGCCAACGAAGCCGGACAAGGCCAAGAGTTTTTAATGGCCACGCTTGGTACAAGAGGACTTGCGCTAACGAAGACGCTTCTTAATTATGAAGAAGCCGCACAGCGGGTATCTAAAATACAAGGCATAGGACTTGATTCGAAAGAAGCCCATGATATATACATGGACATCCAAGAAATTAACTTGCAGCTTGGTAAACTGGGTACCATTGCCGGCGTGGCACTGGGTCCGCTTGCTAAGGAACTCTTGCCTCAGATTATGGAAGGGCTTTCCTGGACGGCTACTCAAATTTATAAAAATAAGGACGCCATTGCAACGACGGCGGTTACACTGACCAAATTGATCGCTGCGTATGAGGCGTTAAAGCTGGCTAAAAA
>NZ_GL538211.1 GCF_000165735.1 Megasphaera micronuciformis F0359
TGGGGGTTTTGTCATGCCTATTCGGCGTACAACAAAAAAAGACTCTCCCATAATCGGGAGAATCTTTTTTGCCTTACCAAGATGCCACCTTGTCGGTCACTGTTGCCGATATGCACAATTTTTTCAATACGACCCTCTGGTATCGGGATGTAGAGACAATGCGTCCTTTAATGACGTATTTATTTTCTTCATAAACACGCCATTTCCGCATAGATAAGAGCCATTTTTACTTTTATTATTTTCTGATAAGGAGCTATATTGGGGGTTAATATGTTGTCAAAAAAAGAAGTGACGTTAAACGACTTTTCATTTACCGTCACTTCTCTGTTTATTTGTTTCGAGAATTTTTATGTCCTAAAAAGGCTCGAATAATTGCTGTAACTCCAACTCCCGCAAAAACGGTTCCTACGATATAATGGTCATTTTCCAACAAATAGATCCCGCCGACTAAACACACCAGGGAAAGAATAAACGCAAATATAAGGGCCATATGTCCATCCCAAACCTCAGCCTTTATAACCTTTGCTTCTAATTCTCTTCTATGCTTTCCTTGGGATTCAGCCATATCAATAATGCGACCTGCAGCCCCCGGACAAATATCTTCGTACCGTTGTAATTCTTCTGGATCCGGTAGCGGACCAGATCTGATTTGCATTTGTTGAATTTGTTGAATCGGTTGACCTGTTTTCTTTTGCAGGAATTCAGGAACGTCTAACTTTTCTGGAATATTTTCATCAGATTTTTTATTGGACATATTTTTTACCGTACTCAATCAAGGATACTTTAAAATCCTCTCCAACCAAGTTCCAATCATCTCTTATTGCCTTTTCATTTGTTGTCTTTAAAATTAAATTAATTCGTTTCCGAGAGGCCTTCTTCGGGTTGAAAATTGCATACATACCACGAAGGCAAAATTTATTTAACATTAAAATCTGTTCCATATAAGACACCTCCCTTATTTAGTATTCATAGTATATCATATTATTTTCCAAATTGCATTGTATACAAAAAAGACTCTCCCGATTATGGGAGAGTCTTTTACATTACCATTCTTTAATTGTGTATAACAGGGTACCCCCCTGTCGTCCATCTTGTCCGATATGGGCTATGCCTTCCACACGACCCGCTTGGTACCCGATAGACAGATACGGTTTCCCGTCTATATAGGTGCCGCCGGCCTTTACTTTGTGGTTGTTGCGTAAGTTAATTTTGTACACATCCACTTTCTGCTTGGTATCGTCTACCGTGACTACCGTGCGATCACTTTTAGCTACCGCCTCTTTCGGTAAGCGCGGGTCCTTATTTCGAATAGCGGCCTCTGTCGTATCGGCAGCCGTTTGTAAATCAGGAGCCGATACGTAATAAGTTACATTCGGTGATACGGTCCCCTCATGAATTCGTTCAATTCTCGTCACCAGTTCCCCCGCAGTCTTATCGTCGACGTGTAAATTCTTCTTTACCGCATTTTTATCGGTCGTGTCTGAAAAACGCATTCGCACGGGGCTCTCTACGGGCTTTTTCTCATGCTGCACGGCAAAGTATATACATCCTAAGCAAAAAGTCGTCAAAATCGCAATGAGCGTGATTCTTACAAGTTTCGCCTGTTTCTCATCTTTTATCATCGGAATTTTCATCATGTCACCTCGATTAGTCGTACATAACGTCTAAATCAACCGCACATCCGTTGATCTGTCCCTCGTCGGAGTATTGCCAGAGGCT
>NZ_GL538212.1:0-25816 GCF_000165735.1 Megasphaera micronuciformis F0359
ATCTCCCTTGTTTAGGCAAGGGAGATTTTTTGTCGCCAACAGAATGTTCAATACAAAAAGACAAAGTTTTCGAAAAAAGAATCGAAGCGGCGGCTTTCGTAAAAGTGTCTTTTTAGCGAGAAAAAAGGCGTGGGATATAGGCAAAAACAGCTTGCATGGCTTTGCGATTTGTAGTAAAATAGTCAAGTACGTGGCACTGGGATTCGTATGCCCTTTTTGTGGCCGCGTAGAAAACTATGAAACGGGATGTTGCCCGTCTTTCGGGGAAACTCCCGCGGAGCAGTTCGTTCCGTGAAACGAACGATAGGAGGAATTACGTAATGGCAAAACAGGAAAGAATCAGAATTCGCCTCAAAGCGTATGATCACAAGACATTGGATCTGAGCGCGGCGAAAATCGTCGACACGGCGAAACGGACAGGAGCAATGGTATCCGGACCGATTCCGCTTCCGACGGAAAAGAACATTTTCACGATTCTTCGTTCTCCCCATGTGAACAAAGACTCTCGTGAACAGTTCGAATTACGCACTCATAAGCGTCTTATCGACATTTTGAATGCATCACCCAAAACCGTTGATGCGCTCATGAGACTGGATCTTCCGGCAGGCGTAGACATTCAAATCAAATTATAGGAGGAGGTGCGATTATGTCTAAAGCTATTTTGGGTAAGAAATTGGGCATGACTCAGGTCTTTACTGAAGAAGGCGCTGTAGTCCCCGTAACTGTCGTAGAAGCTTCCCCGAATGTAGTGGTTCGTGTTAAGACGGTTGATACGGACGGTTACAATTCGATTCAGCTCGGCTACGGCGAAATCAAAGAAAAACACTTAACCAAACCCGTTAAGGGTCAGTTCGACAAAGCAGGCGTAAGTCCTGTGAAGCATTTACGCGAACTGCGTCTGACAGATACACCGGAATATACGGTAGGCCAAACTCTGGCAGCTGATATTTTCGCAAGCGGCGATCTCGTCGACGTAGTTGGCACCACAAAAGGTAAGGGGTTTGCCGGCACGATTAAACGTCACGGTTTCCACCGCGGACCTATGGGACACGGTTCCAAATCTCATCGTGAACCCGGTTCTCTCGGACCTATGATTTCCGGTGGTGGCGGTAAAGTCATCAAAGGTAAAAAGCTTCCTGGACAAATGGGCGGCAATCAGGCAACAGTTCTTCACCTTTCGGTTGTTAAAGTCGATACGGAAAAGAACATCATCTTGATTAAAGGCGGTATCCCGGGCCCTAAAGGCAGCATCGTAATGATTCGTGATACTGTAAAACCCAGATAATATTGTCAAACAGGAAGGAGGATAATATAAATGCCGAAAGTAAGTACGTATAATATTGCCGGTGCGCAAACCGGTGAAATGGAATTAAACGACAGCGTATTTGGCGTTGAAGTGAACGAAGCTGTCATGAGACAGGCTGTTCTCCGTCAATTGGCCAACGAACGCTTGGGCACACATGCTACTAAAACGAGAGGTCTCGTACGCGGCGGCGGCAGAAAACCTTGGAAACAAAAAGGAACCGGCCGGGCACGTGTAGGCAGTACGCGCAGTCCTTTGTGGGTCGGCGGCGGTACGGTCTTCGGTCCGCAACCTCGTTCGTACGAACAGAAAATGCCTCGCAAGGCAAGACGTCTTGCTGTTAAATCCGCACTGAGCGATAAAGTTAACACGAACGAACTCTTCGTTCTTGACGAAATCGTTTTGGCGGCTCCGAAGACAAAAGAAGTCGTAAAAGTTGTTGACAACTTCAAGTTCTCCGGCGAAAAAGTCCTGTTTATTACGGACGGCGACGAAGTAATGGCTCGCTGCGCACGTAATCTTCAGGGCGTGAAGTCCGTATCTACGGAAAATATGAACATCTTCGATTTGTTACACTACACGAAATTGTTCATTACAAAGAGCGCTGTAGCTAAGATTGAGGAGGTGCTCGCATAATGATGATGCATGATATCTTGGTAAAACCGGTCATCACGGAAAAAACGACGATGATGATGTCTGATGGCAAATATACATTTAAGGTGTCGCTTCATGCCAATAAAATTGAAATCCGTAAAGCTGTAGAAGCTGTTTTCGGCGTCAAGGTCAAGAGTGTAAACACCATCCGCATGACAGGTAAATTCAAGCGTATGGGTAAATACATCGGCAAGCGCCCGGATTACAAGAAAGCCATCGTAACCCTTCATGAAGGCGAAACAATCGAATTCTTTGAAGGCGCTTAGGTAGAACGATATAAAGGAGGAGGCACCATATAATGGCCATTAAATCATTTAAACCGTACTCCGCTGGCCGTCGCTTCATGACCGTTTCGACGTTTGAAGATATTACGACGTCCAAACCGGAAAAGTCCTTATTGGCTAAGTTGACCAATAAAGGCGGTCGCAATAACAGCGGTAAGATGACGGTTCGTCACCAGGGCGGCGGACATAAACGTCGCTATCGTATAATTGATTTTAAACGAATTAAAGATAATATTCCGGCGAAAGTAGCTACGATCGAATACGATCCTAACCGCTCCGCTAACATCGCACTGCTCAACTATGCAGACGGCGAAAAGAAATATATCATTGCTCCCCACGGTCTTACAGTCGGTACGGTCGTTGTATCCGGTCCTGAATCGGATATCAAAATCGGCAATGCATTGCCGTTGGGACGTATTCCTCTCGGTACGGTTGTACACAACGTGGAATTGAAAATCGGTAAAGGCGCTCAGCTCGTTCGCTCTGCCGGTTCTTCGGCGCAGCTTATTGCTAAAGAAGGCAACTACGCACTCTTGCGTCTTCCTTCCGGCGAATTGCGTCAGGTTCATGTAAACTGCCGCGCTACAATCGGTGTGGTCAGCAACCCGGATCATGAAAACATTACAATCGGCAAAGCCGGTCGTAGCCGTTGGTTGGGCGTTCGTCCCGGCAACCGCGGTGTTGTTATGAACCCGTGCGATCATCCCCATGGCGGTGGTGAAGGTAAGTCGCCTGTCGGTCGTAAACGTCCGGTTACTCCTTGGGGTAAACCTGCTTACGGCGTGAAGACACGTGACAAGAAGAAAGCTTCCAATAAGTTTATCGTGAAGAGACGCAAATAGGTCGTGAAAGGAGATATATAAGTGTCCAGATCCGTAAAGAAGGGCCCGTTTGTCGCTGCGCATCTCGTTAAGAAGATCGATGCAATGAACGAAGCCAACGAAAAGAAAGTAGTAAAAACCTGGTCTCGTGCATCTACGATTTTGCCGAACTTCGTCGGACATACGATTGCCGTTCACGACGGCCGTAAGCACGTGCCCGTATATGTTACAGAAGATATGGTTGGTCATAAATTGGGCGAATTCGCACCTACCCGTACATTTAAAGGCCACGCTAAATCGGAAAAAGTTACAAAATAAGGGAGGTAATGACAGATGGAAGCAAGAGCAATTGCTAAACACGTCCGTATCGCTCCCCGTAAAATCCGCATCGTAGCCGATTTGGTCCGGGGAAAAAATGTGAGCGAAGCTATGGCAATCTTGAAGTTTACACCGAAAGTCGGCTCCAAGGTTGTAGAAAAAGTCATTCGCTCTGCAGCAGCCAATGCGGAACATAACAATGATATGAATGTCGATGCTTTGTACATTTCGGAAATTTTCGTTGACCAAGACTCGACAATGAAACGTATCCATCCGCGTAGCCGTGGACAGGCTTTCAAAATTCTTAAAAAATCCAGTCATGTGACTGTAGTAGTAAAAGAAAGAGCGTAAGGAGGGAAATGTAGTGGGTCAAAAAGTAAATGCCCATGGGTTTCGTGTCGGTGTTGTAAAACCTTGGGATGCCAAATGGTATGCTGAAAAAGACTATGCAACACTTTTGAACGAAGACGTACGAATCCGTGAATTCTTAAAGAAACAGCTCTATATCGCAGGTGTTTCCCGTATTGAAATCGAACGTTCCGCAAAACGGATCAAGTTGATTATTCACACTGCAAAACCGGGTATGGTTATCGGCCGCGGCGGTGCAGGTATTGAAGATATTAAAAAAGCATTGAAGGCTTTCACGGATAAAACCGTAGACGTTAACATTGCTGAAATTAAACAGTCCGAATTGGACGCTACACTTGTAGCTGAAAATGTGGCAAGCCAGTTGGAACGCCGTATCGGCTTCCGTCGTGCCATGAAGCAGAGCATCGGCCGCACCATGCGTATGGGTGCACAGGGTATTAAAATCATGTGCTCCGGTCGTCTCGGCGGTGCTGAAATCGCACGTAGCGAAAGCGTACGTGACGGTTCCATTCCTTTGCATACAATCCGTGCGGATATTGATTACGGTACGGCAGAAGCACATACAACGTACGGTTGTATCGGTATCAAATGCTGGATTTACAAAGGTGAAATTTTACCGGAAGCTAAAAAAGCTCCGCAAAATAAGCGTGAAGGGAGTGCTAAGTAATGTTAATTCCGAAACGAGTAAAGCATCGTAAACAGTTCCGCGGTCGCATGAAAGGTACTGCTCAACGCGGTAACAAAGTCGCTCACGGCGATTACGGTTTAGTTGCACTCGAACCGGCTTGGATTACCAACCGTCAAATCGAAGCAGCCCGTATTGCTATGACACGTTATATCAAACGTGGCGGCAAAGTTTGGATTAAAATTTTCCCGGACAAGCCGATTACGGCAAAACCGGCAGAAACACGTATGGGTTCCGGTAAGGGCTCGCCCGAATACTGGGTAGCAGTTGTTAAACCGGGCCGCGTACTCTTCGAAATGGGCGGTGTAAATCCGACTATCGCTCGCGAAGCTATGCGTCTTGCAGGCCATAAGCTGCCGATCAAGACTAAGTTTGTTGTCAAAGGTCAGGAATTAGGTGGTGAACAAAATGAAGGTTAAAGAAATCCGTGCTCTGAGCGCTGCCGAAATGGATGAAAAGGTGGTTAGCCTTAAAGAAGAATTGTTTAACCTCCGTTTTCAACATGCGACCGGCCAATTAGAAAATCCTATGCGCATTCGTGAAGTCAAGAAAACGATTGCTCGCATTAAAACGGTTCAACGTGAAGCAGAATTACATGCATAAGCCGGTAAGGTTAATCTAAAAGGAGGTCACACATACAGATGGAAAGAAATGAACGTAAGGTCCGCGTAGGCAAAGTCGTCAGCGATAAAATGGATAAGACCGTTGTCGTTGCCGTTGAATACAAAGAACAGCATGACTTGTACAAGAAACCTGTCATCTCGACTGTAAAGTTCAAAGCTCATGATGAAAACAACGAATGCCGTATCGGTGATATCGTACGCATCGAAGAAACCCGTCCCTTGTCTAAACAAAAACATTGGCGAGTCGTAACGGTAGTAGAAAAAGCTAAATAAGCTTCGATTAATTAGGAGGTTAAGCCATGATTCAGCAAGAAACGATGTTGAATGTTGCCGATAACACCGGTGCCAAAAAAGTTTTGTGCATCCAGGTCATGGGTGGCTCGTATCGCAAATACGGTAATATCGGTGATATCATCACTGCGACTGTTAAAGATGCAACACCCGGAGGCGTTGTCAAGAAAGGCGACGTTGTCAAGGCTGTTATAGTTCGTTCGAAAAAAGGATTGCGTCGTGCCGACGGTTCGTACATTCGCTTCGATGAAAATGCAGCAGTCGTAATCAATGCAGATAAAAGCCCTAAGGGTACTCGTATATTCGGGCCGGTTGCCAGAGAGTTGCGTGAAAAAGATTTCATGAAGATCATCTCCTTGGCTCCGGAAGTATTATAACGGAGGAGGTGTTCTAATATGGGAAAAATGCACGTTAAAACCGGTGATACGGTAGTTATCATCGCAGGTAAAGATAAGGGCAAACAAGGCAAGGTCATTGCGGCATACCCGAAAAAAGACCGCGTTGTCGTAGAAGGCCTGAACCAAGTAAAACGCCATACGAAACCGAGTCAGAACAATCCTCAAGGCGGTATTATTACGAAGGAAGCTCCCATTCACGTTTCCAACGTTATGCTCGTCGATCCGGAAAGCGGCAAACCGACTCGCGTAAAAACGGTTACGCAGGCGGACGGAACGAAGGTACGTACGGCCGTAAAGAGCGGCAAAGCTATCTAATAAGAAGGGAGGGCCTTGAGAGTGTCCAGATTAAAAGACAAATACCTTTCCGAAGTAGTGAAAGGATTACAGGAAAAATACAACTACAAGAATGTCATGGAACTTCCGAAGGTAACTAAGGTTGTTATCAACATGGCAGTAGGCGAAGCTGTTACGAACTCCAAAGCGTTGGACGCAGCAGTCGGCGATATGACAATTATCTCCGGCCAGAAGCCTATCATTACGAAAGCAAAGAAATCCATTGCTGCATTCAAAGTTCGTGAAGGCATGAATTTGGGTTGCAAAGTCACGCTTCGCGGCGAACGGATGTATGAATTCCTCGATAAATTGATGAACTTGGCATTGCCCCGTGTACGTGACTTCCACGGTATCAGCGCAACGGGTTTTGACGGCCGCGGCAACTATACGCTCGGCTTGAAAGAACAGCTGATTTTCCCGGAAATCGAATATGACAAGATCGATAAAGCTCGCGGCATGGATATTACAATTGTAACGACAGCTAAGACCGACGAAGAAGGTCGCGATATGTTGACGTTAATGGGCATGCCTTTTGAAAAGCAATAATAAGGAGGAAATCATAGATGGCAAAGAAGTCGATGCTTGAACGCGAAAAGAAACGCGAAAAAATGGTAGCCAAATATGCGGCACTCCGTGCTGAATTAAAGGCTAAAGGCGACTACGAAGCACTTTCCCAGTTACCGGCAAACGCATCTCCTGTACGTCTGCACAATCGTTGCAAAGTAACGGGTCGCCCCCATGGCTACATGCGTAAATTCGGCATTAGTCGTATTACGTTCCGTGACTTGGCGTATAAAGGTCAAATTCCTGGCGTTCGTAAAGCCAGCTGGTAAGATAGAGACGAAGGGAGGTTTTTACACATGTCAATGTCCGATCCGATTGCGGATATGCTTACACGCATCCGTAATGCCAATTCGGCATATCACGAAAAGGTGGAAATGCCTGCTTCTACGGTTAAAGCTGCAGTGCTTAACATCTTGAAAGAAGAAGGCTTTGTTAAGAATTTTGAATCCGTTAACAACGGTAAAACTCTTAAAGTTACGTTGAAATACGGTTCCAATAAAGAAAAAGTAATCAGCGGCATTAAAAGAATTTCCAAACCCGGTTTACGAGTTTATGCTAAGAAGGAAGAACTTCCGCGCGTACTCGGCGGTTTGGGGATTGCCGTAATCTCTACGTCTCAAGGCGTAATGAGCGACAAAACGGCTCGTAAATTAGGTCTGGGCGGCGAAGTTATCGCCTACGTCTGGTAAATTTTGGAGGTGTCGATATGTCACGAGTAGGTAGAATGCCTATTGATATCCCGGCAGGCGTAACGGTTAAAATTGACGGTCCCGTTATTTCCGTCAAAGGACCGAAAGGTGAACTGACCCGTACGCTCCACCAGGATATGAAAGTTACAGTACAGGACAACGTTATTACAGTAGAACGTCCGTCTGAAGAAAAAAATCACCGTGCACTTCACGGTCTTACGAGAGCTCTCGTTGCCAATATGGTAACAGGCGTAACCGAAGGTTTCACGAAGAATCTTGAAATTGTCGGCGTCGGCTACAGAGCACAAATGAAGGGCAATAAATTGGCTCTTACGCTCGGTTTCTCGCATCCGCTTGAACTTGATGTTCCCGAAGGTGTTAAGGTTGAATGCCCCAGTGCTACACAGATCGTAGTATCCGGTGCCAATAACGAACATGTCGGTGAATTTGCAGCGAAGATTCGCGGTTATCGTTTACCTGAACCGTATAAGGGCAAGGGTATTCGTTATGCAGGTGAACATGTACGTCGTAAAGCCGGTAAAGCCGGTACGAAGAAATAATAATTCGTTACTATAGAAAGGAGTGAATTCCTTGAAATCCAGTAAAAATGCGATTCGCGTAAAACGTCATTGGCGTTTACGTAAGCATATAAACGGGACGGCGGAACGCCCGCGTTTGAACGTATTCCGTAGCCTTAACAATATTTACGCTCAAGTAATTGACGATGTTAAGGGTGAAACATTGGTATCCGCCAGCACCTTGGACAAAGAATTGAAGGGCCAGGCTAGCGGCGGTAATAAAGCAGGTGCGGCACTGGTCGGTAAATTGGTTGCGGAACGTGCTGTTGCCAAAGGCATTACGACGGTTGTATTCGACCGCGGCGGGTATGTCTATCACGGTCGTGTAGCAGCGTTGGCCGACGCAGCACGCGAAGCAGGCTTGAAATTCTAATCAGGGAGGAAACAACACATGGCAAAAGTTGACCATACAGGTCTTGAGTTACAAGAAAACGTCGTATTCATCAACCGCGTTGCTAAAGTAGTTAAGGGCGGCCGCCGTTTTTCCTTCAGTGCGTTGGTAGTTGTCGGTGACGGCAACGGTCGTGTAGGCGCAGGATTAGGTAAAGCCGGCGAAGTTCCCGAAGCTATTCGCAAGGGCGTTGAAGATGCGAAAAAACATTTGGTTACAGTAAATCTTAAAAACGGTTCCATTCCGTATAAAACGACGGGTGTCTTCGGTGCAGGTAAGGTTATGTTGAAACCCGCTGCAGAAGGTACCGGCGTTATTGCAGGCGGCCCCGTTCGTGCCGTTCTGGAATTGGTCGGTGTACGTAATATCCTCACCAAGTCCCTCGGTTCTTCCAACCCCAACAACATGGTTCGTGCAACAATCGAAGGCTTGAGCCAGTTGAAGGACGTTAAAGAAGTGGCAGAACTCCGCGGTAAGACTGTAGAAGAAATTTACGGTTAATAAGGAGGGTACACATAATGGCACAAGTTAAAGTTACGCTCGTCCGCAGCTTGGCCGGCCGTCCGCAGGATCAGCGTGCGACCGTTACGGCTCTCGGCTTGCATAAAACGAACTCCAGCGTTGTCAAAGAAGCTACGCCTCAAATTAAGGGCATGCTTCATAAAGTACAGCACTTGATTAAAGTAGAAGAAATCTAATACAAAGGAGGTGCGCTGAATTGAAACTTCATGAAATGAGCATTATCCCCGGTTCCAAGAAGAAACGCAATCGTGTAGGTCGCGGTATCGGTTCCGGTAACGGCAAAACGGCCGGTAAAGGTATGAAAGGTCAGAATTCCCGTAGCGGCGGCGGTGTACGTCCGGGGTTTGAAGGCGGCCAGATGCCTTTGTATCGTTTACTTCCGAAACGCGGTTTCAAAAATGTTTGGGGCAAGGAATATGCGGAAGTTAACGTAGCAACATTGAATCGCTTTGAAGACGGAACGACGGTTGATCCGGTCGCTCTCGTTGAAGCCGGCATTTTGAAAAATGTCCGCGACGGCGTTCGTATCCTGGGTAATGGTGAATTGGAAAGAAAACTTACCGTCGTAGCTCAGGGCTTTACCAAGTCTGCACAGCAGAAAATCGAAGCAGCCGGTGGTAAAGTAGAGGTGATTTAAGGTGTTAGAAAGTATTCAGAACGTTCTGAACGTTCCCGAATTCCGTAAACGTGCAGTATTCACCTTAATCATGTTTATTATTTTCAGGCTCGGGGTGCACATTCCCGTGCCGGGCGTTGACGCAGCGGCTATTGAAGGCCTCTTCAACAGCGGCAATCTCTTCGGCTTGTTGGACTTGTTCTCAGGCGGTGCTCTTTCCAAGTTCTCCGTACTGGCAATGAGTATTACGCCGTATATCAATGCGTCAATTATTATGCAGCTTTTAACGGCCGTCGTTCCCACTTTTGAACAGTGGTCCAAGGACAATCAGGACGGACGTGATAAAATTCAGAAAGTTACTCGTTACGGAACGGTTCTTCTCGGCTTTATTCAGGCCTTTGCCATGAGTTATGCCTTGAAGGTCAACAATGCCTTAATCGATAACAGCTGGACGACAGTGCTTATGGTTGCCGTTATTCTTACGGCAGGCACGTGCTTCCTCATGTGGCTCGGTGATCAGATTACGGCAGGTGGTATCGGTAACGGTATTTCGCTGATTATTTTCGCCGGTATCGTGGCTCGCTTCCCGAACGGCGTAAATACGCTGTATCAATACGTGCAGGCAGGAACGATTAACATCTTCCAGGCGGCACTGTTTGCCTTAATCGCACTGTTCATGATCGTCATCGTCGTTGAGGTTACTCAAGGGCAAAGACGTGTAAACGTACAGTATGCGAAACGTGTAGTAGGCCGTAAAATGTACGGCGGTCATTCGACGCACATTCCGTTAAAGGTCAATCAGGCCGGCGTTATTCCCATCATCTTCGCTTCATCGGTGTTGATGTTCCCGATTACGATTGCTCAGTTCATTCAGAATGATACGATTCAATGGCTGGCACAGGTCTTCGGTTGGGGGACGTTGGCTAATACGGTGGCTTATGCCGTGCTTATCATCTTCTTCACCTACTTCTATACGGCTATTTCTTTGAACATCCCGCAGATGACGGAGAATATGCAGAAGTATGGCGGGTTTATTCCCGGTATTCGTCCGGGCGAACCGACAGCACGGTATATTGACAGAATTATGACACGCATTACCTTGGCAGGTGCTTTTTTCCTCGCTTTCGTAGCAATCTTACCGAATTTTATCGGTTGGATTACGGGAATTCAAGGCGTCTACTTCGGCGGTACGGCAGTGCTTATCGTCGTCGGTGTTGCCATCGATACGATGAAACAGGCCGAATCGTTGGTACTCAATAAGCAGTACCAAGGCTTTGTGAAATAATAAGGAGGCAGTTTGAGTGTATATTCTCTTAATGGGCCCTCCGGGTGCCGGTAAAGGCACACAGGCCGAACGATTGATTGAAAAGTACGGCATTCCTCAAATTTCCACAGGCGATATGTTCCGTGCAGCAGTTAAGGAACAAACACCTTTGGGATTGGAAGCCAAAAAATACATGGATAACGGTCAGTTAGTTCCTGATGCCGTTACCATCGGTATTGTCAGAGAACGATTAGCCAAAGACGATTGCAAGAAAGGGTTTATCCTTGACGGATTCCCGCGTACGACGTCGCAGGCCGTGTCTCTTGACGCTATCTTGAGTGATCTCGGTATTAAGTTGGACGGGGTCATCAATATTGCCGTTCCTGATGAAGAATTGGTTCGTCGTACGACGGGTCGACTCATTTGCCGCAGTTGCGGTGCAACCTACCACTTGACTTCGAAACCGCCTAAGGAAAACGGCGTTTGCGATAAGGACGGCGGCGAATTGTATCAGCGCGATGACGACAAAATGGAAACGGTTAAGAAACGCCTTGCCGTATATGCGGCACAAACCAAACCGTTGATCGACTACTATAAGAGTTCGAATTTGTATATCGAAGTAGACGGTCAACAGGATATGGATTCCGTCTTCAACGCCATTGTAGCGAGTCTTGAAAAGGGCAAGTAACATGATTATTTTAAAGTCTAACCGCGAAATTGAGTATATTCGTGCAGCCGGAAGAATTACGGCAGACGCACTGATGCTCATGCGCGAACTTGCCGTGCCGGGTGTGACGACACAAGAACTGGACCGCCGTTGTGAAGAATATATTCGCAGTCAGGGTGCTTTTCCCAGCTGTAAGGGATACTACGGATTCCCGGCGACCATTTGTGCCAGCGTGAATGAAGAAGTCGTTCACGGTATTCCCGGTCATAGAAAATTACACGACGGTGATATTATCAGCGTCGATTTGGTTGTAAACAAAGACGGCTATCACGGTGATTCAACGATTACGATTCCTGTCGGCGATGTAGCACCTGATACTCTCAAGTTATTACAGGTTACGGAAGAATGTCTGTATAAGGGCATTGAACAAGCTGTAGCCGGCAAACACATGGGAGATCTCGGCCATGCCGTTCAGGCTCATGCCGAATCGTTCGGATACGGAGTGGTCCGCGATTATGTGGGTCACGGTATCGGAACGGATATGCATGAAGCCCCGGAAGTACCGAATTACGGTCGACCGGGCCACGGCATTGTCTTGGAAGAAGGGATGGTCTTGGCCATTGAACCGATGATTGCCATGGGTACTGAAAAGGTACGCCAGCTTGATAACGGTTGGACCGTTATTACGCAGGACAAGAAACCGGCCGCCCATTTTGAGCATACCGTTGCCATTACCGATCACGGTCCGGAAATCCTGACCTTACCGTCATAATGGACACGGTTCGTATTCCTGTCGGAATGACGGTTCTCAGTCTGGCAGGTAAAGATAAAGGAAGGGTGTATGCGGTTATCGGTACGGCTCAAGGGCCGTACGTGTACGTTGCCGACGGAAGGAAATATCCGAAAAGCGACTGCAAGAAGAAAAACTGCCGTCACTTACGGCCTTTGGGACCGAGTGCAAATCCCGACGCCTGTCGCGATGACTTGCACATACGTGAACTGGTAAAAAAAGGACAACGGAACATGACCGGGGAGGGTTAATACATGTCGAAGGAAGATGTTATTGAAGTTGAAGGCGTAGTTGTTGAAGCTTTACCGAACGCCATGTTTAAGGTAAAATTGGAAAACGACCACATTATTTTGGCTCACGTTTCCGGTAAGATGCGTATGAATTTTATCCGTATTCTGCCCGGTGACAGAGTCACCATGGAGCTTACGCCCTATGACTTGAGTCGCGGTCGTATTACATATCGCTTCAAGTAACTTTGCGTAGGAGGTAAATATGAAGGTAAAACCGTCAGTAAAAAAGATTTGCGATAAATGCAAAATCATTAAGCGCAAAGGCCGTGTAATGGTTATTTGCGAAAACCCGAAACATAAACAAAAACAAGGTTAATAGTCCGGAGGTGAAATATTAGATGGCACGTATAGCCGGCGTGGATTTACCGCGCGACAAACGAGTTGAAATTGGTTTAACATACATTTACGGTATCGGTCTTTCCTCTTCCCAGGAAATTCTTGCTAAAACGGGTATCAATCCGGATACACGCGTTCGCGATTTGACGGAAGACGAAGTACAGAAGATTCGTGAAACAATCGGTGAAGAATACAAGGTTGAAGGCGACCTCCGTCGTGAAACGGCATTGAACATTAAACGCCTTATTGAAGTAAACTCCTATCGCGGCAAACGTCATCGTTCGGGTCTGCCCCTTCGCGGTCAGCGCACGAAGACGAATGCTCGTACTCGTAAAGGTCCGAGAAAAGCTATTGCAGGTAAGAAGAAATAATATTTAAGTAAGGAGGGACACGATTTTGGCTAAGAACAATGTAAGAAGCAACAAAAGAAAAGAAAAGAAGCACGTAGAATCCGGTGCAGCTCATATCCGTTCTACATTCAATAATACGATCGTTACGATCAGCGATACAAAGGGCAACGCTCTTTCTTGGGCAAGTGCCGGCGGCCT
Organism: Megasphaera micronuciformis F0359; assembly: GCF_000165735.1. Classification (GTDB taxonomy): domain Bacteria; phylum Bacillota; class Negativicutes; order Veillonellales; family Megasphaeraceae; genus Megasphaera; species Megasphaera micronuciformis. The sequence continues at coordinate 13,335 of NZ_GL538212.1, forward strand.
CGGTTTCCGCGGTTCTCGTAAAAGCACTCCCTTTGCTGCACAGATGGCTGCTGAACAGGCTGCAAAAGCCGCTATGGAACACGGCCTTCGTCAGGTAGAAGTATTCGTAAAAGGCCCCGGTTCCGGACGTGAAGCCGCAATTCGCGCATTGCAGGCAGCTGGATTAGAAGTTAATTCCATTAAAGACGTTACCCCTATTCCGCATAACGGTTGCCGCCCGCCTAAACGGAGACGTGTATAATCAATAGCCCTTAGGCGATTGATTTTGATTCTGGAACGGGAGGATTTTCCACAATGAGTAATGACAATATCTTTAAAGTGACATCCGATATGCTTGACGGAGACGGAACGTTTGGAAAATTCGTATGCAAACCTCTTGATCGGGGTTATGGAATCACCTTGGGGAACAGCTTACGGCGCATTCTTTTATCGTCATTGGAAGGCGTAGCCATTACGTCCATTAAGATTGACGGTATTCTTCATGAATTTACGACCATCCCCGGCGTACGGGAAGATGTTTCGGAAATCATTTTGAACTTAAAACAGGTTCGAATGAAATTCCATAAGGAAGATCAGATGGAAGCGGATATTATCGTAGATATCTCCGGAGAATGCGATTTTACGGCAGCGGACCTCAACGTAAACTCAGACATAGAAATTTTAAACCCGACCCTTCATATAGCGACACTCGATGAAGATGCGCATATTCGTATGCAGTGCCATATCGAACGGGGTAAGGGCTATGTGCCCTCGACGAAGAACAAGAAGGATACGGACGTCATCGGCGTTATTCCTATCGACTCTATTTTCTCCCCTATTTTGCGGGCTAAGTATGAAGTTGGTAATGTTCGGGTAGGCAACGAAATGGACTATGATTCGTTGACCATGGAAGTTTTGACGGACGGCAGCCTTACGGCAGAAGATGCTATGGCGGAATCGGCCAGCATTTTGTCGTCCTATTTGGAAAAAATCAAACAACTGGCTGCTCCGGGTCGAAACTTGCAACAAGGTAAGTTTACGGAAGACGAACTCGGTGCCGGTGCGAACGGTGCTAATGCTGAAGGAGCGGGTGCTGACGGTACGGATATGGGAGAAGGCGGCGACGAATCCATCGATACGCTGCAATTATCCGTTCGAGCATCGAACTGCTTGAAGCGTGCTAATATTTACACCATTAAAGAACTGATTTCTCATACGAAGTCGGATTTGGGTAAGATTCGCAATCTCGGCAGCAAGTCTGTTGAAGAAATTATTGAAAAACTCAGCCAGTTCGGCTATAAATTAAAAGAAGAAGAATAACGAGGAGGATGAACGATGGCTTATAGAAAGTTGGGACGCGACAGCTCTGCACGTAAAGCATTATTGCGTGGCATTGTTACCTCTTTATTCCAGCATGAACGCATTGAAACGACGGAAGCTAAGGCAAAAGAACTTCGCAAAGTTGCGGATAAAATGTTGACCCTTGCTAAACGCGGCGATTTGCACGCACGCCGTCAGGTAATGGCATACATGATGGATGAAGATGTAGTAAAGAAACTCTTTGATGAAGTGGCTCCGAAATACAAGGATCGCCAGGGCGGCTATACGCGTATCATCAAAGCCGGTGTCCGCCAAGGCGACGCCGCTCCGATGGTTATCATCGAATTGGTATAACAAACTTTCTGCAATGCAGGCGTATTGCAGCATAAAGCGTTGCAGGCAACTGCAACGCTTTTTTTGTAAGGGAGGAAATTCATATGTCATATAGAACCGTCTTGGCCTTGAACTTTGATGCCGAAAGATTGCGGCTTCTCAAGCATGTCAGTCTGATTTCCAAGGCTGCCGTCAGAGCCGTTACGGAAGAAGAAAAAGATGAAACCGTAGGGAAACTCTTGGGGTTATCGGAAGATGAAATTAAAGAAATTGCGGCCTTGGCCCAAGAAAGTGAAGAAGGCGTAGCCATACCTGAAGATGCAAAACCGGTTACTAAAGAAGCTATCGTTCTTTGCGGCTTCGATCGCAGTGCCGCCGGGGAACTGTTGGAAGCCATTAAGCGCGGTAAATTAAAGCATGTCCCCTTAAAAGCCATGTTGACACCTAATAATATATCATGGACCTTACGGACCGTTCTTTATGAACTCAATGAAGAACACGAACAGTTTAAGAAAATGGGTTCCAAGTAAGGGGGACGGGAATGAAACCGACCACCTTATGTTTTCCTGTGGACCCTGCGGGTCGCCTTCTCTTGGGATGTAAAAAGAGAGGCTTCGGAGCGGGCAAATGGAACGGCTTCGGAGGAAAGTTGGAAGGAAAGGAGACTTTTCGAGCTTGTGCCGTTCGGGAAGTCCGTGAAGAAGCGGGAATCAGGATAAATACGGACGATTTGGACCTCATCGGGTTTTTAGATTTTCACTTTTCCAAAAAGCCGAAAGATGACCATATTACCTATATTTACATGACCGAAACTTGGCAAGGCGAACCCGTGGAGTCTGAAGAAATGAAGCCTGCTTTTTTCTTACCTGAAGAAATACCGTATGACCATATGTGGCAAGGGGATCGAATTTGGTTACCCCGCCTTTTACAGGGAGAAAAGGTTAAGGGACAAGTTATCTTCGATGATGACGGAGAAACGGTCAAGCATATGGAGCTGTTCAATTTATAAATGAAGAGAGGCCTTACCCGAAGGGTAAGGCCTCTCTTTCTTAGGAGGTGAGATTGCTTTCTATATACTTAACTTTCGTACAAGCCCGAGGGGGCTTCGGAAAGGTTGATATAAATATTTTTCGTCTGTCTGTAGTGGTCGATGGTGGTCTTATCCGTTTCACGACCGATACCGGATTCTTTATAGCCGCCAAACGGAGCACCTGCCGGAATGGCATTATATGTATTGATCCAAATTCGACCGGTTTCAATGGAGTTGGCTACACGAATAGCCCTGTTAATATCACGGGTCCACACGGCACCGCCTAAACCGTATTCACTATTGTTGGCCATGGCGATGACGTCTTCTTCCGTCTTGAATTTAATAATGGAAACGACGGGACCGAAGATTTCTTCTTTGGCAATGCGCATATCATTCGTCACGTCGGCAAAAATAGTGGGGCGAATGAAGTTGCCTTTTTCCAAGCCGCCGGATTCAATCTTTTCACCGCCGCATACGAGGCGAGCGCCTTCTTTCTTACCGATTTCAATGTATTCCAAGATCTTCTTGACTTGCTTGGCATCGATCTGAGAACCCATTTGAACGCCATCTTCCCAGGGAAGACCTACTTTTACGCGGTTAAAGCGTTCTGCCAGATCGTGAATAAATTTATCGTAAATACCTTCTTGTACGAAAATTCGGGAGCCGGCGCAGCAAACCTGACCCTGGTTAAAGAGAATACCCAACTGGGCTCCGTCCATGGCCATATCCCAACGGCAATCATCAAAGTAAATATTGGCGGATTTGCCGCCTAATTCCAAAGTAGCGGGAATCATTTTCTGTTGTGCCGCCTTATATACGTCGTAGCCGATTTCCGTAGAGCCTGTAAAGGCTAATTTCTGTAAGCCCGGATGATCGAGAAGATACTGACCGGAGCGGGAACCTCCGCCTGTGACAACGTTAATGACACCGGCAGGGACAACGGGGCCGATGAGACGCATCAATTCGAGAACGCTTAAGGATGTAGAGCTCGACGGTTTGAGGACCGTAGTGCAACCGGCAGCCAAAACGGGAGCTAACTTCCACGCAGCCATGAGGAAAGGGAAGTTCCAGGGAACGATTTGGCCGACTACCCCTATGGGCTCATGTACGACGAGACTTAAGGTTTTATCATCAATCATCATAGCCCGGCCTTCTTCCGTGCGGACAACGCCGGCGAAATAGCGGAAATGATCGGCACCTAAGGCGATGTCGACCGCCTTAGTTTCGCGTAAGGGTTTGCCGTTATCCAGGGTTTCCACCATAGCCAGATGGTCTGCATTGGCATCAATAATATCGGCAATTTTGAGCAACAGATTTTGACGTTCTGCCGGAGAGGTATGCTTCCACGATTCCAGGGCTTTGGTCGCCGCTTTGACGGCCTTATCCACATCGTCTCTCGTTGCTTCGCTTACTTCGGCGAGAAATTCGCCGTTCGACGGATTGTATTCCTTAAAGGTCTTGCCGTCCGATGAAGGCACCCACTGACCGTCGATATATAAATTATAAGATTCTTGAACATATTGTTTCATATGAAATCCACCTCACTTTTTAGTAAACAGGTAATCTTTTTACAGAGCCGCCTTTACGGCTGCTTCCATTTCTTCGGGAGTCGTGCTCGGTTCAAAGCGGGTAATTTGCGTACCGTCTTTGCTTACGAGGAATTTCGTGAAATTCCATTTAATACCGTTGCCTTCCAAGTTTTCCGGGTAATATTCGCCTACTACTTTTTTAATCAATTGGCCCGATTCTTTGCTTTCTTCATAACCCTTAAAAGGAGCCGCATTGCTTAAGTACTTGAAGAGGGGCTCGGCATTGTCGCCGCGCACGTCCGTAATTGCGAAAACGGGAAAAGTTACGCCGTAATTTAATTTGCAGAACGAAGCCGCTTCATCATTCGTGCCCGGTTCCTGTTCCAAAAACTGATTGGACGGGAAGCCGAGAACTACAAGCCCTTGGTCTTTATATTCTTTATATAATTTTTCCAGCCCTTCATACTGGGGTGTAAAGCCGCATTTGCTGGCCGTATTGGCAATAATCAGTACCTTACCCTTATATTGCGATAAATCTACCGATTCACCTTTAACATTTTTTACTTTATACTCGTATACGCTCATGTTCTTACCTCCATAGTAAACTGAACAATAGATAATCAATAATATTTATTTGTTAGTTATAGTATACGATAACTTAAACCATAAATCAATACCTTTGAAGTATATTTTTAAAGCATAGGGAATAAGGGTATTTTGCGGACTTATGAATAGAGACGGTAGCCGCTCATCTGTTGCAAATGGTATAATATGTACAAAAGGGAGGTAGAAGTATGGCACATATACATACGCTGGGTAATAAGACCCCGCATATTCATGAAACGGCTATGATTGCGCCTACAGCCGTAATTATCGGGGATGTAACGATTGATGAAGGAGTCAGCATTTGGCCTAACGTAGTTATTCGCGGTGATATTGCTCCGATTCATGTAGGAGCCTATACAAATATACAGGATAATTCGACCTTACATGCCGATATCGATACACCTCTTACCATTGAACCGTATGTCCTAATCGGCCATAACTGTATGGTACACGGCAGTCGCGTAGGTGAATGTACTCTTATCGGTATGTGTTCTTGCGTCATGGGATGGACGGAAGTAGGTAAGGAATGTATAGTCGGGGCTTACTCCTTAGTAACTCAAGGTAAAAAGATTCCTGACAGATCTCTGGCCTTCGGTAATCCTGCTAAAGTTATACGATCCACCAATGATGAAGATGTGGCCGGGACGAAACACGGCGTTACGGAATATTATGAACTGAGTCGACAGTATACGGATTGGAAGGTATAAACCGCATACCTACGCGTTTTCAAGATTCGTTGTCGTTGACAGACCCGACTCGTATACCTATAATAAGAAAAGTAATATACGATAGAAACAACAAAACATACATCTTCCCGTACGGAGTATAAACAGACGGATATATATCCGTCTGTTTTTCAAATTACGCAGTTGTACGGTAAGAAAAACTATTGATATGGGAAAGGACGACTACCATGGCGGAACTGTTGGCACCGGCCGGATCGGCGGACCACGTAAAAGCGGCTATTGCCGCCGGAGCCGATGCCGTGTATTTGGGCGGCAAGGCTTTTAATGCCCGCAAATATGCACATAATTTGGACAACGACGAATTGAAAGCCTCTGTGGAAACGGCTCACTTGTTCGGTGTCAAGGTATATGTAACGGTGAATATTCTGATTAGCGATGCGGAAATGGGCGAACTGACGGAATACATTCGCTTTCTCGACGAAATCGACACGGACGGAATTATTGTTCAGGATTTGGCCGTTGCCGCAGTGGCTCGGAAGGCGGCTCCGAACTTACCCTTACACGGTAGTACGCAAATGACCGTAGCCGACCTCGAAGGAGCTCGTTTTTTACAATCCCTGGGCTTTACGCAAGTCGTCTTGTCACGAGAATTGTCGCTCAAAGAAATTGAAGCGGTTTGCAAGGAAACGGATTTGACCGTGGAAATCTTTATTCACGGGGCGTCGTGTATGTCTTATTCGGGACAATGCTTGATGAGCAGCTTTTTCGGCGGGCGCAGCGGCAACAGAGGAGCCTGTGCACAGCCTTGCCGATTGCCCTACACCTTATATGAAAATGATGCGGTCAAGACGGATAAGGCCTATCTGTTGAGCTTAAAAGACCTTAGTGCATTAGACGATATAGAGGCTCTTTTAAAAGCCGGTGTAGGTTCTTTGAAAATTGAAGGCCGTATGAAGAGCCCCGCATACGTATATGATGTCGTTTCGGCCTATCGCCGGGTTATAGACGGTGTTTACGGAAATGAAAGACAGAAGGAAAAGGCACTTGCACAAGGCCGGGAGCTATTGGGTACGAGCTTTAATCGAGGCAGGCAGTCTGACTTTTTACATAGCACAGTGGGTCTTGAAACGGCTACGTCCGGAGCCGGTAGGAATAAAGGTAAAGAAGTAGGGACGGTAACGAAGGTGCATGAACGTATTTTGAATGCTTACCTTCAGGTGCCTGTTCATATAGGCGATACAATAAAAGTAATTCGTTCGGACGGCCACGAAGCGGTTGATGAGGTTCAGGACGTGACGAACCTATCGGATACGCAGGCGGAACTGACAGTACGGCGTAAGGATATGATGAAGGGGCGTCTCTTTTTAATTGCCGAAAAGGCGGATGATAAGAGTGAAGAGGCGTATAAGAATCGGCAAATACCTTTGTATTTTCACGTTGAAACGGATGAAGAAGGCTACTTGAAGTGTTTGGCCTGGGATGACGGAGGACATACCGTTTCGGTATGCTCCGACTATAAGCCTGAAGTGGCTCGTAAGCGACCGACGACTTCAGACGTTGTGCAGGGACAGTTTAGTAAACTCGGGAATACGCCCTTTGAAGCGGCATCTGTCACCTTAGCATCTGAAGAATATATGATACCTGTCAGTATCTTAAACGACTTGCGCAGAAGAACCGTAGCCGCCATGACCCAAGCCCGCTTGGAAGAGTACAGGCGACCACCGGCAGGTACGGCCTGTCCCTGGCGACAAAAACAGGCGGACTTGATGACGGATATCCCTCTTACGGTAGTGCACTGTGACAGTCTCGAAGGCCTGGAAGCCGCGGTCAGAGGCGGCGCAAAGAGACTGATCTTCGGCGGCGAATCCTATAGCCATGCTTCATTTACTTACGAAATTTGGAAAAAGGCCGTAGCCATAGGGCATAAGTCGAATGTTCCCGTTTGGGCCGGAACACCGCGTGTTATGAAGCAAGCGGATACGGAACGGATTCGTCGGGAACTGCAAAGTGCGATCCGGGCAGGTGTAGACGGAATTTACGCCAATACACCGGGGATTTTCTCTTTAGTACACGAAGAAGGGCCGAACTGTTTTATCATCGGTGATCAGTATTTAAATATCTTCAACTCACAGGCAGCTTTTATATACGAAGAAGTCGGCTGTTCGGCCATTACGGCTTCGTGTGAAATGACGTGGAAGCAGATTGAACGACTGGCGTCGTTGCAGAAGTTACCTGTTGAAGTCGTCGTAGCCGGCAAGGCGGAACTCATGATTACGGAGTATTGTCAGATTGCGGCTCATGTCGGTACGGGAGTAAAGGCCGGATGCCCGTCGCGTTGTGTAGGCAGTCGCTTTTACCTGGAAGACCGCCGCGGCGAACGGTTTGAAATTGTTACGGATCAGTTCTGTCGCAATCATATCTTAAACAGTAAGGATACGGATATGGCTCCGTATTTTGATAAATTGATGCATGCAGGTGTTAAGGCCGTGCGCATTGAAGCACGGCACCGGGATCCGAAATGGATTGAAGCGGTGACGAGCAAATATGCTCGCCTTTGTGCCGGTGATCGCTCCGTCCTTTTCGGTAAGGACGATAAAACCGTTACACGCGGACACTTATTCCGTAGTATTACGGATATATAGGAGAGATTATGAATAAACGAAGTATGCGCATCTTGGGTTTTTCTCAGATTAGGGACATGCTGGTGCGCTTAGCCCCGTCTCGATTGTCGAAGGAGGCGGCACGGGCCTTAAAACCGGATACGGATGAAGATACGGTTGTCAAAAGTTTGACCGATACGGAAGAGGCCGTCGTTTGCCTGGAAAAAGAAGGGCAAATACCTTTGGGCGGAATTACGGATATTCGACCCTTTTTGGAAAAGGCGAAGCGAGAAGTGACTTTAAGTGCCGATGAATGCATTGCCGTTTGGGAAAATGCACAGAGGTACGGGCAAATTCAGGACTTTTTTGCCCCTAAGGAAGCGGAGTATCCGCAACTGTCGCAACGGGCCGAAACACTGGGAGATTTTTCCCTGCTCGTACAGCGTGTCGGGGCTGTTTTTGATGAGAATCACCAGGTACGCGATAACGCTTCTGTAGAATTGGCACGACTGCGCACCCGTATTGCCGAATTGGAACGGCGTACGAAACGGTACATTCAGCAGATTTTAGCCGACAAATCCTATCAGAAGTACTTTCAGGATACCTTGGTTACTGTGCGTAATAATCGCAGTGTTATTCCCGTTAAGCAGGAATATCGGCATGCTTTTCCCGGTATTGTTCACGACATGTCGGCCAGTGGAGCGACCTTATATGTAGAGCCCTTGGCGGTCGTTGATGCGAATAATGACCTGCAGACGGCAAAGTTGGCGGAAGAAAAGGAAATAGAACGGATTTATCGCCGTCTGACAGCCCTTATTGCAGGACAATATGAAGACCTGTATAAAAGCACGATGACGACGGGGGAATTGGAATTTGCCCTTACCAAGGGACGGTTGGCGCTGCAAATGAAGGCGACACGTCCGCAACTTACATCCGAACGGATTATTAAACTTTATGATGCACGCCATCCCCTGATTAAGGCCGACAAGGTCGTGGCGAATACGATAATTCTCGGAGGCGACTACTCCATCCTTCTGATTACGGGGTCTAATACGGGCGGTAAGACCGTGTCCATGAAAACCTTGGGACTCCTTGTCCTCATGTATCAGTCCGGTCTGTTTATTCCTGTAAGTGACGGTTCACAGTTACCGCTATTTGGCGACGTCTTTGCCGACATCGGAGATGAGCAGGACATTGCTCAAAATCTCAGTACCTTTTCGAGTCATATGAAGCAAATCGTCTATATCTTGAAACATGCCTCGGCTTGTGACCTCATTTTGACGGACGAATTGGGTTCGGGCACAGATCCGGGTGAAGGCGGGGCCTTGGCCATCGCCATTTTGGATGAGTTTCGACGTAAGGGCTCTTTAGCCATGGTCACGACGCATTATAATGACTTGAAAAACTATGCCTACCGCACGGAAGGCGTGGAAAATGGCCACGTCGAATTCGATACGGAGACACTGCGACCGACATATAAACTGCGCATCGGCTCGGCCGGTAGCAGTCATGCCCTGGCTATTAGCGAACGACTGGGTATGCCTGAAGCCGTTTTGGAAGAGGCCCACCGGTTACGTAATGAAGCCCAAGATGCCGATGTGGAAGCTGTTTTGACACGGCTCAATACACAACTTCGCAAGATCGATGAAGAACGAGAACTGTTGGCAACGCGCTTGAAGGAAGCGAAGGCTCACGAAGAGGCTTTGCGTAAGGAAAAGGAAAAAGTTACGGCGAAAAGGCAAGATATTGTGGATGCAAGCCGACGTGAAGCTAATGAACTGAAGCGCAAATTGCGTCTTGAAGCGGAACAGATTATTCGCGAGTTAAAGCGCCAGTCGTCAGATGCATTGGACAGAGAAAAAGCCAAGGCCATCGATCAGGCCCGTCGAGCTATCCAACAGATTTCAGTTCCCGAATTGTCGGGGCCGAAACGAGATCCTGTCGATGTTAAGCGCTTGAAACAAGGGCAGTCCGTATTCGTCAACTCCTTGAACAGCATCGGCACGGTAGATGACATACGCGGTAAGAAACTGACCGTATCGGTAAGAGGTATGACCATTCGTGTAGATGTAAGCGACATCAGTGCTCCCTATGCGGATGAGCTGAGTCGTCAGAAAGTGGCGGAAAAACGGGAAAATACCTCGTCAACGTATCGGCCGGCACGAACGGGACAAGTGGCGACGGAACTCAATGTCATCGGAAAGCGCGGCAATGAAGCTATTCCAGATATATCGCGCTTTCTCGATCAAGCATTGGCGGCCGGCTTCAGTCCTGTGCGTATTATTCACGGTAAGGGAAGCGGCGCCCTACGCAAACAAGTACATGAATATTTGGATACACTGCCCTTCGTTACGTCCTACACCTTGGATGATGCACGTAACGGCGGTGACGGCGTAACCTTAGTATATTTCTAAATACGGGAGGAACGGATGGAAGCTCTGAAACAACGAATTTTGCAAGACGGTACGATTATTGATAACCGCATCTTGAAAATAGACAACTTTCTGAACCACCAAATCGATACGGACTTGGTTCTAAAAATGGGGGAAGAATTTGCAAAACGATTGAAGGATGTACGTATCGACCGCATTGTCACCATTGAAGCATCGGGCATTGCCGTCGCCTTTGCCGCATCCGTGGCTATGGGCAATAAACCACTCGTCTTTGCAAGAAAGAAAAAATCCCTACTCACAGCGGCAGACGTATATATGACGGACATCTACTCCTATACAAAAGAAGAAACCTACCGTGCCTCTATTAGCCGTAACTATATTAAGGCAGGCGAAAAAATCCTAATTATCGACGACTTCCTGGCCAGCGGGGCGGCAGCGGCAGGACTGGCAAATATAGTAGAACAAGCGGGAGCCACCGTAGTCGCCATCGGCATTGTTGTGGAAAAATCCTTCCAACCGGGAAGAAAACTCTTGGAAGATAAAGGATACCGAGTAGAATCCTTGGCACGAATTGAAAAATTTGAAGATAACAAACCCGTATTTGTAGAATAAGGGAGAAGGAAAAACAGGGCCTCTCATTGAGAGAGACCCTGTTTTTTGTGCGGGTAAGATATTAAGTCTGTTTAATATCTTCAGATCCGAAACCCAATAATATATAATAAAGCTATTAGTATTTCTATTGTTCCGAAATAGGAATATATTATTTACAATGTAGTAAGGTATGAGTAAGTCATGGAATATATTTCGGTCAAGGAAGCGGCTCAAAAGTGGGGTGTTTTTTCGCGGCGAGTAGCCTCTCTTTGTACACAAGAACGTATTGAAGGAGCGATGCGAGTCGACAATATGTGGATTATTCCGGCTACCGTAGGTAAGCCGGAAGATGCACGGCATACGAACAGCGTAAAGTATAATTTTTTGCTCATTGTTCATGAGTATCTTTTCGTGTTTAGAAAAGGGTAAGCAGTTTTTAGAAAGGCTTTTTCTTGCTTACCTTTAAAAAAGTAAGTTATAATAAAAATGGAATTATTTCCTGTCTTTTGAAGGTGTTTATCCCCGTTGTGATAATAAAGCCATTTTTGACTGATTTTGGAGGTGTAATTGAATGAGAAGGTGCTTTACATCCTTTTGCCCCGCAAATCATCAAATGAACCGCATGGTTATGGTTATTACAGAAGACAGTGATTTAATTACCGTTACCCCGTAAGGGGACGGAAACGTTCCATTTGAATATGAGAACGCCGCCTTTTTTCAAGACGATTTAATTACCGTTACCCCGTAAGGGGACGGAAACATACAATATCATTCATTGCAATCAATTCATCCCTAAAGATTTAATTACCGTTACCCCGTAAGGGGACGGAAACATACATTTGAGTTCCTGAATGATTGTAAATTGCCGTGATTTAATTACCGTTCCCCCGTAAGGGGACGGAAACTAGCGTTAATAATTTTCATAATATTCACCTATTCCCAGATTTAATTACCGTTACCCCGTAAGGGGACGGAAACAAGAACGCCTTTGCAAGTAAAATTTACGAACAGGACGATTTAATTACCGTTACCCCGTAAGGGGACGGAAACAGTACAATCATCTTTATATCTGGCAATTAAATCCCTTAGATTTAATTACCGTTACCCCGTAAGGGGACGGAAACATTGCAAAACCATATTTTATTGTTGTTCCGTTTAAACTCGATTTAATTACCGTTACCCCGTAAGGGGACGGAAACACATGTTCTGCACCTGTATCATAATTTTCCACCTTGATTTAATTACCGTTACCCCGTAAGGGGACGGAAACATGATACTTGCGGAGATTTACAAATTCATAAGACCACGCAAGATTTAATTACCGTTACCCCGTAAGGGGACGGAAACATGCCGTTCTTGATGTCTATAATCTTACTCTTTTTTTTAGATTTAATTACCGTTACCCCGTAAGGGGA
>NZ_GL538212.1:25826-26143 GCF_000165735.1 Megasphaera micronuciformis F0359
TTACCGTTACCCCGTAAGGGGACGGAAACGTCGGGCTTAATTTGTATCATGCGGCCATCGGAAAATTCGATTTAATTACCGTTACCCCGTAAGGGGACGGAAACGATAAGTGTAAGTAAGTTACATAGTGTCTGTTCTTGATTTAATTACCGTTACCCCGTAAGGGGACGGAAACACGCAAAGTTGCGGATACTTTTCGTAAAATTCCTGATTGATTTAATTACCGTTACCCCGTAAGGGGACGGAAACGCTGCTCCCCGTCGCCAATATACGAATATCCATTAGAAAGATTTAATTACCGTTACCCCGTAAGGGGA
>NZ_GL538212.1:26153-26610 GCF_000165735.1 Megasphaera micronuciformis F0359
TTACCGTTACCCCGTAAGGGGACGGAAACCGTTTCTCTTAATTCCTCAACCTTAGCCAAGGTAGTAGGATTTAATTACCGTTACCCCGTAAGGGGACGGAAACAGACTCTCAAGAAGGTTTTTTGCTTGCCGCTTGCGATTTAATTACCGTTACCCCGTAAGGGGACGGAAACGATAAGTGTAAGTAAGTTACATAGTGTCTGTTCTTGATTTAATTACCGTTACCCCGTAAGGGGACGGAAACGATTCCCAGTATAAACCGTCCACATATCTGTCACTCTTGATTTAATTACCGTTACCCCGTAAGGGGACGGAAACGGTGCTCGCACCACTCATTTTTACGGACTCAATAATCCCGATTTAATTACCGTTACCCCGTAAGGGGACGGAAACGTAAAGACTTCTTTATCGTCAACGAAACTGTTCGTGATTTAATTACCGTTACCCCGTAAGGGGA
>NZ_GL538212.1:26620-26863 GCF_000165735.1 Megasphaera micronuciformis F0359
ATTACCGTTACCCCGTAAGGGGACGGAAACTTCTTATTCATATTCCTCTGCAAGTTCGATGATATAAGATTTAATTACCGTTACCCCGTAAGGGGACGGAAACATTGCTAATTCACCAACCAAGATACTGCCATGGCTTGCGATTTAATTACCGTTACCCCGTAAGGGGACGGAAACATACCTAATTCACGTGAATTGCTGCACCGTTCAATAGATTTAATTACCGTTACCCCGTAAGGGGAC
>NZ_GL538212.1:26873-27045 GCF_000165735.1 Megasphaera micronuciformis F0359
TTACCGTTACCCCGTAAGGGGACGGAAACTTTCCAACCTTTTGACAAAGGTGTCTTGTTACAATACCGATTTAATTACCGTTACCCCGTAAGGGGACGGAAACGTCCGTCCAAGCTTTCAACCTTCATTGTGTCCTTGAGCCGATTTAATTACCGTTACCCCGTAAGGGGAC
>NZ_GL538212.1:27055-27216 GCF_000165735.1 Megasphaera micronuciformis F0359
CCCCGTAAGGGGACGGAAACTACCGATGATTATCCTTGAATATGTTTAGATACTTCGAGATTTAATTACCGTTACCCCGTAAGGGGACGGAAACACACAAAAGAATGTGAACACGTCACAATTTGAGAACAAGATTTAATTACCGTTACCCCGTAAGGGGA
>NZ_GL538212.1:27233-81335 GCF_000165735.1 Megasphaera micronuciformis F0359
CCCCGTAAGGGGACGGAAACATACTTATCATACGTTGTCACATAGAATGTTCTTTGAGTTTGATTTAATTACCGTTACCCCGTAAGGGGACGGAAACAACCACTCTTTAATTGTATACATAACCGTACCGCCTTGATTTAATTACTGTTACCCCGTAAGGGGACGGAAACATTGATTCCGTTAATATTGCATCATCCTTCTGTTCGATTTAATTACCGTTACCCCGTAAGGGGACGAAAACGTATTGACTTAAGTTCTTACCTAATCTCTCACTGAATTTATTGCTTTTACATCGAAAGGGGATGAAGAAGCATCGTGTATAACCCTAGTAAAAAAGACGACTTAACGATAAATTTTCGTTAAGTCGTCTTTTGATAGATGAGGGTATGTTCAAGTTGAATCTTAGAAAGTCAGAGATACTCAATACTTGAGAGTGATTTTTACAGAAAAATCACAGACATGATATAATAAAATCATATTTGATATATATGACAATCATGAAAAATAAATTTAACGGCATTAATAAAGGAGCATTTTCTATGAGTCATGTATATATAACGGAAGATGGGGCAAAGATATCTAAGCGTGGAGGTCATTTTATCCTCAGCCGTAATTCGGAAGTTTTGTTCGAAATACCTGAAGAAGGCTTAGAAAGTCTCACCCTTATTGGGCGGGTACAATTATCTGCGACAGTGATAGAACGATTGTTGCAAAAGGAGATTCCGGTTACGTGGTTGTCGAAGGGCGGATACTTTTTCGGTCGGCTAGAGTCAACTCGTCATTGTAATGCCGTAAAGCAAGCTAAGCAAGTTGTCTTAACCGGCGGTTCCTTATACCTATCTATGGGAAAATCGATGATTGAGGCAAAGATTCATAATCAACAAGTCTTGCTGAGACGCTATAACCGAGAATTAGAAAGTGATTCTGTACGACAAAAGATAGAACAGCTTTCGCGAATAAAGCATAAGATCATGCAGGTGCCGAATCGATCAGAATTGATGGGCAATGAAGGTTTAGCGGCTCGAATATATTTTGACGCTCTAAGTGAACTGATAGAACCGGAGTTTCGCTTTAACGGACGGACAAAACGACCGCCACAGGACCCCTTCAATGCCGTTATCGGTTTTGGGTATACGCTATTGCTGTACGAGCTGTATACCGCATTATCTAATGTGGGGTTGCACCCTTATTTCGGCTGTCTTCATGCGTTGAAGCATCGTCATCCGGCTTTGGCGTCCGACTTAATGGAGGAATGGAGGCCTGTTATTATTGACAGCTTGGCCATGAGTCTTTTTAACAGGCATCAATTAAAAGCGGAACACTTTGAGCGTACGGAAGACGGCGTGTATTTAAATAGAGAAGGTCGATATACTTTTTTGCAGGCTTATGAGAAGCGGTTGCGTACGTCGAATAAATATTCGGATGAAAAGCAATCGTTTCGGCAATCATTGGTTAATAGGGCGGAAATGTATTCTTTGGCTATTATGGAAGATGATGAGTCATGTTATCAGCCCATGAGATTGAGGTAAGCTTATGACATACTTTCGAGAGAATCATGACGAACGTAAATATGTTATTTTAGTCATTTATGACATTGTGGATAATAAGCGACGGTCTCAGATGGTGAAGTGCCTAGAAAAATATGGCATTCGGGTTCAGAAATCTGCATTTGAAGTGTATATTTCCAAAAAGAAACTAGTTAAGTTAGAAGCTGAGGCCGGCAGTATTATAGATATAACATGCGACTCTCTGAGGATTTACTCTTTAAAACACAATACAGCTATTAAAACTTGGGGAATCGGTTGTTGTAAGGCTGAAGATGTCATTATTTTGTAATATATGGAGATGAAGTAGATGGATCAATTGGAAGCAAGGTTACAAAAGGCGGCCTTATTGCATGATATAGGAAAAGTTTACCAACGCTCCGGGCTTGGACAAGGGACACACTCGGAGGCCGGCGTAGCATTTTTAAAGCCCTATTATGAGAATGACGATAGTTTGGTGTTGAGAGCTGTTAAATATCATCATGCTGATATGGCTAAACGCCTTACAAAAGATGATGATTTAGCTTATATTGTATATGAAGCTGATAACATAGCGGCAGGGACGGATCGGCGTGAAATGCAGGATAGTGGAAGTAGCGGCTTCGATAGACGAGCCAGTTTGGAATCTGTGTTTAACGTGTTCGGGGCTAATGAGAGTAGCGAGAATACAGCTTACTATTTACGTGGGTTAATGAAGGATAAAGATATGTTGTACCCTCAGCCCAAAACAGATATTCAAGCTCCCGCCTCTATGTATAAGGAGATTATTGAAGACCTGAAGAGAAACTTCGAAAGACGCAAGCCTGATGATATGGAAGTAAATGAAATGCTCCAAGTATTGGAGGCAACTCTTTCATATATTCCGTCCAGTACGGCGACCAATCAACCGGCAGATATATCCTTGTATGAACATGTAAAACTTACGGCAGCCTTTGCAGCAGCTATGTATCGCTGGTTTAAAGCCGAAGGCATAGAAGATTACAAATCCTATTGCTTCGGAGGGAAAAATGAAGATTGTCGCGAGAAAGCCATGTATTTACTGGTTTCCGGTGATATATCGGGTATTCAAAAATTTATTTATACCATTCCTTCTAAGGGTGCGTTAAAGAACCTGCGCGGACGTTCCTTCTATTTGGAAATATTGACAGAACATGTAGTTGATGAGTTGTTGACCATGACCGGACTTAGTCGGGCGAATCTTTTATATACAGGTGGCGGGCATTTCTACTTGCTAATGCCTAATACGAAAGAGGTTGTAAGTCAACTTCAACAGTTTGAAAACTTGCTGAATGCATGGTTCTTGAAGCACTTCGGAAATCGCTTGTATATTGCCTTCGGTTGGAGCGAATTTTCCGCCAATGAGATTATGTCCAAGGGAACGGGAATAGGGAATGTCTACCGTCGCGTCGGTAAAATCCTGTCAGAATGGAAATTACAGCGCTATTCAAAAGAGCAATTGGAGGATATGTTTGATTGGGGCAGCGAGTTAAACTCTGTAGGGGATGGGATGCGTGAGTGTAATGTTTGCCATACGTCGGCTAATCCCGATTTGTTGCGACCGTATGTGTTAGGTGATGACGGTACCTTAGCTTGCGATACTTGTAATGCCTTAGCACAGTTGGGACAAGACATTTTAAATAAGGATGTCTTTATTATTACTAGTACAGCGGAAGGGGGAATAGGACTTCCCGGCTTCGGTGAGGGGCGGTACTTGGAGGCAGTGACGCCGGCAGAAGCAGAACAACGTGATGACCTTGTTCGTGCGTATGTAAAAAATAAGGTTTGGACAGGTGAAAAGATGGCGACCCGCCTTTGGGTCGGTGATTACAGTGTAAGAAAAGATGATGGAAGCGGTTGTTTGGAATTTTCCGAACTCGCCGAACTAAGTGGTGGCGGAAAAGAGAAAGCCGGGATTGAACGTATCGGTGTCCTGCGAGCTGATGTGGATAATCTGGGTGCTGCCTTTGTTGCCGGTATTTCTCGAGAGTTCGCAACTGTAACGAGGACGGCTGTATTATCGCACCAGCTATCCGTGTTTTTTAAACGATATATTAATGAACTTTGCGAAGGAAATGTTAACGGTATTAATGAAAAAGAATACAGCCAATTTAGCTTGTTTAGTCGAGAGAAGGATAAAAAAAGAGATGTCCATATCGTTTATTCAGGTGGTGACGACATGTTCATTGTCGGCGCCTGGGATGACTTAATCGAATTGGCTGTTGATATTCGGCGAGCCTTCCGGCGCTTTACAAATGATAAACTGACGTTTTCGGCAGGCATCGGTCTATTCAAGAGTGCCTTTCCTATCTCGCAGATGGCGAGGATTGCCGGGGAGTTGGAAAGCTACTCAAAGAAGAATACAGGGAAGAACAGTATTACCTTGTTCGGAGCGTCTGCAGATGACGGCCCGTATAGTAGTCCTATTGCTTATAAATGGGATGATTTTACGGAAAAGGTTTGCGGTCAGAAGCTGAGACTTCTTCAGAGCTGCTTTTATTTTGATGAGAAAAAGCCGGAAGAGAATAAATTGTTTATCGGTAAGGGGGGGTTATATCGAATTATGCAATTAATGGCTGATTGTGAGACAAAGCGTATTAATATTGCCCGTATTGCTTATACCTTGGGGCGAATGGAGCCTAAGGATCGCAAGAGAATGACCGCCTATAATGAAGTGCGGGATAATATTTATAAATGGAGTTTGAACGGAAGTGATCGCAGTGAATTGATAACGGCCATTCAATTATTGATATATTCATTAAGAGCATAAAATGGGGTGAGTATAATGGAAGAAAAAATGAAAAAGGAAGAAATAGACGTAGTAGAAAGAGCCGAAAAAGTGATGAAAGAGTTGAAAAATGAAAGTGACGGCAGTGGCGGCCGATATAGGAATAACCGTTCTGTAAAGATGATTACGGTTAGTCAGATTCGTAAATTTTTAACGGCAGTTAACTCTTTAACGGATAAGATAGAACGTTATAAAGTGGAGCATCTTCGACAAGGGGAACAAGTACTTGAGTTATCTACTGATTTGGCAGCAGAAGTTAAGTATTTAAAAATAAAGCTGGCTTACCAATCGGGACGCAAGTCTTCGGTCAAAGACTTTGAAAAGAAGGCGGGATTGTTGGCAGAGATAAGTAGTATCGGGAAAGATCTTAATAAGTATATGAACTTTGCCAGATATGTAGAGGCTTTGGTAGCATACCATAAATATTATGGAGGTAGAGATTATGAGTGAACAAGGCGTATTACGCGGGAAATTGATGATAACGGGAAAAGTAAAGTTAGTGACCGGCCTCCACATAGGAGCGGCACAGGATTTTGCCCCCATTGGAGCTGTAGACAGGCTCTTTGTTCGCGATCCGTTGACAAAGGAGCCGGTTATTCCCGGCAGTTCTTTGAAAGGAAAGTTGCGCACCTTGCTTGCTAAGGCAGAAGCGACGGGATATGTTTTGAACAAAATAAATGATGATTCCGAATTGATTAAGCGACTTTTCGGAAGTGCCGGTAAAGATACGGCCAGACCGTCGAGATTACAGTTTTATGATTTGAGAATGACAGATGAAAGTGTTGAAAAATTCAGCTCTCTTGATTTAGATACCTACATCGGAGAGGTTAAGTTTGAAAATACGATTAGCCGATTAACGGCTGTGGCCACTCCTCGCCAAATCGAAAGAGTTCCGTCCGGGGCGGAATTTGGCTTTAAGCTTGTATATAATATTGAAAGGGAAGGTGAGCTTAAAGAAGACATACAGGCACTCGGTACGGCATTGCAATTATTGGAAAATGACTATTTAGGCGGTCACGGCTCTCGTGGATATGGCAAGATTGCTTTTGAAGATCTTGCGGTTCAGGATAAGTTTGTTAAGAACGGCGAGGCCGTTGATTGCAATGAATGTGAGAATTGGTTAAAGGGATGTAGATAATGATGGTATCATATCTGTACCAATTAAAATTCGATACACCCGTCCATTTCGGAACTATTGAGGCGGGCGACGGGCTTGAATCGGTTGTATATACATATGAGTCGGACCGGTTGTTCAGCAGTTTATGCTGTGAGTTGGCTGAAAACGGTGATAGTAACAAAATTTTAGATTTAGTCGGGGCTGCAGATTCGGGCAAATTAATACTCTCTGATTTGTTTCCTTTTGCCAAAGTAGACGGCGATTGCCGATTGTATATTCCCAAGCCAGTTTTATCTATTGAACGCAATGAAAGTGATGAAATTCGGTCCTATACGGAAGCTTGTAAAGCATCGGTTGCAAAAAAAACTAATAAGAAGTTGGAATTTATTCGAGTATCTAAGGTAGACGAGTATATACAGTCATTAAAGTCGAACCGGGCTTTTACAGAAGACGACGATTTCGGTGCGAGTTGGTTGACGGAGCAGGTTAGTTGTCGAGGCGATAAGCCATTGCCGTATTACGTAGGCACCTTTGTATTTGCAAAAAATACGGGTCTTTATGGAATCATTCAAGGGGAAGAGCGCATAGTGCAGCGTAGCTTGGACCTTTTGGAACAGTTGGGACTTAGCGGTATTGGTGGCAAAAGAAGCAGCGGTTATGGAAAATTCCGTTTTCATGACGACCCGTTTATATTGGATGAAGAGCCGCCGTATGATGATGCCATAGAGTTAAAACGACGTATGGATGATAAAACTGCGCAATGGCATATGAACATGTCTCTCCTTATACCCGATATAGGAGATATTGATGATATTAAAAAGGGATTTTATTCCTTGAAAAAAAGAAGCGGATTTGTATCGTCTTTAGGTTTCGGGTATGTGCATAAGCGACATGATATATATGGAATTGCATCCGGATCGTGTTTTAGAAATCAGCCGGCCGGTAAAGTGGCTGCCATGAGAACCGATACGGGGCATGACGTTTATCGAAACGGGAAAGCCTTATATCTGGGGGTGAATGCATGAGGGAGCAACACAGAGAGACAAGGAATTTTGAGATAGAATGCTTATCACCCGTTCATATCGGGAGTGGTGATAAGTTGACGGCAGTAGAATATATTTTTGATGAAAAAGCTCGTCAAGTATATTTTCTTGATCAAGCACGCTGGCTACAATTTTTATATAGAAAAAGGCTTACCGATGAATTCTTGCGACATATTAGACGTACGGCGGAACAGTTAAAAAGCAAAGATCCTTTTTGCGGACAACTCTTATGGGACTGGCTTACACAAAAAGGGATTAGGCCTGATGAAATTCGTAATCTTGCCGGTACAATCGGACATGTTCATACCAACAATCCTTTAATAGATCGACGCTCAGTGAATGATATTGCCAGAAATGTTACGGATGCCTTCGGATCTGTGTATATTCCCGGTAGTTCCATAAAAGGCGCTTTGCGGACAGGGCTTCTTAGCAGTATTATTCTTAAAAACAAGGAGAAGTATACAACAAGTTGGAAAGAGATTGAAAGTACTATATTTAATGCAAGAGGTCGAAGCGATTTAAAATGTTTGGGGAAGGTGCAAAGCAAACTGGAAGGCCTTGTATTCCAGAGATTAGGCTTGCAGGATGAACATGGGAGAGCTTGCGGCGGTTCCGTTAATGATGTCTTGCGCGGCTTGATAGTAAGTGACGCAGCTTGTGTAGAACCCGTGTGCAATACGGTTATTGTACAAAAACTCGACGGTTCTTTGGCTAAGACAGAGGGCATGAATCCTTGCAGGTTGCCCCTATTTCGTGAATGTATTCCAGCCGGGACTCGGTTGCGCTTTTCCGTCACGGCTGATTTAGAGATGTTGAAAGTAATCGGGATTGGAAGTATTGACGATATTTTTTCGGTGACTCGTGAATATGTGATGAGAAACTTGAAATTTCAGGAACATGCTTTTACTCGTGCGTTCGGCAGGCAGTTTTTTGCTGCTCAAGCCTTTAATGAAGCGAAACAGGCAGATTTATTCCTTGGTGGCGGTACGGGCTTTCAGTATAAAACGGTTATATATGACTTGGCACCGGACGAAGAAATCGGGCGTGCTGCTGTCGCCAAGTATTTAGATTTAGTATTTACAAATAAAGACTCGAAGCCGCAACATAAAAGTAAGGATAAAGATATATCGCCGCGTACCGTTAAATTGACTGATCAAGGGAGAGAATACCAGTTAATGGGACTTTGTCGAGTAAAAGAGGTATAAAAATGCTACGTTTGCTGGAGTATGAGGTATCGACATCGACGGGGATTCGCCTTCACCCGTCCATGGGTTCTGTCATTCATGGAGCCCTTATGGAGAAGTTGGGGGAAGAGTGGGGAAATGTATTGCATGAAATGACTGTGCGTCCCTTTCATCAATACCTGTTTTTCCACAAGAAACGCAAGGTGTTTATTTGGCACATTGGTGTCGTTGATGATGCTTTATTTGATGCCTTATCGGAGATATTGGAGCTTCGCAAATTGTATATAAAAAAACATGAGTGCGACTTGTACTTGAGTGACCCCACGCTCCTTGCCGAGACTACTTTTGATACATTGGCAGCCCAGGCATTTACAACGGAGCACTTACCGTATGGCTGTAGGTTGATGTTACATACGCCCACAACTTGTAAACATGACGGTGCTTATGACGTCTTTCCTGACCTTAACCGTATTTTCTACGGTCTTGATAATAAGTGGAATGCTTTTTCGAAAGAACTCTGTTTAGAACAAGAAGGCCTGGAAGCCGTCTTAGGGAATGCATGTAGAATCGGTAAGTATGAATTGCGATCCGCTCTTTTTTCATTAGAAGGGTCTCGTATCAATGGATATGAGGGTATGATACAGTTGAACTTTCGAGGAAATGAAATGACAAGAAGGATTGTCATGTTGTTGTTAATGTGGGCGTCATTCACCGGCATCGGTATAAAGACCGCCTTGGGCATGGGCGGGTGCTCATGCGAATTCTTATATAAGGAGTAAGGGATTATGCAGTATTTATTTACACCGGTTGGCAATACAGATCCTGTTCGTGACTACCACGATGGAGGTATGCTACATATCTTAAGGCATTATAAAATCGATAAGGTGTTCATATTCCTGACGGCGGATATGGAAGAAAAAGAGGAGCAGTGGCATTGCTACTCTCTAGGCGTGAAGAAAGTGGCTCCGCAGTGTGAGATTGAATTTATTAAAAGCGGAATAACGGAACCTCAAAATTATGAAAAGTTACTTTATTTGCAAGAGAAATTCGATGAGTTGTTTGAGCAATTTCCGGACGTTAAATGGATTTTGAATATCACTTCGGGAACTTCGCAGATGCAGACGATTATGTCTTTCTTATCTGTTGATTATCCTTCGTGTACAGCGGTACAGGTCTCGAATCCGCATGTTGATAGGGACAAGGTGGCCGTTCATTGTGAAAAAGAAGAATATGTCCAAATGTTGGAGTGTAATGAAGATGATGATCCGAGTAGCCCTAATCGTTGTACCGAGCCGCCCCTATTAATGATTAGAAGGCATGTGCTGAGATTTCAAATAGAATCTTTGGTTCGTAATTATGAATATGGAGGAGCCCTTCAGCTTGTGGAACAAAATCGAAGACTGTTTTCAGATACGACTGAAAGGTTATTGCGGCACGGTGTGTGCCGGACTATGTTAAATTGGCGCGAGGCCAATAAAATTATTTCTGACTATGAAGGGAACATACTCATGCAGAGTCCCGGTGATTTTTCTGAGTACTTCCAGGTAATGGAACTGCGTCAACGCAAGGGACAGTTATCCGAATTTATTGTTAAGCTGTCGCCCGTCTTAATGGGGTTAGGCTTTAAATATTTAGAATGTATAAAGGGCTTTGATTTGCTGCAATGTGGTAGGGAATTGGATAGAAATGGTGAACGTGTATTTATATGGGATTGTAATAAAGCACGAAAATATAACCCCGAATTGCAGGACTATTTAGATAAAAAATATTCCGGTGACATGAAGGATGGTCCCTTGTACTTTCAGACCATTATGGCGCTCTGCGAGTATTATAAGGCGACAACTCTAAAATCTGATGCCCTACATAATGAAATAACAACGGCTTTTAGTAAATTGAGAACTGTAGAAGAAACGGCACGAAACCCGATAGCTCATAATATTTGCAACATGACGGAGACTCGATTAGAAGAAGAGACAAAGAAGCAGTTGCTGGAACCTCTGAATTCGGCAGGAATTTTAAGGATTTTACGTAAGGTTTATAAGGACATTTATAAAAAGAATATGGCTTGGACTTATGACGGATTGAATGATTGTATTGTTGAAAGTTTACAGACCTTTTCGATGTAGCAGAAGATGTAGAGGTTTCAGGTTATCTCCCCCTTCAAAAAAGGACGCATGCATAGCATGCGTCCTTTCTTCATCTCCTACCAACTTCCCCCACGTCCTACTTCCGAATCTCAGCCGTATCGAGTAGGGTGCCGTCAGGTAAGAAGCATTGGAAGCGGATGGTGTCGGCAGTGGCTTCCATTGTCATGTAGTTGTCCGTTTCGGGCTGAGGCGGTACGTAGAGGTCCAAGGTGTGTTGTTTCCACAGGCTCGGGTAGCGTACGTCGCCGGCGACTCCTGTAAGAAGGTAAAGCGGGCCCGATTCGTCTCGTGTAAAGTTTTTGATATGGCCGCGGTTACGGTAGGTGTGTAAGTGACCTGTCAGGACGGCGTCTACGTTGTAGACGTCGAAGATGGGCATAAAGACGCGGCCTTCGTCAGATATGCCTTCGTCACGCGATTCAGGTCTCGTATCGGGGTTAAAGGCGTAGCGAAGTACGTCTTTATGCATGAGGACGATTTTCCATTTTTTCGTCGTTTGTTTCAAGTCGTTAATGAGCCAAGTCGTTTCTTCGTCCAAAAGGGTGGGCTCGAAGTCTTTCAGTTCCGTAAACTGTGTATCCATGACGGTGAAGTGAATATCGCCGTAGTCGAAGGAGTAGAACTGGTTCGGGTATTTGGACAGACCGTTTTTCGGCAAGTCGAAGAGGGTCGTGTATGACACGGGCATGTGCATATTCCAGTCCAAGTCATAGGTTTCGTGGTTGCCGTCCAAGGGGGCCACGGGAATTTGGCGAATCATGTCTTTGCAGGCATCAAACCAGGCATTCCACTGGTACGAGGCCTGGCCGTTGTCGACTAAATCGCCTATATTGATGAAAAATTGTGCGTCCTTATTGCGCTTCCACGCCGGCATGGCCGTATCTCGCCAGACTCCGTAGTCGGCAGACTGAGAGTCGGGAAAGATTAAGGCTTTAAAGTCGGCCCCGTCAGCGGTCCGTAAAGGGTACCACTGGCTGCGGCGGTCGCCGTAGCCTACGCGGTACTCGTAGTTCGTGCCGGGTGTCAAATCGGCCAGGTAGGCACCGTGAACATAGGATGTATTGCCGTCATCGTTTAAGACCGTGTCGGTACCGTCGACGGTCCACGTGTCTTCAGCGTCTTTTAAACGGTATTCGACGACTGTCCCTTTTTCTTCATATTGAGATTGCCACATGACCGTACGGGACGTACGGCTGTTGGCCGTAATGATTTGACGTATGTTGTAGGCATCGACCGAGTCGGTCAGTTTATAGTGAGCCGCCGTGGCCTTTGTAACACGGACGGCTTGGTCTACGATAGCCTTCGTACCGGGTACGAACTCGTATACGCCGGCAGCGGCTGCCGCAACGGCAATGCCTGTAGCTTTCAGAAAATCTCTGCGTGATAGGTATTTCAATAGGTGCCTCCCGAAGAGTTTAGATAAAGTCATAGGATAAGGTCATTGTATGATTCTGCGGCATCATTGTCAATGAAGCGGCTTCTGTCCTTGACAGTGGCGGTCAAAGAAGATACACTTCTATACGTATAGAATAATGTCGATGAACGGGTGTAAGTAGGTATGATGCAGCTGTGCTTAGCGAGTCGGAGACGGTGAAAGTCCGACGGCGGCGGTTATAGTGAATGGGCCCGGGAGATGCGATCCGAAGCCAGTAGGCGTCGCCGGTACCTGCCGTTAAGAGGAATGAGTCGGGCTTTATGCCAAATCGGGTGGTACCGCGGAACACGTCCTTTCGTCCCTAGTGAGGGGATGAAAGGCTTTTTTTATGTCAATAATCAGGAGGCACATTATGTCCGTTATTTTTTCAGGAATTCAGCCCAGCGGCAATTTGACGCTGGGAAACTATTTAGGCGCACTGCGTAATTTCACGAAGGTACAAGATGAAAACGAATGCTATTACTGCGTCGTCAATCAGCATGCTATTACGGTCCCTCAAGACCCGAAGACGCTTCATGAACGGACACGTCAATTGGCAGCCATCTATTTGGCAGCTGGTTTGGATCCGGAAAAAGCGGTTCTCTTCGTTCAGTCGGAAGTTCCCGAACATGTACAGCTCGGTTGGATTATGACGACCATGTCCTATGTGGGTGAATTGGAACGCATGACTCAGTACAAGGACAAGGCTTCTAAGCGCGGCGACTCCGTACCGGCAGGTCTTTTGACCTATCCGCCCTTGATGGCCGCCGATATTTTGTTGTACCAGACGAATCTTGTTCCTGTCGGTGATGACCAGAAGCAGCATCTGGAAATTACGCGTGACTTGGCACAGCGGTTTAATCGCGTTTACGGTGAAGACGTATTTACCATTCCCGAAATCCTCTTGGGACAAGACGGAACTCGTGTCATGAGCTTACAGGAACCGACGAAGAAGATGAGTAAGTCCGACGACAATCAGACGGCTACCGTCTACCTTCTCGATACGCCGAAGGATATTGAAAAGAAAATTAAGCGTGCTCAGACGGACAGCGACAATGCCGTTCGTTACGACAGAGAAGCAAAGCCCGGTATTTCCAACTTGATGGATATCTTTGCAGCTCTTACGGACAAAAGCCACGAAGAAATTGAAAAGGCTTATGCCGGACAGGGCTACGGTACATTCAAGAAGGACGTAGCTGAAGCGACTATTTCCGTCCTTGAACCGATTCAAAAGCGTTATGCCGAACTCATTGACACGCCGGAACTTGATGTCATCCTTACGAAGGGTGCCGAAAAGGCACGTGAAAAGGCAAGCAAGACGTACGAAGCCGTTACGAAAGCTATGGGATTATACCGTTAAGGAGTTTGCTATGAGCCACTTTTTTGCCATGCTCAGCCGCATGAAATATATTCGTCGCTGGGGGCTTATGCGCAATACACAGGAAGAAAATATTCAGGAACACACCTTGCAGACGGCTATGATCGCTTATCACCTGGCCGTTTTGAGAAATCGTCGTTTCGGCGGCGATGTCAACCCCGAACGGGCTGCCGTCTTGGCTATGTATCATGACGTGACGGAGATCTTCACGGGAGATATGCCTACGCCGGTCAAATACTTCACCCCTCTCATGAGGGAGACATACGGCCAAATCGAACGTCTGGCAGGTAAGCGCATTATTGATTCCTTGCCTGATGATTTACAGTCGGCCTATGAACCGCTCATTCTGGACGGTGAAGAGGATCCCGTTTGGCCTCTTGTCAAAGCGGCGGATACGCTAAGCGCCTATTTAAAGTGTTTACAGGAAAAGCATGCCGGTAATTCGGAATTCGATGAGGCTTATACGGGATTGGAAGAAAAGCTGCATGCTTTACATATGCCCGAAGTGGATACGTTCATGAAGGAGTATGCCCCGGCCTTCCTGTTATCCTTGGATGAAATGAATACGTAAGAATAAAAACTTATCGACAAAAATCAGTACCGTCATGTATAATTAAGTAAGGGAGTCGTCATTGTACAGCTCCCTTACTTTGTATATGAACCGCCGTTACAGGAGGTGTTTTATGAAGTATAGACTACGCATCATAATGGTTTTGTTATTCGTATGCTTAGTGAGTGTTGCAGGAGTTCGTGTACCCGTTTATGCCGAGACGGTGCGGGTCGTTTATGTGGACGGGGATATCAATGCAGCCAATACGTCTTTGGTTAAACGCAGTCTGGCTGATGCGGAAGCACAAGGCGATGCAGCTCTGATTGTGAGTTTAGATTCTTCCGGCGGCAGCCGCGAGCAGGCCGTTAAAATCAGCGACTTATTAACCGGCTCGGCAGTACCGACCATTGCTTATGTTTCGCCTCGGGCCCGTTCGGTAGCGGCTTTGGTAGCATTGTCATGTCGGCATATCGTCATGGCCCCCGGCGGCAGTATCGGGGCCTCCGACACGGAGTCGGCAAAGGATACGGAAGAATTGAAAGGTAAATTCGGTCAAGTCGCTACGACAACGGGAAAGAATCCTCGCCTTATTGAAGCTATGACAGATAAGAGCCTGGGGTATTCTAACTATGCCGAGCCGGGGCAGTTGTTGACCTTGTCGGATATTCAGGCGAAAGCTGTCAATTTGTCGGACGGTACGGCTGACAGTATTGACGGAGTCTTGCATCTGTACAGCTTGGATAATGCGAGTGTACAAGACAACCGCTTATCTTTAAAGGATATGTTCTTCGGCATCTTACAAAATGAGTTGGCACGAGTGCTTCTCGTGGCATTACTACTCAGTGCATTTGCTGTTGAAATCAAAACCGGCGGTATCGGTGCGGGGTTCGGTCTGGCTGTAATCAGCGGCGCTCTTCTTCTTAGTAGCGGTGACGGCACCTTGGCCGATTCGTTGAAACTTGCAGCCTTACTGGTCTTGGGAGCCGTCTTTGTCGGTATCGAGTTGATTACGCCGACTGTGGGTATCTTCGGTTTCTTGGGAACCGTCATGATTTTTGCAAGTCTCTTTTTCATTCTCGGCTCCGATATGACGGCCCTCTTTGAATTGGCCGGAGCCGTTGTCTGCACCGTCGTATTTTTGGCCTTTGCCGGTTCGCGGTTGCCGCAGAGTAGACTTTTGGCCAAGGTGACTCTTAAGAACCGGTCGACGCGTGAAAGCGGATATGAATCGCAGACCGATAAGAGTGATTACATCGGCAAGAACGGTACGACACTCACCCCTTTACGGCCTGCCGGGACGGTACGCATTGACAAGAAACGGGTAGATGCCGTTTCTCGCGGTGACTATATTGATAAAGATGTGCCTGTACGTGTCATTGAAGCGGAAGGCATGCGGGTCGTTGTGGAAACCATTGAATCTGACACATAACAGTGAGGAGGTTTTTCTATGTCGGGTATTGTATTTGCACTCCCCTTGGGAGTCATTATTGTCGTTATTTTCATCGTTTCTTTATTCTTACATTTTGTGCCTATCGGCTTGTGGATTTCCGCACGAGCGGCGGGAGTGAACGTAGGAATTTTTAATCTCGTCGGGATGCGTCTCAGACGCGTTATTCCTTCGAAAATCGTCTTACCTTTGGTCAAGGCCAACAAGGCGGGACTGGACGTGAACGCCAACCAGTTGGAAGCTCATTACCTTGCAGGCGGTGACGTAGACCGCGTTGTCGATGCACTGATTGCTGCACAGCGAGCAACTATGTCCCTTACGTTTGAACGTGCCGCAGCTATCGATTTAGCCGGTCGTGACGTATTGGAAGCCGTACAGATGAGTGTTAACCCGAAGGTTATTGAAACGCCGTTCATTTCGGCAGTAGCTCAAAACGGGATTGAACTTAAGGTGCGTGCTCGTGTAACGGTTCGAGCCAACATTGATCGTCTTGTCGGCGGTGCCGGTGAAGCGACGGTTATTGCTCGTGTCGGCGAAGGCATTGTTACCAGTGTCGGTTCGGCCGAAGATCATTCTGAAGTTTTGGAGAATCCCGATAAGATTTCTAAAACCGTTCTGAATAAGGGGTTAGATGCCGGTACGGCTTTTGAAATCCTTTCCATCGATATTGCCGATGTTGATGTAGGACGTAACATCGGGGCTCGTCTACAGACGGACCAAGCCGAAGCGGATAAGAGAATTGCTCAGGCTAAGGCGGAAGAACGTCGGGCCATGGCTGTGGCAAAGGAACAGGAAATGCACGCTTATACTCAGGAAATGCAGGCTAAGGTCGTAGAAGCCCAGGCGGAAGTTCCTTTGGCAACGGCGCAGGCTTTGCGTGAAGGCAACTTGGGCGTTATGGACTATTACTCCATGCGCAATATTTTAGCCGATACGAATATGCGTAATGCCGTCGCCGGAACGGGTGTTCCCGACGTGACGACGGAAGGAAACGGTTCGCATCCTTCGACGGGGCATGAAAAGTAGGTGAGCCTATGAGTTGGATTTTTTTCCTGCTTATTCTTTACTTTATTTATAAGCAGCTGTCGAAGTCGGTTCGCAGGGCGAAAAGACAAAGGCAGAATCAACAGCCCTTTCCTTATCCCGGAGAGGATACCTATAGGGACGATGATGCCAATGACGACGGTTATCCGTATCCGACGGAAACGGTCAAAACGGACAGCTACGACAGAAGATACTGGGAAGGTCCGTATGAAAAAGAAAAAGAACCTTATGAAGTCGTAACCGGTGGCGGTAAGACGAAAGTTACTCTTGAACTGCCCGAGCGCATGTCGTCGGAAAGTATTCGTGAAAAAGATCGGCCTGAGGTAGGGCCGAACCCGGTTTTTCAAGCGGCTCTGGCCGAAGCGGATGAACCGACAGTTGAAGAAGAGGTTGGTGTTACGCAGGTACAACGGGCGGCACAGCCGGCACGGATGCCACGCAATCGCTTGCAGGCAGGCCTTATCTGGTCGGAAATTTGGCAGACTCCCGTGGCTTGCCGCAGGGGGATGCGTCGATGATTGAGGAGAAGGCGTTGTATATCG
The DNA here is from genome assembly GCF_000165735.1 of Megasphaera micronuciformis F0359. Classification (GTDB taxonomy): domain Bacteria; phylum Bacillota; class Negativicutes; order Veillonellales; family Megasphaeraceae; genus Megasphaera; species Megasphaera micronuciformis. Next base: position 43,429 of record NZ_GL538212.1, read on the forward strand.
ACTCAATTCCTTGTCTGGTCGTAGTACCTACAGAAGACGTTCGAGGGGTCGTGATTTTTTATCACGGCTGGTCGTCGTGTAAGGAGTTACAGTCCTTGCGGGCGAGAATCATGGCCTCATACGGATATGCCGTCATCGTTCCCGATGCACTGAATCATGGACAAAGAGGCCTTATAGATTACGATGATAAGCAGGCTTACCCGTTATTTTGGCAGGCAGTTTTGCAGTCGACACAAGAAGCCGGAGCTCTCATTGCTTATGGTGAGGCTCACTGGCCCGAGCAAAAAATTTTTGTAGCCGGACATTCCATGGGCGGTATTACGGCTCTCGGAGTTGTTGCGGCACAAGAGAAGGTATGCGGGGCCGCAGCCTTGAACGGGTCGGGGTGGTGGAATGAATCGGATCGTCGATTTAGAGCCGCTTGGAAGATTGACCGGACTTCTGAATGGCAAACTCTGCTGCCGCATATAGATGCGGCGGATCCTTATAACCGCGTGGAGGTATTGAGTAATAAATCGGTTCTTCTATTAAACGGCGGAGCTGACGATGTAGTCGATAAGGCGGCACAGGCTCTGTACGCTTGTAAGTTAAAAACGGCAGGAGCAGATGTTCAATCTGTTATTTATGACGGGTTGGGGCACTTCGTGACGACCAATATGATGGGCGACGTCGTTCAGTGGTTGAATGAACGAATTGCCGCTACGGGTCGATAAAAAGTTTTATAAAAGCCGTCGGGAGACGGAACGAAAAAAGCATTACCTTTACAGAAGCACATGAAGTGAGTCTGTGAGGTAATGCTTTTCGTTTAATATTTATAGGCCGTCTATATCGTCTGTAAAGTCGAGACCTTTATCGGTAGCATAATAGGTACCCGGGCGTTCGCCGTCTTCGAGGTAGCCTTTATCCACCATGGTTTTTAATAAGCTTTCATTTACGGCAAGGGGAGAGAACATGGCTTCCGGCGTATCCGCTTCTCGTTCTACTTCGGCAATGGCGGCTGCCATGATTTCCTCATCTGTCGGTGCCGTACCGTACGCATAAATACGAGGCAGGGCTGTAGGATAATCGCTGTGAGAGAGTGCAAAAAACTTACCCAATCCGACGGCCTTGCTCAGTTCGTCGTCAGGTTCGGCTTCAAAACCCGATTCACTACAAATTCCGACGAGAGAGTTATCGTCAAAGTTGTATAATTCCTTAGCCGTTTCCAAGGCGTCGATGTAGCGCAATTTTTCGGCTTTAATATCGTATACTTCCAAGGCGTGAAGAATGCAGCCGATAACAAACGGTGCGTTATGAGCGACGAGGACGGAATGCTCAAAAATATCCTTCATGCCCGACTTCCAATATTCCCCGAATGTATCGGCTTTGGTTAATACTTGCCAGTTGACGGCCTTGTCCGTGACTTTTGACAGGTCGTTTTCAGGCGGCTGAATATAGAAGTAATGACGATCGACGGGTTCGCCGTTTTCGAACTCCGCAAAAGCCAGCTTGTATATGGAATAAGGTTGTTTAGCGGCCAAATCAAGGGCTACGGCAACAAAGCGATTCGGGTAACGATGGGTGTACCCCGTAGTCTGTACGTCGTAGCGTAAGTAGCCGTTATGCGGCTTTACATCATGGGAATGTAAATTTACGGCATGCGTATGTTTACGTCCCTCCAAGGCTTTCTCCGCTTTTTCAGCCTTGTCTTTCTTGCGTATGGTCGTATACAACGAGTAAATGACGGCAACAGCGAAAATTACGGCAATAATCGTGCCGCTCGATTGTAATAACGAGTCCATAATGGGTTTCCTTTCCGAAAAAACTTCGTTTATGACCGAATCGAATGCAGGTCAGCTTTATTATATCAAACTTGTTACGGTCCTGTCTTGTATTCTTAAATAGAGTACCTTATTGTTCAAAAGTATCGTATAATATAAATATAATGTGATAAATTGAACGAGAATCGGATCCTCATTACGGGAGGCGACAAATATGAGTCGGAAAGAAAAAGACAACCGTCCTTTACGCTTTGCCATACTTACGGTCAGCAACAGCCGGACCTATTCGGATGATACGAACGGCTTGCTTATTCAGTCTTTATTGACCAAGGCGGGGCATCAGGTCGTGGATTATGCCATTGTAAAGGACGACGGAGAAGCGATTTTAAAGCATATTCATGAATGGGTATGCAGTGTAGATGCTATTGTAACCAGCGGCGGTACGGGGCTGGCCTTAAGAGACGTGACCCTGGAAACGTTGGAACCTAAATTCGATAAGGTTATTCCCGAATTTAACGGGATGTTGACTTTTCTGGCATACCGGCGGGCTTGCGGGACAGAGGCTCTTGCATATAGAAGTGCGGCCGGCGTCATTCGTCAGTGCCCCGTCTTTTGTTTGCCCGGCCAAACGAGCTTGATAAAAGTCGGAACAGAACAACTTATTATTCCGGAAGTCCACTTGATTAAGAGTGAAATAAGCAAATCGTAAAAATTAAGAACTGCCGCTTATGCGGCAGTTTTTCAGTTATTAAAGGACTCTGTGATATAATGGGGCGTACGATAAGGAGGATGTATGGGTACATTGATAGTCGTAACCGGCGGCTCGCGAAGCGGTAAAAGTGAATTTGCCGAAAACTTGGCACGGCAACGGTCGAAAAAAACGGTGTATATAGCTACGGCTGTGGCGGATGATGAAGAAATGAAGGCTCGTGTCGCCCGTCATCAGAAGCGACGTCCGAAAGGATGGCAGACAGTAGAAGCCGCTTGCGACCTGCCGAATGTAACGGCACAGGCGGCTTGCAAGTATGAAACGGTTCTCATCGATTCATTAACGACTTATGCGGCCTCTTTTCTTTACGCCCACCGCCATGACGAATCGCAAGATACGGAAAATGCGGCCTTACAGGAAATGCATTCATTGGCAAAGGCCGTAAAAACGAACGGGGCAACGGTTATTATTGTAACCGATGAAGTAGGCTCCGGCATCGTTCCGGATAATGCCGTGTCGCGTGCCTTTCGCGATGTATTGGGGAGCATGAACTCGGTCTTAGCCGCCGAAGCGGACAGGGTATACCTGTCCGTGGCCGGCCTTACGGTAGATCTTAAGAAAATATCCGTTAGGGCGGAGGAAGAGATATGAGGTCTTTTTTGATTGCCTTACAATTTTTAACGCGCATACAAGTGGCTTCGCGACTGACCTGGTCTGATGTCGACTTCGGACGGGCCGTAGTGTGGTTTCCCGTTGTCGGCCTTCTTATCGGACTCTTAACGGCCTTGGCCCGAGGCTTGACGGGGATTCTTTTTTCTCCCTTTTTGTCAGCCGTCCTAACCGTAGCCTGTTGGTATTTTCTGACCGGCGGTCTACATTCCGACGGTCTGATGGATGCGGCCGACGGTATTTATTCGGGTCGGGATCGAAAGCTAAGTCTTGAAATTATGAATGACAGTTGTGTCGGAGCTAACGGGGTAGCTGCTTTTGTCTTTGTTATCTTACTTAAGGTGGCCTGTGTCGGCGAATTGACGCCTGCCTGGCCTTTCTTGATAGGCATACCTGCAGCGGCTCGCTTCGGAGCCGTCTTGGGCATTTTGCGCTTTCCCTATGCACGTGAACGAGGCTTGGGGAGAGCTTTTCAGGACTATGCTCCGCGTCACGCGTTGCTCAAGGCCTTTGTCGTATCCTTATTGCCCCTTTTGGCAGTCGGCATCGTTTATCTTTATATACTGGCCGGAGCAATTCTTGTCGCTTACGGAGCACACCGAAAGGTAACGGCTCGTTTAGGCGGGCTGACGGGCGATACGTACGGGGCGGTTATTGAAGTGACTGAAACGGTTTTATTGCTTGTGGCGACCTTGATTATTCAGATGAACAACTTTTTTGCAATGACCGCGTTTATTTAATAATAGAGAATTAGGGAGGATTTTTATGATAAAGCTTTACCTCGTTCGACACGGAGAGACAAAGGGGAATGTAGAACAATGGTATCAGGGATCTACGGATATTCCTTTAAATGATAAAGGACGACTTCAGGCACAGTGCTTGAGTGAGTACTTGAAGGACGTTCATTTTGACGGCTTTTACAGCAGTGACCTTATGCGAGCCGAAGAAACGGCAAAAATTGTAGCGGCCCCTCATCACATGGAAGTGAGGACATATAAAGAGTTGCAGGAAGTCAACTTCGGTGAGTGGGAAGGACATCGCTACGATGAGATTACATCCGGCTGGCCCGGAATGATTGAAGATTTTTATGCGTCGGAAGGAAAGATGAAGGCTCCCGGCGGTGAATCTTTCGAAGAAGTGGAGATGCGCTCTTTAAAGAAGGTACAGGAAATTTTAGGCGAACATAAAGACGGGGATACCGTATTTATAGCTTCTCACGGAGCGACGATTCGGTGCCTTCTTTTTGGTTTGTTGGGATTGCGGTTGACTCGGATTTGGTGTTTCCAACAGTTTAATACGGCTGTCAACGTCATTGAGTATTACGGCGAACGAAATGTCATGACGGTTATGAATTCGACGCGCCATTTGGAACAGATGGCGGAAGTCCAAAAGCAGTGGTCGACCATGATCGGACTATAAGGAGAAACCCATGATTCGTTTGGATAAATTGCTCGGCCATTCGGGGTACGGTACGAGAAAAGAAATTAAGAGTTTGTGCAAGAGCGGGGATGTAACGGTAAACGGAGAAATCGTTCGGGACAGTTCCGTAAAGGTGGATGAAGGAGCTACTGTAATCGTAGCCGGTGAGAAGGTGGAATATGAAGCGGTTTCGTATTTGATGCTGCATAAGCCGGCCGGCGTCGTTTCGGCAACTCAGGATAGCCGAGTGCGGACCGTTTTGGATATTTTGCCGTCCCGTTATGCCGCCTCTCGGGTAGCTCCTGTAGGTCGCTTGGACATAGATACGACAGGACTTCTCTTACTGAGTAATGACGGTACATGGGCCCACAAGGTGATTTCGCCTAAAAAGCACGTACCGAAAGTCTATGAGGCTCAGGTTGAAGGAGTTATTCCCGCTGACGTGGGAGAACGCTTTGCTGCCGGAATTGTTTTGGAAGACGGGGTGGAATGTTTACCCGCACGGGCTGAAAAAACAGCTGAAGGTCGACTGCAAATTACCGTTTGTGAGGGAAAGTTCCATCAAGTAAAGCGGATGTGCAGTGTCGTCGGGCTTACCGTGACGTCCTTGCACCGCAGTCGTATCGGCGGTTTGGCTTTGGACAAGAATTTGCAGGCCGGAGAATACAGAAAGCTGACCAAAGAGGAAATTGCCCTGCCGCTTCTTTCAACAGAGGATTTGTAAAATTGTAAAAACGTCCTTCTTAACGTGCAAATAGCTGGTCAAAGCCTTGTTTATATGGTATTATTGTCGTTAGTCGAACAGAAATAAGGTGATATTATGACAATGGAAAGAATAGCGGCTTTACGCCGTTTTCTTCAGAATCATACTTTGGATTCCGTCATTATGTTACAACCTGAGAATCTCAAATACTTCAGCGGCTTTACCGGCGGGGAAGGGGCCTTGGTCCTGACGCCGTCACGAGTTATTTTATGGACCGATTCGCGGTATATTGAACAGGCTGTCGACGAATGTACTGAGAAGATTACCGTTATGAATCATGGCGGTCGCTTGGCTTTCTCCGCTGTTTCCGTGTTAATAGAAGACGGAGCGGGAGCTGTCGGGTATGAACGGGATTTCATGACGCATTCTTTCTTTGAAAGTATGGCTCAGGAAGACGAATTGTACTTTGAAGCCGTGTCCTTACAGGAACTAAGAGCCGTAAAAGAAACGTATGAAATCGAAGCGACACGACGGGCATCGCGTATTGCCGACAAGGCATTTGCGGAACTTTTGCCTCACATTCGTCCGGGTGTTACGGAACGACAATTAGCGGCTTTGTTGGAAAGCAAGATGCTCTTGGCCGGTTCGAAAGAAAAATCGTTTGATACTATTGTGGCCTCGGGGAAACGTTCGTCCATGCCGCACGGCACGGCGACGGATAAGCCCGTTGAAAACGGTGATTTTATTACCTTTGATTTCGGTGCCGTTTGTAACGGATACCATTCCGATATGACGCGAACCGTTGTTTGCGGTAAGGCTTCGGAGGAACAAAAACGTTTTTATGACCTTGTTTTGCAAGCTCAGCTCATAGGTGTGGATGCCGTAAAAAGCGGTGCTTCCTGTTGTGAAACGGATGCGGCTGTACGGCGGTTTTTTGCAAAGCACGGTGTAGATAAATACTTTACCCATGCCTTGGGGCACGGGACGGGATTGGAAATTCATGAGCAACCCGTTCTGTCGCCTCGGTCTCAGGGAGTATTGAAAGAGAATATGATAGTCACGGTAGAACCGGGACTGTACATAGAAGGCAAGTACGGAGTGCGCATTGAAGACTCCCTTGTCGTAACAGCAGAGGGCTGTGAAATATTGACGACAACATCGAAAGAATTAACGGAGTTGTTTTAGGAGGAGATTGTGTATGATTACAAGTAATGATTTCAGACCGGGCGTTACCATTGAAATTGACGGTCAGGTTTGGCAGGTTGTGGAATTTCAGCATGTAAAGCCCGGCAAAGGGGCCGCTTTTGTACGTGCTAAAATTAAAAACCTCGAAACCGGTGCTGTTGTAGAACGCACATGGAATGCAGGCGAAAAAGTACAGGAAGGTCGTGTTGATCGCCGTCAGATGCAATACCTCTATGAATCGGACGGAATGTACGTATTTATGGACAACGAATCGTATGAACAGATTGAGCTCAATAAAGATGCACTCGGCTCGGCAGTAAACTTCCTCAAAGAAGAAATGAATGTATCCGTCATGATGTTCAAAGGCAAGGTAATCGGGATCGACTTACCCGCAACCGTTGAACTTCGTGTTGTTGAAACGGATCCGGGCGTTCGCGGCGATACGGCTACGGGCGGTAGCAAGCCGGCTACGTTGGAAACGGGATATGTCGTTAAGGTGCCTCTTTTCATTAACGAAGGCGAATTGTTGACAATCGACACGAGAACCGGTCAGTACACGGGGCGTGCATAAGTAAAGAAACGATAAAAAGCGATGAGCCTCTCATCGCTTTTTGTTCATGGAGTATCTTTTATGATGACGACGGAATATAACGAATTGGGAGCTGTTCACATTGCCGACAAGGTTATTGCCGGTATAGCGGTTGAAGCTGCCTTGGCTGTAAAAGGTGTTGCCGGACCGGCCGCTTCCTTTGCGGAAAAATTCGGCCGTTCTTCTTCGCCTCGCGGCATAGATATTAAAACGGACGGGACTACGGTTGAATTGACGGTGCGATTGGTTGTTCGGTACGGTATTCGCATTCCGGATGTAGCCATTGAGGTTCAACAGGTTGTAAAAGGGGCTGTCGAATCCCGATGCGGCTATGAAGTGTCGGCTGTTCACATTATCGTTCAGGATATTTTATATGACCGACCGGCAACAGAAGAAGGTTGATGGAATGGAAACAAATGAAGAGAAGGTATATACGGTTTCTCAATCGGCAATGGAAAAAATTGTTCGTACGGCCGTGGCCGGTACGACGGGTGTGGCTGCGAACCGCAAGATACATGTAAGTGTACACCCTAAGGAAGATGAATTGGCTGTGGCCATACGTCTGACAGCGTTGCCGAAGGCACAAATGCGTGAGTTGGCTCTGGCCGTTCAGCATCATACGGCGCAGGCTGTAAAAGATATGATCGGCCCCGATAAGGTAACTGTCGATGTAACTATAGAAGATATGATTGCACACCGGACGGTGTAAGGCAAGGAGAGGATAGCGTGAGCAGACATACAGCACGCCGGAGAGCATTGGAAATTCTTTTTTCCCGAGAATTTCACGATACAAATGATATTCAATACAGTGAAACGGAAATCCTCGGTTATGCGGAGGATGAAAAAGAACCGATAGAGAGTGCCGCAACAGTAGAGACGGTCACGGCTGATTGTTTGGATGCACATGCCGTGCCCTTTGAAAGCGAGGACGAGGTTCTTAGTGAAGCGACTGAAGATAACAGCGAAAACGACACGAACTCTTATTGTGAATATCTTGTGTCCACCGTTTCCGAGCATGGCGAAGAACTGAATGATCTTATTCGTACATATGCCAAAGGTTGGGATTTGAGGCAAATGAACAAGGCCGATAAAACGATTATGAAAATGGCTTTTTGTGAGTTCGTATACCCTAAGGAAAAATTGGCATCAGCCATTATTATAAATGAAGCAGTGCTCTTGGCTAAACAGTTCGGCGGGGCGGACTCCTCCAAATTCGTAAACGGTATTTTGGGTGCCTACGCGAGGACACACGAATAATGAAGGTATATCTGGGAATTGATACCAGCTGTTATACAACTTCATTGTGCCTGTTGAATGAACAGGCGGCTGTTCTTGCCGATGAACGTCGCGTCTTGACCGTACCCGAAGGAGAACGGGGACTCTCGCAGTCGGAAATGGTATATCAACATGTGCGAAATTTACCGGAGTTAACGGAAAAAATCGCATCTTATGTGGCGGGCAATACGGTATGCGCCGTCGCCGTAACGGATAAGCCGCGGCGGCGTGACGATTCGTATATGCCCGCTTTTTTAAGCGGACTCGGTTGCGCTCGCTCATTGGCGGCTATGCTTAACGTCCCGTTATATAGGCTGAGTCATCAGGAAAATCACCTTTTGGCCGCCTGGAGAGCCGTAGGAAAGGAACCCAAAGAGCCGTACTGTGCCCTTCATCTTTCCGGCGGCACGACAGATATATTAAGGGTTGAGACTGATGGTGACAGTACCGTAATTACTCGTATAGGCGGCACGACGGATATCAGTGCGGGACAGTTTATCGACCGTATCGGTGTTGCCTTGGGACTGCCGTTTCCGGCGGGGAAATACGTAGATAGGCAGTCTCAGGCGGCGTTGGGAGAGGTCAACGGGTTTCCGGTCTGGCATCGGAACGGCAGCATCAGCTTTTCAGGGCGGGAATCACAGATGCAGCGTCTTATTACGGCCGGGGAGACGAGTTGTGAGGTCATTTGTGCACAAACTATGCATACGGTTTTGAACGGCATTTTAGAATTACTGGATACCGCATTGGCAGGAAACGAGTATAAGACGGTTGTTGCTGTAGGCGGTGTAATGGAAAACAACTTTTTACGGACTTCCGTCGAAGCGGCTATGCATAGACGACGAATTGAATTTATACCGGCACCGCAGGGATTCAGTGCCGATAATGCAAGCGGGGCGGCCTTTAAGGCTTTACGGGAGTACCATAAGGCGGGTATATGATGAACTATGACAGTGTGTCGACCGTTGTAGGTAGAATAAAAGAAGACTTGGAACATGATTTTCGTTTGAAAAATGTGGCTATGGAAGGCAATATTATCGGCTTGAAACGGGCATCTACCGGACATTGGTACATGAACATTCATGACGATAAGGCTTCTATCAGAGCTGTCCTTTTTCGTAATCGTGCCGGCACGATGATGAGCACTGTAAAAGAAGGCGATCGCGTTGTCGTGACGGGAGAAGTCAACGTGTACGAAAAAGGAGGTACCTTTTCTTTTATTATTGAGAGGCTTTTTTCTCAAGGCGTAGGGAATCTGCAACAACAGTATGAGAAAAATAAGGCCGAGCTGTATGCTCAAGGATATTTTGACAAGGATAACAAGAAAGAATTGCCTCGCTTTCCCTGGAAGGTGGGTGTATTGACATCGGCTACGGGCGCAGTTCTTCACGATATACAAAAAATTCGTGCAGAACGTAACGAATATATAGAGGTCGTTTTATATCCCGTGCCTGTTCAAGGAGACGGAGCTGCACCTAAATTGGTTAAGGCCCTTGAAGAGGCGGGGAAGAACCGTGATTTGGATGTTTTGATTCTGGCCCGCGGCGGCGGTTCCATGGAAGACTTGTGGTGCTTTAATGATCCGGCCGTCGTTCGAGCCGTGTACAATACGCAAGTGCCTATTATTACGGCTGTCGGACATGAAACGGATACGACCCTTGTCGATTATGCAGCCGATGTGCGAGCGGCGACACCCACTCATGCAGCGGAACTGGCATTTCCTTCATTTACGGATATACAATTGCAAATAGCCGCTTTAACGGAAACGGCCGGGCGACTTATGGACGACTGTATTGAACGACGATTTTCACAGTGGGAACGAACGGCGACACGAATTCGCCTACATCAATATAATGAATTCGTATCTGTCAAAAAAGACAATTTAAATCGTTTGGTAGAAAGTGCAAGACAAAAGACGGAGTATTTATTACTGCAAAAACAGCATGCGTTGGATAAGATAAAATCACGGGCTGAAGGTATGAACCCGACCGCTTTTTTACGCAAAGGTTATGGGCAGTTGTTGCAAAACGGTGAGGTCATAGTGGGAATTACGGCCGTAAATCGCAAGAAACCTTTAGAAGTACAACTTGTCGACGGTATTATTGTGGCGGAAGTGAAAGAGGTGATTGGACGTGGTGAAAAAAACGGACAAATTAAAAAACTTTGAGAAGGATTTTGAAGAGCTGGAAAGACTGGTAGACTCTCTTGATAATCCCGGGTTGACCTTACAAGAATCTCTGGATATTTTTGAAAAAGCCGTGAAATTGTCCGGCACCTGTGAAAGTGCACTTGAATACGCTCGTCAACGAGCTCAAGCCTTGGCGGAAGTACGGGGAGAACAAGCAACCCAAGCTGAAGATACGACAGGGGCTTATGAAGAAGGGACGTTGGGGCTATGAGTTTTCGCACCTCATTGGAAAGTCGTAAGAAACGAATCGATACCCGTTTAGCCGAACTGTTGCAGACGAGTACGCCCGAGTTCTCCGGCCTTTATGAGGCCATGAATTACAGCCTTAATGCAGGCGGTAAGAGAATACGGCCCGTTTTGTTTCTGGCTGTTTTGGAAGCGGCGGGGACGGATCCGGATGCTTTTTTAGACTTGGCTTGCGCCTTGGAATGTGTTCACTCCTATTCTCTTATTCACGATGACCTGCCGGCTATGGATAACGATGATTTTCGTCGCGGCAAGCCGACGAATCATAAGGTGTACGGAGACGGCACTGCTGTTTTGGCCGGAGACGGGTTATTGACCTATGCCTTTGAACTCATGGCGGCACAGTCGGCTGCCCCTGCCCATAAAATCTTACAGGCTATTCGAATTTTTGCACATGCGGCAGGCCCGGCCGGTATGGTGGGCGGCCAATACTTTGATCTTCAGTCTGAAGGCGGCGTGCCGACAAGAGCGGCTATGGAACTTATGCATCGCAGTAAGACGGGCGTTATTTTTACGGCCATTGTACAAATGGCGGCTTTATTGGCCGGCGTGAGGAATGAAACGATGAAGGCTCTTACGACATATGGAGATCAGCTCGGGTTGGCTTTTCAGATTACGGACGATATTTTGGATGTCGTAGGCAGTGAAAAGGAAATGGGAAAGCCTGTAGGCAGCGATGAAAAAAATCATAAGACTACATATGTATCCCTTCTCGGTGTAGAGGGGGCAAGGGAAGAAGCGAAGCAAACGACGGCTCGGGCGTTGGCGGCTTTGCAGGAATTCGATGAAAATGCGGAGTTTTTAAGACAACTCGTTATCTATTTAGAGCAACGAGTTCAATAAGGGGAAGGTATGAAGGAAAAGGAACGGCTTGACGTATTATTGACGGAACGAGGTTTTTTCGAAAGCCGGGAAAAAGCCAAGGCCGCAGTCATGGCGGGACTTGTTTTCGTCAAGGACCGGCGAGTAGATAAAGCGGGAACGAAAATTGAAATTCATGAAGAAATTACGGTAAAGGGAAATCCTTTACCGTATGTGGGGCGGGGCGGGTTGAAGCTGGAAAAGGCCTTGCAGACGTTTCCCCTTGACTTGAAGGGTAAGACTATGATAGACATCGGCGCCTCTACGGGCGGATTTACAGACTGTGCTTTACAAAACGGTGCCGTTAAGGTAGTTGCCATAGATGTGGGCTACGGACAACTGGCTTGGAAATTAAGGACCGATGAGCGAGTCGTCAATATGGAAAGAACCAATATTCGAGGCGTTACGTCTGAAGATATAGGCGGGCCTGTCGATTTTATTTCCGTTGACGTATCCTTTATTTCCCTCTTAAAAATAATGGACGCCGTCGTACCTCTATTGAAACCGGGCGGGCAGATTGTCACTCTCATAAAGCCGCAATTTGAAGCCGGTCGTGAAGCGGTCGGCAAGGGCGGTATCGTAAGAGATATGAATGTACACCGCGAAACGGTATGTCGTGTCGTTGCCGGCATAGCCCAAGCCGGTCTTTCACCTCTTGAACTGACCTATTCGCCTATCAAGGGAGCGGACGGCAATGTAGAATATTTGTTATACAGTCGCAAGGATGAACCGGTACACAATGACGTGACGGATGAAGAAATCGGTATTGTTGTGGCTCGTTCTCATGAAATGTAGGTGAAACAATGAGAATCGGTATTTTTCCGAATTTAATGAAAGAAAGCAGTATTTCTCTGGTGCAAAATATTGTGTCATTGTGCAAAGAAAACGGTTGTGAGTACTATGTTCTTTATGATGAGGAAGAGTCGGGTCATGCAGTATATACCGGTATAGAGAAAGAACATTTACTTTCCGGCGAAAAGATATATGATCGTATCGAGTTGGCCTTTGTTCTCGGCGGTGACGGTACCATTTTAAAATCGGCTCGTCATTTCGCTTCGCGGGGAATTTCCGTGTGCGGGATTAACCTGGGGTCTCTCGGCTTTTTATATGAAGTGGAAGCTGCCGACTTGCCCGCTCGCTTCACAGATATTCTGGCAGGGCGGTACTTTAAAGAAGAACGAATTATGCTGGCCGGTGAATTGGAATATGCAGACGGCATGATTCAGCGGCTGCCCGACGCGTTGAACGATATCGTTATCGGTCACGGAAATGTAGGCAAGCTGGTACGCGTGGATATGAGTATTAACGGTTACTTCGTTCAACAATATCCCGGTGACGGTATTGTCGTTTCTACGCCTACAGGCAGTACGGGGTATACCTTTTCCGCAGGGGGGCCCATTGTGCCGCCCCATGTAAAAGGCATGATGGTAACGCCTATTTGTCCGCACTTATTATTGAAAATACCCCTTGTTCTCAGCGACGAGGACAGACTCAGTTTTTCCGTAAGGTACAGTCGCAATGTTGTCCGCATTTCCGTAGACGGCATGACGGATTATGAGTTCGCCTGCAATATGATTCTACATATTCGTAAATCGACAGCTCATTTGGATTTTATTCGCTTTGACGGCGGATATTTTTATGCCAACTTGTTCAAAAAGATGAGAGGTGCCGAATAATTGGAAGAATATCCGTTTCATAATGCCGTTGCCTTGTGCCATACCTTAGCACTTCCTTTTGTAAAACGGGCTCGAGTTCTCGTTGATATGACTTGCGGTAACGGATATGATACTTTATTTTTAGCTAAACACATGGATGAACAAGCCTTTCTCTACGGATTTGATATTCAAGCTTCAGCCTTGGCATCCACACAGTCTCGCTTGGAAACAAACGGATTGTTTCACGAACATATACAATTGAAATTAGGGTCTCATGAAAATTTATTAAGTAAAATTGATAAAACTCCTGATTTTATAGTATTCAATTTAGGCTATCTGCCCGGAGGAAACCGCGCTATACATACGGATACTGCAATTACATTAAAAGCCGTGGATTTAGGCTTGCATAAAATTTCTGTCAATGGGATAATTATGATAGTAGCATATCCGGGAACCCCGGACGGGAAAAAAGAGAAGGATGAGCTCGCTTCGTTTTTGAGCCATGTGTCTCAGAAACGGTTCGACGTGTCGTACTGGCAGCCTGCCAATCAAGTGCATGAGCCGCCGGTACTGTTTGTTATTCAAAAGAGAGGATAGCCATGAAAAGATTCCGTTACACTAAGATTAAAGAAATTGTTCAATCTCGGCCGATTGAGACGCAGGAAGAATTGGCCAAGGCTTTGCAGGAAGAGGGGATTGAAGTCACTCAGGCCACGGTTTCCAGGGACATTAAAGAGTTGATGCTGATTAAGGTTCCTACCAGTGACGGACATTATCGATATGCTTTGTCACCCGAACAAAACATGCTCATGTCCAAGAGTCGTATGGCCCGGTTATTTCAGGATTCTATCGTGCGCGTCGACTCGTGTTTGAATCAAATCGTCATTCACACCGTTCCCGGTTCGGCCAGCATGGTTGCTTCGGCAGTAGACCATGCAAAATGGGAGCGTGTTATCGGCACTGTAGCCGGTGACGACACGGTTTTAATTATTACGAATAACCCCGACAGCGTTCCGAAACTTGTCAAACTGATCATTTCATTAATGAAGGAATAATACACATGTTGCAATCATTGCACATTGAGAATTTTGCACTAATTGAAGATATATACTTGAGCTTTACCGATGGAGTCACTGTTTTTACCGGTGAAACCGGTGCGGGCAAATCCATCCTTCTCGATGCCATCGGTATGCTCGCAGGAAAACGCGCATCAGCGTCTTTCGTCCGGTCAGGGGCGGAAGCGTTCCTCGTTGAAGGCGCGTTTTTTTTGCCCTCGGGAAACGAAGGATTGGTAGCCTTTTTAGAAGAGCAACATATTGATACTTCAGACGGGGAAATCATCATATCCCGTCGTTTTTATCGGAACGGGCGCGGTTCCGTGCTGGTTAACGGAACTCTGGTTCCTCTGGCTACAGTTCGCAAATTGGGCCTATACCTTGTCGATATTCACGGTCAATATGACAGTCGCCTTATTTTCGACACGGCTTATCATGTGCGCCTTCTCGACAGCTTTACGGAAGGTACGTGCCGTTGTCGGACTGCCTATGACAAGACGTATAAAACGTGGAAAAACCTGTGTCGCGAGAGAGACGATTTGGAACATGACGAGAGTGAAAAGATGCGTCTTCTCGGTATTTTAGATTTTCAAATACAGGAAATTGAAGAAGCCAAGTTAACCAAAGGAGAGGACGAAAAGCTGGAAGCCGATATTCGCACGGCTTCTCATGCCGAACACATTACGGAAGGACTACAAACCGCCATGGCCGCTATGGACGGTAGTGAACGTCGTCAGGGAATGACGGACGGTATTGCGGAAATTCGCCGCAGTTTGCTGAAAAACGCATCGTATGACCCGCGTTTTGAGGTCATGGCAGCTAAGGCGGAGGCGCTTTCTTACGAGTTGGAAGAGTTGCGAGACGAAATATCTTCTTATGCAGACGGCATGAGTTTTGACGGCCCGGCATTAGACCGAATGCAGTCTCGCTTGGCGACGATTGAAAAGTTAAAACGTAAATACGGATTTTCCGTAGAAGATATATTGGCCTTTGCCGAAAAAGCCAAGGCGGATAGGGAGAAACTGAGCGATTCGGAAAACGCTCTGGCTGACTTAAATAAACAAATCTCCAGCTGCGAAAAGCAATTACGGCAAGAAGGCGATGATTTATTTCAGGCACGCTTGGAAGCGGCAGACTTGTTTAAAGAAAAGACGGAAGATATTTTACATCGGTTGGGACTTGAAAATAGCCGCATCTCTTTTCGCATCGAGCCTATGGAGGCTATAAGTCTTTCCGGAGCCGCATCGGTGGAGCTGTGGTTTTCAGCTAATCGGGGCGAGACGGAACAACCCTTGGCAGAAGTGGCATCCGGCGGCGAAGTATCCAGAATCGCCTTGGCATTAAAATCTATTTTCCGAGAAAAATATACGGACAGGACCGTAGTTTTTGACGAAATAGATGTAGGCATCAGCGGGGAAACAGGGTTGCAAGTAGCGGCTCAAATGGGACGATTGGGACGGATGGGTCAGGTTTTTTGTATTACTCACCTGCCGCAGACGGCAGCCATTGCGGACAGTCACTACTTTTTGTATAAAGAAGAAAAAGAGGGGCGGACGGTTACTCAGGTCCGCAATTTAGATAAAGAAGCCCATGTTAAAGACATTGCCCGCATATTTTCCGGAGACGATACCAGTGAGGCCGGTATGCAAGCAGCTGAGGAAATTATTCGCAAGGTCAAAGGGCGTGCCTAGGCACGCTTTTTGTATACATGGGCAGATTTCTTGACGAGCGTTCTTGAGAAGTTTATCATAAATAGATACATAATATTCCGATTTATACGGAGGAAAAGGCATGATTCGAGTATTGGTAAGCGGCGCAGACGGTCGCATGGGAAGCGAAACGGTTAAGGCCGTTTTGGCAGATAATGAATTGGAATTCGTAGGCGGCACAAGTCTTATGAATGTGGGTAAAGATGCGGGAGAAGTCATCGGTATTTCTTCTTTGGGGTTACCCTTGTACGGGAGTTTGAATGAAGCGTTAAAAATGGCAAAACCCGACGTAGTCGTCGATTTTACGACACCGGCGGCTATTTACGGAAATGTAAAGACTTGTATTGAAAACGGGACGAATATTGTTGTCGGTACGACAGGTTTGACGGCACAACAGCGTAATGAATTGGATGAAGCGGCAAAAAAAGCGGACGTAGCCGTATTTATTGCACCAAACTTTTCTGTCGGAGCCGTACTGATGATGAAGTATAGTGCGGAAATTGCTAAATACTTGCCTGATGTAGAAATCATCGAGTTACATCATAATAATAAATTAGACGCTCCGTCCGGTACGGCCAAGATGACGGCTGAAAAAATAGCCCGTGCCCGTCGTGAAGCAGGTGCAGAACCGGCTCCGGATAAAACGCACGAAAGTCTTGCCGGAGCCAGAGGCGCTACGGTGGAGGGCATACCCGTACATAGCGTTCGGCTGCCCGGGTATGTGGCGCATCAGGAAGTACTTTTCGGCGGCTACGGGGAAATCCTTACGGTCCGTCACGACTCGTTGGACAGAAAATCCTTTATGCCCGGCGTTGTCTTAGCCGTAAAGAAGGTGGATTCCCGCAAGGGTGTGACCTTCGGCTTGGAACACTATTTATAAAACTGTACAGGAGGCTTTACATATGAGTACGAAGAATCTGTCTGTAGCCATTTTGGGGGCTACCGGTGCTGTAGGACAGGAATTTATCAGATTAATAGAAGAACGCAACTTCCCGTACAGTTCCTTGAAGTTGTTGGCATCCAAACGTTCGGAAGGTAAGAAGCTGACGGTTAACGGTAAGGAGTATACGGTAGAAGAAGCGAAACCCGAATCGTTTGAAGGCGTTGACATCGGCTTGTTTGCCGGCGGGTCCATCAGTAAAGAATTAGCCCCCGAAGCGGTAAAACGAGGGTGTGTTGTCATTGATAACTCCAGTGCCTTTCGCATGGATCCCGATGTACCGTTGGTTGTTCCCGAAGTGAATCCTGAAGACATTCGTAAGCATAAGGGGATTATTGCCAATCCGAACTGTTCGACCATTATTATGCTAATGGCCTTAAAGCCTATTTACGACTTGTCTAAAATTACTAAAATTGTGGTCAGCACATACCAGGCTGTATCCGGCGCCGGTAAGGAAGGCATTGATGAACTGCGTAAACAAGTGGAAGATGTTATGGCGGGAAAAGAACCGGTAGCGGAAATCTTGCCTACAAAGAGCTTGGATAAACACTATCCCATTGCTTTTAATCTATTGCCGCAAATTGATGTTTTTATGGACAACGATTACTCTAAGGAAGAAATGAAGATGGTCAATGAGACACATAAAATCTTCCATGACGATACTATTGCCGTTACACCGACAACGGTTCGCGTGCCCGTATTCCGCAGTCATGCCGAATCGGTTTATGTGGAAACGGAAAAAGAACTGACCGTTGAAGAAATTCGTCGTGCTATCGATGCTTTTCCGGGGGCACAGGTTCAGGATAATCCGGCTAAAATGGAATATCCCATGCCCTTGTATACTTCGGAAAAGTATGATGTGTATGTAGGTCGCATCCGTAAGGATTTATTTAATCCCAAAGCCGTCAATCTTTGGGTATCGGGGGATCAAATCCGCAAAGGGGCCGCTTTAAATGCGTTGCAAATTGCGGAATATATGATAAAACACGATATATAAGGAGGAGTACGGGTTATGTTGAAGTTCGGAAACGTTATTACGGCTATGGTCACGCCCTTTTATGAAAACGGGAATATTGACTTTGACGAGTTTGATTCATTGGCAAGATATTTGCTTGAAAACGGTTCGGACGGGTTACTCGTTGCCGGTACGACCGGTGAAGGTGCTACACTGACGGAAGAAGAAAGATTGCGTCTTTTCCGGTTTGCCGCCGATGAATACGGCGATCGTACTATGATTATGGCGAATGTAGGTTCTAACAATACGGCGGCTACTGTTGAATTTGCCAAAAAAGCTGAGAAAACCGGCGTTGACTGTCTGCTCGTAATAGTACCCTATTACAATAAGCCGAATCAGGACGGGTGTTACGCACACTTTGCGGCAGTGGCAAAGGCCGTATCATTACCTGTTATTATTTATAATGTACCGGGGCGGACGGGTGGTAAAATCTTGCCTGAAACGGTAGTGCGACTGGCTGCGGACTTCCCCAATATTGTAGGCATAAAAGAAGCCAGCGGTGACTTGGTGGCGGCTACGAAGATTGCTCGCGACACTAAAGACGACTTCCGCGTATATAGCGGTGAAGACGCATTGACATTGCCTATTACGGCTGTCGGCGGTACGGGGGTTATCAGTGTGGCATCACATATTATCGGCAAAGAAATGAATGCCATCGTACAGTGCTGCAAGAACGGAGACATGGAAGCGGCTGCATCTATCAATCAAAAATACCTTGATGTCATGACGGGAATCTTTACGACTGTTAATCCGATACCTGTCAAAGAGTGTTGCCAAATGCTGAAGATTACGTCTAATTGCGTATTCCGGCTACCCATGGTAAATGCAAGTGACGAAGTAAAGAACTTCTTGGACAGCATGATGAAAAAAGCGGGACTTTACGATCGCAAATAGAATAAACAGATAAAGAGTCCTAGCAACGGATTGAGAGCCAGTTGTTGCTAGGACTCTTTTTGTGTTGAATCAGATACGGCCTGACGCTTTCATGAATTCAATGTATTTCAGTCCCCAAGATTCTAAAGCGGTTAGGACTGTGCGAAACTCGGCTCCCATTTCCGATAGGCTGTATTCTACCTTCGGCGGGACTGTGGCATAGACCTTGCGGGAGATAAGACCGTCATGTTCCATTTGTCGGAGTGCTCGTGTCAGAGTGGCTTGAGTAAAGGGGTTCAAACGACGTTCAAGTTCTCGAAAGCGAACAGGACCTTCTGCCAGTTCGTGCAAGATTAAGAGTGCCCACTTGCCGGCTAAGACCTTTTGGCTTGTTGCAAAGGGGCAGCGTCCTACGAGGTCATGTATGTTGGTGAGTGTGTCTGACATAGAAATCTCCTTTTAAACGTTTTTTGTAAATAAACGGTAGGTAATACATGCTTATTTATCAATATAGCACACCGCATAAAGGAGTCAACTCATTAATAGTATCTTTTTTATATGTACAAATATTTTTGAAAAAATAGGAAGTAGTAAACGAGCTAAATCTATCATATTTGATAGTACCTATCGGAAATAATTCTACTATTCAGTGTAAGCGTAAGCTACTATAATGAGTGTGTAATAAATATGAGTCGATGCAGTTTCAGTAAGCAAGCGACGTAAATTCAGGAGGTTACTATGACACACGAAGAATTGAAAGCAAAAGTACAGGCCTTGGCAGATGCGGCATCAAGTAATGAAACGGTAAAGGCCTTCGCCAATGAATGGTTAGCGGCTGAAGGAACGGATAAGCAAGCCGGATTGACGAAAGAGTTGCCGACTGTTGTGAAGGAAAATATTGCTCTTATTGACGAAACTATTGATTTTATGGGTTCTTCTACGGCAGCGGAATTGTTCGGTAAAGAAGCGGCTCATGCCATGTTGAAACATGCCGAAGAAATTAAGGCGCAAGGTGCGGAATTTTGTGATTGCCCGGGATGTATTGCTTGTAAAGATATTATCGATCATTTGGATGAAATCTAATTTGCTGAATAAAAAGCGGCTCCGAAAGGAGCCGCTTTTTATTCAGCCTTCATGTGACAACTCTTTGGGGAAAGGCCTATTCATAGACATACAGTCAGGCGAAGTGTACAATAAAACACATACGATCTATAAGGGCGGATTACGCATTTCGATGGCAGGAGGCAGTTCATGAAAGCTATAATAAACAGCCGCATAGTGACGAAAGAGACGGTTCTTACCGGTCATGTTCTTGTCTATGATGAGAGCGGAATTCAGCAAATCGTGAGCACTGACAACTTTCAAGCAGGAAAATGTCGTGTTATAACGGACGGAAACGGCTATATTGCGGTGCCGGGTTTTATTAATGAACATATTCACGGCCTGGGAGGCGTCGATGTCATGGATGACGATCCTCAAGCATTAGCCGTCATGGCAAAACGCTTGCCCGAAACGGGTGTTACGGCCTTTCTGCCGACGACTATGACTTATGATCTGCCAAGTATTACGCGTGCATTGACTCGTATTCGCCGTTATATGAAGGAGCGGTGTATCGGGGCAAAAGTCCTGGGTGCCCATATGGAGGGGCCGTTCATCAATGATGTCTATAAGGGGGCTCAAAAGAGCATCCATATTGTTAAGGCCGATTTTTCGTTAATCGAACCCTTTATAGATACGGTACGCATCGTTACTCTGGCGCCGGAGACTTTACCCGACAACTCTTTTTTAGAAGCGTGTAAAAAGGCGGGAATCATAGTTTCTGTCGGGCATAGTGCCGCTACGTATGAAAAGCTGGCAGAGCGTTTGGCAGGTCTTGATCATTATCATGTGACTCACTTATATAATGCTCAATCACCTCTACATCACCGCAAGCCGGGTGTGGTAGGTGCGGCCTTGACGGATGAACGGGCCGTGTGCGAACTTATTTGTGATGATGTACACCTGCATCCGGCAGCACAAAGGTTGGCGTATATAGCAAAGGGGAGGAACGGTATCATCTTGATTACCGATTCCATCAGAGCTTGCTTGACAGAAAACGGTGAGTCGGAATTGGGCGGACAGAAGGTTTTCGTTCACGAGAATCGTGCGGAATTGGCAGACGGAACTTTAGCAGGCAGTGTTCTTACCATGGCTGACGGTGTACGTCGATTCATGCATAATACGGGTGCGTCCTTGCCGGAAGCTGTGGCGGCGGCAAGCTTGAATGTAGCCGTAAGCCTCGGCTTGGATCATCAGTTGGGGTCCCTTGAAGTCGGTAAGGCGGCGGATATAGTCCTTCTTGATGAAAATACTTTACAAGTAAAAAAGACAATTATTGACGGAACGACGGTTTTTAGTGCCTAGACACATACAAAAGAGGCTGTACGGAATGTATTTTCATTCCGTACAGCCTCACGGTTTTTATTCAACAATCTGAACGATTTCATCCAAAGTGCGGCGTGTTTTGTTGCGGTGCGGTTTTTCGTCGCGATAACCGAAGGCTGCCATAACGGCAATTCCGAAGCGGTTCGTATCGAACAGACCGAGTTCATCACCTAAAAAGGCGGTCATCTTATCTTGATTAAAGCCTTCCATGGGGCAAGAATCAAGTCCTTCATAAGCCGCCATAGTCATCATATTGGACATGACGATGTAGGCCTGCTTGGAAGACCAGTCGAAGGCAGCCCGTTCGGATTCAAAAGTTTTATAATCTTCAGTAGTGAATTGAGCATATTTTTGGCGATATGCAGCATCTACTTCAGGCGGTAATTGTTTTACCTCTTCTTGAATATGGCGGATGTAGGGGGAATCAAATTCGAGGTCCGACTTTTTGCGAGCCAGGAATACGACTACGTGACTGGCTTCGAGACCTGCTAAAATTCCCCAGCCGTATTGTTTCATCTTTTCGCGGATATCCGGGTTTTGTACTATTAATAACCGGAAGGCTTCAAAACCGAGAGATGTCGGTGCTAATCGGCCGGACTCAAGAATCGCATTCCAATCGTCGTCGGAAATCTTTTTAGCTGAGTCAAATTTTTTGCATGCATAGCGATATTTCATAGCATAAGCTAAATCATTGCGATTCAGACTAGGCGCTTTTAATTCGACGGTTTCTATTTCGTATTTGTTCATGTCTGTCTCCTTATAGTATACGTAGATTCATCTGTTGTTACTGTTTCCTATTTGCGACGTCGGTGATCGGCACCCTTGTGCTTTGTTTTATGTACTTTCTTTTTAGTAGCCTGGTAGGTGCTGGCCGGGCGGGTGTCTTTGTAGACCCGCTTTTTCTTAGGAACCTTATTGGCTCCTACTGTCTTAATCTTACCGTTAGCCGTGTATTTCGTGATCGTTGCTTGTATAGTGTGTTCAATGCGCCGGATTTTGTCTTCATCGGCACCTGTAGCGAACATGACGGATAGTCCTGAAGATCCGGCACGTCCCGTACGCCCGATACGGTGAATATAGTAGTCCGTATCACCGGGGACATCGTAACTGAAAACGTGGGAAATCCCTTCAATATCAATACCTCGGGCGGCAATATCCGAAGCGACGAGAATTTGTGTCTTGGCCTTGGCAAAATCACGCATCACCTGATTACGGCGCCCTTGAGACATATCGCCTTGCAGTTCAGCGACGTTAAAACCGCGGGCGATAAGATCGCTCGCCAGTTTCTTAGTTCGGTCTTTCGTATTACAGAAGACAACGGCCAGGTAGGGGTTAAATTCGGTGAGCATATCACAGAGTTTTTCAAATTTGCGATCTTCGCTCATCATGTAAATTCGCTGTTCTATATTTTCCAGCGTAACCGTTTCGCCTTCACGGACAGTAAGGCTTAGGGGCCGATCCATATGCTTTTTGGCAAGGCTGCGTACTTTATCGGGGATGGTAGCGGAAAAAAAGAGGAGTTGCCTTTTTTTCGGAGTCATGCCGATAAGTTCGTCCACCTCCGATAAAAAGCCGGACTGCAGCATTTGGTCCGCTTCATCGACGACGACATAGTGAACACCGCTCAAGTCGAGAGAGTTGCGGCGGCAATGGTCTAAGAGTCTACCGGGTGTACCGATAATGACTTGAGGCCGACGGTGCAATTTCTGCAATTGGTTTTCAATGGTTTTGCCGCCGATAAGATTGAGAATGTCCAAGCCCGTAACAGGCGTAAAAGAGTCGGCGACGGTGGCAAGCTGTTCTGATAACTCGCGTGTCGGTGCCATAATCAAGGCTTGTGTCATAGACACGTCTTTTTTTATACCTTGGAAAATCGGTAGAAGAAAAGCCAAGGTTTTACCTGTACCGGTTTGTGCCTGGACGAGGAGATTATGCCCTTTAAGGGCAGCCGGTACGGCCTGTTCCTGAACAGCCGTAGGTTCCGTAATATGTTGATTTGTCAAAGCTTCCACAAGAGAGGCGTTAATGCCCAGAGAAGCAAAGGTTTTATTCATAATAAAGCTCCTTATGTAGCATATGTAATAATACTAAATCCAGCCGAATTTACTGCACGCTTTTACGATTCCGCCCGCATCATTGCGGTCTGTTATGTAGTCTGCACGGGCTTTGAGTTCTTTTTTTGCATTACCCATGGCAATGCAAAAAAACGGCTTTGTAAACATGGAAATGTCGTTCATGCCGTCACCGAAAACTACAACATTTTCCGGAGACTCCCCCATTATTTTCATGAGTTCGAAAATCCCTTTTTCTTTGTGAGTCGGTTCTATTAAAAGACGGTTTCCTAAATAAGGAATGACGGGGAGGCCGTGTAAGTTCGGCATAACTGCAGGGCAATCGAAAAAAATCTTATAAACGGCTTGAATGGAATCAATAGTGTCATCCGTACCGTAATGTTGTTCAAAATGAGTATACCCGGAGATGTCAAAGCTATCGTATTTGGAACGCATAATCGGTTCGTTTTCCGTAGCAGCCGCCCAAGGAATACCTTGCTTTTCAAATTCTCGCAAAACGGCCTTGGCGGCTGTGAGTGGTAATGGCTCAAGCTTAAGGATTTTTCCGTCCAGTGTAAGACTGTTACCGCCGTCGGCGACAAATGAGTGAATGCCGTATGCTTTGGCGACGTGGGCCGCATCATATTGGGCTCGACCTGTCGCTATGGCGATAAAGTGTCCTTTTTGTACCAGTCGTTTCAGGCAATAAGCCGTATCGGCCGGTAACTGCTTTGTCAGTTTTAAGCCCAAGGTTCCGTCAATATCAAAGAAAAAGTATTTTCGTTTCATTCTGACCTCCGTACATACCCGTTATTATAATATAAGCGATCTTTAGGTAAAAGGGGAAGCCTATGATGAGATGTATTTTTTTGATATACTTGAAAAATAATGAAGTATAATACGGAGGTTTTGGTATGTCCTTATGGAAAGATGTGTGTAAGCAGGCTTTGTATATGAGCTTTTTTACCATTCTTATACCCATCGGCGCCTATACGATTCATAGTGGGTCCAGTGCCGTTGTGGCTGCAGTTTCCTACGGTTTTTTATCGACGGTTATTCCCTTGGCCTATGTAGGGATGGCGGGAGCTGCTTTCGGCGATAAAAATGTGCGCATTCGCCGTATAGGTATCGTGGCGGCGCGGATTATTGTCGCTGTTGCCGTGTATGCTGTAGTAGAACACGGCAATCTGATGCAATGTCTGGCACCTTTTTGGCAATGGCCTGCCGCCGGTCGAGACCTGGTCTTTATAATTCTCATGTATGCCGATTTGGTTCTTACCTTAACCATTGCTTGCATACTGACGGGTCGTAAAATGCGGAAAGGAGAGTCGGTTTATGCGGGAAACCCTTAAAGGTCTCGTAGCCGCCGTTGCCTGGTCCGCATTGTGGATTTTGCCCTTACCGTTCGGCACCTTCGTGTCCGATCGGATTTTCTTTACGAGTCTGTCGCCGTTACTGCTTGGTGTATTAATCCTTACTGTTCCGCCTTGGCTGCGGCGTAGAGATATGCGCCTTTTCGGGAAGTCCGTGTACCCGCCTACAGGGTTACTGATTTATGCGACAGTTGTGGCACTCCTTTTCGGAACGGCCTTTTTAGGAGCGCTAAGAAGCACAGGATTTTGGCAAACCTATCCCTCCAGAGTCGGCGTGTATACGTTGTGGATGATAGCGGTGCTCATGGGGCAAGTTGTTATGGGTCGTATCTTTTTTCTATGGCATGATAAGGTGCGAAAACGGAGTTTTTCCGACTTTATCGATCCTTTGTTTTATGCCTTGCCAATACCGGCAGGTATGAGCGCGCTCTTCTTCTTTCCCGTAGTAAAGCTCGACGGGGTTCAAGCACAGGAAACCTTTGCACTCGGTTTAATCGGACTTTTCTTTTTTATTAATACGGTTGTGTACTTTACTTTTATTATCGGCACCTTTGCTTTTTATTTTTATCCTAAGAAAGAAACGTCTCCGACCTTATCCCTTAGAATGTTAGGGTTAGTACGAGTCATTTTTGCAGTTTGTCTGTTTTTCTTTGTACAGGCATTTGTAAATGGGGCTACCGGTTTATATGCCTTTGAACTTACCCATTTGACGATGCGTAATAATGTTTGGGTTTTTATTCTTCCTGCACTTACGTATGCACTTTTTATTGTTATTTCTATAGCCTGTACGATAGGAATATTCGACTTATTCATCCCGTTTATACGAATAAAACTGCGTAAAAAAAAGCGTTGCCTTTAAGGGCAACGCTTTTTAGCGTTCACTTCGCTTCCTGATTTATGATAAAATTTGTTTTTAAAATATTGAAACGGATCATATACGTAAGCCAGCCGATGAAGAGAACGAAAGCCCCGCCCAGGAAGGTGGCAAACGTAATGGTAGTGAGTGCGTAGAGACAATAAATTAAGGAGACTCCGGCAAGAAAGGACGACATATTTTTATTGCATTCCGTATTGGTAATTCCTTCAGCTTTCAAAAGCGGCTTTAAGGATAATGCACAGAAGATATACGGAATGACATTCGTCACTACCGCCCAATTGGCGAGTCGGGCGAACTGAGCCGATAAGGACGGGCTGATGGTCATAAGAGACAGGAGTGTTTGCATAACCAGAATCAAAAACATACCGTGCAAGGGTACATCTGCTTGAGTAACCTTGGCAAACACCTTGGGAAAGAGACCTCTTTCAGCACTGGTCTTAAAAACACGGGCCAAGGTGAACTGCCAGGACAAAAGTGAGCCTGCGCAGGCGAAGGCCATAAGTCCCATGACGATACGTCCTGTTGTGGACCCGAACATTCTGGCAAAGGCCATGCCGAAGGGAGCATCGGATGTCAACAATTCAGCGTTGGGAACAATGCCGGCAATAACATTGGTCGAGGCAATGTAGATGACGGCAACGAAAGCCGTACTGAGGAAGGTTGCCTTAGGAACGGAAGTCCGCGGATTTTCAACGGCGTCCGCATTTACCGATGCCGATTCCAAACCGAGGAAAGACCATAAAGTCAAGGCTATGGAATTGCCGACGGCATCGCTCCAACTAATGGGATTGGGACACCAAGCATCGATCCATGTTGTGGGATTGAACCAATACCAGCCGATGACGGAAATCGTCAGAATCGGCAGAATGGAGCACCAAATCGTAAAGGTTGTCAGCCTGCTTGAATAACGACTGCCCTTGATATTAAGGCTGGCGGCTATCCACAGCAAGGCGATAGTATATAAACAAGTTTGCACCGGTGAAAAATCCATGCCCAGAAAGCCGGCTCCGTATCCGACTGCGGAAATGGAAATCGCCACGTTGGCAATAACTATAGAAACTGAATAGGCGTAATTCGTCATAAAATGTCCTATTCGTCCGTAACCGTACTCGGCATAACCGCCCATACCGCCCGTTTTAGTAGTAAACATACCGCATCGGGAAAAGGTCATGGCCAGAGCCAGAGAACCGAGAGACGTAATAATCCAAGAGAAAATCGAGATCGTGCCGACCTCGGCGAGCTGAGAGGGTAACATGATGATGCCGGCTCCCAGCATATTGGCTGCAGTAATAAAGGTGAGCTGCACCCAAGACATTTTACGACGGTTAGTTTTCATTATCAGTCCTTCTTCCATTATAAATTGGGTAAAAACCCGTAATAAAAATCAATTCATTTTAGCATTTTTCTTTTTAGAATACCAGTAAAAAATAGCTGAAAATCCCCTTAAATTTAGTTGTATTTTCCGAAAAAATTAAACCGTAGTAAAGGGCATATCCATGCCGTTTTTAGAGATTTTAAAAATGGACGGATGTAGTGGATTTTATGATTCTTTATTCTACCCAAAAGGTATGGTATAATAAAGTTACCTTTTTATAAGGTATGATATAGTAAATGAACGGGAGTGATATCCATGGAAAAAATTACAGCTTTTTATTTACACGAATGTCCCTATTGTGCGAATGCAAAGAAAGCCATAGGAGAACTGATTGAGGAAAATCCGGCCTATAAGGATATTCCCCTTACGTGGTATGAAGAAACGGAAAATCCCGATATCGTGGCAGGCCATGTCTATGAATATGTGCCCAATTTTTTTGTAGGTGATAAGAAAGTATATGAAGCACATCCCGGGGAATCATACGGAGAAACGAAGTTTTATATTAAAAAAGTATTTGATGACTTATTGAAATAGGAAAACCATGAAGATAAAATTACTGGCAACTTTTTTGACGTTCATGATGATGACGGGCATGGCAACGGCGGAAGAAGCGGTCATTCTTACAAGTGCACCTGAACAGGTTGCTATCGGTGCAGTCGGTATGCCTAATCCGATTAAGGACTATAAAAGCGTGTCGGCTGTAGCCGAAGCGGTCGGATTCAGGCCCTTAACGTTGGATGAAAATGAACAGTTCGCTTTAACGCATAGCTCTGCCATCCAGTCAGCGGCTCAAGTTTCTTATATAGAGAAGAATGTAAAGAATAACAATCGAATTCTCGTCAGGACCGCTTTGCGAAGCACTGTGGACGGACCGACTCTCAGCGGGTACTACGGGACCCCCTGGCAGGTAGACGTAGTCAATCACACGATCGTCTTTGTAACTGAAAGTGATTCTAGTGCTTATGCCGCTTATTGGAGAAGCGGTGCTTTTATATACTCTGTCAGTGCTACGGAATCTACGCACGAGGATTTCGGACGGATTGTGAAATCTCTGGTTCAAAAGACGGAAAAAGAACGTGTTTTTTAAGACGGACAAGGATTCCGTAAAAGCCGGCTGACATACAGCCGGCTTTTATATACTACCGGAGTCGGATAGGGGGGACAAGGGTGAAAGAATTGCCGTTGTTTAAAGTAGACTGCGAGTACGGCTACAATCAGGAACACTTTAAAGATATTCGTATGAAACAGGGCGGTTGCGGAGCTGTTGTCGCCTGTGATGTAAGTATTTATTTGGCACGCTTTTACGGTCTTGGCGAATTATACCCTTTTGATGCACAGCGACCGGTTACTGAAAAGGAGTATGTGGCCTTTTCTAAGCTTATGAAACCATACTTGAGCCCGCGAGCGACCGGAATAGATACAGTAGAAATCTGGATAGACGGGTACGGTCGATATTTGCAAGACCGAGGCATAGATTCTGTAGATCTTGACGGTCTGCACGGTGACTGCTCGTATGAGTTGTTTAAGCATGCCGTTACGGCACAAATTGATATGGGCATGCTCGTACCGTATTTGAACCTGCGCCATAAAAGTCCCGATTTAAAGAACTTCGTTTGGCATTGGTTCTGGTTGGCGGGGTATGAAGAATTTGCTCAAGAAACGATGGTCAAGGTGGTCAGTTACGGCACCTTTCGTTGGTTTTCTCTCAAAGAACTTTGGGATACGGGCTATTCTCGAAAGGGCGGCCTGGTCTTAGTGACTATAGACGATAAACATATAAATACTGTGATTCCGGAATAACCCGGAGTTATAGAAAAAATAAATCGGGACTTAATACGTCCATGTCATTGTAAGTTATGTCCCGATGTGTCATAATACACTCGTAAGTTGAAATTGAATGTTAGTGTGTAACGGTTTCTATTCAAATAAGGAGTGTTTCAACTATGATTAAAGTCGGTATTAACGGTTTCGGCCGTATCGGTCGTTTTGTTTTTCGCGCGGCACAGAATCGTGATGATATTGAAATCGTGGGCATCAATGATTTGTTGCCTGTAGATTATATGGCATATATGTTAAAATATGATACGATGCACGGTCAGTTTGAAGGCACTGTCGAGGCTGACGCAAAACGCAACGTACTCATTGTAAACGGTAAGGAAATTCGCGTAACGGCGGAAACGGATCCTGCCAACTTAAAATGGAATGAAGTGGGTGCCGAATATGTGGTTGAATCTACAGGACGTTTCTTGACTATGGACGCTGCTGAAAAACATTTGCAGGCAGGCGCTAAATATGTAGTTCTTTCAGCCCCCTCCAAGAAGGGTGAAGACGGACGCCAGGCTGATATGTTTGTTTGCGGTGTCAATACGGATACCTATAAGGGACAGCAGATTGTGTCCAATGCATCTTGCACGACCAACTGCTTGGCACCGGTTGCGAAAGTGTTGAACGACGCTTTCGGCATTAAAGACGGTTTGATGACAACCGTTCATTCGACAACGGCTACACAGAAAACCGTTGATGGACCGTCTGCCAAGGACTGGCGCGGCGGTCGTGCCGCATCGGGAAATATTATCCCTTCGTCTACGGGTGCAGCTAAAGCCGTAGGTAAGGTTATTCCCGAATTGAACGGTAAGTTGACCGGGATGGCTATGCGTGTGCCGACCTTGGATGTATCGGTTGTCGATCTTACGGTTAACTTGGAAAAACCGGCAACGTACGAAGAAATCTGTGCTGCAATGAAGAAGGCGAGCGAAGGAGAATTGAAGGGAATCCTCGGTTACACGGAAGATGCGGTCGTATCGTCCGATTTCCTCGGTTGCACGTTGACATCCGTGTTTGATGCCGATGCAGGTATCGCCTTGACGGATACGTTCGTTAAAGTTGTATCCTGGTATGACAATGAAATCGGCTATTCCAACAAAGTTTGCGATTTGATTGCCGTAATGAATGACTACAACAGCAAAAAATAATCCGCTTGTGCGGGTGGCCGAAACGAAGAGGCAATAAGTTACCGACAGGCGGGAGAGGAATCTCCTGCCTGTTTTGTTTACGGCCTTCGGTATGATGTAAAGGAGAATGATAATGGCAAAGAAGAATACGGTCATGTTGATTATTATGGACGGGTTCGGGTTGAGCGAAAAGAAAGAATACAATGCAGTAGCTCAAGCGAATCTTAAGGTTTTGCCGAAATTGATGCAAATATATCCGCACTCGTATTTGGAAGCTTCCGCCGAAGCCGTAGGGCTGCCTCACGGACAAATCGGCAATTCGGAAGTAGGCCACCTGAATATCGGTGCCGGTCGCATTGTCTATCAATCTCTTACGAAAATTACAAAGGATATAGAAACGGGGGCTTTCTTTGATAAGCCTGCTTTAATTGAGTCTATGAAGAATGCGGCCGGCGGACATGCACTGCATCTTATGGGGCTTGTGTCACCCGGTGGTGTTCACAGTAGTGAAAAGCATTTGTACGGCCTTCTTGAAATGGCGGCCTCGTACGGCCTTAAAGAAGTGTACATTCATGCCTTTCTCGACGGCCGAGATGTACTGCCGCGCAGTGCCGGCGAGTATTTAGCGGAACTGGATGAAGAATGCCGGCGTATCGGTACGGGTGAAATCGCTACGATCAGCGGCCGTTACTATGCTATGGATCGAGATAAACGATGGGACCGTGTAGAAAAAGCCTACAGAGCTGTAGCGGACGGGGACGGCGAAACGGCAAAAGATTGGCAGGAATGCCTGGATAATTCGTATGCCCGTGACGTGTCCGACGAGTTTGTCGTACCGACGGTATTAAAAAAGGTGCCTGTTCGTGACGGCGATTCTCTGATTTTCTTCAATTTCCGCCCCGACCGGGCACGTCAATTGACGGAAGCCTTTGTCAGCCCGTCTTTTGAAGGATTCAAACGGCCCTTACTGCATAATCTGTATTTTGCGACTATGACAACGTATGAAGATTCATTGCCTGTTCATGTTATATACGGTAAAGAACACTTGGATAGCACTTTGGGGGAAGTGCTTGCTCAAGCGGGTAAAAAACAGTTGCGCATTGCCGAGACGGAAAAGTATGCTCATGTAACCTATTTCTTTAACGGTGGCGAAGAAGCGAAAAATGACGGGGAAGATCGGATTCTTATTGCATCCCCTAAAGTTGCTACTTACGACTTGAAACCGGAAATGAGTGCCTACGAAGTGACGGATGCGGTCATAAAAGAGCTGAACAAGGGTATTTATGATATGGTTATTCTGAATTTTGCCAATGCCGATATGGTCGGTCATACGGGTGATATGAAGGCCGCTGTTAAGGCTGTCGAAACTGTTGATACCTGTGTCGGAAAGATTACGGATTTGCTTTTAGAACACGGCGGGCAGGCATTAATCATTGCCGACCACGGCAATGCCGAAAAAATGGCGGATCCGACTTCGGGTTCTGCCTATACGGCGCATACTACCAATCATGTACCTTGTATTCTTGTCAGCCAAGAACATAAAGAGGCTCATTTACATGACGGGATCTTGGCTGATGTAGCACCTACCTTGCTGTATATGGCAGGAATGAAACAGCCGGCTCAGATGACGGGTCACAATTTGATTGATGATTGAAATAAATAGTATACACTAAATTTAAATGGTGCAGCACGATACCCGCGACCTTCAGGGAAAAAACTCTGCATATAGTTTACATTAAATCGTATTTAGTATATATTTATAATGTAAATACTAAGATACACCGGCTTTTATAAAAGCCAATTGGAAATAGGAGTAAGGAGGACGCGGAATGACAGTAAAAATCGGTATCAGCGGGTTCGGAAGAATCGGCAGATGCACATTCAGAACGGCATTGTCGCAACCTGATGTAGAGATTGTGGCTATTAATAACCGTTCGGTCGGTCCTATTATGGCCGACTTGTTAAAGTTTGACACCGTACACGGCACGTGGAATCACGACGTATCGTACGATACGCAAAAACAGGCTCTGGTTGTGGATGGTCGGCCTATTCCGGTTATGAATGAAACGGATCCGGCCAATATTGCGTGGAAAGAAGCGGGAGTCGATATTGTTGTTGAATCGACGGGCAAGTTTAAGGATCATAAATCGGCGTCCAAACATTTGGCGGGCGGTGCCAAGAAGGTTGTTATAACAGCACCCGGTAAGGATGCGGATGCTACTATTGTTATGGGAGTTAATGAAGAGACGTACGACCCGGACAAGCACCATATTGTTTCGAACGGATCTTGTACAACGAACTGCCTGGCTCCCGTAGCCAAGGTTCTTTCAACCGAATTCGGTATTGTTCGCGGTATGATGACGACCGTTCATTCGTATACGAATGATCAGCACTTGGTTGATTCGGTACATAAGGATTTACGTCGTGCCCGGTGTGCGACACAATCCATTATTCCTACGTCTACCGGCGCAGCTCAGGCCGTAGCCCTTGTTTTGCCCGAACTGAAAGGAAAGTTTACGGGCATGGCTCTGCGTGTACCGACGCCGAATGTTTCCATGACGGACCTGGTTGCCGTTTTGGAAAAGAACGTAACCGTAGAAGAAGTAAACGGAGCACTTAAAAAATGGGCTGAAGGCCCCTTACAGGGAATATTGGCTTATTCGGAAGATGCTACCGTGTCGTCCGATTATATCAGCGATACACACAGTTCCATTGTGGACGGGTTGGATACGCAGGTGGTTGACGGCAATATGATTAAAGTAGTCGCCTGGTATGACAATGAATGGGGCTATTCCTTGAGAGTAAACGATTTAGCCGCATATATCGGCTCGAAAGGCTTATAAGGAAAGTCGCATGCGGGTATGGCGATAAACACAGGAGGAAGAAGATGAAAGTCGGTCTTCTCGACGTTTTTCAAAAAATAGCACCCGATGTAATGGGGATAGTAAGAGAACGGTATTTGTTATTACGCCATATTTCCGATGCGCAGCCTGTAGGAAGGCGAAGTCTCGCCACTCTTTCAGGCCTTTCCGAACGAGTTGTACGAGCACATGTGGATGTGTTGAGACGCAACGGAATAGTCCGATTTACAACAGCCGGTATTGAGTTGGAAGCGGAAGGCCAACGACTGATGCCGGAACTTCTGGACTGTTTCGTCCATTTGAATAACTTGGACGATATGCAGAAACAAATTCGTAAGGAATTACAATTGGAGCACGTGTATATCGTGCCCGGAAACAGTGATCGGGATAAGACGGCCAAGGAAGAGTTGGGACGTAAGGGTGCCGAAATTCTTGCCTCTTTATTGGGAAATTCGGAAATCGTCGCAGTCAGCGGCGGCTCAACGTTGGCAGAGTTGGCCGAAAGGTTGCCGGAAGTATCGACAGATGCGGTTATCGTGCCGGCACGAGGGGGTCTGGGGAATCATGTGAAACGTCAGGCTAACTATATAGCCTCGCAGATTGCCTGGACGACGGGAACAACATCGCAAATGATGCATGTACCCGACGGATTGAATGCCGCCGCCATTCGCCTGCTTCTTGACAGTGATAAGGATACGAGACGAACTGTCGATCTGGCGAAGAGAGCGGATATCCTGCTCTTCGGTATCGGTCGTGCTGACATTATGGCTAAACGGCGCGGCGTCGATAAAAGGCTGACCGAATATCTGACCGGCCACGGGGCTGTAGGCGAGGCCTTGGGGTGTTACTGTAATCTTCACGGAGAAATCGTCCATGTTTCCGATAATGTAGGCATATCTTTGAAGGATGTGCAAATGCACTCACATGTTATAGCCGTTGCCGGCGGCACCGTAAAGGGAGAGGCAATTGTCTCCGTTATGCGGGCTTGCCGAAAGGGAACCTTAGTCATTGACGAGGGAGCGGCCGAAAAAATCATGACCTTGATTTAACAAATGAAAGGGTGTATACAATGGTAAACATCGGTATTAACGGATTCGGTCGAATCGGTAGACAAATATTCAAAATTGCACAGCGATTCGGCGACGATATTAAAATTGTCGCTTTAAATGATATAGGCACGCCTAAGCAAATGGCGCACTTATTAAAATATGACAGCATGTTCGGCACTATGCCGAATGATATTTCTTATGACTCGGACCATATTATTATGGACGGAGTGAAATACCCTCTGTTTCAGGAAAAAGATATTAAAAATGTAGACTGGAACGGCTTGGGAGTGGATATTCTTATTGAAGCGTCGGGAAAATATGCCGGTCGCGTTTCGCCGTCGGCACAGGATAAACTGCCCCTGGGCGGAAGTGTAAAAAAAATTATTATTACAGCGCCGTCAACGATTGACGATAAGACTCTTGTTATGGGCGTCAATACGGATGAATATGATCCGGAAAAACATCATGTTATTTCCGGCGCATCGTGCACGACAAATTGTTTGGCAGCTATCTTTAAATGCCTTGATGAAGCATATGGGGTAGAACGCGGTATGACTACATCCGTACATTCCTATACGGTGGATCAGAAAATTTTGGATGTTTCTCATCGCGATTTGCGCCGAGCAAGAGCAGCCGGTATGTCGATTATTCCGACGACGACCGGCGCGGCCGAAGCTATCGGCAAAGTATTGCCCCAAGTAGCCGGTAAGCTCAGTTGCCATGCCGTACGCGTACCGACTCCCGATGTATCGATTATTGATATCGTATTGGAGTTAAAAGAAAAAGGCGTAACGGCAGAAGACGTAAATGCTACGCTGAAGAAGGCAGCTGAAGGCGCTTATAAAGGAATTATTACGACCAATGAAGACGAACTTGTTTCGGTCGATTACCGCGGTAATGAACATACGGCCATTATCGACACTCCGTTGACGCTTACTATGGATGGCGGAATGGTTAAAATCGTAGCCTGGTATGACAATGAATGGGGTTATGCAAGACGCATAGTCGACATGGTTCGCTTCTTGGCAGGACAAAAGCCGTTTTAAGAAGTCGTCTTGCCCGTATTGCAGGAGGAATTTATGAAAAAAACAATTAAAGATGTGTCTCTTGACGGAAAAAAGGTATTTGTACGTGCCGACTTTAATGTCCCGCTTGATGATAAACAGCAGATTACGGACGATACGCGGATTGTAAAAACCTTGCCGACAATTCAATATTTGTTGGATCACAATAGTGCCGTTATCTTGGCGAGCCATCTCGGTAGACCTAAGGGAGAAGCGAAGCCCGAATTTTCTCTTCGTCCCGTAGCTGCACGTTTGAGTGAACTGTTGGGTCGCACTGTGCAAATGGCTCCGGACTGTGTCGGCCCGGAAACGGAAAAAATGGCAAAGAGCCTTAAACCCGGCGAAGTCCTTCTCTTGGAAAACCTGCGCTATCATAAAGAAGAAGAAAAGAACGATCCGGCCTTTTCCAAGGCGTTGGCTCAGTTAGCCGATGTAGGTATTAACGATGCTTTCGGATGCTCCCACCGTGCACATGCATCCGTAGCCGGTATTACGGAATTTTTACCTATGGCGGCAGGATTGCTTTTGGAAAAAGAAATCCGCTTTATCGGTGGTGCCGTAGAACATCCGGAACATCCTTTTGCCGCTATTATCGGCGGTGCTAAGGTATCGGATAAGATTGAAGTTATTTCCAGTCTTTTACCTAAGGTGGATTTAATGATTATCGGCGGCGGTATGGCCAATACTTTCTTGGCTGCACAAGGGTACGGTATCGGGAAATCCTTGGTAGAAGCAGATAAAATTGAACTGGCATCAACCTTAATGGAAGAAGCTAAAAAACAGAATACGGAGTTGTTGTTGCCCGTCGACGTAGTTGTGGCGGCTGAATTTGCTGCCCAAGCACTGTATAAGGAAGTTGATGTAGCCGACGTTCCTGCTGATTGGATGATTTTGGATATAGGAACAAAAAGTCGGGAATTGTTTGCTCATAAGCTTGAACCCATGAAACTCATCGTTTGGAACGGACCTATGGGTGTGTTTGAAATGGAACACTTTGCCAAGGGGACGGAAGCGGTGGCACAAGCCGTTGCCGATTCGAAAGCCGTTTCGGTTGTAGGCGGCGGTGATTCTGTAGCAGCTGTCAACAAAGCCGGGTTGGCTGATAAGATTACGCACATTTCGACAGGCGGCGGCGCTTCCCTTGAATATTTGGAAGGTAAGATATTGCCCGGTATTGCATCATTAAGCGAATAAGGAATTCTGGCAGGAGTATAAGTATGAGAAAAACGATCATAGCAGGGAATTGGAAAATGAATCATACAGGGGAACAAGTGAAGTCCGTATTGACTGAACTGGTTGCCGATGTGGCATTGGGCGTAAAGCCAGAAGTCGTTGTCGCACCTGTATTTCCTTATTTGGAAACAGCTGTTCAATTGACTCAGGGAACGGCTGTTCATATTGCAGCACAAAATATGCATTTTGAAGAGTCGGGGGCCTACACGGGAGAAGTATCACCGTCCATGTTGGTCGATATCGGCGTGGAATACGTAATTATCGGTCACTCCGAACGGCGTACATACTTTAATGAAACGGATGAAACGGTGAATTTGAAGGTCAAGGCGGCCTTGGCTCACGACTTGATTCCCATTATGTGTTGTGGAGAAACCCTGCAACAGCGTGAGCAGGGAGAAATGCAGAGGTTTATTGAAGGGCAAATAGAAGCGGGACTTGCCGGTATAAGCAAGGAGGAAGTAGAGAATATTGTCATCGCCTACGAACCTATTTGGGCAATCGGTACGGGGAAAACGGCGACGGTTGAACAGGCTCAGGAAGTGTGTGCTCTTATTCGTCGGAAGCTGGAAGCTTTATATGACATAAAGACGGCTGACAAGATTTCAATTCTTTACGGCGGTAGTGTCAAAAGCGGTAATGTCGGAGAACTTACCTCATCGCTTGATATTGACGGAGGCCTTGTAGGCGGAGCCAGTTTGAAAGCCGATGAATTTACAAAAATTATTACAACTGCAGTCGTGAAATAGACGATTCTTTAAGAAGGGCCCTCGGGGGCCCTTCTTTTTATGCCCTAAATAAAATTAAAATATTTGCAAAAAGAATAATTTTACCCCTTGCATTCTCATTTACAGTTTGCTATACTCTAAACATAACAAATAACTATTATCTATTAATAGTAAATAAAAATTATTTTCAAAAACAATTGATGGAGGAATGAAATATGAAAAAGTTTGTTTGCGGAATTTGCGGATATGTATTTGAAGGTCAGGCAGCTCCTGAAAAGTGTCCCCAGTGCGGTGCTCCGGCATCAAAGTTTTCCGAAATGACGGAAGGCGCTAAAGAATATGCCGATGAACATCGTGTAGGTGTAGCCAAGGGTGTTGACGAAAGAATCGTTGAAGGCCTTCGCATGAACTTTAATGGCGAATGCTCCGAAGTAGGTATGTACTTGGCTATGAGCCGTGTTGCCGATCGCCAGGGCTATCCCGAAATTGCAGAAGCTTACAAGCGCTATGCATTCGAAGAAGCTGAACATGCTGCAAAGTTTGCAGAACTTCTCGGTGAAGTTTTGACAGACGATACGAAAAAGAATCTGGAAATGCGTGCTGCCGCAGAACAAGGCGCTTGCGCAGGTAAGAAAGAATTGGCTACGTTGGCTAAGCAATTAAATCTCGATGCTATTCATGATACAGTTCATGAAATGGCTAAAGACGAAGCTCGTCATGGCCGTGCATTTGACGGATTATTGGCACGTTATTTCGGTAAATAAGATTCCGTTAACGGAATTTATATAGAATGTAAAGAGGGAAGCCTGCGGGCTTCCCTCTTTGCTCATATTAGAGATTTTCGATGTATCGTATATAATATGTATAAGGTCTACTACTTACGGTAGAATATAAAATTAGCTCATAGCACAATGTCAAATAATGATACTAAGGTATAAGAGAAACGTTGACATAGGTACAGCAGAATGATATGCTTTAGAAGCCGATTGGGGAGACCCGTCAATGACCGTGAAAATACTTTTTTTGAGCTTTTCTTTTTTTAGATAAAAAGAGGTTGACAAGAGAAGGTGAAT